>JAOPTR010000016.1:0-560509 GCA_051531935.1 Hyphomicrobiales bacterium
GGTGTTTGCCCTGTCCATCGTCTAAATGCGCGTATAAATGATGACGGTTCGGAAAATCCTACTAGATATGCTGTCTGATTTACAGAAACTTTACGAGCGCTTATGTAATCGACCGCCATACGATGGCGCAATTCATCATGTATTTTTACAAATGTCGCATCTTCATCTCTTAACCGTCGATAAAGTGTTTGTCGGCTCATGCCCATTTCCGCTGCCACATCTTCAATGCCAATTTCACCACGGTGCAGATTGGTCATTACATAGGCCTCAATGCGCCCGCGCATACTGGTTTCTGTCTCCAGATTTTTCACCAAAGCATCCGCTCGCTCGGCAAAAACCCCAAATACATATGATGTTTCAGCAACAAAATCAGTCGTCAGCCATATGGGGTCAATTTCCATTGCATTGCGATTGGCTTCAAAATGTGTCGGGATTCTAAAAATTTCATCATAGCTTTGGGCATGTTCGGGGCGCTTATGCGTTACCTCTATTTGCAAGCCAAATGAGCGGTCAGGAAAATGGCGACGAAACTCACCAATAAACCAACCAAAAGCAGTTTCCGTTAACTCAGGGAATGAATTGGGATTTGGTCGATTATCAACAATCCAAATACCTCCACGGTCTGGAATGACGCTAAAGCGCTCTTCACCATTCATCACCTCGACCTCAACCATCAGCTTAGAATAGCGGTTAAGTTGTTCCATCGAGTCGGGCATTGATTTTGATGAATGAATGATTAATCCGACAATTGAAATATTTTCAATGCGTGTTTCGGTACTTACACGCAATGGCAAAGCGGGGTCATTTGTCAATTTAATCGCGTCTCTTACCAAGCCTATATAAGTATCAAGTGGCACCCGTGCGTCTTGATTGGCAAGATCCTCCAAGGTCAAGCCAGCATTGCTCAGCAACACATCTCCTGACACACCTTTTAACTCAGCGAAATCTATAAAATTTTGGGCAAAACCTGCCGCAACCGATCCAACACCCATAACACTTTATCCACCCTCAATTCAGAAATATCGCAAATGTTACGAAATGTCAATTAACTGTTACGGGCGGTCATTTCCTCGTTTTGTTTACTGTTTTATTAATGCCATCACAAACAAAAACACTAAACTTTAGGAAAATCACATGAAAAATATAGCAAAAATCGGGGGCATTGCAGCCCTCATAGAGGCCGCCACCTATTTATTTGGCATGGCAATTCTCTTCACATATTTAACCCCAGCAAACACTGGCAACAGTGATGCAGATATGCTGCAAAAAGTCGGGTTTCTTGTCGACAACTCAACATTAATATACATTTGGAATCTCGTAATCTATATAGTCAATGCCATTTTCTTAGCTGTTTTGGCCGTGGTTCTATACAAACGATTAGAAATTAAAACCCCAGTTCTTGCACAATTGTCTCTCACATTTGGCAGCATTTGGGCAACACTCGTATTAGGCGCAGGTATGGTCGCAAATGTTGGCTTTGCAGAGGTTGTACGCCTACACGAAACAGACACACAAGCCGCCACCTCACTTTGGCATATTGTTCATACCATCGAAAACGGTTTAGGCGGAGGCAATGAAATTGCGGGCGGTGTATGGGCACTTGTTTTAGGCCTGGGTTTTCTAGCAAGCAAATGTTTTTCAAAGCCTTTGGGTTATTTTAGCCTCATCATTGGTGCAGCAGGTCTAGCGACTATTTTCCCACCATTTAGCGAAATTGGCGGCGCCATATTTGGCCTTGGTTTCATTCTCTGGTTTATTTGGGTCGGCATTGCTTTATTGCGCCCCGCTAAAGTTGACCAAACTCAAACACAGGATTAATTAAAATTATGAAACGCGTATTTATAGCGGGCGCCACAGGTTATCTTGGCCGATATTTGGTTAACGAATTTGGGGCACAGGGTTGGGAAGTACATGCTCTTTGCCGCAATACGAAACGAGCCGTTAGATCTGGCCTCATTGCCGATAAAATGGTGCAAGGCCAAGGCACAGAGCCAAAAGATTTACAAGGTAAAATGGGTGGGGTGGATTTAGTCATATCCACCCTTGGCATCACCCGCCAAAAAGATGGGATGACTTATCAGGATGTAGATTATCAAGCCAATATAAACCTATTACGCGAAGCTGAATATGCTGGGGTAAAGAGATTTTGTTACATTCATGTGCTCAACGCGCATAAAATGAAACATGTCGCTTTAATTGCCGCAAAACAAGCATTTGTAGATGAGCTTCAAGCGTCACCCATTGCCTCGACGATAATTTCCCCAAGCGGTTATTTTTCTGACATGGGTGATTTTATAAATATGGCAAAGTCTGGTAGGATTTATCTATTTGGCGATGGAGAAAAGCGCCTAAACCCCATACATGGGGCAGATCTTGCCACTTCGATTCATTATGCAGTTACAAATGAGCTAGCTGATTTGCAAATTGGCGGGCCCGAAACATTCACCCAAAATGATATGGCGCGGTTGGCATTTGAAGCCACTGGAAAACCCATTAAAATAATACACTTGCCCGTTAGTCTAGTTACAATTGCATTATTTTTCTTAAAAACATTCACTTCGCAAAGCTTTTATGGCCCCTACCAGTTTTTCCTCGCTGCTTTACGCTTGGACATGGTAGCACAAGAACATGGCAACAGGCGGCTATCTCATTTACGACGAAGGCACCTTGTCCCGAACAGATTTATTACGTAGAATAACCAACACCAACCTAAACAGAGCTAAAATGAATATATATCGAAAAATCTTTATATCAGTTTCAATCATCCTCACGATCGGCAGCATGTTCTACGTGCCTTGGAACCAAGTACGGGTATATTTCACACCTTTGCCGCAAACAGTTCAAGAGCAAGTAGATGATGTAATGGAGCGCGGCTTAGACGGCATTATTGTCTATGTAGATAAGAAGGGTCAGCCTGCCAAACATTATGTCAGTGGTTGGAAAAATAGAGATGCCAAAATACCCGCTGCCCAACAATCATTGTTCAAAATTGCTAGTGTTACAAAATTATATGTAGCAGCTGTTGTGGCAAAACTTGCTGATAGACAAGACTTATTCTTAGAACGTAGCTTGGTAGAATATTTACCCTCTCTTAAAGGCAAGGTTGAATATGCAGACCAGATAACCCTCGCAATGTTAGTACAACATAGAAGCGGTATACCCAATTACAGCGATGTCCAGAACTATCCATGGTTTAAGCCAAATTCTGACAAAGCAGGTGTTATGGAAATTATTTCTGGTCAACCAGCCGATTTTAAACCGAATGCTCAATATAGTTATTCAAACACCAATTATTATCTAATCGGCGAAATTCTTAAAGAAACATTGGGTCATGATTACGAGTATTTCATAAAACAAGAAATTCTGAACCCTCTTGGCCTCAATCACACCTACACGTCAATGGGTGAGATCAATATGGATGAGCTCATGAGCGGGTATATGAAAGGTGTTAAAGACGATCTAAAGAATATCAATTACACAGGCCCCATGGGTTCAATGATAGCGACAGCCCAAGATGTCGGCATATTCTTGCGGGCGCTGAATGACGGCACATTGTTCACTGATTCTGAACAGACTATTTATTCTTCCATCTATGTATATGAGCACACTGGGTTATTGCCAGGCTATTCAACCATCGCACGCTATCATAAAGATATTGACACGGTCGTAATACAATTTGTAAATACCAGTGGCGCTCGGATGTGGGGGATAATGGAAGTCACTTATGATCGCATTGTGCAAATTTTGCGAAAACAAGATGGCTCGTAATTTTGTAAACTAAATGTATAAGTGAAAGCTTCGGGGGAGCAGCACTCCTAACGACTTAGACTGACACTTGCCATTTTCACGCCTACGTAAATTAGCGCGCCCCCAGCAGCTTTGTTAATGAGGTTTACCACCCAACTTTTAAGGCCGCCTCTTGCAATCCTGTCTCCCAAAATTCCATAAGCGCTGTATGAAAACAAATCCATAACAAGTGTGGCTAGACCCATGATTAGTAATTGGAGAAGAATAGGAAGATCGGGATCAACGAATTGAGGGAGAATGGCTGCAAAATACAAGAGTGCTTTAGGGTTAGCGAACTCGACAATAAACCCTTGGGAAAAGAGTTTACTCCAATGCGATTACCGTTTGGCAACACTTAGATTGATCACTCCAGAGCGGCTGAATATGGCATTAATTCCCAGCCACAGCAGGTACACAACCCCAACCCATTTGATGGTCGAGAAAACCAAATTCGAAGCTATGAGCAGCGCAGCGATGCCTGTCGCTGACAAAACAAAATAGACGACATTGGCAAAGGCTACACCGCAAACACCTGCCAGTGCACGCCTACCTCCGTTGGTCGCGCCTTGTGAGGCCACGGTAATCGCTGCCGCACCAGGAGAAAAAACAACGACGGCAGTCGTGAATAAGAAAAGAATGAAAGTATCAATAGGCATGTTTTATAGTCCTGCAAATGGTGAATCTTACGTCTGTCGGAAACCTACTATGTTCGCGTTTTATAAACTCGCCATTTTCAGACCTGACTACCCAAATGCTCTGGCATTGGACATGATGGGTTGCTACAATCCATATTATGCTAGATTTTAAAACATGTAACGATGCGCGATTGAGGCGCGACCCAAGCTTTGATGGGAGGTTCTTCACCGCTGTCAGCACGACAAGAATCTACTGCCGTCCAGTCTGCCCCGCGAAACACTCTCTTACGAAAAATGTCAGTTACTACCCAACTGCTGCAGCGGCAGAGCGTGCAGGTTATCGTCCCTGTCTGCGTTGTCGCCCTGAGACTGCACCATTCTGCGCTGCATGGAATGGAACCAAAACAACCGTTGAACGAGCTTTGCGATTGATCGACGATGGCGCTCTGGACGACGGCAATGTCAATGATCTTGCAGACCGTCTAGGCATCGGTGCAAGACATCTATCTCGGCTTTTTGCCAAACATGTTGGGGCATCTCCACTTCAAACGGCTCAAACCCTTCGTATTGGGCGCGCCAAGAAGTTGCTGGACACGACGACGCTGCCTATTACAGATATAGCCCTCCAAGCGGGTTTTGGCAGCGTGAGACGATTCAACGCGAGCTTCTCAAAGCTCTACGGGCACTCTCCTTCCTCTATCCGCAGGTTAAAACGATGACCTAAGCAAGTTACACATATATTGATAGCCCTGTGGGTTCGCTACTAGTCGCAGGAGATGACGACGCGTTGCATTATTTGAGCTTTCCTAACAGCCCCAATGCTGTCGAACCACAATCACATTGGCACCAATCAGACGCACCATTTTTGGTGGTGAGGCGACACCTGGCCACTATACCTTTTGGAGAGACACAAACTTATGGTCAACTGGCGGCCACTCTCGAACGTCCTAAAGCAAGCCGTGCAGTGGGTGGCGCAAATGGGAGCAATCCGCTTCCGATCATCCGGCCATGCCACCGCGTAATAGGAGGAAACGGCTCGCTAACTGGCTTTGGTGGAGGTCTTCCAACAAAGGGATATTTACTACTTCATGAAGGGGCGTACACTCAGTCTATGTTCAAGGACTGACAACATATTTTAGGATTTCTACGACCTGTTCAGGTGTAGTCGCCCATGCCAAGGCGGCAGCATCGACTTCTTTTAGTGGATGTATTATGTCTTCAGCATGAAGGGTGATGTAGGGCGTTCCCATTGCCGCGCAATAACCTGCATCAAAGGCAGCATTCCATTGTTTATACTTATCTCCAAAACGAACGACTGCCACATCACAGTTTTCAATCAGCATTTTAGTTCGTATGGAGTTTACTTTCGCTGATTTGTGATCTCGCCAAAAGCCACTATTTTCTTGGCCAAGTAAATCGCCTGCAGCATCGCTGGCCTCATGATTGGTCACAGCAGAAGTAAACGAAATATCCAAGTCGTGTTGCCGACAGCCGTCTTCTATTTGCTGTCTCCAGTTCGTATGAATTTCACCAGACAAGTAAACATTTATGGTCATGGGGTATTCCTAGCTTGGTATCCGATTGCATTATCGGCGAGAATGAAAGATCTGCCACTTTAACAAAAGAGGCTGGAGATAGAAAGAAATAGTATATCAATTTATACATATTGAGACTAGCCCTAAAGTTGGGCAGCCTAAGCTATTTTTTGGTATTGTCCATTTTGCTGTTTCGAAATCAACTTCTGCCCATCTTGCATTCGTGACTTCACTTTTTCTCTTCATTGTCAGTAAAAGCAGTTTAATGCCGAGTTTTTAAATATGGTCGGCATTTATGTTTTCTAACATGTGATAGAATAGACGTATTTCATCGGGCGACAATGCTCTGTTTGGTGGATAAGATTTTGCAATTGAGCTTGGCAAGACTTCATCAGCTGGATTAGGCAGTCTCTGGCCTCTCTGATTGGCAAATACAAAAATTTGCTTGATCATGTCTCTGATGTGAATTGCGGTTGTTGGTGCGCCTCTATCCTTCACGCATAGACACAAAGTTCTTAAATCATCTCCTGTGATTTCACTTAGTAGCCTTTTTTTGAACGGCAGAAGAATATCGCGTTTCAAAATGCTTGTTCGCATCGCTTTGGTGCTGTCGGCCATGTGTGCTTCTCGAAGCCAATTATCTGCCCATTCCCCGAACTTTAATGTGTCTTTATAATGGTTTTTCTCACGCTGTTTTTCTAGTGCTGGTGAGCGCCCTTCTCGTACCGTCCGTTTTGCGTCCATGCACGCTTCTCGCGCTTTTAGCAGGGATATTCCGTCTCTGCCGTATTTTCCGATGGTTACTGTCTCTCTTCGGCGTTCAACCTGTAGTCAAGGCGGAAGGAAATCAACCCTGCTTTGGACACGAAAACGTACATCCCGTCTCGGTCTGAGACCTTAAAGGCTTTATTTTTTGGCTTTAGATTTTTCAAAAATCTGTCCCACTCGATTATCAACGAGAATGGTAACTAATTGAATCTTCACGCTTTTTGGTTTGTTTACGTTTATTTTATACCGTCAGAAATACCGTCAATAAAAAGTGGTAAAAGTCGATCATCAATGGCATGTACCTTGTTGATAATGTAGCACTAATTGTCAACGCAAGCAATCTGGTTTACGATGGGTTTAATTATATTACAAGAACCCCATTCACTCAAGTTATAATTCAAGAGTTTTTGGCCTGCTATCTGAGTGCTACTTCAACATTTACAACGCATAAATTGGATGCTTTTACAAAATTCAATAATGTTAAACTATCCGAACCCTAAAACGCCCTACACGTTCCCGTAAATAACCAATTAATTTTGAAGATGAGGCTATTTCAGATTCCATTGCATCAAGAGAATTTGAAATTTTGTCGGCAATCACTGCAACTTGCTTCAACACCATTGGTTTGGACAAGCCTGCTTCATCAGCAAGCTTTTCAAAATTTCTGGCATATACGTCATTAGGTTTATATTTCCCTCCGATCTTCATCGCCATTTTTGGTGCGAGTTCAGGATAGTAAGTGGTACACAATAGATCGTAAAACGGAGCCAATCGTATCTGACCATCCCTGCAGAGCAGTGAAAAATTCTTGCCATGTGCATCATTGTTCCCAACAAGAAAGTTGAAAATCACAACATTCAAAAGTTGCTGCAAATCAAGCGCAGGCACAGCAGACACTGAGCGCAATAAAGCAAAAGCTTGTTTTAGTGAAACACCACCTTCATTTTGATATTTTAATTCAGACACAATACCTAATGCCTGACAAAAATCCTCTTGGTGCAAGCGCTGAATTTCATTTTCATCGATTAAGCGGTCATAACGTTCAACGGACAATACTTGCATGTCTTCAACATCAAGCATCTCCACACCCGCCACTGGTAATCCTATCGCTTTGGCTAGCTTCATACACACAGTTTCATTGAGAACCGTCTCTTCAAAGCGCTCGATTGCGGGCTTTAAAATATGCGTACTAGGCGCACCATGCATAGGTATCGCAAAACCATCACTTGATCGGTGAACAGCAATCTTATCTTGCGCGCCAGCCAGTGAAAGGCGAATCCCCTCCTCCCCAGCTAGCAACGGGCGTTTAGGTAAGTCTCTTAAAACTTCTGCCAAAGCTTCTTCTGATAGTGTTTTATAGTCTGGTGTGTCTATAAATAATGGTTGCCCTTCTTGCATAAAAGTCACTGCGCCAGCGCATTCACCACCAATCTCCGCTAACATTGCAAAGTCGTTCTTTCTGCTGATTCCCAAATTTTTGGCAATGCGATCACGCTTGGCTTCCTCTGGTAAAATACCCCCAAAAAAACCGTGGCACTCACGGTTTAAAAATGGTTCAATCTGCAACGGCAATGATTGCGACAAAGGAATTGCCTCGTCATTTCCTAACCATTCAGACGTGTAGGAAAACCCTAACTCACCATTGTTATTCTGAGTTAGTTGGCCGACATAATTTTCCAAGAGATATACATCAAGTGCCCGTGTCATGTTTCACCCCACCACGGCCATCGACATCGCCCGAACCATGCTCACTACCATCACCAGGTACTGTATCAAAAACTGGACCATGTAGCTGCACTTTGATACCCAGCGTTTGTAGCACAGTTAGAACCTTGTCGAGCTGGCAAGTCGGTTTACCTTTCTCAAGGTCAATAATGAACCGTAACCCAGTACCAGAAGTAAGCGCCAAATCTTTTTGCGTAATGCCTATTGCTTTACGTGTTTTGCGGACGGTTGCACCGATTTCTTTTGTTTTTTGTACCATAGCAATTCTCAATTAATTCCCGTTCGGTAACATTTACATGATTTCCATAGAGAATGCAACGTATATTCCCGCTCGGTAACTTTCAAGAGCTTAACAATATATTTCTCCAATATATTCCCGATCGGGAATTACAAATAAACTCTATCAGTAATACAAAAGATGATTTTCAATGTCGTTTCATGAAAAACGATTAGACGTTGTGAAATTTAATTGTTTTTTATCAAAATTATGAATTTTAGTTACAGATCTCCATTTTTTGCAAAAACAGAGGGAAATTATTGGTAATGGTAAATATCCAGCTGTCTGTCAATTGTCGTCTTGCCGTAATCAAATACAAATAATAAATTTTCATGCGACTGCTTCGGCAACTGCAGCGTACATAAATAAAGTTAGAACAAACCTTTCTTACTTATGTCCCAATTGTTTTTCTTAGCAAATTTCTCTACATCCTCATCAATACTCTCCAATAGGTAATAGAGAGTGTGAATATAACCAATTTCCATTTCAGTACCAATTAACTGCCTATATAATTTGTAATACTGCACAGTGACTGGAGAAAAGCCGCCAATTGCTTTGCGTGTTAAATGGTATTTCTTCTCAACTGAATTAAAAACCTGCATATTTATATTATTTCCAGCCTGTACCTGCAATCGTGTCACTTAAACTCAATATATAAAAAAATGGGCGTGTTCCGATGAATCCTATTTATTTAAACTGCTACAAT
This sequence comes from Hyphomicrobiales bacterium, assembly GCA_051531935.1. Taxonomy (GTDB): domain Bacteria; phylum Pseudomonadota; class Alphaproteobacteria; order Rhizobiales; family OSC116; genus OCS116. Next base: position 9,433 of record JAOPTR010000016.1, read on the forward strand.
ATTAGTAGAATTCATTGGGTGAAAAACCATGAACATCAAAAAACTTAAAGTTGATTTACATTTTATTCTAGCATTGATTGAAAATATAATAATTTACTTTGCTGTAAGCAACTTGTTTTTAATAAAAAACAACCCCGAATCCCATTTTAATTAAAAACATTGCGTGTTTTACGGATCGTTTGTGAGTTCCTCATGCTATTCCCGCCCAGTCCTTCCTTACCTGTTCTAATTTTCTTATGTTGCAAAAAAATCCTTACTCAATAACGTTTTGAACATTCTTCGTACTTTTCAGAATAGTTTTAGAAAACCAATAAATTCAATAATTCAAATAGTTAGCTACCATTTTATTGACATCGAAGTCAGTATTTTGAACTTGAGCAGAATTATTATTAGACCATTGTAGAAGAAAAAACTATTTGGGAAATTGAAATGAAAAATAAAAAAACATTTAAGAATGAACCTCGTATTTCACTTGTCCGCATAGATAAACTAATACCTCACGAAAACTTCGATCAAAACAAAGTAGATAACCTATCCAAAAAAATACTGTCCGAAAGCAAATGGAGCCATCCCATAATAATAGATAATCAAGACTTCATAATTCTTGACGGCCATCATAGATTTAACGTTGCAATTCAACTGGGATTAATCCAAATACCATGCCTTTTAGTGGAATATGACGATCCAAGAATTTCAGTTGGTTCTTGGCGGAATTCACTATTTGTCAACCGTCAAGTTGTAAGAAACGCATCAACTTCAATTTTATTACCAGTTAAAACAAGTATGCACAAATTTGATTTTGAGTTGCCATCAACTAATTTTAGCATCGCAAGTCTAAAAAGTGAAAAAGCAGCATGAGAACATCAAACTTAACTCTTCTGCTTATATCAAACGCATTCGCCTCTGTTGGTGCTGGTGTTGGAATGATCGCTGCACCTTGGTTGATTTTGCAAGGACAAAATGGATTAGCAATTTTTACCGGGCTAGCAATGATATTGAATTTGGCCTTGTTCTTTTTTACTCCGTTTGTTGGCCCTATAATTGACAAATACTCCCGCAAGAAATTTATGATTACTCTACGCATCATCTTTGTTTTTGTATTACTCGTCCTTTTTATTGAATATCAATACCAATTCTTCCAACAAAGTAATTTAGTAATAATTTCCTATTATGTAATTGGAACTTTTTTCTATGCCATCAACATTCCTTTGCGAACGGCATTTGTTAAAGATTTATTTGGAAAAGAAGATCTCCTAAAAGTAAATTCAATCCTAGAAATTGAAAATCAAATTGCTGCGGTGGTCACAGGGGGAGTATCCGTACTACTCATTGTATATTTTAGTCTCGATATTATAATCCTAGCAAATATTATTTTTTATATATTAGCAATTATATTAATCCAAAAAATAAAACATCTTCCGTTAAAAACAGACACCCAAACCGCAGGTTTTTTAACTTCGCTCACTGCAGGTATAAAAGCTGCTCGGAGGAATGGAACAGAGACTGCCGTTTTGATGATTTCAATCATCCCTTACATTATTGTAATTCTCTTCGGCGTAATTTATCCGGTTGCTCTGATTAATATAGCTCAAGCATCTAATGAAACATACGCCTTAATCGAGCTATTGTTTGGCTTAGGGGCTGCAATCTGTGGCCTTCTACTTCTTTCCAAATTTAATAGTAAAACAAAACTAAAAAATATGTTGAGCTTGTCATTGTTTTTATTTTCCCTAACAACAATTCTTCAATGTTATTTCCCGACATATTGGGGGTTTATATTTCTTGCAACACTTTTTGGATTCAGTAATTCTTTCGTTAGAATCGCCCGCCAAACCTACCTAATGGAGAATATAGAGTCTACAGAATTGGGTCGACTCGGAGCGCTCTTACAAAGCTGGACAATGTTACTTAGAGCAATTTTTATGGCGATCATTAGTTTCTCTATAACCAATTTGGGCTCCCAAGCAGCAATTAATATCACTGTATTCATATCTACAGCGGCATTCTTGATATTAATGACAATACTACTAGCCGCAAAACCAACTCAAATGAAAATATGGAACAAAGGAAATCCAAATGACAGTTTTAAATAATATGCTAGCCTCTATTGGCCACACACCAGTTTTGTCTTTATCCGATTTACTTCCAGAAGGTTCTGCAAAATTATTTGTGAAACTTGAAGGCTATAATCCAGGAGGCTCTATTAAAGACCGCCCAGCACTGAACATGATTAACAATGCTCTTGAAAAGGGACTTTTAAAACCCAATGGAACAATAGTTGAATCAACATCGGGGAACCTGGGTGTAGCTCTTGCAATGATTTCAGCTATAAGAGGGTTTCGATGCATTATCGTCGTTGATCCCAGAACCAGCCCTAATAATGTTGCAATGATTAAAGCTTTTGGTGCAGAAGTGGATATTGTCACCGAAAAAAACCCAATTGATGGAACCTACCAGGAAGCAAGAATTAAGAGAACCAAATATCTCGCAGAAACTATACCTGGGGCTTATATGCCTTATCAATATGGGAACCCTGCAAATCCAGCTGCACATGTAAATACAACTGCTTGTGAAATCCTAAACGATTTTACTAGTGGACCAGATTCTGTCGTAATAGCAGTGTCAACCGCGGGCCAGGTAACAGGCATTGCTAGGGGGCTAAAAGAACATAATGCAAAAACCAAAATCATCGGTGTAGACGTAAAAGGATCTGTTGTATTTGGCGGTGAGAAAGGTCCTACTGCCGTTACGGGAATGGGACTAGGTTGGGTGCCAGAAAATTTGGACCCAGCACTGATTGATGAAGCCTATCTTGTAGAAACTCAACACTGTTTTTCTACGTCACGACTAATAGCCAAGAAGTTTGGTGTATTATTGGGAGGTTCCAGCGGTGCAAGTCTATTTGTTGCTATTAATCAAGCGTTAAAAATGCCCCAGGATAAAACGGTATTGGCGATCGCCTCAGATAGAGGTGAAAAATATTTGCAGGAATTTTACAATGACTCTTGGATGAAAGAAAAAAATCTTGATATAGTCGACGACTTTTCAAATATTATAAATTCAGCAAGGATCCTAAACGCTTATCGATATCCATCAAAGGAACCTTCCCCTAAGGCAGCTTAATTAAATCAACGTAAAGTTGAAATCTGAATTTACAAACCGTCACCTCTCCATTATTTTGTCTTTATAATTTAATGGAGAGGTCCCCTAAAATGCAAAATCTACCACCCTTGAATGGATTTAGAGCGTTTGTTTCCGTTGCAAATCACATGAGTTTTTCAGCTGCTTCGAAAGAATTATCGATCTCACGAAGTGGAGTTAGCCACCATATAAAATCCCTCGAAGTCTATTTTGGTTTTCAGCTATTCCATCGTCATGTCAATAAAATAACTTTGACTATTGAAGGCGAGAAAATGTTACCTTCGATTGTTAAAGCGTTTGAACTAATAACTGACGTGGTTGACGAAATAACCAAGGATAGCGGTGATATATCCGTCCATATGACATCAAGTTTCGCAATTAGCTGGATGATGCCTAAATTTTTCAATTTCGAAGCCAGATACCCAAAGATTAACGTTAACATAAGTGAGGGACCAGAAAGCCATATTGAAAACAAATATTATGATTTAAAAATCGTATATTCTGAATCAAGCATGGAAATCCCTCCGTTAATTGAAGAATGGATGATCCCAGTCTGTTCTCCTGATTACTTCAATAGCAATAAAATATCCATAAAAAGGTTTTCAGAAAATCGACTATTATTGAATTCTCGCAATGGCATGGACTGGAAAGCATGGTCTAAGTCTATGAAAATTGACGGAGATGACTTTGACAGGCATGTATCTCAGGCGATGAAATTATCTACAGATTCTTCCGCAATTGAGATGGCGATTTCAGGACTTGGAATAGCTCTAGCTAATGTTAATTATGTAACATCGGAACTGACTAATAAAACATTGGTCCCCGCTCTACCCGTGACGCCCTTTTTATTAGGAGCCCACTATTTGGATTACAAAAAACATCTTGTGAGCGGCGCCACATTGTCATTAATTAAATGGCTTCAGTCAGAAGGAGAAAAATCTAAAAACTTTATTATTGAATTTACGGAGGCATTAGAAATAAATAATATTTGAAAAAGGTGGTGAGAAAAACTGACCACGCTGTTAAATTTATGAAATTGAATAAAGTTTGCTTTTCCGTAAGTATTGTAGCTAGTGGAAATTCGGTAAGCCAAATCAATTTAGAATAAAACTCACAACAATAATTTTTATCGGATTAATTGGAATCAACATGAACATCGTTGTTAATCGGGATAATAGGATAGAATATTTAGGGCTAATTGATCAATCATTCAAGCTTCGCCATAAATCACCAAACCTCAAAAATATAGACCCACGAAATTTTAAAAGAGAAAGCGATGAGTTTGATACGATTGAAGAAGTCCATTATATTCTCAAAACAAACAACTTCGGTGTTGTATTAGCCTGCTTGCGCCTTTACCCCATAAGTTTGTCAAACCTTACAACAGTGGCGAAAGTTGAAGAATATACTGCAATTCCTAAGATATTTGACAGTCATTTTTGGAAATGTGACAAATTCGTTTTTAGCAACGAAAATCTTTCAGAGAAAAAGAAAAAACTAGTGGCTCAAGGCTTAATTGACTCCCTATGCGAGCTTGGTCTTGTATATGAAGCAACAAAGATTCAATTTGTCCTCACTCCAGAAGTAGTTGATGTTTTTGAAGAAAGTAATTTGGAGTTTTGCCAAAGTAATTTACCAAACGGCCTTCAAGAGAATGTCGGATGGTTTAAACCAACTATTATAACACTCAACCAACTTCGGGATATCTCGAAATTCAAAACCTCTCAAGTCAAGGTAGCTCCACTAATATATGCTTCGGGGTTTTAGTAAAGGATATAATTTATTGTAAAGAGTTCTTATTTTGAAATTCTTCGAAATCACAAATCAGACTTTTCATCAATGCATCGCAAGTCTCCAAAGGATCAAATTTCAGCTCAGATTCCATAAATATTTGATATGCCTTATAAATATATTCAGTTTGACGAGATAATGTTCCAATAGTTTGCTTTAATTCGAAATACTTCATTTCAACTTCATTTTTCATTTTCACTTTGACTCAGCTATTATTATCAATAACTTTAACTCTAACAGTTATTGCAAAAAATTTATAAAAATAGTCACAGGATAGATAAACTAATCATGTCTACATATAACATACAAATCCAAAGTTTCTTATGGAAAACCTGATGTGTCTATTAAATCGGGGGCGGTTCATACTAAACATGATGCGCTAGTAAATTAAGTCAATGATATATTGTTAAATGTTAACTAACAATAACCATTAAACACCGATCCATGGTAGAGTAGATCTCACGCGAATATAAACTTAGGTGAAGTGGTCTCGTTTTTAAACCACAAACCTACCATTCAAAATAAATTAAATAATTACATAAAAATATTATGAACGAAATAGAACATAAGCGACGTGAAGCTAGAGAAGCTCACAAAAATGGTGATTATGACTTAGCCTTTAAGATAGGCAATGAACTCGCTGCAACCGGCGACGCATCAGCACAGTACAATATTGCCGGATATTTTGAAAATGGCTTTAGCGTGGATAAAGATAGAGAAATTGCAATTAAATTCTTCAGGCAATCAGCAATGAATGGGTTTAATCCCGCAATTGAAAAGCTTAAAATAATTGAATTGAATTTCGACTCATATATGAAAAGTTAAAGTTAATAAACATTAAAAGTAACATCTTGGACTTCTACCTCCAGGTCGGCTATATGCACTTCTTCCACCGCAACGTCCACCTCGTTTAGTCCTGTCATACGGGCAGTCACATGTGCCATAATAAGGCGCTCTTATCGGTCCTGTACGCTTAGGTGATTTTGCTACGAATGGTATAAACAATTTCAGCTTTGGTTTTTTGTCAGCAAGTAAATCACCTCGAATCCAACCAACCTTATTTGTTTTAGGCATTTCAATTTGGAACCAGTTTCTATCAATACTAATATATGAAATTTTTGTACCTAGTTTTAAATTACCTACTTTGGCACTCTTAATAGTTGGTTTTGCCCTTACATTTACTGAGTTTTTGGAAATGTATTTAAAGCCCAAAGGAGAGTTGATTTTTGGAAGTACATTTACTTGATTGTTCATTTTTTTCTGCAACGAACTCAAGACTTTAACTGGTTTTGTTTCCACCACTTCAGGAGGTTTTATTTTCAAAATGGGAACGACAGTTGAAACGACTTGTCTAATAATGTTGTTTTTAATGGCAGGATCGACCAACAAAGATTCATTAGGTTTATCCCTATTATTAATTGATCTAGGTATTTCTGTCGATGTTGATTGTTGCTGCAAGATTTTTAGTGATTTTGACTGGTCTATACGAATTGGTTTTTCTTCGTCATCAGATAATAACACAATGCCAAAAATTGCGGCCATAACCCAACCAGAATATTGTACAAATTTTTTTGCCATTACTATTCATTTCCAATAAAAAACTTATGGTATTATTAGGAACTAAATAAATTTAAGTTGCAAGTCCCATGTAAATTTTAGCAAGCATTAATGTTTAGAATGAATGGCTCCGGATTTCACAGACATTCCAACCCATCAATGTTCTTGAATGAGCAAAGCTAACTTTGAATCGTATCTTTCTAGCAGGCGTGTACCATGTGGCATGAGGTATTTCCCAACATATGGCCTACTACAATGTAAGCAGCGAATATGCTCAATTTTCAAGGAAAGATAACACAATATGCATAAACAAAAACAGACCATTACGAAACATAAGATAACTGATGAGCTTGTCGACAAGGCTATGGTTTGGCTTGTTTCCGCCATAAAAACTTGTGCGATTGAAAATACAATGCAAACGCTTATCAAAACACTTTTATTCATCGAAAAAGAACGCGTCAATCATCCTGACTTGAAGGATGAACAGCGTAAATTAGATAATTTAATGGCTAAGTATAGTGACTAATTTCGTTTAAATTCGAACCTTTTGCAAATCAGACATAATTAAATCATTCGATTTATTACTCACTCCAAACTCAGCTGCATATTCACTCCAGCTGCCAATAGCTGACTCTACTTGTTCTAATATCTCCCTAATTGATTGCTCGTTTAGATCCGCTTTCTTCCCAAGCTCCATCAAATGCTGGCGAGTAATGTCCTTACCGTGGCCCAAAACTGTTGTAGAATGTTCACCCCCAGGGCCAACACACCAAGTCAAATCATATACAGGAGACATATGCCATTGCCCATCTCTCTCCATAATGTAACTAAACTGACGCGCATGATCATCACGATTATGCGAAAGCACGTTAAAGACCGCTAAAGTGAACATTTTTTTACATTCTCTTTGATCTCTAGTCACAGATCTTGTCAAAAGAATGAGGTCTTTATAATCAAGTTGCGGAATACGAATATCAGTATAAAGCAGCCCGCTAGCTGAATGAACGTGAACCCTTTTATTCCCAATTTTATCAAAACGTTTAGCTGCAAAATAAACCTGATCGCGTTGACCTGAAAGCAATCGCGTTTCTGGCATGATGAGACCTGCGTCTTTAGCCATCATTGAATACGCCATCTCTATTGCCGCAATATCATCAGGATCATCCCGCCCAGGAAATTTAACAAGATAATGCTCATACCCCATTGGAGCGACACCAATGCCATGAACAGCGTGTCCTTCCTCATTCACGGCAATTAGAGCCTTTGGTCGTGCACCGCCTGGTGATCCGCCATTCCTACCTAGAATCAACAGAACCTCACTAACATCACCTGACAACACCAATTGCGCGTCTGCAGCAAGCACATCGAGGTCTAATACCGCCGCCTCATTTCCCCAAACATCGATTGCTGGAGCATAAGACAGCGCACCAATACCATTGCTGCCAACGCAAGCAAGCCTATCAAGCGGCGATAATGTCGCTGGTTCAATTCCAAGCTGACGTGCACGTCGATCTACGAGCAATCGCCCCCAGCCATCTGGCAAACTGTCATGAAATACACCATGCAATCCCTCAAATACTTTAACATCAAACGACGGATGCAGCCCGCCTTCTGTTCTATAATGGACGGGAGAAATATTAATCCCAGAATCTAAAAAATTTTGATCATACTCTAAATATGCAACCTTATCTCTGTACGCAATCCTGCCAACAATTTGAACATCATCAAAATCCCAACGCAAACTCACATCAATCGGAATATCTGCCGTAATTTTCATTTTATAGTCCCCCGCAGCGGTTCTTTCTTACGCTTCAACACTTCATCAATGCTATCAAATTTTGGTTTTAACAGTAGTTTCTCAAGCGCCCCCTCATCACCAAGCGCTGTCACAAGCTTAATAAACGAAATTAAAGAAATCTGGCCTGAGCGTTCAAATTTTTTAAGAGTACCGAAAGGCACACCACTACGATTAGCGAGCCCTTCTTGGGTTAGTTTTTGCGCTAATCTTCGATTCTTAACACGAAGAGCCAATTCAGTCGATATATCATCAGATGAAAGAAATACAAAAGTCACAATAATATCCGTTATATTTAAAAATTACTCATAAAAGATACTATCATATCTATAAAATTATGGTAGAAATTTTAAAAAATAAATAAATCGCGGAATGTTTCAAAAATGTTTGCAGAGAAATAACATTTTAAAACCATCAAAAGAATGACCAAATTTATATATAATATGTTATATTACATTTAGAACATCGTGAAACATTATTACATTCAGGCTATATCCCATGGCCCAATTAGTTTTTAACCCCTCAAACTTTAGCGAATGAATTAAATATCTTCCTCATTTTTCTTTCCTGGCCCTCTTGAAAGCATGATCATTATCTAAAAACCCAGCAATCATATATGGAATAAGCTCTTCGATGCTTTCCTTACTTCCATAAGTCTGTTCGTAAATCTCTGCGTAATCAATCATTGCATCATGGATTTCGGGATTGAGCACAATGTTGATTTTTACTGGTGTGCGTTTTGGTAATTTTGATAATTTTAAGGCCATGCTTAACCCTTTCATTTATATGGTTTGAGAATAATGTCTTTATGGACAATGACGCTTAGTGGATAACCAGGACGTATCTTAATGGTCGGTTGAACGTCAATTTGGCGTTCTACAAGCTTCTGCCCTGCCCGATTAATATTCTTTTCAGAACCGTCTTGAATGGCTTGGTCAATTTCGCTCTCGCCATTAAAGGCAAGCTCTGCACCAACACTCAATAATGTTGACAAAGAAATACCAAGAATTAGATTCCAAGTATGAAAATCAACTTGATCCTCAAGTCCTGCATAACCACCTGGATCGGTTGCGGGTAGGTTATCGATTACGACCGACAGGCCATTAGGTAAAATCAAACGCTGCCACACAACCAATGCACGTGATTGTCCAAAACTAACTTTTGAATCATATTTTCCTAATATGCGTGTACCTTGCGGAATGAGTAAATGATTGCCAGTCACAGTGTCGTAAACAGGTGTTGTGACTTGTGCTATCACTGTGCCAGGCAGGTCGGAGTTCAAACCAGTTATGAGGCTTGCTGCAATGACTGTTCCCGCCATGACCTGATATGGCGATATTGGTGTCTGCATTTCAAAGGGATTGTAGATCGATTTATCTGGGCCATTATTTAAGAATGCAGATTTATCTGTTTGCCCATTCTGATCAACATTTGACTGCCCATCACCACCCTGCCCTAAAATTGATGGTAAGTTCGCGCCAAATACCTGATTAGCGGTTGCGGCAAAATCCGAATTATAAACATTTAATGGGTTTTGTGGTTGTGGATTTGCTTCAGCTGATTTTGACCGTGGCGTAATTTGAAAGAATATCGAAGATTCACGACCTTGTTGTTTGCGCTGTGCCAACCTAATTCGTTGAGCACGTTTTACATCATCTAATGGATCAGCAAGAAAAGGCGTAGAATTGTTCAACGCGGGAGGCGGTGTCAAACCTGCCCTCGCCTCAGCGTCCAATACCGCACCACCTAACTCGCCCGGCAATGGCGCTCCAAGTTTTGGAGGCTCATAACCTTGATAGTCCTGCGGTAGGCTATTCAAGTTTTCTGGGGTCTCCTTGTTCTGAATATTATATAGCTGCTTTCCCTTCTTACTATCAATTGAGTGAGGTTGAAGTGCATAAAAGGTGGCGACAAAAATTAACACCATACCTGTACCAGTCATTCCAATTAAAAGTTTACGATTAAGCCGTGTGACAGGCCTTGGCTGCGCCCTCAGCTCCAAGTCTTCGGGCGATAGTTTGTCAGTTTTCTTGGCACTTAAAAAATCATCCTTCATTTGGCAACCTCACCATCTGTACGGCTGATACGAACAACCAATTGCGGATATTGGCCAAGACGCAATTCTGCGGCTGCAAATAGCTGGTCTACGATATAGAAACGGCCTTTCACGCGATAATTGACAAGCTGGTTTTCACCTTCAGAACCAACAACAAATAATGGCGGGGCTTCGCCTTGAATGATACCGCTTGGGAACTCGATATACACCTTACGGCCATCATCAAACACCTGTGTTGGCTTCCAAGGTGCATTATCGCCAGTTATTCCATAGCGGAATTTGATGCGGTTTAAATCAATGCCGTAATCAACCACTTTATTGTCAGCTTGCTCTGCTTTTGCGGCAATGCGCCGAAGTGAAGTCAGCTCGCCATGCGGATAATTCCATGAGATTGAAGCCATGTAAGTGGTTTCAAAGCTTTGCATTTCTAAATGATAAGCTCGTTTATCAGTGGTAATAACCAGATTGGTTTTTAAATCTTTGGCCGTTGGTTTGACTAAAATATGCACCTGAGATTCATTGCCAATACCCGATTTTGTATCACCCAAAACCCAACGAACCGTATCACCAGCCGATACCGACAAAAGTTCTTCCCCTTCTTGCAAGGCAATATCTGTCACTTGTTCGGGCGCGGCATAAAGCTGATATAATGCGCCTTTGGTGTATGGGTAAACCTGAATTGCATTGATGTAACCATCTTTAACAGGCTCTAAACGAGCAGCTTTATTAGCATTTTCAACTCTGTTAGCAGGTTCTAATTCATCTGATAAATCAATTTTAATATCGTCACGAATATCAATTGGCTTCAACTGTCCTGGCAATGCCAAAGGTTCTGGAATTGCCACAACTTCAAATGGCAATAAAGGGGCTTGCTCAACAAGTGCTGGCTCAAAATCCTCTGTATCATATGAGATCAGGGGTGGTTTGTTCTTGGTTGCACATGCAGATACGCTTAGAGCCAGTGCGGTTGAGAATAAAAGTTTAGTGGCAAAATTCATTATTTTGTTCCTCCTAATGTTTGAACATCCCGCGACCAGTTAAGGCCGTGAACGTAAAGTCCAAGTGGGTTTTTTCGTAAGATTTCTATGTCAGTTGGTTTCTGGAATATGACCGTCAAAATGGCGGTGTATGATTCCTGCGTTTGAAAAGTGCCGCTTAGATAGTGACGCTCATTCCATTTCACCTGAAAGCTATCGCCTGAAGCTCTGACCACACTGGTAATCTCGACCGCAACTGAACGACGACCAATTTCTTTAAAAGGATCATTTTCTCGCGCATATTCGTTTAGAACTTGAGCTGCTTGGTCGGTTACAAAATCATATGCCGCTTCCCATTGCTGTTTAAGAACAACGGGGTCAATGGAAACGGCACGAATGCGTTTTATAAACTCAGCCATGTGATAGGCCGTTTGAGCATCTGTCGGACGATATTCAACATCGGCAATACCAACCGATTTGACCTCACCAATATTATTCACTTCAATTATATAAGGGGTGATTTTGGTTTGTAAGCTCTGCCATATAAGCGCGGCTGATAGCGTTGCTGTTAAAAACAATCCACCATATGCCATCAACCGCCAATTCTTGGCCTGTGAGCGAGCTGAACCTATTCGTTCATCCCAAACCTGAGCAGCTTTCTGGTATGGAGTGGTAGCGGCTGGCGTTTCCCCATACTTGTTTGTTGGTCGTTTAAAAATCATTCTTCACCTTCCTTTAAAACTGGGCTTCCACCTGCACCACCTCTGTCGCCATCGCGAAGAGTGTGAGCTGCAACGGAAGCGCCTTCGCGAATATGTTGACTACGTTTGAGATTATTGGCCCATTCAGGTGCAGCCTCTAAGCCACCTTGATTTCCAAATGAAGCATCAGGCGTTGGCAACGAACCACCTGTTGCGGTAAAACCAGATTTCTCACCCGCATTAAATGAGCTTTGCATCGAAGTTTTTGCGCTAGTTGCAGCCTTTGTCATTCCTTGGGATACAGTGCCAACTCCAGCTTTTGCAACACTAGAAACTCCTGCTGCGACTCCAGCTGCACCTGATTTACCAGATGATGATTTACCCAAATTATATGAAGCGCTTGCACCGCCTGCCATTGACGAACCTGCTTTTACCGCTGACCCTGCAGCACTTCCTGCAAGTTTTGCACCTGCACCAACTGCGCTTGCAGCGGCAACTGTTCCTAGACCCAAACCAAGGGCAGAACCTGCGACTGCACCTGCTCCTAATTGCGGTGCACCAGAAATTAAACCTGCGGCAACACTTGGTCCAAATATGCCAAGCATAAATAACGCCAATGATGCTAGTACAGTCGACAAAGCTTGTTCAAGGGTGATTGAGCCAGGAGTGAATGAGGAGGAAAAACTAGAAAATATGGTTGAACCGATGCCAACAATGATTGCCAAAACCATCAACTTGATGCCGCTAGAAATAATATTGCCAATGACTTTTTCGGCAAGAAATGACGTTTTGCCCCATATTGCAAATGGAATGAGTACAAAACCAGCAAGAGCTGTAAGTTTGAATTCTAATATCGTAATAAAAAGCTGAATCGATAAAACGAAAAATGTGATCAGCACTACAATCCATGCAAAACACAAAACAAAAATGGTTACAAAATTCTCGAAGAAAGCAATGGGGCCAATTAGGTTGCCAACTTCTTCTAAAATAGGCGCGGCAGCATCATATCCTGTGGCGGCAATAAACCCAGGCCGCAAAAGATTTGTGATTGTTAAACCAGTACCAGTTGCATTTAAACCAAGACCCGCAAAACTTTGGAAAATAATGTTAGCAAGAAATTGGAAGTTACCGATGATGTATGCGAATGCACCAACATAAAGCACCTTCTTAATCAACGCAGGGATAACAGACTTATCATCGGCCATCGCCCAATACAGGCCAGCCAATGTTATATCAATGCCGATTAATATCGAAGTCAAGAATGCAACATCAGGCGTAAGTAACCCAAAGCCACTATCAATATAAGCGACAAATGTCGTCATAAATTGGTCAATAATATTCAAATCATTCATAATTTTACAAGCGCCTCTTAGGGTACAGTTGTGGTTGCGTCAGAAAATATGATCTAACGTTTTGTATTTTTGGTGCGTTGAAACAGAATTTGTTTAGTAAACAATTCCAACGCTCTAAATTTTGAAATGCCTAGTGTGAGTAGGCTGAACCATCACCCAAGAAATTCGTAAATCTCGCGCGGGCTTGTTCCTTGGTTTGCAAGGCAGCGGCTTGGTTTAATGCTTCGGCTCGTGCAGATGCAGCCAATAAGCTCTGCAATTGCATGTTTTGTTTTGCAGTTAAAGCCTGAATCTGATTGCCTGCTTGCATGACTTGCAAATTACCCGTTGCGCCCTGACTGTCAGAAATCAAACCATCCAAGATAGTTTGATCATTTCGTACTTGTTCAACAACCGTGGCCTGAACGTGCATTGAATGTTGAAAGCCTTGTTTCGCCTGCTGCCATATGGCTTTCGCATCATTAAATATCTGATTGTTCGATGTGGCATCAGAATATTCATCAGGATATAAGTTTTGGAATTTCTGATCTATTTCAGAAATCTTATATGCAACGCCATTCGCATTGCTAATAAGGTTGTCCAATTGGTGCAAAGATGATTGCAAATTGGCTGCAACTGAGCCTGGCAACTTAATCAAGTTCTTGGCTTGGTTGATGAGCATTTGAGCATCATTTTGAAGCTGACTGATTTGATTGTTTATCTGCTGAAGAGTTTTTGCCGCATCTACAATATTTTGGCCGAAAGCTCCTGCATCAAACACTGGCAAAGCGAAAGCGTGGGCTTGATATGTTGGCTGTGATAGTGCCAAAGCACTAATCATGACGGCAAATAAAGGGCGTTTGAATTTTAGGGGAATATTCATGTTCAATCTCCTATTGGTTTTGAGGGTAGATATCGATGAGCGAGTTTGCCCATTCGAGGTTTTTGTGGGTGAGGAAACTCGATACAAAATCGCCCCCACCTTCGGCGATAACTTGATCTAACAATTGATGATCTTGTTTTGAGGAAGAGGCCGTAAAAGCCAATGCAATCGGTCCAAGCGCCAAATCAAACAGTCTATTGCCTTTACTGCTTTGGAAATAATATTCACGTTTGGCTGCAGCTTGCGAAATTATGGCAATCTGCCGAACATTGAGGCCAAATGACTCATATATTTTATGTTGTTGTGGCTCTAAGGCTCTCTCATTGGGCAAAAATATGCGACTTGGGCAGGATTCTATCAAAGCAGGTGCGATGCTGCTGTTGGTAATATCTGATAATGATTGTGTTGCAAAAATTACAGATACGTTGCGTTTACGCAGAGTTTTGAGCCATTCGCGTATACGCCCTGCAAACTCTGGATCATCTAGAAAAACCCATGCCTCGTCGAGAATGAGTAAGGTAGGTTTACCGTCGAATTTTTCTTCAAGCCGATGGAACAGATAGGTCAGAGTTGGAAGCACTGCACTTTTTGTGTGCATCAGTTCCTCCATTTCAAAACATTGGACAGAACCAAGATTCAATTTATCTAAATCAGCATCTAACAATCGCCCATGTGGCCCAGACAATGTATAGGGCTGCAAAGCCTGCCTCAGTACATTGCTTTGAAGCAATGCAGACAAACCAGTTAAAGTACGCTCTCCCATTGGAGCTTGTGACAGGCTCACTAATGCTGACCAAATTCCTTCTTTATATTCTGGCGTGAGGACAATTTCTTCATGTGCGATAAGGTCGCAAACCCATTCATGCGCCCACACTCTTTGATTTGCATCATCGATATTAGCAAGTGGTTGGAATGCGGCTTCGCCAATATCATCCGCGCCACCTAAGTCAAACCATGTGCCACCCATTGCCAAAGTCGCGGTTCTGGCCGATCCACCTTTATCAAAAATATAGACTTGTGAATCCTCATAACGTCGGAACTGCATCGCAATCAGTGAAAGTAAAACAGATTTACCTGCACCTGTAGGACCGACCACAATGGAATGACCAACATCACCTTGATGTAGATTCAAACGAAATGGCGTTGCACCACCCGTTTCGGCCATCAGCAATGATGGTGCATTAAAATGTTCGTTATTTTCCTGACCTGCCCAAACCGACGAAAGCGGTGTCATATGAGCAAGATTCAAACTTGAAATGATTGGTTGCCTAACATTGGCATATGTTTGGCCGGGCAAGCTTCCTAGCCACGCATCAACCGCATTGACGGTTTCGTTAATTGTCGTGAAGCCAGCGCTATTTACTGTACGCTCGACAATTCGGAGCTTTTCATCAACGAGAGCAATATCAATGTCCCAAACGGTAATAGTGGTCGTGAAATATCCATAGGAAACAAGATCGCCACCCAATTCTTGCATTGCAGCATCGGCATCAAAAACCTTGTTATCAGCATCAGTATCGACCAAGACTGATTGCTCATTAGTCATAACCTCTTTCAGAATTGACATGACACTTTTGCGTTTGGCAAACCATTGGCGCCTATATTTACCGAGAACTTTTATGCCCTCAACTTTGTCCATAGAAATGAAACGTGAAGACCAACGATAAGAAATACCGAGATTATTAAGTGCGTCTAATATTCCTGCTGTGGTCGAGCCTGGAAACGAAGTGACGGTAATAATCCGCATATGGGCATCACCCAACATTGGCGCAAGGCCGCCAATTAAAGCGCAATCAGCTAGGATTGCATCTAGGTAAAGCGGGATTTCTGGCGAAACAACAGGATGGCGTTTTGTGGAAATAGTGCCATGTAAATAGGTCAATGTTTCTGCATCATCCAACATTTCCAACTCTGGCAATGTGCTAGCAAATAAATCAAAAGCACGGTCAGATTGATTGATGAACGCATTTAAATGATCGCGGGCATCAAAGCCCCTGTGATTGTCAGGTGTTTCAAGCAACAGGTCTTGGGCTTTGTTTGTGTGGTCTTCGGGTGGCAAATAACAGAGAGTTAGATAAAATGTTGAATCATAATGGGTCAAGTCAGCTTCAAATGCGCCTTTGCGTTCTTGTTCCACCAACCATGATGCTAAATCTGGAAAATCAGATTCTGGATATTCAGAAATCTCATGGCGATCAGCCTCAAAGAATATCGCCCAACCAGAACCAAACCGTTTCAGCGCATCATTAATTCTGGCACTTGTGGCAACCAACTCGGATTGAGTTGATGAATCCAAATCTGGGCCGCGATAACGAGCGGTTCGTTGGAATGAACCGTCTTTATTCAGAACAATTCCTGGGGCAATTAACGCTGCCCAAGGCAAGTAATCGGCAAGACGGTTTGGGCGTTTTTGATATTCTCTAAGATTAAACATTTAAGTGTCCAGATAAGATTTATGACGTATATGACGCATAAGCACGTCCATGAATTGAGGGTCTTTCTTCGCGGCCATTACCGCGCCACCATGACCAATGAGCCATATGGCGACACCGACAAACCACAATTGAAGACCTAAACCGATGGCTGCCGCTAGCGTACCAATGATAATCGCCACGTTGCGGGGAACACCACCGAGCAATATTGGCTCGGTGAGTGAACGATGTAATGGGATTACAAAACCTTCCATTACACCAATGCTCCACCAGCAAAGCTGAAAAAACTTAGGAAGAAAGAAGCCGCTGCAAAGGCAATGGTCAGGCCAAATACAATTTGGATGAGCCTTCGAAAGCCCCCACTGGTTTCGCCAAAAGCAAGTGTTAAACCAGTGAGTGTGATAACCATCACCGCGATAATTCTTGCCACTGGGCCTGTTATGGATTCTAAGATCGATTGCAGCGGAGCTTCCCATGGAAGGCCAGAGCCTGCGGCTTGGGCTGTCACAATGCTTAGAGCCAAAACCACCATTACGGTTGAGGTTTGAATGCATTTTCTTCGCATTAATTGAGTTTTAGTTTTCATTATTTTGTCCTTGTTGGGGTTGGTTTCGAAAGGTGAATTATTGGGGTGAATGAAGCGAATAATCACCATCATCATTGAGGCCAGTGACAAGTTTAATGCTGTCAATCTTTCGCTCGTCACCACGGCCTTTGATGAAAATCACCATATCTATGGCGTCAGCAATCAAGCGTCTGGGAACTGTAACAACTGCTTCTTGAATCAACTGCTCAAGGCGATATAATGCGGCCTCTGCACTATTCGCGTGGAGAGTAGCAACACCGCCTGGGTGTCCTGTATTCCATGCTTTCAACATGTCTAAGGCTTCCGGGCCTCGCACCTCACCAACTATAATTCTGTCAGGCCGCAGCCGCATAGTTGAACGAACTAAATCGGACATAACGGCAATGCCAGGTTTTGTTCTAAGTGAAACCAAATCTGGTACGGGGCAATGTAATTCGCGCGTATCTTCAATAATGATTACACGCTCATCCAACTCGACAAGTTCATTAAGCAAAGCGTTAGTGAGTGTGGTTTTACCGCTTGATGTACCTCCAACCACAAGGATATTTTTCTTATCGGCGACCGCCAAACTAATGATGCGAGCTTGCTCTGGCGACATTATTTTGCCGTCAACATAATCAAGTAATGAATAAACCACACCCGCAGGTTTGCGAATTGAAAAGCTAGCAGCAGTTACAACGGGTGGTAAAATGCCTTCGAAACGTTCACCAGTATCAGGCAATTCAGCTGATACGATTGGTGCGGTTTCATTGCATTCGATATGGATATAGCTAGCCACGAGACGGATAATACGCTCAACATCTGCCTCAAGCATTTCACCTGCTTGAACGCGACCAACACCATGTTTATCAAGCCATAATGAGCCATCTGGATTGACCATAATTTCGATCACAGACTTGTCGTTAAGCGCCTCGCCAATGATCGGTCCCATTGCGGTTTGCAACATTTTTCGTTGACGGCTTAAAGTGGTCTTATTTTTGTTCATTTTCATCTCCATCATCCTCTAAATCCATTTGATAAAAATCATCCTGTGTTACTGAAATTTCGTCTACAATGTCACTCACAAGGCTTTTTCCTTTTGAGAGTCTTTGACCAACGCGTTTTATGAATTGAACAAATCGCTCATGCCCCTGTGCTTTGGCTGAGTCTTGATCTGAAACGGGAACTGGAGGTTTTATTGCCAATTCGTACTGAATGAACAAAGCCATAGCTTCAGCAGCAACAATGTTGTCTCGTTCAATTTTTCCTATTAATCGAATAATTCTATTCAAGCTTCGTTGTGTTGCCGCATCTCGTTTATCTTGGTCTGCATCTAAAAATGCGATTATTGCCGCTTGGACATATTTTGACATTGGAACGCCACGTTTTTTTGCAGCTTTTTGAACACGTTTTGTATTTGCGCCTAGATAGACGTGAATTCTGGTTTTATTCATTTTGTTTCCTTACATATCTAAATCTTGGTCGCCATCACGGGTTAGCTCGTGAGCACGTTGAATGGTCGTTGGGGTGATTTGTTTTAATGGGTCTGAGTTACGGCTAGTCGCTGAAACATCAACATCATCATCAAGCAGGCTGAACATATCGACTTCAACTTCTGGTTTTATAATTTGGGCTTCAGCATCAAGGCTTGGATGCCTTTCCATGCCACCTTCATCTACATAGCCAGTCGATGGTTTTGTTTCGGCTGTCGATTTTTTAGGATTGCGAACACGGCCAGCCCAATCATCAAATCGTGGGTGCGGACGGTCTTGATAAGGACCGCCCGCGCTCAAGTCGATCTGGGGGAGGATTCGACCTGAGAAGTTTTGATCTTCATAATATCTAAGTTTTTGAGCTAGGATTGGTGGTTGGCCAGAAAGCATAATTACTTCTTGATCATCTGGTAATTGCATCACTTCGCCAGGAGTTAGTAGCTGACGCATTGTCTCTTGACGCGAAACCATAACGTGTGACAACCAAGGCGCTAATCTATGACCTGCATAGTTTTTCTGGGCGCGCATTTCGGTGGCTGTGCCAAGACTGTCTGAAACACGCCTTGCTGTGCGTTCATCATTGGTGGCAAAAACAACTCGAATGTGGCAGTTATCTAGAATAGAATTATATTCGCCATAGGCTTTATCGATCTGATTTAGAGATTGTGCAATAAGATATGCTTTGATTCCATAGCCAGCCATGAAAGCTAGAGCGCTCTCAAAGAAATCTAGGCGACCTAATGCTGGAAATTCATCGAGCATCATTAGCAATTTGTGTTTATATTGCTTGTCTTTCTCCGTATGGAGCTTTTCGGTGAGACGGCGGCCTATCTGATTTAAGATCAAACGAATGAGCGGTTTGGTTCTGGAAATGTCTGAAGGTGGCACAACAAGGTAAAGTGAGACAGGCTGTTCGCCATTCATTAGATCAGCAATGCGCCAATCCGATGATGAGGTTACTTTGGCAACTGTTGGATCGCGATAGAGGCCAAGAAATGACATGGCGGTTGAGAGTACACCTGAACGTTCATTTTCTGATTTATTTAAAAGTTCTCTGGCTGCCGATGCGATAACTGGATGAACACCTGTATCAAGGTGATTTGTGTTCATCATTTCACGCAAAGTGCGCTCAAATGTTTTGCTTGGGTCGCTCAAAAAAACTGAAACTTGAGCCAACGTTTTTTCTCTTGAAGAATATAGAACATGCAATATGGCGCCAACCAAAAGTGCATGGCTGGTTTTTTCCCAGTGATTACGTTTTTCGAGTGAACCTTCTGGGTCAACCAAAATGTCAGCTATATTCTGAACGTCCCTGACTTCATTGTCACCACGACGAACTTCTAATAATGGATTATATTTAGCACTAGAGGTTTCAGTTGGGTTGAACATTAAGCAATGTGAAAATTTTGAACGCCATCCTGCAGTGATTTGCCAGTTCTCGCCTTTGATGTCGTGAACGATTACTGAACCAGTCCAACTCAGCAATGTTGGTATGACTAAACCAACACCTTTACCTGAACGAGTTGGCGCAAATGCCATGATATGTTCAGGGCCATCGTGACGAAGATATTCATCATCGAATTTTCCAAGAAATACGCCTTTGGGTTCGAATAATTGCGCCTGCCGAATCTCTTTGGGAGTGAGCCAGCGTGAAGAACCATATGTGGTTACATTTTTGTCCTGCCTTGCTCTCCATAGAGATCCTGCGATTGCAACAATGACCCCAACAATACCACCTGCACCAGCGAGGCTGCCCGCCTTGTTGAACACTTCTGGCGCATACGCGTCATAAGCGTACCACCACTGATACAGACGATGAGGATAATAAATCGGCACATTGTTAAGAAAAAACCATGCCGACCCAAGACCAACCTGATGACCAAGCATATCTGCTGCCCACTGTGTAGCTGCCCACGTAGTGAGAAGCACAACAAGAAACACCAATATAATCTGACCAAATAGGAATTTTGTCGGGGTCATTTATTCACCTTTCTAAGCATGAGAAAAGCCTCATGCCTGTCCATAGAAAGAAGAATTTTATTAAACTTGTCAATTAAGAATTTGATGTAATATTTTGATTAATAACAGATATATATGTTTATATAGTACAAAATAATTCGATGTAATTGATTGTAACAGATCCTCCACCCCCAAATAAATATGTATAAAAATTGGAGGAAGCTAGATATTCTTATTTGGTGAATTTTCGGCGAATTTTGGATGGCGGAAATTTATAAATCAACTTGAAAGCATCATTGAATCTTCGGATGCTTTGAAAGCCCGATTCAAATGCAATATCTACAATTGGCATTTCTGTCTCGTCTAATAAGCGTTTGGCTTTCTGAATCCGTTTGGTTGCTGCAACTTGTGAGGGGCTAGCTCCTAAATGTTTGGCAAAAAGTCGGGATAAATGTCGTGTACCAATTCCAAGTTTATCTGCCAGATCATCGAGTTTAGCTTCATTCAAAAAACCAGCATCGATTAATTTTATGGCGCGTCCAACTGTGGTTGCTGTTCCCATCCATGCTGGACTACCTTGTGCGGTTTCTGGTCGGCATCGAAGACACGGGCGATAACCTGCCTTTTCTGCTGCGGCCGCTGATTTGTAGAAAGTCACATTTTTAGCTTGAGCTGGTCGCACCGGACAAACAGGACGGCAATATATTTTTGTGGTTTTCACACTTGAGAAAAACAGACCATCAAATTTTGGATCTCGGGCAACTCGTGCGCGTTCACATATTTCAACATCTAGTGATTCATCATTATCCATAGCAACAATATTGCTGACTGAATTAGGTTTGACTAGCCAGAAACGGACTCCATCGACCGATGGAGTCTGAATTCAGCCAGAAACACAGTCAGTTTAATGCGAATTTGCAATCAAAATGAACAAAGAGGCAGGCAATAAATGACAAAATCAAAAACCAACCAATCTCTAGAAATTGGGCTTTTAATCCTATTGGCGTTATTGTGGGGCAGTTCATTCACTCTGATTAAGGTCGCCATTGAAACCGTACCGCCATCTACAATAGTTTTAGGCAGGCTCATCATTGGTTCGACTTTGCTGATGCTCCTGCTAAAGATAAAGGGAATTGCTTTGCCCAGGTCACCTATCTTGTGGATGGCATTCTTGGTGCAAGGTATTTTACAAAGTGCATTACCATTCACGCTCATAAGTTGGGGTGAAAAATATATAGATAGTGGACTGGCAGGTTTGTTAAATTCAACTCCACCATTATTCGCATTCCTAATCACATTTTTCATTTTGAAACAAAGTGAAGCGCCAATCAGAAAATTCATTGGTGTTGCTGTTGGGCTGTTAGGTGTCACCATAACAATCGGCCCCGAAGTCTTGAATGGTTCGAGTGACAATATATGGGGTCAACTTGCCGTCATAGGCTCAAGTATTTCATACGCAGTGGCAGCAATTTATGCCAAGAAATTTTCTGACCAGCCTGTACTTTTAACCGCTGCGTGTTCAATGACGATGGCAACCATTGTTATGGCACCAATGTCATTGGTGTTTGACGAGCCTTGGTTGCTTCAACCTTCCATTGAGGCATTGTTTTCTATCATTGCACTTGGCATTTTTTCAACCACCATAGCCATGATCATATATTTCAGATTGGTCAAAACTCTGGGTGCGGTCGGGGTAATTAGCGGAAGCTATTTGCGCGCTGGATTTAGCGTGATTCTAGGAATGCTGTTTTTAGGAGAAAGCCTCACCCTAAGCCTCCTATTAGGCTTAGTTCTAATATTCCTAAGCGTGGCAATAACTTTGGGACAAATTAACATTCCATTTTTCAAAGAAGAGTAAATTAGGATATTCCAAGACCTCTTTTCTTACCAATCTGCCAATTGATGCCAGTGCCGCCAACTTTACCAGAAACCAATTGATTACGCGACCTCTCTAATACTGAACGCCAAGGGACAAGGTTAAACTCCTTGGATTGTTCTACAATGGCAAAACGTCCTGAAGCCAGCGCAACAGATTTGGTAAAGATACCTTCGACCTGATCGCCTTTATTGGCAGGAATATATAGCTTACCAAGCTCGGTAGATAGTTTAGCTGTCACTTTACTAATTTCCTGTTGCTCAAGTTTATTCAACATACCACGCTGATATTTTGTTCCTTGCTCAGTTTCCTCAGCAAATCCAGACTTGATGAGATACGCTTGTCTACGTTTTAGAGCGGCCTCGGTTTCAGCACCAAACCCTGTGTTACTAATGAATGGTTTTTCTTTTGCAGTTAAGTTTCGATCAAGCCATGTTGCACCAGATGATGTTACTTGAACATCAAGTGAAAATTCTGATCGTGTGATAACATTTAGTGGTGACTTCTGGGCTTGAACCTTGTTATGATTTTCCACTTTTTCAAGGTAATCATCGGGTATTTCAAAGCTACCATCATTGAACCGTCTGACAAAATTGGCGCCTCTTAATGCTTCCAGTCTTCGTACATGGGATTGAATATAGCTTTCAGAGTTCCCAGTACCCTCACCTTCGTGAATTTCTGCGCTGTAAATGCCTCCATTGGCATAAGCTATTCGAGAAATATTTTGATCGCTTTTTTGTGGTTCTGTATTGCGTGGTACGAGTTCAACTATGCTGCCTTGATGATAATCCTGAACATCATCATTCTGCTTCAAATCGGCATAATGAGTTTTGCCATCAATGCCTTCAACCACTAAATAATAACTGTCTTCACTCTCATTAGAAAAACCCTTGCCGATAACCTGGCCTATTACTTTTTTATCCTTCTGATCTTGGGCATTAAATATTTCATAATTCACATTTATTTCGGGCTTGCCGCTTCGAGTCATTTCAGCATGAATGGTTTTGATTATGTCGCCGCGCATCCCAAGTTCACGCAATGTCGGTTCCATATCGTCCGACAATTGCCAAATTCCTGGCGACACCTTCTTGGCCAACTGCATATTTTCTAGTTTTTCTAATCGAGCTATTTGCAATGAATGATTAAACTTCGAATAGCCCTTGGCTGGTTGTCCCCGCATATCAGCCTGACCGAAATCTGCATTGTAAATTAACTTCCTATCTATGGAAGTGAAGCGATTTTTATTCACTTCATTTCTCATTGCCATTGCAATATCATGTTCATGCCTAGGGCCTAATTCATCTGTTGCAATGTTGGTTGCCCGTTCACGTAAGCCAGAAGACATATAATCACGAGCTATGATTAAATCTTTACTGTCTTCATCGACACCCCTCACGATAATATGTGTATGAGGATTATCAGTATTGTAGTGATCGACAGCAACCCAATCGAGTTTGGTTCCCAAATCATGTTCCATATGGTTCATTAGATCACGAGTATATTCTTTTAAATCTTCCAATTCTATTGCGTCTTCCGGTGAGACTATGAAGCGAAACTGGTGACGATCATCACGTGAATCATCTAGAAATGACTTACCATCGACTTCATCATGTTCTGCATCATAGATTTTGCCAGCATCGCCATTCTTATCGACACCATCACGTTGAATATATTTCAAATGAGAAGTTGCTTTACTGAATCCGTTTTGTGCAAGTTTTACGATACGAGATTTAATAACCACACGACGTTGATTAGTAGTTGATCTAAACTGATTTCGTGTAGAAGAAACCACCATATAACCCCGCCCCATATTGCGACCAGTAAATGATCTATGATTGCCAGATTTTACAAAATTATTATCAATCTTACCTGCTGCATTTAGGACTCGATCTATAAATCGTTTGCTTGATTTTTTCCCTGCATTACCAATCCGACCTAACCTTGGCTTGAAATTATCATTTTCGTTGTCTGACATTTTACATTTCCTTTTTGGGTTAACTATATGATATTATTAG
This sequence comes from Hyphomicrobiales bacterium, assembly GCA_051531935.1. Taxonomy (GTDB): domain Bacteria; phylum Pseudomonadota; class Alphaproteobacteria; order Rhizobiales; family OSC116; genus OCS116. The sequence goes on from JAOPTR010000016.1 coordinate 34,005, forward strand.
CTAATTCACTTTTTTGTGGTCTATGGTTGTTGAATAAAATCAATGACTTACAAAAAATGCTAGACCACAGGCCCATTTTTTTGTCGTCTAGTTAGAAAGATGTGCAGGCTGGGTTTGGGGTCTGCATAGACCACATACTTTTTATCTTGCCCTCGTTTTTTCCCGTCAAAATCCTCAATTTACAGCTTCCCAAAACAGCCTAAAAAACTGTCCCAAAATGCAAGAAATTGCACGAATTACGATCACATTTCGAAAAGAAAGGATGCAATTCCGATTATATTTTTGGTCTTTAAAGCGCCAAAATATCTACCGTCAAAGCTATCTTTTGCGCTCATAAGTGCAAAGAACTCATCACTTTTAAGCGTGAAGCAGCCACCCCATGAAGGTAATTTTCGACCACTTTTATCTGCAATTAGAGCTTCGGCAATTGGCTTTCCATTGATGAAAACCGTCTGATGTTGGCGACAAATTTCATCACCTGAGGTCGCCGTTACCTTCTTTATAAGCGTCACATTGATAGGTAAATAGTGACGTTTTGAAGCCATTAATCGGTATTCAATCGGTGTTGGAATGACCACGAATGAACCAATTTCTAGCGAAGAATTAGCCACAAATTCAGTCACCCAATAATATCCAATTGGCGCGCTGGCTGATGGATTATAGACAAGTTTTGTTGAGATGTTCATCCAAATGGGCAAAGCACTTAGAGCAATTGCACCCAAGGTGATGGCAACAATTTTAACGGAATTTTTCACATTTCACCTCTCGTTCTAGCAACCAAGCTTGATGTTTCTTTTCTGAATATACGAGAGGATCTAATGCGACATAAAGGCGGGCATGTGATTGAATCCAGTACCAAGGCGCAACCTCAGCACAATCAATTTTAAGACGGTCAATCTGATCTAAGGCTCTGAAAAATCGATAAACGCGTTCACGGCCTGTTATGTCGAGCAACACTTCTGCACCTGGCTCTATGCCCTCAATGGAGTGCATGAGAGTGCATTCATCCCCTGCTCTTAACACCATTACATGCCAATTTTTTGTTCCGAATTGACCCTTTTCCCATCTGATGTAGCAGAATATTTTACCAGTCGGGAAATACTCATAAGCCTCGCGTCTGGTGAATTCCTCACGGAAAACACACTCTCCAAAACGGATATAGTAATTCAAATTCTTGCTATCAAAATGCAAATGAACGCGCGCATAGAACTGACTCATTTGCTATCTCCATTCTTAGAAGTGGTTGATTTATGTTTCACTGGAGGAATTGACTTCTGACGTTTTTGACTTTCTGACCATTTATCTAAGTCTGCAATTAGATAAACAATGCGGCCGCCATGCGTCCTAAAAACTGGACCAATTCCTAAATGACGCCATTTGTTTAGAGTGCTAGGTTTGACAATTAAGCGCTTTGCTGTTTGTTCAATGTTTAAGTAAGGGCTTGTAGTTTCGGGGTTTTTCGTCATGTCACATCTCCAATTTGTTAACTGGATAAATCATAATCAACGAAAATAACCTTGAGAACGGACGAAATTAAATTAAAAAAACGTCCCCCCTTTTACCCCCGCAAAACTGCCATTTCTTAGTCAAAAATCACCCCCGCATCCGAAGATGCGAGGGTTGTTTTTATTGTATTGGGTTCCAAAGAATGGCCATTAGGTCTTCATCATCTTGGCCTGCGGCTACTCCCAAATTGGCGTATATTTTGTGAGGACCAAATTGTGGAGCGGCAAAAGTGAGAGAAATATATTCATTTCCGCTATTCTTACCTGTCCGTTTCCAACCGCCACCAATTTCAGTTTGGTTGTCAGAATAAATTCTGAAATCGGGTTGGGCTTCTTTATCTTTGCGTCCATTGGGAATGATGTTGATTTGATTTCTCATATTCATCATTGACAAAGTACCCTTAAATGCACCGTCTTCAAGTTGTGTTACATATCCAATTGCTTGTGCCATTTTTGTATCTCCTTGTGTTTTGCAAGTCGTTTATCGTCTTGCTATGCGGTGTCGTTGGGACGTGCGAATAACAATTAAACCCGTAGGGCGAGCCTTAGCGGAGACTGCCAGAATGAATTTTTTTGGCTACAAAGTAGCATGCGCGAGGAGACCTTTAGGTCGGAGAAAAAAGTTCATTCTGGTGGTTTTAATTGTTATTCGCGCGGCGTAGACATAGGAGCAAAGCAAGACAATAAATGACTTGCACAGCAGCAACTAGGAGAGGCAAAATGGTGCAAGTATTTGGTTAAGGCAAGTTGTGTGAGTGAATTTATGTGCTATGTCAGCAATGATGAATATGAGAAATCAAATCATCCTTGCTCCAACTAATTCAATAGAATTGCTCAATTAATGACTGTTTTATTCTGACAACCAAACTTAAATTGGTAGCCCTGCATACTGATCGGCAAGATGGGAATTCTGTATTTTCTATTGTTTACCGTTCTCTTGGCTTCATTATATGACAATTTGGGAAGAGCCGCAGGCCAAGATGATGAAAAACTAACGGTTTTGCTCATTACCCAATTCAATAGAGAACACCATTGCGTCTTCGGATGCGCGGGTGGTTTTGACTCAAAACCCTCAAGCATATACGTTAAAATAAATGACTTTGATTTAATGAGATGTGATGATAATTCGAAAAGCCAAAGAAACTGATATAGACGGAGTGCATACGTGCGCCGTAGATGCGTATCAACAATATGTTTCTGTAATCGGTAGAAAACCAGCCCCAATGACAGCCGATTTTAAGTCGCAGATTGAACAAGGTATCATTCATATTACGCCCGGCGACAGCAACGAGGTCGATGGATTCATTGTTTTCTACCCCATTAATAATTACATGTTTCTCGAAAACATCGCCGTAAGAAGCACTGCAACAGGCAAAGGTATTGGCCGAAGTCTTATGCGACTTTGCGAAAACGAGGCCAAAAAACTTGGATTAACAGCAATTCAATTATATACGAATGAGAAAATGACCGATAATCTTTCTATCTACCCGCACTTAGGTTATCGCGAAACTGAACGGCGCAAAGAAGACGGATTCAATCGAGTGTATTTCGAAAAAAAACTATGAAAATTTATGAGTATTGAAGGCTAAATATTATGACAATTCTAATAAATGCCCAATGGCAAGGCAATGGAAATGGACATCGTTATCCCATCGGCGCGGAACGAATCCGAAATATGCTTGGTGCAAACAATACAATAACGCCTGATATTTCGTATGTAGGTGGGTCATCTGAAATTGTCGATGGTGTTCGCGATCAATGCGAACTCAGCAACTCACTCACAATGGTAGATGAAGTTCTGACTGCAAACGATTGGGATGAACCTTTATTCAACCTCGGTTGCGATTGCGGCGGGGAATTAATTCCGATCGCTAAATTGAACCAAAAATATGAAGGTAATTTACGTGTAATTTGGTTTGATGCCCACCCTGACCTTAATACAACAGAAAGCTCTGGCTCTCATACATTTCATGGCATGGTGTTGCGTGCCTTGTTGGGCGATATTCCCAAATCTTTTTCAAAACATTTACCAGTGAAATTGGCACCAGAAAATGTAATTCTTGCAGGAATTAGAGACATCGATAATGAAGAACAAGAATATATCGATAAGCACGAATTGGACGTAATAGAGCCATCAAAATTAACGCAGCCGCCAACACAGGAACGTGTAGCAGTGCTTTCTGATGCTCCTGTTTTCATACATTTAGATTATGATATTTTAGACCCAAAACTCCATAAAAGCACTGCATTTGTATCAGAAAACGGCGTAAGTTTAAAGAATTTAATAGCTTGGATTCGATTCATACGCGGCAATTATAACGTTGTTGGTTATGGATTAACCGAATTTGCACCCTCTTCTATATTATCAAATGACGGTGATATAAAACAGTTATTGAATGAAGGGTTTGGTCTCGATCTCGTGGGAGGGGACGATTTGATACAATCAAGTATTTAAGCTCTTTCCTACATAAATTCACGGCTCGTGATGCCTAATATTTTTTTCCTTGATATTAACTTAAACTAATATTACTGTAAACTAATATGATGGAGGTAATTATGGATTATGGGAAAGCATTGGGAATTGAGTGGAGAGCCACAAAAGAGATCACTCATCAAGGGAAACCAGCACATAGCGTTTCTGGCACAAGGCATTATGCAACGGATGCTGATGATCTTTGGGATGCATTGACCAACCCAGAACGCATTCCGCGCTGGTTTCTTCCCATTAGTGGTGATTTGCGTGTTGGCGGTCGATACCAGTTGGAAGGCCATGCGGGTGGTGAAACCACCCGCTGTGACCCGCCCAAAGCACTCGATACAACTTGGGAATTTGGTGGTAATACAAGCTGGAATATAGTTCGGTTGGAAGCAGATAACCAAGGCACTTTATTATCTTTAGAACATATAATGCCTAGAGATGAGACGAGCGAAAAGCATTGGAAACAATACGGTCCTGGCGCGACAGGTGTGGGATGGGAACTATCATTTCTTGCGCTTGGCTATCATATTGCCAATGGAGGCATTCAAATCAACCCAGACGAACATGCTAAATGGATGTCATCTGAAGCTGGAAAAAATTTCATTCGCAAATCAGCTGTTGAATGGGGTGAAGCACATATAAAATCTGGTGAGGATGATAAAATTGCACGTAGCATGGCTGAGTTGACAGCCAGATTTTACACAGGTGAATGATGCACGCATTTGATGTTGTTGGCGACCCCGTAAGGCGCCGTGTTTTGGAATTATTGTCTAAGGAACCATTGGCTTCAGGCGCGATTGTCGATATTGTAAGTGACGAATTTGGCATAGGCCAGTCGGGCATATCGCAACATCTTAAAGTATTGCGTGAAAACGGTTTTGCTCAAGTGACTGTCCAAGGGGCGCGCCGCGTTTATGAAATTGATAATTCTGGTCTGCAAGAGATTGACGAATGGATGGCTACATTTCGGCAGTATTGGGAGCCAAAATTTGAAGCGCTCGCCACCGAAGTTGCGCGCGGGAAGCACAAGAAACTTACTATAAAGACTAAATCTTGAAAGCAGCTAGCGCTCAACCATTTTGGAGCGAACGCCCTGCTACTTGCCATTATGCAGCCCAACGCACTGCTGCTTTTGAAATTCCTGCGCAATTGCGCCCATACGGTTTAAAGATTCTTCAAAACCTTGCCGCTGAGTTGTTCCCAGATGGCAAGTTTAAGCCGACTCAAACCATGCCATATTTCGAATGGCGGAGCCGATCGGAAAACGGAAATGTTGTACTCATGATAGCGAAGTTGTAATATAAATTTGAAAAACATTTGCTGGAAACAATGGACAGCCAAGTCATAAAGACAATGCAAACACAGAGGTTTTAAAAAGAAAAATATTTTTGCGAGGCATGTGGGTTCGAATTCAAGAAGGAAATTTAGGATGAGCTTTTATAATGAAGAGAAGAATGTTGAATCTTATATATCCATGTGTGAAGGATATGACGCAAAAAATCAGCTAGAGCTGCTTTTTGAAACGGCTGCAAAGGGTTCTTCATTGCTTGAATTGGGTACTGGCCCAGGCAATGATTTAGCTTTATTAGCTTCGTATTATAATGTCGTTGGATCCGACAACTCACTTGTTTTTTTGAACAAACTTAAGGCCAGGTTTCCCAAAAAAGAATTTCTTGAACTAAATGCAAGTAGCATTAAAACCGACAAGTCTTTTGATATAATTTATTCAAACAAGGTGCTGCATCATCTTGACGACGAAGAAATCCAAATTTCATTTGATCGGCAATTTCAAATCCTTAACTCTGGCGGATATGTCTATCATCTTATCTGGAACAAAATAGAAACACCAGAGGGATTGGAAGAGCTTCATTTCATACCTCGTGATGAAGCTGAAATTACAGAATTACTTCAGAGCAAGTTCGAAATCATCTGCATTGAACCATTTGGAGAATTTGAGGAAAACGACTCCTTAGCCGTCCTCGCACGGAAAAAATAGTGAGTTTTTCATTCCTACTTTTCGAATATAATTTGAATAATAATGCAATTCATACTATTGAAATGCCACAAGTCGCTAGCATTTGTTCGCTTAAATCCTTTGATATTTTAAGGCCAGTTATGGACGCACACTTATCAAAATCAACTTCGAATATTTGAACTCTTTCAAGAGTTAACCCATGCAAGGTCGAATGGCGAAAACTAACATCATTTAACTGACAATCACTGAATCGTGTATTTGCGAACGAGCATTCACTTAAATCGGTGGATGTAAAATCACACTCTTCAAATTGTAAGCCTGACAGGTTATTGGCGTTTAACATCATGTTCTGCATTTTAGATCTTGTTGCTTTTAATCCGTTAAAATACGCACCCTTCGCCTTACGAGCAAAGGTACATTCATAAAATGCAGAATTTTTGAGGCTGCTTTTGTTGATTGAAACACCAATGAAGGAGCTATTCTTTGCAATCAAAGACGGGAAATGGCATTCAACAAACTCGCAACCATTTAACTTCACGTCCCGAAACACCAAATTATTCAGTTCGTTCTCTTCAATATTGCAGTTATTAAAACTGGCTTTGCTCAAGTCACATTGATTAAAGGTGATTTGCTTAAATTGGCAATTTTCAAATCTGGCGTTGGTGAATTTGCAATTATAGAACTCCAAACCTTCAAAAATGCAATCTGTGAAGATCATTTGTTCAAACGACCAATTCTCGGGTGATCGGGCATTGAAATGTTGTTTAATGGCCTGATCTTCATTGCAGACATCTCGGATGTCGATATTTATTATATAATTGTCCATCTATCATCCAATATACATGAGTTTCATCTGGCTAGATAATTTCAATTTTAAACTTTGATAATAAGGCCAAAACCTCTGGTGCAGAAAATTTGGCCTGCCTCAAATTATTATTTACTGGGTCGACATAGTAATTTTTAGCTCCGACGAAACTTGCCTTTTTCAAATTACAGTTTTGAAAGCGCGTGCCTTGTAGATCAGCATTTTTAAAGTCACAACCAGTAAGGTTAGCTTTGAAAAAATCGGTTTCTCTGACCACACTCGAAATGAATTTAGTGTGCTTAATATCCAAATCGCCAAAATTACAAAAATTAAGAATGCTATCGTCAAACCTAAAATCAATAATAAGTCTGTTAATCGAAGCAAAATTTGCTCCAACTATCTTAGATTGCGTGAATTTAACATCCTGAAACCGACAATCATCTATCTTTATGTTTGATAAATTACACGAGTTGAACTCACATTGAATGAATGTGGTTCTTGAAAAATCGCAGTCCCTGAAATCACATTTTGTGAAAATACAATTTACAAATTCTTTATTTGTCAAATCTGATTGAGGCAATGACAAGCCTTCGAAAGTCTGTTTCTCATATGTCTTTTCATGTAAATTCATTGAAGCGCCTCTCAAAACATGTGTTATTAATTGAGTAGCATTTCATTTAAATGAAATCAGTATGTTTTCGAACCAATCAACCGCAAACTGGCTATTTAACTTGCTCATAGCAATATTTCTTGACTATATTTCCATTGTGTGTGCAAGATTTTTTGAATCATTTTTGCGAAAAACCCGCTCAATTTTTGCAATTGAGCGGCCATTTTCATATCGTTATTTTGCCCAACGAAGAGCGGCTTTTGCAATTCTTGCACCATAATAATGTGCAGTTTTCCTGTCGGATTCAGGTGGATTAACCTCTGCTCCAACATCTGCTAATGATTGTGCCATAGCGCCCATACTTGCGCCCATGCGGTTTAAAGCATCTTCAGAACCAGCCGTTGAATTATTTCCAGGTGGTAAATCTAAACCAACCCAAACCATGCCATGTTGTGCAGCGAAAACTGACATTGTTTGAAGTGTGCCTGTTTTATCGCCTGATTGGCTTGATGAATTGGTAAAACCTCCTGCGATTTTGTCTTTCCAACCTTGTTCCATCCAGACGGTTGATGAAGCGTCCATAAACGCTTTAAAGGGTGCAGATACAGTACCCATATATGTGGGGGAACCAAAAATGATTGCATCCGCTGATGCTAGTTCCTCTAGATTGGCGGCTGCATAATCTGCATCTAACAATTTGGCATTTGCATTATCTACCGACTGCACACCTTCAAGAATAGATTCTGCTTGAACTTTTGTATGGCCGTAGCCGCTGTGATAAACGACAATTATGTTCACTTGTTTTTCCATTATATTCTCCTTAGTTGAGTTCAAAGCCAAACTAACGCGTTGATTATTTTTTGTAAGTAGGTATTATTAAGTAACTAGTGGTGATTTTGACGTAACCAAGGGATAACTTTAAAAAATGAAATTTACTGACGCACCAATCTCCTGCCCTATGGATGAGCTTCTACGCATTATATCGGGGCCTTGGACGACCTATATATTATGGAGGTTAGCCAATAATGGCACTGTTAGATTTGGAGAACTTAAACGCATGGTTCCCGGAATTTCGTCTCGTATGTTGACAGAGAGATTACGCAAACTTGAAGATACTGGCTTTGTGACTAGATCATTCAAACCAACAATCCCACCAGAGGTTTCATATACACTGACTGACCGAGGGTTGGAGCTGCGTGAAGTTCTCAATCAATTGAGCGATCTATCCTTCAAATGGAAGATGGCAGAACCTTGCATGCAAAGCTCAGATAATGAAAATGCTGAACTCGACAAAGCTGTCTGAATTTTTAGCACCTTCATTTGAAATCACCCTTCAATCTAAACCAATGCAATGGATCTGCCACATTCACATATAATTAAGCGCGTAATGCTGCGGGCGCAATTACCTCGCTTACTTGACCATTATGAACATCATACATGTATCCTGAAACGACTATATAATTCGGAATATTGGGTGCTGAACGCAACCTCTCAAAATCCTCTGTAAGAGCTTCATCATGGTCATGAATTGCACTTTCAGATACGTCGATGCCCAGTTTTTCTTTGAACATCTTTTGCATATCTGGATTGGCAAAACGTTCCGCACCACATTCAGTATGTTGCAGGAGAACCAGTTCAAACCCACCTTGTTTGTCGCCATCCATCATGGCGACCATGGCTGCTAACCCAGCGATTTCTTCGATCACCGCCTTTGTAACGCGCCCACCGTTATTACGAATGACGACCGCCTCGCCCAGTTTGAGATCGAAAACATGGGCAGGGTCGACGCGTGCATCGCCACAGGTGAGTATCACCATGCGTAGTTTGGGCAAAATTGGTAACTCAGATTGATCAAAATTAGCGGAAAATTTCTCGTTGGGGGTTAATAATATTGACGTATTGGTCATAAATATTTCCTTTGGTTTGTCATTAGTTTGATGTGTGATTTAATAAATGAAGGCGACGTTGTTTTGCATTCTTAACCCAATTAGGGTTCTCATGTGCAAGCTTTGGGTTGTTGAGTTTTGGGGTGCCGCGTTGATGTTCAAATACATCTAAATTCGGCGCTGGAGTGAGCATAATTTTCATCATAAATCGTAGGGCGCCGAACGTAGATACCAGTGATACATTTGGTGCAATTAACTGCGGGTTGTCATAATGCCTACGTACAGTTTGTTCAAAACTCTCTGCGCCCTCGCCCGTCACTTGCTCTATATGATCCGTTGCGCCACCAATCGCAAATGTATCTGCGGCTAACTCTTGCGCATAATAACGTAGATTGGCGGAATCAAATTCTGGAAACCCCTGCGCTTTGGCGGCCTTTGCCATCATTTTAAAGGGCACATCGCGATAGGTGACTTTGCGGCCAACCACATCACCAATTACGCTTGCAATCTCATCTGGTGTCAGCAATTTGGGGCCTGTTGGTCGGTATGAATTGCCAATATGAGAAGATGGATCATCCAATATTCCCACCACCAAGCGTGCAATGTCTTTTGCTGAAACTGGCGCATTGCGGCCTGTGCCGTACGGTAGGGGCAATAGGCCGAGTTTGGCGGTTATTGGCAAAGTCAGTAAATAAGCAAATGCAAAAACACCAGGGTTTACGTGAACTAAATCTACTGTTGGCATCCATCTCGCGATATTATTAGCAATCCAATGCTCGCGAGACAAATTTGAAGGGTGGCTCTCGTGTGGATTCCAACCACTCAAAAGCACCATGGTTTCTAGCTTCGCTTCCTCTGCGGCAAGGCAAAATAGCATAACATTTTGCAGTAAGTTTTGCGCAAATGGAGGGCAGTGATATGCGCGTTGCACATCTACTAATGCGGCTTGCAAGTCTCTAAAATCAAATAAATTGCCAACAAATATCTCCGCACCTAGTGCGGCAAGAGCCTTTGCGCGGGCATCATCGGTGCGGACGAAAGCACGAACTTTATAACCTTTCTCTAACAATTGCCGCACGGTTTCACTGCCTGTTCGGCCAGACGCTGATGTTACTAAAATTCTCATTTTATTCCCATTTCTATTTAGATTATTATTGTCATCTATAATTTAAGATGATATACATAATCTAAATTGTCAAGTCCAGCAAGCGGGAAAATTTTATGGCCAGAGTTTCCAATGAAGAAAAAGCAAAAACCCATGAAAAAATCATCAACACTGCATCTAAGATGTTTCGCAAAAATGGAATAGAAGCTACGGGTGTGGCGGACATTATGAAGACATTAAATTTGACACATGGTGGTTTTTATAGGCATTTCGCCTCTAAAAACGCCTTAGTGATTGAAGCCATTGAGCGCGCAATAACTGAGTCATTAGCCGAACTAATTTCTGCAAAAAATAGAAATGAAAGAGATAAGAAAGCAGCAATTGAGGTATATATAGATAAATATTTATCTGATGAACACATTGAAAATGCTGCAAATGGTTGCCCATTGGCGGCATTGGGTACAGAAGCGCCACATATGTCACCCGAAATTTTTGAAACATTTACCAATGGCACAAACAAAGCCATCGAAGCAATTTCAAATGCCTTGCCCATAAATAGAAAAATGCAGGATGCCACATCAATTATGTCTACTCTTATTGGAAGTGTCATTTTAGCTCGTATGGCACATAACAAGACTCAGCAAAAAGAGATTTTATCAATCGCAAAAAAATCCTTATTTTCTTTAGCCAATTAAAAATCGAATACGATTATAAAAATTCCTAATGACAATTAATAAAGCCGCCTAACCATTTTGCTTAAGCGACCTCTCGGCGGAGAATTTTTCGTCATTATTTTGTTAACTCTTCGGTTAATTTCGCATTATCTGACAAATCCCCTGCCCCAGACTTGATATACGTGAAGTGCTTAACTAATTGAGCGCATTGTCAGTAAAATGGAATATGGCTGAACCAGACGAAGTAAACACTGGGCGCGGAAACACCGAATTTGTTCAAACGTCCGAAGTCTCCTGATTTTTTAGATAATTAACTATCTAAAAAAAATGCCACCCAACTAACTTAATTGGGCTACATCTTCATATGACCTCATGTTGTAATGTTATTTGTTTAACAACATACTACCGTGCGGGTTGTCAATCACCATCAACCACTCGCCATTTGACTGCTTACGCAATACGGCTACTGACAGGCCGCTTTGCTCAATCACTTGTCCATCTGGAGTTTTACCAGCCATATTCCAAGGAGAAATATGCAAAGCTGTATCGCCAGCAACAAACACCTGATGCCCGTCATATGTAAACTCTGGGTTCATCATAAAGGCACCTTGGAACATTTGCTTGATAGTGTCGCTATCAGTTATTGCTGCATTCGGTTCAAACACGATTGCGGCCGTTTCTTCATAGCTATTCATCACATCGTCAATTTTTTTATTTTGAAATGCTGATGTCATATTCTCAATAACGGCCAGTACTTTTTGTTCTTCTGTCATAGTTTTGCTTTCTTCTGAAGTTGCGATTGTGGTCATCATTATGCTGCTCACAATCAGGGGTAAAAAATATTTTGAAATCTTCATCTTGGTTCTTTCTGGTTTTGAAAATTGCGCAAAGGAAAACCTCCCATTTAAAGGATAAAAACGAAAAGCTGTCTTTTGCAGGTAGTTAAGCGCTTATTTCTATAAGATCTGAAATTTTAACGCTTAAATTCGGTGGGCATTTGGGTTTCGGCATCGAGATTTGAAGTTTTAGAGTTTTGAGATTACTCTCTAGCTTCCTGACTTTTGCCAGAACTTCAGTATAACTTTCTGCGCCTTCAACCGTATGTCGATTATTGCGAAGATCAACCCGATCACATGCAAGTGCCGCAGGCAATCTTTTTGGGCAACTGCATTTTGCATTTGAGTTCACTATGCCACAGCTGCTAGAGGTAAATTCAACCACTTTGCTGCGCGCACGAGACAATCGTTTGCGGTAATTTTGTGGAGAAATTTCCATAATATTAGCGGCTTCAACATGCTCAAACTCTAGAATGTCACCTAAGATATAAGCAATGCGATGGTTTAAATCTAGGCACAGCAACATTGCCATTGTGCAAGAAATTCGTAATTCATTGAGCAAAACAAGGTCATCGGCGGCGGGTGCTTCATCCACCAATCCGTTCTCCAAATCGGCCTTAAACATATCGAAGCTCAAGCCTTGCTCACGTGCTTTTACTTTTTTAGCATTTAACAAATAGTTGGTTGCCACTCTATATAGCCACGTATTAAACAGGCTTTCGCCTTTAAATGTCGATAATTTCGTAATGATGAGTATCAAAATTTCTTGAGTGGCATCATAAGCATCTTCTGGGTTTACTAACATGCGTGTCGCCAAATTATAGACACGGTCTTGCACTAAAAAGACGAGCTTTTCTAAAGCTTGCTTGCTGCCATTTTTGGCTTCGATTGCCAAATCATCAATATCTTGGTTCATTAAATATCCAATATGTTATGTCCTATAATATATTAGACAATCCGAGCGATCAATGTGTGACAGATATTTTTATGAAATATCAAGATTCTTCAAACTAATAATTCAAAAAGCCGCCTAACCGTAATGGTTAAGCGACCTCTCGGCGGAGAACTTTTGTTATTTATTTTGTTAATTCTTCGGCTAATTTCGCATTGTCTGACAAATCCCCTGCCCCAGATTTGGTATAGGCTTCGAATGGGAATTTCATATAATTGGGCATCCAATCAAGCACCCGTTCGCGACCTGTGCCAGTCAAATAATCATCGATTATTTTCTTCTGTATTTTAGCTGTTGATGTGACATTACCGTCCGCAACTTCTTTACCACCTACATCAGCAACCATTGCATTGATTGCATTTTTGTCGCGAATAAGGTCAAAGAAATGCCCTTCAGGTTGCCAGAATTCCCACATATTAACTTTGAGCTCATTGCCTAAAACCTCGGTCATTGAAGTGTTTGATTCCATTGTTTCAGCCATGACGAAAGTCATAATACGCAAAACATCTTCGTCAGAAAGCGATTGCAGAGTCATAAACACATCGATAGCTTCAAATGAATAATTGTTGGTACAAGTTTCTAAATCTCCATCAGTCGGCCAATTCAACAATTTAAAAACTTCGTCACGTTCTTTGAAAAAAGATTTTTGAGCAATTGATTCATTAATGCTTTGGCTTATTTCATTTTTATCCGCGCGTTGAGGATTTGGATTCACTTTCCAATGAAATGCACCACAAATGGCATGAGCAACCATGAGACGCAGGGCGACATTAGGACGTTTAAACATTGAAACCCTAACCGCATTGTGACGATGTAAAGCAACATAATTTTGTGCGGCTTTAGTGAGTTCAGGCTTGCTCACTGGTTCAATGTTTTTGTCTTTATTCAGTAACCTTTTTTCTCTGCGGTTAAATTCTTCTGTTGTAATGTACCCCTTGTATTCGGTCACTTCACCAGATTTACGAACTTCAATATAGACTCTACCACCACTAGTTTTAAGTGTTTTGGCGTGTTCCCACTCACAAAACTGGTCGCCAGTTTCCATAATTACAACATCGTCCCAACCTTCTTTGATATGCTTTTCGCGCATTTCAACGATATAATGGTTTTGCAAACCCCAGAAGTTTTTTGAATTTGTAAAATAACCTTCTTCGCCAAACAGGTCGGTAACAATTTGACCTTTATATTCTTCAATAGGGAATAACGCAGTCGATAATTTTAATTCGTCATCAAACAGCCATTGTTTTAGCTGCCAAGTATGCGGTTCATCATTGTTTTTCTTTAGTTTGAGCCATTCCTTCTGCTGTTTTACACTAGCAAGTGTTAGCAAACGGATGGTTTCCATTTCTATTTCTTCGGCTTGAAACAACTTTCTAATGGCGGGGGTAAGATCACCCAATGCAAGCGACCTCTTGACCATAATTTCTGTCACTCCAAAAGTTTCGGCAATATCGGCAACCGTTTTGCCCTGCTCTACAAGCTTTGTAAAAGTTTCAAAGCGGCTCATTAAATCAGGGTCAAGCCGCGCAACATTTTCAATAAGAGAAGCTTCTAATGCTGCTGCATCATCACCTGCGGCCATGATTGTGCATGGCACATCTCCAAAATTTTTGTCACTTTTATCGTTTTTAGAAATTTCCATAAGGGAAAAATAACGCCTCCGACCTGCTACAATTTCAAAACCTTCGCCATTTTTACGAACCAGTAACGGCTGTTGAATGCCAAGCTTTTGAATGCTTGGCATAATGTCGGATACATCTGGGGCTTTCTCGCCATGACGCATATTTTGAGTTGAGATTGATAGTTTATCTAAAGGTATATGTGCAAGTTCCATAATTTTCTCCGTCAAGGTTAGGTTTAGTTTTTTGAATGTTGGTGATTTAGTGCGACCAGAAAATGTGAATTTCATCATGTGAAATTTTAATGGAAAAAATATCTCCGCTCATTTCCATGTCTTTCGCCATGCTTTCATAGTCAATATAGATAGCTAAATTTTGAGGTACTTCTATTGAACTCTCTGTTAGCTCTTCGGCAAAATCAGCTAGGCTTTTATATTCCCCTGCATGATTTTCAAATGCTGTTGCAGCATCTTCTAAATTGTCACCAAAATTAGAAAGGACTGCACCGCCTAATTCGCCATGCTCGGCAATAAAGGCTGCATAATTTACAATATCTTCTATGCCTGTATATTCACCAATGCTTACGCCTTCAAAACCTTCAAAGTCGTGTATTGCCCATTCTTCGGCATCTTCTTCTGGTGACTTTTTCAGCATTTCCGAAATCTCTTGATTGATTTCATCTTCGGTTTGAGTTGCGTCAATCCATTTGCCGTGAAGACAGCTATTATTATATGCGGCCAAACAGGCAACATAAATTGAAGGGGTAACAGTTATATTTGTGAGTTTTTTAGTTTGCGTTTGCATGTCTCATTCTCCGTTTCGCTTCACCGTTTTCCTCCCAAGGCTGGAAGGTGGTAAGAGGCTGACTAGCCCAGAGTGAGAGGGCTGAACGCAACTGTTTTGGTAGGAGAATTTTACCAACCTAGACGAATATATAGCCAAAATAGTTGCGTTCTGACCGCTCTGGGCTATCAAAGCCGTCCACCTTCTAGCCGACGAGGAAAACAATTTTTAATGCCGTAGGCTTTAGCCTGCGCCGTTATTGCTTTGAAATCGTAGTTGGATAATTGAAATGAATATTTATAGAATTAGAAAAAAGACAAAAAAAAAGACGATGCAAAAAGCACCGTCCTTTAAAATTTTCTCTAGATACCAATCAAAAGGGAGGAGATTGGTGGTTTTAGGAACAAGAGGGAGGAAGTTCCTATAGATCCTAGAGTGATCTGTTGAATTATATATAGTGGTTTATTTGATGATTTAAAGAGCTACCAGCATTTATAAGACATGCGCTAATTGCATAACGATAGAATGTAGACGAATATAAATTTGTCTTGGAAAAAGGATCGTCACCTTTGGTCAAGACTGGATTGGCTTGCCAATTTGGGCTTGATGAGCAATTGATAGATTGTGAATAGAGCCTAGCTATTTCGAAGAAATAGTTTCCCCTGCGTCAACTTAAAGTCAAAAAAAATCAAATACACTTGTTTCTACAAACATATTTGCTTGGGCAATTAAGCGTCTAGTTTGCGCTCTTAAACTATCACTAATTGCGAACCATCTGTTGTCTACAACATTATCTCCATAAAGTTTTCTAGCTAAATCTTGTTGCGTAATCCCTTTGCTTATCAAATCATAAGCAAAAAGGATTTCTGGTTTTGCAAATTTTTGAGGCACTGTTATTACTATTTCATTCAATTTCCCGTTTTCGTCCAAAATGCCTTCAAGCTTTCGTATGGCTTCAACTTGTTCCAGAATTTTCATTGATGACGAAATTGATATTGTAAATTTTAGTGGCTTGTCCAATTCAATATCTTTATCAAAACTTAATTGAACAGTCCCAGAGTCATTTGATAGCTTTAAAATCTTTTTTCCACCAAATGTTAGTGCAGAATATTGGGGAAATCCCAACATTGATAAATCGAGAGAATAACCTTCATTCATATTATTAGACGTAAAAACTGTGCAATTTAGAACCAAAGATTTAACGGAATCTGCCCAATAAATAACAACGGATTCCGAGTCAAGTTTTGGATCAACGAAAAAACAACAACCCAAACTGAGCAGCCGCCTCCGTTTCTTTTTGAGAATATGACTTGGAACTCGTATTGACAGTTTTTGATAACCGACAGTGTTTACGATAAGCTCTGATATAAGCTTTATTTCGGCGCAAATATTCCCAGACCCATGCCTCTTTTGGCATGTTTCTCAGATATTCATAGCCAGCAAGAAATTGTATTTCAGCAACAAGAGTCACGTTAAATACTCAGTACTATAGCCCCGTCCACTGAAAACATGCGGAATTTTGACGTTAACCATCCATCACGTAAAAACGTCAAACGCGTTTAAGTATTATATAAAATGTGAAATGGAAGTATTCGATACGACCAAGTCAATAAATTGACTAGGAGGTATTTGTATATTCAATTTTTCTGGTATGAAAATTGGGATTATAGGTATTATAAAATAATTTAGTCATACGAAATTTCTCTTTGTAATTTAACAAGAAAAATCTTAAAGCCAAATTTTTGATCAAAATACTTTTATTCAAATCTTGATCCAAAATGTCTATCCCAAACATTAAGAACATCTAGAGGTTGTACCCGAAAGATTAAAAGTGAATTAATAAATGGCTACCTTTATTCTCAATTAGAAACTAAATACTATTTATCTGTATTATGACGAATGCTCGGTTATTATAACAAGTTACAGTTAAATCAAATTTTCATTCGAATATGAAAACTAACAACAAAACAATATTATACTATTTCTAATTTATTGAAAATCCCTCGCCATATATTTAATTTGAAATTCATTTTAACGATATATTAAACCTGTTCGTACACATTTAGACGAGTTCTTAATGTTTGGGATAGATATTTTGAATTGAAAAAAGTGTAAGACACAATTTTGATTAAAATATGAATTTTGAGATTTTTTCTTAAACCCTAAGCAAAGAATGAATCAAATGTTCAAACAAATATCCCTCGTTATTAATCGATTTTCGGTTAAAACTCAGGTTATCTCCATTACCATATTAAGTCTTATTGGCATAAGCGCAATTGCGTTTGGCGCCAATTACACCTCTGGTTTAATGTCAACCGCAACAAATTTTAGTATTATAGCAACTGACAAGGCTAGTCTGTTAAGTGAAATGGAAAAATATGGCCTTGAGATGTTACGGCATGAAAAGCAATATCTTTCAAAACCAAACTCTGACAGCATAGTTCAATTTGAAAAAGCAGAGCAAAATGCTGGATCTATTTATGAAAAACTATTGGAAGAGATGGCCAATGAAGACAATAAGCTCAAATTGGCTGACATTTACAAACAATTTCAAACTTATAGCTCTCGCTTCTTTGAGATTGTTACTGTGCGAAAGGAATTAGGTCTAGATGCTGGGCAAGGATATTTAGGTGAGTTAAATTTGTCAGTAATTAATGTGAATGACACAATTGAAGAAATGCAGAAGAAGATGTTCGACCCCTCTCAATTAAGTGGCGTCATTGCTCAATTATACAAATTGGGATTGCATCAAAAAGATTTCATGCTGACAGGTGATCGTTTATATTTGGACGCTTTTGATAAAGGTTTGAAAGATGTAGATACGCAAATGGCACTTGCTTTCCTAAACGGCGAAATTCAAGATGCAATTTCCACTGCATTTGGGAAATATAAAGATAAGCTTACATTATGGTCTACTTTAAAAGACAAATATAATCAAAAAATCATCGAAATAAATGCATTTTATAGCAATTTTTCACCCAAAATAAAGCAAATGATTGAGACCTATACGTTTGAAAGTGATAAAGCAACTGAGCAAAGAATATCAACGCAAAGTTCTTCAGATTTAGTATTGATGATATTATCTGTAATAATTGCAATACTGATTGCTGTTATAAGCTTTGTTATAGCCACTAATATTGCACAAAAAATTAAACAATTGAATTTGCGTATGACGAGTTTAGCTAAGGGTGAAACTGATGAAAAAATCCCCAATACGTCTCTCAAAAATGAGCTAGGTGATATGGCAAAGTCATTGCTGGTTTTTAAACAAAATACCATTTTACGAGTTAAATCAGAGATTGAAAAGAAACAGTTTGATGAAGAGGAGTTACGTAAGGCACAATATATAAGTGGCTTGATTGAAAACTTTCAGAATAAATCCACCCAGAGTATTGGCAATGTTCAACAAGCTTCAGATAAATTGGAAGGTGTTTCTAAAAATTTAAATGAATCTGCAACTGAAATGCAAAACCAGAGTCAAATTGTAACCGTAAATGTTGAAGATACATCACATAATGTGGTAAGTGCGGCTTCCTCAACAGAAGAAATGGTTTCTTCAATAAGTGAAATTGCTCAACAAGCGTCGCTTTCTACTGATATTGCTGAAGAGGCTCGATTAAAAACAAATGAAACTGTGACTGTGATAAATACACTTTCATCTAGCGCCAAACATATTGAGCAAGTTGTGAAGTTAATTGAGGAAATTGCGGAACAAACTAACCTATTGGCACTCAATGCAACAATTGAGGCCGCGAGAGCGGGTGACGCAGGAAAGGGTTTCGCGGTTGTTGCCAATGAGGTAAAAAGTCTAGCTAGTCAAACGGCAAAGGCCACAGATGAAATTGCTGAACGCGTAGCAGCAATTCAATCTGATAGCCAAAAAGCCAACAATGCAATTGTAGATGTTGAGCAAATAATTAGTAAGCTATCAGATAGTTCATTGGGTGTTGCTTCGGCTGTTGAAGAACAAAGCGCTGTGATTAATGAAATTTCGTCGAATGTGAACAATGCATCCACATTATCAACTAAAAGTGCAAAATCGATGAACCTTGTTGGCACATCCATTGACGATACCAAATCTATATCTAACGATGTTTACGGACTAGCAAATGATTTGAACGGTCAAATTTCTGGTCTTGAAAATGAAATCATGGGTTTCCTAAAAGACGTAAAATCAGCATAAATCAGAAAATAACGGCTCCTCAGGGATAGATGAGGAGCCGCCTCAGGGAGAGTGCTTGAAGCCGAAATCGCCCGAGTGATGATTGGCTTAATTAAGTAATTTAAAAAAATAGTTGAAACAATATTCAGCTATTTTCATGCAACGCTGCCGTGACTATTATCTCAACCAAAATGCCTGGCGCAGCCATTTCCGATTGAACCGTCGCGCGAGTTGGTGCGGCATTTGGCGCTGTCCATTCATTCCAAATTTCGTTCATTCCAGAAAAATCGCGCTCAATATCCTTTAACCAAATTTGAGATGTTAAAAGACGACTTTTGTCTGAACCAGCTTTTTCAAGGAAATTGTCGATTTTCAAAAGAACCTGTTTAGTTTGTCCTTTAATATCTTGACTTCGATCACCTGCGGTCATCCCACCAACAGATACCACGCCAGCATAAATCACAACCCTGCTGCTGCGTTTATCAGTCTCAATTCTGATAATATCATTCATAATATTTCTCCCGTATTCATTTTTTTTGATTTGGTATTTATTCAGTGGTTAAGCACTTGAGAAAGAAACGTTTTTGTGCGCAAATGCCGCGGATTATCAAAGAAATCTTCTGGGTTATTCACTTCCACAATTGCGCCTGTATCCATAAAAACCACGCGATCTGCCACCTGACGAGCAAAACCCATTTCATGCGTTACGCAGATCATTGTCATGCCCTCCGCGGCCAAATCAACCATTGTATCTAAGACCTCTTTAATCATCTCTGGATCGAGTGCAGAAGTCGGCTCGTCAAAAAGCATAATACGTGGCTTCATACATAGAGATCTAGCAATAGCGACCCTCTGCTGTTGTCCTCCTGACAATTGAATAGGATACTTATTAGCCTGCTCAGGTATTTTTACTTTCTCAAGAAAGTGCATTGCTGTTTCTTCAGCATCTTGTTTAGGTAACTTCCGCACGAAAATTGGGGCAAGCGTACAGTTTTCAAGAATTGTTAGATGTGGAAATAGGTTAAAATGCTGAAAAACCATTCCGACATTCTCACGTATTTCATAAACATTTTTCATGTCGTAACTGAGTATATCACCCTCAACCATAATTTGCCCTCCTTGATGTACTTCAAGTGCATTGATGCAGCGAATGAGGGTGGATTTACCTGAGCCTGAAGGGCCACATATTACAACGCGCTCGCCGTTTTTAACTGTGAGATCAATGTTGTGCAATGCTTGAAAAGCGCCATAATATTTATTCAACCCTTCAATACGAATTGCATCCAAACTTGTTTTGGGATCGGATAGTTTCACTGACATATAGATTTCCTTTTCTTGATGGGTTTAGTCTGTTCTTTGCTATGAATTACTATGCTCATCTAATTCTTCGGCAATAATTCCAAGTGGTATGGGCTTAAGGGGTGGTCGGATACGGAAATAGCCAACTTCTTGCATTTCTTGTCCAAGACTTTCCGCCACGACTTCACTAACCGCCAATCCGCAAACCCTTCCTTGGCAGGGTCCCATTCCAGGGCGCAAAAGAAACTTCACTTGATTTGGCCCCATAGCTCCATCTCGAATTGCTTGTCTAACTCGACCTGCTGTTACAGCTTCACAACGACAAAGCACGGTTTCGTCATTTGGTCTTCGCAAATGCAAATCTGGAAGATAAAGTCGATCAATGAACCTACGTCCTGCCGAGCTGCGTGCTAGCTGGGTTCGTATCATAGTCGTATCTTGGCCCGCCACTATTTTACCCACTAAACACCCTTCTAACCACGCAACTTCGGCTCCACCTATGCGTGCGCCATCGCCAGCCAAATAAAGACCGTTATATTGATCCTTTCCAACTTGAAGATGATCATCGCGCTTTGGTAAAAAAGCATGTTGTTGTTTATTCCACTGATGCGGCAAACGTAAGAGACGGCTAGCTTGTTGGTTTGGAACAACACCACAATGTAGACCAATCATTTCAGTTTCAATGCGCTTTTCGCGCCCTCGCCAATCTAAGAATTGTAAGGCACGCGCGCGGGTATCGCCTTCAATCCGAAGATTGCTTGCTCCGCGATAAACAGGAACACCTGCCCGCTGAACCTTTGCAATTAGCGACAATCCTTTTAAGAGAGGTTTGATATTGCGTAATGCTGAGAATAAGTGCCTAGATGCAACAATATGGGTTTTGGCCGACACACATTCAACCATTGCCTTTGGAGGTGTGCCAGCAGCTACCATCTGCGCCCCAAGTAACCATAACAAAGGACCAGCGCCCGTTAATACGGCATCATCGTGGGTAAGACCTGCTGATTTTAATAATATTTGAAGGCCACCAGCAGTCATAACTCCTGGTAAATTCCAGCCCGGCATTGGAATAGGTCTTTCGAGAGCACCAGTTGCCAAAAGCAACCGTTTGGCACTAATTAGTCTCCCACCATTCGGCCCTGCACAATGAAGCTTCACTTCATTAGTGTCAGTTTCGATGTGCCACACGGTATGTTCTGAAAAATATTCAGCCCCACATGTGAGAAATTGTTTAACTCTCATTTGGCCTTGAATATATTCTTCACCAATTTGTTGAGCACGCCACGGAGATGCACTCCCTGCGGATCGCCATATTTGGCCACCAGGCTCTATCTGATCGTCAATTAAAACAACTCGAAGTCCTGCTGCACTCGCTGCTATTGCAGCAGCTAAGCCTGCGGGGCCAGCGCCGACTATGGCAAAATCTATGATATTTGTTGATTGGCTCATGTACGTGCTCCGCGTTGGGTGCATATACGCAAACCCTCTGTTAGCTTCACTTGGCACCCTTGACGATTGGGCACACCATTAATTTCAACTAAACATTCGAAACAAGTACCCATCATGCAATATGGCGCTCGCTGCTCATCCGTTACAGGATGATTGCGACTGGTTTTTATTCCCGCACCTAATAAAGCTGAAGCGACACTATCACCTTCACGCCCAATTAAGTCATGGCCATCCCAAGTGAAATGAATTTCTTGGACGTCATCAGAGCTGTTTGATTCACTGCGTTTAAACATGAAACCTCCTAGAAGACATTGCTGCAATTTGAGGTGTCATAAGCTCGTCAGCTATCATCGGAGCGAGGCGCATCGCGTGGATAGGTGCCAAAGTCACCCCCGAATGACAATTGGCTACAAATAGGCCAGGACAATCAGGGAAATTATCATAAATCGGATAGCCATCATCGGTCATGCTACGAATGCCACCCCAAGCACGAACCAAGTTGACATCAGATAGCCAAGGAAGCATTTTTATACATCGTTGGGCGATGTCTTTAATAACTTCTGAGGTTGAGCGATCGTCTAACCCTGCATTTGGCTCTTTACTATCACCAAGTAGTAATGTTCCTGAATCAGTCTGCCTAATTTTATGACTTGGTGTTGAAAGACGTGACGTTATACGTTCGGTCACTAGAATTTGACCTTTCAACCCAAAAACCGGTATATCAATTCCGATTCTTTCACCTAGTATTTTATTTGCAGTGCCAGCAGCTAAAATAAGACAAGGGGTTTCAAATTTCTTATCACCGCTGGTTAAATGCCAAATACCATTTTTATACTTCAAATCCTGTACCGTATGATTGGATAGCATCTTGCCACCCTTTAAACTTATTGCACGATGCATTGCCAATAGCATGGCATGAGGACTGACGTCCCCATCTTGTCCGCAGTAACCAGCACCAACAACTTCAGGGCCTATTCCAGGCATAAATTCTGCAACTTGATGATGATCTAGAATTTGCAAATCAAGTGAATTGCTTCCAATAATTTTTGACATTCGCTCAAATAGCGCGCGTCGATTCTCTAACTCTTCTTCGGTCACGCACAAATGCAGGCCGCCATTTCCGTTAAAGCCGCAATATACGCCCGTTAGATTTAATAAATCATCTTGAAATTCAGGCCATAGATGAATAGCTTCTTGTGTCCAATGGGCATATTCAGGAAGGCTATCGCCTTTAGATTGCCCCCAGATTAAGCCAAAGTTCGCGCGAGCAGCACGTTCTGCTTGATCTGTTCCATCAAGCACCGTTACTTCCACGCCGATTCTAGCCAATCCCCATGCAATGGCAGAGCCTACCATGCCGCCACCAATGACTATTGCGTCATGTCGTATCATTACCCATTGCCTCTATTTAGAAGTTCAAGGAAACGACGGCTACGATCTGCTTTGGGAGCATTAAAGAATTCATCTGGTTTTGCAATTTCTACAATTTCACCAGCATCCATGAAAACAATTCTATCAGCCGCGCTTTTTGCAAATCCCATTTCATGCGTCACGCAAATCATTGTGATGCCTTCATCCGCAAGACGACGCATAACCGCCAAAACTTCACCAACCATTTCGGGATCTAATGCTGAGGTTGGTTCATCAAATAAAATAACTTTCGGCTTCATAGCAAGGGCTCGGCAAATTGCAACACGTTGCTGCTGCCCGCCAGATAATGAATTAACTGGCGATTTTTCTTTCTCCAAGAGACCAACCATTTCAAGTAGCCGACGTGCTTCTTGTTCTGCCTCCTTACGGTTCATCAACCTTGCCCTTTGTGGCGCAATGGTTATGTTTCGCAACACATTTAAATGCGGAAAAAGCTCATAGTTCTGAAACACCATTCCGACTTCAATTCGAACTTTTCGCCAATTACGTTGGGAGCGGCCATTTACTTTTTGACCCGCGACTTGAATGGTTCCTGATGTGGCATCTTCTAACCCGTTAATACATCGGATTAATGTTGATTTTCCAGAGCCTGATGGTCCGAGCACAACCACAACTTCGCCTTTTGCGACAGAAAGATCGACATTATTCAAAGCCTTTATTCCGCCTTTAAATGTTTTGCAGAGTTCAGAGACTTCAATAAGTGGCTCTATATTCATTTTATGTCTCCTAAAATACTAGAATATTCAATCTTACAATGTAGAATTTGATTGTTTATGTGAGAGTGATAAAGCGCAAAACCCAGTAGCAAATAAGTGGTTTTAGACATTAGAATTTCTCCGCATTAATTTGTAGATTTTTGCATGTTTCATATTTCTTGGCCTGTATGAGCGTGATTGATCTTTCGTTCCAACCAAGCCGTAAATAGGTTTAAGCTGAAACAAATTACAAAATAAACACAAAGTACAAAGCCAAAGACAATAAAGGCTGGACTCTCACCAGTCATTAACGTTGTCCGCTCAACAATGATTTTTGCCGTCCTTAAAAACTCTGCTGTACCCACTAATGTTGCTAGTGAAGTGGCCTGAATGAGAAGAGAAAACAAACCAGTAAATGACGGTAAAATTGGTAATAATATTTGTGGAAGCAATATTTGGAACGTTATCTCCCAAGGCCGCAACCCTAAGGCCTGTGCGCTTTCACGTTGATGTTTGGATAATGAATTGAAACCTCCTCTTATAATTTCTGAGCCATTCGCCACGCCCCAACTCGTTAGGCTTAACAAGGCCGCTGAAAATGGGTCGAGTGATAAGCCTACTAATGGCGCGCCAAAATATACAAACAGCAAGTTCACCACAAGCGGTATATCTCTGAAAACTTCAACATAGACCGCGGAAATAACTCGCAGAATACGTGAGCGAGAAACAGCCATAATTCCAAAAAATAACGAGATTACGCCCGTCAAAAGCAATGTCAACGACGCCAATTGAAAGGTAACAATTAAGCCGCTCCATAATAATGGTAAAGCATCAATAATAAGTTGCATAATTTTCCCCTTACGATGTACGGAATGGTTTATTCATCACATATTCAAGCCGTCTAACGCCTAAAGAAAGGATGAGGACTAAGCCCAAATAGATCAACCCAATAGCTAGGAACATTTCGAGTGTGCGAAAATCGAGTGCGACACGATTCATAGCGACAAATGTCAATTCAGCAACTCCAATTGCCTGAAGATAGGAGGAGTTTTTAAGCACCGATACCGCGGTGTTTAACAAGGCTGGAATGCAGACACGCAAACCAATCGGCAACGCTATAAGTCTTAGATAGAATATGGGTCGAAGCCCTAATGAAGAAGCTGCCTCTTCCAGACCTTTATCAACCGCTAATAATCCACCTCGAACATTCTCTGTGTTATAAGCCCCCCCCCAAAGTGAGAGTGCTAGGACGCCTGACCAAAAACCATCTAGCCCCATTCCTATCGAAGGAAGTCCGTAAAAAATGAAAAAGATTTGTACCAATAATGGTGTTGAACGAATGAAATGCACATAACCTGTTGCGATTTGTGACAGGACTGGCACTTTAAACAATCTCAGACTGGCGCAAATAGTACCTATTACAACTGAGATTAATATTGAAATTATGCTGATTTGTATGGTGACCAACAGCCCGTACAATAAATCAGGCGTTGCTCCCCAAATATATGGAAAGCTAAATTCGTAATTCATGGATGTACATCTCCAAAATGGGGAGGGAGTGGACTTAATTAAAAAACCCACTCCGATAAATTGTCTGGATTTATCCGGACAACTATTGTGCTGGTTTCTTGGACATGTCCCAGAAGATTGATTTAACATCAAAAATGTCTGCATCAACGTAGGTTTTAAGCCATTCATTGAATTTACCATCTTCAGCCATTTGATCTAATGAGGCATTGAGGAAAGCTACCCAATCGGATTCACCTGGACGAACAGCTGCGCCACGTAAACCAATTTTGTATGACTCATCAATCAAGCGGATTTTGTTGTTTTTTGACGTTAAGGTCAGCAGTACTGGGGTATCATGCGCATAAGCTTCAACCCGACCTTGCATTAGAGCTTGAAGGCTGTCTGATACACCATCTAGAAGCAGTGGTTTAATACCAGGATAGTTTGTTTCAAAGTATGGAATCTGCCATGCGCCTTTAACGAAAGCAATAGGTTTGTCTTTCAGTTCGTCTAAAGTGTTGTAGTCAGTATCAACTCTTACAGCTACACCAGATGAAGACCAAGCGTAAGGCTGAGTAAAATCAACTACCTTTGCACGCTCTGGATTTATGCCCATTGTCGCGATGATGATGTCAATTTTATTACCCAACAATGCTGGAACGCGGTTGGCACTAGTAACACATACAATTTCAGCTTCAGCATCTTCGCCAAATGCATATTTTGCAATCTGATGTGCCATTGCGACTTCAACGCCAAGTGGAACACCTGCATTATCTAGAAAACCTTCAGGTGGGTAATCACACTTAGTTCCTACGCGGACTTTACCTACTTTTTGAATGGCATCAGGTACGGCGGGCATATCAGCTGCGGTCGCGACTGAAAAACCAGTTACCACCAAACTCACTCCTGTCAAAAGACTAAGAGCAGCACGTTTCATACTAAATATTCTTGATTTCATAATATTATCCTTTTGAATGTACGCTAGTCCAAACTAAACATAAAGATGCACAATTTATTGGGGGCTTTGCTATACATTATTTCCCTTTTTATCGATGAACTCTAGTCATCTACTCAATTAAATTGACAAATATACACAATGATGTCAAAGAATAAATAATCAACCAGTTATCACTTAAACTCATACCATATGGATGAACATATGTCTGACATACGCCCCACTCACCGTCAAATAGAAGCATTTCGCGCATTAATGCTCAGTCAATCAATGACAGAAGCAGCTCGTCACTTGTCAGTCACACAATCAGCGGTCTCAAAGATAATTTCACAATTAGAAGAAGAACTTGGCTTCTCATTATTTGATCGGCGTCAAGGTAAACTAAGCCCAACAGATGAAGCGCATATTCTATATTCCGAAGTCGAGCAAAGCTATAGTGGTTTGGAACGTGTAATAAGAGCTGCAAAGCGGATAAAAAATCGTACTGGAGGCAATCTACGCATCGCGGTTATGCCAGCGATGGCGACAGGATTTATAGTACACGTGATACAAAACCTGTACAAAAACAGTGATAACGCATATTTGTCATTTCAAGCATATGGTTCTGAAGAAATTGTTGACCTAGTGGCATCTGGTTTATACGATTTAGGTCTCACAACAACACCAATTGACTCAACCCGCATTCATTCAGGGCCAGTTATGTCTGTCCCTTCTTTTTGTATTCTTCCTCCAGATCACCACCTTTTAGAAAAACAAGAAATTTCGGTATCTGATTTGGACGGAGAAAAATTTATTGCCACAGCAGAGGGAACACCAAGTCGTATTAGGATTGATTCACTCTTTGCCTCAATGAATGTAGCGCGCGAGGTATTCATAGAAGCTCGTTGGTCATTATCAATTTCGGAATTAGTGCAAGCGGGCCTTGGATGTAGCATTGTAGATGGCTTTACTGCATCAACATTCGCTGATCGAGGTGGAATAGTTAGACCATTAAAAGAAAAATTAGATTTTGCTTTTGTGTCCGTTGCTCCGCAATCATCGCCAAGTTCAAGTCTTGTGAAACAGTTTCATGAAATATTTGAAGTTGAATTTAGAAAATTCAAAACTGGTTTATTAACTCGGAAATTCAAGTGACTTTGTATATGCGCCTGAAAAATGGAGTTCAAACCATGACATCTAGCCTCACAAGGTATACCTTATGAGACGTGACGATTTAATGTTTCATTTCATGCCTCATAAATACTCAATCATATCCACTAAGTTTTTTTGAGAATTTTTCACATATCGTATCGTATGCATTGAAACATGATATTAAAGTTATACTTGCAGCTGCTCATTAAAATTAGTGTTTTGAAATTTTACAATTTCGAAATGAAATATTATACTTTATAAAATATTTCAAATCTAAATTTGGCATTAAGTATATGAAAAACAAAACTGAAAAAAACTAATTAAAAGCTATAACTGGATTAGAGAGCAAACTGAAATTGCGATTGCAAAAAGAGCGGATGAAACTGAGTTTCAAGGTCTCAACGCTGAACTAATAAGCATACAAGTCCACCAAGCCATCAATCACAATCGAGACAATTAAAGCTGAAACCACCCCTCAACGTGACATAACGGATTCTATGACCATACCAACCGAGAACTTTTAACATAGGTGATGAATTTGCCCTTACTAGAAATGGCTAGATTAAAATTCTCACCCTCACCCGTAAAACCAACGCCAACACCAACACCAACACCAACACCATATTAATAAAGGATGATAAATCAAAACTAATGTGAGATTATTAAACACAATTGAAATGCTGATCACAAAATATGATGGATATACCTAGAAAATCCAATTTTAAAATGAAATAAAATACTGCTTTAGTAAAATTGTTGGAACATCTATTGTAAAAAACGAAATCTAATTAATTTCAAAATGAACAACAACAGATTTTCTAAAAGAAACAGTGAAATTTTCAGGAAATAGAATGGCTCCCAGTTTACGCAATTATGGTGATTATATGCACGAAAATGGTAAAAAACACATTTGCGATAATTGTGTTGCTGACAACTATTTAGATGAATATATTAGAAACAACGGAAACCATCAATTATGTAATTACTGTGACAATGAACGCTGTTGTGTGCAGCTACACATAATCGCAGGCTTTGTCGAGAATTGCTTTGAAATACATTTCGAACGGACAGCGTCGGAACCTGATGGTTATGAACGCGCTATGCAATCCGACAAAGAATTTGGATATGATTGGTGGCGTGAAGGTGACACTACCGAAAATGCAATTAGGGATGCATTGGGGTGTGAGGAAAATTTAGCGAGAGACCTGCAGATATTTTTACAAGAAGAACATTCTGATATTGAAATTATCATGTGTGGAGAGGAATGTGAGTTTGGTTACGATGTGCATTATGAACAAATAATGCCTAATTCAAATCGGTGGCATCAAAAATGGCATGAATTTGAAAAAACATTGAAAACAGAAACGCGCTTTTTTAATAAAGCGGTAACTGAATTTCTAAATTCTCTATTTAGTGACATTGAAAAACTCACGTCGTTCAAAGGGGAAACAGTAATACTTACAGCTGGCCCCAAAGAAAAACTGAAAAATTTCTTTAGAGCGCGTACTTTTAACACCAATTCTGATTTAGAAGCGGCCCTCGAACGGCCAGATTTAGAATTAGCCCCCCCTCCAACCAATTTGGCAAAGGCTGGCCGCATGAATGCACGTGGTATTTCAGTTTTTTATGGTTCAACAACTGAAATTGGTGCGTTATCAGAAGTCAGACCCCCTGTCTCGAGCAAAACCTTAATTGGACGTTTTGATCTTTTAAGGCCTATGAAGTTATTAAATCTCAGCGTGTTAACTTCAATAATTGCAAAAGGTAGTTTATTTGATCCACTTTTTATTGAGAAATCCTTGAAAGTGAAATTGCTTAGAACTTTAACAAACAGAATTTCTCGACCAATTATGCCCTCTGATGAAGAAACTGAGTATCTGCCTACACAGGTTGTTTTAGATTTTCTTGCCAATGGCTTGTCCCTTAAACTCGATGGTGTTTTGTTTCCCTCAGCTCAAACAAATAATGAAACTACTAATGTTGTTTTGTTCCATAAATCAAGCAGGGTCGAAGAATTCCAAATCGATGACAGCACAAGTATTGAAGTCAGAACTTTTGAAATGTATGAGGACGGACCGGAACAAGAATACAGTGTGATAGAGAGAATTCCAAAAGACAAAAATGCTAAAAGTAAATTTGATTTTGGATCAGATTTACTTAACCTCAACATTCACGCGAAGACAAAAAAAAGCAATCTAAAACTAGATGCAAATTCTCTAAAAATTTTAATCGTAAAATCTACCAATTACAAAGTTGACAGTTATGATGTGAGAAGACAAAGAATAGATTTAAATGTTGTATCTGAAAAACCCTTCCCTTACTAAACTTGTCGATGAGCATTTAAAATTGATCCAGCATTGGCATTTAAAACTACCCCACCGACATAGAAGAAGAAAACCAAAGGACGAGCGGCTCCCTGCACATAAAGCGCGGATTATAACATAAATAGGTGGATCAATTCCAAACGCCAATTCCCGATCTAAGTGAGTCATTTTTGCAAACCAATTCGCAGTGGAGCTCTTTGATAAATCTCTTTTGGGTCAATATATCCACCAAAAATATTGTTATATTCTTTGAAGGTCGTGTCCACTTTTATCAGACAAGTCCATTTCGCACTTTTCATGATCTAGTAAATATACAGCATCTCTATTGGTTAGTGTGTTGCCAATTTCTATTATCAATTTGGCCAGTTATTCGACAGGTCCCAAATATTTTGAAGCGATAGTCCGCCTTTTGAAATAAATTTACCATCATCATCAAGTTTCACGTGCGGATATTTTGATAATGATTTAGGTAAAGGCTTCTCAGAAAAAGGATGGAAATAGATGGTGTGATCGGTTTTCACAATATCAGGAGCCATTAATTTCCTAAAAATCCAAATGCCGCTAATTCGTGTATGTGATGGTTTATATTTCAAGTAAAACACTCCATCATCTGCACGGCCGAAAGAATGTTCTATACCAGCAGCCGTTTCCACGGCATTAACTTGTTCTGACCCGAAAAGAGCATTCATTTCATCAATTCTATGTATGTGCATTACATCAATAGCGTTGATAGCAATTAGATAAGGCTTATCAAATTCTCCATATCGAGAGCTTTTCTTTCTAATTCCTTTTCTAAGAGCGTTTGCCACATTCAACACAGCAACCCCAGTGCCCTTCGTTCCAATAAAGCTTCTAATATTTCCGCGAGCTTTTTCTTTCACAGGAATTGGCTTGATTTTTAGATACCATCCGTCAAGTTCAATTTCTAATAAAGGTATATCCTTCGACATGTTTTCATATGCCTCTAAAACCTTACCTCTATCTTGTTTGTCCAACCAATCATGTATTGTTTTTATAAGATTTTTTGCACTTGGTTGACTATTGGGTTCTCCATTTTCATCGAGCCAAATCATATAATCTCTATGAGGTCTTCTATTTAATATATTTAAAACCTCATTCTTTCTATTCAGCGCTTGTTCGGAAGTTTCTCTCAAGTCCTTGATTAACCGAGCTTCCAAATAGTATTCGTCACCTTCTGGTGCTTTAACTAAAAAGTCTGGTTTTTTAAAGTTGCCATTTGGTAATTCTGGGTGAGGTGTTAAAGTACAGCCGTCTAGTATTAATATTTGATGGATAAGTAGTTCAAAACAAGCAGACTTAAATTGAGTATCATCATTTGATTGAAGTCGCTTAATTAGTTCATTCTGCTCTGAATTTGGATAATTGTTTAGGCATTCTTGAATTAATTGCCTCACATTTTCCATGCTCTGCCATGCACATCTGTTATAAAAATGATAGAGTGACTCAATTCCGTTAAGATGGTTTTCGTCTGTTCTGTCAAATATATCGAAGATATTTTCGGCCATATTATGTCCTAAATGAATATTTTTCTTTAAACAGTACATGATTCTATATGTATTGAATTTCCTTAATTAAAGATAATCAATTCACCGACTGCTTTGAGCTATTCTTGGCCAAGTTGCAGGTGGTTTCAACACTTTCAATAATGTACTTTGAGAAATTAAGAGCGTTAGAGACTGGCGAGTCCACTTTTATCAAACAGTCTGAGGTTGTCTGTGAATTCGCATACAAAATCGCCCCACCATTGGCGTCTAACTTTGCCCCACCTTCATTGAAGAACAGGGTCAACTGACGAGCGGTTCTCCGTACATAAATGCGTGGATTATAACATAAACAGGTGGATCAATTTTAAAAGCCAATTACCCATCGAAGTGGGTCACTTTTGCATGCCAATTCACAATTAGGTCAAGTGTTGCAGGATTGAAGCCAATAGGGTGATAATAAATAGAAGACCGGCTGATCTTCAATAACTTACATTGACGGCTCAAACTTAAGTTAACAGGGTCTGCCCCTGTATTTGGGTATTATCCTGTTTAATCATATCTCGGCGTTTAGACGGGCTCATCGATCTAGCCCTATGACAAAAAATCATTTTCCATCGCAAGACGACCAATCTTAGCGTGAAGATCTTTGATATCACTATCTTGAATACCTGCTTTCTTTGTCTTATCTGTAAAAACACCTGATAAATCTTCTACAGCTTGGCGTGTCCAAGTGCTGACTTGTGTTGGATGAAGGTGATGCTTGGCAGCAATCTGCTAAACCGTCTTGTCACCACGTAAGGCTTCAAGAACCACTTTGGCATTAAAGGTGTCTGTAAAATTACGTCGCTTTGTCATTTTTATATCCAATCTTACTGGTTGAATACATCTTAACACACTGTCCGAATTTGCGGGACCACTTCAATGTGAAAAACAAGTGTTTTTAATGCATATTCCGAAAGAAAAAAATCAAATTTGTTAAAATCATAGATAATTGAACACTATAAGCAATAGTGTAATATGTGTATTTCAATTTACATTGAAAACGTCAAGGTATATACTTAGTATATGATTTAAGAAAAAAATAAATCGCTAAAAAACAATTCTTATAAAATAAAAAAGACGCTAAAAAAATTAGCGCCTTTTTATTAAACTGATTATTCGTCCATCCCAAAGGATAACTGCCAATATGCTACCAATCTTTATCAAACAAGCCGGATGTCCGTCCTTCCCAAAGGGATGACTGCCAACATATTCCGACTTTTCACCTAACAATATAAATTATAAAGGACAAAATGTCAATGAATTTATCAAGAGAAGATTACGACTTTTTACATGGTTTAATATCTGAAGAACGGTTGAGGTTATTGGTTGGACTCACAGGAAGTATAAAGGACGCTGTAAATATCCATCAAGAGATCATAAAGCTAGGCACTTCTTTAATGGGAATTACTGGAGTTATTGAGCTTGCAATACGAAATAGTGTTAATGATTGTTT
Source organism: Hyphomicrobiales bacterium (assembly GCA_051531935.1). GTDB lineage: Bacteria > Pseudomonadota > Alphaproteobacteria > Rhizobiales > OSC116 > OCS116. The sequence goes on from JAOPTR010000016.1 coordinate 67,189, forward strand.
AAGTGAACATTTTAACAAATCTGATTGGTTTCTAGAGCCAATTAACAACTTTGAATTATCTCCGAAGGAAAAGAAAAGTGTGTTAATGGCAGATAGCCACGCTAGACGAGCAAAATATGCTAAACTAGTTCAATCCGACAAAAGGGCATTAAGTGAGCTAGCTTTTCCTAGCGGTATTCCTGATAATATAAGAAAAGATACTCTATTAAAAAATCAATTAAAACAAATTTCGGTTAGTGATGGCAAAATAATTGCGGAATTGACAATGAACTTTTGGAAGGGCTTGTATTCAAGTAGACACGAAGATTTATTATGGAAAACTTCTTTAAAGAAAACATTTCCCAATAGAAGTATAAGTCGAGCAAATGTAGCCGAAAAGTTAGAAATCATTTATCAAACTCGTAATAGGTTAGCTCATTTAGAGCCTGTCTATGGTTGGAGAATGGATAGAGTTTTAGGTGCAATTGAATTTGTTGTAAATAATCTAAAAAACAAAAGTGAATGCAATATTACAGGCCTCGAAAAGATTCTAGATTATGAAATTAATGATATTAAATTAAAATCAGAAGAATTTGATAAAAAAATCCAACAATACAAAACTTAGTTATTTTATGTAATTGTGTTATTTTTGATTAGTAAATTAGTAAAAAATCGTAGAAATTTTTCATTTTAATATAAAAGTATAAACCCAATATAATAAATAATTGTCATTTAATCACTTGCACTCTGATAGGATAATAAACATTTTATTTGAATTTACTTATGGTAACTTTAGGTTAATAATTAACTTGGAAAGTATCAACAATTTCAAAACTTGCAAAATAAAAGGCTCTTAATATATGGGCATTAGCGAAGATTTCCAAAATTTATTGGAAAATATCAAGATGGATAACACAGCTACAATTGGCCTCCGTTATGGAGAAATCACGGCTGTTTTGAATAAAAAATTCCGTGACACTGTATCTAAAACAGCAAATAGCCTCCAAATTGGTTCTTACGGAAGATCAACCGCCATTAAGGGGATTTCAGATTTGGACATGATTTACATTATGCCTCAATCAAAATGGAGTGATTATAAAAATGGAAAGCAATACGAGCTTTTACGAGATACTAAAGATGCTATTAAAGCTCGGTATCCAGCGACAACCGTTCGTGTGAACCAGCTCGTGGTACTCGTTCTTTACAACGATTTTCATATTGAGGTTCAACCTGCATTTGAGCAGAGTGATGGTAGCTTTAAGTATCCAGATACGTCTGGTGACGGCTCTTGGAAAATTACCAAACCGCGTGAAGAAATAACAGAAATTAGCGTTGTAAATGGACTTAAAAATAGAAACTTAAGGCGGCTTTGTAAGATCGCCCGAGCTTGGAAGAACAAACACGGTGTCGCTATGGGAGGGCTTCTTGTTGATACCTTGGCTTATAACTTCTTGAATTCAACAAACTATTTTGATGACAAAAGCTACATCTATTACGATTATATGAGTCGCGATTTTTTTAAGTATTTGTCAGAAGAGGTAGACCATGAATTTTACGCAGCCTTGGGTAGTTGTCAGCGCGTTAGGGTAAAAAAGAAGTTCCAAAACAAGGCAAAAAAAGCATACAATCTATGTTTAAGAGCAATTGAGGCATCTGGTCAAAAAACTGAGTACAAAAAGTGGCGCGCTGTTTTCGGAAATGGATATCCTGCGCCCGTGATACTCGAAAAACAAGTTCATGCTCATGTATTTAACAACACTGAGCAGTTTATAGAAGATCGCTTCCGCTTAGATATCCGCTATGATTTACAACTTAATTGCAATGTAACACAGGATGGGTTTAGGCCTAAATTTCTAATCGATATTTTGACTAATCGGCTACCACTTTTTAGAAAAAAAGACCTTAAATTTTTTATAGAGGAAAGGGATTTCCCAGACGGCTGCGATATCTATTGGAAAGTTCTAAATCGTGGAGAAGTGGCTGAGCGTAAAGATTGTATCCGCGGTCAAATTGTACAAGATGGCGGTAGGCTGGAACGCACTGAGACCACTAATTTTTCTGGTGAACATGTCGTTGAATGTTACGCAGTTCACCGAGGTGTTGTTGTTGCGAGAGATGATATTACTGTCCCAATCAACTCGAATTCTGAAGCAACTTAATTGAGAGAACAATGAAAAAAATAGACCGTTTTGAAGATCAAATTCGTGAATGTTATGGACGTGTTGTTTATACACACAAAACACACGAAAAAATGGCAGACCGCTTTTCTGACCAACAAAAATATTATAAAATCGTTCAAATATTACTCACTGCTTTAACTAGCTTGGGAGCCATAGGAGTTATTATTTCTGATAAATTTGAGTATGATCAAATATGGATAAAAGTTATGTTGGCTTTTGTATCCTTTTTAGCGCTTCTAGTGTCTACCTATCTCAAAAATTTTGATCTTGGAGGGCTAGCTCAAAAACATCGCGATACCGCAATTAAAATATGGAATGTCCGTGAAAGTTACCTGTCACTCCTCACGGATATGGAAAAAATTTCTGAAGATGATGCATTAGTACAGCGAGATAAATTACAATCACTGTTGAGTGAAATATATGCCTCGGCACCACAAACTGACTCCAAGGCCTATATGTCTGCTCAAAGCGCATTGAAAGACAACGAAGAATTTACATTTACAACTGAAGAAATTGACTGTTTTTTACCAAAGTCTCTTAAAAAAAATGGATCAGAAGTAAAACTATAAGAGGTAATGAGGCTTCGAGATAACAGGCGTTTTAAAAAGAACCGGAGAAAAAAACACTCGTTTTTTCACTACCGGTTTTTCGGCTTTAAAGGTAAAGAGGTGTGAAATGGCATACAAAGTTGCCCCACCTTTGGCGTTTATGTGAAATGGCATACAAAATTGACCCACCATTGGCGTTTAAAACTGTCCCACCTGCATTGAAGAACAGGGTCAACTAACGAGCGGTTCTCCGTACATAAATGCGCGGATTATAACATTAACAGGTGGATCAATTTTAAACGCCAATTACCCATCGAAGTGGGTCACTTTTGCATGCCAATTCACAACTTTGTTATAAGTTGGTTTAAAACACCAATCAAAAAGAGAAATTCCAACGTATTAAATATTACCACAATATCTAGATATGGTATGTCAGTAAATAAACAGTCAACTAAATTTGAAGTACAATTTCTTCAATTAATTATAGGAATTACAATTCTTAACAACATTACATTTCATTGAAAAATTTAAATGAAACCAATCCTAAAGAATCATTATTTTTACTATTTACAAAACTTGGGAAAACAAATAAATTCGTAGCTATCAAGTATTTTTAGACATTGGCGGACTGAGATTTGTCAAAAATTGATGTTCAAATAATTGACAATAAATAGGTGATTTTGCTGTGAAACATTGGGTGAGACAACTGTGAGACATTTGAAGCACCACCACTAGTTAACTATATGATTTATTATGTATTTTAAAAACGGTTGCAATCACTCCTTGCCCGCCAAACCAAAAACCTTAACTATTTGATTTTAAACAACTATTTTTAAGTTCGAATCCCTATTTGTTAATGGATATTTTAGATTTGCTCGATACTGAAAATGCCCCAACATGAACCGCTGCAAGGTTTGCCAAAAGCTGTTTGTTTAAGTTATGCAACTCTCCGGATTTTCTCTAGTGTTGCGTAGAATAGTTCCTCTGCTTAGGCAGGCGGCATTTTGCCAATTGGTTCTAATACAATTCATCCAGATGCATTTCTATATCCTCTATGGTAAGTTGATTTCCGCTCCTCTTCGCAAACTCTAAGCTAGATACCAATAGCCGTTCAGCCTGGTCTGGCAGTTCACGTTCAATCAACACTTGGGCATATCTAACCATTGCCGCATTTAGCCTCAAGCCCAAATCATTACGTTTCGCAATCGCCATCGATTTTATGATATAGCTACCAGATAACGAGGTTTCGCCCTGCGAAACCAACAATGACGCGCGTACATGATATGCGTCACATAACAAAGCTGGCATTTCCATTGTCTCCGCATATTCTTCGATTTTTTTAATTTTTATGAAGAAACTCTTCAAATGACCGTTAAATCCACTTTTTGTGGTCGAAATTTCAAGCCGTATAATGGCCAATCGAGCTTTATTGTGCAAATCTTCATGCCCACCAGATTCTGCAAACCCAATAGATTCTTCAAGATACGATAACGCATCTTCAAACTTACGTTTGCGCCTCAACAAATCTCCCATATGTCTCGCAAATATAGAACAAGCTCTCACATCATTATATTTTCTCAGCATTTCCATTGCTGTTTTATAATGATTTTCGGCCTGATCAAGGTCACCTACGAAGTGATGTATCAAGCCTAAATAACCATGTGCAATATACCAAACACGACCTTTCACACCACCTAGGCTCTCTTCACTTTTGCAAATTTCCAAAAATCTAGATTTTGCAGATTTCAATTTCCCCCGCTCCAATTGTGTGATAGCTAAGTTAAGCGCCACCCTATTATGTTGCGCACCACCATCTAAATTGCCTTCAATATTCCTGTTTAAATCCAAAGCTTGACGGAACATTTCAACAGCATCACGTAGGTTTCCTTGCACAAGGCAAATCACACCGACCTCATTATATAACCAAACAATTTCATCACGGTAAAATGCACTAATTTGCTTAATGTCTTTGTCCTGAGAATAGTCTCTCAAATTTCCAGTTTTGGTTTCATCAATCAGTTCGGCTGATTCCAAAAGTTCCCATGCCTTACGTATAAGCCAACGCACTTGTATTCGGTAAGTTTCAAAATAACCACGCGGTTGGTCAATGGTTTCAGTTTTAGAATTTATAGTTTTATGGTCATCAAATCTAGAAACCACTGCCACCGAGAAAGTAGAATGCACAACAGAAAATGCCGCCCGAAGTGCCTGCACTTTAGTTGCAATCGATGCATGCGCAAATACCCAAGCCTGTTGCTTGCCATTCCCGCCTCTTTGGTCAGGATATTGGCTTAAATTTGCAACCAAATCATTCAAAAAATGATAGGCATTTTGTGAAAGCCTTGGCAGTTCAGCAGGCATAGAAGAATAAAGCGTCGGCGCAAAACTTTTCAGTTCGCCAAATTCGCGCGGTGTTGCCCCCATTTTTCGGATGATATGAAGCTGCGTAAGGCGATGCAATACATATCGAAATTCCTGATTTGCATTACGGTTCGAACTCTGTTTATCTACGTCAGTGATATCAGGATCATTTCGATCAATCCCCTCATATAACCGACTAAGCTGCGGATGAGGATGAATTCTAAAAATAAGCCCACGACGCGTTAACGAAGTCAAAGCCTCTAGTAACAGGCGCGTTCTCGGCCGGGTTTTTTCATCTAACTCATTAAAATAATTGCGTATGTCAGGCGTGCGCACCAATACATCGGCGCTACACGGCGTACCAATCACCGCCAGATGCCGCAATATCAGCAAATGCAGGTCAACATCATATTGTGGCTTCCCTGCCTCATGAAAGGTATCATAGACATCAAGCACGTCATGCAAGACAATTTCCTCACGCCGCTCCACACTAACAGATTTTACATGATCAATCGTTCTGCGGATGAAAAGCTCAGCATTCCTACCGCCCGTCAGCATGTCTTTGGCAGAAATCACAATTTGCTCTGCTGCGGCTAGCAATATAGTGATGCAAAAACGGTTACCTTTGAGTATAGCCCGCACTTGCAACCATTCTTTGGATGCATTCCCCAAACGCCCCTCCTCACTATCGGCAGAACCATATTGAGCTTTCAAAAATTCCTGATCAGATTTTCCTTCAGGGCAAATTAACTTACCAGCCTTTAATTGTTGAATAAAATCTTCATTATCATCATGCATACCCGTATAAAGTTGTTCATCTTTAAGTGATTTAAAATCACGAAGGTTGGCAATTCCTTTGCATTTATCTATTTCATCGCCAATACTTATATTTAGGTCAATTTTTTCTTCGCGGTTGATATACATGGCAAGCGCTAACAAAAAGAAATTATCAATCAAAAAATCAGTTGTTTTCATCACCCGAGAGAAATGCACGGTGCACATATTCTCAGTTTTTATATTTCCATCAATTTTATCATCCGCATCAAACTCTTCATGCTTTCCAAAAGCAGCAAAATCCCTATGACCTATGATATTAATATTCGATCTAATCTCGCGTTGCCGAACATTATGTATGCCTTGCACAGATATATTCGCCCTGACAGATGGCACAAAAACCAGTTTTTCATGCTGCTTTGCTGGCCATTTCTCATTTTCATCACCAACACGTTGCGCCTTCAAAAGCTTTTTACGCTTTACAAATGGTGCACCTAAATAGGCTTCATTGGTAATGATGATTAAGTCAAACGGCACCGAGAAGAATTGATCACTTGTCAGCAAATCAACAAATTCTTTCACTTCACGGTTTTTCGGGTTGCCCCCTGTATAATAAAACAACTCAAATGCATTAAACGCCAATAACAATCTAGGCTGCTCATTATCCGGCAAAGCATGTTTTTCTTTCAAAGTCTTCGAATGTTCCCCCACCATTCTTAATAGTTTTTTCAAAGCCTTTAAGCGCGGAAGATCCGCAATCAAACTCTTTGTTTTGGCAATTGAATCGAGCAACAGCTCAGTCTCATCTGTGAATTTAGCTGTTCGGTTGGCATCAAGTTGTTTAAGCAATCTCTTAAACTTCAACAAGTTGCCGGCACTAAAATTAGAATCCGTAATCAATTCCAGCATTGCTAAATAATCAATAAGTACATTGATAATACTATCAAAATTAGAAGAAATTTCAGTAGAGAAGCTCAGGTTAACAAATATAGCGGCCAAATATTCTGGGCGCGCAATTTTTTTACCTTTCATTTTCAAACCCGACTTATTCGGCCACGAGGAAACCATATATTGAGCAAGTCCCTTATCCGTAACAAATGCCGATAAAAATGATCCTTTGCCATACCCACGTTGGCTCGCCACAATATGAAACCGACGTCCATATCGCAGTCTATCTTTAGACAAATCAAGCTTGGTTCGGTTTTGAACACTTTCGACAAAGTTATCAAATGACCTCACCCCAGTCACAATATTCTTCACCGAATTGTCTGTCTTCAACCATTGAACTTGTTCATTTTCTTCCAAGGTTTCGTAATTTGTAATGACAGAATCTACATGATGTCGAATATATTTAAGTGGGAATAACGAGCCAGATTGTTCATTAATCTTTTGATTTAGTTTAATAATCGCAAACCTCGACACCCGATTGGGCGGGCTAACTACCCACTGTTCCCACCAGTCTTTCCAATTATCCGTAATTTCATCCAATGAAGATGTCATTGCGCCCGTCATAAACGCGGTTTGCAAGCCATTAAATGCAGCAATTCTAGCATTCATATCGCGTATATGCTCATGAACTAGTTTTTCATTTTTATTTTTCAAAAGCACTTTCATCTCACTAAATGTATTTGTACTTATTTCATCAAATGATTTTTTAGTAAGCCTAGTAAGCAAAGCACATTCAAACTGCATTTTGAATTCTCCAGCATTCCAGTCCGTATTTATTTTTTCATGTTGCGATGCCGAGTATTTATCTTCAAACCGGCAAGCTGAAATATTGTTTTGTAAATAAACATCAACATTTGGAAAATTATCTGCTGTGCCAAATCCGGGGGAATAATCAAATTCGAATCCGAAAAGAAGAGCTAACGCAGATAGATTTTGTTTGTCTGCATTTTCGTACACCCCTATCTCTTTTTCTAAATGCCTTAAAAAAAAAATCTGATTCTTATAGGCAATAAGAGGGTTGCGTGTATCATTATCCCAAGTGTCAATAATTAGCTTAAGACTGTTTTCGTCCTCTTCTTTTTTACTTAGGCATTGCAACAGTATATCTCTTTTGGTCTTTGCTTGTTTCCGCAACACGGTAATTAATTTAGTAATGCGATGCAGCCAATCAAAATGGATTTTTTCCGTCTTTTCACTACATGAATCGACTTTACACATTACAGTTGCGTCACCGTAGTAGATAACATGCGCACCATATTTCAAAAACAAAGTCGCAGCACTCTTAGCTCTTGTTTCCTTGTCTTTACTGCCATCCATCAAAACAATGGCAGTGCGATTTTTCGAGCGTTCTTTGTCACTCATAAATTGGCGCAATGGCCTAAGCACATCAGCCTCATCCATTCCCAGCCCCATAAACAACAAAGGACTTGCCGAAAATGCCAACCGAATTGAATCGTCAACCACGTCGCGATATCGGTCATCGCGCACATATAAATTCATGTAATCACGTTCAGTGATGATAATCTCTGAATTTTTTGTTGCCTGCCCATGCAGATGAAAAATACTTGCATCCACGCCTTCTTGATCTAATGTATGCGAAATCAAGCTAGCGGCATTTTCTCGGGTGAAATTTCCGTCACTTACACGCCCTCCAAGCCCATCAATTCGCTCGTCTGACTCTTTAAGCCCAGTTTCAGAAGGCCTAAATTTATAGCCACGGTCTTGAAATAACCGTTCAATCTCAAAATCATAATTCAAAGTTAAAAACTGCCGAACACCCAAATTCATAACAATCTTTGATAATGGATCAAACTCCTTATCAATTATCGATTGACGTCCTTTAAAGTCAGATATTTCAACAGGCGAAAAAAAACTCGCATGCTTCCGATTCTCTACACCTGCTTTTACTTCCGCTTTTACACCTTCTTCTGATTCTACTTCTATTTCCTCATCTACTTCTGCCTCTGCATCTGCTTGTGCTTCTAAACCGAGAGCCTGCATCGGATGCTCTAATAACCCAATAAGCATTCCAACAATAAAACGATGAATAGGCGATATAAACTCCTTAGTAACAATGTTTTTACTCTTATCAATATTCTCATCATTAAAACTTGAAACATCGGTTAAAATATCGAGCCAAACATTAGCATCTGGCTTTCTAATTTTGGTCAAATGCTCTCTAACAGTCTCTACCAACTTCGTAATAGACACAGTTTTAAACGCGCCTAGAATAGCGTAACGTTCCAACCCACCTTTATCTCTTACCCCAACAATATCGCGTCTTAAATTCTTGTCACAAAATGTTTGTCGCTCAATGCCAAAGGTTTTAAAAAATAAATCACCATCACAGCCATCTTGTTTAGTTCTGCCATTTTCAACACTATATTCTATAGAATTTGCAAGAATATTTTCAGCATGAGCAATCTCATCAACCAATAACAACTTGGCCATTTTCGAAAATTTAACGCTCTTATTACCCGCAAAAGAAAAATGCTTTGGTTCAGCTGGTTCTTTATAATCAACCTCAAGCTGGTCATTGGTGTATTCTAAAACAAGTTTAGGTTGTTTTTTAAATAACTCGTTATTGCTCTCTAGTAAATTATGCAAATGTTCAGCAACTTGAAACCTAACTGGCGGTAGCTCTTGACCAATCGACGCTCCTTCCGCTCCCATATGCTCAAAAGTTTGGTGTAACCGTTTTATTTCAATTCGACGTATTTTTATTTCACTGACAAATGAAACGATCGAGGCTAATTGCACCCTCCTTTCATCCTTAGTAATCTTCGCATCACTGTCACTAGGGTAATTCTTATCCGCCACCATGGCTTTAAGCCTAACAATTGGTCCATCAACAGGCTTCTCTGCAATCTTTGCAAATTTATCAACATGAGACACAAACTTTTGTGCGCCAGAATCTATTTCGCCAAGTTGTTGGTCAATCCACTCATACCATCCAAGCCGCCCGTAGGCTTGCGAAATGCCAGAGCCCACAAAGGCAACAATATTTTGATTATTAAGAGATCGGTATAGAAGTTGTTTGCCACGACTTTCAATCAATTCTATGTCGAGCGTTTCGTCTACGGCATGTATCGTATAAGGCCACTTCCGCAATTGGTCACGTTCATCATTAATTTTATCGTCCATCTCGGTCCCCTCCTAGATTTCAAAAAAGCTAACACTAATATTTCAGCCCCACAACCTGTAATAAATATAAAATTAGAACAACCAAATTAATTACATGACAACACCTCAATTAAATAAATCTAAATAAGTACATTGCGACACAAAAAGAACTGTGTTCTAATTTATAAATATTGAACTTTACATACTCAATTTATACTTAATAAATTCACTCAAAGTCCAATAAACACAGGTGTTTTTGTCAGCTGTTTTACAAGCTCTGTTTGCTTAGAAATTTCCATTTTCTGAAATATTGAACTCAATTGATTCCGTGCAATGGTCTCAATTATGCATGATCATTAAGACTGCGCCCATCATAAAGCAATTTAGCAAGCTTTGATTCCCAAGTGCAGCGCTAATAATCTCGTCGTCAGCATAGTCTGGGGTGGTCGGGTCAATGATGAATATAAGGTATTGCCGGTTCGAATGGTCATAATTGTCAATGAGCATTTAAAATTAACCCACCTGCATCAAAGAACAGGTGTCACCACTTTGGGCACCTAATGAATTGTATTTCATCCGCCCTTACTCGCTGTTCAACTTTTGTTGCTAGTACCATTGCAATTTCATTAATACTAAGTGCAATTTCGTTATTTGCATTTGGGCTACTGGTTTTTAGCATTTTTAGAACCTTGTTATAGATTGGCTTAAATCACCCACTAAAATGGAAATGCCAACGTACTAAGTATCGCCACATTATCTAGATATGGTATTTGAATAAATAAACAATCAGCTTAATTTAAAGTACAATTTCCTCGATCAAATATAGTAATTACCATTCTTAACAGCATTACGCATCAAAGAAATCTTAAATGAAAACCAATTCTATAAAACCCCTATTTTTATTATTTACAAAATTGGAAAAGAAAATAAATTCGTAGCTATCAAATATTTTTAGGCATTGGCGGGCTGAGATTTTTCAAAAATAGGAGTTCAAATAATTGGCAATAAAAAAGTGATTTTGCTGTGAAACATTGAGTGAGACAACTGTGAGACATTTAGAATACCCTACATGGTTAATCACCTGATTTATTAAGTGTTTTATAAATGGTTGCGATCGCTCCCCATCCGCCAAACCTCGCACCTTAACCCATTGTTTTTAAATATTTATTTTTAGGTTCGAATCCCTAGCCATATCATTCCCTGGCATTCCAAATTCGGTTGTGAGATTGGGCATAGTTTCAATAAGTGTACTTTTTGAAACACCTAAGATAACATTTCATTTCATGTTTTAATAGCCACTTCTCAAAGTTGAACCGCTCCTGATTTACTAGACCCTTCGGGTGTTCCACAGGGCGATGTAAACCAATCTCATAATCATAGTTTAACAATTTTGAGATAAGTCACAATCAACTATCCGATGTCAGATATAGAATGCGTGTAAGCATTTCCTTTCTGCTTCTATTCAAAATAATTAGAATCAAAACCATACTCCATCCAAATAGTAATGCACCATACCAAATTTCTGTTCCTGAAGGCGTGAGCATTGCGGCAAGTCCAGTCAGACCAACGATACATCGCGTAAACAATGTAAGAGGACGCATGCACCAGCCTGCAAACGCGACAGCCCATAGAGCAGTCGAAACAAGCAACCCCAAAGAACTAAATGCTATTTGAAAGGCACTTCCTTGTGCGAGAATACCAAGGTCGAATACAAAGCTAAACGGAATGAAAAATGCCACAAGGCTAAACCCAAAAGCTGACATACTTGTTTTTAGGGAGGAAGCCTGACCAACTGCTGCAGCTGTGAACGATGCTAACGCAACTGGTGGTGTAACCATCGAGAGAACACAATAATAAAATATAAAGAAATGGGCGGCTAATGGTGGTATTCCGAGGTTTTGGATGGCAGGCACAAACAATACAGCGCCAATTATATAAGCTGCAACTGTCGGCAAACCCATACCCATAATTATGCAGCCAATCATCGCCAAAAAGAGCGAAGCATAAATCGACCCTTCGGCCAATGACAGCAGCGAACCCGCAAATTTAAGAGCTAAATTTGATTGTATAGCCACTGCAATCACAAGTCCTATCGCTGCTATTGGAATGGCAACTTCTGCAGCTTGGCGAGGCGCATCACGTAAAGCGTTTTTAAGATCTTCAACGCCAATCCAAGTTGATCGCCGCGCAAATGGTATAATTAGTGATGCCAATGAAGCAGCCACAGCCGAATATGATGCCGAATAACCTGATATAAGCAAACCAATTAACAATATAGGCGGTAAGATTAAGTGGAGCCGCGGTAATATTGGATCAATTGCGTTAATCTGCTCAGTTGTTAATGGCCGAATGCCATCTCGGCGTGCGCTAAAATCCACAACTAAGATAAGTGCAAAATAAAATGCAAGGGCGGGAATTAATCCAGCAAGTGCAAGTTGTGCGTATGGCATGCCTAACATTTCCGCCATGATGAACGCAGCAACACCCATAACTGGCGGCATTAACTGTCCACCTGTAGATGCAATGGCCTCTAAACCCGATGCTCGATGCGCAGACATTCCGCTACGCTTCATTAATGGAATGGTAAATACACCTGTAGAAACAACATTTGCGACAGCACTGCCTGAAATAGAGCCCATAAGGCTTGAACCAATGATGGCAGCCTTCGCCGTACCGCCAGTTGTGCGGCCTGATGCTCTAATCGCAAGGTCGATAAACAGCTTACCACCCCCTACTGCGCCGTAAAAAGCACCAAATAAAATAAAATAAAAGATAAAAGATACCGAAGTCGATGTGGTAATTCCAAGCACACCAGCAGTTGTCATTGTGGTGATCTCAATCGCCGATTCTAGTTCAAAGCCTCTAAAACCTAACCAACCAGGCAAATGGTTCCCCCACATTGCATAGGCAATAAATATCAGCAATACCCAAACGAGTATCCAGCCGACTGCCCGTCTCGCACCTTCCAACAATAAAAATACAAAACAAATCCCCGCTAAAATATCGATAGGCAACACAGCAGAAACATTTTCCATACGCGTAGTCAATCGTTCATAACCGTACAAATAATAAAGGCAAACACCAATAGATGCTAAAATAAGCAGGGTATCTAGGCTAATTTTCATAAAGCTAGGAAGCATATTCGAGCTAAGAGGTTTATAAATAAACAGCAATATAAGCGCAAATGCGAGATGAATTGGACGCTCAAAAAGTGGCTGTTGCGGCGAAACTAGCAACCATATCTGAAATAGAATGAAAACAATGCCAATAAAAAAAGCAATGTTACGTATTTTTGAGTTTACTAACCCATCTGTCATTAACATCTCCTGTGAAATGGTAAGCAATTATCTTTACTAAATTGTTGGAAAGGCCAGCAGTGTTTAGTCCTGCTGACCCATATTTTTATTCTATCAAGCCAGCTTCACGATAATAGCGTGCAGCTCCAGGATGAAGTTCTATGCCCGTATACTCAGTTTTCCAAGCATTTTGAGGGTTGAACCTCGCCCATGCGCCGTGGGAAGCTTTCAACGTTTTTACATTTTCAACAATCGCCTTGGTGATTTTATAGGCTGTCTCTTCATCAAGCGAAACGTTGGCGATCAGAACAGTACCTAAATTTGCTCCAATGGTTGGAGTCTCTTGCCCCTTAAACCATGGTCCATATTTTCCAATGTCCAAACCATGGCTTTCTGCGGCATTTTGTGCTTCCGTCGGTAAATCTAAAAATGTCACTTCTGAGGTTAGAGCAACTTCAGTAATCGTAGGGTGCCCCTTAATCATGGTGTCAACATAAATATCGGCATTGCCATTTCGGATTTGGTCAGCAATTTGCCCTGTTCCAACTTGGATTATATCGCCGCCATCTGCTTTAATTTTTTCAAAGCTACTGCCAACAGATTCTAGCAACATTTGAGCAACAGGAACTGCACTAGATCCTACTGGTTTCATTAAAAGCCTAACAGGCTTCCCCGAAGTCAAAATTGCTTTAAGATCATTGGTTCCCATTTTTTCAAGAAATTTATTTCGGGCAAGAACGCCAACGTAAACATTGTTTAAACCGCCAACTAGTGCGCGAATATCTGGAGCTTTTAATCCTTTATATACGTCAGTACCTTGGTAGGCCCAAACGGCACTGGCTTTATTGGCCAAAGCTATTTCAGCTTTCCCACCTTGCACAACCATTGGGTTGGCAACACCGCCACCTCTGGCAATAACTTCTACGGTATTTGCTCCAAGAATAGGTTCTATTATTTGCTCTAATGTTGCTGCAAATACGTACCATGCAGAACCCTCCCTCATTGCACCTATACGAATATCTTCCGCCAAAACTGAACTTGCGGTGACGCCTGTCATTACTGTTGCAATTGCAGCGGTTATTAGAGCTTTTTGAATTTTATTTAACACTTCACTTCTCCCTTTTATTTAGCCCCCGCATGACTCGCGAGGGCTGTCTTAACTAGAATAACGAAAACTATTCTACCCTTCCGATGCCTGAAGCTGCGAATGCAGCATGAATTTCGGCTTCGGCTTCGGCTCCGAGTGCTTTAAGTGGTTCACGAACTTTAGAATGTTCAATCATCCCCCTATACTCTAAACCCATTTTTAGAGCAACAGTGCCTTCCATATGTGAGCCACGATGATAAACAGCCTGTGTTACAGGAAGCAGTTGTTCAAAGATTTTTCTGGCTTCAGGGTAATTTTGTGCTTTACCAGCGTCAATTAACTTAATCAGCAATTCTGGTGCAATATTACCATAACCTACCAACAATCCATCAACGTCAAACATAGTTGGCAACAACCATTCATCATGACAACTTAGAATCTGCAAATCAGGCTGTGCTGCTCTTATGGCTGGAATTTCAACATACCAGCGCTTCATATTACGAACACCATTTTTTGTTGCAACTACGCCCTCTTGGGCCGCAATGTCGAGTTGTGTATCAAGATCGTAAGACGCCTTTGTTGCATCTGGATATTGGAATAAAATACACTGCAAGCCAGATTCTTCATAAATGGCCTTATAACGATCTTGCGGCGCACCCTTCTGAAAACCAAAGCGTAACCAGCCGTGATTTGGATAAACCAAAGCACCTGTAGCGCCTGCAGCTTTAACTAATTTAGCTTCTTTTGCGGCAACTGTTGTGCCTTCGCCAGTAATGCCTGCAATGATGGGTACTGCACCATCCACTGCATCGGCATATACTCTAACTAGCTCTAGACGCTCTTCTTCTGTTAAGAATGTGCCTTCTCCTGCATGGCCAAGAATAACAAGGCTCTTAACGCCTTCAATCGAGACTAACCATTTTGCAATGCGTGCATTTGCTTCAAAATCAACCTTACCATCGCGCGTAAAGGCGGTAACTGGTGCAGGGCTGAGGCCTCGCAGATCCATATGTTGCATATTATAAACTCCTTAATTGGGATCGTTTCTGGGAACGTTCCCAGAATTGCACTTTTATTATCTTGTGTCAAGAGACATATTTCTGCTAAGCAATATGAACATGCAATTACAGGCAATAGATTTTATGACCCAACCAACGCAACCGCGCGTAACCATTTTAGACGTTGCTAGACAAGCTGGAGTGTCGAAGTCTAGTGTTTCTCGGTTCTTAGATGAACGCCTACCAAAGTCTGAAAGTAAGACCGCGCAACATGTACGGAAAATAGCCAAAGACATGGGTTATGTACGTGATAGTTCGGCCGCAAATTTACGACGCGGAAAAACCAACATGATTGGTGTAATCGTTCCCAGGCTAGCCGATACAGTAATGGCTATGCTATACGAATCATTGCAGCGCGAAGCCACTAAATTTGGCAAATTTGCAATTGTTGCAACTACCGATGAGGCGCCAAATGCAGACCGCCTAGCGGCAGAATCGTTATTACAACGCGGTGTTGATGGCTTAATTTTATCCACAGTTCGTGATGGCGATACACTACCTAAAGAATTAACGGATAGGGGGATACCTTATGTTTTGGCTCTTCGAACAGATGGAACCAGCCTGTCTGCAATCGGAGATGATGTCTTGGGAGGTTATCTGGCAACAAGGCATCTGGTTGACTTGGGACATACAAATATAGGTATTATTGCAGGACCTTCTTACACGTCAAGTGCTCGCAAACGCGTAGATGGCTATCGGCAAGCATTAACTGAAGCTAACATTGAATTAAACGACGATTGGATTGTAGAATCGACATTTGGAATTAATTCTGGTGGTGAGGCTGCTAAAAAACTATTGGAGTTAACTCCCAAAATCTCAGCAATTTTTGCAGTGAATGATAACACCGCCATAGGGGCTTTGGCGGTTATAATTAGAAAAGGGCTTGTTGTTCCTGATGACATTTCTTTGGTTGGTTATAACGACATACCGATCGTATCGCACTTGCCTGTTCCCCTAACATCTGTCCATGTTCCACTAAACCAAATTGCTAGCACAGCACTTGAACTACTCGCGACTGGCAGTGTTTTATCAGGCGATAGAATAAGGATGTCAATTCCCACTCTAATACCGAGACGCTCAACGGCTCCCATTAAGCGCTTTTGAAATAGTTGATACATTTATTGAACGTTGAGGCTATAACCATTTTAAACAGTGCTGCTAATTATTTATCGCAGTTACCCCTCTTTCTTTAAGGCAAAAGCATCCGCGTTAATCAAACGAGTCCAATCTCATTTTTAATATTTAACACTGCAAAAACTAAAAATAACAAATATTAGTTTGTTTATGAAAACTATTTGCCTTAGCTTTTGTACGTTGCAACAAATTCTATTGCTGATTTTTTAACTTCCTCAGCTGTTTTATTTGGTTTATAAATTGCCGAGCCCAATCCCAATGCAAAAACACCCTGTTTTTTAAAGCTCTTCATATTGCTTAAAGTCACTCCACCCGTAGGGCAAATTTTTGTTCCCTTTGGCAAGACAGCAGTAATCGAACCCACATATGAAGGACCCAAACTATCTGCTGGAAATATCTTTAAAATATCTGCTCCCGCTTTTAACGCCATAAAACATTCAGATGGGGTGTAGCAACCTGGAATTGATATCATACCTAATTCTTTGGTTGTTTTTATGACATCGACATCCATATTGGGCGAAATGATAGCTTTAATTCCCATGTCGGATAGTTTTTTAACTTGATCTATTTCGGTTACAGTTCCAGCACCTAATACAATATCACTGCCAAACATATCGTTCAGTATTTCTAGGCTAGACTGCCAGTCTGGGCTATTTAAAGTTACTTCTAGAAACCTGAAACCACCATCAAAAAGTGCGGTTGAAATTTCGTCTATTTCACTTGGCTGAATACCGCGCAAAATTGCAATTAGCGGCATTTTTGAAATTTCTTCTAATATACTGGTCATTGTTAAAACTCCAATTCATTGAACTTTATCGGAATAATAGATCCCTTAGATGCAATAACTTGTGTGGCCACTTTATGTGATCGACTAAGTCGTTCAGCAGCGCTAAAGCCTTGATTTAAAGACCCAATAAACGTCCCTAGAAAACTGTCACCGGCAGCACTTGTATCAATAACTTTTAATTTTGGTTTAAATTTTTGTTGTGCCATCAAATAACCACCCTTCCATATTTCAGCTTTTGCCCCTCCACACGTGAGAATCCACTCAATATGCTTAAACTCTTCCGAAAAATCAGCAATTGTCTTATTGGGAAATAGCAAGTCTAACTCTTCAGAAGAAATTTTGACAATATCTACAATTTTCAAAATTTTATTCGTAAAATCAATTACCTCTTCAATCGACCATAATTGTTGTCGGTAATTGAAATCAAAAATAATGTCAGAGCCATTTAATTTTGCTGATTTGAGACTGGCAATAAGGTTATCTTTATTAATTGTGATGGCTGCGGTAATGCCTGAAAATTGTATAAAATCATAGTCCGACATATCTCTTGTCTGTTCAAAAAGATGTTTAGCTGCTGAAACACTGCGCCAATAAGCATATTGTTTTTCTCCGAACTCATCGTTAGATAATAGAAAGAGTCCAATAGTATTGCGCTCATCACGAATTATTTTTTGAGTACCAACCGCATGTTCTTTAATAAACTGGAAACAATCATCACTTTCAACATCATTCCCGATGGTCGTCAAATAATCCACTTGGATATGTGAACCACCAATTATTGATGCATAATGTGCGACGTTAAAACAGTCACCAGCATAACTTTTTTTGTACGTATTGGGGGTTAATTGTGCCATTTCAAGCATGATTTCACCAACACAAAGTAATTTATTCACTTGAGATTCCAATATCAAACCAATACTTATTTTCTTGTCAAATTATTCTGGGCGTATTCGCGTACCATCCATATCAAAAATCAACAAATCCGACGCAGAAATTGTGGCTTGCAGAACGTCCCCTGATTTAAGATCAGTCACATTTCGCTGTTCAATTATAACCTCTTCACCTGTTGTTAATTGACCATAAACCACTTGCATGCTGCCAAGGTTTTCAATTACGGATATGGTAATTGCGACTTCAACATCTCCATCAAACACATTATCAAAACGCTCTGGCCTTATTCCAACGCGAACCTTCATGTTGTCTTGCAAGTTAAGTCCAGAAGGTATCGGCATGCACAGTTGCTGCCCAATTTCCAACATTCCGTCAACAACCGAAGCATTTAAAAAATTCATTTTTGGTGAACCGATAAACCCAGCCACAAATTCATTATCAGGATCATTGTATATGTCACTCGGCCTGCCAAATTGCTCTATTTTGCCATCTCTCAACACTACCATTTTATCTGCCAATGTCATTGCTTCAACTTGATCATGAGTTACATATATCATTGTGGAGCCTAGACTTTCATGTAGCTTGGCTATTTCAATGCGCATATCAACTCTCAGCTCAGCATCTAGATTACTCAACGGTTCATCAAACAAGAATGCGCCAGGTTTTCTGACAATTGCACGCCCAATCGCGACGCGTTGCCTTTGCCCGCCAGATAATTGTGCGGGCTTCCTCTTCATCATTTCATCTAGCTTTAATACTTTTGCCGCTTCATTCACTCGGTTTCGAGTTTCTTGTTTACTGGTTCCAGTTCTTAGCAACCCAAAACTCATATTTTGTTCAACATTCATGTGCGGGTATAGCGCATAAGATTGAAACACCATGGCAAGCCCACGTTGAGCGGGTTCAACATTGTTGACAACTTTGTCGTCAATCACCACTTCACCATTTGATGCATCTTCTAAACCAGCAATGATTCGTAATAATGTTGATTTACCGCAGCCCGATGGCCCGACAAAAACACAAAACTCTCCATCATCAATTGATAAATTGATGCCGTGAATGACCTCAGCATTTCCAAATGATTTTTTAATGTTTTTTAATTCTATTCTACTCATGAAGCCACCTCTTGCCACCAGTATTTAATTTCTTCTACTGTTAATTTATTGATTTCTGTAGTTTTAGAATTGTCGCAATAAATTGACAAAGCGTTCCTAAAGGCACGTGCGACGGGGCGGCTTTCTAAATTATCAGACAAATCAATAGCCGATAAAATTAGCCGCCCCTCTCCTATTTGCGCCTCTGCCAATAGCACAAGATCACGATTTTTATTCCAATCGTCTATCACATTAACAATGGGCGAAAATGGAACGCCTGAAATATCGCAGGCTCTTCGGGCAAAAGTAAGCTCCCACCAATGCCAATCAGAATGACAATCCGCAGGGAAATTATCAAAAACAGGGTGTTCAATATTATTGAGCAAACCCAGTGTATGAGGCGCTTGCTCATCTGTCCAAAAGGTATTCCAAAATATTGATGTATGCCCAAGATCTGAATTTGCTATCATTGTTTCTGGTGAGGGAGAAAAAACCATTGTTGCCCCGTCCTGAACCTGTTGAAGAATTTTGTCGTTCAGCTCGTGGACAATTTCGATTTTTGACACCAAGCTATCAGCAGGCATAACCCATATATTCCACCTGTTACAATATTCAGTATCATCAACCTTCACCTCCAATTCATATTTATTCGGCGTGGTCAGGTTTGTTGTTTCAACCTCAATATCGCCAACATTGTGTAGATAACCCGTTGCTAATTCTTCTATTTCAAATTCACCTTTTGCAAAGACCGTAGTTTCATTCTTCAGGCACCAGCTTATTGTGGTATTCTGTAAATCCTTGGGGCCAAATTGAGCGAGTTGTATTTTTGCTGACAGAACTTGGCCAGCTTCTAACACAAATTTATCAGTTCGAATTAACGGCACGATTGGTGCGCAAAACTCATTAAATGATTTTGCAGCGACATAAGGTTTAACATCCCAAAACGCGTCCACCAAACCGACTAGAGCTGTTCCTTGGCCTGGGAAATCTTGCAACCCCAAAAGTTGTGTTCCTAACATGTTGGAGGTTCTCAGCGTGGCTTCCATTTCTTCTTTATATAATTGAGCTTGCAAAATACCACTATTGATAAAATAGTCGTGAGCTCTTGATATTAGGTTCTTTGCGATCAAATCCTCTTTTACCAATTTGTAATTTCCTGCGTCTAAAACACCTGTATATTTTGAAATTTCATCTAAATTGGGAAAAGCGCACCATTGTCCAATTTCGTGGCTCAATAATGGCATTTCTTCATTTTTTATGTGCTCTGACCAATCCGTTAGCGTTTCTAACGGGCGTGCATTGAGTCTGGAATTCAAACCTTCTAACCAAGCATGATTTCGAGGGCCTGGCTTGCTTGAATAATCAGCACGTTTTGTGGTTGGCCAACCCGATCCACCTGCATATATCCTGCGTTTATCAATGGCTTTCCACTTCGCAATGAACCGCTCTAAAAACGCATGCAATCCATCGCCATGCACTTCATTTCCAACGCAGAACATTATAAAGCTTGGATGATTTCCATAAGCATCTACAATTCGCTGTGCTTCTGCGTGAATATATCTATCTAAATTAGGATCTGCACCCAAGACTGGCCAAACAGGTGTTTCGACATGTAAATAAACCCCCATTTCATCTGCGACTTGAAATGCAGCTTCTGGTGGGCAATAGGAATGATATCTAACGTGATTAAGCCCGAAGTTTTTAACCGTTTGAAAAACCTTGCGCCAACCTTCTTGATTGGTTGGCGGATAACCTGTTAATGGGAAAATGCAACAATCTAGAGTGCCACGTAAAAATATTGGTCTGCCATTGACGGTCACACGCTTACCGTCTTTTAGAATGTTACGTATTCCGAAGCTGAGTTTTTTTCTGGCTTGCAATGTTGAACCGCGATACCATTCTACGATTAAATTATGCATTACTGGGTTAAATTCATCCCACAGGCCCGCACTTGTCGGCAATTTAACGGCTATTTCAATTTCCGTAAAAGCGCTGTCTAAAATGAATTTGTGATGTATGGTCAGTTTTTGAGGCGCGGTATCTGAAACCGAGTTTGCCAATTCAAATGTGAGTATAAGCTCATCATCATTTTCTTTATGCCAATAGGTTGGAAAATTGATATCTGTGTCAAATGCATCCAACTCTACCTTGATTTTTGCATTATGGTTGGGTGAAAAAACATCAACCTGAGTGATGGAAGCGCGGGACGATTCAATGCGCATATAGCCAATTACACCATTCCAATTGGTTTGTGTGTGATCTGTAGTTGCGTGAGCCACATCTGCCATTTTAGCTGAATCTCTCACGATGGCATCGCCTATCGCTTCAAAACGGCTATTATCAATCATCAACACTATTTTATGAGTTCCAGCACATAACTTGCCTATGAAAAGGCGGTTCTCAGTAGAAAGGCTATCATCTCGGCCGAGTTTATAGCCATCGATCCAAACATTTAGTTCACCATGAACGCGCTCTAATGCCAAATGATGAAACATTTCTTCAGTTTTTGGACTGATTTCAAATTCACGTGAATACCAAGCTTTACCAACAAAGGGATGGCGACGAGTGAGGTGAGCCATTGATTTTGCCGTATTTAATGGCGTTTTATTGGCTTGATCTACACTGCCAGGCAGATCAATATTATCGTTCAGGTCTTTTAAATGCCAATCTTCTGCTTGACCGATATCATCTGGGTCTAGTGAAAAATTCCATTGGCCAGAAAGCAAAGTTTCCTTCAGCATATATTATTCCTGTCTGTCTTCAAATTTTGAAGGGCAAATGCCGAAACATCTGCCCCCGGGAGAAAATACCAACTACATTTTAGCCATAATTTCAGCTTTCGCTGCGGCTAAACCATCTTCGGCACTCATTATACCACGCGCAACATTGTTAATCGCGGTACCCATAGCAGTGGTTGCTACAGTATCTAGCTTGTTCAAAACAAAAGGAACCATCTCGGCCTGAACAGGCGCAAATACAGTATTTACATTTTGACCAGCATAATATGGATCTTCAAAATTAATCCAATCTGTTTTACCTGCAGGTGTCCATGCTGGATAAAGATCATCATTTTGATACATTTGCTTCAAGCTTTCACTATCTGTCACCAGCCATTTAACAAATGCCCATGCGGCTTCTTTATTCTTAGAGGTTTCAAGAATACCAATATAATCGCCACCACCATTAAATGAGCGATTGCCATTAACCGCAGGTGCAGCTGCTACAGACCATTTACCGCCTTGATCGGCTGCATATGCTCTTTTCAACAGACCGCCAAACCAGTTACCGTAAAGAACCGTTGCTAGTTGACCACGTTGGAAAGCGCCTTGCCATTCAGGTGACCAAGCTGCAAAAGGTGAAATCATGCCAGCATCAGCTGCCTTTTTCACATTTTTCAGCGCTTCCAAGAAAATAGGGTCGTCCAATAATAACTTGCCATCGGCATCAAAATAACTAATGCCTTTTTGAGCCATCATCGCGCGCACAATTTCTTCACCATTGCCAATGACCCAACGTTCATTTGGCACGACGAGCTTACTGCCTTCGGTGATGAAAGCATCCCAATCGGCAAAAAGAGCTGCAACTTCTGTTGGGTCTGTTGGCAACCCAGCTTCCGCAAAAATATCATTGCGATAGAATAAACCGCCCGGCCCCGTATGTTTTGGTAAAGCTACAATTTTACCACTCGGCAGCGTGACGTTGGCCACTGTGAAAGGTGCAAAATCTTTCATCAATTCACCAGCATTGAATGGCGCGGTGTTTAGATCAACCCATTGAGGTCTCTCACGAAGAAGTGCTAACATGCCAATTTCTATCATCGCAACATCTGGCCCGCCGCCTGCTAGTAGGTTACGTTGGATTGTATTTAGATATGCGTTATTCGCTTGTGGTATCCCCTGCACTTCTACTTTGATGTTGGGATAGGCTTTATTAAATGCGGGTAAAAGCGCCACAAATGTTCGGTCATTATTTGGCCATGTTAAAACACTAATAGACCCCGAAATATCTGTATTTGGTTTTACCGTCTCTTCAGCTAGAGCTGGCATGGTAACCATAGCTCCCAATACCAGTGCTGAAAGTCCTTTAATCCATTTTTTCATCTTAATCTCCTCCTTTTTTAGATTTTTATAGGCCGCAATAAACGACCCTCCCTTAGCCTAGGCTTTGAAACCTAGTCATTTAACAGCGCCTGACGTCAACCCCGCGATAAATTGTCGGCTCAGCAGCGCAAATAAAATAAATACTGGAACAAGCCCCATTAGTGTCGCAAGCATGACCGCTGGCATGTCTGAATAATGTGTGGTGGCTAGAGTGGTCAGCGCCAATGGCACTGTGAATTTTGTGCCATCGCCTAATATGACAAGTGGTAATTGAAAATCATTCCATGTTCCAATCAAAGTCCATACCGCCAATGCAGCTAGGCCAGGTCGGATGATAGGCACAACAATGTAGAAAAATGTTGCAATGCCCTTTGAACCGTCCATTTCGGCGGCTTCATATAGCTCTTTAGGTACGGTTGAACCAATATAAGTATACATCCAAACCACACCAAAACCCGATGCAAGAGCAGGCACTATTAATGGCCAAAATGTATTTAGCCATCCCATCCAACTCATTTGTAAAAAGAACGGAATTAAAGCCAATGATGGTGGAAAAAACAAAGTTGCAAATGTCACTGCAAGTAGGAATTTATGCCCTGGTGCGCCTTTGTATCTCGCAAAACCATAGCCAGCCAACGCACTTACCAAAACCAAGCCAAGAGTTTTTGGCAATGCCACAATTAGGCTATTGATTATGGGGCGGAACGGTGGAAAAACATTTGCAATATTGTGATAATTTTGAACAAGGTTATCACCAAACCAGATGGGAGGTGGAAACTTGAACACTTCTGATAATGTGTGAGTGGCGAAAACACTTGTCCAATAAATTGGCAAGACAAAAAAAACAGATAACAGCGCGATCAAAAATGTGACAATGAGTGTGAAACGACGTTCAGGGTTGGTAAAAAGTGCCTTCATGACCCTGCTCCATTGTCATCTTTTTGAGACCAAGAGCGATATACAACCGTGAAGATTACGACCGCAGCAAAAATATACCAAGAAACTGCAGAGCCAACGCCGAAGTTAAATTGACCAAAAGCCGTGGCATATAGATACATACCCAGAGTGGTGGTTGCATTATTTGTACCGCCAAGTCCCTGAGTTAAAACATACGGTTCATCGAACATTTGCAACCCACCCAAAGTTGCTGTCATTATTGAAAACGCCAATGCGGGTGCTAGAAGAGGCAGGGTGATGCCTGTGAATGTTGACCAACGGCCAACACCGTCCATCCGCGCGGCTTCATAAACATCACGTGGGATTGCCTGCAGACCTGCTAGAAAAATAATTATATACCAACCTGTCCAACGCCAAACCACTAACACCACCACTAGAGGTTTAATCCAGAACTCAGAACCAAGCCAATCAAAATAACTTGGAGTGCCAGAAGCTGCCCCAACCAACATGTTTATGATGCCGCCATTTGATGAGAAAAAAACCCGAAGAATGATAGCCGCGATTGCGGGTGCCACTAAGAGCGGTAGTAAGAACACCATTCGAAAATAGGTTTTACCAATCTTCACATATTCATTTATTAAAACCGACAGGCCTAAAGCAAGACTGATGGTTATGAGTGTCGACCAAAACCATAATGAAATAGTGTTGAGAATCGCTTTTTGAAAAACTGGATCTTTTAAGGCGCGAATATAATTGTCAAAACCAACAAATTTTGGGGCGCTAAAACCATCCCACTCATTGAACCCGAGGTAAAATGAAAAAACCACAGGAAAAAGTGAAAACACAATAAATATTATAAAAAATGGAGCAATCGACATATAAAAAGTACGATTTCTGTGTATATGCGCCAAGCCATTATTTGTTTTAAAACCAACCAAAACGGAATCCTTTTAACTATTTCAATTCAATCATCTGATGTTTAAATGTGCAAGTCAAGCAAAAAATAGGGGTTGACCTCGAGCATATTAAGATAATATATTTAATCATCTGATTATTGGAGGATATTTTGAAAATTACCGCGATGACTACATTTGTTGTAAATGCCGAAATGCGAAACTGGGTTTTCGTTAAAGTGGAAACTGATGTTCCCGGCTTATTTGGGTGGGGTGAAGCGACGCTGGAGTGGAAAACTCGCGCCGTTGTTGGAGCTGTTGAAGATTTAGCACCTCTGCTTATTGGCCGAGACCCACGAGACATTGAACAAGCTTTTAGAGTGATGAACAAGCAGTCTTTTTGGCGCCCAGGGGCGATTTGCATGAGCGCAATCTCTGGCATTGAGTTGGCGTTATGGGATATATTAGGCAAGCACTTAGAGGTGCCCGTTTGGCGCTTACTTGGAGGTAAAGTGCGTGATAAAGTGTCTGTATACACCCATTTGGGAATGGGTGATATGCGTGCGGTATATGAAACCGATAACGCAAACTCTATGGTTGAGCGTGCATTGGAAGTCGTTGAAGCAGGTTACAAAGCTTTCAAAGCCGTCATAATACCTTATACTCATTACCATGCCACACTGAGCGACATTGATCATGTTGCAGATATGATGAATGCCATGCGAAAAGCTGTTGGCGATGAGATTGAGATTATGATTGATTTCCATGGAAGACCCGCATCAGCTGGTGCGGCGCTTCAATATATAAAGGCTCTAGAACCTGGTAGGCCGATGTTTGTCGAAGAACCTGTACCGCCAAATGACTTCAATAATTTAAAAAAACTTGCCTCCCTTACCAATATACCGCTAGCATCTGGAGAGCGGCTTATTACCAATACAGATTTCGATGCGCTTTACGCAACGGGGGCGATTGATATTGTGCAGCCAGACATTTGTCATTGCGGAGGGTTATTGCAAGCTAAAAAAATAGCCGCTCAAGCTGAAACTTTGGGAATTGGAGTTGCACCGCACAACCCATTGGGGCCGATAGCTGGCGCTGCTGCTTTGCACTTTGCCATTTCGACACCAAACCATATGATTCAAGAAGAAATGGTTGGTGCGGTGCCGTGGTATTTTGATGTTGTACAAGGGCCAATAAAACGAATTGATGGATTTTGGCAAATACCTGAGGCACATGGGCTTGGCATAACGGTTAATGAGGAAGAGTGTGCGAAACACCCATTTAAGCAAGAAATTATGCACACCCAAAACGCCGTTACAGAAGATGGAACAATTGTAGATTGGTAAACTGGAGACATTGATGCGACTAAAGAACAAAATAGCCATTATTACTGGTGCAGGCAGAGGTATTGGAGCTGCAATCGCTTGTGCATTTATACGCGAAGGCGCCACAGTAATCATTGCAGAACTTGAAGAAAAATTGGGGCAAGCGGTTGCTGACGAACTTGGAGAAAACGCTTTATTTTATCAGACAGATATTACTAATAATGATACAATCGAAAACCTAACTAAATGGGTTTTAAAAACCTTTGGGCAAATTGATGTTCTTGTAAATAATGCTGGTGTGAATGTTTTTCATGAGCCATTAGACACTACGGATGAGATTTGGCAACGCTGCATGGCTGTCGACCTAGAAGGTGCGTGGCGTATGTGCCGCGCTACACTGCCCGCCATGCGCAAGCAAAAATCTGGGGCAATAATTAACATTGCCTCGTCACATAGCTTCACCATCATTCCCAAAAGCTTCCCCTACCCAGTTGCAAAGCATGGGTTAATTGGTTTAACTCGCGCCTTAGGCATTGAATATGCAAGCGAAAACATTCGAGTTAATGCGATTGCCCCTGGATATATTGAGACTCAATTAGCCATTGACTATTGGGAAGAATTTAACGACCCACAAGCGGCGCGACAACAAACATATGATTTACACCCACCTAAAAGAATTGGCCAACCTGAAGAAGTTGCGATGACGGCTGTGTTTCTAGCAAGTGACGAAGCGCCTTTCATCAATGCAGAATGCATTAACATTGATGGCGGGCGCTCTGTCCTTTATCATGAATAATCATTGAACCAAGGCCACCGCACTGATAGGCTCAATACAAATCGTTTCTAAAGGCATTTATGTGACTAATGAATCAAAAACCAAAACATTGGTAAAACCTCGTGTGCACCACAAAGTTGTAAAAAAGCTTGCCCAGATGATTTTAAGTCGAGAATTTGAACCGGGAACTTATTTTCCGCCAGAACCTGATCTTTGTACGCAACTGAAAGTTAGCCGCAGCGCTTTACGTGAAGCTGTTAAGGTACTTGGAAGCAAAGGTATGGTTGTCACACGCCCACGCACGGGCACCATGATACAACCCCGTGATGACTGGAATTTACTGGACGCTGACCTACTCACATGGTCAATAGATTTGGAACCTAGCGCTGATTTGGTGCTTAGTCTTATTGAAGCCCGTCAAGTTATTGAGCCAGCGGCGGCTCGGTTTGCGGCTTTACGTGCCACACCTGAAGACATCGCACGAATGGACAATGCATTTAATCAGATGAGTGAAGCAAAAGATTTAAAGGATTTCACGACCTTTAATGAAGCTGATATAGAGTTTCATTCTGCATTGCTTCGAGCTAGCCATAACATCGTTTTCAAACAATTATCAAACACTATCGGCGCTGCACTTGCCTATTCATTTCGAATAACAACGCAACGTGCAAGAGACCCAGGTGCTTCATTACCTAATCATGGCGAAGTTATAGAACGCATACGCGCTAGAGATAGTGAAGGCGCCTACGATTCAATGGCACGGTTACTAAATATCGCTGTGGTCGACTTGGGACTAACACAGTTTCAAGATCCAAAATAGATGTTGATTTTTAAAAACCAAAGGTAATTGCCCCCTACTCTCGTTAGTTTAAAATAAACTTGATTTCCCACATATGAATATTCGTATTAGTTGAATACGAAAGGTCAATTTTAAACGCCAATTACCCATCTAAGTAGCTCACTTTTGCATGCCATTTCACAACATTCCTAATAAGTGGTGAATTGCGTTACTTTAAAAGCACTACATACCCCAAAAACCCGCAATATAACTCAATTGTTAATGCATAAAACAGTCCCCTAACCAGCACCATTACGAGGTCAAGGACTTATAGCTATGCAGCACTAATTATTGACTTTTTTTGAGGTTTTCTGCGAGTTACAGAGAATAAACAGGTTCTGGGGGGGGGAGGACAAAGGGTCATCAAATAATTTTTATCTGGTAAGACGTTGAATTTTTGGCAAAATTCCCGTTCCTTGTAATAGATCATTAGTGAGACAAAACTCGTATTTCCTTTACCAAATCTAAAAGCGGATTTGATGCTTGGCTCGCAATTGGACAATGGCTGAAGTATTCTAGAAAAATTCTCTTGCAACTATTTAAAATACCATCAGTTATTCGCTTACCATGCCGGACTAAAGATTATACCAATAAGCAGCTAAATCTTTACCGCGACACCCTTGAACAAATCCCCCACCAATGGGAGATTAGCGAAACACGGGAATACTACCAGAAGAAGTTCGCCGATCACCTTCTTCTTTTAGTTTCCGCCCCAATTCAGCAATACGCTTCTCACCAGCAACAAGTGCCTCTGTAGAGGTATGAACAGAATAACTACCAAGATGTAAAGTATGTGGGTGCGGCACCGCAGATCCTAAAACAAAATCAACTCCCTGATCACCAGTTGCTTTGATAACTATTGGCTCTTCATCACTTTCAAAAACCACCATTTCACCTTCGTTGATGGCTTCACCTACATCGAGTGAACCGCTTGCAACAGCTAGCCACCCAACAGTATGACCTTCAGAGGGCATATATCGCCATTCTTCCCCAGGTTGCAAGGTAACCATTAAATAATTGATCCCTTCAGGCGCAGGCACGAGGCTTTGAACATTTTCATATTCACCAATGATGATATGAGCCGGTCCAACACTGCGCATATCTTTAGCCTCAATATATCGGCTTTGGGGAGATCCATTTTCTAATTCAGGGGGTAATGACAGCCAAAGCTGGAACCCGCTCAGATGCTGCACGTCACCAAGTGACATTTCCTTGCCATGCCAAACTCCATTGCCCGCTCGCAACCATTCAACACCGCCATAGCCAATCATTCCTGTGCCACTTTCTAGGTCATCAAAGTGCAAACCACCTTTGGTAAAAACAGTAACTGTGGCAATCCCCGAATGAGGATGTAATGGCATACCTTCGAGGGCCTGGAGGGAGGGACCCTGTGCATCTATCAAATCAAGGAACACAAATGGCTTCAAGGTTTCACCCAAGTCTGATGGGCTCATCAACCGGGTAATGGGTCCGTGTGCTTTGCCACGGATGTGTTTCACGATTTCTCGAGGTTTATTCTTATTAGAATTCGTCATTTGTGTTCCTCCAATTATAATTTAATGCTACCGGCTAAAAAATCGACAATTGCCAAATTGAGTTGAATTATTTGTGGTTCAACTCAATTAAACCTCGTTTTATGAGCCAAAGTTAAATTTAACTCCCGTTTCTTTTTCTGCATATTCCCATAATTTATTACCAACAAGTTCATTATTAGCATAAGGCTCTATGAATGCTGGAGCAGGAAAACCGTTAATTTCGTTTTTGCCATCTGGACCAAAATAGAAAGACTTATTAGAACCAGAGATGGCTTCCAATTCTTCAGTGGCTGCAAATAGTGTCGGGAAAGCGCCTTGATTGGCATCCATATAGTCTACCGTTTCAATCATTTCTGGCACATCATAGCGTAGTAATTCTGTTTTGCTTACACCTGGGTGACAAGCTACAGACAAAATATCGAGGTTGTTTTCGCTAATTTTTCTCTGCAGCTCAAGTGCAAATATTAGATCTGCAACTTTGCTTTGCCCATATTCTCTGAACTTATTAAATGGTTTTTCTAATTTTAAATTTTCATAATCAATTTCAGCACCCTTGTGGGCTATGCTGCTTAGTGTAACAATACGCGCGTTATCACTATTTTTAAGGAGTGGGAACAGCAATGCATTCAACACGTAATGACCAATAAAATTCACACCAAACTGTGTTTCAAAACCATCAGTCGTTTTACCTGCTGGTGGAAACATTATGCCTGCATTGTTAATCAACACATCAAGTGTGGCATGTGTTTTTAGAAATTCATCTGCAAATGATTTAATTGATTTAATATTGGTTAAATCTAAAACACCTATTTCGATGCTCGCATCAGATACGGATTCCAATATTTTTTCTTTGGCTTGATTTAACTTTTCTTGGTTACGCCCAACCATGATTACATAAGCATCATGCTTGGCTAATTCCAAAGCGGTTTCAAACCCAAGGCCAGTGTTTGCGCCAGTCACCAAAAAGGATTTACCCAATTGAGACTTCATACTTTTTGGTGTCCAGTTCATATCTATCTCCAATTATAGGCCAAAGGTTGTTTTTGCGTGATGCGTGTCCATATATTCTTTCATCCGCTTGATTTTGCCATTTTCGAATGTGAACAAGAAATGGTAGTCATTGTCGTAATCTGTGCCCATTGCTGTTTTGGCTTTTAGATTTGCTTCTGTAGCGACAAAGTCACCTTCTTCAACCATGCCTGATATGTTAAATGCAACACCTTCTGGAAAGCTTGCTGCCCCTGCCCCAAAGAAACCTAAAAAGAAATCTTTGTCATGCTCGCCAGCAGTTTGTAGATATTCTACTTTGCCATTTATCCACCAACTGAAATCATCAGCAATCATTGATTTTAGAGTATCAATATCCGAAACTCGCATAGCTTCAATAAATTTTTCTACTAAATTTTTGTGGCTCATTTATTTACTCCGTTTGTTTTAAATGATGTCCTAAAGCTAGATATTATGATATACTAATGCAAGTAGTTACACTTATGGTAACTAGGAACACAATAGTAAGTAATGCACGTTTTAGCCGTTTATGAGGTGAATAAAAATGAAACAAAAATCAATTGAAGAATATAACAACTGCCCATTTCATCTTGCAATGAATATTTTAGAGGGAAAGTGGAAATTCGCGATTCTCTATGTGCTATCTGCGAGAGGCACGCTTAGGTTTAAAGAGCTTGAACGCGCAATTCCTGATATTTCAACACGAATGTTGGTTAAAGAGCTTAAGCTTCTGGAAAAAAAAGGCGTTGTTTCCAGAAAAGCTTATGCAACAGTGCCACCTAAAGTGGAATATTCACTCACCCCAATTGGCAAAAGCATTAACCCAGTGATAAAAAGCATTACAGACTGGGGTGAAGGCTATATTAAAACCATGAATACAAAATAGAATTCAATTAAAATTTTACCTTCCTAGGGGAATACCCCTAATTTATTATCAAAACAGAAACCGCCCTCGTCCAATATTATGATTAAATTTAAACCAATTGAAAATGATGAACTTTTACTCAAACTATCACCTCTCGTGAGGGTGATAGATTTAACGTTAAATTACATAAATGATCAAAATGGCATCAAGTTGACCAAGGGAATGGCTTTCAATCGAAAGTTTGTTCATTGGGCAGCAAAAGAATTTCATTGGCCGGGACATAGCTTTGAACAATTATTTCGGATTCAAAAGGTGTTAAATGAACCTGACTTCCCTGTATGTGTGGCAATTCATACGCTTCTATTGCAAACGAAGATTGGCAGGCATTATAAAGGCAAGTTTTTACTAACTGCTAAGGGTAAAAAGCTACTGGGAGAACCCTCAGACATTTTTAATAGCCTGGTGCCTAAATTTCTATTCGAGATTGATCATTCTTACGGATATTATCGATCCTTGGAACAACCAATGGGCAATTGGGATGTCTTTTTAAACATTATGAATGTTGAGCTTCAAACTGGTATTAACGGCACAGAATTGGCGGCAGTGTTTTACGGGGCTAAGGAAAAAACACCCTACAACCACGACCCTGAATTCTATGCATTGTATAATCATGTCATTAAACCACTTTGTTGGGTTGGACTCATTCAAGAAGCAAGTTCTGATGTCCATCAATCTGCAAGCGAGAAAACATTTCAAAAAACACAACTCTGGCCCATAGCTTTGCAATTACAAGACAGCATAAAAGTGGAATTATGCTAGTTTGGAAGTAAAAGTCAGAAATTTGCGATGTGTCTGCTTGAAAGGAGCGGCGAGGATTAGAGGGATTTTCTGGATCTGAAAATCACTTGGATTATGACGTTATTTTGGATTAATATTGAAAATATTAGCTGATGTGGTCTTCGATAGTAAAACATTTACAAATAGTGTCTGATGTCTTTCGGTATGTTTGAAAACCTATGGCGTCGTAGTAGTTATGCCCAAGCTCGTTGTCGGCTGCAATGGTAGCTTCGATTTTCGATAAACCAGCATCCTGCGCTGCTTGGATCGTTGAGCCAAAAAGTGCCGAACCTATTCCTTGTCGCCCAGCATCCAACTTTACATATGTCCCAATAATTCCCCAACCTGGGGTTACATCATACCTGTTTGCCACTGTAGCCAGTATCAGGGACTGGAAACCCAAAATAGCACCGTCTCTACCAACAGCAACCGTACATTGGATACCATCGGGGTGCTCAATATAGAATGTACATACATGATCAGGATCACTAACTCTGTCACTTTTCCATTTAGTAAGAATTTCTGATAAAACAATGTTCATGCCTTGAGCATCCGTGGCAATGGCGGGTCTTATTTCCAGTGAAGTTTTGTCAGTGTTGCTTAAATTCATTCAACTTTTTTAACATGCTTTATTATCTGAACAAAATTAAATTGTTGTCTAGGCAGCAATAAGTTCCAATTTTCCTGATATAAGCGATTAAAGGCATCGCTTCAAACCGTTATAGGAACAAACAGTTGGCTCTGCGGAGTTGATTATTTAGAGTTGGATGTGAAATAATGTTTAGTTGACATCCATTATTTTATTATACTATACATTGTATAATAAAATAATGGAAACTGGTTTCAAAAGGATATAAATCATGACAACTGGACATATATTTATTGCCACGAGCCTTGATGGCTTTGTGGCCAGGGTTGACCACAAGCTAGATTGGTTGATGAAGCAAAAAACTGAGAATGAAGAGCATGGTTATAATGCATTTATTGAGAGTGTAGACGTCATTATAATGGGACGTGGATCATACGAGAATGTTTTGACGTTCGGTGACTGGCCATATACAAAGCCAGTGATTGTTATGAGCCAAACACTTACGCAAGATTCTATCCCTAAACGGTTGATTAAGAAAATAGAATTGACAAAATTAGGCCCGTCAGAATTGATGCAGCAACTTAGTGAGAGAAAATATATGAATGCATATATTGACGGTGCAAAAGTGGTTCAATCATTTATAAAACTAGGCCTAGTCAAAGACATTATACTCACTCACATTCCCATATTAATTGGTTCGGGGATATCACTCTTTGGAAATTTGGATACTGACATCGATTTGAAGTTAATTGCGTCAAAGAGCTTCTCATCCAGCCTGACACAAACTAAATATTCATTTTCAAACTTCAAACAAGGTGTTTAAATGGGACGCCCTCCTCGAAGTTCAACACCGTTAAAGCGAGAAAAGATAGTAACTATCGCTTTGAATCTACTTGATAGAAATGGAGAAAAAGCAGTTACATTTCGCGCCTTAGCAGCTGAATTAAATGTCACGCCAATGGCAATAAAACACCATATTGGAACTCGTGAAGAATTATTTTCGGCTATGGCAGGTAGTGCTTTTGAATTCACACCAACAACCCAAAGTGGTTTAACAGCTAGAGAAAAACTCACCTCAGAGCTTACAGCATATTGCCTACAAGTGATAAACCACCCCAATTTGACGCTCTATATATTTAAAAACCCTGCTGTAATTGAACAACAACTGCTTGAGCTAAACGAAAACATCGTTTCTTGTCTAGTTAGCTTAAATAAAACTGACAGTGAGGTGCTTATTTTACAAGGGTTAATCGTTGATTATTTGCATGGATTTGCAATTTCTGCCTCGGCCTATACGGTTAATATGGCGGGAATAAAGCCGCAATCTATAAATGACTTTGAGAAGGCGCTCAATTGGTTGCTAGATAGGGTGTTTTCGAATGATATTCTCTAATTGTCACGTCCGCTTAGCTTCACTTAATGCCCATCAATTATTAGGTCGACAGATTTCAGTTGAAGAAAGCAACCCAAACACCTCATCAGTTCTGCAAAAAATTACTATTTCTTTCGAAACATTGGTATTTTTAGCCCTGCTTCTGAAGAAGAAATTAGTATGCCAAGCCTTTTTAATCGTGTCTCTTCTCTTTTGGCGCTCATAACCCACCAGATAGAATCTCTTTTATAGGAAGGCGCTAAATTAGTGAGGAATTGCCATGCTGTTGGGTTTGCCTTAATTTGCTCTTCATACTCTTTGGCAAGTGGCAAATTTCTATCTTCAGAGGAATAGCCATGTAAATCGGTTCTATTGTTATAGAGGCGCATTCCTGCTGGTTTCATTTTTCCAAGCTGAATGAGTGCTTTTACCTTCTTTACGTTCACAGCACTCCATACACTAGCTTTTTTGCGTGGAGTAAAGCGGATCTTATAGCTCTGGTCATCAATGGTTTTTCGTATACCGTCAATCCACCCAAAACAAAGAGCTACATCTACTGATGTAGACCATGTAAGGCTAGCGCGTCCTGTGCTTTTCCTGAAATAGCCCACCCAAACTTCACTAGTCTCGGAGTGTTTTTCTAACCAATCGCTAAACTCGCCTTGGTTTTTGAAAAAAATTATATCTACCATCCTCTAGCCTCCAAATGTTTCTGGGCGGTGCATCATTTGTTACCTTCTGTGTCACTTTATACCCTCAGGCCAAGCCCGAGGGTATACTTAATTTTGAAACGTTTGTGGTACTAGTTGGCACCCTGCTGTTCCAGCCATTTTAAAATCACTCGGTTTGTTTCCTCTGGCTTTTCTTGCTGGATCCAATGACCGCAATTGAGGCTGACAACTTCAGCATTGGGTACAAACTCAGTGAGTTTTTCAAATTTTGGGATCATATCCTGATCGCCATGAATCATAAGTGTGGGCTGTTGGATGATCGGGTTCACTTCCCCCAATATGTGCCAATTACGATCAAGGTTTCTATACCAGTTTATGCTGCCAGTGAACCCCACTTTTTCGAATGCGGTGATGAAAACGGCCAGTTCGTTATCACTCATTATGGGCTCGCCCAATGGTGTTTCCGCCTTTGCGAGATTGATCATCATCATACCTGGCGCAGGCGGAGCGAGAGGCACGTTCTTGCGGAATATATTGCGAAGGAACTGGGAAGCATTTTCGTCTAACACAGAGTCCGCAACGCCTGGTTGCCGATTAAAATGGACAAAATAGAAGTCGCCGCCAAATATTGCATCCATCATCTCGATCCAAGGAATTTCTCCACGCTCTTGGTAAGGCAACGCTAAGTTTATAACTTTATCTACTCGGTCTGGATGCAATAAGGTCAGCCCCCAAACGACAGCTGCACCCCAATCATGACCGACAAAGGTGGCTTTTTCGTATCCATAGTGATCCAATAGTGCGATGAGATCACCCGCCAGATGTACAATATCATAGTCTGTTACTTCACTCGGGCAGGATGAGTTGCCATAACCGCGCTGGTTTGGGACGATGACATGATAACCTGCCTCAACAAGAGCTGGCACTTGATGGCGCCAAGTAAAAGCATGTTCAGGCCAGCCGTGACAGAGCACAATCGGGTTTCCCGCATTTTGCTTACCTGCTTCAAAAACCTCAAGTGTTACACCGTTGACTGAAATAAGGGTGGGCATGGGAAAATTGGGTAGATTAGACATTTCAATTCCTTTTTATTTTTTAAGGGCGATCAGATGACGCCAAGTGTTTTAGATGCGCGTTGCAATTTCAAAACTTCCTTGCTGACATCTCAGCCATTGTCTATAACGTAATGGTGACAAATATTGTCACCATTAAAGAGTAATCTCACGAAATGAATATTCGCCTCCGACAAGACGCCATCGTGCGTAGCCTTCGCCGCAACGGCACCTCGACAATCGCTGACTTAGCGGAGGAGGTTGGCGCGTCTAAGCGTACAGTGTTACGTGATATTAGCGCGCTACGCGATGAGGGCTTTGTCATTCATTCTGAACCTGGGCGTGGGGGCGGTCTACAACTTGACCCACAATCGGTTCAGACCACAGCACGACTCTCGGTTGCTGAGGTCTTTGCGCTTCTCATCAGCGTTGCGTCCATGCGCGCAGCAGGAAACCTACCTTTTTCAAGTCTCGCAGATGCTGGACTTGCCAAAATTGAGAAAGCCCTACCATCGGACAAAGTTCGAGACTTGCGCCGATTTCTAGACTGCTTATATGTAGGGAAACTCGCACCGCAGGTGGACATATCAAATATGGGAGTGATGGAACCTGCGTTGCTGCCAGCATTCGAGACAGCTTTTCTACAGAGGCTACATCTGCGTTTTCAGTACCGTGACGCAAAAGGGGCTGTAACCATGAGGCAGGTCGAACCGCAAGCTATGCTGATTTTACCTCCGTTATGGTATTTGGTGGCTTGGGATCCTGCACGCAATGACTTCCGTCATTTTCGAATGGATCGAATCAGTGAACCAAAATATGTAGAAGGCGCAACATTTCGGCGGCGACATGTGCAGTTCGAGGATGAGGTCACCCCAATTCGCGATTTGCCTCGCTAATCTTCATACTGAACTGGCGACCACGTAAAATGGGAAATTAGAAACCTACTTAAAAACTAAATACTTTTTAAATACACTAATTACTTCTTAATATAATATTTGTTTGCATATCAAATTAGTGGTACAATTAAATATGCCCGCCTTTTCTGTAATTTGTGAAAAGGTATAGTTATGAATAAACTAGAAAACATCAAACCACTCTTAATCCCCATTAGTCTTCTAGATTCTGAATTTTCAACACTACGTGTGATAAGAAAAAAGGAATTGCAGAAGCTTGTCCCAATATCAAGTTCCACCATATATGATTTGGAAAAACAAGGCAGCTTCCCTCGCCGCTTTTTTTTGACACCTCGGTGTGTGGTTTGGAAATTGTCTGAGATTTTGGATTGGTTAGATGAACAACAGAAAAAATCAGATGATAACGAATTGGGAAAGGAGCACTTTCCCAATGTTTACAAGCGTGAATATAGACCTGTTAAAGCAAAGAGTCCGCTTCATAAATAGACATTTCATCTGGTAATAATTTTGGTCGCCGCCTTTCGCCTTGAACCCAAGCGTCTATCATGTCTGCCCATTCTTGCATCATATGACGCCTTGGCTCTGCATATTGAGCTTTATTATAGACTGCATGCGAAGATCTGTTGTCTTCGTGTGCCATACATTTATCAATCCATTTGCTGTTAAAGCCTAGCTCGTTTAATAGGGTTGAGCCTGTGCGACGGAGGTCGTGGACTGTAAAATGTTCCAATGGGAGTTCTTCTTTTTTGGCTCTTTGAATTGTTGCTTTTGTAATTCGATTAAAAGTCGCTTTAGATATGGTTTGGCTTGGGTCATACCTTGATGGGAATAGGAATTCAGAGCCAGCTGAACAGGTTTTCAGCGCCACCATAATGTCAATCACTTGACGTGACAGATATACGACGTGATCTGATCTTGTTTTCATTCTTTCCTTTGGTATCGTCCATTTTGCGGTTTCGAAATCAACTTCTGTCCATCTTGCATTCGTGACTTCGCTTTTCCTTTTCATTGTCAATAAAAGCAGTTTAAGTCCAAGTTTTAAAACATGGTCGGCATTTATGTTTTCTAGCATGTGATAGAACAGCCGAATTTCAACTGGTGTCAATGCTCTGTCCCGTGAAAAAGATTTAGCAATTGAACTTGGTAGAACTTCATCCGCAGGATTAGGCAATCTCTGGCCTCTCTGGTTAGCAAATACAAAAATTTGCTTGATGATATCCCTTATGTGAATTGCCGTTGCTGGTGCGCCTCTATCTTTCACGCGTAGACACAAAGTTCTTAGATCATCTCCTGTGATTTCACTTAGTAGCCTTTTTTTGAACGGCAGAAGAATATCGCGTTTCAAAATACTTGTTCGCATCGCTTTGGTGCTGTCGGCCATGTGAGATTCTCGAAGCCAATGATCTGCCCATTCCCCGAACTTTAATGTGTCTTTATAATGGTTTTTCTCACGCTGTTTTTCTAATGCTGGTGAGCGCCCTTCTCGTACCGTCCGTTTTGCGTCCATGCACGCTTCTCGGGCTTTTAGCAGGGATATTCCGTCCCTGCCGTATTTTCCGAGGGTTACCGTCTCTCTTCTGCCGTTTAACCTGTAGTCAAGGCGGAAGGAAATCAACCCTGCCTTGGATACGAAAACGTACATCCCGTCTCGGTCTGAGACCTTAAAGGCTTTATTTTTTGGTTTTAGATTTTTCAAAAATCTGTCACTTAACATCATATTCTCCTGCTATAAGTACCGTCATAGCGAAAAGAGACAATTTTTGATAAAATTATACGCTAAAACAGATAGTTAGGCCGAAAAAAATACCGTCAAAGGCGTTTTTTCGCTAAAAACGGCAATTTTAGCAATAAATACTACCGTCTTCAATACCGTCAAATGCATTTAATTCCACCAATAATCAGCAATAGAAAAAAAGATGTATAATGCATTAACTATTTGTTTTCACTCAGTGTTTCAATAGATATTGATAGTCACCGAAACCTATAACATTATTCCCACTCGATTGTGCCTGGTGGTTTTGAGGTTATGTCGTAGGTTACGCGGTTGATGCCGTTTACTTCGTTGATGATCCGGGTGGCGGTTTTGCCTAGGAAATCATGTTCGAAGGGGTAGTAATCTGCTGTCATGCCATCGGTTGATGTAACAGCGCGCAATGCACATACAAAATCATATGTACGGCCATCGCCCATAACGCCGACTGTACGTACGGGAAGTAGGACTGCAAAAGCTTGCCAAATATCATCGTAAAGGCCTGCATTGCGGATTTCTTCTAGGTAGATGCGGTCAGCTTTGCGTAAAATTTCTAGCCTATCACGAGTGATATCGCCAGGCATACGAATGGCAAGGCCAGGGCCTGGGAATGGATGACGACCTACAAATTTGTGAGTCAGGCCAAGTTCGCGGCCTAAGTCGCGCACTTCGTCTTTGAATAATTCGCGTAGTGGCTCGACTAGTTCCATATTCATGCGTGCTGGTAGGCCGCCTACATTATGATGGCTTTTAATGGTAACGCTTGGACCACCTGTAAAGCTTACGCTTTCGATCACGTCTGGATAGAGCGTGCCTTGTGCTAAGAAATCGGCACCACCTACTTTTTTGGCTTCGGCATCGA
This sequence comes from Hyphomicrobiales bacterium, assembly GCA_051531935.1. Lineage (GTDB taxonomy): Bacteria > Pseudomonadota > Alphaproteobacteria > Rhizobiales > OSC116 > OCS116. The sequence goes on from JAOPTR010000016.1 coordinate 106,732, forward strand.
AAACATCAATAAATGTAGCACCGATGATTTTACGTTTTTGTTCTGGGTCTGATACGCCCTCTAATTTACCAAGGAATAAATCAGTAGCGTCGACATGTGCTAGGGCGATGTTGTAATTATCGCGGAACATTGAAACCACTTCATCGGCCTCGCCATAACGCATCATGCCTGTATCGACAAATACACATTGCAATTGATCGCCAATGGCTTCGTGCAGCAACATGGCTACAACTGAGCTATCAACACCGCCAGATAGGCCGCAAATTACTTTTTTATCGCCCACTTGAGCTTTGATGTTATTTATAGCTTCGGTTTTAAAATGCGCCATTGACCAATCGCCAGTACACCCTGCAATATTGATTACAAAATTGCGGATAAGCTGAGCGCCACAAGGCGTATGCACAACTTCTGGATGGAATTGCACACCATAATAGTTGCGGCTTTCATCAGCTACGGCTGCATAAGGTGCATTTGGTGATGTGGCTACGATTTCGAAACCTGCAGGAAGTTTTGACACCCTGTCGCCATGGCTCATCCATACAACCTGCTTGTCACCTTCATTAATAACGCCATCGAATAATTTATTTGATTTGGTAACGGTTAATTCGGCACGACCAAATTCGCGTTCGTCTGATTTTTCGACTGCACCGCCAAGTTGTGCACACATGGTTTGTTGACCATAGCAAATGCCAAGAACTGGTACATTCATTTCGAATACTTTTTGCGGTGCGCGGGCGCTATCCTCATCGGCAACGGATTGTGGCCCACCAGCCAATATGATGGCCTTAATGTCGGTCATTTCATCGAGTGCTTTTTGTGCGGTGTTAAACGGCACAATTTCTGAATAAACACCTGTTTCGCGTACGCGGCGGGCAATGAGTTGAGTGACTTGGCTTCCGAAATCTATAATGAGGATTTTTTGCATTTTTTTACCTTAAACGCTTTGTATAATTTGGACAGATGCACCATGCAAATGACACCCTTATAACGTGGGTCTAGCATGGGTTTCTATTAGCCTATGAGAGCATTTGGGTAAAGCAAAATTTTGGAAAAAACTAAATTTCCAAACTATCAATTTGTGCATAGGCTTTGGCTAATGAATTATCCAGATCAAACGCCAAACAATCGGCATGAATATAGGTTTGGTCTTCAATGCCCATTCCGCCTAAAAATAACTTTGTTAAAGGCACCAATAAATGGTCTGCACTTGTATGAGCAACACCACCAGTGGTGATGATAATATAAGCTTTTTTGTTTTTGAGGAGGCCTACGACGCCAGTTGACACTGTTCTGAAAGTTTCGCCTTCGCGCATCACCAAATCTTGCCACATTTTCTGAGTGGTTGGAATGTTGTAATTATACATTGGCATGGTGATGATAAGCCGATCGCAATCTCGTAATTCTGAAATGAGGCTATCGGAAATTTTATTAAGCTGATTTTGCTCTTGTGTACGGTTGGCAAGTGGTGTGTTAAACGCCTCTAAATGTGGCTCGGTGATAAGATGCAAGCCTTCATTTAAATCGCGTCTGACCATGGTTGCGCCACTTTGTTCACCAAAACGGGTTGCTAACCGCTCGCCTAACTTTCGGCTATCGGACGTCGCGACACGCGCGCTAGAATCGATAAGCAAGATATTCATAATAAAAGCCCCTAAACTAATGTCCTAAGACTATACATACATGTTTAGGGGCTGATTCACACTGATTTTTTTAGACTTATAATTTGTCAATTTCAGCAAAGGCTTTTGCCAATGTGGCTTCTGGATCAACATTCATACCTGCTGAAGCATCAATAACTGTTTGATCTTCGATGCCATAAAAGCTGAATATGGTTTTTAGCGTTGGTACCAACTGGTCAACAGGTGAGCCAATTGGCGTGCCACCAGTGGCCACTGCAAAATAGACTTTCTTACCTTCGAGCAAGCCTTTAGGACCTGTTTCTGTATAGGTAAATGTTTCGTCCTTGCGGCTGACCAAATCTATATATAATTTTAAATGTGATGACACGCCGAAATTATACATTGGTGCGCCAACGACGATTACATCTGCAGCTAGAAGCTCAGCAACTAAGTTATCAGACACTGCAATGTCTTGATTTTGCTCATCTGTTCTGGCTTCTTTTGGTGTGTAAAACGCGCCAAATTGAGCTTCGGTTACAGGCAATAAATTGCTGCTCGCAAGGTCGCGATAAGTGACAGTACCACCTAATTTAGCCACGATGGCTGCTGATAATTTACGACTTGTTGAAGAATCGCCTTTGAGGCTAGAATCTAAGTGTAAAATATTTGTCATGGTTATTCTTTCTTTGTTATTGTTTTTATTTGGGTACATCGAGAATGAGAATTTCGGCATCGCTCAATGCTTTTATTTTTACATTCGGCTGTTTGCTGATTTCGGCACCATCGCCTTGTGTTAGTTTTTGGCCATCTATTTCAATGTCGCCTTTAGACACAAGAATATAGGCTTGGTGTTTTATAGGGGTTGTGACGGCATCACCTTTGTTGACACGACCGCCATAAATGGCGGCATCTTGATGGATGAACAGAACGCCTTGGCGTTGATCCTTTGCACGACCAGAAACCAGCAACGGCAATTGACCCTTTACCGGAGTGGTTGGAAATCTTTCTTGATCCCACCTTGGTTTTACGCCTTGCTTGTTGGGCATAATCCAAATTTGATAAAGGGTAACAGCATCATCCTGATTGTTAATTTCGGAATGGCGAATGCCACTACCGGCACTCATAACCTGCACTTCACCTGCTTTGGTAAGGCCTTTATTGCCCATACTGTCTTTGTGGCTAATGGCGCCTGACCGTACATAGGTAATAATTTCCATATTTTCGTGCGGATGCATATCAAAGCCCATATGAGCGGCAATGTTATCATCATTAATCACTCGCAATTTTCCGAAATTCATGTTGTTGCGGTTATAATAATCGGCAAAACTGAAATGGAAATTAGATTTCAGCCAGCCAAGATCGGCTTTGCCTAAGTCTTTTAATTTTCTGATATTTATCATATTTCAATCTTCCTCGCTGTTGTTGAAGTGAATATAATAATAATTTTTTATTTGATAATATACTATTTTGGAATTACATTAAGTCCATATAGTTGACAATGACTGGGTGCAATATGGATAGCTTTTCAAGAATTGAAATATTTTTATCGGTAGCTGATGCGGGGAGTTTTACGGCTGCCGGCAAGGCGCTTAACATGACAGGATCGGGTGTTTCCAAGCAAATTCAAAATTTGGAAGATCGGTTAAAGGCTAAATTATTTTACCGCACAACAAGAAGCGTAACCCTGACAGAAGCGGGTGAGATATATTATAAGCGCGCGGCAAATGCGGTTTCGAATATGCGTGAGGTTGAAGACGAATTGAAAGACCTGCAAGCCACACCTACTGGTGATTTGAAGGTAAATTTACCACTGACATTTGGCCACAAATATCTAGCCCCTGCCATTGCCGAATTTGCTGTAAAATACCCTGACATACATTTAAATTTAAGTTTTGATGATAGTAAAGTGGATGTGGTTGCGGGCGGCTATGACGTAGTTGTGCGTATTGGGGCAGCGCCCGACAGCACATTTAGAGCGCGCAAACTTGCCGCTTGTCCGATAATTGTTTGTGCCAGTCATGGTTATATTGAAGAACATGGTGAGCCCGAACATCCTGATGAATTAGCCCATCATAAAATGATTATTTATAAGGGTAAGGACAATCAAAATAGTTGGACATTTCAAAATGAAGACAAATCTGTTGGACATGTGAATTTTACATCTGCCCTTAAATCTGATTCTGGTGAAATGAATGGGTTTGCTGCACGCGCAGGGATTGGCATCACCATCCAACCTTTATTTATTGTGCTTGAAGATTTGAAAGATGGAAAATTGCAGTGGATATTGCAGGATTATCATTCATATCCAACATGGGACATATATGCGTTATATCCCGCTGATCGGTATCTAACACAAAAAGCCCGATTATTTATTGATATGTTGGTTGAAACCACCCAAAGCCTTGCATTAAGAGAAGATTGCAGAGGTAACCATGCCTGTTGAAATTAGAAAACTAGACACCAGTGACTTGATGGAATTTAAGCGGTTGCGGCTTGAAGCTTTAAAAACCAATCCCGAAAGTTTTGGCAGTAATTATGCGCGTGAAGCTAAATATGATGACGCTAAATTTTTAACGCTCATGCAAGCTGATGAAACACGATATATTTTAGGTGCGTTCGATGGTGAAATTCTAGTTTCGACCATGGGGATTTTTAACGAACCCCAAAACGAAGCTGAAATCGCGAGTATTTGGGGTGTTTTTACATCGCCGAGCCATCGAGGTCAGAAAATTGCCAAACAACTTATCAAAAATATAATTAAGAATGCGGCGGCTAACCCTGCCCTGAGCAAAATTAACTTAGGTGTTACATCAAAGAGTGAAGCCGCTCAAAAACTATATAAATCAGTTGGTTTTATGACTTATGCGGTTGAAGAAAACGCCATTATTCATGATGATTTGAGCATGTGCGAAATTTTAATGTCATTCGATTTGAAATAAATATGCCATTGTTAATTGACAAATGACCACCAGTCATTATATACAACTGACCAGTGGTCATAAACATATTTAGGAAATTAAAATGGATAAAATAGTTGTAACAGGCGCAAATGGACATTTAGGCAGCACGATTGTAAAACAGTTGGTAGAAGCTGGGTATAACGTGCGTGCGACCGTGCGCGATAAAAATGACAAATTTAAGACAGCACGTTTGACAGCATTAGGCGTTGAGATTGTCGAGGCTGATTTACTTGACCAAGCATCATTAGTGAAAGCATTTGAAGGATGCGATGGATTGTTTCAGGTGGCCGCAGGTTATAAGATGGATAGCAAAGACCCTGAACGCGACATTATTCGTCCTGCGATAGAAGGTACTGAAAACGCGCTAACGGCTGCCAAACAGGCTGGTATTCAAAAAATTATTTATACATCTAGTGTTGCATCTATTGGCACAAGTAAAGATGGCAAACCTTTAGATGAAACCTCATGGAACGATGGCGCAACGGAAAATTATACGATTTCGAAAAACAAAGCAGAACGTTTGGCTTGGGATTTAGCGGAAGAACTTAAGCTAAATTTGGTGACCATATTACCGTGTACTATTATTGGCCCTAACTTTATGACTCATACGCCTTCGACGTTTTTACTACAAAAAATTGCTGATAGTAATTTGCCCGTCATCCCACCGATTGATATGTCCTTTGTGGATGTACGTGATGTTGCAAGCGCGCATATTTTAGCATATGAGAATGACAAAGCAGCAGGGCGTTACATTGCTAGTGAAGGATTATACTCATTAGAAAAAGTCATTAATATATACAAAGAAATTGCTCCAGAATTGAAACTGCCTAGCATGGTTGCACCTGGTTTTGTGGTTCCTTTATTACCTTTATTTGATTGGTTTGAGCATAAATTTATGGGCTCTATGCGGGTTCTTACGCGCGGGCTTGCCAAAGAATATATGGGAAAAGACAAACAAATTGTGACTTCGCAAAAACTTAAGGGTGAATTGGGATGGCAGCCAAGAAATATTGAAACAACTCTGAAAGATAGTTTAGAGTGGATTCAAAATAATGACATAAAAATTGGATAGGGAGAGACGCTATTAAACGCGCTTATTCGAACCAAGAAAAACTGGCAAAACGCCAAGCCATAATTGATGCTGCGGAAGTGCTGTTAAAGAAAGGCACTTTTCCGTTGCCGTCAGTTAGCCAAATTATCGCCAAGGCAGGTGTGGCAAAAGGCACGGTTTACCTTTATTTTGCGAGTAAAGAAGAGATTTATCTGTCTTTGCTTTCCCAATATTTTGCTGAATTTTCTGATGGTTTCATGAAGAGTTTGTCAGCTTCTAGCTGTGATGATTTAGTTGATAATGTTTCGTCTCAATTTTTAGAATTTGCACAAGATAAACCCAAAGGGGTTTATTTGGCTTCAATCGTAACTTTGATTTTGGAGAATAATGTTTCGGAAGAATATTTAATTCAATTTAAAGGCTCGTTAATTGCTTTCTCGACACAAATTGCGGAATTAATGTCTGGTATCGCAAATTCCGATAAAGTTGATGAGTTTTTCAATCGGTTTTTGGTGAGCTACAACCAATTTTTGGCTTTATGGCAACATTGCAACCCACCTGAGCGCGTTAAGATAATTATGGCAGAAAACCAACTAGAGCAATTACTGTTTGATTTTGAACAAGAATTCAAAGCCCAAATGCAACGCACATGGGTGGGTTTGATTTAGGTCAATGATACATATTGTTACATTAAATTATTAGAATAATTCTAACCTGTGTGATATTGCTAAAATAAAATGCAATGGAGGCAGGTTATGTCAGTAAAATCGAGCGAAAACCAATATGGATCTAGAGCAGTGATTTTTCACTGGTTAACAGCACTACTTATACTAAGTTTGATACCGCTTGGCATCTATATGCATGAATTGCCAAAGGGTGACTTAAAAGCAACATTGTACAAAGCTCACATAGTTATTGGCGGCATTGTGTTTATTGTGACGATATTGCGCGTTATATGGAAGCTGCGCGATGAGAAAGTGCAAGAACTTAAAACCACTCCCAGATATCAACAAATTTTGGCCAAAGCATTACATTATATATTTTATTTTATGATGCTAGGTGCTGCGGGCTCGGGCCTCGCTTATGTTATAAGCAGTGGTTTAGCTGAACAGCTGTTTTTTGCCGAAGAGATTGTATGGAGCAATGCACATGATTATTTACCCGCAGAAGTGCATGAAAAACTTACAATTCCGATGATACCATTATTGGCATTGCACATATTGGCCGCTCTATACCATCAATTCATTGTGAAAGATGGTATATTTAAGCGTATATGGTTTTCCAAAAATTAGTCTGGTTTTTTGCGTTGCATAAGCGCAACAAAGAAACCATCTGTTTGATGCTGATGAGGTGTGAGCAACAATGTACCCTCTAAACTAGCAGCAGATTTGGGAGCTTCAGTTTTAACATTGAGTTCCCATTCAGTTGCGTAATTTAGCAATTCAAACTCTTCATTTTTTTCGAGGAAATTTGTGACTTGAGTTTCATTTTCTTCTGTGAACATGGAACAAGTTGCATAAACAAGTTTACCGCCTTTTTTAACCAATTTAGCAGCAGATTCAAGTATTTGTGCTTGTCTTTGAACAATCTGATTTAAGCCATCTTTAGTTAAATTAAATCGCGCATCTGGCGAACGACGCCATGTGCCAGTGCCTGAACAAGGCGCATCTACAAATGTGATGTCGATATTTTCGGCTAATTCATAAATAAGTTGGTTGGTTTTTTCGTTGCCCAATTTGTGCATTTGTACATTGTGCAATTTTGCGCGATCTACACGCGGTTTAATGGCTTTCAGACGACTTAGGTCGATGTCCATTGCATAGACCTGGCCTTTGTTTTCCATCTGCGCTGCAAGAGCCAGAGTTTTACCGCCGCCGCCTGCGCAATAGTCTACGATTGCCATTTTTGGCTTTGCACCCGCAAGCAAGCTTGCCACTTGTGCAGCTTCGTCTTGAATCTCGACAGCGCCATAACGATATGATGGTGATTGGGTGAGCTGAGTTGTTGGCTCTAGACGCAAGCCAATGGGAGACCACGGCATTGTTGATGATTCTAGGCCTTGTTTTGACAAAGCTTTTTGCGCATCATCTAATGTGGTTTGAGCTGTATTCACCCGCACATCTAAAGATGCTTTTTGATTAAGCGCTTCAAGTTCTGATTCAGTTTGGTCGCCGAACTGGCTGTTAAACTTATCGAATTGCCAATCAGCTAAGTTGTGCAGCACAGCTTGTGGTGCATCTTTTATATCTTTTGCGGCTTGGATGGCTGCGATTTCATCATCTGACAGGTTTTCGGCGGCATATTTTTCGCCACCAAATTTTGCGGCCACTGTCGCGGCATCATCGCCCTGCCCTAGCAAATAAGCTGCAACCAATGAGCGAGGCTCGGCACTGCCAATTACATATTCGTAAGAGCGTAGGTTGCGATAAATGTCGTAAATAATTGTGCGGATAGCACGTTTGTCTTTACTGCCAGCGTAACGATTGGCTTTAAAATATCCATCTAGATATTTATCGGTCGGTTGACCCGTTTCGAACAGTGTTGATAAAATTTCTATAGCGGCTGCTAAATGGGCTTCGGCTCTCATAATATGCGGCTTTCCGTCTGTATTTTTAAAATTGAAACTAGCTATTAAGCCCCTTTTTACGTGAAAGCAAGAATAAAATATCTTGACATGTTACCATTTAGTCACCTATAAAGAACTATGGATGATATATTTAAAGCACTCGCAGATGCAAACCGCAGAAAATTATTGGATGCTTTGGCAATTGAAGATGGCCAGACATTGCAACAATTGGAAGCTGCACTGCCTAAAATGACCCGATTTGGCGTGATGAAACATTTAAAGCTGTTAGAAGCTGCAAACCTAGTTTCAACACGAAAAGTAGGACGCTTTAAATACCATTATCTGAACCCTGTGCCGATTGCCGAAATATCCAACAGGTGGATTGATAAATTTACCAAACATACGGCAACCGACATGAATAAACTAAAAGAGCGGCTTGAGAATATAAACAGTGAGGAAAATAAACCATGAAGCCAAGACATGTGTATGTGACTTCATATTTTACCAAATATTTTGACAAATATTGACAGGCTAAAACACTGTTAGAAACCAAGAAGCCACTTAAAATGTAACCTAGAGTAAGGAAGACTGAAATGAAACCACAACAAGTATATGTATCTTACATTCAAACCTCAATTGATGACCTATGGGCTGCTTTGACTGATCCTGACGAGACTGTGAAATACTTTTTTGGCACAAAATTAGTGTCTGGCATGGAAAAGGGTGATGCTATTGCCTTTGATACAGCCGACGGCGATGCTGCAATATCTGGCGAAATTTTGGAAAACACGCCAAAGAGTAAATTTGCCTATACATTTAAGGGCAATAAAACCGACGATGGCACTGTTGAGCCATATAGCCGTGTGACCTATGAGCTTGAAGAAACCGAAAATGCAGTGAAATTTACGCTGATTCATGACCAGTTTGAAAATGAAAACCAGACGTTTAACAGCGTTTCTGGCGGGTGGCCGATTGTGCTATCTGGCCTAAAAACTTACCTAGAAACTGGTAAATCTATCGACATATAAGCAAGTGGCCGCCGATGACTCGGCGGCTATTTTTATGATATCCAACCTTTAGCACGGCTGCTACGGGCAAACCATATAAGAAAAATACCGATAATTATAATCATGATAGGCATGGACATTGCGCCTGGGCCATAATCTGTAATATGTTCGCTCATAAAGAACGAATAATACATTTGCACCAAAACCGAAATAAACGAAATGATGAATAATGGCGTGGCTAATTTATTACGCAACATCATAAAGCTGCAACCTAATGCGCCTGCAATGACTGACGTGCCATAGGCCACAGTGAACCATGTTGGATTGGCTTCGAGTGCCATACGCTCTGCTTCGGCCATATTTTCTAGCATATCAGGTGATATGAGCATTTGCATAACAAAGGCACTTACGCCTAGCAAATTCCATAACAACCCCGCAACGGCAGCGACCCAATACCATTTGGGAATTTTTATAAATTCTGTCATTTTGTGTCCTTTAAAAGACTCATTGATAGCTAAAAACCACCCTAAAGACATTTAGACTTTAGATTATTTATGAGTCCACTTGGCTTCACGTTTATCTAAAAATGCTTGCATGCCTTCGGTGCGGTCTGCTGTCGCGAAACTGCCGTAGAATAGACGTTGCTCGGCAAGCAAGCCTTCTTGCAATGTGGTTTCGAACGCGCGATTGACGGCCTCTTTAACGCGGATTGAAGCGATGAGCGATTTACTTGCCACTTCTTGTGCGACTGCCAAAGCATCATCAGCGAAGGTTTCGCTATCAAATACGCGGCTTACAAAACCCATTTCCATAGCTTCTTTGGCGGAAATCATGCGACCAGTGAGGCATAAATCCATTGTTAATTGTTTGCCGATTGTGCGGGCTAAACGTTGCGAGCCACCCATGCCCGGTATTGTACCTAAGTTAATTTCGGGCTGGCCGAATTTAGCACGATCGGATGCGATTATCATATCGCACATCAATGCTAACTCGCACCCACCACCCAGAGCAAAGCCGTTAACAGCGGCAATTGTTGGCTTGCGAATGTCAGCAATAACATCATGCGTGCCTGTGAAATAATTCCCATCATAAACTTGGTTGAAACTCAGTTTTACCATTTCTGAAATATCGGCACCTGCTACAAAAGCTTTGCCTGCACCTGTGAGCATGATAACGCCAATATCGGTATTTGCATCGAAAGCTCTGGCGGCATGGGCTAGTTCTGTCGCGATGTCATCGCCCAAAGCATTGAGGGTTTGCGGCTTGTTAAAGCGAATCACGCCGACGCGACCATGGGTTTCGACTTCTATTACGTTGTAATCTGACATTTTATTTCCCAATTTTGTTTATTGAATATTCGCCAATATTTGGCTGAATGTCCACTATTTTTAATTAGCATTACGGGTTTTAATTGATTGCATTTTGGGTTTGATCTACCTCTGGCAAACTTGGTTTCTATGGTATATAAGGATATAACAATACGGCCGCGTATGGAAAATAAAATGGTGAAAACATCTAAATTAGGCAGAGAAGACTGGATAAAGGCCGCGTTTCACACATTGAGTGAAAGCGGCGTAACTGCTGTGCGCGTTGAAGTGCTTGCCAAAAGATTGGGTGTGACCAAAGGTAGTTTTTACTGGCATTTTAAAAACCGCCAAACTTTGTTAAATGATTTACTAGAAAAATGGCGCACCGAACAACGGGTTATGAACCGTGTTGATGTGATTGGTGGTAGCCCACGTGAAAAGCTTGTGAATTTATTAGATGCTGTGCCACGTAGCGAGCGCAGAACCAACATTGGCGCAACCGAACTGGCTGTGCGGTCTTGGGCTAGAATGGATGAGAATGCGGCCAAAACCATTGCGATTGTTGACGAAGAACGCATCGAATGGGTGAAAAGCTATTTTGTAGATATGGGATATGATGAAAAAACCGCTGAATCGCGTGCGTTTTTAACCTATGGCTATATTATGGTACAGGGCATATTCTCTTTAGAAAATATGCCCCATATTCTTGAACGTATACATGATGATGTGCTTGAACTTTTGTTCAGCAAATAATTACATTTTCGTTGGATAATTTGGCGCTTCACGCGTGATGGTTACATCATGTGTATGACTTTCGCGCAATGATGCTGATGTGATTTGCACAAATTCGGCTTTCTTTTGGAAATCTTTAAGATTGTGCCCACCGACATAACCCATAGAGGCTCGTAAGCCGCCAACCATTTGATGCAATACACTTTCGACACTGCCTTTAAATGCCACTTGGCCTTCAATGCCTTCTGGTACAAGTTTATGCGTTTCTGATACTTCTTGTTGGAAGTAGCGATCGGCTGATCCGCCTGCCATAGCACCAACACTACCCATGCCGCGATAGCTTTTATAAGTACGGCCTTGATAGAGGAATGTTTCGCCTGGGCTTTCAGTTGTACCGGCAAGCATAGAGCCAACCATAACACAAGCAGCGCCAGCAGCGATGGCTTTTGCAAAATCGCCACTATATTTAATGCCGCCATCGGCAATAATGGTTGCGTTATGCTTATCGGCTTGCTCGACACAGTCCATAATGGCAGTGAGTTGAGGCACGCCAACACCAGCTACAATACGTGTGGTACAAATTGAACCTGGCCCAATACCCACTTTAACGGCATCCGCACCAGCTTTGATAAGAGCTTCTGTTGCACTGGCTGTGGCAACATTACCTGCAACCAATTTAACTTTATTTGATAATTTACGAATTTCTTCAACTGATTTAATCACACCTGAAGAATGACCATGTGCAGTATCAATAACCAACATATCAACACCAGCGTCAATTAATGCCTGCGCATAATATAGGCCTTTTTCGCCAACTGTTGTGGCAGCGCCTACACGCAAACGGCCCAACTCATCTTTACAAGCATTCGGGTAGTTTTTAGCTTTATCCATGTCTTTAACGGTGATGAGGCCGACGCATTTATATTCATCGTCCACCACAACTAATTTTTCAATGCGGCTTTTGTGGAACAGCATTTTAGCTTCTTCTTGAGACACGCCTTCTTTTACCGTGATCAGGTTTTCTCTGGTCATCAGCTCATGAATAGGTTGATCGGGGTTGGTGGCAAAACGCACATCGCGGTTGGTGAGAATACCGACTAATTTACCATCTTTTTCGACAACAGGAAGGCCTGAAATTTTACGATCGGCCATCACCTGCTTGGCTTGTGCCAATGTTACAGTTGGGTAAACAGTCACAGGGTCGATAACCATGCCGCTTTCGAATTTTTTAACTTTTTCGACATTGCGGGCTTGTTGCTCGGCGGTTAAATTGCGATGCAAAACACCCATACCACCACTTTGAGCCATAGCAATGGCTAAACGCGCTTCGGTTACGGTGTCCATCGCAGCAGATAAAATAGGAATGCCTAAGTTTAAATTACCGCAAATTGTTGTGCCAGTATTGACTTGGCCAGGCAAAACGTCAGACGCGCCAGGCTGTAGTAAAACATCATCAAATGTAAGGGCTTGTTTCATGGGTCAACCTCGATTTAGATTTAGAGTATTGACACTGGTAAATAGTCCCAATGGGGGCAAGCTGTAAAGACTTTTTTAACAAATATACCTTTTATCAGCCATACAGCCAATCTAGGGTTAATTTTCGGCCATATAATAGGCCTTCGGAACGCGTAATATTTCACACTGTACAAAGTCTTCGCCATCGAAGGCCAAGCGAATACCTTCGCAATAACCGATGGCATTGCCCCATTCGGCATGATGAGCATTTGGCATAGCTGCCACCATGCCAAGCTCGATAATAAGCCCGTGGCTTATTAATAAGGTGTTTTGAGCGTCGGGCATTTGCCTGAGGATGTCGATCCATAAACTGGACTGAGCTTGTGCGAATTCGGCGACAATACCGCCCTCGGCAACAACATCGGCAATGCGAGAAAATGGCACTGGCCATCCGACATATTTAAAAATGGAATCAGGTAGATGGCCTAAGTCTCTCATCGTTGTATCGAACCGCCCTGCCATATGATTAGCAGTTTGCTTAGCGCGTTGCAGGTCAGAGCTAACCACAAGTTGGAAAGGCCGCTGAGCCTTGCTTACCAATTTGGCAAGTGTGACACCCTTGGGCGACACAAAAACATCGGGTTTATTGCGCATAGTGTGACGTCTGATCTCAAGTATACGCAAATCACTCTCCCCCTCAATTTTGTTTGGCTTAGTTTTCGCCTCTAAAGCCTGTGGCAAGCACAAACATTTCCGAGCTATCTTTACGGCTGGCATTTGGTTTTACGTGACGCACCACTTTAAAATCTTTACGCAAGTCATTTAGAATTTCGCGCTCCGCACCACCTTGTAGCACTTTAGCAAGAAATATACCTTCGGGGTTTAGCACTTGGCGTGCAAACCATAAAGCAGCTTCACATAGACCGATGATTCTTAAATGATCGGTTTGCTTATGACCTGTGGACGATGCCGCCATATCTGACATGACCATATCCACCCGACCATTTGGAATTAATTCCTTAAGCTTGTCCATCATTTCTTCTTCCAAGAAATCACCTTGAATGACGGTACAACCAGAAACGGGTTCTACTTCTTGCAAATCAATGCCGATTAAGGAGCCATGGCCTTTGTCGATGCCAATTTTATTACTGGCATATTGCAACCAACCACCTGGCGCACAGCCGAGATCGACAATGTGCATGTCTTTTTTAAGAAGATGATATTTTTCATTAATTTCGGATAGCTTGAAAGTCGCACGGCTGCGGTAGCCTTCTTTTTTGGCTTTCACAACATAAGGGTCGTTCAACTGGCGTTGCAACCATAGCTTTGAAGAAAGACGACGGCCTTTGGCGGTTTTCACTCTAATATGTAATTCGCGTGAGCCTTTTGATGGCCCGCTAGATTTTTTTGCCATGTGAATTCCTATAAACTACTTTTGTCAGCTAAGTCGCTGCTCATTAAATTCGTTAGAATGCCTTCACGCAAGCCACGGTCGGCCACGCGGGTGCGTTCTGCTGGCCATCTTTTGTAGATAGCGTTGAAAATAGCACAGCCTGCAAGCACAAGATCGGCACGCTCGGCACCGATACATGGGTGCTTAGAGCGCCCTTCAAATTCCATATCAATCAGCTTGTTGGTGACACCGATGGTGAGCGCACTTTCTAGCCAAAAACCATCAATTCGGCGGCGATCATATTGTTTTAAATCTAAATGAATGCCTGCAACGGTTGTTACCGTGCCAGAGGTGCCTAAAAGATGTATTTTATCGGTAGATATTTTCTCAGAAATATTATGCTTTTTTTCAAAAGGAGCTAAAAACTCATCGACATATTCGACCATTTTATCCATCAAATCATGTGTCACATTTTTGCCGCCGAATTTTTCGGACAATGTAACCACGCCAATGGGCAGGCTTGTCCAATCGACAATGCGATAATTGGGATGGAATGATGATTCTTCTATTTTATGCTCGTGATCAGGGTCGGCATCTGGTGCAATTTCGACTAATATTAGCTCAGAAGAGCCACCACCAATGTCAAATACAACAGCGTAATTGCTACGCTCATCTAACAATGCGGCACAACCTGCAACGGCAAGTTGGGCTTCGGTTTTTTGCTCGATAATTTCTAGTTTTAGACCTGTTTCAGCATGCACACGATGGATAAATTCGGCGCCATTTTCGGCACGTCGGCAAGCTTCTGTTGCGATCAGCCGAGATTTATGTACACCACGATAGGCCATTTTTTCGCTACAGACTTTAAGCGCATCAATGGTTCTATCCATCGCTTCATCGGACAGGCGAGCGTTTTTACCCAGCCCCTCACCCAAACGAATGATGCGTGAAAAGCTATCAACCACGCGAAAGCCACGACGTTGTGGACGAGCAAGCAAGAGACGGCAGTTATTTGTACCTAAATCTAATGCGCCATAAATGGCTGTTTTTTGACCCTTTTGATGGCGATTTTGGCGCACATAAGGATGAGAAACCTGACGTTGTTTATTTTCTGATCTATGTTTTTTACGCGCGGCCTTTTGCTCTAAAAACCCTCGATTTTGACGATGAGATTCTGGCGAATGGTTATCGGATTCGCGGCGTTTTGGCGCGGTAGCGCCGTTTTCATGTGTTGTTTCACTTTGATGAGCAGATTTATCATGTGCGAATTCAGCTCTAGCGCCTTGCCGATCTGAATGTTTCTTAAAATGTTTTTGGGAATTGTGGCTATTGCCATAAGAACCGTTTTTTACATTTTTTTCGTTTGAAACCTCGCCTTTACCTTGATTATCTAACTCATTAAATTCATTAGCAGAATCATTATTCTGCCGCTTATTTTTAAAGTGACGACCAACACCTTTAGGCTTATTGCCCTTATCGGTATTTGTACTCAACTTATATCCTTTCATGGGCCTTATCGCCCTCGTTGGCAACAAACTAGCACAAGTGACAGCAATTTTATATTTAATTGTAAGTTTATTTTAAGTTTTTTAGGTTACGTTGAGAAAGTAACTTTAGGAATGAATATGGAAATTTCGCCAATGACGGCTATGCAAGCGATGAGTGCGCAAGGCCAAACCCAACAATTGATGAATGTAAGCATGGTAAAAGCTGCGCATGCATCTGAAATGGCAATGGTGGATATGATGGAGCAAGCCACAAATATGGCAAGAGCTCAACAAGCGCCCGCCCCTGTTGGCATGGGAAAACACGTCGATAAAATGGCGTAAATAACCAGTTTTAAAACATTTCAAAACAAAAATGGCTCGGAAAACCGAGCCATCTTCAATTTCATCTTAAATGCTATCTAGATTGTCATTTAAGAATTTTTACTGTCATTACGTTCGCCAGCAATATGTTCTGCAAGACGGAACGAAAGCTCTAGCGATTGATCGGCATTTAAGCGCGGGTCGCAATGTGTATGGTAACGATCTGAAAGATCGGCATCAGAAACCTCGGCAGTACCGCCAATGCATTCAGTTACATTTTTACCAGTCATTTCAAAATGAACACCGCCAGCATATGAACCTTCAGCTTTATGTACATCGAAGAAACGTGTAACTTCGCTCAGCACGCTATCGAATGGGCGGGTTTTATAACCGCTCTCTGAAGTGATGGTATTGCCGTGCATAGGATCGCATGACCAAACCACTGTGCGGCCTGCACCTTCAACCTTACGAATAAGAGCAGGAAGATGTTTTTCGACCTTATCGGCACCATAACGGCAGATAAGTACAATGCGACCTGCTTCGTTATTCGGGTTTAGAATATCTAGCAATTGCAGCAATTCTTCTGGATCTAGGCTTGGGCCACATTTAATGCCGATTGGGTTTTGAACACCACGGCAATATTCTACATGTGCGTGATCTGGTTGGCGTGTGCGATCGCCGATCCAAATCATATGGCCAGAAGTGGCATAATGATCGCCAGTGATGCTATCTTTACGTGTGAGAGCTTCTTCATAACCAAGTAATAGAGCTTCATGGCTTGTATACAAATCTGTCGTACGCAACTGGTTTGTATTGTCTGATGAGACACCACATGCACGCATGAAAGCGATAGATTCATCAATTTTATCAGTCATAACTTTATAGTTAGCGCCTGCTTCGGTGCCATCTAAAAAGCCTAGATTCCAACGGTGTGAATTTTCGATATCAGCAAAACCGCCAGATGCAAATGCACGTAGCAAGTTTAATGTTGCGGCTGATTGACGGTAAGCTTTTAATTGGCGTTCAGGGTCTGGAATGCGTTGTTCGGCTGTAAAATCAATACCGTTTACCACATCGCCTTTATATGATGGCAATTCAACACCATCTTTGGTTTCCATTGGGGCTGAACGAGGCTTAGCGAATTGACCGGCAATACGACCAATTTTAACCACTGGTTTTGACCCACCATAAGTGAGAACCAAGGCCATTTGCAGCATAACTTTAAAAAAGTCGCGAATGTTGTCGCCACTATGTTCGGCAAAGCTTTCGGCGCAGTCGCCACCTTGCAATAAAAATGCGCGACCATGGGCAACTTCGGCCAGCTCGGCTTTTAGATTGCGGGCTTCGCCTGCAAAAACCAAGGGTGGGAAGTTACCTAATTTTGTTTCGGTGGCAGCAAGTGCTTCAGCGTCTGGATATTCAGGGATCTGCAATGCAGGTTTGTTTCTCCAGCTATTAGGTGTCCATAGTTCTGTCATTTTTTCTAACCTTAAATTCTATACAAATTACATTTATTCTACTTCATTTCTGCACCTTATACTGGTTTTTGAATAAAACGAGTCATAAAGTCTGTTATGAAAGAAATATCCACAATATTGTATATATGCGCAAGAATCTTGCGCTTTGTAAATGTCAGAAGTTAACCATATTAGCTTATCAGGGCGAGTAATAACTGATTGAAATCAGCTTCGGAATCTATGTTTGCCAAATGGCCTGCATTGGCTAAATTGACTATATTGGCATCTTTACGGGTGGAGAGCATGGTTATGCTTGCGGCTAATGTCGCGTTAATCTGCTTGTCGTCTTGGCATTGAATTAAGGTGAGTGGAACGTCTGAATTAGATAAAAACTCGGTATAATCGTATACCGCTATGTCGCTTAATGTAGAGGATAAAGCAATGTTATGATTTTTACTGAATATTTGTTTAAGTAACGGTTTTTGTTCTGGATTTTTAGCCATTGAGCCAATAGCCGTTTTGGCTGCCCATGCGCCGATATATTTATAAGTATATTTTAAAATGGTGGTGAGAAATTTGGATGTCGACAAACTATAGGCTGTGCCAAAGGTAATTAAATGTTTGATTTTGTGTGGGGCAATTTTTAACAACTCAATGCCCACCAAGCCACCCAAACTATTACCGACCCAAATTGTGTTGGGGACTTTAAGGTGTTGCAGGAGCTGCGATATATCGCGCGCATAACTAGCCAATGAGTAAGTGGTTGGAAGATCACTATCACCATGGCCACGCAAATCAGGTATGATCACATAAAATTCAGCCTTAAAAGCCTCTGTCTGGCCTGCAAATTGCAAGCCAGACGCGCCCAAACCATGACAAAACAAAAGCGCAGGGTTGGTGGGATTACCCACTGTGGTAAACGCAATACCCAGCCCTTCTTTTGTCATGAATCTCTGTTTAGGGTTCATGAACGTGTTGGCACTTTCATAGTTACCAATTCTTCGGAAGCTGTTGGATGCACTGCCATTGTGGCATCAAAATCGGCTTTTGTGGCGCCCATGCGCATCGTAATGCCCACAAGTTGAATCATCTCACCTGCACCATCACCCATAATATGCACGCCAAGCATTTTATCTGTCTTTTGATCGACAATTAGCTTCATCAGCATTTTGCTGTCGCTGCCCGCTAGAATATTTTTCATAGGGCGGAAGCTAGAGACATATACATCAATATGATTATATTTACGGCGTGCATCATGCTCGGTTAAACCAATGGTGCCTAGCTCTGGTTGGCTAAACACTGCGGTTGGAATGAGGCTGTGATCGACCGACATAGGATTGTTATTGAACAAAGTTTCGGCCACTGCATTGCCTTCGCGAATGGCAACAGGTGTTAGGTTTGCACGGTCAGTTACATCACCCACCGCATATATATTATCAACATTGGTTTGGGATTCAGGAGTGACTAGAACTTCACCTTTTGAACCTTGTTTAATACCCAATGCTTCCAAGCCCAAACCTTGCACATGTGGAACCCGACCTGTGGCATACATAACAGCGCCAGTTTTGAGGGTATTGCCATTGTTTAAATGCAGCAATAGGCCATCATCAAGTTTTTCGATTTTAGCAATATAGGTATTTAATTGCACGTCTAGGCCTGCCAAATCCATCTCGGCAGCGAGGCCGTCTTGTAAATCGCAATCAAAGCCACGTAGAATTTTTTCACCACGATACATTAAGTGGGTATTCACACCCAAACCGTTAAAGATACTTGCAAATTCGACTGCAATATAACCACCGCCTACAACCACAATATCACTTGGTAATTCTGCAAGGTCAAAAGCTTCATTGGATGAAATTGCATATTGTGAACCTTCAATTGGTGGGATGAAAGGTGTGGCGCCTGTGGCGATGAGAATATATTTTGCTGTTACATCTCTATTTTCGTTAACCAGGTGGATTGTATGTTTGTCCTTAATAACCGCGCGAGAGCGGATGACTTCCACATCGCTATTGCCTAAATTACGATCATAAATACTTTCCAGACGATCTATCTCGGCATCTTTATTGGCGATGAGATTTGACCAATTAAATTTAGTTTCGCCAACATCCCAACCATAGCCTTTAGCGGCTTTAAAGCTTTTTGAAAACTCTGATGCGTATACAAATAGCTTTTTAGGAACACAGCCACGAATAACGCATGTGCCGCCAACGCGATATTCCTCGGCCACAGCAACTTTGGCTCCAAAACCTGAAGCGATACGGCTTGCGCGTACACCACCCGAACCTGCACCGATGGTAAAGAGGTCATAATCATATTGGCTCATATTCATTCCTATCTATTTGTATAAAGATCTATGAGTTTAGTTTTATAAGTTATTTGAAAAATTTCAAATCAAATAAAATTAACCTATCTCAATTGTCACAATTAAACCTGAATTGAACCCAATTGCTGCCTTAATTCGCCTCTATAAAAACAGTGTGGTGTTAGAAATTTGAATATTATTGGAGCGATTTATGCCACAGGACCAACTTTTTACACATTTTAAACAACAACATAGCAATGACTTATTTTCTTATGCCAAAAAGCATAAAAAGAAAGCACTTGCCGTTGCATTAACGCCTTTATTGGCCGCGTGTGATGGAGTTATCACCACATCATCCACCTATACAAGCACAACAGGTTTTTCGATTAATGAAGCGCCTGACGAAATTACTGTGATACACAATTCCGACCCAATGGCAGCCACTATATATGTGGGCACTCACCAAGATGATGTGATTTATGCCAGTAATGATGATGATATTATATATGGGCATGATGGCAACGACATTATATATGCCAAAGCTGGCGAAGATGAAATTTATGCCGGTGATGGTGATGATTACATCATCCCAGGCAATGATCTAGGCTATGATTATATTGATGGTGGCAATGGCGTTGATACAGTCAGCTATATTTATAATTCAGGAAAATTGGAAATCGACTTAAACACAGGTGAAGTGCTGATTAATAATATTCTTGAAGATGATTTAGAAAACATCGAAAACATTGATGGCGTGAAAAACGACCAAAACACACTTTACGGTAATGCAGCCGACAATGTGCTTTCGGGTGGTGATTATAGTGATTTGCTCAAAGGCTTTGACGGCGAAGACACATTGGAAGGCCAAGATGGGGATGACGACCTGTATGGCGGCAATGGCAATGACGAATTACAAGGCGGCGCAGGCAACGATATATTAGTTGGTGGCCAAGGCAGTGATGCTCTTTTTGGGGGCAGCGGGCAAGATATATTTGTATTTGAAGATGCCGACATCAGCACAGGGCCAATTACCACTGATGTGATCCATGATTTTAATTTTGCCGATGACTATATCGACTTTGCTGACCTAAACTTTATCAATAACTTTGGCGACGTTACCAATAACATGGTGCAAAACGGAAATGATGTTGAGATATTTATGCACGCCATTGACGATTTTTCAGTGACAATATTGAACACCGATACCAACCAATTTACGGCCAATGACTTTATATTTGTTTAAACAAATAATAAGGCACTGCCCAAAACCACTAAGCCTGCGCCCACCCAAGCGCCAAGCGCAGGCACTTCTTTGGTTTTTATCCATAAAAGCGGCAACAGAATAGCAGGAGATGTTGCTGTTAATGTCGAGATAATACCCACCTCACCACCTTCTAGCGCGAACAAAAATAATGTCATACCGATACCCATGCCATTTATACCCGCTAATACAGTTAACCCCAATAATTTGGGGGTTAAGGGGTTGGCGCGTTTTAACGCTTTGATTGGTAGCAATACCAATAGACTGAGACAAAGTGCTGACGTGCCAACCCGCAGAGCCGAAGCTGCCACAGGGTCGACCCCAGTTTCCATAACTGGCCGCGCCAGAATTGAGCCAACAGCTTGAAAAAGAGCAGCGGCAATGCCGAGCGAAACGCCAATCCAGACAGGCCCTTTGATGGATTCCCACTGATGTTGTTGGTCTTTACGCTTGCCAAACACCACAGCCAACACAACACCAACCGATACAATGATAACGCCCAAAATTTGCAAATATGATAATTGCTCATCAAGGAATACCCAACTTAGAAGAACTGAGATGGGTGCCGCTAATGAGAATAAGATAGCAGTACGCCTTGGCCCCATGCGGTTGAGCGTTAGAAACAAAGTGGTATCGCCTAAAAATATGCCAATAAAACCCGATAGGATGAGCGGTTGATAATGCTCGACTTGTACTGTTTGCCATGTATCGGCAACCCAAACCCAAACGGCTAACATAACGCCAATGATGACCATACGAATCTGCACATAAGGTATAGCACCTAGTTCGCGTGAAGGTGTGGCGGAAATCATGCCACCGAAAGCCCATAATGTGGCCGCTGCTATGGCGGCAAGTTCGTAAATAGTCATCGCATAAAACTCTTGTTCAATAATTTTTTGAGCATATGAATAATGCTCCCAAACCTCAAACAAAATTAATTGATAGAAATTAGTCGAAGCTAAAACAGAAAATGGCTCTCCAGAAGGAAAGCCATTTAATAAATCTATAAATTTGACTTATATATTGAACTTAAAGTTCAATTTTTTGAATGCCGTCTTTGGCTGCGAGAATAGCAACATGCGCCAAACCAATAAACAAGCCATGCTCAACAACACCAGGAATGACATTTAAATTAAGCGCCAATTGTTTTGGATTTTGAATTTTACCCAATTCGCAATCATATATATAATGCCCACCATCGGTGATGAGTGGCTTACCATCTGGCAATAGGCGTAATTTCACAGCGCCCGCAGAACCCGCGTTTTTAATGGCATCGTGCATAAGCTCGACCGTTGCACCCGCGCCAAAAGGGATAACCTCTACAGGCAATGGAAATGCCCCAATAGGATTGACTGATTTGCTATCATCGGCAATCACCACCATTTTGGCAGACGCTGCGGCAACAATTTTCTCACGCAACAAAGCAGCACCGCCGCCTTTTATGAGGTTTAGCTCGACATCTAGCTCATCCGCACCATCGACCACCAAATCTAATTTCGGAGTTTCGTCCAATGTGGTGAGTGGAATGTTTAGGCTTTCGGCCAGTTTATGGCTTGCAATTGAAGTTGGCACACACAAGACATTAAAGCCATTTGCCACTTTTTCGCCCAAAGCTTTGATGAAAAACTCGGCCGTAGAACCTGTACCCAAACCCAGTTTCATACCGTCAGTTACATAATCTAAAGCCGCTTCTGCTGCCTGTTGTTTTAAACTTTTTTCTGTCATTTTACACCCAATTTGTAAAAATTATTATTCGAAATCTTCTCTAGAGAAGACATAATCCAGCGTTAAGCCTTCATCTGCTAATTTTTCTATACCAACTTTATCGCGCAATAAAACGCAGATCACATGCTCGACAATGGCGCCTGCTTCGCGCAACATTTTTGTACTCTCAATAATTTGGCCGCCAGTTGTAACCACATCCTCAATGATAACAAGACGCTTGCCTTTAAAATCTAGGCCTTCGGCAAATTGGCATGTGCCATATTCTTTGGCTTTTTTACGTACAAATAATGATGGCATGCCGTTTTGAATGCCAATGGCTGTCGCAACAGGAACTCCGCCTAGCTCCAAACCTGCTAGGGCAAAGAATTCCTCATCAATCGCTTCAATTTTTTCAGCCATTAACGTGGCTATAGGCACCAAAAGGTGCGGCAGAGCTTCGAAACGGTATTTATCGAAATAATCACTTGAGATTTGGCCAGAGCGAAGTTTAAATTCGCCCGTAATCCAACATGTTTCGCCGCATTCTTTGGCTAATTTCTTCTTATCAATGAATGTCATTATGCTTCCTTAATGCGCCAATATAGCGGCGTGAGTGGGTCAAAAACTGTAAGGGCGCCATCAAGTGCTTTATATTCTGCAGCTATATTTAATGCCTGATCGGTTTTCTCTAGGGTGATGGTGGTTTCATTAACTGGCAATCCATAATAAGCGGGGCCGTTAAGTGATAAGAAGCCTTCCAATTTATCAAGTGCATTTGCCGCCTCGAACACTTGGGCGCAACAAATGATTGTATTGGGCGCATTAAACACGCCTGCACAACCACAAGCTTGTAGTTTAGCATCGTCCATATGCGGTGCCGAATCGGTACCTAGGAAAAAACGCTTATCGCCACTTGTGGCCGCTTTGGCAAGTGCAACACGATGTTCTTCGCGTTTGACAATTGGCAAGCAGTAATAATGTGGTTTAATGCCACCAACCAACATGGCATTGCGGTTAATCATTAAATGATGTGTGGTGATGGTTGCGGCTAGATTTTGATCTTTTGATTGCACATAATCGACAGCGTTTTTGGTGGTAATGTGTTCCATAACCACTCTAAGCTCTGGAAATCTAGCTTTTATCGGCTCTAAAATTTTGTCTATAAACACCGCTTCGCGATCGAAAATATCGACATCTGCATCGACCACTTCGCCATGCACTAATAATGGCAGGCCAATTTTAGCCATACGTTCAAACACATGATAAACTTTTGAAAAATCTTTAACGCCGCTATCACTATTGGTTGTTGCACCTGCTGGGTATAGTTTTACCGCTTGGATGGCGCCTGATTTAAAACCTTGTTCCAAATCGTCAGCATCGGTACCCTCGGTTAGATACACCACCATGAGAGGTTGAAAATCATGTTCCTTTGGAAGCACGGCCATAATTCTGCTTTTATAGGCGATGGCATCGGCTGCTGTACAAACAGGTGGCACAAGGTTAGGCATTATTATTGCACGGGCAAAATCTTGACTGGTATATGGCAATACGCGTTTGAGCATTTCGCCATCGCGCAGGTGGACATGCCAATCATCTGGCTTTACGAGCGTGATTGTTTTTACATTGGGCATAGTGACCACCTATATAGATATGAATTATCTTTTCATATAGAATTGATGGGCAACAAGCCAACGTTATTTACGTTTTGTTAAGATATTATTGCGCTTAGTTATGCGATATAAATTGACGATTCATTTCAACCATTTGTACGGATATCTTCATAGGTTGATTCAACAGCGATTCGACAGATTGGAATATGGCTTTGGAAAGTGCTGTCAAATGTTGTGCGTCTCGCCCTGGGAAAAGCTCTATTTTAATATGAATAAATGCCGCCTCCCCTTGCATGGTTAGGCTATAAGGCACTTCGGATGCCCGAACCTCGACCGAAGCCATATCAAAAATTTCGATGGCCACAAATTCATCTAAGCAGGCTTGCATCACTTGTTTCATATCAACAGTTGCATCTAACTTGTTAGAAAATTTAATAGATATATGAGGCATTTAGTGAACTTTCTTCGTGAGCTGAATCAAACTGCGGCAATTTGCCAAATTGTGAATATTTATCAAATCTATAGCTTTGAAGGATATTTAGCAAGCACAGGAAAAGCCAATGAAAACCATATCTATATTTTTCTCGGCTGGTTTTCGACCATTTTTTTTAGCTGCCGCAACCATGGCATTGTTGAATATGGTGATTTGGATTGGCTATTTGTCTGGCGTTGTAGAATTACACAGTGAATTTACGCCAAGCATGTGGCACTTACACGAAATGATGTTTGGTTTTGTGGGTGCAGCCATAGCAGGGTTCTTACTAACTGCCGTGCCAAATTGGACAGGCCGCCCCAATTTGCGTGGTTTGAACTTAGCTTCCCTGTTTGCTTTATGGACTATGGGGCGCGTCGCTAGCTTTTACTCGAGCTATACAGGCATATATTTTGCCGCAATAGCAGATTTGCCGTTCTTTTTTATATTGGGCATTTATATTTACAAAGAAATTTTAGCCACCGGCAACCATCGCAATTTACCGATTGCCATTATGGTATCTATGTTTGGCGTGGCAAACGTCATTATATATGCCGAATATATATGGGGCTTTGAATCGGCACATTATGGATACCGTTTTTCTATTTTATTAATATCCTTGTTGGTAATGTTGATTGGTGGGCGAATTATACCTAACTTCACTGCCAATTGGTTAAAACAACAAGGCTCTGACATTCGCCCGACCCTGATGGGGAAGTTTGACATTTATTGCATTGCCGCAAGCTTGTTTGGATTGTTATCTTGGGTCTTGATGCCAGATAATATCATCACTGGATTTTTGATACTCATCATTGGTTTTTTGAATGCTGTGCGATTTAGCCGCTGGCAAATGGCAGCAATATTTAACAACCACATGCTGCTTATATTGCAGATTGCCTACCTTTGGTTGGCTGTAGGGTTGTTGGCTTTGGGCGTTTATATTATTTTTCAAATCGAACCATTAAATATGCCTATTCATGCCCTTACAATTGGCGCCTTTACAACCATGATACTGGGCGTAATGACCCGCGCTAGCCTAGGGCATACAGGGCGCAAAGTAGCGGCGTCAAAACTTACATTATTGATTTTTTTAAGCATTCAAACGGCAGTGGTTTCTAGAATATTGGCAACCTATACAGATATGTTACATGATGAATTGTTATATGTATCGGCTGTGGCTTGGGTTTTGAGTTTTGCTGTATTTATTATTGAATATGCACCATATTTTTTAAAAGCCCGAAAATAAGCGAGACTGCGAATTAAAATTGTGCAATTATGCGGAAACAATTAAAAATGAGGTATGAAATGTCTGTTGTTGCACATGAAATTGAAGGCGTGAGCGTTATTAATCACCCGCTAATCCAACATAAACTAACAATTATGCGCAAGAAAGACACACCATCTGTAGTGTTTCGTGCATTGATAAAAGAAATTAGCTTATTGCTTGGTTACGAAGTGACGCGTCACCTGCCTACAGAAATGATTGACATTGAAACGCCTGTAACAAAGACGAGTGCGCCAAAATTATCTGGCCGTAAATTATGTATTTTTTCAATTCTACGCGCTGGTGAAGGTTTAGCCCAAGGCTTACACGACCTCATTCCATCTGCGCGTGTTGGGCATGTTGGTTTGTACCGCGACCATGACAGCCTTGAAGCTGTAGAATATTATTTTAAAGCTCCAAACCATTTGGATGAAAGATTTTGCTTGGTAGTAGACCCGATGCTTGCCACAGGCAACTCGGCCATTGCAGCGCTTGACCAAATTAAAAAACGTGATGCAAAAGACATTGTTTTCTTGTGCCTTTTGGCTGCACCTGAAGGCCTAAGAGCATTACGCAAAGCCCACCCTGATGTGCCAATATTCACAGCATCAGTTGATGAAAAATTAAACGAAACTGGCTATATTGTGCCTGGTTTGGGCGACGCTGGCGACCGTATTTTTGGTACAAAATAAACTTTCATCAGAATTTAAACACTTGGTCACACATCAAATAATTTGATGTGTGGCTTTTTTGTATTTACATTTCTTATGAGTTATCTTAGCTTGCGTTTAACTTACAGGATTACGTGATGCAAAATGATCAAGAATACAGACTTGGATTAATATTTACCGTATCGGCCTTTTTAATTTGGGGCGTGGTGGTGATATTTTTTAAACAAATTTCACATGTACCGCCATTTGAGCTGATTGCCCATCGCAGCGTATGGTCACTTATTGTTTTGGCGATTATTATAACCGTAACCAAAAAATGGCCTGTGGTAAAAGAAGCAATTTCTAATGTAAAATTAATGCTTACATTGCTTGTATCATCTATATTAATTATGGCGAATTGGTCATTATTTATTTGGGCAATTTCAAGTGGTTACATTATCGAAGCCTCACTTGGTTATTTTATCAACCCGCTACTCAATGTATTATTAGGTGTGTTTTTACTTAACGAAAAACTGAATAATGCGCAGAAAATTGCCATTGGTTTGGCAGCGATTGCCATCATCATCAGGCTAGCCTTAGCGGGCACGTTTCCGTGGATTGCGCTTACACTTGCCACAAGTTTTGCGACATATGGATATATACGAAAAACCATTAAAATCGGGGCATCCGAAGGACTGTTTTTAGAATTGCTAATTTTATTATTGCCTGTGCTTGGCTTCTTATATTACTGGCATTTAAACTTTGGCTTAAGCTTTGGCACCATAGATTTGCGCACTGATCTATTGCTCATTGCCGCAGGTGTGGTTACGGCCATTCCGTTGTTATTATTTTCGGCAGGCGCTAGACGTATAAAAATGACAACCCTTGGCTTGTTGCAGTATATTGCGCCCAGCATTCAATTTACCATCGGCATATATTATGGCGAAGCGTTTACATTTATTGATGGCATTGTATTTGGGTTAATTTGGGCAGGTTGTCTAATCTACTCTCTCAGCAGTTTTAGGAAAGCAGAAGCGGTATAATATCTTCTGGGTTATTGGCAACCAAAAAATCTACCTGCATGCCCTCGCGGATGAAAGTTTCATCCTGCATTTGCTTGAGCAGGTTGATAAGCGGGTCCCAAAACCCGTTAACATTGGCGATGAGAACTTTTTTCTTATGCCGACCAAGCTGCTTCCACGTCATCATCTCGACCAATTCTTCTAGCGTTCCAATACCGCCTGGCAATGCGATAAATGCATCTGATTTTTCGAAAAACAACATTTTACGCTCATGCATGTTTTGCGTAACGATAAGCTCGCTACAATCTTTTAGCATTTTCTCGCGGTCTTGCAGAAATTCGGGAATAATGCCCGTAACATAACCGCCATGATCGAGTGCGGATTGAGCTGATGCGCCCATTAGGCCTGTGCTGCCGCCACCATAAACCAAACCAATATTGTTTTTGGCAATATCTGCCCCCACTTGAATTGCGGTTTGTTTATAGATGGGGGTGAGGCCATCGCCAGAACCACAATAAACGCAGATATTTTTAATTTTTATATTATTTTGAGGCATAAATTCTCGATTTTTCATCACCAACAGCCTGCATAAAAAGCCACGTAACTATCGACTTTTACTGCATTAACTGTAAATAAACGCCATAGATGTTGATTATGCAACATAAATCTTTGCATCAATTGGTTTAACTTTGACAAAATTGTGACAATGGTGGTATTTAGATGGGTAATTATAGGCCCCATAACGTTGAGCAGAGTTAAAGAATGATAAAATATATTTTGGCAGGTTCAGTCGCTGTTGTTGCGGTTGGTGTGGTTTTCTTGAAATCTGATTTAGCTTGCGAATATTCGCCTATTGATTTGTCGTATATAAATGACTGTTCTGCTCAGGCCGAAAAAGCAAAGACAGCAGATGTAAACACTTCCGAAGCCGAGAAAGGCGACCAATCTGCAGGTAGCCAAGAAATCACTCAGACAGGCACAAGTGAAGAATCTAAAACCAGTGATAATGATGAAGCCGCAGCCATAATTGAAAATTCCAAGCCCACATTTGATATTGTGCGTGTGGAAGCTGATGGCTCGACATTAGTTGCCGGCCGTGGGGCGCCGAATTCTACTATTATTTTAAAAGACGGCGAGAAAACAATTGGTGAAGCCACAACAAACGAATCTGGCGAATGGGTGATTATTGTTGATGAGCCAATTCAAGCTGCTACAGCCTCGTTATCACTAACAGGAATGTTGGCTGATGGCACAAGTGTTGAATCTGATGCGATTGTAAACATTGCTATGCGCAATGAAGAAACAGCTACTCAGACTGGCAATAATGCACCAGTAATTGCGGCAACAGACAATACCAAGATGGAAGCATTAGCGACAAAACTTACCGCAATGAACGAAAATGGTGGCGTGACACTTAGCAAATTAGAAAGCAGCCAAGACGAATCTTTAAAAGCACTTGCCCTCAAATTACGTAATTTTGGTAATGATGGTAGCAGTGAGACAACTGCAAATGATGAATTAAACCTATCGACCATTGCTAGCCAACTTTCTAAAATGGGAGAAGATAGCGCCATTGAGACAGGTGATAGCGGGATTGATTTCAACGCATTGGCCGCCAAACTTACAAATATAGACACGAACCCAGAAACTGTTGTTCAGGCACCAAGCAAAACCGAAATGGACATGGCTTCGTTAGCTGACAAACTAGCTAAGATGAAGGCATCTGGCGGGGTGACGCTCGCTAAGCTAGACAATAGCCAAGATAAAGCCTTACAAGAACTAGCTGCAAAGCTTAGAAGTTTTGGTGATGATGAAAATGCGGTTGTAAAAAACGCAACACCAAATGACGAACTGAACTTAACTGATATTGCCCAACATTTGCTGAAAATGAATGGTGAAGATGGGGCGACTAGTGGTGACATTGATTTAGATGTGTTAGCAACTAAGCTTACCAATATTGATAAAAACAAAGAAGTCGCATCTGCTAACATGGATGGTGGTTCTGAACTAGATATGAATGCACTGGCGACCAAGCTGGCTAAAATGAACGCTGATGGTGGCGTGACCCTTGATAAGTTAAAGACAAGCGATGATGTCGATTTGAAAGCATTGGCAGCTAAACTTTCTGGTCTAAATGATGCAGAAGTTCTCGGCTTTACGAGCGGCACTTCTGACGGATCTCTAGACCTTGGCGTTTTGGCTGCTAAATTGGCTGAAATGAATAAAACCACTGCAAACGCGAATGGCAGTGCAACAAATGATGGCATTGATTTGACTGCACTAGCTGCCAAATTAACAGAGATTAAAACTGGCGGTCTAGGTGCGATGCTTGCAGCTAATTCTAAAAGCGAAATGAACATTCAATCTCTTGCATCTAAATTGGCTAATTTGAGCAAAGACGGATCGGTATCTATCGACAGTTTAGCGAAAAGTGATGATTTAGATTTAAAAGCCTTGGCTGTTAAACTAGCAAATGTTAGCAAAAATGGCATGGTTTCCTTGGACAGTTTAACCACCAGTGATGATGTTGATTTGAATGCACTTGCTCAAAAACTAAGCCTAAACAGCACTGGGGAACTTGTGGCTATGGATGACAGCACATCGGAAGATGTGTTGGACACAATCGGACAAGCTGTACTTGCTGAAAACGAAGCTAAAAAATTACTCGAACGTGTTGAAAAACTTAAACAAGACTCCTCAAGCGACGCGACCAAAGCTATGGAAGCGAAAACGATCGAAACAAAAGTTACTGACACTAAGGTTGAAATGGCAAAAACTGAGACTGTTGCAGATAAAGCTACAGACATGGTTGAGCAAGCAACTGAGGCACCGAGTGCTGATACGCAAGAGGTTGCTAGCAATGTTGATGTGGCAACAACGACGACACCAAAAACAACAAAGACTGTTGTAGAAAAAGCCAAGACCGCCCAACCTGTAGATAAAACTCCACTGGTTGTGATTTCGGAAAAAGGCAAGGGCTCAAAAGTGCTACAAGGTGCAGGTGGCGGCAGCAAGAATAATGAAATGACATTTAACAGCGTGGACTTTAATGGCAAGGGCGAAATGATATTTTCGGGTGATGCGAAGCCAAACGAATTGGTACGTGTTTATGTGAATAACCAACTTGTTGGTGAAGCCAAAGCAGACAATGTTGGCAATTGGAGCTTGGACCAAGGCTATGTGATGAAATCTGGACCAAATACCATGCGTTTTGATCAAGTTGATGATCAGGGAAGCGTTGTATCTAGACGTGAAACCAACATCACCATGCCAAAACTTGCGAAACCAAAGGTAAAAGCAGTAGCAACCAAAACAACAAGTCCGAAAGCTGTTTCGACCGACACTGATAGCATTAAAAGCGTTATGGAACCAACAGCTGTTGCAAATGATACCACTGAAGGCCAAATGGCAAAAGACAGTGAGCAAGAAAATGCTAATGCGATTGTAACCGCCAAGACTGATGTAAGTTCTGATGAAAATACCGCGGATGAACCCAAGGCTAAGGGTGGCCGTGCCATCATTATTTGGGGTGATAATCTTTGGAATATTTCTCAAAAAATATATGGCAAAGGCGAGCTATACACCACTATCTTTAAAGCCAATCAAGACCAAATTCGAAACCCTGACCTTATTTACCCTGGTCAAGTGTTCTTATTGCCCGAAGATTTAGAAGAAAAATTATGATACTGATGGAGAGGTTTAAATTTACTAAAAACCTCTTATATATAGATCAGAACCAATGAAATTAAGGAATGAAATATGTTAGACGCAATCAAATCAGTTATGGTGCCTATCAACCGCGAAGGCCATAAGTTTGTGGCTATATTTGCAGCCATTACATTTGTGCTGTTTTTAATTTGGAACCCACTGGGCTGGGTTGGCGTTGTTTTAACATTATGGTGTGCTTATTTCTTTAGAGACCCTGAACGTGTTGTGCCAAGTGCCGACAACTTAATTGTGAGCCCTGCTGACGGTGTTGTGAACCTAATTAAAGTGATGGTACCACCAAAAGAGCTAGACCTTGGTGAAGAAGAAATGCTGCGCGTGACTGTGTTTATGAATGTATTTAACGTACACGTAAACCGCATGCCAATGAGCGGGCAAGTGCTACACACAACTTATGTACCGGGTAAGTTTTTGAGCGCTGACTTGGATAAAGCCAGTGAACAAAACGAACGCCAAGCGATTAAAATTGAAAACAAAGATGGCCTACAAATTGGTGTTGTGCAGATTGCTGGTTTGGTAGCACGTCGTATTTTATGTGAAGCGCGCGAAGGTGATATCTACGAAAAAGGCCATCGTTTTGGGCTTATTCGTTTTGGTAGCCGCCTTGATATTTACGTTCCAGTAAAATACAAAGCCAAAGTGGCTTTAGGTCAATTAGCCATTGCTGGCGAAACTGTATTATTTGACCTAGATGGCGAGCAAAGCGAAGTTGAAAGCCAACTGATTTAGTGAACGGTAAACCCATGTCTGACGATAAAGAAGCTAAACCTGAAAAACGAGCTGTTTTTAAAAAACTTAAAACAATTTCAATTCGTACTATTATACCCAATTTAGTGACGATAGCTTCTATTTGTGCGGGCTTAACAGGTTTGCGCTATGCGTTTGAAAGCCAATTTGATATGGCCATATTTATGGTTTTATTGGCTGCTCTTTTGGATGGCCTTGATGGCCGCATTGCGCGGCTCATTGGCGGTACATCGCAATTTGGCGCTGAGTTAGATAGCTTTGCGGACTCTGGCAATTTTGGCATGGTGCCTGCTTTGATGCTGTATTTTTATGCACTTAAAGATTTGGGCACTTTGGGGTGGATTATGGTTCTCACATTTGTGGTGGCCATGATATTACGCCTCGTGCGGTTTAATATCTCACTTGATGATGAAGATGCGCCCACATGGACCAAGAATTATTTTCATGGTGTGAGCGCGCCCTTTGGCGCTTTATTGGTTATGCTGCCCATTTATTTGGGTAATGTCGGTATTACATGGTTTTCAGATACACCATTATATCTATGGGTTTACATGCTGTTTATCGCATTATTATTGGTCAGCCGCATACCTACATTTTCGGGCAAAATGACGAAAATTCGGTTGCCACGCATGCTTATTTTGCCATTGCTTATTTTACTATTTGCCCTTGCGGCACTGATGTTTAATTATATTTGGGCGGCATTAATTGCCTCATGCCTGATTTATTTGGCATTTATTCCCGTTAGTTCATACTTCTATTATATCAATTTAAAGCAGCATAATTTATCAATTATTGAAGATGATGACATTATCATCATCGACAATGAAGATTTTGAATGAGTTATAAATTAGTAAAATAAGGTGTGAAATCTTCGCGGTTTTTGGTTTTTGCTGTATCGGCACTTTTGCCAATCATTAAATAACCCATTGGAACCCACGATGCATCTACATTCAAATACTCTTTAAAAGGCGCAGCTTTGTGCTTGTGCATGCTATTCCATTTGGCAGCAAACCCAAATGCGTAGAATAGATTGAGCATGTTTTGAATGGATGCAGCAACGCTCCACTCTTGCTCATAAGGCTCGATTTTACCCTCTTGAATGTTAGCAAAAGCCACAATGAACATGCCGACACCACTAAAATTATTGGCATACTCATCTTCGGAAAGTGGGAAATTCGGATTGTCGGCCGTTTTAACTTCATACATTTTATTGATGAAGGGGCGTTTTTTATCACCTTGAATGATCACAAAACGAGCAGGGTTTAGCTGCCCATGATCGGGCACAGCCATTGCGCCTTGAAAAATTTGTTTAAGCTCATCTTCTGTTGGCACCACCTGGCCGACCATATTGGTTTGCACCACAGAAACGCGGGCATTTACTATATGACTGACAGCATTTGATTGCTCGTTCGAATATGGAAACTTTAAAGTCATAGAGACATTTCTTTCATAATTTTGTATTTGAGACTATCGAGCAATGCGTTAAATGAAGCGTCTATGATGTTTTCGGAAACACCAACTGTGAACCACCGTTCACCTGTTGCGTCCCTACTCTCTATCAGCACACGCGTTGTGGCAGCAGTGCCACCATTTAGAATGCGCACTTTATAATCGACCAATTCCAAATCTTTAATATATTTTGAATATGCACCCAAATCTTTACGCAATGCAAAATCTAGCGCATTCACTGGGCCATTGCCTTCGCCGACCGACATATAACGTTCGCCATCAACAGTAATTTTAACAGTGGCTTCGCTTTGTGTCACCACTTCGCCCTTGGCATTAAAACGACGTTCGACAATAACGCGGAAACTTTCGACAGAGAAAAAATCTGGTAACTCACCCAGAACTTGTTTGGCTAGAATGTAAAAAGATGCGCTTGCTGATTCATAAGAAAAACCAAGCATTTCGCGTTCTTTCACTTCAGCAATAAGCATGTTTAATTTAGGATGATCGGCATCAATATCTAAATTTAAGCGTTTAAATTCTGCCAAGAAATTTGATTTACCCGCTTGATCTGAAACCAATAGGCGGCGTTTGTTGCCGACAAGTTCCGGTGCGATATGCTCATAAGTTGAGGGGTTTTTAACGATGGCAGAGGCATGAATACCAGCTTTTGTGGTAAACGCATTTTCGCCCACATATGGTGCGCTAACATCTGATGGAATGTTGATTAAATCATCCAATCGACGTGAAATATTGAGCAATTGGGTTAGTTTTTCTTTTTCAATCGACAGGCTAAATTGATTTGCATAACGGCTTTTTAGTAATAAAGTTGGAATGAGCGTCGTGAGGTTTGCATTACCGCAACGCTCACCCAAACCATTTAACGTACCCTGCACTTGACGCACACCAGCATTAATAGCTGCTAGGCTGTTGGAGATGGCATTGCCTGTATCGTCATGCGTATGTATGCCAATATTTTGGCCGCCAAATTTGGCAGTGATTATCGTGACAATATCGAAAATTTCATCGGGCATTGTGCCGCCATTTGTATCGCACAATACCACCCAACGCGCGCCGGCGTTTAGCGCGGTTTCAACACATGACATTGCAAATTCGGAATTGGCTTTATAACCATCGAAAAAATGTTCACAATCTATCATAGCCTCGTTGCCTGCGGCCACAGAAGCTTTTACGGAAGCATCTATATTCTCTAAATTTTCATCCAATGTGATGTTAAGCGCCACATCAACATGGAAATCCCATGATTTCGCGACCATGCAGGTAGCGGGTGCTTTAGCGGTGATAACGGCTTGTAAAGTCGGGTCATTACTCGCGCTGCGCCCTGCCCGCTTGGTCATACCAAACGCTACTAATTTACTATTTTGTAGCGGCACGTCTGACTCAAAAAATTCGGTGTCGGTTGGGTTAGCTCCAGGGAAGCCGCCCTCGATATAGTCGACACCCAAAAGATCTAGATTTTGGGCAATGGCGCGTTTTTCTTCAAAACTGAAATCTACCCCAGGAGTTTGCGCGCCATCCCTTAATGTTGTGTCAAAAATATATAGTTTTTCTTTATCTGAACTCATTTTTTATATTCCCAACTTGTGCCTTCGGCCGTGTCTTTGATGATGACTGATTTTTCTAAAAGTCCATCACGAATTTTGTCGGCCAATGCCCAATCTTTATCGGTTTTGGCTTGATTACGCTCCGAAATTAACTGCAGAATATCAGCTTCGTCAATCTCGGCGCTTTCTGGTTTAAAGCTCGTAAAACTATCACGGCTTTCAAGAAGCAAACCGATGAATTGCGCTGATGCTTTAAGCTGTTTACCTTGCAATTGATGCAAAATTGAAATTGCCAATGGTGTGTTTAAATCATCGGCAACTGCTGCCAAAAACTCGGGCGATATATCTAGTGCAGACACCTCACCAACATCGGCAACTCTTTCATGCCACTTATTAAGCATGGCCAATGCTTCGCTAGCAGAGTCTTTACTCCAATTGATGGTTTTGCGATAATGGGTCATCAGCATCATCAGGCGTAATGCCTCGGCAGGATGTTGTTTGCGCGCATCATCAATGGTGAGGAAATTGCCCAAACTTTTGGACATTTTTTCGCCTTCAACATTTAAGAATTCATTGTGCATCCAATGGTTGGCCATCTGCTTGGTATCATTGGCACAGCAGCTTTGCGCCACTTCATTTTGATGATGCGGGAATATCAGATCTAACCCACCGCCATGAATGTCAAATACATCGCCAAGATGCTTTTTAGCCATGGCGCTACATTCGATATGCCACCCTGGGCGGCCTTTACCCCATGGGCTTTCCCATGCAGGTTGGCCTTCATCGGATGGCTTCCAAAGGACAAAATCCATCTCATCACGTTTATAGGCTGCAACATCGACCCGCGCACCCGCGAGCATATCATCTAAGTTCTTACGGGAAAATTTGCCATATTCAGCCATACTCGAAACTGAAAATAGCACATGATTTTCGGCTTCATAGGCATGGCCTTTTTCAATCAACGTCTCGATCATCTCGACCATTTCGGCAATATGTTGAGTGGCGAATGGCTCTATTGTTGGACGCAGCACGTTGAGCGCATCTATATCAGCATGATATTGGGCGGTTGTTTGGCTGGTCACCTCTGCAATGGTGCGGTTTTCATCTATCGCGCGTTGATTGATTTTATCATCTACATCGGTGATGTTGCGGGCATATGTAACATGCGCTTCGCCATATGTATGGCGCAGCAAACGAAACATAACATCAAATACAATGGCGGGGCGTGCATTGCCTATATGGGCGAAATCATAAACCGTGGGACCACAAACATACATGCGCACATTTTTTGCATCTATGGGTTCAAATATCAATTTGGATTTTTGAATGGGGTTATAAATTTTAATTTCAGTCATAATTCTATCCGCTTTTTGCGCAAAAATATCAATTAGGTTGACTGGTGTTTTTTTAATTTTGAGAATAGAGAAACGGCCAGTCTAGAGTGATCTAGCTGATAATAATGCAACAAATTATAATGTTCATGCCGTTATTTTCCATGTTCCCCACCATAGTTTAAAAAAACCAACCGTCAAGACGTTAAATATTTTTTGACATTTGCCTCGCCCATGATTGGCAATAATGCCTTTAATTCCGCGCCATGCTCTAAACCTGTTAAAGCCAAACGTAATGGCATGAATAGGGTTTTACCTTTGCGGCCAGTGGCCTCTTTAATGGCTTTTGTCCAAACGCCCCAAGTGGTTTCGTCATATTCACCAGTTGGAACAAGTTCTAAGGCTGTGGCGATAAATTCTTTATCTTCATCTGCAACCACTGATGTGGCGTTACCTTGAGCGATATCCGCCCATGTTTTAACATCGGAAAATTTAGTGATGTTAGATTTTGTGGTTGCCCAGATATTCTGCGCAAATTCTCCCTCAATGCCTAAATCGGCTAGGCGAGTCTGTACATCTTCAAAGCTAGTATCATGCAGTAATTTTGCGTTTAAATTTGTAAGCTCATCTGTATCGAACCTAGCTGCTGCACGTGAAAGTTTACTAATGTCGAAATCTGCCGATAAGGCCTCGATATCTGCATATGGTTTAACAGGGTTTGAACTACCAATTGTGGCTGAAAGGCTAAGCACAGACATTGGCTCAAGCTCTGTGGCCCGCAAATCGCGTATTGACAAGGAGCCTAGACGTTTTGAGAGGCCTTCGCCATCTTTGCCTACCAATAGATTATGATGCCCAAATGTAGGGGCTTTTGCTTCTAGCGCTTCGAATATTTCGAGTTGCACACCTGTATTGGCAACATGGTCTTCGCCACGGATGATATGAGTGACACCCATGTCGATGTCATCAATAATGCTTGCCAATGTGTAAAGCCATGTGCCATCGGCGCGGATAAGTACAGGATCGGACAAGCTACCTGTGTCAATATGTTGCTCACCACGTACCAAATCTTGCCAAACAACAATTTTTTGTTGCATTTTAAAGCGCCAATGTGGTGTGCGGCCTTCGGCTTCGAATGCAGCAATTTCCTCTGCAGTTAATTTTAGAGCAGCACGGTCATATACAGGCGGCATGCTACGCGCCATTTGGCGTTTGCGTTTGAAATCTAATTCTTCTGATGTTTCATAACAGGGGTAAAGTAGGTCTTTATCGCGCAATTGTTGTGCCACAGCTTCATAACGATCGAAGCGGGTAGATTGTTGCTCAAGCTGATCCCATGTAAGGCCAAGCCATGTTAAGTCTTCGCGGATATTATCCATATATTCTTGTTTCGAACGTTTTTCATCGGTATCATCGAAACGCAAAATAAATGTGCCATCATGCTTTTTAGCATAAAGCCAATTGATTAATGCAGGGCGTAAATTGCCAATGTGAATATTGCCTGTTGGGCTGGGTGCAAAACGTACGATAGGTTTCATGTTAATATCCGTTTAAAACTGTTTTATATGCTTATAGCTGAGTGTTTATTGCGCTGCAACATTTGCCTTTAAAATACCCATGGCTAGAGCGGCATTTGCACCGTTTAGCTTGGGGGCATCGGTCACAAGAACTGATTTCATGTCCATTTTTTGCAGCAGCTCGCTCATTAATTCTGTTTGACAAATGGCAAGGCGGCAATGCGTGGTTAGATTATTATTTTCCTGATGCAATATAAGCGCGGCTGCGAGTGAAGGTAGATCATCCAAAACTACCGTTATATGCTCGGTTCTGGCCGATATAATGGCGCCCATAATAGCCGCTATTTCACGCCCACCAATGGTTGCTAATACTTCTAGCGGTTGTGTTTCGTCACAGGTACTAACAATGCGGCCAATCAATGCATAATCGGCTTTGAACTCTTGTTCTATTAGTGTGGCTGTTTCGGGGCAGATTGCCATAATTACCGTTGCGGCGGTTACGTTTGCGGCGGTTGCCAATGCACCTGTTGCCAAAATGTCAGCACCACCTGCAATGGCTTCCATACCAAAAGCGACGGTTGCGGCGGCATTTTTCTCGGACAAAGTTGGTTCTAAATATGATTTTTTGGTAGGCATATCGAGTGCTAAATCGAAAATTCTTAATCCATGGCCATAAATTTCGCACATTTTGTTAAGCCTGCCACTGCCTGCTGCGCTGTCATCCATCAAAGTACGTAATTCTTGCTTGGTTGCGGTTTCGGCGACATCTTCATCTATACCATTAGATGAGGCAAATAACGTGATGAGTGAACGGCGGGCTTGGATGGTTTTATCAGTTTTGCCATTGGCGACAGATTGCATCCACTGGATGACATTTGAATCGTCTTTAGTCGAATTTATATCTGCAATAGAGGCAAGTAGTTTACGTAAATCTTCGAACGGTTTGGCGGCAACTGAAAAACTCATATATATCTCATTATTATTGCGATGGTTTACATTTGTTAATCGCATATCATATATAGTGACATGAAACGATAGATATTTGGATGAAACTAAATATATGCCCGAAAAAAGACAAAATGCCGAAATAACATCGCCATGTAACCACGTTTGTACCTTAGAGTTTAAAACTGGTTTTTGCTATGGATGCGGGCGCAATATGAAGGAAATCACCCAATGGGCCAAATTTTCGAACGAAGAGCGCACTGAGATATTGAATCACTTGCCAGAGCGCATGAAGCTTTTGGCTGAATAAAGGTTGCTGAATGAGAAATATAATCATAATTTCGATATTGTTTTTGGGTGGTGCGTTATTTTGGGCTGACCCCGAATTGAGAGCCAAAGCCATTAATATGTACCAAGATTTAAGTGATAAAACTGCAAAAAGGCAAGTGACATCAAGTGCAAATGCAAAAGCCAACCCCAAAGTGACTTTAACCAGTAATAATAGCGGCCACTTTACCGCACGTGGCATGATTAACGGATCACATGTCGATTTTTTAGTCGATACAGGCGCTACAATCGTATTCATTAGCCGCGAAGAAGCAAGGCGTGTAGGCATTGATTTACGTAAATTAAACTATGCGTACACTGCCTTAACAGCAGCAGGCAAAACAAAATTTGCCAAGGTGAATTTGGATGAAGTGAGCATTGGGCAAATTCGAATCCGCAATGTTGAAGCTGCGGTTGCTGAATCTGACCAAGTGGCACACAATCTTTTGGGTATGACATTCTTAAGCCGCATTAAAGGCTTTGAGTTTACAGGCGGTCGTTTGATTATGAGAAATTAATCGACATTTTTTAAATCGCACTGATAACAAAACGCACAGACACCGAAATTAACAAAATTGCAAACGCGACTTCTAGCTTACGCCTAGAGAAGCTATGTGCTAGTTTTACGCCAATGGGTGCAGCCAATACAGTCATCGGAATCATGATTGCAACGCCTATCCAATTCACATAACCAACGGATAAAGCGGGTAAGCCCTCTGCGCCCCAGCCTGCCCACATATAACCAATGGTGGCAGGAATGCTTATGAGCAGCCCCAAGCCACTTGATGTGGCGATGGATTGCAAAATAGGACGGCTGCACAATGTCATATAAGTCACCCCAAATGTGCCACCGCCAACACCCATAAGCGTTGAAAAGAAGCCGATGGCTGTCGATACGATTTTATTGGTAAAATTGGTTGGCACATCTTTTGCCAATACCCAGCTTTCCTTGCCGAACAGCAGTTTAAGGCCAATTATGGTAGAAAAGAATGCAAACACTGCTTTTAACAGAGAGCCATCGACATAGGCCGCAATAATAGACGCCATTACGCAGCCCAAAAGCACAGGGAAAACCCATGACTTTAGCAAAGTGACATCGACAGCACCTTTGCTCATATGGCCTTTAAGTGATCGCATGGATGTAGGAATGATAATGGCCAGTGACGTACCAACAGATAAGTGCATGACAATGCTAGGATCTATTTTTATAAATGTGTAAAGCTGAAATAACACGGGCACCAAAATAGCGCCGCCACCTATGCCAAGCAAACCTGCGGCCACACCAGCCACAAAACCAGCAGCCAATAGACCTGGAATTAATATCAGCAAGTCAGTTAAATCTATTCCAAAAAATTGCATTATAAATCCTATATATTGGGTACAAATGTGAGTGCTTTTTGCAAAACCTCTGCGCCTGCACCAACTTTATTGGCTTCGACAGATAATATTTGCCGATATTTTCGCGCACCTTGAACACCTTGAAACAAAAATATCATATGACGGGTGATATGATGAGCACGGGCTCTACCACTTTTATCAGAGCTCAGGTAATTATCAATATAATCCATCATCTTATTTGCAACATCATGGCGGGTTTGTGTATTTTTTTCGCCGCCGAAGATGCGTTCATCTACTTCTGATAGAAGCCAAGGGGTTTGATAGGCAGCACGGCCAAGCATAACGCCATCTACATTATCGAGGTGAATTAAGGCATCATCTAAGGTTAAAATGCCGCCATTAATGATAACTTCTAATGAGGGAAATTTTTGTTTTATGCGGTAAACACGATCATAATCTAGTGGCGGAACATCGCGATTTTGCTTTGGGGAAAGGCCATTTAGCCAAGCTTTACGGGCATGTATGGTGATTGATTGAAGTCCTGAATCAACCATGTGCTTCACGAATTTTGTAAGGTCTGCTTCACTATCTTGATCGTCAATACCAATGCGGCATTTAACAGTGACTGGAATTGAAACAGCGGCCTGCATAGTTTTTATGCAAGTTGCCACAAGTTCTGGTTCAGCCATAAGACAAGCCCCAAACTTACCTGATTGAACCCGATCTGATGGGCAGCCAACATTTAAATTTATTTCATCATAGCCAAGTTGTTCTGAAATAACGGAGGATTGCGCCAAAGCCTGAGGATCACTGCCACCCAATTGAATGGCAACAGGATGTTCTTGTTGATTATACCCCATAATGCGATCCCGATCACCATGCTCAACCGCTCCAGTTGTAACCATTTCGCTATAAAGTAACGCCTGAGATGTGAGTATACGATGGAAATAACGGCAATGTTTATCCGTCCAATCGATCATTGGGGCGACAGAAAAACGCCTGTCGACCGTATAAGGAGATATTCTTGGACCAGGTTGATGTTGGGTATCTGTTTTCATGATGAAAATGGTGCTGAGCTTTGTTGAGTTGCAGCTAGTCTTTAACACTATTGATCTAAATGCGATACAAATATCTCACCAAACGGCTACAATATAATCGATAGTAATTCTATTCACACGCCGCTAAACTGAAATGATTATGTGGCGTGTGTGAAACAGATTATCTTTAGCTGAGCTTAGATGGTGTAATAATCTTTTGCACTTGACCATTATGAACATCATAAATATATCCCGAAATGATAATGTGTTTTGGAACATTTGGTGCGGAGCGTAATCGTTCCACGTCCTCCACAAGACTTTCATTATGATCATGAATTGCGCTTTCAGACACGTCTATGCCCAATTTTCTCCTAAAACATCTATTGCATATCTGGATTGGCAAGTCGTTCCGCTCCACAATGAGTATGTTGCAAAAGCGCAAGTTCAAAACCACCTTGTTTATCCCCATCCATCATTGCAACCATGGAGGCAAGACCTGCTATTTCTTCAATAACCGATTTGTAACGCGGCCACCGTTATTGCGAATGGCCACAACCTCGCCAAGTTCGAGCTTAAAAATATGCGCTGGGTCTACGCGCGCGTCTACGCAGGCGAGTATAACCATACGTAAATTGGAGAGAATTGGTAATTCAGCTTTGGCGAAATTTTAGGCCGATTTTATTACGAGTTAATAATGACTGCATATTGGACATGTGGGCTTCCTTTACTTCATGGTTAGTTTGATTTGTTGTCTAAAAGGTATAATTGTCTATTTTCTGCGCTTTCCACCCAGTTTAAGTTTTCGTGAGCAAGTTTTGGATTTTGGATTTTTGGCATTGCACGTTGGTGTTCAAACGCATCTAAATTCGGCGCCGGCGTGAGCATAATCTTCATCATGAATCGTAATGCACCCAACATTGACACCATAGATACATTTGGTGCAATTAATTGCGGGTTTTCATAATGCCTACGTACAGTTTGCTCAAAACTTTCTGCCCCCTCGCCTGTCACTTGCTGTACATGATCCGTTGCGCCCCCAATGGCAAATGTGTCCGCGGCCAGTTCTTGGGCATAATAACGTAAATTCGCCGAGTCAAAATCTGGAAACCCCTGGGCTTTTGCAGCCTTTGCCATCATCTTAAAGGGCACATCGCGATAGGTAACTTTGCGACCAACCACATCACCAATCACCTTGGCTATTTCATCTGGTGAGAGCAATTTGGGGCCAGTGGGTCGATATGATTTCCCAATATGTGTAGTTGGGCTTTCTAAAATACCGACGACAACTCTAGCTATATCCTTTGCGGAAACTGGGGCATTGCGCCCTGTGCCATATGGCAAGGGTAAAAGACCCAATTTTGCAGTGATCGGCAATGTTAGAAGATATGCAAATGCAAATATTCCAGGGTTTACATGAATTAAATCTACTGTTGGCATCCATCTAGCAATGTTGTTGGCAACCCAATGTTCTCGAGATAAGGCAGAAGGGTGACTTTCATGGGGATTCCACCCACTTAACAGCACCATTGTTTCAAGCTTCGCTTGTTCGGCAGCAAGGCAGAATAACATTACATTGTTCAATAGATTTTGAGCAAATGGCGGACAATGATAGGCGCGTTGTACACCCTTGAGTGCGACTTGTAGGTCTCTGAAGTCAAATAAATTGCCTATGAATATTTCGGCTCCCAATGCATGAAGTGCTTTTGCGCGTTTATCATTTACATGTACAAAGGCGCGTACTTTATACCCCTTCGCTAATAGTTGGCCCACGGTTTCGCTACCCGTTCTTCCTGCTGCCGACGTAACTAATATTTTCATCATATTTCCATTTTAGATTATTGTTGTCATCTATAATTTAAGATGATACACATAATCTAAAATGTCAAGACTAGCAAGGAAGAAAATTTTATGGCCAGAGTTTCCAATGAAGAAAAAGCAAAGACACATGAAAAGATCATCGACATTGCTTCGGAAATGTTTCGAAATAACGGCATAGAGGCAACTGGTGTTGCAGATATTATGAAGGCTGCCAACCTCACGCATGGAGGGTTTTATAGGCATTTCACTTCTAAAACCGCATTGGCAATTAAAGCTGTTGAGCGCGCAATATCTGAATCATTAAGTGATTTGGAGCAAGCAAAAAATAAAAGCAAAGCGGGTAAAAAAGCAGCGGTTCAAATTTATATTGAGAGATATTTATCCGAAGAACATGTGATGGACTCTGCAAATGGCTGCCCTTTGGCAGCGCTAGGAACTGAAGCGCCACATATGCCTGAGGAAATCTCCAACGTTTTTACAAATGGCACAAAAAGAGCAATTACAGCAATTGCAAACACGTTAAATCAAAACCAAAAAAATCAGAATGCGGCATTAATTATGGCCACGTTAATTGGCAGCGTTATTTTGGCTCGAATGTCACCAGACGAAGCTTTACAAAATTCTATATTAGTTGCAGCAAAAAGATCTACACTTACACTACTTGGTTAGTTTTGTGCTTTTAAATTCAAAAAACCACACCAATTTTGACGATACACATATGATATGCATCATAAATACACATAGTTAAATCAAATAATTACTCTATAAATCAGCGCTATAAATCATCGGGGTGATGCATAGTTTTCGATCAATTAAAATTGGTTACCTTCTTTGCTTTTGTT
This sequence comes from Hyphomicrobiales bacterium, assembly GCA_051531935.1. GTDB lineage: Bacteria > Pseudomonadota > Alphaproteobacteria > Rhizobiales > OSC116 > OCS116. The sequence goes on from JAOPTR010000016.1 coordinate 151,014, forward strand.
GACTGTTTAGCTTACTATCAGAGGTGCTATTCATGTTTGAAATTCTATAATTCATTGTCAAGTTTTGGTATTTTGAGTTATGAATGAGATCTAAACGGTTACTTTTTTGAAAGCTCCCGCGATTTTTTTGAAGTGATTTTTGATGGCTGAATATAACATCCTTAAAAAAAGAAATGGACGATAGCACTTCAAAACTTAGGTGCATGGTAAAGCACATGGAACATTGTAAAGTTGTTTATCAAAAACCTTAAACCTTCATTAAAAAAGCCATGGCTAAATCTTGGGAAGGCAAAAAAAATTTAATTTGAAAAAGTAATTTTAAGCTTCCAGCATTTTTAACACCGCCATAAGCGAATTGAATGCTGCATATATAAAGAACAAACACATTAAGTTAGGTCGTACAAAAGAATATGTTTTGAACTTATTAATGGGCAATCCAATTGTGGAAATCAAAATTTTGGAGTGTAAAGCTGGGCGAATACTAGCAAATGGCTCCCCAGCGGGTGTCGAGGTTTCAAAAACAATTGTTCATGATGGCCCCTACCCTGCTTCAACAAATTCTGGTGCAACATCTGTTGATACGATGGCAATAAGACGTTTTTTAAGACCTATTTGCTATCAAAATATCCCAACTTCGCTCTTACCTGAATACCTAAAATGACTTCGTCTAATTAGCAACTAATGGACGCCATCACTAACTATTCGATATAGGTTATTTGTCAAAATAACTCAATATTCTTGGCATCCCTATCGGCTAATAGTAATCCGTTCTCAACCCAAATTAGTGCGTTATGAATAGTAGTTCTGCGCTCTTTTCCAGTTTCAGGTACTTTTTTTTCTGATTCATTCCATTCTGGGTGTGTGAAATAGAATAACACCGCTTTTGTGCCGTTTACGACAATATCGGCGTGGCGGGCAAAGCTCTTATCCATAAGGTCTTGGCCTGGTTTATCGAGTATATACCCTTGTTTTGTCCAGTTACGCATGTCATCGGAACGAAACACAGCAAGGCCCTTCCACTCATCAGTTATCAACCAATGATAGCCACCAAGCGTAAATACATTAGGGCCTTCATGTGGAGGGTGGCTTGGCGAGCCAGGAATGACCAATTCTTCTATTTGCCACTCATACAAATCTTCGCTTGTTGCAGACCACGTGCACGAACTATGCGCCTCATCTTTATACCACATCCGATATAGACCGTCGGGGCAAAGAGCCACACACGCGTCCATCACATTTGGCTTCTGAAGAGGTAAAATAGATTGTCTTGTCCAGCTTTCTAAATCGGGCGAAGTAAAATGAGTTAAATCTCGGTCTGATTTATCAAAATTATCAGGCGCACCGATAAAGTAAGTCAAATACATATGGTACTCACCTTTGGCATATATAACTTCAGGTGCCCAATGGGTATTTAACCCGACATCCTCTGGCCTATCAAGCCCCTGTACAGTGCCTTTATATCTCCACTTAATGCCGTCAACCGAGGTGGCTATACCAATGGGCGAGCCGTTAATCCAGCTTGCGCCTTTTGATGGATGATGTGCTCGACGATTTGTATAAAACATCCACCATTCGTTAGTTTCTACATTTCGTATTACGGTGGGGTCAGCCGCGCCATCTTGAATGGGATCGGCATAATATAGTTTTGTCATCTTTTCACACTCAATTATTTAAATTAGCTATATTCTCTGACATGCCTACTATCCTCATATGCCGTCATTTTGCCAATTTGGCCCTCATTTCGATTTACAATTTCAATTAAATCAGTTGCGGGCTCCAATTGACCATTTCCAGCATCGGCGATAGATAGCACCGATGCCTTCAACAGCTGGGAATATGGGTGTTTAGGGTTATCCAATATCGGTCGTGCGGGGCCCATTTCTACAACAAGGCCTTTTTGCATGATAATAATGCGATCAGAAATGTAGTAGGCAGTGGCTAAATCATGAGTGATGTAAATGACGTTAACACCAAAATCATCTCTCAAGGATTGCAAAAGATTCACGATCGACATTTTTAAAGATGCATCAACCATCGAAACGGGCTCATCAGCCACTAAAAGCGAAGGATTGCATATAAGAGCCCGCGCGATTGCAGTACGTTGTAATTGCCCACCTGATAATTCATGCGGGTAACGCCCCATAATTTCGGCATGGCTCAAGCCAACCTTTTGCAAGCTATCATCAATAATGGTTTTCACTTCTTCATCATCGTCAATTTGCAATAATTCTTTGGTGGTCGATACCAAATATTGATCAATTTTCTTGAGCGGGTTAAACGCTTCAAACGGGTTTTGAAACACAGGTTGAACCGAGTGCATAAATTTCATTCGAGCTGAACGGTTTGCGGTGCCATCAACGGGCTTACCTTCATGTAAAATCTCGCCATGAGTAGTTGATTCTAAACCCAATATCATGCGCGCCAGCGTGGTTTTACCAGACCCGCTCTCGCCGATGATTGTAAATATTTCTGGTTTATCTTTATCTAATGTAAAGCTAATATCATTGACGGCGGTTAGTTTCTTATTGCTAAACAAGCCTCCAGTGTTGAATTTCTTCACTACATTTTTAACTTCTAATAGCTTATTCATTGAGTGGCCTCCATGAGCGGTTTGACTTTATCGCTATGGAAACACGCTACACGGCGGCCTTCCCCAACATCAATCAATTCTGGGTTTTCTTGTTTGCATTTATCCGTAGCTATTGGGCACCGAGGGTGAAATCTGCACCCATTTGGTGGGTTCGCCAAACTAGGTGGCCTGCCTTCTAAAGATGTACGCCTCTGCGTATCGCCAATTCTTGGAATTGAGGAAACTAAATGATAGGTATAAGGGTGTTTTGGCTGCTCAAACATCAGCTTTGTTGGACCTTCTTCAACCAAACGCCCCGCATAAAATATACCAATACGGTCAGTTATATTGGCATGAACAGACATGTCGTGTGTTACAAAAACCACGGAAGAACCCATTTCTTGCTGAATGCCCCTGATCATTGATAAAACTTCTTTTTGCACCACAACGTCCAATGCTGTCGTCGGCTCATCGGCAATGATAAATTTGGGACGGCACACTGTGGCCAGAGCAATGGTTACTCGCTGGCGCATGCCACCAGATAACTCATGCGGGTAGGAATTTAAAATATCTGGAGATAATTTCAATTTCTTTAAATGCTCAATAACCAGTGGCTTAAATTCAGCTTTACTCACCCTCATCGGCTTTAGCGCAAAATCTTCAAAAGTTTTACCAATTTTTCGCACTGGGTTCAAAACACTCATCGAGCCTTGCATTATATAACTGAAGTGGCTCCACCGAAGCGCGTCAACTTTTGATTTATCTTCTGCATAAGGGTCGATTTTGATATCACCAAAATCGAACTCTATGTCACCATCAACAATTTCAAATGGTGGCCGCATGGCCGCCGCAAACACCTTAATTAATGAGGTTTTACCGCTCGAACTTTCGCCTGCAATGCCATATATTTCATTCTTGCGAATGGTAAGGCTCACATTATCGACCGCCCTCACTTCGCGTTTAGTACCGAAATAATTCATAATATAATAAGCTTTGAGCTTATTCACTGTTAGCACATCACTCATGAGCCACCTCCCATGCGTCGCAACCGTTGTCGAGGATCAATATACTCGTTCAGCGAGACAGATAATAAATACAAACCAAGGAATGTCACAGCGATGAAGATGACGGGAATAAGGATCCACCACCAAATACCAGCAATCATTGCACTATGATTATTTGCCCAATATAACATTGTGCCAAATGTTGGAATGTCAATATTGGCAAAGCCTAGAACGGCTAAAGTCACTTCAATACCGATCGACCAAATCATATTAGCCAGAGCCGTTGAAAAAACGATGGGCATAATGTAGGGTAAATGTTCTTTCAACACGATTTTATACATTGGCATGCCAGAGAATCGTGCATGTTGAGTGAACTCACGATGTTTTAAACTCAACATCATAGAACGGATGAGCCGCGCATCAAATGCCCAACCAAGAAGAGCAACCAGAATGGCTAAGCTCAGTGTTGTCAGATCATCTCTTAGAACAAAGAAAAACAAAACTAAAATTGGGAAAACAGGTATCGATACAAAAATGTCATTCACAAACATCAAAATCCGATCTGCCCATCCACCAGCGTAACCTGAGACTAAACCGATAACCAATGACAATACGCGTGACATCATCGCCACTGTGAACCCAAATAAAAGAGAATTCCGAACCGCAAAAGTCATTTGCCAAAACAAATCTTGGCCACGTGAATTTGTGCCAAACCAATATTGTGCGTTTGGTTTCACATCTGGAACCAACATATATATTTGTGTTGGGTCAACTGGAGAGAAAAAACTCAGCGCTCCAAAAATCACCACAAAAAGAAAAAGAAAAAACCCAATTGCGAATTCGATATTATATCGCATTAAATCACTAAAAACTTTAAACATACTATTCTACCTTAATGCGTGGATCGAGCAACGGATGCAATAAATCAACAATAAATATTGCGACGGCAACCGCAGCAACTGCAACCGACGAAACTGCTAAAACCAATGTGTAATCACCGCTGTTAACGGCTCTCACTAACAATGAGCCTAAGCCTGGATAACTAAAGACTTGCTCGGTAATTACCGTGCCTGAAAAAATACCGCCAATGGCCATTGCCAGCGCTGTAAGTTGTGGAACAAGTGCGTTGCGCATCACATAGGAGATAACTATTTTTGGTTTAGACACACCAGCCAGCTCAGCAAAAACCACATAATCCTCACTGATGATATTTGAAACCAAAGCGCGCATGCCTAAAAACCACAAACCAAGCCCAACCATAATGAGGGAAAGTATGGGTAATATCGCATGTTTCATCACTGAAAGTACAAACACCCATGACCATTCCTGCACAAGCCCGATGGCATATCCACCACCTAGAGGCAAGATCGGCCAAATAAATGCCAATACCATAAGGGTTAAAAAAGCCACAATATAATAAGGGATAGGCTGTATGCTCATAGTCACAAGGCCAAAAGTTTTTAGATATTTGTTATCCTGAAAATAACCTGCAAATGCGCCCATAAAGTTCCCAACGCACCAAGTGATTATGACTGTCACAAGTAGAAGGCCTACAGTCCAAGGTAGTGCACGCAACACTAAGTCCATTGTTGGGGTGGGGAATGACAAAAGCGAGGGGCCAAAATCACCGACCACAACTTTTGACCAAAAGTTTGTAAATTGTTCCCACATAGGAACATCTACACCATATAATGCTGTGAGAGTTTCTCTCATTTTTTCAACAGCTTCGGGGTTAACGTTTGAATTTCGTGTACTTCTTCTTATCGCCGCTTCGACAGGATCGATTGGAGATAAGTGAGACACAAAAAATGCGACTGATACGCCAGAAAAAACAACTGCAACCAATTGCAAAAATCGTTTCGCGGCAAATAGTAGATAATTTATCATGTGATTTATACTTATTATTTTATGCGGAGTAAAAATGTGCAGCCCAAAACATCAGGCTGCACACATCTATGTCAATAAGCCTAGTTTCCAGTTGGCTTAATTTGCGTAAAGATATACTTCGAGTTACCCCAATTGGTAACAGGGTTAGCATATGGGTCCTTGGCGTTAGGCCAGCCAGTCCAATGTTTTTCAGATTGAACTGAGAATACATTAAACGCCATCAATGGAATGTTCGGCATTTCATCAATAGCCAACTTCACATATTCATTGCCCAATTCAATTCCTCTTGGATCGTTAAAGTCGATGCTACGTATCTCTTCAATAATTGTATCGAGACGAGGATCGCTCCAACGCTGCCAGTTACGTGCTGATTGCACTTCACCAGGCTTGGCAAGGAATTCTGAATGCCAACTATCTAAGAAGAAAGATAGGTCAGGATGACCACCCCAAGATTCTACAGACCAAGCAATAAGTGCATCATAATCACCTGCACCATTACGTGTCCAAAGATCAGGTGCCACTTCTGCAGTTACAGTCACGCCAGCGTCTTTCCAATTTTGTGCAATCATCGTACCTAAACGACCAAGCACACCTTCAGCATCAATTAAAATGCTAAATTTCATTGGCTCGCCACTAGGCAACATCCATTTGCCACCAGATTTTGAGTATCCAGCACTTTCGAGTAATTCTCCCGCAGCTTTCAGATCTTTCTTCCACCAGCCATAACCGAATGCTTTACGAATTTCTTCTGGATCGGTAGGCACAGCCTCGCCAAAAGTTGGGCGCACCATATCAGCCAATTGCAATGTGATATTTGGATCATATGGGTTGATGACAGATTTACCTGTATCAAGCGTGTAATCAGTCAAATACCCTTGTAATTTGCTATGATAATCAAGCGGATGCGTGCCAGTTGGAGGAATGCCAATTGCAGACAAAGTGGCAGCACCACGATATGATGCCATTGAAATTTGCTTAATATCAAGCATCAATGCCAAAGCCCAACGAACCCGTTTGTCTTGGAAAATTGGTTTTTGATGATTCATAATGACCATTGGTAAAGTCGGGTCTGGATGCGCATATGGGAACCCATCATGCCAAGCTTTTGCCGTCGGATCTTGTTTGGCAAGTGCAAACATTCCCTCAGGTGTTAAGTCATGAATCATGTCAAGATTATCGTTTACCATTTCTGCTAAACGTAAATCTGTTGGAATGCCCATGCGGTAAACTACATATTTAGGTGCAGGTTTACCAAATTCGGCCATTGAAGTTTTATCCCAATCTTCGCGACGCTCCCATGCTGCCCAATAACCGTTTGGATCGAACGAATGTAAGTTGTAAGGACCGAGGCCAACAGGTGGATTAAAGTCAAACTTCAGAGGATCTTCAACTTTTTCGAAAATATGTTTAGGCATAATATATGCGCCAGCCCACCGTACAGAGAAGTTTGTATGGAAACGAGAATTTGGCTTTTTTAGCTTAAACACAACAGTATAATCATCTGTTGCTGTAACAGAGTCCACATTGGCTTCCATCGCGCCATGCCAACGCATGCCAGCTGTCTTCTTTAAGGTTTCTGTTGTGTAAACCACATCAGCCGCCGTAAAATCTTCGCCATCGCTCCATTTAATGCCCTCACGTAACTTTACTGTTAGTTCCGTGAAATCGTCATTATAGTCCCAATTTTCTGATGCCAAAGCATTATAAACCGAACCGTTAATGCCTGCATCTGGGTCAATATACCATAAGGTATCGTTGCTAAGTTGTTGTAAACCGTTTGACCAGCTACCGCCAGCATCAACCCAAATGTTAAACCAACCAGGGTTGCCAATGGCAGCCTCAGGGTTTTGAACATAAACGGTTTCTTTACGCGGAAAATCAACAGGTTTATCACCATCTGCTGAATATGCTGGGGTGCTTAGAGCCGTAACTGTCAAAGCGACCGCAGTCGCTAAAGTTGTCCATTTCTTCATTATTTCCTCCCAAAAATAGAATGAATGCCAAACAATTTATTTTGCCTAGCTGTATTTTACAAAGCGATGCTACAACGACACAATCGATAAGTCAACAGTAATTTCGATATGTATCGATAAATTGGATATAATAAAAAACCATCCATAACTTTATGTTATAAATGGCTTTTTATCAGGGAAATGTGAAGATAATCTCTAAATTTTCAATCGAATCATTTGATATGAATATGGCTCCAAAGACAGTGTTAACTTATTTCCGTTAATTTTCGCTGTATCCGATATGCTCGGAGCGACATTTTCTGGATTCTCAGCTGTATTTGTCGCATTTAAATCATCATGCTTTATGGTTTTACATTCAATGATTTTTGCGCTCCCAAATCCTTCTAAGCTAACATCAACCTCAACAATTTCTTCGCCATTTCTATTGATTGCGAAAAAATTCAAAGTCCCGTCTTCTTCATTATGAACACCAGAAATATCTACATAACTTACATTTTTAATCAAAGGAGTATCATATGTTGGACAATCAATTTTTAAATCCAATGCCGTTCCGCGACCATAAATAGATGCGAAATAATATGGATGATAAATTGTTTGACGCCATGCACTGCCATCTGGATCTGTCATAATTGGAGCAATCACATTCACAAGCTGAGCAATGCATGCAATTTTAACAACATCGGAATGACGAATGAACGTATTAAGTACACAACCAACCATCAACACATCTTCAAAATTATAAATATCTTCCAATAAGCGCGGCGCGTGAGGCCAATCTTCGCCTTGTAAAATAGGGCGATCTTGTTTATTCGAATGATACCAGACATTCCATTCATCAAATGAGATATAGACATTTTTAGTTGAGCGTTTTTTGGCTTTTACATAGTCAATAACACCAGATACAGTGACAATATACTGATCTAATCTTTCGCTAAGCGCCAAGAAATTAGCTGTATTTTTTTCATAGTTTTCAAAATACATATGCAGTGAAATATAGTCAACTTGATCGTATGTTGCTTCTAAAACCGTTGCTTCCCATTCTGGGTAAGTCGGCATGTTTGCATGAGAAGAACCACACACTATAAGTTCCAAATCCCTGTCAAATGCTCGAATTGCCTTAGCAGTTTCATTTGCCAATTGCCCATATTCTGCTGCGCTTTTGTGCCCAACCTGCCAAGGCCCATCCATTTCATTACCTAAACACCATAACTTGGTTTTCCAAGGTTCTTTACGGCCATTTTTAATGCGTAAGTCCGACCAATAAGATCCGCCTGGATGGTTTACATATTCAACGAAATTGCGAGCTGCATCCAACCCACGCGAACCTAAATTCACAGCCAACATCATATCTGTACCGACGGTTTCACACCAATCTGCAAATTCATGAACACCAACATGATTATTATCTGATGTATGCCAAGCTAGATCAAGCCTTACAGGACGATCTTCTTTTGGTCCAATACCATCTTCCCAATTATAGGCAGATACAAAATTACCACCTGGGTAGCGCACCATTGGCACATTTAGGTCTTTAACCAAACTTGCCACGTCGCCACGCATTCCATTTTCATCCGCAGTAGGGTGATCGGGTTCATAAATGCCCGTGTAAATAGCTCTGCCGAGATGTTCTAAAAAAGCGCCATAAACACGCTCATCTATTTTTGATATTGTATATTCTGCATGCGCAGTTAGTTTGGCTTTCATTGTGCCCTCCGATTGTATATTCGATTTATTGATATATATCTATATATTCGTATTAAAGTCGAATAAAAGGGTTCCGTCAAGAGAGGAAAGCAAAAATATTTTGTAATTTGGAAAATTTATTTCTATTTAGTATGCAATCGCATGACAATATCTTGATCGTAATTGCCGAAGCCTTTGCCAAAAATATTAATTCCACCAGGGTTTTGAGCGTTACCGTCAACACCAATACGCATTCGAATCGAGTGATGATCCTCGACATTCAAATCATGTAAAGTTATATCGGAAATTCGGATACCGTCTACATAAGAACCATTTTGTCCGATGCGCCATTTTTTCTTTTTGCCATATTGCGAGCCAGCTTGTTTCCACCATTTCGGTGTATAAGTGCCTCGTTTATCGCCAAAATCTCCGGGCGACGTCCATTTACCGATGTGAGTACCATTAATTGCCAAAGATATATCTGAGGGCCAGTTTTCACTTGTACCGGGCACTTCGCTGCTCAATTCCATATCAAATTCTATAGCATCTATAGCTTTATTGGCTAAGTTTGCGTTATTAGGAAATTGGTACTCTACAAAACCACTTGTGAACCACAATAAGCCCGCGCGCATTCGTTCAGGGTCTAGGAATGTTGATGGAACATCTAATAGTCCAATTATCCCCTCTGGTGAACATAATCCACAAGGGCCAGTAACTTCGTGATCAGTATAAAGCCCAAGCGGCATCGCCACATCTATAATCTTAGAATTAACCGCAGGTTCATCTTTCTCGAATTTAATCAGTATTTCAGAGAAATTTGCATGGCATATTTTTTGATTGCCCTTAATTGCCTTTTTGGTTTCAATAGAAATTAGATTAGAATCAATAAGAAGCTGTAAGTTATTTGATATTGTAGACTGCGCAACACCAAGGTCTTCAGCAATTTTATTTACATTTTGAGGCCCTTTATCATGCAAGTTTTTTAAGATTAATATACGTAGTTCAGACGCTAACCCTCTAAGTACATCAAGACCGTCATCTACATTTATAATGAGTAATTTTTCGCTCAAAACCATCTCCAATCAAGATATAACTTCAAAATATGAACTTGCCGATTATTCTTAACAGATTTTTCGATATGATAAAATAAAAATCCTCCATCAAGACAAACTATATACCGCAAACAGTAAATACACCTGGTTATGCTAACAAACCAAGCATTGATGAATGTTATATTTGGCGATTATTCATTAACCAATGGTCATTGATCACACTCAGCTAAAAGATACGGCGCCCCTTTACATCACATGTAAAAAATGCAATTCTACATATGATGTAAAGAATATGTTCGTTTTCGATATATCCTTCTCAAGGCATTTGCCCAATAAATATTCCGAGGAAATTATGAAAATTACAGGTATAGAAACAATTGTGGTTAATGCAATTCACCGAAACTGGATATTTGTAAAAGTACTAACGAACCAACCTGGTCTTTACGGATGGGGGGAAGCCACTTTAGAGTGGAAGACCAAGGGCGTATTAGGTGTCATTGAAGATTTAAAGCCGTTTGTAATTGGTCAAAACCCAATGAATATCGAATATTTGTTTAGTCGGATGACACAATTTAGTTTTTGGCCATTAGGTTCAATAGGACTTACCGCAGTCTCAGCAATTGATCAGGCGCTTTGGGATATTAAATCAAAAGATTTAGGCATACCAGCTTGGCAACTTTTGGGTGGCCAAGTACGTGATAAGGTTCGTGTATATACCCATCTAAAACGCGGCGCGATTAGTGCTCAAATTGATCCAAAAAACATTGAAGCTTATTGCGATGCGGTTGAGGATACGGTTTCAATGGGCTACAATGCCATCAAATTAGGAATGATCCCATATACTGGCTATGAAGCGCCTCTCCAAGAAGTACGGCATATTGAAAAATTAGCTACCGCCATTAGAGAACGTGTAGGTAATGCAGTTGACATTATGACCGATTTTCACGGCAGGCCACAATCTGTGGCTGCCGCTAAAGCTTATATTGATGTAATCGCTCCAATTAAACCTTTATTCATTGAAGAACCCATCCAACCTGGGAACACACCAGCATTGGCGGAGCTTGCTCAGCAGGTAGATTGCCCTCTTGCCACAGGAGAAAGATTACTCACAACACGTGAATTCGCTGAGGTTGCCCACACCTGTGCTGTAACCTATATCCAACCCGATTTATGCCATTGCGGCGGCCTAACAGCTGGCAAAAAAATTGCCGCCATTGCCGAAGCAGCAGGTATAGGTATCATGCCACATAACCCAATGGGGCCAGTTGCAGGGGCGATTGCATTGCATTTTGATGTAGCTACCCCAAATTTTGTAATTCAAGAAGAGGCGGTTGGTTTGGTGCCATGGTTTGACGAAATTTTCGATCACCCCATGCATTTAAAAGACGGATATTGGCCTGTACCACAAAAGGTCGGTTTCGGATTAGAAATAAATGAAGAAGCCGTGAAAAAATATCCCTATGCACCTGAGAAAATACCCGCACTAGATGCAATATTGAGTGACGGCACCATTGCCAATTGGTAGATTTGGTAATTTCAATCTATTTACAAATAGAAGCGTTCGATATAATTTCGTGAGTATATTTAAACAAGTGGTCTCTTTACAAAAAATGAGGTTTATAGGTGAACGATAAAGCTACAACTCGCACCAAGTCTTTTAAAATAGAACTTCCAGCGGAGTTCATATCATCGTTGCCGACTGGAATTGCTAAAGACACTGTAAATATCTTGGGCCAGAGAATTGCTAACGATATTTATTCGCCTGATGAAATAATGCCTACCGAGCCCGAACTTGCGGCATCTCTTAGCGTGAGCCGCACCACTATTCGCGACGCCATTAAGGTACTTTCTGGAATGGGGCTAGTACGCACTGCGAGGCGCTATGGCACAAGGGTTAGGCCTGTAAAGGAATGGAACCTACTAGATAGTGATCTAGTGGGTTGGCATAATTTAAACCACCCCCGAATCAAACGGATGTATTCGGAAACAACTGAGCTACGAACCATTATCGAACCAGCTGCCGCCGCACTTGCAGCACAAAGAGCAAGTGAATTACAAATTCAAAAAATTGAAAACGCAGCCCATGCCATTCATTATGCTGAAGGTAACCTTCAAACACTTTTTAATGCAGATTGCCAATTCCACATTACGCTTCTTGACGCGACCCAGAATGATGTAATTCATCAAATGCGCCAAATAATTTTGACAATGTTGAGAATTTCGTACGAATTTGGGGTAATGGAAGGTAATACCGAAGAAATAAACAGCGAGATTCATATCCTCCTTGCAAAAGCCATTAGAGCCAGACAACCAGATGAAGCTCAGAATTTAATGGCAAGAATGTTAGAGCAAAATCAAAAAATAGCTGCTGATTATTGGATCTCAATGGATATAGCCTGAAACAACGCTTGTCGGAGAAGTTTTAATAGTTGAGTTTGTGCCAAATGTTGAGTTTGGTAGCCCTGAATGCAATCACCTTTTCATACATCCGTTACTTGATGGTAGTGGGCTTATCGCGCGACTCGTGAAGGACAGGCAGGAGTAGCTATATTTCAATAGATTCCATAATCAAAGGAGAAAACAGTCAGCATTAGGCTGGAAAACCCCTCTGGCTTTTGAACAAATCGCTGATTAAATGAATACAAGGAGCAGTACGAAAGAGGGACACGACCAATTAATTGGACTATTTGTATTTCAAAGCAAAGTGACACTATCAACTAAAGTAACCACGTATACTAAATATTACGATTTTAAGATACTGCAATTTTCAATAAAAACTCATCGATTGAATTATTTAAATCGCCTATCTGAACGGACATTTGATTTGAGATGTCCGCCACATTTGTAGCGGAAGAACTTGTATCACCGATAGATACTGAGATGCCAACCATATTGCTTGCCATTTCTTGCGTTCCGTTTGAAGCACTAGCAACATTTTCACTAATTTCCACGGTAGCTCTATTTTGTTCCGCAACTGATATGCTAACGGCATTAGTGAAATTATTGACGTCTTTCATAATTTCACTAATTTCTGCAATTCCTTTAACGGCTTCACTGGTTGAAGATTGAATGTCAGTGACTTGGAGTGAAATTTCTTCCGTGGCCTTGGCAGTTTGATTGGCTAATGACTTAACCTCTGTTGCAACGACTGCAAAACCTTTGCCCATTTCACCAGCGCGTGCTGCTTCAATTGTGGCATTGAGTGCTAATAAATTGGTTTGTTCGGCTATGCCTTGAATTAATGAAACAACATCACCAATGCTTTGGCTTTTTTGCGCTAAACTAATAATTTGATTATTAGTAATTTCGGTTGTATCTGATGCTTTTTGAACAATGCTGTTGGTTTGATCAATTTGGCGAGTGATTTCAGAAATTGAAGATGATAATTCTTCGGCTGCTGATGCCACAGTACTGACATTTGTTGAAGCTTCTTCTGATGCGTTTGATGCTGTTTTAGCTTGTTCAGAGGCTGCATATGACATGTCTGAGAGTGCATCCGCAGTTGCCTTCATATCACTGCTGTTACTGATTACATTTTCTAGACTTAAAGAGACTGTCGCACGGAATTTTTCGATGAGTTTATTGTTATATGTTTGGCGGTCAAACGCTAATTTATTACTCTGTTCCTTTTCCGCTTCAAGTGACAATTGAGCGATTGCAGACAAACGAAATTTCTCAATTGATTTAGCCATGCCGCCGATTTCATCCAATCTATCTTGATCGTCAATTTCTGTTGCCACGTCCCCACGAGAAAGACGATCTATTGATGTGGTTAAATTGGTAATTGGAATAACAATTGAGTTTATTAAGCGAAAAGCAACCAAGAAGACAACAAAAAACAAACTTAAACTAGTTGAAAGAGAAAACTTAAGCCCTTGCCAAAAAGGTGCCATTACATCCTCAACATAATAACCCGTGCCAACAACAAAATCCCATGGTTCAAAATATTGAATGTATGAAAGTTTATCGGTTGGGCTATCAGCACCAGGTTTTTCCCACATATAATTCACAAAACCATTGCCCGAGGTCGTTGCAACCTTGGTGAATTCTCTAAATACATACAGACCGTCAGGATCCTGTAAACCAGACAAATCTTTTTCATTTAAGCTTGGCTTAATAGGATGCATAATCATTTTATTTGTTGAGTCATTAATCCAAATATAACCCAAATCATTTAAACCAAAACGTTGCTGAGATATAATGTGAATGGCATTAGATTTGGCCTGTTCTTCGGATATCTCACCAGATTTATATGCTTCATGGCTGGCTTTGATTATAGATATTGATTGTTCAACAATAGGCATGATAGCTTGTTTGTTGACATCTTTGCGAACGTGATATTCTCCATAAAAATTGTAGCCCAACGAGGTGAAAAAGATGAGACTGAAAAGAAATAGGAGTGAAAAAAGTTTGGATTTTATTGAGTTAAACATGTCGATTGCCCCATTGTGTTTCGTTAACCTAATTAATTAGGTAAAATTAATTAATAAACAATGATCATCGGATTTTATTGATATAAGTCATATAGTTAGATAAAATACAAATTAGACTGTGGAATTTTCTTTTTTACTTAAAATACTCAAACTAGTTTATATTATTTAAATTTTAGACAGGAGTTATTTGAAAATATTAACTATTAAAATTTCTTTTAGTATGCTATTTTTATTCACTTAGAGACCAATGACAAAAGTAAAGTCACAAAACCGAACATTTTTGCCTCCTAATCTACACTTAAATATGAAGAATCACTTGTTAGCGGCCCCTATTTTTTTAATATGACAGGTCAATTTCGAACACCAACATTGATTTGCTTTCAAGTGCCTACTCACAAAAGACTTATATACACCCTTTTTGACTTCATAAAGAATTACACATAAGTCGTTAAAGTAGTCGTCAATAATTGTGATCATCCGTTTGGCTCCCCAGATACAATTGCGTTTTTTTCAGTTGAAAATAAACACATAATTAATCGTAAAACTCGGGACAAACTAATCATCATTTGACACGGAGGTCAGTAACGGGGTCGAAAAAGTGACACCCATCAGTTTGAACACCTAATGTTATAACGTCTCCAGGCTTCGCTTGAATTCGATCGCGGAACACACCAACTATACTGCCTTCAGTTAAAGAAAAAATAACTCGAGTTTCCTACCCCATAGGCTCTACCAGATTTACTTCGGCGGAAATACCCTCACCACCAATCAATATATGTTCTGGTCGTAAGTATTTCCGAAGTGGTGCGCCATACCTCCAAGCTCTTTATCCGTTATTAGTTGAATTGTCGCGTTCAAAATTATAGTTTTACGATTTGACATTAACATTGGCTCAAAACTCTACAGTTGAAGATTTCTAATCTACTAATATGAAAACAATATGTCACAAAAAATTACTAGTTCCCCCAACGTTGCCGAATTAAGAAATAACGGGATATTCGTAAATTTCTATCGTTGAACCTGGCCGAATTGCATTTGTATCTGGACAAGTTGAATGTAGCAAAGAGAATAAAACAATTCCCTCTGATATTATTGAACAAGCAAAATTAGCAGTTGCAAATTGCAAAGCAACTTTAGATGCACTTGGTGCAAAACCAGATGATACTGCAATTTTACGCTGCTAGGTAACCAATTTGACTTCAGAATTGTTGGAAAAGATATTTCCACCAGTCATTGAAATGTCTGACGGAGCTATGCCGCGCATTACAGGTAAGTGGATATAGAAATTACCCATAACTTTTCTACGATACAAATACGATACACAGCTTTATCAATACTAATAATATCAGATAGTTACCTTATAAATCAGCACCATCGATCATCGGGGCTACAGAGAATCGCCTGTTAATAGTAAAAGGTGAGATCTGTTTTTTATCGAGAGTTTTTTTGGTGTTTTTGATTTTAATTTTTTGTTGATTTTGTGACATTTAGTGGCAATAATTGTTATTTTGATTAGTTAATGGGTACTATACTGGTACTTTTTTTAAAGTGCCAGTTCCATATTCAATTATTAGCGTTGACGGTTTAATTTACTGAATTGTCCATGATATAATAGATAGGTTGGCACATCACGATTATAATTCGAAATTCAATTATAAGGTCTTAATGAGTTACATCCGCGCCATATAGTTTTTTGCACGGAAACGATGCCAGAATATCAGGGTTCTTATCAGGATTAGCGTCAACACTACGCGCCCGGCAAACATCACCCAAAAATCACCTCCAATTGCGACCATAAGGGCGGTATCTTCGATTAATCCGTGGCAAAGAGATAACCAACATAGTGCATAATATTTTGCCTCACGTGAAATTGTCGGGTCGTTACCTTGTGCAATAATGAGCCCACCACCATAGGCAAGGCCTAATAAAATACCTGCTGTCGTGATAGATGCAACTGATGGATCAAGTCCAGACAGGCGCATAACTGGTGCAAACAGGCGATTAATCATGGCAGTTACGCCAAATCTACTAAACACATCCATCATAATCAGAAGCCCGATCAAAATCGCAAACACAACAGCCATGCCTTTGAGGCTTGAAATTGCCCATTGCCAATGACCAGCATCAGTGCTTACAAATTGGCTGAGGTTATCCAATGATTGAGACTGAGAGAGAAACCCTGTAGTCCTACTAACGACATCAATCAGAAACGCTGCAAGGCAAGCTGTAAACAGGCGTAAAAATGTTGTCCCCCAAAATGACCCACCTGCCCTGCGTACAATTGCTTGTTCAATAGGAATGGCGTGAGTGATCAACATAATCACGCAAATCGAGGTGATCTGCGCGGCAGTCAGTTCGTGCCCTATCAACACTGGTAAAGTTGCGATTGCGCCATATAAGCCTGTAAGAATCGAAGTTAAACAGACAATCGCAGCTTCTGGCGGAAGATTGAGCAGTGCCATTATGGGGCGCAGGATGGGGCTGAGCCACTCGATAACGCCATAGGCTTCTGCAACTCTCATCAAAATCATTATTGGAACCATAATACGTGCAATCTCCCAGAACGTATTGAGGCTCCGCTGGCATAGATCATGTAAGTAAGTTGGCATTGTTTTAGGTTTCATATATGAGGTTCCATCCTTAAATACTGCTCGCCAATATCTCACTATTCGATTGAAATGGGTGATCGAATATGTTAAAATTATGCAATAAAATTCTAACATAATGAAATTATTAAGTACATGGATGACATAGATCGAAAAATACTGAATTACCTGCAGCAAGACGCATCGATTCGGAATGTAGATTTAGCAGATCGCGTTGGCCTTGCGCCTTCAAGTTGCTTGCGCCGTGTGCGCATTCTCTGGAAGAGTGGAATCATCACACGATCTATTATTCTGACCGACGGCGAGAAGATGGGAAGACATGTTAAGGCTATTGTAAGCGTCAAGCTTGTCGATCACGGCAATGATGCGCGCGAAGACTGGTTGGTATTGCTTGCAGAGGAACGCGCGGTGTCACAAGTTTATTCAGTATCTGGCGAGATGGATGCCGTTGTCATACTAACATTAGAAAATATGAAAGAATTCCATGAACTCAGCCAAAACCTATTTGCAGGCAACTCAAATGTGTTTCAATTTGTTACGCAATTTGTTCTTGAAGAGCTAAAATTTGATATAGCTCACTGAATTAGTGATTGGAAGTTATTTAATTAGTTCAGTTGGATAGAATTTTATTTCCATCAACCATTCGAGAAACTCTTTAATTAGATTAGACAAGCCGCCCAATCATTTCTGATTGAGCGGTGAAATACATAATTATTTGTTCAATAACTCGCTACCGTGCGGATTATCAATCACCATCAACCACTCACCATTTAGCTGCTTACGCAATACGGCTACAGACAGACCGCTTTGCTCGATCACTTGTCCATCAGGGGTTTTGCCAGCCATATTCCAAGGGGAAATGTGCAAAGCTGTGTCGCCAGCAACAAATACCTGATGCCCGTCATATGTAAACTCAGGGTTCATCATAAAGGCACCTTGGAACATTTGCTTGATAGTGTCGCTATCAGTTATTGCTGCATTCGGTTCAAACACGATTGCGGCCGTTTCTTCATAGCTATTCATCACATCGTCAATTTTTTTGTTTTGAAATGCTGATGTCATATTCTCAATAACGGCAAGTACTTTTTGTTCTTCGGTCATAGTTTTGCTTTCTTCTGAGGTTGCGATTGTGGTCATCATTATGCTGCTCACGATCAAGGGTAAAAAGTATTTTGAAATTTTCATCTTGGTTCTTTCGAGTTTAGAAAATTGCGCAAAGGAAAGCCTCCCATTTAAAGGATTAAAACGAAAAGCTATATTTTGCAGGTGGTTAAGCGCTTATTTCAATTAGATCTGAAATTTTGACACTTAAATTCGGTGGACATTTGGGTTGGGGCATAGAGATTTGAAGTTTTAAAGTTTTAAGATTACCTTCCAACTTCCTGACTTTCGCCAAAACTTCAACATAGCTTTCTGCACCTTCAACCGCATGTCGGTTATTGCGAAGATCAACCCGATCACATGCAAGTGCAGCAGGTAATCTTTTTGGGCAGCTACAGTTGGCATTTGAGCTCACTATGCCACAGCTGGTCGAAGTAAATTCAACCACTTTGCTACGCGCGCGAGACAAACGCTTGCGGTAGTTTTGCGGCGATATTTCCATAATATGTGCGGCTTCGACATGCTCGAACTCTAAAATATCTCCAAGAATATAGGCAATCCGATGATTTAAATCTAAGCATAATAACATTGCCATCGTGCATGAAATTCGCAATTCATTGAGTAAGACCAGATCATCTGCAGCAGGTGTTGCATCCACCAAGCCATTTTCCAAATCGGCCTTAAACATATCAAAATTTAAACCGAGTTCACGCGCTTTTACTTTTTTGGCATTTAGCAAATAATTGGTTGCCACTCTATATAGCCACGTATTAAATCTACTTTCACCTTTAAATGTCGATAATTTAGTGATGATGAGTATCATTATTTCCTGAGTGGCATCATAAGCATCTTCGGGGTTTACCAACATTCGAGTTGCCAAATTATAAACACGGTCTTGCACGAGTGAAACAAGCTTTTCCAAAGCCTGCTTACTACCATTTTTGGCTTCAATCGCTAAATTATCAATTTCTTGGTTCATTTAATATCCAATATGTTATGTCCTATAATATATTAGACAATCCAAGCTATCAATGTGTGACAGATTTTTTTCGAAATATCAAAATTCCTTAAAATTACATCAATGTCCATCTTCGAATGCTTTGGTCTTATTCCTTTCTCTTGCACTTAATATTTCTTGCCCAGGGCCACAGTAAACTACGAGCTAATGAGCTTGAGGCTATATCAAAGGGGATAATATACACCCTCTTGATAAATTCGTCTGGTGCAATGGGTTTTGTTGGATGATATTCAACTGGGATAAATCTCATATTTTACGTTAGATCTATTGCCATTTTCGAATTCAAAAACAAAAAGGGACAGCCAATACCGTCCCTCTAAAAAGCTAACAAACTAGACAGATTTATTTTACGTTGCCGCCATAATAAACGAAATCAACCAAATGAGCATTGTTAAACATTGCAATTTTTTCTAAAAATGCACCATTGGCATCTCTAAACTTATTGGCAATTTCATCGTTATCATAATAAAGCACAACCACTTCATCAGGTGTTGGCAAACCAATGGCGTGGTTCACATCAATAAACGACTGGGTAATGTATGTATTTTCGATCTTGGAAGCTTCTTTTGTTAAAGCCGTGAGTTCAGCGTCGCGTCGGTTTGCATCCTTATTATTGTAATGACTAATTTTCAGAATATATTGACGGTTACCAACCTCGCTATCTCGCACACCTTCTGGAAAGTCAGTTATATCACCTTCCATAATGGCCAAATTTTCAGCATTCGCAATCAAGTTACCAATTGCATTTCGACCTTCTTCGTTACCAAGTAGCTCTGTTTCGCATGCCAAAATTAAATATTTGTTGGGCGTGGCCAGCTCAATTTTACCTTGGGCAAAGGCAATAAATCCATCTAAACGTAATTCACAACCAAGTTCGGTAATTTTGTTTTTATTGATTTGCGCAGTTGTTGGATCTGAAGAATTATAAAAAGCTGCAATGCCAGTGCCATATTGTTCCGTGGCAAATGTAGCATTTACTCCAAACATAAGCGCGAAACCATTTGCCATGGCAATGGCAATGGCGGTTTTAAAATATATATTTTTCATTGCATTACCTATAATTGAATTGAAATTTTATGATCTTGAAATACATCGGTGATGATTGTGTGCTTTTCGGTTTTGGCCGCATAGAGCGCTGCTATTGGTTTTTGTAATAATGTCATTGGGTGCGCCGCAACTGGCAAGCTTGGTGCATTGCCATGAAACACAGAGCTAAATTTCTTCTCGTCCCAAAAATATTCCAGTTTCGCAACCAATTTTCCGTCAAATTCCAATCCCAACAACATGTTGCCATCCATTGGGTTTCGAATGTCTGCTTCAATAAGTTTAATTTGATATGTCATTTATATCTCCAATAATTATGCCAACATCAACTTGCCGACAACTATTGATAATTCAAACAGTATGGATTATAAATTACCCAATACTGAACCATGATGGATAAAATATTATCCATCCTAGAAAGAATCGAATATGAACTGGGATGATTTACGCGTATTTCTTGCTGTTGTTGAAACTGGCTCTATTCGTTCTGCTGCAAAGAATATTGGTGTCACTCACGCCACAGTCTCGCGTCATTTGCGCAATTTGCAGACAGTGCTTGGCAACCCGTTGCTAGAACGCCGTCAAAACGGCCAATGCCTCACCGAGTTGGGCAGCCGTATCTTGCCAATCGCTAAACAAGTAGAAATGAATGTGGCCGATATCGACCGTGCTGCATTTTCTGCTGAAACGGGCTTGGCTGGCGCTTTAAAGGTTTCTCTTTCTGATAGCCTCTATATTTCATTATTATATAATTCATTAGATAATTTCATGCGGCAATATCCGATGATTGAACTGAATGTCGACGCCACGAATGATCTTTTGAAACTCTCTTTGCGCGAAGCCGATGTTATCATTCGAATAACTTCACTTCCGCCCGACACAGCCTATGGCAAGAAAATTGCCAACAGCCCTGTTGCGATATATGCCTCACCTCAATATGTTCAAACTCGACCGTCTTTAGACCGTTGGATTGGATGGGATTATGAACGCGCTAAAACACCGACCATCCCCGCAAATATTATCGCACAAATCAGCACGCCCGCCATTGCCGAAAGAATGATTGAGCTGAGCCGTGGTGTTGGAATATTGCCCTGTTATATGGGAGATAACAATCCGAAGCTAATTCGCTTAGATGATAACAAACCACAGGCAGACATGGAAATTTGGGTACTTACCCATAAGGACTTACGAGTTAACCCGCGCGTTCGGGCGTTAATGGATCATCTATATAATGCATTCGCTCAACTTCGTCCTGCTATTGACGGTTCATTAACTCAATCAAAAAATTGAACTACCAACCATTGGTGATACGTGGGCGCTTGTTGTTTTTTTGACATTTCAGAAAAACACGAGAGTCATATAAGAACCACGAATCTTCTTGAAGCTTATTCATTCATAAGATGACATATAGAATATCTCTGCTTAATTGGCCTGATTTTAAATCTTTGTAAATTTCAAATCAGGCCTTCAAGAAAACTGAGTTAGAAAACTTCGAACAAGCCAGCAGCACCCATGCCACCGCCAACACACATGGTAACCACAACATATTTTACACCGCGTCTCTTGCCTTCTATCAATGCATGACCAACCATGCGCGCACCCGACATACCATAAGGGTGGCCAATTGAAATGGCGCCACCATTAACATTTAAATTTTCATCAGGAATCCCCAATACATTGCGACTATGTATGACCTGACAAGCAAAAGCCTCATTCAGCTCCCATAAGCCAATATCATCCATTTTAAGCCCATTTGCTTTCAATAATTTTGGGATGGCATAAATTGGTCCAATGCCCATTTCATCGGGTTCAAGCCCTGCAACCGCCATACCACGATAAGCACCAAGAGGTTGCAAGCCACGGCGTTCAGCATCCTTGGCTTCCATCAAAACGCTGGCCGATGCACCATCCGACAATTGGCTAGCGTTGCCCGCGGTTATGTATTTACCCAGTTTGATGGTCTGGCCGCTTTGGTAAACCAATGGCAAGCCGTTTAGCCCTTCTAGGTTAGTGTCAGGTCGGTTACCTTCATCTTTAGACAATGTTACTTGTTGTTCAGAAACCTGTTTAGTCTGTCTGTCCATCACCTTCATGACAGATGACATAGGTACAATTTCATCGTCATACTTACCTGCATCTTGCGCGGCAGCAGTGCGAAGTTGGCTTTGCAATGCATATTCATCTTGAGCATCGCGCGAAACATTGTATCTGTCGGCCACAATCTCGGCGGTTTCTAACATTGACATATATAATGCGGGCTTATGTTCCATCAACCATGGGTCTGGCGTGATAAACGCTTGCTCAACTTGGTTGGTTGAAATTGACTCAACACCACCACCAATAGCAACTGACATACCATCGACCATAATTTGTTTGGCGGCAATCGAAATTGCCATTAAGCCAGATGAACATGCCCGATCTATTGATTGGCCTGAAACCGAAACAGGAAGTCCTGCTCGTAAAAGGCTAATGCGTGCAATGTTCCACGCACTGGTGCCATGTTGCATATTGCAACCCATCACAACATCGTCTATTTCGGCGGGGTCAATACCCGCGCGGCTAACCGCATTAGATATGGCATGTGCGCCCAAAGCGCCCGCAGGCGTGTTGTTAAATGCACCACGATAGGCCTTGCCTATGGGTGTTCTCGCAGTAGAAACGATGACAGCTTCGCGCATAATTATGCATCCTCTTTTTCTAATTTAATTCCAAGTGCATCTGCAGCTTTTTTCGAGAACTTAATCACTTGCTCTCCGCCTTCAGGCATAACCACTTGTGCTGTGGCATCTAATATTTTATCAATATTCGCTGCAACATTTTCGGGTGTTTGTTGTTCGGGCGGTAAAAATACGCCTTCGGTTTCATAGATATGAGTGGCAGCATAAACGCCCGCGCCTGCACATAATATAACTCGTGATGGCGTGTCATTTGAAGCCAAATATACCAAAGCTGCAGTTACACTTTCGACGGTTAGCAAGCCGTTCAACTCTTCGGTGAACAGATCTTCGGTCATGCGGGTGGCGGCAGCAGGGGCCAAGCAATTTACGTGAATGCCATATTTTGCACCCTCAAGATGCAATGTGTTCATTAAGCCAGCAACGCCCATTTTTGCCGCTCCATAATTGGCTTGGCCAAAATTACCGTAAAGGCCAGATGATGATGTAGTCATGATGATGCGGCCATAATTTTGCTCGCGCATAATATCCCACACAGCTTTGGTACAATTGGCGGCACCAATTAAATGCACATCAATTACAGCGGTAAAATTCTCCAAATCCATTTTGGCAAAGCTTTTATCGCGCAAAATGCCTGCATTGTTAACCAAAATGTCAACCCGCCCCCACTTACCAACCGCTTCATCCACCATGGTTTCGACTTGAGATTGAATTGTGACATTTGCGCCATTGGCAATCGCCTCACCACCAGCAGCAATAATTTGAGCCACCACTTGGTCGGCAGCGCTGAGCGAACCACCTTCCCCACCGAGCGAGCCACCTAAATCATTGACCACAACTTTTGCACCTCGAGCAGCAAGTTCTAAGGCATGCGATTTACCTAATCCGTTGCCTGCACCCGTTACAATCGCCACTTGTCCATCAAACCGAATGGTCATATTTCCACCTCTTATAGTCATTGTTATTATTTTAATATTTACCGCACTTATTCGAAACGCAATTGCCATGCTGCAAATAATTTGAATATATTGTTAACTTATAGAAAATGTGATTGCAACAAGTAACCACTATTATTGGCGAATAATTGCAACAGCTTCTCCTAAATTCAAAAACATATATATAAAATATGAATATTGTGTATAATTTTAAATTTACGCTGAATTGAAATTTATAGTTGAGCAGTTTACGCATCAACTAAAATGGTGTACTGCTTTATTGCCCCAATCAGAATGCAATTGAATAAGCTATTGGAAACCTAAAGTGAGCGATAAAACAGATGAAATTATGAGGGCAGCATCAAGCCTATTTGCGCGGCATAGTTTTGCCAAAGTGACCATGGAACATATTGCCACTTCTCTCAACATGGTACCTGGCGCATTATATCACTATTTTAGCGACAAAGAAGAGCTCATCTACTCCTGCTATATAAGCGGGTTGCGTAGATATGAGCAGGAAATGGATGCGGTTACAGAAAACGGTATTGATGGCCTAGAAATTATTCGTCGCTTTGTGCGAGGCCGGCTGAAACGTGGCGGTCAACGGATGATTATGTTTACCGACATTGACGCCTTACCCGAAAAATACAGCCAAGACGTGCATAAGCAACGTTGGAACAATGCCAAAAAACTAGCGACGATTATAGAAATGGGCGTTGCAGATGGCACAATAACCAGCGACAACCCCTTACTAACAGCGGTCGCGTTGATATCCATACTCGATTGGCTTTATTTCTGGTATTCTGAAAATGACTATTATACAACTTCTGAAGCCATTGAATATATTGACAACATTATAACCCACGGCATATGTCGTCGCGACTTACCACCGCCAACATGGCCGGCGCCACCAAGCTTAGATTCGTTTTTAAACAAACATGCGCAACTCAACAAGCGCGAAACAAAATTTGATAATTTACTGCGCATTGCGGCTGATAATTTCAACCGCAAAGGCGTTATGGGCGCATCAATTGAGAGCATCGCTCAAGATGTCGGCATTTCCAGAGCTGGCATTTATTATCATTTTGATGATAAAGAAGAATTACTTCTGGCTTGCCTGCAGCGCGGACATGATCAAGAAAAAGAAATTTACGCACATTTGATCAATAAAAATTTAGAAGGCGCAGATTTAGTCATTCAAAACACCCGCTTATTACTTATGCTTCACGACACCCCATGCGGGCCAAAAAGTACATTCCATAACATCAATTACCTAACTGAAGAGCCCAGAAACAAATATGTTTCAGACATTCTTCAAACCATTGGCACAACCCAAGATGATTATCGAAATTCGATAGCCAGCGGCCATTTTCGAAAAGTTGATGTATACTTTGCGCAGCGGGTTATCACTGGCATGGGGCATTGGTACCCGATTTGGTTTAACCGTGGCTCCGAATGGACACCCATCCAAATTGCCGACCATTATTCCAATATTTTCCTAAATGGCTTAAAAACCCGCTTAAAATAGAGTTTTCAAGCCATTATTTTCACTCAAACCGATGCGGCCGCTTTGAGTAATTCAGAACGCCGCACTTTGCCCGCATCACTACGCACTGGCTCGTTTACAAAATCGATAGTGCGCGGTATCTTATAACGCACTAAAAATTCTTCTAAATAAGTTTGCAACGCGGCTTCAGATAGTTTTTCACGTGTTTCAACCACAGCATGAACCACTTGTCCTAAATCTTCATGTTCCATTCCAACCACCGCACAAGACATAACGGCAGGATGAGAATCAATCGCTGCTTCAACCTCAGCTGGATAAATATTCGCACCACCGCAAATAATCAGATCTTTTTTGCGATCACCTAAATATAAATAACCGTCAGCATCAACGTAGCCCAAATCACCAATACTTTCCCAACCACCTTCTAAACTATCGGCTTCTGCACCTAAATAATGGTATGTGCTGCCTTGGCCAGCTTTGGGCAATATATAAACTTCGCCCAAAGTGCCTGTTGGCACTGTTTCGCCATTCTTATCGACAATCTTCAACTCGGCTTCTACATATTTAGGCTCTATTTTGCCGACCGACCCTTTATGCGTGAGCCAATCTGTGCCCGTAATCCAAGTCACGCCTGCCGCTTCTGTGCCACCATAAAGCTCATGAACAGTTTCGGGCCCAACCCAATCAATCCATTCTTGTTTCAGCCATGCGGGGCACGGGCCTGCTGTGTGCAATATAATGCGTAAAGCAGCCAAATTCGCTTCGGCGCGTTTTTCGTCACCTAACTTCCAAATACGTTGCATCATGGTTGGCACCATAAATACCCAATTAATCTTATATTTATGTAACAATTCCAAGCATTCTTCGGCGTTGAATTTTTTCATCACTACCAAATGGTTGCCGCGCAATAGCCCATCCATAGAAAACCCAAACGGCGCATTATGATAAAGTGGCCCTGGCACAAGGTGAGTTTCGCCTTGAGTAATGCGTAAAACGGACGGAATTTCAGTATCCAACTCGCCCTTATATTCAGAGATGATTAGTTTAGGCCGCCCTGTGCTGCCGCCAGAGGTCATGGCTTTATAATATCGGCTGGTGATTTCGGGCAATCTTTGATCAGAAAGTTCTGCATCTGGCGTATATCCACATGGCAAAATTTTGCAATCTCCAATGTCTTTGTTATCCGTGCCAATCAACAGGCTTGGGTTTGCAAGCTCAATAATGCCCCGCAACTCCATAAGCGGCAATCTAGATGAAACAGGTTGCGGCGTGGCACCAATCTTCCATAAGGCGATACAGGCTTGATAAAACTCTATCGAATTGGGCAACATTATGGTGACAAAATCACCCTCCTTTACCCCCAAATTCAAATAAGCCCTTGCCAAACGATTGGTACTTAACTCAAACTCTTGGCGGGTTATTTCTTGTGCTTCAACTGTAATGGCCACAGCGTCAGGCTTTTCCGTAGCAAGATCACTTATGATGCGTGCAATACTTCTTACTGCCATTGTCTTCTCTTTTCTTATGGTTAAAACCGATTGATATTTGGCTAGACTTCGAGCCAATCTTTTCGGATTTGTTCATTTTTTTCAAATTCAGCTGATGTACCTTCATAAACCACACGGCCATGCCCCATGACATATATCCGCGCCGAAATCCTCAACGCGATGGTCAGCTTTTGTTCAATCAACAAAATAGAAACACCTCTTTTGGCAATCTCAATAAGCAAGTCTCCCACTTGATCCACCACTTTAGGGGCTAGTCCTTCGGTCGGTTCATCAACCATGATTAAATCTGGATCACCCATTAGTGCACGACACATGGCAAGCATTTGTTGCTCACCACCACTTAAAGCCCCTGCAGCAACATCGGCGCGGCGCGCTAAATTAGGAAACATATCAAACATGTCCTCAATTTTCCAACGGCCAGTTTTACGCATGTCTTTTATGCCAAGGATGAGGTTTTCACGCACTGTCAGCGCAGGAAAGACATCCCGATTTTCAAGCACAATGCCTAAGCCTTTTCTGGCAATTTGGTGGGAATCCAGGCCAACAATCTCTTCGTCATTTAACAATACCGAACCATTGCAGTCCACTTCGCCCATAATGGCTTTAACCGTCGTGGAGCGGCCAACCCCGTTACGACCTAGCAAGCTAACAATCTCACCTTTACCAACCTCAAACGAAACACCTTGTAGAATATGACTCTTGCCATAAAAAGCATGTAAATCTTTAACTTTAAGCATCTGTTTGCACCTCAGTTCCTAAATAAGCTTCTTGCACCAAAGCGTTGGATCGAATGGCGATTGGTGTATCTGTTGCGATAATTTCGCCATAAACCAAAACCGATATTCTATCAGCCAAATCGAACACCACGCCCATATCATGCTCGACTATCACCAAGGTTTTATCTTCAGTTACCGAGCGAATAAGCTCAACTGCTTGCTCGGTTTCACCGATACTCATACCTGCGGTTGGTTCATCAAGCATAATCACCTCTGCTCCACCCGCTAACGTAATGCCGATTTCTAGCGCACGTTGTTCGGCATAGGAAAGCAAAGACGCTGATACATTATATCGATGAGTTAAGCTGATTTTTTCGAGAATTTCTTCGGTGATTAAGTTCACATCTTCTAGATTCTCGACTTGCTGCCAAAACGAATAACCATAGCCACAAGCCCACATTGCTCCACATCTAACATTTTCATATACGCTTAAATGAGGAAATATATTGGTCACCTGAAAACTTCTGGCTAGACCCTTACGGTAAATGTCATACGGCAAAACTCCACCAATTTCTTCATCGTTAAGCAATACACTCCCAGATGTCGGCTGGTAATGCCCGCTGATAAGATGAAATAAGGTAGATTTACCAGCACCATTTGGCCCGATAACCGCATGACGCTCACCTTTTTTAATATCGAGGTTAACGCCGCGAATAATCTCCATTTGGCCAAAAGATTTTTTCAATTCAGTTAGTGAGATTGCGTTGGTCATTGCCCACCCTCCTGTTCAGTTAAACTTGTTGCCAAAGTCTGTTTCTGGTTGGCATCATGCCATGCGACACGCACCATAGGTATGGTAAAACGCAGTCCAATTAAGCCAACAACACTCAACACACCAAAGCCAATCCACCAGAGTGAAGTCGAAACGTCCACACTCATAAAGAATAGTGTGATGACATCATCGCCAACCGCTGCCTCATTACGATGGCTGAACATTTCCACCAAGCTAATCACCCCAACAAACGCTGCCGTGAGCGGAATAAGCCCAATTAAGTACGGTTTTACCAGTGAGGCGAGTTTGCCATTTCGATAGGCATCTGCATGCATCATAATTAGCCCTGTCAAACCATTAGGGGCCAACAAAACCGTGCCGATGAATAACAACCCCGTATAGAGTAACCACAAATCGGTCATGCCGCTAACCACGGTGTTTAACATGGTCATCACAATCGCGCCAACAATAGGCCCGACGAAATAACCGATACCACCAATATAGGCTTGCAACATAACCATACCAGACGCAGCGGTGTTTAGATTTGAATCCGTAACGATTTCATATTGAATGGCAAATATGCCACCCGCAATGCCTGCAAAAAAGCCAGATGCAACAAAGCTAACCAAGCGTACTTTTTTCGGGCTATAGCCGATAAATTGTGCCCGTTCGGCATTATCTCTCACTGCATTTGCCATCCGCCCTGCAGGTGAACGAGAGAAATAATACATTACAAACGTCGCCAAGAAAAACCAAACTGCAGCAAAATAATAAACTTCTATTTGCGGTATCATTTCATAACCAAAGAATGATGGACCCATGGTACGGTCTGAACTCATACCCTCTTCGCCACCAAAGAAGCCGACTAAAATAATCGCAGAAGCGGCGACAAGCTCGGCAATACCAAATGAAATCATAGCAAAAACTGTACCCGCGCGGCGGGTCGAAAAACTGCCGATTAAAAACGCTGCCACAAGACCAAACAAGCCACCAAAAATCGGAGTCAAAACCAAAGGAATGGGTGCCCCGCCTGTACCGACATATTCCATAAGATGGATGGAAGCATAGCCACCAAGGCCAAAATAAACTGCATGGCCAAATGACAACATACCGCCCTGCCCTAGCAACATATTATAGGCCAAAGCAAAAACTGACGCGACACAGATTTGGGTTAAAATTGTTATGCCAAAATTTGTTGCCAAAAGCGGCGACACCAACAATATAACGGCAAAACCAAGCCACAATAAGCGCAGTGTTTTTTTACGTTTAAGGTTATCAGCTTTACGTAATTGGGTTAATTCACTCATGATTCACGCGCTCCCATAAGACCAGTTGGGCGAAAAATCAACATCACAACCATCATTAAATAAGGTATCAATGGCGCAACTTGCGGCATTGTAGTTACCCAAATGTCATACATAAATGTTTGTTCCGTCACTACAATATCAAACATCAGCAATATATCTGCCAAAGAACCATCAATGGCGATGGCAAACGTCTGTATCAGCCCTATCAGCAGTGATGCGATGAAAGCACCACCAAGTGAACCAAGCCCACCAAAAATTACAACTACGAACATTATGCCACCTAGACCGCCCGCCATGCCAGGGTATGTACCCAAAACAGGGCCTGCAATGGCGCCTGCTAAGCCTGCCAAAGCAGTACCCACACCAAATGTGACCATAAAAATAAGCGGTACATTATGACCTAGCATTCCAACCACTTGCGGATGCCCAACCGCGGCACGGATGATCAAGCCGATGCGGGTGTGTTTTAAGACCAAAAACAAACTGATAAATATTGCCACCGAAACCAGCAGCATAAACATTTTATATATAGGAAAATCTGCACCAAATAAGGTGAATAACGTGCCTTCCAGAATCTCTGGTTTGTTATAGGCTAACTGATCGCGCCCCCAGAAAAATTGCACCAATTCTTCGAGTAAGAATGCCACTCCGAAGGTGAAAATCAACTCAGGCACATGACCAAATTGATGCACTTGTCGAAGCCCGTATCGCTCGACCATCGCCCCAATAAACCCGACAATAATTGGCGCTAGCAATAGGCCAAACCAAAAGCCAAAATAAATTGAAATTGTGTAAGCAAAATAAGCGGCTAACATGTAAAAGCCGGCATGCGCCAAGTTTAGCACGCCCATCATTGAGAAAATAAGCGTCAGCCCACTGGCGAGCAAAAACAGAAGTAGCCCGTAAACTAGGCCATTCAGCAAGGAAAAGATTATGGTTTCAAGCACAATTCACCTCTATAAAGTTGTATAATATTAAACGTTAAACTGGATCGCATGCTCTACATACGATCCAGAAAAAACACTTTCAAACCGACATATGATTATGACGGACGTTGCATTTCGCACGATGTTTCAAGCGTGTTATTTTCCAGCGGAATGCTTGATTGTGTCACCACACCAAAACCAGATTGGTCAAAATCGTATGCCAAGCTGTCATTAGAATGCGCCATAACTTGCAATGGCATTTGCATTTGATGATCTTTGCCGCGCATTACCACTTTGTCGCCACTAATTGTGGTGAACTCGAGGTTCTCTAATGCATAAGCCACTTTAAGTGGGTCTGTACCACCAGCCTTCACAAATGCTTCACCCAACATTTGCACGCCATAAACTGTGCGCTCATTGCTCATGTCATTACCTGGATGTTTTGCCAAAAACTCATCGACATAAGTTGCCCATTCAGGTGTTTTAGGTGGGTTGATATGACCTTGAGTTACAATAGACAATTTACCCAAGCCACTTTCGCCAACCACAGCACTTACGCCTGGACCGTATGCATAAATTCCGTAAATATTGGCTTGAGTACCAATTTCTTTTACAGATTTCGCAAGATTAATCATGTCAGCACCCCAGTTACCTGTCAAAATAACATCAGCATCTGAACGCAATATTTTTTGCGCATATGGTGTAAAATCTTTTACTTTACCAATTGGATGCAGTTGATCACCAACAACTTCAATATCTGGACGTCTTTCAGCTAGATATTTTTTAGCAGCGGCTGAAAAAGCTTTACCAAAAGAATAATCTTGACCAATGATATAGGCTTTTTTAACATCTGGGTTTTTGGCAATTTCATCAACTAGCGCGCTCACCTTCATATTCACATTGGCATCAATCATGAAATGCCAGAAGCTACATTTTTCGCCTGTTAATGCAGGGTCAATGGCGCCATAGTTAAGGTAAAGCACACGATTGTCTGGGTTACGTTTATTGTGCTTATTAATAGCACCCACAAGTGCATGACCAACACTAGAACCACTATTGTGGAAAATATATTTAGCCCCTTGGCTAATAGCATTTTGCAACTGGACCAAAGATTCTTTAGGATTGATTTTGCCGTCTAACTCTAAAAACTCAACCTCAAGAGCTTCTCCCGCAATTTCCTTACCGTCTAAAAATTTTTCTACAGCATGTTTAAGCTCTCTACCGCTTCCTAAACCAGTCGCAGCAAAAGGGCCTGAAAGCGCGTCGATAAATGCGATTTTCAAGGTTTCTGCTTGGGTTGGCGCAACAGTAAGTGCCGCGCTTAACATGAGCGAACTTGCTCCTAATAATGCCAATTTAAATTTATTCATATTCATTTCCTCCCTGGTGGTCGAATCAACCATTGTCACGACAAATTCTCTTATCGTTGAATTTAGAGTATAGTTTTAAGATTTTTAAAATCAAGATAAATCTGAAAAATACACAAAATTTGCATTAATTGCCGTGAATCTTGGTAATTACTACAGAAATTACTAAATATGTTGAATTCTAAGTATAGTTTTATCAACAAGTGTATTGTTTTAGAGAAAGTTCGCCGGCCTCTAAAACAATATAATCACATGGTAGGTCAACCAAACTCATCACTTATGGTTGATTTAATTGGAATTTCATCAACGCCATTCTCAGGGTCATTCAATAATATTAACACCCACTTCGGCATTCACCATACCGCCATCAACCGTCAATGTGTGGCCCACGACATAATCGCCCGAGCGAGCCGCTAAATATATCGCCGCGGCAGCCATGTCTTCGTCATAACCTATACGTTTTGCAGGGATGGCTTTGGCAACTTTATCCGATTCATCAAGCGCAACGCGGTTAAGTTTTGTAGCAAACGCACCAGGTGCGATGGCGGTTACATTTATATCGTCTTGCACCAAACGTGCAGCCATTCGTTTAGTTAAATATAGAATTGCCGCCTTGGACGCTTGGTAGGAATAAGTTTCCCACTGGCTCAAACGTTGGCCATCAATCGACCCAATGTTTATGACTTTCGCAGGGCTTTCAGCACAAGCACCTGCTTTAAGCATTGTAAATAATTTTTGCGTCAAAAAGAAAGGCGTCTTAACGTTCAAATCCATCACCTTATCCCAACCACTTTCTGGAAAGTCTGCAAATTCTGCGCCCCAAGCTGCGCCTGCATTATTTACCAAAATATTTAGTGATTGTTCATGTTCCTGCAAAAGGGCAGTTAGTTGTTCGCACCCTGCAACAGTAGAAATATCAGCAGGTAAAGCAATACAATTTGCTCCGAGTTCAGCAACAGTCTCGTCACAATCCCTCTGGCTTCTTGCACTTATATAAACTTTTGCACCCTGCGCAATAAATCCCTCGGCAATCATTTTACCGATGCCTCTAGAACCGCCCGTCACCAATGCGATTTTACCTTCAAGCGAAAACAGCTTATTCATATTCATTTTAATTCCTTTATTTTAAACTGCACATTACAGATGCTAAACATAAAAGAATAAAATGATATTTGTCAATTTTTATTTATTTGTACCATTTATTAGTTGGATTTTAATAGGCTTCTAATGGCCTCGGAAAACTCACCGCGCACCAGTGCCAAATCCTGTGTCGAAGAGCCTGTGCAGACAATTCGAATGAGTTTTCCAATATATGAGGCTTGCATGACAAATGCATCCAAAGGCGAAATTTCAACACTCAAAACACTCAACACTCTAAGCCAAGCATTCGCCTGATCATCAATTGCCGCCCAAACCATCGGTTGCAACTCTGGTTCGCGTGCGGCCTCGAGCCAAATGCCATAATTGGCCAAATTTAGCCCACCAAATTCGGTGGCCTCGCGAAAAAACACAGTTGTTGTTAAGTCAACAAGCTCGTTAATTTCTAACCTACTATAGCTCACCACTCCCATCGTTTCGCGGTATCGTGATTTTGAAAGCCCAAACAATTCACTCTGAGCCTCACGTAACAAGTCTTGCAAAGACAAAAAATAGTATTTAATTGCGGCAGGCGTCAGCTCCATTTTTTTTGCAATGGCTCTGTAGTTGACGGCGGAGGCACCATTTTCGACCATTATGGAGATTGCGGCTTGCAAAATACGTTGGTGGGTGGCCTTAGCTTTAGGTGTTGAGCGACTCACTTCCGATTTCATTTCGCGCTTAGCTGGCGTGACTTTCATCCACTTCTGAAATGGGTCTCCCCCCTCAAGAAACACCAACTTCATATCTTCAAAATCAAGCCTTTGAGATAGTGACATTATGATCAATCCAATTGCCAAATCCAACTCTGATTTACCAATTGGCATGGCAGCATTCCAGCCAAGCTGTCTAAAAAACGCCTGCCACCCCTGTACACTTGTATCAACTTCGGCTTTTCGACCAGATTCAAATTGAATTTCCAACCAAGCCAACAGCATCACTTTTTTGGCATCCGTCAGATTCAAAACAAACTCAAGAACAGGATGCGCCTCTTGATCAGTTGGCAAAATCTGAATAATTTGCTCATCCTGATCAACTTGGTTATTCATCAAAAAATTGGAAATATCGGCAATAATATCAGTTTTGGTTTTATAGTAATAAGTTGTTGCAGCCAAGGATACTTTGGCGCGCTTTGCTACCGCACGGTGCGTTAAGCCCGCCAGTCCGCACTCTGCCAATATAAGAATGGCGGCTTGAATGATTTTCCCTTGGGTTTGTTTTGACCGACGCTGTGCTGCTCGACGCCCCTGCACGCGCAAGTTCGATGCTATTTCATTCATAATTCAACCACTTATTCATACGATATAACCATCACTTAAAATGAATTTATTTCGGATGACATTACAAGAGATATTTATAACTAGAAATAATCTTCATCCATTGTTACACAAATATCATCTAACTCAGCAACGATGTTAAGCGAAGGGTAGATTTTGGGCAACTCATAAGTATAAAAATATTTTGAGCATTGGTATTTTCCTTGATAAAAACCAACCTCAGCTTTCACTAGATCATCATCCGTCAGCGCTTGAAGGGCAATCACTCCTTGCCATAACCACAACCATGCCACAACCACAATACCGAAAGCATCAAGATATAATGTAGCGTTTGCCAAGCTGATATTTTTATCTTTGCAGTCTACGACTTTGCGTGTTGCCAGCTCAACCGAAAAGAGCGCAGCCGAAAGATTTTTCACCTGATCCGACAACTGCCCAAACTGCCGCGCCTCGTCCATGGTCTTTTGCATTTCAACTTTTAACAATTGCAAACAACGCCCATTTTCAATTTGCATTTTCCGACCCAAAACATCACGACCCTGAATGCCAAATGTACCTTCGTGAATATGATTCAACCGATTATCACGATAATGTCGTTCAACGGGGTAATCTCGAGCATAACCGTACCCACCCAATACTTGCATTGCCCATTTATTTGCCTCGAGACAATGCTCTGCGGGCCAACTTTTTGCCACTGGCGTAAGAATACCCAGTAGAAGTTCAATATTTTTAGCTCCGACATCACCGTTGCAAACCTTTTGTTTATCAACTAAATAGGCACAATATGAAGTGAGTGCCAAACCACCTTCAACCGCGGATTTTTGCATTAAAAGCATGCGTTTCACATCTGCATGCGCAATGATTGGCACCTGCGCATTTGATGGATCTGAGGCGTATGGCAAACGTCCCTGCCGCCTTTCTTTAGCATATGCTAGCGAATGTAAATACCCGGCAAGACCCGACATAACTGATGCGTGACCAACTCCAACCCGCGCCTCATTCATCATATGAAACATATATTTCAAGCCGTTATTTGGCTCACCAATCATATAGCCAACAGTGTCACCCGCTTCACCAAAATTTAGAAGGCAATTTACAGTACCGCGCTGCCCCATTTTATGATTCAAACCTGCCAATGCGACATGATTGAATTCATTTGGCTTGCCATTTTCATCAAGCTTATATTTAGGCACAATGAATAGTGAAATGCCCTTCACTCCCGCGCTTTTAGTGTTTGTTTTCGCTAAAACCATATGAATAATATTTTCAGCCATTTCATGATCGCCTCCAGATATCCACATTTTACTGCCAATAATATTAAAGCTTCCATCGTCATTCTGAATAGCACGAGTGGTTATATCCCCCAACGAGGAACCTGCATTCGGTTCGGACAAGCACATAGTTCCGAACCATTTACCCGTTAACATGGCAGGCAGAAAAGTGGATTTTTGTGTATCATCGCCAAAGGCATTTAGCATATTTGCTGCGGCCACCGTCAAAAAAGCATAATTTGCCACCGCCAAATTTGCCGCCATAAATAGTCCATTTATGGCCGTTGTCACCACCCAAGGCAGTTGCAAACCTCCCACATCTTCATCAAACCCCACGCCAAACATTCCTGCGTTAGCAAATGCTGCAATCGCCTCGCCAACTTCTGGTATTATTTGCACTTTACCATCCACATACTGAGGTTCATTCGCATCTAATTTACCGGCAATGGGTAAGTAATATTTTTCGGCAATTTGCTCTGATACATCAAGCATGGCACCTACCGCATCTCGGTCATAGTCTTGATAACGCTCTTCCTCAAACAATTCCTGAATTTTCAACATTTCAAATAGAATAAAATCTAAATTACGACGATCAACGATTTCGGACATTTTATCACCCCTCTTTTGGTAAACTGAATTTTCATTTTTACCACTAATATACTTATTTTTATCTAATTGTACTAATTTTATTTCTTTTCTCATAATTATATGAAATAGTCAATTTGTGGCCTTTAGGTATATTTATTTTTATTGACCGACACCATCCAACAAAGTTGAAATGAGATTGATATGCTAAAAAATTTAAAGCTCAATATTAACAAATACCTGATCAACTCATCAGAGACATTTGCAAAACTTTATTTTTTTGGACGCCGCAAACGCTTAGGCGCGCGGTTAATGGATACTAAGGCTCAAGCCATTGGTCATTTTATTCAAAAAACTGCTCGCAATGCTCCTGCACCCTCCGTTAAGCAAAGCAGATTAAACATGTTGGCTGGGACCGCGTTATTTGATGAAGCATGCCCCGCTTTATTGCGCAAAGAAAATATCGTAATTATGGGTGCAGAAGGGAAGCTGAACGCGCGCCTATATAGTGACACTGCCCAAAAGAGTAAAAACATACCCATCTTGTTATATTTCCATGGAGGCGGCTTTATGCAGGGTGATTTAGAAACCCATGATGGAATATGCGGAAAATTGGCCAAATGGGGCAACTGCATCGTGATCGCGGTCGACTATAGGCGCGCACCAGAAAGTAAATTTCCCGCCGGAATTGATGACGCAATCGCTGCTTTCAAATGGGTCAAAGAAAATGTAGAAAAATGGGACGGTGATGCTAGTCGTATTGGTGTTTGTGGTGACAGCGCGGGGGGAAACCTCGCCGCTGTCATTTGCCAACAACAAGCTCTTTCAGGCAATGACATACCATTTTTGCAAGTACTAATTTACCCTGGCCTAGATAGCACATTATCAACAAATTCGGCAGCAGAACTGCCAGCCGCATATATATTGCCCAAAGCACGATTAAGCTTTTTTATTGATAACTACACCTCCGAGACAGCGGATTTGTCTGACATCCGCATCTCCCCACTTAATAATAAAGAATTAGCCGCCCAACCCAAGGCTTATATAGTTTCAGCTGGGTTCGACCCCTTACGAGATGAAGCCTCCCAGTATGCCGAACAGCTAAACCAATGCGGCGTTGACGTACAATATAAAGAATATTCTGGGCAAATTCATGCGTTTATAAATTTTTGCAAGGTCGTTCCGCAGGCGAATGTTTGCATTCGAGAAATCGCTGATTGGCTTAAGATCAATTGGGAAATTGGTAAAAAATAATTCCAATATATATTGTTTAAAATATAAGAATGATGCCTATTTGATGGGCCGCGCATCCTGACACATGTAGACTTTTCAGATGCGCCATTGGCGCGAATTTGACGCAATAAGCCTCAGCCGCTTCCAAAATGATTCACGCTGATGCGCCATCGGATAATTAGTTAGCATTAACCAGGAGACATGCCGCGCAGTCTT
Organism: Hyphomicrobiales bacterium; assembly: GCA_051531935.1. Lineage (GTDB taxonomy): Bacteria > Pseudomonadota > Alphaproteobacteria > Rhizobiales > OSC116 > OCS116. The sequence continues at coordinate 188,816 of JAOPTR010000016.1, forward strand.
TCTGACCGACGCCTCAACATTTCTAACGACGCTAGCAATAACATAGAAAGGACAACAAGGATTGTCGCGACGGCAAGTATCGTTGGGCTTATTTGCTCGCGCAACCCAATGAACATTTGCCAAGGCAGGGTTTTCTGGGCGGCAGAACCTACAAACAGCACCACAACCACTTCATCAAATGAAGTTATGAATGCAAACAAAGAACCAGAAATTACACCTGGCAAAATGAGTGGCATTTGTACTTTGAAAAACGTTTTGAGAGGGGTAGCACCCATGCTCGCTGCGGCGCGGGTTAAAGAATTATCAAAGCCGACCAATGTAGCCGTTACAGTGATTATCACAAATGGTATTCCGAGCACAGCATGAGCTAGCACAACTTTTACATACCCTACAAAGCCTTTATTGAAGCCAAGCGTATCTTCCATCCAGTTCCCAAGTGTCGAGTAAAAGAAGAACATACCCGTGGCAGAAATTATCAGTGGTACGATCATCGGTGAGATTAATATTGCCATAATAAGTCGTTTAAACGGCACATGGGATTGGCTAAGGCCAACAGCCGCCAATGTACCAAGGCCAACAGAGATAATTGTCGCCATAGGTGCAATCATAATAGAGTTTTTCAAAGAACGCTGCCAAGCTTCACTAGTGAAAAAATCCTGATAATGTTTAAGAGAAAAACCCTCAGGCTTTAGTTGTAACATCTCAGGTGTAAATGTGAAAAAGTTCTGAGCGTTAAAGCTAAGTGGCATAACAACCACGATTGGTGCGATGAGGAAGAAAAAGACTAAACCGCAGATAACACGAAAGCCATGATGCCACAACACTTGGCCACTTGTCGCATAAGGCGCGATGTTTTGACGATAACGGCCTTTACCAATCCAATATATAAACCATGCATATAGCCAACCGAATATGGCGAACACAATCAAACCTGGAAGGCCACCTACAAACAACCCGATGACTAACATACCAAGCACTGTGGCCCAACGCGCTATGCTTTCGTGAATGTTAGAATTCATGAACATATAGGCTAGGATTGTCATGATGGTCGCGCCAACTAATATGCCTATTATTGCGTTACCTAAAACGCTACCTACAAATTGACCGCCAAAAGCACCCGCAAGAGCGACGACGGGTAGAACGAAAGACATTGGTTTTTTGGATATCGGAGTGATGGCTGCCATGATTTTTATCCTAATTTAACGTTTTCAATACCAACGATGCGATCGTAAGCGTAATAAAGAAGCATCACCACAGCGAGCAAAAGGGCACCAAGCGCCGCCGCTAAACCCCAGTTAAGTGAACTAGAGATATGGAATGCTATGCGGTTTGAAATGAATGTACCTGAGGTTCCGCCAACGAGTTCTGGGGTGATATAATAACCAATGGATAAGATGAACACGAGAATCGACCCTGCACCAATTCCAGGAACTGATTGCGGAAAATAAACCCGCCAAAAAGCTGTCCAATTGGTTGCTCCAAGCGATTTTGCAGCACGTACATAGGTTTCAGGGATGGTTTGCATCACTGAATACATAGGCAAAATCATAAATGGCAGCAGGATATGGGTCATGGCGACGATTGTGCCAAATTGATTATTGATCATAGTTAAGCGTGCATCATCTGCAACCAGCCCTAGCCACACAAGCACATCATTTATAACACCTTGATTTTGCAACATGACTTTCCACGCGGATGTGCGCACAAGGAGCGAAGTCCAAAAAGGGAGTAGCACAAGGATCATCAATAAATTCGAGGAGCGCATTGGCAATGTCGCCAATAAAAAAGCGACGGGAAAACCAAGTAAGATACAACTAATGGTAATGATCAATGACATGAACAGAGTGCGTTTGAGCAACTTAATATAAATCTGTTGGTTCTCAGGACGAGCAACAGAACCATCTGCACCAGCCTTGCGATCAATAGCATTTAGAAAATAACCGTCTGTATATGGCGGTGAATAAGTTTGAATGGTCTTCCAAACTTCGACATCACCCCAACCTTTATGCACGTCGACAAAGCGTTGTTTGAACGGTTCACCATCATTCAGATCCCATTTTTTGATCTGACGACCAGATCGACGGAACAAGGAAGACATGCCAGTTTTCTCGTAATTCAGGCGAGATCCAAGTCGAGTGTGGGTTTTTTCAGCCACTGCAACTTGCAGATCATGCGCGAGGGCATTGTACACTGCTTCATTGGGTAAATCACCAGATGTAACATCCCAACTTGCTAGTTCCACAACTGTAAGGGGGATTGTGTCAGAAACAATTTGATTTTTGACCGAACGAAACAACATGTCTCCGATCGGCAGTACGAATGTCAAGAATACAAATAGCAAGAGCGGTAAAACCAAAAACAATGCTCGGATTTTTTGACGTCGGAGCGCTCGATTTAGGCTTTTCTTAAGTGGTGTGCCGTCAGCGGCCAGTACGGGGCCATTTTCAGTTGCATCGCTCATATTGCCTCAATATCCTAGATATTTATTTTAATTTGTGTGGAAGGGCCACAACGGCCCTTCCTTTTTTGTCACTGATCTTAATTAGCTAACCATGCTTGGAATTTAACGTCCAAATCATCACGGAAGTCAGCGTAGAACTCATAGTTCGTAAGGAACGTGTTCGTAGCGTTTTTCGGATCAGTTGGCATATGAGGAGCCATTTCGATGCCCAACTCAAGATGCTTGCCAACTAGTGGTGCAGAAGATGCACGAGCTGGTCCGTAAGAAATATACTTACTTTGATCAGCAAGACGCTGTGTGTCTGTCGCGAACATAATATAGTCTAAAGCACGTGCTTGGCGTTCTGGTGACAAACCTGCAGGAATAATCCAACCATCAAGGTCAAACATTTGAGCATCCCATAGCATTGCAACAGGTTGTTTTTGCTCTTCAATAACGCTGAATAAACGACCATTGAAAGTTGAACCCATAATAACTTCGCCATCAGCTAGTAGTTGTGGCGTGTCAGCACCAGCAGACCACCAAATAACACTGTCTTTGATTGTATCTAATTTAGCCAAAGCTTGGTCTTGTCCTGCTTCAGTTGAAAGAAGGTCGTAAACTTTATCTTTAGCAACACCGTCACAAAGCAACGCCCATTCTAGGTTATAAAGCGGGCTTTTTTGTAATGCGCGCTTACCAGGATAAGCTTTAAGGTCGAACACATCACAAACAGATGTCGGAGGTGTATCACCCACTAAGTCTGTGCGATAGCCGAATGTTGTTGAATATACGATTTGCGGAATGAAACAGCTAGAAACCATAAGATCACCGAAATCATCTGCAGCAGACGTGCCATCAGGGGCAGCAGCTAACATAGTGTCTGGGTCAATTTCTAGAGCTAAGCCTTCGTCACACAAGCGCATAGCGTCTGCTGCAACAACGTCAACTACATCCCAAGTGATGTTTTTAGCTTCGTTCATCGCGCGCAATTTAGCCACGGCTTCGCCTGAGCTTTCGTCATTAATAATGGCAGTGCCAGTTTTGGCAGTGTATGGTTCATGATACGCTTTAAGTTGCGACTTTGAATAAGCGCCACCCCAAGATACAATTGTTAGCTCATCAGCCATGTCTGCGGCGAATGCATTCCCGACAACAAGGCCGAGTGCGATAGCGCCAATAAGTGGTTTCGTCAATTTCATTTAAATCTCCCAATTTCGCCCTAGATATTATATTTTGCACTGTCGTCGGGCTTTAAACAGTCCATATTTATTATGCTAATCATAGTAAAATCACGATGCGATTAAGCATCAAGCGCTCTACAATCTTGAGATAGCCAGCCAATTTCAATCATTTCGCCTGGTTTCAAGCGCACAGCATCAGGTGCATTTCTGGTTTTCACGATAAAATCTTCACTACCTGCAACACGCAATTTGGTACGGAAGGTATCGCCCATATATATAAATTCAAGAACTTCTGCATTCAGCATGTGTGCGCCTTTTTGAAGGCGGTCTTTGTTGAATTCTACCCGTTCTGGGCGAATGGATACCAGTGTACGTTCGCCAACAGCGCTCACATTAATTGGCTTGGCGTCAATAAGTTCGCCGCCATCCAACTGCACAAGAGCCGTGTCTTTTGATATTTCTTTAACAATGCCTGCTAGCGTATTATTTTCGCCAATAAATTGTGCAACAAAACTGTTTTTCGGCTCTTCATATAGCTCATCTGGCGGTGCTAATTGCTGAATGCGACCATCTTCAAACACAGCGACACGGTCTGACATGGTCAGCGCTTCTGTTTGGTCATGGGTCACATAAACTACAGTAATTCCCAAATTGTCGGCAATCGCCTTAATTTCAAACTGCATATGTTCGCGTAATTGTTTATCAAGCGCACCAAGAGGTTCATCCATCAGCACCAATTCGGCTTCAAACACCAAGGCACGCGCCAACGCGACACGCTGTTGTTGCCCACCAGAAAGTTGTGCAGGACGACGCCCGCCAAACGATCCCATTTGAACCATCTCAAGAGCGCGCTTTACTTTTTTCTCGCGCTCAGTCCTACCCATTTTTCGTACTTCTAGTGGGAAGGATAGGTTTTCGGCAATGGTCATATGTGGAAACAAAGCATAGTTTTGAAACACCATACCAATGCCGCGTTTATGTGGAGAAATGTTATTTATTGATGTACCACCAAGCAAGATTTCACCATGTGTCGCTGGTTCAAAACCTGCTAGCATCATCAAGCACGTTGATTTACCAGAACCCGAAGGGCCCAGCATTGTAAGAAACTCACCTTTAGCAATCGATAGATTTAGATCTTTAACGACAAGATTTTCACCATCATAGCTTTTCTGAACATGATCAAACACAACGAACCCGTTGGTATTATTATTTTCGTTCAAGGTACCCTCCCAAGCTTCCCTGTATGGCTTCTCGCCAAATCTGCCATTTGCAACATATTTGCAACTAAAAAAGCATCTGCCAAAACCTGGCATAAACTACTGGCGTTTAAGGTACCTAATTTTATTAGTCCCTGAATTCAAACAAATATCTGCCATTGCATGATCCGTATTTGCAGAATATATGTAATACATATGTATTCGCCATTTTATAAACAAGTACAACATGTCAGTCAACAAGAAATATTTAACACATTCCCTTGCAAATGAGCCAAACATAGGTGAAGATAGCGCTGAACTTGTCTGACAGACAAGTTTATTTTTAAGGAATAGAATATGTTTGAGCGAATAGACGGAACCAAAACTGATGTGCCAATTTATCGGCAACTGGCGAATCAAGTCTTCGAATTAGTTTCGACAAAAAAGCTATTGCCTGGCGATAGATTGCCACCTCAACGCGAGATCGCTAAACAAGTAGGGGTAAACCTAACCACGGTGACCCGAGCATTTTCTGTTCTTCAAGCGCGAGGAATTGTTGAAAGCCACTCAGGTAAAGGTACAATTATTGTCGAGCCAAATACGCGTTTTACACCGCGCCATGGAATTGTCGATCAGAATGATTACTGCGATCTATCTGTCAACAGAGCAGCGACCGATGCATATTTGCGCGCAACCAAAAAATTACTGCCAAAATTTGCCGATGACCCTCGTTTCGTGTCCATTCAAGATTACCACCAACCCGAAGGCCATATTTCAATTCGAGCTGCAATGGCAAGCTGGTTATCTTCAGCTACAGGTCATGATGATTTGGAGCGAATTGTGGTTGTAAATGGCGCCCAACATGGCTTAGCTTGCGCTCTGGGGGCTATTGCCCAGCCAGGCCAAGTCGTTTTAGCCGATTCCACAACGTTTCAAGGCTTCATCTCTTTATGCGCATCCCAAAATGTTATACTCAAACCAGTCGCGATGGATCAAGGAGGGATGATACCCGAGGCATTTGACGCTGCATGCGAACGCTACAATCCTGCTGCCGTTTATCTCCTACCAAATTTTCACAACCCAACAACCATCACCTTGAGTATGGAACGGCGCGAGGCATTGGCTCAAATTGCGCACAAACATAATGTAATCATCATTGAGGATGATGTTTATCGACCTCTCGTCAAGAACCCACTCCCAACGATTGCCTCACGTCATCCTGAAATTACTGTGTATGTGACTAGTCTTTCAAAATGCGCCGCTGCAGGCATCCGCCTAGGCGCCGTCTCTGCACCAAAAAAAATCTTGGACGACATTGCCACCTTTCTAAGTATTAATTGTTGGTCTACAAGCCTATTCACAGGGCTACTAGCAGCGCAGTTGATCGAACAGGGCAAACTTCCCGAAATCATTGACGAACAAATTACCGAGCTTAAAGCGCGCTATGCGATTTTGAAAAATATCCTTCCGAGCGAACATTTGCATAGCCAACCCAGCTGTCCACATGCATGGCTTACCCTGCCCGAACCGTGGCGCGGATCAACCTTCGCACGTGCAGCACACAAATCTGGCATTGGGGTTCTTTCAGGTGAAGCTTTCATCGTAGATCGCAATCAAGCACCGTTGCACGCTATCAGATTAAATTTAAATGCCGCTCGTTCACATGAAGAGCTAACGCAGGCTGCAAGAACCCTCAATGGCCTATTTAAAGGCGGGTTTAGGAAGGTCGATTTAGATGTCTAACATCCCGCAAAAAAAGTTAAACCATGAAGTGGTTGTCATTGGCGGTGGTATAATTGGCTTGAACATCGCATTTCGTCTTGCAAAAGAAGGTCGTGAGGTTGTCGTAATTGATCCAGGAGATTCAGAATCTAGAGCCTCCTTCGGTAATGCAGGTACCATATCCGATTATGCAACAGTACCTGTTGGAACACCTAATGTTTTGCGCAATTTACCTGATTTACTTTTTAACCGTGAAAGCCCGCTATCTGTTCGTTACGGAAACTTTCCTAGCCTCCTGCCATGGCTGATTAAATTTGCCTATCATTGCCTGCCAGGCCCAACAGAGACAAATGCAAAAGCAATCGGTCTCCTGTTAAATAATTCAAGTGACATGTGGAATGAAATGGCTTCAGAGCTTGGTGCATCCAAGCATTTCCGACGTCATGGTTGTCTTTATCTTTACGAGTCTGAGAAAGCATTCAAGGCCTCAACATATGATGAAAGGCTAAGACGTGAAAACGGCGTTGACGTTGAAGTGATCACAGCAAAAGAAGTTCTTGATCTCGAACCTGGCCTGCAGCCGTTCAAAGGCGGTGCACACTTTTTCCCTAATGCCACGAGTATAGATGACCCTGGCAAAGTTATGGAGATAATCGAGCAAAACCTTCGGGAACTTGGCGTCTTATTCTTAAAAACCACCGCAACGTCAATTAGTGACAATGGATCTAAAATTCAGGTTAATTGCCCTGATGTCACTATAGATGCAGCAAAGGTAATCATTGCGGCTGGCGCTCATTCAAAAGCATTAGCCGCATCTGTGGGCGATCACGTCCCCTTGGATACAGAACGCGGATATCACATAGAATATGACCTTGATGTAAACCCCGTAAGCCGCCCTGTATGCTCTGCTAAAAGAGGGTTCTATGCATCACCGATGGATGGACGTTTAAGAATAGCAGGAACCGTAGAGCTCGGTGGACTTAAATTACCACCCGACCCAAATCGCTTGAAAATGCTTGAACACGGCGCGCGCGCTCTATTTCCACACCTCGGCAAACCCGATAGAAGTTGGTTTGGATATCGCCCCTCCGTCCCAAGCTCAGTGCCAATCATCCGCAAATCGAAGAAAAATAGAAATATCATCCTTGCGTTCGGTCATGGTCATCTTGGGGTTACACTCGCGCCAATCACCGCCAAAATCGTGAGCCGCCTCATCTCATCGAATACATAAATTAATAGCTAGCTCAAAATGGATGAGCTTTGTTCCATTTTCACCAAGTCTGTTATCTAGAACCGATCCCAACTTGGTTGGCCTTTAAATGCCGTTGCCAAAAAACCAACAAAAGCCTTAACTTTTGGGGCGACTAATGTGGCATTATTATACACTGCATAAATATTCATATCGAAAGCATTAAATTCGTTCAAAACTAATTTCAATCGGCCTTTAGCAATATCATCTCCCACTAAATAGGATGGGCATAAAGCTATACCGCTGTCTGCCAGTGCAAAAACCCTCGCTGCCGCTGCATTATTAACACTCAATGTACTTTCAATATTGTAATATTGTTTGGAATTATCAATCACAAATGGCCAAGTTATGCCGTTTCTAAAGTTAGTATCCGCAATGCAACGATGGTTTTTAAGATCATCAGGATGTATTATTGGCGGCGAGTTTTCTAAATATGCAGGAGAAGCGCAGGTTAATATTTGGGCGGGAGCGAGTTTGCGTGCAATCAGTGCCGAATCTTCTAGCGTTCCAATACGAATCGCCAAATCAAAACCTTCATCAACCAAATTTACATAACGGTCGTTCATTTGTAGGTTAATCACAATGTCGGGATATTGTGCTTGGAACTTTGCGATCAAAGGCGCTATATGCAATTCGCCAAATGTCGATGGTGCGCTTACATACAAACGACCGCGAGGCTGATCAGTCTGCGTTTGTAGTGAGGCTTCAAGTGTTTCAATATCAACAATGATTTGCACACAATTATCAAAATATAATTTCCCCGTTTCAGTCAGGCTCACTGATCTGGTGGTGCGATTAAGCAAACGCGTGCCTAAATGTGCCTCTAATTGTCCGACATATTTACTCACCAATTTGTTTGATATGCCCAGCCGTTCAGCCGCTAGGGTAAATGACCCCTGCTTCACAACTTCTGCAAATGATTTCATTCCGTCAATTAGATCCATAACTATCCATACTATGTAGACAGTGTTTCCACAACAAGTATATTTATCTCCATTTTGTTCTCAATTATAAATGGGGCAACTCACCACATGTTGTGGCGTTATTTTTGGAGATAATTATGAATGAATATAAAACCGCGCCATATGGTGCATTGATTTTACGAGTAAGCCTTGGACTATTATTTTTAGCACATGCAGGGTTAAAATATTTTGTATTTACACCCGCTGGTGCTGTTGGTTTTTTTGAGTCTTTAGGTTTGCCTGGTTTTGTTGCCTACCTAACCATGTTGGCCGAACTATTTGGAGGTATTGCGCTTATTTTGGGACTATTCACCCGCTATGTTAGCCTTGCGTTGGTACCCGTAATATTGGGAGCAATTATTTTGGTACATGGTGCAAATGGTTGGTTGTTTACAAACCCAAATGGTGGCTGGGAATTCCTTGCCTTGTGGTTAGCAGCTTTATTAACCCAAGCAGCTATTGGTGGTGGTGCTTTTTCGCTTCAACTCAACAATGGTAAATTTGGCTTTACAAACTCACCAGCCGAATAGGAACATTTATGTTAGTTAATGGAAAATGGGATGCCGATTGGCAACCCATACAAAAAAAAGATACAGATGGGCGGTTTATTCGCCAAACTTCAAGCTTTAGAAATTGGATAACCCCCAATGGCAACACTGCCAATAATGACGCGACCTATCCTGCCGAAGTTGGTCGCTACCACTTATTTGTAGCTCTCATTTGCCCTTGGGCATCCCGCACCTTAATGGTGCGGGCGATCAAAGGCCTTGAAGATATTATATCAATATCCATTGTTGAACCACAACTAACCAAACAAGGTTGGAAATTTGGTAATTTTGCGGGTGCAACTGGAGCAGATGAGCAAATTGGTGCCGAATATGCACATCAACTCTATACCCATTCAGATGCTCACTATACAGGCCGTGCAACTGTGCCTATTTTGTGGGACAAAAAAACAAAAACAATTGTCAATAATGAAAGCGCTGACATTATCCAAATTCTAAATTCTAGTTTTAACGAATTTACTAATGACGAAGTTAATTTGCGACCGAATGCATTATTGCCACAGATAAACAGCTTAAATGAAGAACTATATGAGCAGCTTAACAATGGAGTATATAAAGCAGGTTTTGCTTCTAGCCAGTTAGCTTATGAAGAAGCGTTTGGGCAAGTGTTTAAAATGCTAGACGAGCTTGATGGTCAGTTAGCTGATGGCCGTAAATTCTTGTTGGGAGAGCAAATGACTGAAAGTGATATACGCGCTTTTGTAACTCTCATTCGTTTTGACATTGCTTATTTTGGTTTGTTTAAATGTAACTTAAAACGAATTGCAGATTACGAATTTTTACAGCCTTACATGTTGCGCATTCTGGCTCTGCCTAATATCAAGAAAACCGTTAATGTAGAACATATCAAAGCAGGCTATTACTCAGTGAAAGCGCTTAATCCATCTGGTATTACGCCTGTTGGACCAGATATTAGCCAATGGAGAATTAATAATGAAAATGCCTAGTCTCTTTTTACCTCACGGCGCGCCCGACCTACCGTTGAGCGATCATCCTGCAGCCAAATTTCTGCAACAATTAGGAAAAAACATACCAAAGCCAAAAGGCATCGTCGTTATTTCCGCCCATTGGGAAACATTTGGTGTGCAGATGACCACCGCACCTGAGTTAGAAACAATTTATGACTTTGGCGGTTTTTCACCCGAATTATACGATCTAAAATATGCCGCTAAAACTTCACCCGAATTGATTAAAAAGCTTAAAAACCTATTGGCCGATGACAATATTGAATCATCAAGTAATAACCGACGCGGTTTAGACCACGGTGCGTGGGTACCACTATTGTTGGCTTTTCCAGATGCCGATATTCCGATTATTCAACTGTCATTAGACCGCAGAATGAACGCTGAAGGCTTATTTAAATTCGGGCAAATTTTAGGAAAATTGCGTGAGGATGATATTCTGATCATTGGCTCTGGAGCCAGTGTGCATAATTTGGGTCGTATATCCCCTGAGGGCACACCAGTGGCAGATTGGGCAATTGCATTTAACGGCTGGTTGGCAGAGGTAATTGAGAATAATGATTGGCAGAAATTATTAAAATTTTCGACAGCACCACATTATAAACTAGCTCATCCCTCACCCGAACATTTACTTCCGCTTATTGTGGCTGCAGGTGCAGGGCTTGATGAAACAACATCACAAATACATTCGAGCTTTAGTTATGGTTCCATTGGCATGAGCGCATGGATGTTTGGAAACGAGCTTAGCAATGTTAAATAGCTAACAACTTGGCTCTTTTGTTGTTTACTTAAGTAATATGAATTTGCACAAATTTTATATTATTTATATTATAGATTGATTATATCTAAATGGATGTTTACTTTATCTACTATACTATTTTTTAAACTCTATTTCACGAACCATATAGCATGACCTCAATTGCAATTATCGGCCCAGGTGCCATAGGTTGTACACTTGCCGCATGGCTTAACGTACAAACAAATAACCAAGTTTTCATTTGCGCGCGCTCATCATTTGAGACCCTTAGTGTAAACACGCCACTCGGTTTACTTGAAACAAGCCCAACTGTATTTACCGATTCGGCACAAGCCACTCAGGTTGATTGGGTTATCGTCACCACAAAAGCTTACCAAGTTCCGAGTATAGAGCCATGGCTCAAGCAACTATGCCATGCCAATACAATAGTGGTCATCGCACAAAATGGTGTTGAGCATGTCGCTAATCTCAGCGCTTTCATTCCGAAGGAGCGCCTTGTTCCTGTCATTATTGATTGCCCTGCCGAACGCACTGCGCCTGGCAAAATAATTCAAAAAGCTGGCATTCAAATGACCATTCCTGATGATGAAATATCACAGCAATTTGCCAAGCTTTTCCCAACTGACAACATCACAATTACCCTCACAGATGATTGGACAACTGCCGCTTGGAAAAAGCTTTGTATAAACTGCGCAGGTGCTGTTTCGGCTTTGGTCAATCAGCCTGCAAATATTGCAAAAAACCCAAAAGCGGCCGATCTAATGCGGAACTTGATACGAGAATGTATTGAAGTTGGGCGAGTTGAAGGAGCCACAATTGATCCTGAGATCATAGAAAAAGTGGTCGCCAGTCAGTGTGCGGCACCCGATGGAGCGACAAACTCCATGCATGCCGATCTTATTGCCAAACGCCCTATGGAGTGGGAAGCTCGTAATGGTGTCATCGCTCGCCTTGGTAAAAAACACAAGATTTCAACACCCTATAATGAAATGGCTTCACACATTCTAAGCATAGTAGAAACACATTCGAAATAGCTCCAAGGGGTTAAGACATTGCAGTAAAAAGGCAAGCCTCAACCACCACGGGGCAATAAATTTTCAAATCCCAGCAATACAGATATATTTAATTTCCAAATAGTCATCAATGCCGTATTTCGAGCCTTCGCGACCCATTCCCGATTGTTTAATGCCGCCAAAAGGTGCTGCTTCATTAGAAATTATGCCTGTATTTACACCAACCATACCCACTTCCAAAGCTTCACTCACTCGGAATGTTTTAGCCATATCTTTGGTATAAAAATATCCCGCAAGTCCAAATTCGGTATCATTAGCCAAGCTGATCGCTTCTTCCTCAGTTTCGAACTTAAACAAGGGTGCAAGAGGGCCAAAAGTTTCTTCGGATGAAATTTGCATATCGCTGGTAACACCCGTAATGACTGTAGGCTCAAAATATGTGCCACCTAATTTATGACGCTGCCCACCAATTGCAATTTTAGCACCATGCGCTTTGGCATCGGACAAATGTATTTCGACTTTTTCGAGCGCTGCTTCGCTAATAAGTGGCCCAATTTGATTATTTTCATCAAAACCATCGCCAACATTAAGTGCAGCAACTTCGGTGGTTAATTTTTGAGCAAATTCATCATAAACACCTGCTTGCACATAAATGCGGTTGGCGCATACACAGGTTTGGCCGCTGTTGCGATATTTAGCCACAATCGCGCCTTGCACAGCTGCGTCAACATCAGCATCGTCAAACACAATAAATGGCGCATTGCCACCTAGTTCCATGGACATTTTTTTAATGCCCTCGGCACATTGGTGCATAAGGATTTTGCCAACGCGTGTAGAGCCTGTGAAAGTGATTTTAGCCACTTTTTCATTCGAACATAATTCTTGGCCAATAGAAGCTGCATCACTAGAGGGGATGACGTTAAAAACTCCTGCGGGAATGCCCGCACGCTCTGCGAGCACAGCCATAGCCAATGCAGAAAGCGGCGTTAGTTCTGCAGGACGTGCCACAAAGCTACAGCCTGCAGCCAAAGCAGGGGCAAGTTTGCGTGCCATCATCGCATTGGGGAAATTCCAAGGCGTAATAGACCCAACCACTCCGACAGGTTGTTTGCTTACGATAATGCGTTTATCTGCTGAGGGCGCGGGGATGGTATCGCCGTAAACTCGTTTTGCTTCCTCAGCAAACCATTCAATATAAGATGCGCCATAAGCGATTTCGCCTTTAGCTTCGGCCAATGGTTTGCCCATTTCGGCTGTAACTATGGCTGCCAAGTCGTCTTGATTTTGCATAATGAGGTTAAATAATTTTTGCATAATTTGAGCGCGAATTTTTGCAGGCTGTTTTGCCCACGCTTTTTGTGCATCATATGCAGCATCAATGGCTGCAGCGGTGTCGGCCACTTGCATGTCTGCTACGCTTGCAATTATTTTGCCATTTGAAGGGCAATATACATCAAAGCTTTTTTCGCCAGTTACCCATTTACCGTTTATATAGGCGCGGGTTTCAAATAGGCTGCTGTCTTTTAAATCTAACATTTAACTCTCCTGTGCGGCGGTGATGGACGCCTCTAAAATATCTAAAGCTTCATTGAAAACATCTTCTTCAATGGTCAGGGGCGCTAAAAATCTAACCACATTCGCGAAAGTTCCGCAAGTCAATAAAATTAGATTTAGCTTGAACGCTTGTTCTCTAACTTTAGCGGTGAAAACAGCGTCTGGGGTTTTGCTTTCAGGGTTAGCAAATTCAACAGCCACCATCATTCCATTGCCGCGGATGTCAGATATTTCTGGAGTTGAAATGAGAATAGATTCCAATTTTTGTTTGAGTTTGGCGCCCAATTCAACCGCACGGTCACACAATTTTTCTTCGGCAATCACATCCAATACCGCATGGGCTGCCGCTATGCCTAGCGGGCTACCACCATAAGTGCCACCAAGCCCCCCAGGGTGAGCCGCATCCATTATGTCTGCACGTCCAGTTACGGCTGCCAAAGGCACGCCACCTGCCAAACCCTTAGCCATAGTGGTAATATCCGCAACCACATTATAATGTTGCATGGCAAACATTTTGCCTGTGCGTGCAAAGCCTGTTTGCACTTCATCAGCAATCAATAATATGCCATTTTCATCACAAATGCCGCGCAAAGCTTCCATTAATTGCTGCGGCGCTTCATAAAAGCCACCCTCGCCCTGCACTGGTTCAATGATAATTGCAGCCACACGCGATGGGTCTAAATCGGCTTTGAATAATTCTTTAAGTGCAACAAGGCTATCATCCACCGATGTGCCGTGTAGCTCAACAGGAAATGGCAGATGGAACACATCAGGCATCATCGAACCAAATCCCTTCTTATAGGGCGCAACTTTACCAGTGAGGCTCATACCCATAAATGTACGGCCATGAAACCCACCGCCAAATGCGATTATGGCATTACGCCCTGTGGCAATACGCGCCACCTTAACAGCATTTTCGACTGCCTCGGCACCTGTGGTGACAAACACAGTTTTTTTGTCGAAATCTCCTGGTACAAGGTCATTTAACCGCTCAGCTAGTTCTACATAATTGGCATAAGGCACCACTTGGTGACATGTGTGGGTGAACGCGTCAATTTGAGTTTTAAGTGCCTTAACAATTTTGGGATGGCAATGGCCAGTATTAACCACGGCAATTCCTGCCGCAAAGTCTATATATCTCGCGCCTTCAACATCCCAAATTTCGGCATTTCTGGCTTTGGCAGCAAAAATATTGGTTTGCATGCCAACACCTTGGCTAATCGCGTTTGATTTACGCGTAAAAAGTTCGTGATTTTTCATTGTTTTTCCTTAAATAAATTCCCAATTTGCAACTTCAAACAGCCCAGCAGCACCTTGCCCGCCACCGATACACATACTAACCACGACATATTTTACATCGCGGCGTTTTCCTTCAATCAGGGCGTGTCCAACCATGCGAGACCCACTCATTCCGTAAGGGTGACCGATAGAAATCGCGCCTCCATTAACATTAAGCTTATCGTTATCAATGCCTAGATAATCGCGGCAATAAATAAGTTGAGATGCGAAGGCTTCGTTAATTTCCCATAGGCCAATATCACCAACAGTTAAACCAAATCTCTTTAATAATTTGGTGATAGCTTGAATGGGGCCAATGCCCATTTCTTCGGGCGCACACCCCGCTACAGCCATACCTTTATAGATGCCAAGCGGCGCTAGATTACGGTGTTTAGCTTCTCGGGCTTCCATCAATATGCAAGCTGAGGCACCGTCAGATAATTGGCTGGCATTGCCTGCGGTGATGCATTTCTCATCACCCATAACAGGGCTTAATTTTACCAATCCGCTTAACTGAGTTGTCGGGCGATTGCATTCATCTTGGCGCACATCATTCAAGCCGACAATTTCCAGATCAAACCGACCATTTTGTTGTGCTAAAGCAGTGCGTTGTTGGCTTTGTAAGGCGTATTCATCTTGTTGTTGGCGCGATATATTATAGCGATCGGCCACATTTTCAGCGGTCTCAATCATTGACATGTAAAATTCTGGTTTTACTGATTTGTCCTTATATTTATATCCATTCCAATGTTCATTTTGCACCAAAGAGCAGCTGTCAACTCCACCTGCTAGAGCAATTGACAATCCATCAGAAGTAATTTGATTGGCTGCAATGGCAATGGCATTAAGACCAGATGCACATTGTCTATCAATGGTGGCTGCTGCAACGCTATCTGGCAAACCCGCTGCCATAACGGCATGGCGAGCTAGGTTTACCCCTGCACTACCTTGGGTTAATGCCGATCCGATGGTTACATCGCCAATTTCATCGCCTGTAAGACCAGCGCGTTTTATAGCTCCCTGCATGGCATGAGCCATTAAACTTGGCACAGTTATTTGAGAAAAACTACCTCTATAGGCCTTAGCAATAGGCGTGCGGGCAGTCGAAACAATCACAGCTTGACGCATAAGATTATCCTTTTGAAAGATTAAATTTTTAGATTTAAATTAGATTTCTGTCGCTTCGAGCTTGCACCATTGGGCAATGAACAAAGCGGTGATCTGGGTAACACGGCGCACAGATTCTATATTCACACACTCATTAAAACCATGAATCGCTTTGGCTTCGGGGCCAAAAACAAGTGCCGGCGTATCGGCATAAAGGCCAAAGAAACGAGCATCTGTAGTGGCAGTAATGGCAATTTTATCGAGCGGTTGGCCATTAACGAATTGATGAGCAGTTTCAAGGGTTTCTATGGCTTTGATCGCATTGTGTGAATTGTCATCCGCTAACGCATAACCTTCGGCTAAAAACCCATGATATATAATTTCTGGTTGATTATTTTTAAGATAGTCATTTTGTGCGGCTGCATTTTTAAGCGTATTTTCAATATCTTGTTTGGCTTTGCTAATATCTTGATTCGGATAGATGGCAATGCGCACATCAAATATACACCATGCAGGTACGCTGCTACCCCAGTCGCCGCCATTAATTTTACCAATGTTCAAATTAAGTGGGTTATGGCACCCGTGATAGTGAGCATTTTTATGTTCAGGCAGGTTCCACCGTGCCTCCATTTCGCGCAAGGCTGCAATAAGCGGAATGGCCGCTTCGATGGCGTTTGATCCATTTTGTGCTTCATGCACATGGACAGGGATGCCTTTTAGATGCACTTGAAACCAAATAACTCCAATTTGAGATGTAACAAGTTTTTCGGCAAATGGTTCGGGTATCAATACAGCATCGGCTTTATAGCCACGTTGCAGACATGCCAACGCGCCATTACCCGTGCACTCTTCCTCAACCACTGATTGAAAATATACATTTGCGGCAGGCGCAAAGCCAAGAGTTTTAAGCGCGTCTAAGGCAAATAAATTGGCTGCAAGGCCTGCTTTCATATCTCCAACACCACGGCCAAACATATGGCCATCTTTAACATATGGCTCAAAAGGTGGCTTATCCCACATTTCCAATGGGCCTGCAGGCACAACGTCTATATGGCCATTTAAAATAAGAGACTTGCCCTCATTTGTGCGGCTTTTATGGGTAGCAACCACATTTATGGCGTCATCATAATTTCCAATAACAGGTGAAAATCCCGCCATATTGGATATATCATTCACGTCGATATTCCAACAATCCACCTCATAACCGCGGCCGTCTAATTCTGCCGCCATAAAATCTTGTGCAGATTGTTCATTACCGCGTGTCGATGGGTGACTGGTCAGCGTCGATAAAAACGCGAGTTGGCGATCGAACACTGAATTAACAGCTTGAAGAATGTCATTTTCTACAGGCATATCCATGATTTATTTCCATCTAAAAAGTTGCAATGTCGCCTTGCGGAATGATTAGTTCCGCATCCGTTGCATTGATAACATCTTGAACACTGGTTTCTTTTGCGATCTCGACAAGTTTCAAACCATTTTTGGTAACATCTAATAACGCTAAATTGGTATAAATACGGCTGACGCAATTTTTGGCTGTAAGCGGTAAAGTGCAATTTTCGACAATTTTCGGCCTGCCATTTTTATCGGTATGCATTGTCGTAACCACCGCCCGTTTGGCTTTTTGCGCCAGTTCTATCGCACCACCTGCCCCGGGGGTAAACGAACCAGGTATCATCCAATTTGCCAAATCGCCATTTGCAGACACTTGAAAAGCCCCAAGTACTGTTAAATCTAACCGACCAGAACGTACAATGGCAAAAGAGGTTGCGCTATCAAAATATGATGCGCCTAGAATGGGCGAAATATAAGCACCGCCCGCATCAATTAAATTGCGATCCGCTTCATCAAACTCGACCTGCGGCCCAATGCCTGCAATGCCATTTTCACTATGTAAGCAAACGGGGAAATCTTGAGGCAAATGGCTTAACAATTGCGTGGGCAAACCAATACCCAAATTAACCACCATATTTGGCAATATATCTTGTGCCGCACGGCGTAACATACGGTTTTTAGCGTTTAATGACATTATACGCCTCCGTTAATTTGGGCAACAATACCAACATATCGACAAATGGTGCAGGGGTATGAATGCAATCTGGCTCTAAACCACCCAATGAAACAATGTCATTGGTTTCGGCAATTGTAACTTTGGCAGCCATTGCCATAAGCGGGTTAAAATTTTGAGCCGTTGCGCTGTAAATTAAATTGCCAAATGAATCGGCTTTTGCGGCATGCACAAGCGCAAAATCGGCTGTTAATGCCGTCTCTAATATGCCTTGCACACCGTCAACCATGAACATTTGTTTACCATCCGCAAGGCTTGTATTAATACCGACATCGGTAATAAAACCCATAAGCCCTGCCCCGGCAATGCGTATGCGCTCGGCCAATATGCCTTGTGGCGCAAATTCCACTTCCAATTTGCCATCATTCATAAGCTTAATGGCGTGGCTATTTAACCCAATATGGCTCGTAATAAGCTTATCGACCTGCCCATTTTGCAACAAAAGATCAATGCCCATTTCATTTTGATTGGCATCATTTTTTATGATGGTGAGATGTTTTGACCCTTGCTCTACCAATTGCTCAATTAAGCAAAAAGGAGTGCCTGGCGACCCAAAACCTCCAATCATGACGCTTGCGCCATCGGATATCTGCTCTATAGATGCAGCTATATCGGTTATTTTATTGGCTAATGTCATTATAAATTCACCGTTAAATTCATTTCATCCGCCATAATGTCGAGGCTTTGGGTTAAAACGGTAATGATTTCATCAATTTGAACAGCATTTATAATGAGTGGCGGACAGATGAGAAAGTGATCACCCTCTAGACCACCACGCGTGCGGCGCGAATAAATAATCAAGCCACGCTCATAAGCCAAATCGACCAAGCGGCTATGTGCATTCAACTCTTTGGGCAATACTTGCATACTTTCTCTGTCTGTCACCAACTCAAAAGCAAGTAACAACCCCAAGCCACGCACATCACCAATAAAGGGGTATCTGTCCATTAATTTGGTGAGTTTTGCCTTGAGGATTTCGCCCATTTTCGCGGCATTCTCAATAAGGTTTTGATCTTTTAATTCCGAAAGAACGGCAACGCCTGCCGCACAAGCTAAAGGGTTGCCTGCATAGGTAAAACCGTGCAAAAAACCGCCATCATTAAGCACAGCATCAACAATTTCGGTTTTTGCCACCATAGCACCAAGCGGTGCATAGCCTGCTGCAAAGCCCTTAGATAATGCTACAATATCTGGCACAACATCCCAATGTTCAGAGGCTACAAATTTACCTGTTCGGCCTGCGCCTGTCATCACTTCATCATAAATCAATAATATGCCATATTCATCGCATATTTCGCGAATGCGCGTGTAATAGCTATCAGGTGCCACCAATGCACCTGTTGATGCACCACCCACTGGCTCCATTATAAACGCCAAAACAGTTTCTTTGCCTTGAGCTATAATTTCATCGCGTAATAATTCGGCATATTTAATGCCTCTGGCTTCGTCATCCAAATTATCAGTATCTAAATAGCAAGTTGGCGCAGCAATTTTGGGCATATCATGCATCATGGGTAAAAACGGTTTTGCTAACGGGTCATACCCTGTCAATGCCAAAGCGCCAAGTGAGCAGCCATGGTATGATGGAAAACGAGAGATCACTTTATAACCGCTATCTTCACCTTTGGTGAGCGCATATTGGCGCGCCAGTTTTATACAACTCTCAACCGCTTCCGAACCACCTGAAACAAAAAACACTCTATCTAAGCCATCGGGCATTAGCTCGGCAGTCATACTGGCTAGCCGTTCAGCGGGTTCATTTTGAAAATGCAATCTATAACCAAATGTGGCTTTGTCCATTTGCTTTTTCATGGCCGCAAGCACGTTGGGGTTGGAATGCCCGATATTTGATACCATGGCGCCAGAACTGCCATCTAAGTATTTTTTACCATCAATATCATAAAGATATATTCCCTTGGCGTAATCTAACATTGGCCGTGAATTACTAGCCTGATAAAATAAATTTGACTGCTTATTTTGGCTCATTTCGTCAGCCCCTTCCGCTTAGGTGATTGGCTAAAAAGCTTTGTGTGCGCTCGTTCTTGGGCGCTTTAAATATAACATCTGGCGCGCCTTCTTCAACAACAACACCTTGATCCATAAACAATACCTTATCACATACACTTTGGGCAAATGCCATTTCATGGGTCACAATAATCATCGTCATGTTTTCTTTGGCAAGCTGTTTCATCACCAAATTCACTTCTTCGACAAGTTCTGGGTCTAAGGCCGATGTGGCTTCATCAAATAGCATAACTTTTGGCTTCATGGCCAGAGCGCGCGCAATGGCAACGCGTTGTTTTTGCCCGCCCGAAAGCTGCGACGGATAATAATCAATCCTGTCAACCAACCCAACGCGCTCTAACTGTTGTTCTGCCAATATATTGGCATCTGCGTCGGAAATGCCTTTTAGCATTTTTGGCGCAAGGGTGATATTTTCACGCACTGTAAGATGCGGAAAAAGGTTGAAATGCTGAAACACCATGCCAATTTCTTGACGCACTTTATTGATATGTTTTTCATATTGACGCGGCGCAAGATTTTTATTGATCTGCATATCCTCCAACCACACCTCACCAGCCGTTAACGGGTCAAGATCGTTAATCGCGCGCAATAATGTACTTTTTCCCGAGCCACTGGGGCCGATAATGGCAACAATCTGGCCTTTATCTACTTGCAAACTAATATCCTTTAAAACTTCAAGGTCGCCATAATTTTTCTTGGCATGGCAGATATTTATAAAAGGTTTAGCATTGGTCATTTTATTCTCCATACAAATATTAGCGCGCTAGTTGTGCGTTATTTTCAATTTTTCTCAATAGATATTCTAGGCCTAGATTTATGATATAATAACAAACCGCAGCAGCTATATAGAATTCAAACGGCCTAAAAGTTTCGCTAATGGCGAGCTGTGAGGCATGCACCAATTCGGTAACGCCGATAACAGAAACCAAAGCAGAATCTTTAAGCAAAGCAATAATATTATTGCCAATTGGTGGCAAAACATCGCGTACAGCTTGCGGCACAATTATTTTACGAATGGTCTGAAATTTACTCAACCCTAATGTACGCGCGCCTTCGTTTTGCCCTTTATCTACCGCCACAATACCTGCTTGTATGATGTCTGAATTATAAACCGCAAAATGCAACCCAAGGCCAATAACGCCTGCAACAAAAGCGGGTAAATCTATCCCAATTTGAATAAGCCCAAAATAAATAAGAAATAATTGCAACAATAATGGAGTGCCCATAAACAACCACGCAAATATTTTTGTTGGGTAGCGAATTGCCCAATGGCCGTATAAAGCAGTGACGGCAAATAAAACACCGCCACCTAGGCTAATGGCTGCCGCCACTAGGGTGATGGCGACAGTCCATAACGCGCCAATGAGAATTGAATTTAAAAATTCTGGTACTACATTAAAATCTAAACCCATTTTAGCCTCCTTTATTTGATTTGTGCTTTACGATCGAACCAATTTACCAGCAAACTCGTGGCGTAAATGAGTATTAAATAAATGACACCCGCCAAAAAAAACATTTCAAATGGTTTATAAGTCGATCCAATATAACGCTGCGCGGTGTATGTAAGTTCGACAACCGAAATGGCCGAAACCAAAGCTGTGGCTTTAATTTGAGCATTTATGTTAACGCCCAAGGGCTTAATCATAAGCCGCGCTGCTTGTGGCAATATTACTTTTCGCATCGTTTGGGCTTTACTCATACCCAATGTCCGCGAGGCTTCGGCTTGACCATAGTCAACAGCGATAATCGCACCCCGAATTGTTTCGGTCATATAAGCGCCAATGTTAATGCCCAGACCAATGACACCAGCTTCAAAAGCATCTAAATTAATGCCCACTTGCGGGCCACCAAAATATAGAATGAATAATTGAATAAGCGCGGGTGTGCCACGGATAACACTTACATAAGCAGTACCGATAAACTTTAAATACCGATTACTCGAAAGCTTGGCAGCAGCACCCAATGCACCACATATTAAGCCCAATATCACCGTTAAAACCGCCAATTGAATGGTTATTAAAGTGGCTTCCAAAAAATAAGGATAGACACGTAACATTAAGTCGATATCCATTTTACATTCCTATCTTTATTTTCTTGAAATGGTTTAAAACAAACGGCGACACGGGGAGATGCCGCCGTTTGAAATTATACTGTCTTAGCGAATGTCTGCGCCAATCCATTCTTTAGCAATGGTTGTATAGCTTCCGTCGGCTTGCATTGCGTCCAAAGCTTCTTGCATGGCAGCTAAAAGTTTTGGGTTACCTTGGCGAATGGCAATACCAGCGCTGTCAGCAGTGCCAGAAAGGCTTGAAGTGTCTAAAGCAGAAATAGCCACACCATTTTTTTGAATGGCAAGTAAAACTGGAATGTCATCACTTACAATCGCGTCAATACGACCATTATCTAGTTCCAACAATAATTCAGGAAGGCCTTTATAAGTTTTGATTTCCCAACCGTCTTGAGTGCGCGCCCATTTTTCATGAGTTTCGCCCAATGTTACACCAATTTTATGGCCTTTTAAGCCGGCAATATCTGCAACATCAGCACCTTCTTTAATAAAGATAGCGCGGTTCATACGGTAGTATGGCCCCACAAAATCGACCACTTCTTTACGTTTGTCAGTGATAGACATTGAGCCAACAATGGCATCATATTTATTAGCGAGCAGACCGCCAATAATGCCGTCCCATGCCGTGGTGATAATTTCAACTTCAACGCCAAGGCGCTTGCCAATTTCGGCACCAATTGCAGGGTCAAAACCAACAACTTCATTTTTGTCGTTTACAAAGTTAAATGGTGGATATTGTCCCGTCATCGCAATGCGCATAACGCCTTTTTCTTTAATTGTGTCTAGTTCATCAGCCGCAACAATAGTTGCTGTACTAAACATCATTAATGCAGCTGTACTAGCCACAGCAGCACTTTTGATCATTGTCTTAAATATTGTCATTTTTCTCTCCCTTTAGAGTGAGCGATGCTTTTGCTCACAGATTGTTACTGTTTGCATTCAATGCTCGTAATTTGAAATTGGATGGTTTATCATCATTAAGCAAATAAATAATCTGAATACTAATCATAGGAAATTTCTATGCTGAAACATTATGAACAGCGTTTCCCTTGGAACCTTAACTGGAACCTATTACGCACGTATATGGTGGTGGTCGAACAAAACGGCATCACGTTAGCTGCTGATTTTTTAGGATTAAAGCAACCAACAATTTCTAGTTCTTTGAAACAATTAGAAGAAATTGTGAATTGCAAATTGGTCGAACGAAAACCAAACAGCTTCAAGATAACCCCAGCAGGGGAAGTCTTATATGCGGAATGCAGCTCTATTTTTGGCGCAATCTCGCAAATACCCGCCTTGTTAGAAGGCATTGAGGAAGAAGTTACAGGCCATATAGCCATATCAATGGCAAGTCATGTGGTCTCTAAACATTTTGACGAAACGTTGGAGCGGTTTAACGAAATTCACCCTAAGGTTACTTATTCGATATCCATTGCCGAAAGTGCCGAGGTGCAAAACCAAATTTCACAAAACAGAGCTAGCTTTGGCATTTGCTTAATTGACAATAGACCCAAAAATTTAAACATTAGCACACTATTTCGTGAGTATTTTGCTATGTATTGCGGCTCTAAGCATCGGCTTTTTAATCAAAAAAACATTTCTATTGCAGAACTCGAAGGTGAAGATAGCGTATCTTTCCAAACTGATATTGAAAGTGGCCCATTATTTTCAGTCACGAGCCTTAGAACCCGCGCGCTTATGAAACCTGAGCTAAAAGGCATCTCATCTAACTTGCCCGAGGTGCGCAGGATGATTATTTCCAACATCGGCATTGGTGCACTGCCCATCCATGTTGCACAGCGAGATGTTGAGCTTGGAAACCTAAGGCAATTACCGCCCTATACAAAATTACCAACCGTAGATATTCAAATAATTTCCAACCCCAAACGCAGCCTCAACGCAGCCGAAACAATATTGTTGAAAATGCTAAATGACATGATACAGAACACACCCTTGCGTGACAGAACTT
Source organism: Hyphomicrobiales bacterium (assembly GCA_051531935.1). Taxonomy (GTDB): domain Bacteria; phylum Pseudomonadota; class Alphaproteobacteria; order Rhizobiales; family OSC116; genus OCS116. The sequence goes on from JAOPTR010000016.1 coordinate 212,936, forward strand.
ACAAATAATTTTATTTAGGAGCAATGCCCGTGGTGTCAGTTCACAGAACTAAATTTCTTGAGACATTTAGTTAAACTAATCTCATATTTTTAGTGACAAAATAGCTAATACCAAGCCAAACCGCGCTGCGCAATATCATGGCTGCTACGGTTCTAAATTCAAATGCCCCGCCCCAGAATATGTAAACTCCCAATACCGCAAATGCTATTAATGTCGAAATAGCAATGGCTCGAGAAAGAAATGAAGACCAATGCTTGTTTTTATAAATCCCAAAGGCCGCCACAACATAAACAAAGCCAGCTAAAAAATTAAACCAAACAATAAAGCCAATATAATCACCTGCCCTTGCCCGCCCCGCGCCATCTACAAATATCACTTCACCGCCTGAATAAATGGTTACGATGCCAAATATAAAAGCGATTATTGCAATTGCGGTGGCGAATTTCACGCTTGTTGCGGCTGTATTTTTCATACTGACTTCCTCGATAAATTTTCAGGTTTTGGCGCCAATTTCACAAAACTTAGATCTTCCATAATCATGTATATTGCGGGTAGAACGAACATAATTAATAAAGCTGAAGTTAACATGCCAAATACAATTGATGTTACCAATGGCACTAAAATAAGCGCCTGAGTGCTGGTTTCAAATAAAAGCGGTGTCATGCCTGCAATGGTTGTGATGGAGGTTAGAAAAACAGCTCTAAATCGGTCATTCACTGCTTGTTTAGCAGCCCGCTTTAATTCTGATCCTTCGGCCATTCTGTGTTTAATAAACTCCACCAATAAAATGGAATCGTTGACCACAATACCTGCGAGAGATACAAAACCAATCATGCTTGGCATGGCAAAATCCAACCCCATAAGCAGATGCCCCCATATGGCACCAACTAAAGCGAGCGGAATATTGACCATGACAATAAGCGGCTCACGATAGTTTTTAAACTGCAGGCTTAACAAAAGAAATACGCCCATTATGCCAAAACCAAAGCCGCCTAAAATTGACATTTTTGTCTCATCGCCATTTTCAATTTCACCTTTATAGACAATTTCAATATCGGGATAATTTTGCATCAATTGCATTAATTTGGGTTGTAAGTCTTTCACAAGTTCTGCTGTATTGGCTATTTTTGCATCAACATCTCCATAAATATTCACCACCCTTTGGTGGTTAATATGGCCAATGCGTGAAAATTCTCTGGTTTCAGTTATATCAGCAATGCGGCCAAGCGATAACGCCTGCCCTGACTTTGAAAATATTGTAAAGTCATCAAAATCCGCAAGGGCTTGTTTTGGTTCTGCATCAAGCTTCACAATAATGTCATAAGCTTCTCGACCCTGATAAATTTCGGCAATTTTAACTTGCAAATAGGCCGAGCGCAATTGGAGCGCGACATCTTGTGAACTTATGTTAGCCGCCAATGCACCCGCTTTAAGCTTAAGGCTATATTGCGGTTTTCCTGGGCGCAAATCATCAATTAAGTTATTGACGCCAGCATAACCGCGGATGATATTTTGCACCTCGCCAGAAGCTCTGGATAGCATGGCTAAATCATTGCCCACCAAACGAATATGAACGGCACGACCCGCAGGCCCGACCACAGGTTCTTTATATTGAATGTTAATGATATTCGGCAAGGCCTGGGTGTTTTTTTGCCAATTTTCAATAAGCGTGGCAAGGTTTGTTTTACGCACTTCGGTAGATAACAAATCCACACTTAAGGTGGCTAAATGGCTACCACTCTCAGGCACATCTCCGTGCTTTCCATAAATAAGTTGAACATTTTCAATCAATGTTGATGGCTCATTTTTGCTTAGCTCTTTATTTGTTTTATCTAACGACGCAAGCAATATGCCCATCACACGTTCGGTTTCAGCCAACGGCGTGCCTTGGGGCATCAAAACCCTAGCTTCTATATTATTGCCTTCTAAAGAGGGAAAAGCCTTAAATTTTACAATTCCTGTGGCAATCAGCCCTACTGAAAACACAAGCATAGCTATCGCCAAACCAACGGTAATATATCTGTACGCCATGGCCACGCCAGCAGCAGCGGTTACAGCGTCGCAAAATTTAGCAAATTTGGCTTCAAACCAAATGCGCCATTTGGGCTGTTTTTGCTTGGCCGCATGGGCTAATGATTGTTTTAAATGGTGAGGCAATATTAAAAATGCTTCAATCAGGCTGACCGTGAGAACAGACAGAAGAACGACAGGTAAAACACCTAATATTTGGCCAATATCGCCCTTCATCATTAACAGGCTACCAAATAATAATGCAGATGTAAGAAAAGATGAAAACACACCTGAAAACACTTTTTTAGTGCCGTCCACCGCCGCCTCTAAAGGCGATTTGCCATTGCGAAATTCGCGGTCAATATTCTCAGATAAAACAATGGCATCATCCATCAAAATCCCGATGGCCATAAGCAGTGCCACCATGGAAATCATATTAATACTGATGCCAAATAGCACCATCATCGCCAACCCGCCTAAAAACGAAATGGGCAAGCCCAAAGCAATCCAAAATGTATAACGCCAAGAGAAAAACAACAATAATGCCAATGTGGCTAAAATTAAACCCTGCCAACCATTTTTGAGTAAGAGTTGTAAACGATCCCGCACCAAGGTCGAGTTGTCATTTAACACTGTTAACTCCGTGCCTTCGGGTAATATTGCATTTTCAGCACTGACAAATTCGTTTAGGGCATCAGCTACCTTTAATGTGTCGTCAATGGTATTTTTACTGATTTTTAAAATAGCAGCAGGTTTGCCGTTTAACTCAATTCTCTCCTCGGGCTTCTCAAATTTATCAAAAATGGTTGCAACATCGCCTAACTTAATCTCAACACCATTGGCATTGTTAATAATCACCAAGTCAGACAATTCATCAATGGTTTTGCGTAAATTATTAAATTGGATTTGATATCTTGTTTCGCCACCATCAATTGTACCAACAGGCAATTCAACTGCCTGTGCCGAAATAAGAGACGCAATTTGCTGCACGCTTAAATTATATTTCTTCTGAGTGTCTGGTCGAATTAATATTTGCAATTGATGGTTTGAAAACCCGTCAATCGTCACAATCGGAATTTCTGGCAAAGCCACCAACCTATCACGATAATGAACAGCTAACGCTTTTAGCTCATTATAAGTTAGGTTTTTTGATGTAATGGCAACGTTGGCAACAGGGTTGATGCGGCCGAGTAATTTTACGACTGGCTGTTCGGCATTTTCAGGAAAGTTATTTATGGCATCTATTTGGGTTTTCACATCATTGGTAAATTCTCGAATGTCGCCATTTTCTTGCATTTCTAACGTAAAAATTGCTAAGTTTTCTCGTGCATCACAATCTTGCACTTTTAAAAAACTAATGCCATCGGTGGCATCTTCTAATGGGTTACATATTCCGTCCTCGACGTTGGCGGGGCTTGCGCCAGGGTAAAGCACAGTCACCTGAACCTTACTGGGCTTCAACAATGGGAAAGTTTCTTTATTTAAGTTAGAAACTGAAAATATACCAATGGCAATAATGGCCATCATTAAAATATTACCAATGGTTGGGTGTGATGCAAAATAGCGGATCATTTTGCATCTCCAAGCGAAACTGCACCCAATGCATCTTTTGTCAGTTTTTCTTGGTATTGGGTTGCCAAAATAACCTTTAGCGGTTGCCCTTCGATAACAGGTACAACGTCTGTAATGATGATCCTATCATCAATTTCAACACCATTACTTATAACCACCAATTCCCCTTGATTACGGGCAATGGATACAGGTTTAATTTTTAAGTTGTTTTGCTTATCGGCAATATACACGCGCCCTTGATGGATTGCTTTACGTGGCACCACAATCTGTTGGCTTGGTGCGGTAACAAATTCCACACGCACAAACATGCCTTGAAGCAAAGGCGGTTTTTTACCCGGCAATACCTCGCCATAAGGGTTATCAACTTTCACCACCAAGCCAATTGTATTGGTAATCGGGTTTATGGACTCGCCGATACGCACCAACTTGCCCTGCCAAGTCACATTCTCCTTGTCGGCTTGCACCAATTGAATATTCACAACTAAATTTATGAATTCAAATTGCGCCTGAATTTGCGCAGGAGATTGTAAATTTATTTTAGATCCCCCCCCAGTCAATTGATTCTGATTGGCAAGTAATTCCGAAAACACCTTTACTGTGAGTTGAGCGTTCACCTCAACTGCTTCCGTGCCTAGGGCTTCAAATAACTGGCCACCAACACCTACATATTCGCCTTTTTCAACAAATACACTGCCAATACGCGCATCAAATGGCAATGTTATGTCTGTACGGCTTAAAACATCTTGGCTCTGTGCCAATTGAGTTTTCGATTTGTTAATTTGAGCCACATTCATGGCTTTACGGCTTGGAAAGCTAGCCAATTTACCCTGCAAGTCCTCTAATTGCTGCTGCAACTGAAGCTGTTTTTGTTCGGCAGCATTATGCTTGGTTGACGAAATAACCTTTTGAGCAAATAATTTAGTAGAACTCTCCAAGTCTTTTTGTCCAAGATCAAAATTCTTTTGGGCGATTTTCAAAAATTGTAGTGTGGTTTTTTCTTCCACTTCCAATTGTTTTAATGAATGTTCACTACTCGCCAAGCCCGCCTTACTTTGCTCTAATGAAAATTCAAAAGCAGTCGGTTCAATGCGTAAAATCACCGTTCCTTTAGCAAGGCTTGCGCCTTGTTTTAACTGCGGATGAATATAGCTAATCTTGCCATTAATTTCAGCTTTTGAGGTTAATTTAGTCGAAGCTTCGACACTCCCATATGTCACAGCACGGTTACGAAATGCAACAGATTGCACGCTAATGGCTTCTACCGTTCTTATTGGGTATTGTAATTCAACATGGTCAATTGTTGGTTTGCTATTCACTTTATAAACCACCAATGCGACAGCAATCGCAATGATAAGCGGCAGGATAAAGGCTTTTTTCAGAATATTTTTCATGCTTTTGCCTCAATGCTTTTAGCGAATAATTTGTATATTCCTGCAGCTTCATCTTTCATCAAGCTAATATCACCACTCAACATTGACTGCATAACAAGCCCTTGAATGCTACCTATAAACATCACAGACGCGGCCTTGGCATCAATTTCATTTGCGACAAGATTCTGTGCTTTGCCTTGTTCAATTAAGCTTGCAATCAATTTGCCATATTTTTTAAGTGTAAGGTGCACGAGCTCTTTTGCAGGGCTTGTCTCGGTGCGCTGTAACTCACCAAATAGCATGCGCGGCACACCAGGATGCGCGACAATAAAATCAACATGGGTCATAAATACGGCTTCAAGAGCCAATAACGGAGTATCAGCATTGTCAGCCGCTTTTTTCACCCGTGACAATAAACGTTTACTTACCCATTCCATGACAGCTTGCCAAATGGCTTCCTTATTGGAAAAATGGCGAAACAAAGCCCCTTGGGTTAAGTCCATATGCTTGGCTATGGCTGCTGTGGTTATATTACTGGGGTTTTGAGTGGCTGCCAAATCCACCACCGCTTCAACGGTTACAGTGCGGCGTTCCTCTGCAGTGAGGTTTTTACGAGGTTGCAACATTTCAGCTCCAATAAAAGATAGTAATTGATTACTATCTAATTATTCTACCGCTAAAAGTCAAGGCAACAATCATTTCAAACTAAAAATCCGCTGTCATGCCATTCGTCAAATTTGGCATAACAAGCGGAAAACAAGTTTTATGTTTTGGTATTAATAGAACTATTGTAAATCTGGATTAAGAGAGTAAGTGCCGATATGCGTATCTTGTGCCAAAACTTTACCCTCTATGGCATCAATAATGTCAGCACCCGAAAATGCTCCACTTAACACCAAGGTTTCAGCATCAAGCGCATATATCGTGAAGTGATAATGATGCATTATGCTGTCATTCCAAGGGGGACAAGGGCCATCATAATCGCCATAATCACCCACCATCTCTGGGTCACCTGCAAACCAATCGGTATAGCTATTGATACCTGCAAGGCCGTATGGCTTCACCCCCACCGCTTTACCCTTTGGTAAAACACCTGACGATGCCGCGCCTTCAGCAATTGCCGTCATGCTTGTTGGCACATTAACAAGCGCCCAATGATAAAAATCCACACGCGGTAAATTGGCTGGAACGGTCTTTCCTTCTTGGTTCACATCTTCACCAGATGATGGCACATCAGGGTCATGACAAATGATGGCAAAAGATTTTGTTCCTTTGGGGGCATTTTCCCACGCAATGGCAGGGCTGAGGTTTTCACTCAGCTCAATATGCGTTTCGGCATTTATTTTGCCAAATGCGTATTTACTAGGGATGGCCGCACCATGTGACCAGCCACTTATATTTATTTTAAATTTTTTCGACATAATTATATCCAATCTAGTTATGAGGTAGGAGTTAACGGTTATAAACCGCAGTAATTGAAGAGGATGCAATGTAATTGGCATTGATCATAAAACCAACCAACGCATTGCTAGCCGATGCATCTAACTCTAGCTTTTCGGGCATGGCATAAATTGTGAACTTATATCTGTGCACTTCACCCTCTGGCGGGCACGCTCCACCAAAACCTAAGCTGCCATAGTCGTTAGATAATTGAACCACAGATTCAGGCAAACCTTTGCCTACCATTGCCCCTGCATCAAGTGAGCTGACGTCAACAGGAATATTAAAAGCTGACCAATGCCACCACCCCGAACCTGTGGGTGCGTCTGGGTCATAAGCCGAAATAGCAAAACTCTTTGTGCCTTTGGGAGCGTTTGTCCATGCAAGCGCGGGTGACTTATCACCGCCCTCGCATCCAAACCCGTTAAACACTTGTTCTTGCGACAATTGCTGACCTTCAGCAATATCTGAACTGGTAAGAGTGAATACAGGCATATTATTGTCTGCATAAGTGGCGAAAGTACCGCTTAGCAATGCAGCGCTTATAAGTAATGTTTTGGTAAAATTCATCTTGATATCCTTTTGAGATGATTGTGTGATTTGTTATTAAGGTTGAGCTTTTAAAAGCATGCCGCCATCAGGTGCAACTGTGTCTAACTTCAAAGCTTTTAAAATTGCCCATGTTGTCGCGACAGATGCAGATAGGGTTGGAATACCCGACATTTTTTCAATCTGTTCCACTGCGGGTAAGGACGGCATTTGAACACATGCCGAGGCGATGATGGCATCCACTCCTCTGGTATCTAATTTTTTCCAAAGCTCTGCTGGTGCATTTGGGTCTTGGGCAGCGACTTCCAAATTATTAGAAATTTCCAAGGCCATATAATCTTGCACTTCAATGCCTTGGCTTTCAATATAGTCCACCACCAGCTTTGCCAATGGCTTCATATAGGGACAAATAAATGATATTTTTTTAACATTTAAAAAGTGCATTGCATCTATAAGCGCACCCGCTGAATTTATAGAAGGCGTTGGCGTTCCATTTTGCTTTGTTGCTTCAAATAGTCTTTTTTGGGATGTTTTATGATATCCGTGTCCGCGGCTCATAATGGCAACCAAACACGCATATGCCTGTACTTCCACCGCCGCATCAGACAATTCAGTGGCGCAACGCACACTGTCGTCATCCATGCGTTCTAGCTCTTCTTTTGAAACACATTTCAAGCGCATGCGTGATGAGTGAAATGTAAAGCGATCTGGTCGAACGAGCTCGCGTGCATGTAACAATGCAGGAATTTCGGTTTCCATAGTTACATTTGAGCTTGGGACGATAAGCCCCACGCGACGTGATGGAGTTAACATGATTTTATCCTTTAATATTGATGATTTAGAGTGATTGACCCATTAGTGTTGTGGGCAACCAAGTGGCTATGTTGGGAAATAGACATAATAAAAATATGGCAATGAACATGCAGGCAACATATGGCAGCGAACCCAAAAGAATGGTTTTTAGCGATATGCTTGGTGCGATGCCGTTAATGACATATAGATTCAAACCAACAGGTGGTGAAATAAGGCCAATCTCCATATTGATGGTCAAGACCACCGCGAACCAAATTGGGTCGAACCCCGCAGCAACAATGATGGGGAGCAAAATAGGTGCTGTCATTAAGATGACCGCAACTGGTGGTAAGAAAAACCCCGCGATCAGCAAGAAAATATTAACAGCAATCATTAAAACCCAACGGTTTACATCTAGCGTACCAATCCATTCTGCAATCGACTGGGTGATAGACAGGCTAGACAGCATGTAGGAGAAAACACCCGCGGCAGCTATGATGAATAAAATCATCACGCTTTCTTTTGTGCTGTCTTTTAGGATGAGCCAAAGATCACGCGGGTTTGTAAGTTTATAAATAACAATGGCAATGGACAAACATAACAACGCACCGACAGCCGCGGTTTCTGAAGGCGTGGCAATGCCGCCATACATGGCATATAAAACGCCAATTATAATAAGAATAAACGGAAATACTCGTGGTAAAATTTCAAATTTTTCTTTCCATGAATATGATCTTGAACTCATGAGTGAGCTATCGCCCGAACGCCACGTTGCGTAAAGAGACCAAGCCATGAACAAAGTGACCAACATTAGGCCGGGTATAACGCCAGCCAAAAACAACCGACCAATCGAGGTTTCAGTGGCAATGCCATATACAATCATGGTAACCGACGGTGGTATCAAAATACCAAGCGTACCACCTGCAGCAATTGAACCTGTGGCTATGCCCTCCGGATAACCGCGTTTTAACATCTCTGGAATGCCCATTTTACCAATTGCAGCACAAGTCGCGGGGCTAGAACCCGATAAAGCCGCAAACAACGCACATGCACCTAAATTAGAAATTACCAATCCACCAGGAATGCGCGTAAGCCATCTTTCGAGTGCCTCATAAAGATCGGCACCTGCACGAGTTGATGAGATTGAAGCCCCCATAATGATAAACATAGGAATTGATAACAGGGCAAAACTATCAAGATGGCCAAAGAAAATTTCAGGCATGAGTTCAAGTGACCTTGCGCCATCAAAGGCAAATAAAAACCCGCCAGAAACAATCAGCAAACCAATGCCAACCGAAACACCTGAAAACAAAATGATGATTGTAGAAAGGCCAATCAACGCGCCTAATAAAAGTGGGTCCATTACGACACCTCCGAACCAAATGGTGTTTCTATTTTTAAAATGAGAGCCGCAAGGTCTGCCAATAGTTGTAAGAATAACAACCCAAAACCAATTGGAAGAGATGCGTAAGGTATCCACAAACGGGCTGCCCAAATTGTATCGGATGTCCAACCTCGAGAATACGCAATATGCCAAAACTCAAAGCCGTACCAAAGCATAACCCCGATGATGAGAATTGAAATTGATAGGGTGAAAATTGCCAAAGCGAAACGTGGGATATTAGGTAGCGCGAGTGGAATTAAATCCACACTCACATGGCCACGTTCTTTTTGAACAAAAGGAAGCCCGATGAGAGCTGCCGAAACAACCAAATAAATAATTAAATCTGTTTGCCACACCGTTGATTGGTTTAAAACTGATCGGACAAATATCATTTGGCACGTAATGCAGACGGCCGTTAAGATCATACCCGCTGCACACCAACCCGCAAATGTCGATATGTTACCGATGGCACTTATGATATTCCCATTTGATTTGCGCCTGTTATCAGAAACGCTTGCTTGATTGTTCATATTGAACTTCTTATTTTGGGTTTGAAAAATGGGGCGGCATATCCGCCACCCCACAAGGACTCGCTTGCATCAACTATTCAACAGCCAAGGCCATATCTAGCAACGCTTGGCCTTCTGGCACATCATTTACAAAATTCTTGTATGATGTTTCTTGAGCAAGTGCTTGCCATGCAGCGAAATCTTCGGCTGTCATAGTTGCAATTTCAACGCCCGCCTGTTCAAAAATTTCCACCGATTTAGCATCTTGCTTTTTCGCTTCTGCTAAATAAAACGCCTCAGCTTTTTCAGAAGCTTCTAGTAATGCCGTTTGTTGCTCTGGTGTTAACCCTTCAAAAGTCGATTTATTCATCAATAATGGCTGATATAAGAACCATAATGCGATGTCAGCAGCGGGAGTATAGCATTTCACCTGTTCAAAAATTCTGTAAGAAACAAATGATGCAGAAGATGTATTTGCAGCATCCAACACACCTGTTTGCATGGCACTATAAATTTCCGATGATGACATTGAAGCGATTGAAGCGCCCGCACCTGCTAACATTTGATCGAATGACTTACCCGCCGCTCGTGTTTGTAAGCCAACAACATCCGATGGTTTGGTAATGCACTTATCTTTACCTACAAATCCACCTGCTAGGTATCCGTTGACCAACACCATCACATCGTCATCTGCCATTTTTGCTTGTAAAGCTTGCATGAATGGCGATTTACTTAAACGTGCTGCATGATCATGGTTTTTAACCAAGCCTGGCATTAGTGTCAGGTTAAACGTTGGCTGTTGTCCACCCGCGTAGCTAAGCGGAAAAATTGTCATGTCCAGTTGGCCACGGCTCAAAGGTTTATATTGTTCCCGTGGTTTAAAAAGTGACTTCGATCCAAATATCTTAATTTCTAAATCTACATTGGCTGCCGAAACTTCATCTGCAACCAATTGCGCAACTTGATGACGCACGTCTTTATTTGACCATTGATGCGACAAGCGCAATTCGGTCGCTTGTGCCACGCCTGTTGTTAATAATAATGCAGCCAATGTAGATTTTGCTAGTGTTGTTATGTTTTTCATAATGGTTCCTCCCGTTTATGTGGATACTGTTATAAACTTATATGTATCCAGATGGCAACAGTAAAAATAAATAAATTTGGATATTGCATACTTAACCACGCCAATGCTATAATTAATGAAACAAATCAATGGACTAAAATGGCACGCACATCGGATAAATTAATTTCAGAAATCAGAAAAGACATATCATCTGGTGTTCTAAAACCTGGCGACCAGCTGGAAGAAGCCGCCTTGGCGCAAAGATTTGGTGTTTCGCGCACTCCGATTCGCGAAGCCATACGCGCCATGGTAGATTGCGGGCTTTTGGAAACACGGTCTCGCAAAGGCGCCATTGTACGGATATTAAGCGCAAAGGAATTGTTGGATTTATTTGAGGTCGCTGCAGAACTGGAAGGCATGGCATGTAGGCTAGCTGCAGCGTCACTTACTGAAACTGGCGTCGCATCAATTCAATCTGCACTAAACCAATGCAAAAAATCTGCGGAGCAAAATAACAGTGAAGAGTATGCCAAAGCCAATTTGGAATTTCACAAGACTATACATGATGCGAGTGGCAACCAAAAACTTGTGGAACAGCTGCAAGAAATGCAAGTTGTTATAAATTCCTACCGAGCCATGCCCTACAAAATCCGCGGACGGTTGCAAAAATCAACCGAGGAGCATGCCGCAATTTGCGCTGCAATTCTATCTGGCGATGGCGCCAAGGCTTGCGATATGATGCGAGATCATATGATGCTACAAGGCAAACGCCTGCCCTCTATCATCGCAACATTAGAACAGCAGAATTTCAAATAGATCATAGTCTTTAGATATGAATGGCATGTCCTAATGCTTTTAGAGCGCTTTCCATAAATGCTTCACCCAAGGTTGGGTGGGCGTGAATGGTGCCCGCAATGTCTTCGAGCCTTGCCGACATTTCTAGCGCCAAAGCAAATTCGCCCGCCAGTTCGCTAATATGCGCACCAACACCTTGAATGCCCAATATCAAATGATTATCCGCTCGTGCAATTACTCGCACAAAACCACCATCACGTCCCATTTGCTGCGACAACGCACGGCCATTGGCAACAAAAGGAAATTTACCAATTTTAATGTCTATATTTTCATCTTTTGCCTGCTGCACTGTCATTCCAACACTAACAATTTCAGGGACAGTAAAGCAAATGGCGGCAATGGCTTTGGGCGCAAATTCTCGTTTTTGCCCTGCAATAATCTCGGCAACAGTTTCGCCCTGTGTTGTGGCTTTATGCTCTAACATCGGCTCACCAACAATATCGCCAATTGCCCATACATTGCGCATACTGGTGCGGCACTTATTGTCAATTTTTATGAACTTACCGTCATCAGTTAAATCCACACCCATTGATGATAAACCCCAACCAGATAAATTGGCTTGCCGCCCAACAGTGACTAAAATCTTATCAGCCAACTGGCTTATCATTTCGCCGTCATGTGTCTTAATTTCCAGCTCATTTTTATCATTTATGCCCTGCGCCAACGCATTCAGATGTATTTCGACATCATATTTTTTCAAACTTGCAAGCACTGGCCGAACAAGCTCGCTATCAAAGTTTGGCAAAATAGCATTGCCTGCCTCAACGAATGTAATTTTACTGCCTAACTTTGCATAGGCTAAACCCAGTTCCACGCCTATATACCCGCCCCCCACAATGATAAGTGTTTTTGGTATGTCTTGCAACGCAAGCGCCTGCGTTGAATCAATCACCTTCCCGCCAAATGGCAATGAAGGCAAAGAAGTAACTTGGGAACCCGTCGCCAAAATAACATGCTCAGCAGTGACTTCCAATTTCTTGATATTGTTCAATTCGTCCCGTGTTTCCACAATACATGCTTTAGCATTGTGAAATTCACCCCAGCCTTTAATGATGATAACCCCAGAGTGTTTCAGCAAACCTTCAACACCTTGGCTTAGTTGATTTACGACACCATCTTTCCACAATTGCGTTGCCGAATAATCAAGTTTGACTTTACCAGTTATTCCTATGCCTAGCTCAGCGATTGAATGAGATGAAGCGGTTTGCAATTCATCATACTTACCAGCAGCATGAATAAGTGCTTTTGAGGGAATACAGCCTCGAATGAGACATGTGCCACCCATTCTATCCTCTTCCACCAATATAACTTTTTTATCCAATTGACTGGCTCTTATGGCAGCCACATAACCACCAGGTCCACCACCAACGATCAGCACATCACAAGATATTTGTTCGATATTTTCATGAGTCATTAGACATCTCCCATAAATAAAGTGGCAGGCACTTCGAGCAGTGTTTTAATATATTGCACCATTTGTGCGCCATCATAACCATCCACAATACGATGATCGAACGAGGCAGAAATATTCATCATTTTGCGAATGACAATTTCACCATTTAATACCATGGGACGTTCAACTAATTTGTTATTGCCAATGATGCAAACTTCAGGCGCGTTGATAATGGGCGTAGTGACAATGCCACCTAACTTACCCAAACTCGTCACGGTGATTGTAGACCCCGTCATCTCCTCTCGAGATGCGGTTAAACTTCGGGATTTGTCGGCTAACTCGCTAATTTTTGCAGCATATGCCCATATATCCATAGTTTCGGCATGTTTAATAACAGGCACCATTAGGCCGTTGGGGGTATTGGCCGCCATGCCAATATGCACTGCATCAAATTGTTTAATCATTTGGCTTTGGGCATCATAATGAGAATTACATTGCGGAAATTTCGCCACAGCTTTGACCATGGCCTGCATCATAAACGGTAGTAAAGTTAACTTTGGTTGATCTTCGTTCCGTTCGGCATTCAGTTGCCCACGCAACTTTTCCAAATCGGTTAAATCGACTTCCTCAACATAAGTGTAATGAGGGATTTTTAGTTTGGAAGTTTCCATCGCTTCGGCGATTTTACGCCGAACACCGCGCATTGGAATTTCCTTCACACCCGTTTTTATGGGTTTAAGCCCTGCATTTAGCTCAGATGAAGGCGCTTGATGGTTCACCTGCGAAATATATGTACCGCCTGAAGCCAAAAACCCATCCAAATCAGCATGAGTTAAACGGCCAGCAGGCCCCGAACCAACAATTAAACCAAGATCAATATCGGCATCAGCAGCGCGCCTGCGTAAAGACGGAGATGCCAATGTATCATTATTGATTTTGGTGGTTGATGGAGTTGCTTCAACTTGTATCTCAACAGCTTTTATCGGTTCTACCTGTTTAACAACAGCCGATGGAGCGATAGTCTCCTCGCCAGAAACCTCAAAACTAAACAAGGTTTCACCAACATTAACGACATCACCAACCGCGCCAGCAATTTTAATAATTTTCCCATCAACTGGCGATGGTAGCTCAACTGTGGCTTTGTCGGTCATCATTGCGATTAAAACATCATCTTCGGCAACAATTTGGCCAACTTTTACGTTTAATTCGACAATTTCGGAGGTTACAACTCCTTCACCTAAATCTGGCAATAAAAAATCAAAAGTCGTCATAATTTAAGCCTCCATAATGCGGGTAATGGCGTTTGAAATGCGTTTTGGCCCTGGAAAATACTCCCATTCAAAAGCATGCGGATAAGGAATGTCCCACCCAGCAACTCTTTCAATAGGTGCATGTAATTTCCAAAAACAATTTTCTTGCACCACAGATAATATCTCAGCACCAAACCCACCTGTTTTGGTAGCTTCATGCGCCACTAAACAACGTCCCGTTTTATTAACGCTGTTAATAATGGCATCATAATCTATGGGAGCAAGGCTGCGTAAATCTATAATCTCAGCATCGACACCTGTCATTTTCACCGCTGTTTCAACAACATGCACCATCGTGCCATAGGTGATAATTGTTAACTCCTCACCTGCGCGGGTGATGCCGGCTTGACCAAATGGTATCGAATAATATCCTTCAGGCACTTCGCCTTTTTGGTGGCTATCCCAACCGACTGATGGCTTATCTGGTTCACCATAAAACGGACCATTATATAAACGTTTTGGCTCAAAGAATATCACAGGGTCATTACTTTCAATGGCGCTGATTAACAAGCCTTTCGCATCATAAGGGTTTGATGGCATGATGACATTGATACCCGTAACATGAGTGAAAATCCCTTCGGGACTTTGGCTATGGGTTTGCCCACCCCGAATACCGCCACCACAAGGTGTTCTCACGGTAATATTGGTTGAATACTCGCCACCACTTCGGTAACGAAGCTTCGCCGCCTCCGATGCTATTTGGTCAAAAGCAGGGTATATATAGTCAGCAAATTGTATTTCAGCAATGGGTCTTAAACCGTTTATAGACATGCCAATGGCAGCAGCAACAATGCCATTTTCTGAAATTGGTGTATCAAACACTCTGTTGGTGCCAAATTCAGCTTGCAAGCCTTCAGTGGCTCTAAAAACACCCCCAAAATAGCCAATATCTTCACCTAAAATAACCACTTTATCATCCCGCTCTAACATGGTTTTTTGTGCGGATAAAATGGCTTCTAACATATTCATCTGTGCCATGATTATAGCCCCATTTCTTGACGTTGCTTACGCAGGTTTAACGGCATGTCTTCATATACATCTTCAAACATTGTAGTAACGTCTGGTCGGTCGCCTGTTTTTAGCGTTCCGTAACTTTCAGCATCTTTATAATGCGTTTTCAATTGAACCTTAATTTCTTCGGTCAATATATTATGCTGTTCTTCTGACCATAGATTTATGTTAATTAGGTGGGCTTTTAATCGCTCAATGGGGTCGCCTAATGGCCATAAATCTTCCTCGTTTTTCGGACGATATGCCGACGGGTCATCAGATGTTGAATGCGGAGCCACACGGTAGGTGAAATATTCAATAACCGTTGCGCCTAAACCAGCTCGCGCGCGCTCAGACGCCCATTTTGTTGCCGCATAAACCGCTAAAAAATCATTGCCGTCCACACGCAAGCTAGGCAAACCAAAGCCAATACCTCTGGCAGCAAAAGTGGTTTTTTCACCCCCTGCAATCACCTGATTGGACGAAATCGCCCACTGGTTATTGGTGATATTTAAAATAACAGGCGGGCTGTAAGTGGCGGCAAAATTAAGAGCCGATTGAAAATCCAATTCCGCAGTACTACCATCTCCCACAAAACTAGTTGCCAATCGTTTACCGCCTTGTTGTGCTTCGGCCATAGCCCAACCAACCGCTTGGCTATATTGAGTTGCCAAATTCCCCGAAATGGAGAAAAAATTACCCTTCTTCCACGAATACATAATGGGCAATTGTCGGCCTTTGCAATTATCTCTCGCGTTCGAAAGACATTGACACATCATGTCAACAAGGTTGCAACCACGCGCAATTAAAATGCCTTGATTCCGATAAGATGGAAAAACCATATCCTCAAATTCAAGAGCGGCAGAATGAGCCACACTGATGGCTTCCTCACCCGTAGATTTCATATAAAAAGATATTTTACCAACACGGTGCATTGTCTGCATTCGGTCATCAAACATACGCGTTAGCAACATGTCTTTAAGGCCTTTTAATAAAACATCTGGCGCAATCTTATCATTCCAGTTTCCACGCGCATTGCCTTCATCATCCAAAACCCGAATGAGGCCATATGCCAAATCTCTCATGTCGTGCGGGCTGCAATCAACCGCAGGGCGGTTTGCATCCTCAACAGCAGGAATGTGCAAATGCGAAAAATCATTAAACTCATGGGGGCGCGCTTTTGGTTGCGGCACATGAAGCCCGTTTACAGAATATCCATAACTAGATTTATCTTGATTTTTGGCCATAACAATCCCTCCCGATTACTAGGTTTATTCATGTAATAAATTTACAAGAGTGACGTAGAATTTGCTTCCCTTTATTGATATCATCCGATAATGTTTTGGTAAATAATCTCAATATTCACCACATAATTGGTTTTTATTCCCATGATTGACAAATTTGATAAGAAAATTCTCGAAATTTTACAAGATGATGCAATGCTGCCCATTACTGAAATTGCTGACAAAGTTGGCATGTCAAAATCAGTTTGCTGGCGTCGCATCAATAGCCTGACCGAAAAAGGAATTATAAGAAGTAAGGTTGCCCTATTAAATGCCGAGCTGTTAGGGCTTAAGGTCGTGGTATTCGCCAATGTTAAATTGGCTCGAAAAGGCAGACATGAGCTAGAAGGATTTATGAAAGAAATTCAAAAACATACAGAAGTAACTGAATGTTACACCATGATGGGCGGCGTTGATTTTCTGTTAAAAATTGTTGTCAAAAATGTTAAACAATTTGAAGATTTTTATTGGGATATATTAATGCAAATGGACGGGGTTTTGGAAACCTCATCCACAATTGCCATGACAGAAGTTAAACTCACAACCAAGCTTCCTTTAGATTCAATCGAAATTGCACCATAATCAATCAAATACGATTACATTAGCCGTTGCAATTTTCATATATTTTATTGGGAACAGAATTTCCACAAACAGAGATATATAGAAAACAAATACCATAGTGGCTAGAAATATAAACTGGTCATATTCAAGATGAAAATCAAACCTTTTAGTATGCGTTCACCATCCAATTAAATTTATCTTCGACGCGCGCTTCGTGAATGTCATTCAATTTAGTTTTAAGTGCTTTTGAAATTACACCCATTTCTTTACCAATCAAATACTCAGTTCCATCTGCTTCTTTAAATGATTTAATTGGCGTTACAGCAGCGGCAGTGCCTGTCGAAAACGCTTCGATTTCCTCTCCGCTTTTGATCATTTCAATCAACTTATTTATGTCGATCTGCTCTTCGCTAACTGCAACCCCCATATCCTCTGCCAATGCAATTATTGACCGCCTCACCACACCAGGTAAGAAACTTGGTTGTAGCTTTGGCGTGTGCAAAATATCGTTATGATATACGAAGAAATTCATCAAAGAAAACTCTTCAATAAATCTATTTTCGACAGGGTCTAACCACATATTTGTAGCACATTCCATTGCCTGCGCACGTCTTAGCGCATTGAAACCAGCAGCATAATTTCCCGCTGTTTTTACATTGCCAGTACCACCTAATGCCGAGCGTTTGCTTTGGCGCTCAATTAGTACAGAAATCATGTCGTTTGAAAATGGTAATGTGGGGGCGACATGCACAGAAAAGCAATAATTTTCCGAAGGAGATACAGCTAATGAATAGTCCGTAGCATACATTGATGGCCGCAAATAAAGCGCGCATCCATTTTGTGTGGGAATGTGCGCTTCGTATAATTTACTAATTTGCTTCACTGCCTTTAAAAACAGCCCTTCAGGCAAAGCTGGCATGCACATGCGCTCTACCGAATCGCCAAATCTATTGGCATGATCTTGAGGCCTAAAAATTTGAGGTATATTTTGGCCAACTTTATAAGCCTTCATGCCTTCAAAAACGCTTTGCGCATATTGAACAGCAACAGAACCACCAGAAATTTGGTTTTCGCTGTCAAATAACACCTCAAGCTCCGACCAAGCCCCATTTTCATAAGTCGACCTGATAATGATAGGCAGAACTGCCTTACCAAATGTCTTGTCAGAGGGAATTTTTAAATTTTCCAATTCGGTGTAGATTTCTGGTCGTATATTCATAATGGTTCCAAAATTCAAGTGTCGCTTATTCGTTTTCTAACCATTAAACTAACCGAACTCAAAAGAAATTACTTACCTAAAATACCAATATACCGCTTTCTTTTTGGATTAAATTTTCTCGAAATTAGGCTTTTTTGAAATAACGTCCTAACCCTCGTTCAAACATTTTAATTCGTATCAATGCCGCTCTCACATTTTATGAACAAATTTAGCATCCCAAATGCCATTTTGAATTTCGTCCTTTATCAAACTCAGCACAAGAGTTTTGATGGTTTCAAATAATCGGTTTGAAGCATAATTTCGACGATAGCCCAAATATAACGAACGCGAAAATTCAGGGTTAATGATTGAGCGAGCATGAAGGCTGACATTTCTCAAAGGTTCGCTGACAAATATTTTGGGCGCGATGGTGCAGCCTAATCCCGCCAACAATCCGTCGGTAATCCCACTTATAGAGTTTAGTTGCAATGGCGCGTTAATTTCCAACCTAGCTAGTAGGTTTGATTTATCAACCAATGCCCGTGCCGAACCACCTTGGCGCAATAATAGTATAGGCAACTTCGCCAAATCATCATATGTAATCGGAGACAAACTGTCGGATATGATTGATTTTTTGCCAATACAAAGCACTTCTTCCTGCAAAATTAATTCCATTGTAATTTTGCGATTTCTATATGGATTGTAAAATAGCGCCAAGTCGACATTCGCATTAATTAAATCGGTTTGATTACTGCCAGACAACCCTTCAACAATTGATAAACGTATCTGCGGATATCGAGAAAGAATTGTTTTCATCAATGGCACGCCGATGGTTTTCATCACCGTATATGGCAGCGCAATCGCAAAATCACCTGCAATTTCTTTGGATTCACTCAATATATCCAGTTCAGCCGCTTTAAGCGAGGCTAAGATGTTTTTGGCATGCACGTATAAACGCTGCCCCGCTGCCGTTGGCTCCATACCACGTGGTTTACGTGTGAATAATGAGGTTTTTAATTCAGCTTCCAAATTTTGAATGTGATGGCTAATCGCAGATTGCGCAACTGAAAGGTGGTTAGCTGCATGCGATAAATTGGCATGTTCAAAAACTGAAATAAAATATGTAAGCTGCTTAATATCCATTTTACCATTCTAATATATAGAATGATACATTCCAAACATTATATTTTTATGAATGTGTATTCCCCCATAGAGTGAAGTGATAATAACTCTATCTGGAAGATATATGACGCAAGATCTACCGCTTAAAAATATTCGTGTAATTGAGATGAGCCATATGATTATGGGGCCATCTTGCGGTATGATATTGGCGCAACTGGGTGCAGATGTTATCAAAGTCGAACCACCTAAAGGTGATAAAACTCGAAATCTAAAAGGCATGGGTACAGCCTTTTTTCCATTGTTCAACCGCGGTAAGCGCAGCGTTGTCTTGGAATTAAATACCAAACAAGGCCTTGCCGATTTCCATGACCTGTTATCTACGGCCGATGTTTTCATTGAGAATTTCAGAGATGGATTGCTCGAAAAAAGCAACATAGATGCCGCATCACTGCGCAAAAGCCATCCAAATCTCATCATTGCAGGGCATAAAGGTTTTTTATCTGGGCCCTATGAACATCGCCCTGCACTAGATGAAGTGGTGCAAATGATGAGCGGCCTTGCCATGATGACAGGCTCTTACGAAAAACCCATACGCATCGGCTCATCAGCCAATGACATTATGGGCGGCATGTTTGGCGTCATTGGCATATTGGCGGCACTGTTCGAGCGTAAAGCCAACTCTTCCGACCAAGGAAAAGAAATCCGCATCGGCTTGTTTGAAAACTCACTATTTATGGTGGCGCAACATATGGTGCAACACGAGTTAACTGGCGAGCCATCCATTTCCATGCAGGAACGCCGCCAAGCGTGGCCCATTTACGACATTTTTAAAACCCGTGACAGTCAACAAATTTTCATTGCCGTGGTTACCGATGGTCATTGGCAAGCTTTCTGCAAAACTTACGGATTTAAGGAGTTTCTAGCCGATAAAAGGTTGCAAAATGCCACAGAACGCATTGCCGAGCGCAGTTGGACACTGCCGATAATATCAAAAGAAATTGAAACTCACGATTTAGAAACGTTGTCGCAAACGCTCGATAAACTCAATATACCTTTTGCCAATATAAACCGCCCTGAAGACATGTTTAACAACCCACATGTTATGCGTGATGGCGGTTTGGTATCTTCGTTAAATGATGATGGCGTGGCTTTTAGAAGCCCTGCCCTACCTTTGGAAATTAGTGGCGAAGGTTTAGGCGCCAATTTAAATGTGCCGCCATTAGGCGCCCACACCCAAGAAATATTGGACGAGCTAGACACGCGCCTTGGGAGAATTAATGACAAACATTGATTTAATTTATCCTGCAAACCAAATTAGCCTGCGTGAAGTGGGGCTACGGGATGGCTTGCAAATGGTCAAAACCTACCCCTCAACTGCTGCGAAATTAGATTGGATTGAGCAAGAATATAATGCAGGCATTCGACATTTTGAGGTTGGCACATTTTTGCCAAAAGATCGTTATCCCATGTTTGCAGATATAGATATTTTGACCAAAAAACTAGCTGCACTGCCAAATGCGCACAGCGTTGGTTTATCGCCTAACAAACGAGGCGGTATTAATGGTTTTTCAAGCCATGTAAACGAGCTTCACTGCGTCATATCTGCCACCGAGGCACATAATCAAGCCAATTTAAATCGTTCTCAGGCCACAAGTTTAAAAGAAATTTCCGACATTTGCCATTTGCGCGATGAAGCCTATCCATCAACCATAGTCAGCGTGAGTATCGCAATGAGTTTTGGTTGCTCTATTGATGGAATGGTCGAGGCTAACAAGGTATTGTCCTTAGCCGAAGCTTGTTACCAAGCGGGCGTTGATATGGTATCCGTTGCCGATACGGTTGGTTATGCAGGGCCCAAACAAGTGGCACATTTGGCCAAAGAATTATACAAATTAGCCAACAAAAAACCATTTGGCGTACATTTACACGACACCAGAGGATTGGGCATAGCCAACGCAACAGCGGCTTTAGACCAAGGTGTGCGTTTATTAGATGCATCATTAGGTGGCCTAGGCGGTTGCCCCGCAGCCCCAAATGCCACTGGCAATATAGTGATGGAAGATTTAGCCTTTTTATGCCAAACGCATGGGTTTGATACAGGAATAGACATTCAGAAATTGGTGAAAATTCGCAATATATTACACCGCGAAATGCCAACAGAGACCCTTTATGGGGCGCTCGCAAAAGCCGATTTGCCAAAAATGGGAGTGGCATATCGTACATAATAAAAACTAAAACCAAAACTTAAGAGGGAATTATTGATGAATAAGATATTGAAAACCGCGCTATTTGGCGCCTTACTGCTCGGCAGCACTGTTGCTGCCCAAGCCGAAACCATTCGAGTGACATTACAATTGCCAGAAAGCCATTTTTTGGGACAAAATTGGTTGGCATTTAAAGACATTATCGAAAAAGAATCCAATGGCGAATTGAAATTAGAATTATTTCCATCTGCACAATTATATAAAGACAACCAAGTGCCCGAGGCTGTTGGTTCTGGCGCCATCGAAGCTGGCTCAGCCTTTTTAGGCCGCTTTGCAGGTAGTGTCCCTTCAGTTGAAATTGTCAATTTACCATTCTTCTTTAAAGATGAAGCGCATATGCGTGCAGCTGTTGCCAGTGGCTCTAAATTACGTAATTTACTAGACGCTGCCGTGCTTGAAGAAACAGGCGCCAAAATCTTATGGTGGCAAGCATATGACCGTAATATTTACCTTAACAATGGCGAGCCAATTCGTACACCTGCTGATATCAAAGGTAAGAAAGTGCGTACCTATGGTAAAATTTTAGGGTGGACAGTCGAAGCTTTGGGTGGTGCCCCTACTTTAATGTCAGGCTCTAAACAATTCCTCGCCTATCAACAAGGCGCAGTGGATGTAGGCATGACAGGCGCATCAGCAGTTAAAAGCCGTAAGCTATATGAAGTGATGAAAAACATGACTTTAAGCTATGATAGCTCATTAGAATTTGTTGCGGTTATGAATAATGACTTCTTCAATTCACTATCTGCTGAAAATCAGGCCATCATCACCAAAGCTGCATTGACTGTGGAACAACAATTACGTGACCAAGTTTATGGTGGTGAAGCTGAGCTTATCAAATCACTTTCTGACAAAATTAATATTGTTAAGTTGACTGATGGTGAGCGCGCTCAATGGGTTGATGCCACAAAATCAGTGATTGATCAATTTGTTGACGAACGCGGCCAAATGGCGAAAGATGCCATTGCTGCTGCACTAGCTGCACAATGAATGTGAATGTGAATGTGAATGTGAATAAGTAAGACAATTATAAGCGACCATGCTTACTTAGGCATGGTCGTTATTTTCACGCTTAATTATGGAAAACCAGATGGTAAAATTTATAGACAATGTTTCTGAATATGCAGGAAAATTTGCTGCATGGCTGTTTTTCGCCGTTGGCGTGTTCATTACCTATGAAGTATTTATGCGCTATGTGTTTACCGCCCCTACCATTTGGGTCGATGAAACCACCCGCATCATTCAAATTTGGGCAACCTATTTAGGCGGAGCTTTTGCGCTTAAACATCGTCAAATGATTACCATAGACATTGCTTTTCGTGATCCCAAAAGCCTTGCTCGAAAATGCACCGAAACTTTTTCATTGTTAGTCATCATTATGTTCTGTGCGGTTGCAGCCTGGTATGGTTATGAATTATGGCTTAAAGCCACCTTACGCGGTCATACGACCGATAGTTTTCTAGGCATGCCAAAATGGCTAACCCACGCATCTGTCTGGGTTGGGTTTGGGTTGCTTTTACTGCAAGCCATTGTTGAAATCGTTAAAGTCTGGACCATCGGCATTCCCGAGCAAGACATTATGGAGGCCACACATTAATGACCATATTACTACTTATTTCGGCTTTACTGGCTTTATTAATATTACGCGTGCCCGTGGCTTTTGCACTGGGTGGTTTGGGCGTTGCCTTATTGTGGATTTACCCACTGCCGCTCAACGCAGTGCCACAACGGCTTTATGGCACAATGGATAGCTTTGAGCTACTTGCCATCCCTATGTTTTTATTAATGTCCAATGTTTTACTTAAAGGCAATGTAGGGCGAGATTTATTTGCCGCAGTGCAAAGCTGGGTCGGCCATTGGCCGGGCGGTTTAGGCGTCGCTACCATATTATCTTGCGGCATGTTTTCAGCCATATCTGGCTCATCTGTTGCCACCGCGGCCACCATTGGCACAGTTGCAATACCCGAAATGACTAAACGCGGCTACGATCGCCCGTTTGTACTGGGTTTAATTGCAGCAGGCGGCACATTGGGAATACTAATCCCTCCATCAATCCCACTTATTTTGTATGGTGTGATGACAGAAACCTCGATACCCACATTATTTTTAGCTGGCATTGGCCCGGGGCTGTTTCTAGCAACTATTTTCATCATCTATTCTATGCTTTACGCCCGTTTTAAAGGCAACAATCAAAAATTAGAAAAAGCCACTTGGACAGTGCGTAAAAATGCATCACTTATGGCATTGCCAACTGTTGGCTTGGCGATAGCCATTATTGGTTCTATTTATTTGGGCATCGCAACGCCATCCGAAAGTGCGGGTGTTGGGTTTATACTGGCACTCATCATTACCTTTGCAATGGGTCGTATGAATTGGGCAAAAGTAAAACAAGCCACATATGATTCAATGAAAACCACTTCGATGATTTTTTTCATCGTAGCTTGTGCCAAGGTATTTTCATATTCAATTACCTTATACCGCATTCCGCAAGACATATCAGAACTGCTCACCACCAATATTTCTAGCCCGACTATATTTATGTTGGCCGTGGGAGCTGTATTGTTATTGATTGGGTTTTTCTTGGAGTCATTATCCATGTTGCTCATTATGGTGCCTGTTTTATTCCCTGCGTTAAGTGCAATGGGCATAGACCCAATCTGGTTTGGCATCTTTTTTGTGGTGCTAATTGAAACCGCATTAATCACCCCACCTGTTGGGTTGAATTTATTCATCATTCAAGCGGTTGGGCATGCAAGGCTAGAAGAAGTGGTCAAGGGCGCTTTGCCGTTTGCAATTATGATGCTCTGCACTGCCATTTTATTATGGTTCTGGCAAGGATTGGCACTCACAATTCCATATAATTTCTAAAATTTATCTTGTTGGTTAGGTTTAATAGCCTCAATACCTCACCTAACAAACATGTTGAATTGCAATTTTGAAAGTGCTTTTTAATCAGGAATTGATCTTTAATTATTACAAATTGTTACAAGAATACCCACAATGTTAGAAAGTGTAACAAATTAGACTTTAGTCTGGTTTGAGTTAAAAACACCACTTATCTCAAGATAAATATTATTGAGATCAGGGGCAACATGTTCGACACAGCTAAAAATTCTTTACGTAAGTTCAAGAAAAACAACCAAACCCAACGTGTTATTATTGTGAGTGCAAGTGTTGCGGCACTCATCGCATCGGGCGATTCAACCACTAATTCCAAACCCTTTATATCTGGCGATGTGAGCGGTAGCGCCAGTGATGGCAACGACACCATTACCATTGGCACTAATGGCGGCATCGTCAATGCAGCAGCAGGTGATGATGTTATTTCGGGTGGCGATACTGCAGACACAATAATGGGCGGTGCAGGCGTTGATATAATTACAGGTGGTGGAGGCATCGACAATCTTGTGGTGATCGGCATTACAATTGATGCAGGGTATACCCAAGCTGATTTATTAAACATTGCAGGAACTGGCATTAATTTGGATGCGCTGCTAGACTTATCATTTATAAACAATCATAGCGTTAGTGATGTCGAACCAGGCGAAAGTATTGACGGCGGAACCGATGGCGCCATATTATTCACCCTCGGTGAAGTTGATTTCAAAGGTGTTTCGCTCAATAATATCAGTAAAATATATCTAGATGGCGAAGTCACATTATCCAACACAGCTTTGCAATCACTCATTACACAAGGTTTAACCGACCTTTTGGGTGATGGCACCATAAAAGCCGAAACTGGATTGTTAGATTTAGATGGGGTGAATGTACCCGCTGCCGTTACTATTAAAGACGCTGATGGAAATATTATTTTACCCACTTTCACCAGCGATAAATCTGTTAACATTGCCGAAAATACCAGTGCAGTCGGTACATTTGCCGTGAGTGATGCTTCTGCGGTTGGCGAAGTAACTTATCAGATTTCAGGTATTGATTCAGCTTTATTCGACATAAATGCCCTCACGGGTGATGTAAGTTTTAAATCCGCAATTGATTTTGAAAACCCATTAGATGATGGGGCTGACAATGTTTATAACATCACTGTCTCAGCCACTGATGAGCATCAAAAATCCACCAATCAAAATATTGCCATCAGTGTTATTGATGATAGCAGCACAGCTGATGCCGCCCCCTATTTAACGGCAAGCTCTGTGTTAAAACATGGCGCAGAGTCGATGGTTAACAGCCTCACATCCAATGTCCAACAAGATAGCTCTGTCGCGGCTCTCACCAATGGTGGTTATATAGTGGTTTGGGACACAAAAAACCAAGATGATGATAATAATATTGAATTTAATATCCATGCCCAAAGATACGACAATTCGGGCACTGCATTGGGCGATGAATTTTTAATCAACAGCACTACAGATCGTAGCCAACAAAAAGCGCGGGTGATTGGCCTAAATGATGGCGGTTTTGTGGTCGTTTGGCAAAGTTATATTGATACATCTGGCCCAGAACCATTCGAAATACGTGGAAGAAAATTTAACGACAGCGGTGTAGCCGATGATGTTGAGTTTCAGGTTAACGTTGGCGATTATTTTGTGAGTACGCCCTCTATCGCTAGTTTGGCAGACGGTGGTTTTGTGATTACATGGAATTCATACGAACAGGATGGCGATAATACTGGTGTCGTTAGCCGTATATTTAATGCCGATGGCAGCGCCCAGACTGATGATATTATAGTCAACACTTATACCGAAAGCGCCCAATCAGCAGGTAAAGTCACCCCACTAACAAATGGTGGCTACATCGTCGCTTGGAATAGCTGGATGCAAGATGGCAGTCGCATGGGTAGTTACTTTCAAAAGTTTAATTCTGATGGTATTGCCGATGGGGAGGAAACTCAAATCAACCTCACCACCGAACATTATCAAGGCTCTGTAACGATTGCAGCACTAGGTGGTGGCGGCTACGCAGCAGTTTGGGTCGACAATAACGCATCAGGCAGTGATACCGGTACTTATGATGTAAAAGGAAATATTTATACCGAGGATGGCACTCTAATACTGTCCGAATTTTTGATAAATCAGTATACTGACGACAGTCAAAAAACACCCGCAATAGCGGTTTTGAGTGATGGAAGCTTTGTCGTTACATGGGTATCAAATGGGCAAGATGGTGATGGTGGGGGCATATATGGCCGCCACTTTGCGGTAAATGGCACAGCCCTAAATGACGAGTTTTTAATTAACAGCACCACCGCCGATGGCCAAGATGAAGTTGCAATTACCGCTCTTGATAATGGTGGTTTTGTGGTCAGTTGGACAGGCGATAGCAATTCTAATGGCGATATTTTCAACCAAGTATTCAGCCATAATGATTATAGGTTTGAAGCTGAAAATAGCTATGATTTTGATATTTTTGCCGCACTACCATATGGCCAAACAGGCTTCACATTAACTGACGTTACAATTTCGGGTATATCAGATGGTGTGAGCTTTACTGATGATAATGGTGACGCAGTTGGCACTTTAAATGGTGATACCCTCACCCTTACACAAGCTCAACTGATTGGTCTAAAAGTTAAATTAAGCAGTGAATTTAGCTCTGACGTTGATTTAATTCTGAGCGTAACATCTGAAAATTTGGTCGGCTTACAAACAGAAACAAAACTGACAATGACATTGAATTTGGTTCACCCGCCAGAATTTGATAATAATGAAATTGGCGTTTTAAGCATTGATGAACAAAATACAATTGTTGGCAGTGTGTTGGCAATTGACCCTAAAAACCAAAGCCTTTCATATTCACTAAGCGGTGCAGATGCTCACCTTTTTAATGTAAATAGCACAACAGGTGAGTTATCACTAAACACTGCAGAGGATTTTGAAGATCCAACCCAATCAGATAATCAATATGATCTAACCATTATTGCCGTAGACAGCGAAGGCCTAAGTGATACAAAAACCCTAGTGATTAATGTCAACGATATAGATGAAGCGCCCCAATTTTATGCCGATGATACCTATGTCACCTACATGCCAAGTGATCGCACCGATGTCGCAACATTGCATGCCACAGATCCCGAAAATAACACCATCGCCTATTCATTAGCTTTAGGTGGCGACAATGATTTATTCACCATTGACAGTGGTGGCAAAATTAATTTCATCACCCAGCCCGAATTTGACAACCCTACCGATGTCGGGACTGATAATATATACGACATTTCAGTGACAGCAACTGCTAACGGCAAAACTGACAGTAGAGATGTCGAAATCCACCTCACCAATTATAACGCGCCAAGCCTTTTTGTTAACAATGAAATAACACCAACTGGAGCAGAAATTTCACTTAGCACCGAGCACAATTATTCACAAGACGATGTTGCTATCACGAGTTTGTCCGATGGTAGTTTTGTCACTACATGGACATTTAATGGCGAAGATGGAGTTGACGACCAAGCTGGTATTTACGGTCAAAAATACTCCAAAGATGGTGTCAAAATTGGCGATGAATTTCATATCAATAGCTATACCGTTAACACTCAAAAAGAACCTGACATCACCGCCCTAGAAAATGGCGCCTTTGTGGTGGTTTGGAGTTCATATCACCAAGCCGAAGCAGGTTCGAGCAAAGAAGATGTATATGGCCAGATGTTTGATGGCTCAGGCACAGCAAATGGCGGTGAGTTTTTAATCAACACCATCACCGATGCAGTGCAAAAAAACGCTAAAGTCGCTAGCTTAGCAAATGGTGGGTTTGTTGTGGTTTGGAACGGCAGAGATAGCGGTGGCAAAGGTATCTTGGGGCAAAAATACGATGCTTCTGGCGCTACCGATGGCGATGAATTCATCATCAACACCACAGAATTAAATAAACAAGAATTTCCAGATGTCGTTGGTCTTAGCAGTGGTGGCTTTACTGTCGCTTGGCAATCCACCAATCAAGATACCAGCGGACTTGGTATTTATGGTCAAAAATTTGACGCTGCGGGCGATGCTGACGGGGCTGAATTTCTGGTTAATACCTTCATCACGAACGGTCAATCTTTTGCATCACTTACCGCTCTGGCGGATGATGGTTTTGTTGTCGTTTGGTCTTCAAGTAACCAAGACACAAGTAACGCGGGCGTTTATGGCCAAATGTATGATGCAAATGGTACAGTCGGGTCCGAATTTTTAATCAACAGTGAAATTGAAAGCATTCAGGATGACCCAGATGTCACCGCACTGGCAGATGGTGGTTTTGTTGTAACATGGAACTCCTATGCTCAAGATGGCGATGCTTATGGAGTGTTTGGCCAAAGATATGACCAAGCAGGTACGACTGTAGGCACAGAATTTCAAATTAACAGCACGGAAGATGGAAACCAACAAGACTCGTCCATAACTGCAACACAAGATGGTGGTTTCATCGTAACTTGGAGTGGGTATAATACTGATACCCTTGAATATAATGTGTATGGTCAAATTTTTGAAACGGCTCCCATTTATAGAATGGCAGTGAATAGCTCATCAGATTTTGACATTATGGCGCTCGTGCAAAGCGATCAAGATGATGTGTTGGGCAATGTGACTATTTCAGGCATCTCAGCTGGTATAAGTTTTACCGATGGCAATGGCGACGCAGTCGGTTTATCACTCGATGATACTCTCACCCTCACCCAAGCGCAATTGGATGGCTTACAAATAAAAAGTGCTGGCGGCAGTTTTGGCATTACCGAGTTAACATTAAGCGTATCATCCTTAGATAACACGACCTCTGCCCTTAACGCCACCACCACCAGCCAAATTTCAATTGCTATTGGCGGAACAGAATCCGCTGATGCTGGTGCAGACTCATTTATTATCTTTAGCACCAATAAGTTTTATAATATTGATGGCTTAGGTGGCCGAGACAGCTTAATTATGATTAGTGACACTGTCCCTAATTACAGCTTTGAAACCATCGGAAACGACATCCTCATGTCCAAAGCGTCAGGTGACGGTTTCTTGCTACATTCGGTAGAAAAAATCAACGATGGCAATAGTAATGATTTTGATTTTGCCAATTTATATAGCGATATGACCACCGATATGACAGAAGCTGAATATAATATTTGGCTTACCAATAGCTTTGATTATGACATTGCATAAGGGATTAATATGAAAAATGCCACTTGTTATGGTGGGCTTAACCACAATATTTCCAACCTTTACCGAAACCATCCGAACCGATGGATGGGCAGACAATTCATTTACCCTTCGTGTTAATGAAAAGGGGCTGGAATATATCAACACCCACAAGCAACCAATGGGGGACGGCGGTTTAATTGTTAAGTTTTTTAGTAAAAACAAAGTGATTGCCGCCACTAAATCAAGTTAAAAAACCTAACTGAAAATTGTCCTGCCATTCTGAAATTAAATAGTTTAACCTCATTTAATACTTAGCGAATTGCAAGGCAGTCAAACAACAGACAAAATCAATTAAGTTATGGTTGCAAGAAGCAAAACATATAAGGCAATAAAATGAATAACGGGCATATATATATAGTTGATGACAATAAAGAATTATTGGATGTTATTGGCCAATATATTGGAGATAATGGCTATAAAACCAGCAAAGCTAAAAATGGCGAAGAATTACGCTCGCTCATGCGAGTTGGCTCGCCCGATTTGGTTGTATTGGACATTATGATGCCAGGCGAAGATGGGCTAAGTATATGTCGTTTCTTGCGCGAAACATCCGACGTTCCTATTATTTTTTTAACGGCACTGGCCGATGATACCGACCGCATTATCGGGTTAGAAATCGGTGCAGATGATTATTTAATTAAACCATTTAACCCTCGTGAATTACTAGCCAGAATAAGGTCTGTTTTGCGCCGCACCCACAGTTTACCACCCAATAAATTAATTGATTTAGAAGTCGCAAAAAGCGTAACATTTGGCGGCTGGACTTTGGACGTACGCGCACGCGTATTGAAAGACAGCCAAAATATATCCTATGTCCTAAGCACAGCCGAATATAAATTACTATCCGTATTTCTATTGCATCCGAATATAGAATTAAGCCGCCAAAAACTGGTCGATTTAGCACGCGGCCGCGAAGCGCAATTGTTCGATCGTTCAATTGATGTATTGGTTAACCGTCTTAGAAACAAAATTGAAACCGATGTCAAAAACCCTGAATTTATAAAAACGGTTTGGGGTAAAGGTTATATTTTTGCCGTAGATGAGGTCAAGTGATGTTTAAATGGTTGGATTTCAAAAAATTACTACCACAAACCTTATGGGGGCAATTAATTTCCCTGTTATTGCTAGCATTAGTGATATCACAAGCCATCACTTTGGCCTTATTCATTAACATTCGCCAAGAAAATGATACCAAATTATCCGAAGATAAGATTATAAGCCAAATATCAAAAGTCATAAATGGCATTGATAAATCTAAAAATAGTGGCCGTCCAAGCCGTGCATATTTAGCCAATTCCAGCGATAATGAATTAACATTCAGAGGCGGAAAATCGCCAATTAGAGGCAAAGATGATCGCCCAGAATATTCTGAATATTTTGTAAAAAAATTAACCGCAAAGCTTGATAATAATGAATTAGAAATTAAAATGGTTAGCGAAGATAGGCGCAATGGTGGGCAATTGCCACTTAGCGAATTGCCAAAAAACATAAAAATCAGCATTCAAACACTTCCTAATTTTTGGGTAAATGTAGACCGCAGACAAGTGAAAGCATCGCTAGAATGGATCGCGCCACTATTGTTAACAATGGCACTCATGATATTATTTATTGTCTTAATTGTATCATGGATAGTCAGGCGTTTAACAAAACCACTGTTGGCCTTAACCGATGCAGCGCAAAATTTGGGGCGCGGTGTGAAGGTGCAAGAAATTCCGGAGACAGGCGCGGTTGACGTGCGCCGCGTCATACGATCATTTAACCAAATGAATAAAAAAATTACCCGTTTTGTAAGTGACCGCACGCAAATGTTGGCCGCAATTTCTCATGATCTTCGCACCCCGATCACCTCATTGCGCTTACACGCCGAATATATCAAAGATAAAGAATTACAAGGAAAAATAATTCCCATCATCGAAGAAATGCGCGATATGACGGAATCATCTTTGCAGTTTTCCAAAGATTCAAGCTCAGTCGAAAAAACCGATAATGTCGATATTGCAAGCTTGCTTGAAACCCTCACGGCCGATTATTTAGACATGGGCGCAAAAATAGAATTACAAAATTTCGGCAATTACCAGCAAGTTATTCTGCCAATGCGCTTACAATCCATGAAGCGCGCATTGCGTAATTTAATTGATAATGGCCTTAAATATGGACAACAAGTTGAGCTAAATTTTACCGTCAACAAAACTTCTAACACCGTCGAAATTACAATTAGAGACGGTGGAACAGGCATAGATGCAGCAGAGTTTGAGCAAGTATTTGAACCTTTTTATCGCATCGAAAAATCGCGCAACAAAGATACTGGTGGCGTCGGTCTAGGCCTGTCCATAGCGAGGGGCATTGTTCAAGCTCATGGTGGTCAAATCATATTGTCCAACATTCTAGATGGCAACAAAACTATTGGCCTCGAGGTTAAAGCAATACTCCCCAAAAACTAAATCTAGCCACCAAAACAACTCGCATTCGGGCTAAATACGTTTTTGCGTTTTCATATCAAACAGATGAATATTTTCTGATGCCATATCGAACTTAATTACCGACCCAAGTTTAATGTCCCTAATGCCGTTTAAAGTGGCAATCATTTGTATTTTTGTGCCATCCAAAAAGCCATGCAGCAATGTGTTGGCGCCCAAATGTTCAAGCATTATAACTTCAATGGCAATAGCTCCATTTTCACTCTCAACTAAATGCTCAGGTCGAATGCCAAACAGGCAATCATCTTTTACAATAATCTCGCCACTTAATTCAATCTCAGAACCATTACCAAGTTTAAGTCTATTGCCATCGGATAGTGGCAATGCTTCTAACAAATTCATAGCAGGGCTGCCAATAAAACCTGCCACAAAAACCGAGGCGGGCTTTTCATAAACATCAATAGGCGAGCCATATTGCTCAACATAACCGCCATTAAGCACCATTAAACGGTCACCTAAAGTCATCGCCTCAACTTGGTCATGGGTTACATAAATAGCTGTCACCCCCAAATCACTCTGCAATTTACGAATTTCCAAACGCATTTGCACCCGCAACTTTGCATCAAGGTTAGAAAGTGGCTCATCAAACAAAAATACCGATGGCTCGCGCACAATCGCTCGCCCCATTGCAACACGTTGGCGCTGACCACCCGATAATTGCCGCGGTTTACGGTCAAGATAATCACCGATTTCCAAAATTTCAGCGGCGTTCTCAACCCGCTTATTAATTTCATCTTTTGGAATTTTACGAATTTTCAAACCATAGGCCATATTTTGGCGCACAGTCATATGCGGATAAAGCGCATAATTTTGGAATACCATCGCAATATCGCGGTCTGCAGGCTCTAGCTTATTGACCATATTATCGCCAATAAAAATCTCGCCCGAGGTCACAGTTTCTAGCCCCGCCACCATGCGCAAAAGTGTCGATTTTCCGCAGCCCGAAGGGCCAACAACCACCACAAATTCACCGTCTTTAATATCACCCTCAATATGGTGAAGAACCTCTATTTCGCCATATGACTTGGTTAGGTTTTCTAGTTTAATTTTAGCCATTACTTTACCTATTTATCTGTTTCTGTGAGGCCCTGAACAAAGAGCTTTTGCATGCCAATAACTACAGCTATGGGCGGCAACATTGCCAAAAGAGCGGTCATCATAATTATATTCCATTGCGGGGCTTGCTCGGCCGATTCTAACATTTGTTTTATCGACATCACTATGGTCGACATGTCGGTATTGGTTGTAATGAGCAAAGGCCATAAATATTGGTTCCACCCGTAAATAAACAATATAACAAACAACGCAGCAATATTGGTGCGGGACATGGGAATGAGAATATCCCAAAAGAACCGCATGGGTTTCGCGCCATCAATCCGCGCACTTTCAAGCATTTCATCAGGAATGGTTAGAAAAACTTGTCTAAACATAAATGTTGCAGTTGCCGAGGCAATCAACGGAATAGACAAACCCCAATAACTATTAAGCATACCCAAGCTTGCAACCACTTCAAAGGTTGGCAAAATACGCACTTCGACAGGCAACATAAGAGTTAAAAAAATCATCCAGAAAAACGTCATACGGAATGGAAATTTAAAATACACAATGGCAAATGCAGATATCAACGATATAGCTATTTTGCCCACCGCAATCATCATTGCCATTGCAAGCGAGTTGAGCAACATACGCCAAACAGGCGCACCACCAGTAGTGCCAGTGCCCAATAAAGTTTGCTTAAAATTATCCCAAAAATATGTACCAGGTAACAAAGGTATGGGTGCTTGCGTCATGCGCACTTCTTCATGCGTTGCAGCCACAAAGGTAATCCAAATGGGCAAAGCGATCATAATAACGCCTAAAATAAGCACAATATGGGTAATAACGGTTAAATATGGTCTATTTTCAATCATTAATATTCCACCTTCTTCTCAATAAAACGGAACTGGATTACAGTCATAGTCACCACCAACACCATCAGTATGACCGATTGTGCGGCCGAACCGCCTAAATCCAACCCAATAAACCCATCGTTAAATACTTTATAGACCAAAATGGTGGTGCTACTTGCTGGGCCACCTTGGGTGATCGCATGCACAATTCCAAACGTATCGAAGAACGCATAAACTGCATTAATCACGAGTAAAAAGAAGGTCGTGGGTGATATGAGTGGTAAAGTGAATGACATAAAACGTCGTAATGGCCCTGCCCCATCAATTGCCGCAGCTTCGATAATTGAGCGCGGGATGGATTGCATGGCGGCTAGATAAAACAAGAAGTTATAGGCCATTTGTTTCCATGCAGCGGCCATAATAACCAAGCCCATAGCTTGTGTGCCGTTAAGCTGATGGTTCCAATCTATGCCAATCATATCTAAAAAATACGGAAAAATGCCCAATGTGGGGTTAAACATAAACACCCATAATGCACCTGCTAATACGGGCGCGACTGCGTATGGCCAAATGAGCAAAGTGCGGTAAATACCGGCGCCTTTAATGACCCGATCCGCAAAACCAGCAAGTATAAGCGCCACTGACATAGATAAAACAGCCACAAGAACTGAAAACACCGCTGTACGCTGAAATGATGCCAAATAATGACTGTCTGACCATAAATATTCGAAATTCTCAAACCATACAAATTCAGAGCTAAACCCAAATGCATCTTCGATTAAAAATGATTGGTAAAGCGCTTGGCTTGCAGGCCACATAAAGAAAACAAGCGTTACCAAAATTTGTGGCAACACGAGTAAATACGGTAGTATGGAGGCTCTAAAATGCACACGTTTAAGCACAAAAATCTCCTAAATATAAATAAAGAATAATCCTGCCACATTGTGCGGCAGGATCTTGGGGGAATTCGAACTATTTAACTGTACGTTCGAACTTTCTAAGTAGTTTATTACCACGTTCAGCAGCATCATTTAGAGCGTCTGTGGCGTTTTTATCGCCTGCCCAAAGTGCTTCTAACTCTTCATTGATAACATCACGAACTTGTACAAAATTACCAAAACGCACACCACGAGAATTTGGTGTCGGTATGTTCAGGCTTAATTGTTTAATCGCGGTATCAGTTCCAGGGTTGCTATCATAAAAGCCTTGAGTTTTTGAAAGCTCATAAGCCGCTTTTGTTATAGGCACATAACCTGTTTCTTGATGCCACCAAGCTTGCACTTCTGCAGAAGAAAGGTAAGTCATCAGTTTAGCAACACCCTTATATTCTTCGGCTTCATGTCCAGACAATGCCCATAGTGTAGCACCGCCAATGATAGAGTTTTGTGGTGCATCAGCAACAGCAGTGTCCAATGGCATCATAGTTTGGCCAAAGTTAAATTTAGCTTGAGATTTCATGGAGCCATAATAAGCAGAAGAGTTGATCCACATACCACATTCACCAGTAGTGAATAGAGGTAGGCTATCACCACGACGACCGCCATATTTAAACAATCCACCTTCTGACATAGAAGCAATATCGTCTAAACGTGCTGCCACTTGTGGGTTGTTGAAGCTAAATTCAGCATCAAAACCAGCAAAGCCGTTTTCTTGTGTGCCTGATGGAATGTTATGCCAAGCCGAGAAATTTTCAATCAGCACCCAAGACTGCCAACCAAATGAAACACCGCATTTCATGCCGCTGTCGACAAGTTTTTGTGAAGCAGATTTAACGTCAGCCCAAGTTTCTGGAATGTCCGCACCAGCTTTATCCAAAGCATCCTTATTATACCATAATACAGGAGTTGAACTATTAAATGGCATAGATAGCAGTTCGCCATCAGTGGTTTGATAATATGAAATCACAGCAGGTAAATAATCCGATTTATCAAACGGCTCCCCTGCATCTTTCATTAATTTTTCAATTGGGTATACAGCACCTGGTGCGGCCATCATTGTGGCAGTACCCACTTCAAACACTTGCACTAAATGCGGTTGTTCTTTAGCACGGAAGGCAGCAATAGCTGCAGTCATCGTTTCAGTATAATTACCTTTATATACTGGCACAACTTTATAGTCAGATTGTGAAGCGTTAAAATCTTCAGAAATTTTAACCACGCGTTCGCCATTGGCTCCGCCCATAGCATGCCACCACTGTACTTCAGTCACAGCAAATGCACCTGTTGCAACTGTGGCCATCAGACCAGCTAGTGCAAATTTAAAAATGTTGTTTTTCATATTTTCCTCCCTCTAAGGATTGTTGTGTAATATAATTTAACCGAACAAATACTGTATTAGCTTTGTTAAATTACGGTTTTATGACAGTTATTTTTTTATCATCTTCATGTCGTTTACTTTGTTTTCTCCTCCATATAATTACTCATTTATTTGCGCTCACTGGTTCAGCGGGCGAATTTAGTTTAGCTGTGCTTGGCTCCGACGCGTATTGCTTCATCCATGTTTGCAGTATACTCACCTGATCTTTATTCATTTTCAGCCCAAGTTTAGTGCGGCGCCATAATATATCTTCTGCCGTTTGCGCATACTCTTTGTTCATCAACCACACCACTTCGGCTTGGGTAAGCCCTGCACCAAAATCAACTCCCAAATGCTCTTTTTGAGTTGCATCTGCAAATATTTTGGGCAATTCTGTGCCGTAACAACGTATTAATCGACTTGCCCAAATTGGGTTCAAAAACTCATAGTCACTACACGCTTGGCTTATAAGTTGTTCAACACCATCAACTTTAAAATCACCACCTGGCAAAGACGTTCCAGCCGTCCAGTTTGCACTTAGATTTTCGAAAAAAGGAGAAAGCTCTCTAAGTGCATTTTCTGCCAAGCGGCGATAGGTTGTTATTTTTCCGCCAAAAATATTTAGCACAGGCGGCAAGTTATTATTTTCGCCCGTATTTAGCGATAAAACATAATCTCTGGTGGCAGCAGTGGCCGATTTCGCGCCATCTTCATAAAGTGGCCGCACGCCTGAATATGCCCAAATAATATCTTTTGTTTGGATGGGGAGTTTGAAATAATTAGAGGCAAATTCACATAGGTATTCAGCTTCTTCATCAGTGCAAGACACCTGCCCCAATTTGCCTTCATAATCATGATCTGTCGTACCAATCAGAGTAAAGTCATCTTCATAGGGAATTGCAAATACAATTCGCCCATCTGTGCCTTGTAAAAAATATGCCTTGTCGTGGTCAAATATTTTTTTGACAACAATATGGCTACCCCTTACCAAGCGCACACCTTCTCTTGCTACATTTTGCGCAACATTTTCTATAACATCTGCAACCCATGGGCCACTGGCGTTCACAATAGTTTTAGCATAAATAACGGTTTTTGATCCGTCATTCATAGATTCTAATTCAATGCACCATTTATCAGCGTCACGTGTAGCTTTCACAACTTTTGTGCGGGTTTTTATTGTGGCACCGCGTTTTTGAGCATCTCGTGCGTTCAACACAACCAATCGGCTATCCTGCACCCAACAATCCGAATATTCAAAAGCTTTTTGAAACTTTTCTTGCAACGCATCACCCGCGGCATCGGTCGCTAAGTTTAGAGTGGTTGTGGCTGGCAAAATCTTACGCGCACCCAAATTATCATAAACAAATAGGCCTAACCGAATTAACCAAGCAGGCCTGCGCCCCTTCATCCAAGGCATGACATATTTCAACAAATTAGAAACCGAAGTTTCACCTTCAAAGCGCATATCTTTATGATAAGGCAATACAAACCGCATCGGCCAACTAATATGCGGCATCATTTGCAGCAAAACTTCGCGCTCAGCAAGGGCTTTACGCACCAATCCCACTTCAAAATATTCCAAATACCGCAATCCACCATGAAATAGCTTGGTAGAGGCCGAGGATGTTGCACCCGCCAGATCACCCATTTCACACAGGGTTACTGTTAAGCCTCGCCCCGCAGCATCACGTGCAATGCCACAACCATTAACACCACCGCCAATAATAAGCATGTCGATAACAGGTTGTTCTGTTGATTTTTGGTTTTCTGGGAGCGCCATAATGCCCTCCCAAGCCTTGACGAATTAATTTATTGACGAAAAGTTAACAGGAAAACTTCGTTACGACAATGTTTTATTTTCGTTTAAGTTCGCAAGTGTTCGTTTTGGAGTTGTTTTTTGGGTTAAATTGGCCTATATTTAGGTTTATGCACATATAGGCCAATTTAGTAAAATGTGATAAACAACTAAAATATATCAACTTTTTATTTTTTAAATTATAAAGCAAATGATTGATCTTAAACTTTATAGGGATACGCTGAATGGTGCAGAATTTTCGTCAAAATGAAATAATTGACATTGCCCGCAAGCAAAATAAGGTTATGGTCGATGATTTGGCGAGCAGTTTTGACGTAACTGTGCAAACCATCCGACGCGATTTGAACGAATTATGCGATAATGGCATATTAACCCGCGTGCATGGTGGGGCAATCTTGGCGTCTGGCGTTACCAATATTGGCTATAATGAAAGGCGTAAGCTTGCGCCACAAGCCAAAGAAGACATTGCACAAATTTGTGTCGATCATATACCCGACGGCGCATCACTCTTCCTCAATATCGGTACAAGCACAGAGGCAGTCGCAAGGGCATTGCTTAAGCATTCCAACCATATGGTCATTACAAACAATTTAAACGTCGCCAATATTTTAGGTAGCGATTCAGATTTTGAAGTGATTGTTGCTGGGGGTATTTTACGCCGCACCGATGGCGGTTTGGTGGGAGAAGTCACCGCTGATTTCATGCGCCAATTCAAAGTAGATTACGCAGTTATTGGCACATCGGCACTCGATGAAGATGGCGATTTACTTGATTTTGATTTTCGCGAAGTAAAAGTGAGCCAAGCCATTGTCAATAATGCACGTAATACGTTTTTAGTGTCTGATAATAGTAAATTTGAGCGCACAGCACCCGTAAAAATTGTTTCACTTGCGGCTTTAGATATGTTTTTCACTGACAAAATGCCACCCAAAAAGGTTGTTGATTTTTGCAATGAAAATGATGTTATAATTCAAACGGTAGACTCATAATTTGATCGCGCTTAAAAGGCGCCAAGCATGAGATCCAATCAAATTTGAGATAAGTAGAAAGAAATGAACAGAAATGCAATTATCTACAATTGAAACGATTATATATTTACCTGGTTGCGCGGCTTTGTTGCTTTGGGGCGCACGCATGGTACGCACTGGCTTTATGCGCGCTTATGGTGTGGAGCTAAGGCAAGGCCTTACCAAAAACCTTTCTAATCGTTTTGTTGCGGCATTTACTGGTTTTTTTGCAGCACTTATTTTGCAAAGCTCCACTGCAGTCGCCATGCTCACAACCTCTTTTGCATCTGCGCAATTGCTACCACTTATAACAGGTCTTGCCATCATGCTCGGCGCCGATTTTGGCGCAGCACTTATTGCTCAACTATTGTCGCTCAACATTAAAGCCCTGTGGCCGTTTTTGTTGTTTATCGGCTATGTTCTGCATAATATTTATGAAAAAAAGCACAGCAATGGCAAACAAATTGGCCGTATATTCCTTGGTCTAGGCTTTATTCTATTGTCACTCACTCAACTATCTGTTGTCGCCAAACAGCTCGAATCAAGCGATATATTATTAGTCATTCTACAAACATTGCAGTCCGAGCCAGTATTGGCAGTCATTGTGGCGACAATACTAACCTATTTCACTCATTCCAGTCTTGCAGTTATCTTGCTCATTGCAGGCTTTTCAACTGCGGGAATTATTGACAATCAGTTGGTTTTTTCACTGGTCTTAGGCGTAAATGTAGGTGGCGCATTGCCCGCCCTTATGATGAATTTAAAAGAAGCGCCGACATCCAAACAAATTGTATTGGGGAATTTCCTTTTCCGCGTCATTGCAGCTATTTTATGTCTATTGGGGCAAGGCTTCATATTTCCAATGTTAATAGGCATCGTAAGTTATCTGAATTTAGGCTCTGTTGTTGAATTCACAGTCTTTGTGCATGTTTTGTTTAATCTAGTTTTATTTCTAGGCTTTATCGGCTTTATTAAGCCTGCCGCAAAAATCCTTAGTTCAATGGTTCCGCAAACAGGCCAGAGTGTCGATAAAATAGAACCAAATTATTTAAAACAAACCGCTTTAGAAATGCCCGAAATCGCGCTCAACTTATCGGCTCGGGAGACATTACATTTGGCGGATTTGGTGGATAACATGCTCACTTTATCTTTTGAATCTCTCAAAAAATCTGACGATTTAAAACGCCGCGACGCCAAAGCTATTAACGAAGACATTGGCATATTATCCAAAGCCATTAAAAATTATCTGGTCGAGCTAACTCAACAGCAATTAAATACAAAACAAAGCGATAGAGTTGTCGAAATTATTAGCTTTACAACTAATTTAACCTATATAGGCAACGAGTTAAGCAAAAACACGCTGTGGACGATTGGCGAAAAAATTAAACAAAATAAACGCTTTTCGGTGGCAGGCATGCAGGACATTGCCGACATGTATGAGTATGTTCAGGTCACTTTGCAACTGGCCGTTAAAATATTTATGGATCAGGACATCGTCAGCGCACGCGAATTAGTAAGGCGTAAGGATTTATTTAGAAAAACCGAACATGACAACAGGCTGCAACATTTAGCAAGGCTCACAAAAGGCGACATTAAATCACTAGAAACCAGTGCATTCCATTTAGATATTTTGCGCGATTTAAAGCGCATAAATAGCTTTCTGTCTTCCTCAGCCTATCCGTTATTAGAAGAGGCAGGCGAGCTTCAACCAAGTCGTTTGTCAGAAACAACCTCCCAACCACTCTAAAATATATCGCAATTAGCTTGGCGCATAATCTGCTGGGTTTATGCTCTGAGGCCGACCCGTTAAACTAAGTGTCGATTCTAATGTAGGTGTCGTAGAAATCACTTTACCACCACGAATAACCGTAAGCCTTGTAGCGCGCAATCTCACCGCTTCAATTTTATCTTTTGCCTGCAACAATACCATATTTGCATTGCAGCCAACGTCAACACCATAACCATCAAGCTGCAAAATTTTTGCCGAATTTTGCGTCACCGCATCAAAGCACCACTGCATGTCTGCACGGCTAGACAATTGCCCAACATGCAGCCCCATATGTGCGACATCAAGCATATCGGCTTTGCCA
This sequence comes from Hyphomicrobiales bacterium, assembly GCA_051531935.1. Lineage (GTDB taxonomy): Bacteria > Pseudomonadota > Alphaproteobacteria > Rhizobiales > OSC116 > OCS116. Next base: position 254,292 of record JAOPTR010000016.1, read on the forward strand.
AGTGAATACCAAGGGTCCATCACACAATCGGAACCAAACCCAATGTTTAAGCCCGCAGCTTTTAACTCTGGTACGCGTGTTTGTCCGCGGCGTTTGGGGTAACTATCATGTCGCCCTTGCAGCATAATGTTGATCAGCGGGTTAGGTATCACTTGCATATCCGCTTCTGCCAAAAGTGGAATGAGTTTAGACACGTAATAATTATCCATGGAGTGCATGGATGTTAAATGCGAGCCTGCCACCCTGCCCTCTAGCCCTAGACGCTTCGTTTCAAATGCCAATGTCTCTATATGGCGGCTATGTGGGTCGTCAGATTCATCACAATGCATATCGACCATTAGTCCGCGATCAGCCGCAAGCTCACACAGATATTTAACAGAGTCTGCACCATCTTGCATCGTGCGTTCAAAATGCGGAATGCCCCCCACAATCTCCACGCCCATGTCGAGCGCGCGTATTAAATTCTGTTTGGCAGTGGGGTCTCTAAATATACCATCTTGCGGAAAAGCGACCAACTGCAAATCTAAATATGGAGCCACTTTTTTACGCACTTCTAGCAATGCTTGAACGCCTTTTAATTCATCATCACAAATATCGACATGCGAACGAATGGCACCAATGCCCATGCTCACCGCCAAATCACAATATCTCATGGCACGCTCAATAATATCCTCAACCGATTGCACAGGTTTAAGTTCACTCCACAAAGCAATGCCCTCTAGCAATGTGCCAGATACATTCATGCGGGGCGTGCCAAGTGATAATGTGGCATCCATATGGAAATGAGGGTCAATAAATGGCGGCGAAACTAGATATCCTTCGGCGTTTATAACCTCACCAGATTCAGCAGATATATTTGTTTCAATGGCAATAATTTTGCCATTAGCACACCCAATATCCATGCCCGCTCGGCCATCGGGCAAAGTTGCGTTCTTCACGATTAAATCAAAATTCATCTGGTAATCCTATTTAAATATCAACCATTTTTGCATATCAACGTTGGCCTTTAAACCAAGGCTTTAACAATGCTTTCGGGTATTCAGCGCGGCGAGACGCTATAACAAGTGCAATAACCGACAGCACATATGGCGCCATTAAAAACACTTGCGAAGGCACCAAAGCGCCAACTTCGGTTTGCAAGCGCACTTGAAATGCATCAAAAGCACCAAATAATATAGCGCCAAGCAAGGCTTTGCCAGGTCGCCAACTACCAAAAATAACCAACGCAATACAAATCCACCCGCGGCCGTTGACCATGCCAAAGAAAAACGCATCAAACGCCGACATTGTTAAAAATGCACCGCCCAGTGCCATAATTGCTGACCCCGCAACAATAGCGCCTATACGCAAACCATGAACCGATAATCCTTGTGCATCAACCGCATCTGGGTTGTCTCCAACCGCTCTGATTGCCAAGCCAAGTGGCGTACGGTTAAACACCCACCACACAACGCCAACCATAATCAGCGCGAGCCATGTCATAGCCGTTTGCTGAAACAACACAGGGCCAATAAAAGGTAAGTCCGAAAGAACTGGAATGTCGAGCGGCTGAAATGGCTCAATGCGTGGCGGTGAGCTTACATTTGGCAAAGCAGTGCGATAAATAAAATAACTAACCGAGGTCGCAAACATGGTTATACCTAACCCCGAGACATGCTGCGAAAGCCCCATTGGCACAGTGAGTATGGCATGAATGAGGCCAAAAAAACCACCAGTGAGCGCGGCGACCAAAAGCCCACCCCATAGGCCAAACCCAACCCAAGCAGCCAACCAACCTGCCATTGCGCCGGCAACAAAGATGCCTTCAATTCCTAAATTAAGCACACCTGCTTTTTCGCAAATCAATGCGCCCAAGACACCAAAAATTAGCGGTGTGGCAATGCGCAATGCAGCAGCCCAGAAACTATCGCTGATTAAAATGTTGATTATTTCCATCATAATGCCGCTCCTTTGCCTGTAAAGCTAATGCGGTAGCGCGCCATAAACCCGCCAATTAATACGCAGATTAATGATAGTGAAACCACAAGATCAGCTAAATAGCTCGATACGCCCATAGCGCGGCTCATCGTATCCGCACCGACAAATACCGATGCAATAAAAATGGCCGAAATAACAACACCAAAAGGCGAAAGCCCCGCCAACATCGCCACAACAATGCCCGTATAACCAAAACCTGGTGAAAGATCAGTGGTTAAATAACCGCGCAACCCAGAAACTTCACCAACCCCTGCAAGCCCAGCAAGCCCACCAGAAATTATAGCCGCCGACATAAATGTGCGTTTAACACCAATGCCCGCATGCAAAGCTGCGGCAGCGTTTTCGCCCACCGCGCGTAATTTGAAACCCCATACGCTTTTAGACACCATTATATGTGCCAAAATGGCGGCAATGAGCGCAAAAATAAAACCTGCATGCAAGCGCATACGCGGTATTAATTTGGGTAATATAGCCTCATCAATTATCGGTTCAGACTGTGGCCACCCCATACCCATCGGGTCTTTTAAAGGGCCTTCCAACATCATTTGCAAAAATATAAGAATGATGAAATTAAGCAACAATGTGGTCACCACTTCATCCACCCCAAAACGAGTTTTTAAGTATGCTGGCCCCGCCATACCTGCCGCACCTGCGGCTGCACCACATAATAATATAATCGGTATCATTATAAACATAGGGGCATCAATAAGCCCTGTCCCTACAGCCACAGCAGCCATTGCACCTAAATAAAACTGGCCTTCAGCACCAATATTCCATAATTTCGCTCTAAAAGCCATGGTGGCGGCAAGACCTGTAAATATAAGAGGTGTGGCGCGGGTGAGCATTTCGGTGAATGAAAATACAGATCCAAAAATACCGTTGAACATTTGTTGATAGGCATCAATTATATTCACGCCTGTGAATGCCAATGGAATGGCCGCTAAAACGAGTGCTAATAAAGCCGAAACTATCGGCACACCATAGGTAAACGCACGCGATGGCGTTTGGCGGGGTTCAATGCGCATCATAATAGTTCTCCTGCCATCATCAGGCCTAAATCAGCTCTATTTTTAGTATTGGCTTCTTTTAACTGGCCGTCATGCATAACCAAAACACGATCAGAAAGTGATAATATTTCGTCCAAATCTTCGGATATGAGTAACACACCTGCACCGCGTTTACGCGCTTCAACAAGCCGAAGTCCCACTTCACCTGCAGCGCCTAAATCCAGCCCACGCGTGGGCTGATTTGCCAATATAATTTTGGGTTGTTCTTCAAATACACGCGCTAAAATGAGTTTTTGAATGTTACCGCCCGAAAGCAAACGCGCCTCGGCATCAATCCCAGGGCCTCTAATGTCATAGTCTTCACTCAGTGTTTCAGCTCGTTTGCGGATGGCGTTTTTCTTCAAAAATCCATTTTTTTGAATGTCATCTTTGTCCAAACGCTCTAAAATCAAATTTTCAGCAACGCTCATATCGCCAATCACACCATCATGGTGGCGATCTTCGGGAATTCGCCCAATGCCCGATTTTAATATGTTATGTGGCGTATAGGTGGTTATCTGTCGGCCTTCTATTTTCATGGCGCCGTCATTTGGTTTCACAAGACCAGAAATAACCTGTGCCAAGGCCGATTGCCCATTGCCCGAAACGCCAGCAACACCCACAATTTCATGTGCATGTATCGTTAAATTTACGTCATTTAGGCGATTGCGAACATTCGCACCCTGAATGCAAATATTATCCAGTTCCAATAAGGGCGCACCAGTTTCTATTTTTTCTAATTCAATAATCGGTGTTTCGCTACCCACCATCATCTGCGCAATTTTGTTTTCATCTGCATCATTTGTTGCCATTTCACCAACTTTTTTACCATGCCTTAGCACCGCAATCCGATCAGAAAAAGCCAACACTTCACGCAATTTATGCGATATAAAAATAACCGAAAGCCCATCTTTGGTCATCGCGCCAATATTTTCAAATAATGTATCTGCTTCTTGTGGAGTTAGCACGGCCGTTGGCTCATCCAAAACCAAAATACGCGCGTCATGATACAGCGCCTTTAAAATTTCAACTCTCTGTCTTTCACCAACCGATAATTTTCCGACAAGCTCATCTAAAGGCGCAGCCAAGCCCGTCCGTTCGATAATATTTTGAACTTTCTGGCGTGCGACATTGGGTTTATGTCGCCAAGCCAAAAGGCTTTCCGATCCCAATATAATATTGTCTAAAACGGTTAAGCTCTCCGCCAACGTGAAATGTTGATGCACCATGCCAATGCCTGCATCGAGCGCAGCTTGAGGGTGGCCGAGTGTTAAAGGTTGTAAATCACCATTCTCATCGGCAACATCTATATGCCCGCCATCTGGCAAATAATGCCCAAATAACATATTCATTAATGTAGTTTTGCCTGCACCATTTTCGCCAAGCAGCGACAATACTTCACCTTTATTCAGGTGAATACTGACTTTGTCATTGGCAATTACCGAGCCAAAATGTTTGGAAAGATTTTGCAGTTTAAGAACTGGAGTTTGGGACATAATTTCAACTGTTTAACCATTAAAAAAGAGGGCTAGGCAAGCCTAACCCTCATATTATGTAGAAATACCTATTTATCAGAAACAGGTGCTTCATCATTGATTGTAACCACAAAACTACCATCCATAATGGCGGCGGTTTTGGCTTTAACTGCAGCTACAGTTTCCGCACTTACCAATGTTTCATCCAAAGCTAATGATCCACCACCGTGTTTCATAAAGCTATATTGGCTGTAATCAGCAGCTTTAAACCCATCGGCCGATTTTGCAGATGCAATTGCAGTGTCAATGGTTGTTTCCATATGCCAAAGCGCAGAGGCCATAATTGTACCAGGATAGTCTGCAGCCGTGTCGATAACATTACCAATGGCTTTATTACCACGTTCAACAGCAGCGTCAGATACACCAAAACGTTCAGCATACATAACATCAGCACCAGCATCCATCATCGCAAAAGCACTTTCTTTGGCTTTTGGAGGGTCATACCAGCTGTCTAGAAAGTTAACTAGAAACTTAACATCTTCGTTGGTTTCACGCGCACCATCCATAAAGGCGTGCATTAAACGGTTAACTTCTGGGATGGCATAACCACCAACCATGCCGATGATGTTTGTTTCACTGGCAGCACCAGCAACCATACCCGAAAGATAAGCAGGCTCATGAATAAAGTTATCAAAAACCGAAAAATTAGGCTCTTGCGGTTTAAAAGATGAACCCATTAAGAAGCCCGTTTCTGGGTAGTCTTTAGCCACTTTACGCGCAGCGCGTTCTAGGCCAAACACTTCGCCAACAATCAGGCCAACACCTGATTCGGCATATTCGCGCATTACGCGTTCATAATCGGTGTTTGAAACATTTTCGCTATACACATATTCAATGTCGCCACGTTCTTTTGCTGCCACTAGCGCAATGTGTATGCGGCTAATCCATTGTTGCTCAACTGGCAAGGTAAATATACCCGCCACCTTAAGCGTCGCAGCCATTGCGGCCGACGAAGACATTGCAACGCAAAGCGCTAATACGCCAGCGATCAAGCCTTTTTTGGTTAATACTTTTAGAAATTTCACGTAGTTTTCTCCCCATCTACATTGTTTTTATTCCAACTAGTCACGCATTTTTTTACCAACTGGTCAAGCAAATTTTAGTCTTACAAATTTGCGTGGTTTCTTTTTCTGGCAAAAAATCAAGCGCCGATAATTCATTATATATAACCAATTGCCAAACTTGCCGTCGAAGCCTCATAGCCCAAATATTATAATATGAATGCCTAAATGGAGGCTAGGAAAGCCATATAGACTTGTGGTATAGATGCACATAAATTAACACAAATATCAAAGGACAATTATGACCGATACGAATTCAATGATTGTTTGCACATCTTGCGCAGCCATCAACAGATCTCCGCAAAACAGTGATTTATCTCAGGGAAAATGTGGCAAATGTGGCACTCATTTAGCTGCGGCAAAACCTATTGATATTACTGATAAAATATTCACTAAATTACAATCACGCGATCAAGGCGCATATGTTTTAGATGTATGGGCGCCATGGTGTGGCCCATGTAAAATGATGGCGCCGGCATATGCAGCAGCGGCTGCTAAGTTTAACGGCAAAGTTAGGTTCTTAAAACTCGATTCCGAACAGCATCAGCAAGCGTCTGTCAAATTGAATGTAAGAGGCATTCCAGCGCTATTTTTCTTTAATCATGGAAAATTGGTTTCCCAACAATCTGGAGCATTGCCAGAAACCGCAATCACCCAATGGATTGAAAGTGACTATAAAGCCTAATCACTTTCACGCCAATCGGCATTAAAATTCACGAATCAAATAATCAAACGCACTTAACGATGCCTTGCTGCCTTCACCCATGGCGATGACAATCTGCTTATACGGCACTGTGGTTACATCGCCACAAGCAAAAATACCCGCTTCGCTGGTTTCGCATTTTTCGTTGATGACAATTTCTTTATGTGGTGATAGTTCCACAATGCCAGACACAAAATCACTATTCGGCAACAAACCAATTTGTACAAATATGCCTGCCAAATCTAACTCATGTTCTTGTTTTTGCTCTCTATCCACATATGCAAGTGCAGTCACTTTACCATCTTTGGCGATTACCTTTTTTGTCTCAACATTGGTTAAAATCGTTATGTTATCACGGTTTTTGGCCTGATCTACAATCACCTGGTCGGCCTTTAGCTCTGGCATAAATTCAAGTACAGTTACCGATTTTACAATTCCCGCCAAGTCCAGCGCAGCTTCAATTCCAGAATTACCACCACCAACCACGGCAACATCTTTACCTTTAAAGAACGGGCCGTCACAATGCGGGCAATATGCCACGCCATTGCCAATATTTTCTTTTTCACCTTCAATGCCCAATTCGCGCCATTTGGCACCCGTGGCAACGATAATGGTTTTACTCTCAATCACTTCGCCAGATGATAGGTAAAGCTTTTTAATTTTACCATTTTCAATGCGATCCACACGCAAATGCTCTTTGCGGGTGATGGTATAATCATCCATGTGCGATAACAATGAAGCCGTGAGTTCAGCACCTGTGGTTTTAGGCACTGAAATTAGATTTTCTATTCCCAAAGTATCTTTCACTTGTCCACCAAAGCGATCGGCAATAATGGTAATTGCCAACCCTTTACGCGCACCGTAAATAGCCGCTGCAACACCAGCGGGGCCACCGCCAATTATGGTCATATCTTGCAATGGCAATTGTGTCGTTTGTTCTGCACTGAGTTCCGCAATTTTAGAATCGCGCTCAATTAGTTTTTCTAGAATAATAGCGGTGTCAATTTTACCATTGGCAAAAGGTTCGCCGTTTAACAAAATGCTCGGCACACCCTGAATGTTATTTTCAGCAATTAAATCGGGATATACGCCGCCATCAATTGTTTCATGGCTAATGTTTGGGTTTAACAAGGCAAATTGGTTTAGTGCCTGCACTACATCTGGGCAATTATGGCAACTCAAACTCACAAATGTCTGAAATTTCATCGGCTCAGATATGTTTTTGACAATAGATTTTATGCCATCATCTAACTTTAATTCCGTACCTGATGAATGTAAAATCGCCAAAATAAACGAATTAAATTCATGCCCACCTGGAAGGCCAGAGAATGTCACGCCACTGTCTTCTCCGTCAATTTCAAGCATAAAGCTTGTAGAGCTGCGTAATCTACCATCTGTATCGCGCTGCTCAAAACTCAATTGTTCAGAAACACCCGCTGTTTTTTCCAAAAAATCCACCAGTTCAGCACGCTTTGAATGCGTACCCGTCTGCAAAACTAAGTTAATTTTATTCTGCATATTCGCAGTATAGCTTTTCAATGTTTCTAAAATTTGTGGTGTCAACATGGCGCACGTCTCCTCAGGCTGGTTAGAGCTATTAAATTTGATGCGGGCGGAAATATTTTTCCGCCCTTAATTTTATTTTAAAAGGCTTGTTAGGGCTAGATTTTGCCAACAAGGTCTAGGCTAGGCACAAGAGTTTCTTCGCCTTCTTCCCAAGCAGCTGGGCAAACTTCGCCATCATGTGTAGCCACATATTGTGCAGCTTTCACTTTGCGTAACATATCAGCAGCCGAACGGCCAATACCGCCATCATGAATTTCGGCAACTTTAACAATGCCTTCTGGATTGGCTAAAAATGTGCCGCGCATTGCCATGCCGTCTTCTTCGATCATCACATCAAAACCACGTGTGATAGCACCAGTAGGGTCAGCAAGCATTGGGTATTTAATTTTGCCAATCGCGTCGCTAGAACCGTGCCAAGCGGCGTGGCTAAAATGTGTGTCTGTTGATACTGAATAAACTTCAACACCCAAACCAACTAGTTGTTCATGGTGCTTTGCCATGTCTTCAAGTTCTGTTGGGCATACAAATGTAAAGTCAGCGGGGTAAAATAGGAAAATTGACCATTTACCTTTTACATCTTCGTCTGTGATGGTTTTAAATTCACCTTGGTGAAACGCTTGTGCTGAAAATGCAGGAATGCTTTTGTTGATCATGTTCATAATTATTCTCCAATTTATGGGGTCTAGGGTTTGCTTGAATAGGTATATATTATAAATAAAAGCAAGATAAGTAAAATATATTACTTTTATTATTACGATAGTTTTTACTTATTGAATTATCTTAAAATAATAATAATATCAATAAGATAAATATATGTCAGTTTCCACAATTATGTTAATTATTTAAATATCTTTGGCGCATATTTGTTGGCGTTTCCCCAAATTGGTTGTGAAACGCACGGGTTAATGCTTCGCCCGATTGATAACCAAATTCAGCTGCAATGTCCTGTATTCTAGCACCTTTAATAATTTCTTGCCGCGCAAGGATTAACCGCCATCGGCGCAAATAAGCAATTGGTGTTTCTTGAACTATGTTCGCAAAAACCTCACAAAAACGGCTTAATGATAAACCTGCAATTTGCGCCAACTCATCATTTTTCCATTTTTTGGATGGATTATCATGCATAGCTACAATAGCACGGCTTAAGCGCGGGTCATTTAACCCACCAAATAAACCAACCTCCAAATCACCCGTTTCAATTTGAACCCGCAGCAACCTAATCAATAAAATTTCAGCAAGGCGCGACAAAACAGATGCCGAGCCACAGCGTTTATTTTCATTTTCCATTTTCAACAGGTTAGCAATCGCAGCCACATCGCTTTGCTCTTCAATCATAATTTCAAGCTTATTGGGTAGTGCCGAAAATAAGGGGTTGGTTTTTCCGCCCCAATTGATCTGGGCCATAAACATTCTAATCTCGGTATCCTCGGGATGATTTTCAATATTTTCATGCGGACACAGCACAAGCCTTGTTGGCAAACCAGTATTTACGTCGGCAAATATAGTCATATCAGCCAACGGCGAATCCGAAGGCCGAACACTCAATTCAAAACGCGCCATCAAGGCGGATAATCTATCAATAATTGTCATAATCAGATTTTAAGTTAGTATTTGCGGGTAATTTATGTCTCAATATCTGATATACAATATCTCAAACATAAACGAAAGGAAAATAATTATGTTAATGCCAAGAAAAAAAACGCCAAACCTAACGTTAAAAACCCTCGATCACGGGGATTTCAATCTCAACAAAGAAAATGGAGAATTTGGAACCATTATTTGTTTTTACCGTGGCTTGCATTGCCCAATTTGCGCAACTTATCTAACTGAATTAGAAAAACTTGTCCCAGAGTTCGAGAAACGCGGCGTCAATGTAATTGCAGTGAGTAGTGATGGCGAAACACGCACACGCGATATGGCCGAAAAAATAAAAGCCACACAACTACGCTTTGGTTATGATTTAGAACTTAAGACAGCCCGCGAATGGGGATTGTTTATTTCAACATCACGCGGCAAAACATCTATTGGTATTGAAGAACCCGCTCTATTCTCAGAACCAGGTTTATTTTTGGTAACGCCTGAACAATCTCTTTATTACGCGTCAACTCAAACCATGCCGTTTGTACGTCCGCATTTTTCCGAACTCCTTGGCGCCATTGATTTTGCAAAAGCCAACAACTACCCTGCCCGCGGCGAATATACTGGAGACGTATAAGCATTCAATTCTGAATGAATTACATTAAGACATTGGCAAAGTGACTTTAACCTCTAAACCCACAATTTGTTCATCATTGGTGATGTTGGCTGGTTCAACATCGCCACCATGCCCACGAATAATATCACGGGCGATGGAGAGACCTAAACCCACCCCGCCAGTATCTTTATTACGCGATTTTTCAAGCCGATAAAATGGCTCAAACACTCGTTCAAACTCATCTTTAGAAATGCCATTACCTTTGTCGCAGATATATATTTCGGCGACGTTTTCAAACCTATTTTGTTTAAAGCTAATTTCAACTTGCTCGCCATAAGCAACGCCATTGTCTATTAAATTACGCAAAGCTCGCTTTATAGATTGCACACGCATTGGTAAAATTAATTGTGGTTGATTGTCTTGAGCCTGTAAATTCACCACTTTACCCATATCAACATAATCAATAACCATTGTGTCTAACAGGCTATTCAAATCCACATTCTTGGTTTTTTCTTGAGATTGGCTTTCTTTGGTAAATTTAAGTGCAGCCTCTGTCATAGCTTGCATTTCCGCTAGAGTTTCCAAAATTTTGGCCTGAATTTCTTTATCTTCAATAAATTCAGCGCGCAAGCGTAGCGAGGTTATTGGCGTGCGTAAATCATGCGATATTGCCGCCAGCATTTTGGTTCTATCGTCTACAAAGCGCTTCACTTTTTGGTTCATCTGGTTAAATGAGCGGGTGACCCTGCGCACATCTTCTGTGCCAACTTCTTCTAAATCATCTACATCTTGTCCACGCCCTAGTTTTTGAGCGGCTTCCGAGAGCGCAGCCAATGGTTTTGTTAAACGCCTGACCAATAAAGATACAATCACAATGATAAAAACCACCATTAGGAACATAGTCACCAATAGAGGTGCAATCCATCTCAATGAGAATTTTGGAGAGAATCTATCAATATTTATCCAAGATTTTGGTGCTACTTTTACGCTAATGCGAATGCTCTCAGGTAATGAGCGACGCATGATAGTTGCACCTGGGGCACCTCTTGAAATTACAATTATTTTCTTAGTATCAATTTTAAGTGCTTTGGATAATGCAATTTTGAACCTTTTAGAATAAACAGGCCTAAAATCTTTACCGCGCATAGGTGTTTTACTAATTTTAAACCTCAAATCGGGTCTATTGGCCTGCTGAAGCGTGCGCCTCAAGCCGCGCGCATCTGCAGAAAGATCTATAGAATCAATTGTATTGGCAATATGGCCGATGACCATTTTTTCAGAATCACTGTTAGCCAACATGCGACGGGTATCAACAAAAATAAACAAAGCCACAGCTTGGGAGAGCAATAAGGCCATTAATAATAACGAGACCAACTGCCCCCATAAGGTTTTTGGCAATAAAGATTTAAGTGAAAACCCATTCAACATTACGAAATATCAACCTCCGCTGAGAAAATATAACCTTTACCCCAAACCGTTTTAATCAATTCAGGTTTTTTGGGGTCTTTTTCAATTTTACTACGTAGGCGGCTTACTAAATTATCAATAGATCTGTCGAATAATTGTGCTTCTCTGCCGCGCGCTAAATTGAGTAATTGGTCGCGGTTTAATTCGACTTTTGGATGCAGTAAAAACACCGAGAGCAGCATATATTCAGCCGTACTCAACATATAAGACACATTGTCTTGGTCTGTTAATTCACGGACTTTAATATCCAATTCCCATTGGTCGAATTTGGCAGTTGCGGAATTTTCTAAATCTTGCAGTTTGTTAGGTGGCAAGCTAAGCACACGTCGCAACACAGCTTTAATGCGCGCTAATAATTCTCGCGGGTTAAAAGGCTTGACTAAATAGTCATCAGCACCCATTTCCAACCCAATAATCCGATCCGTCTCTTCTGCCATTGCCGTCAATAAGATAATAGGAATTTGGCTGGTTTCCCGAATAGATCGACAGATAGACAAACCATCTTCGCCGGGCATCATAATGTCGAGTACAATTAAATCGGGCGTATTTTCAATAATAAGCGCTTTAAGTGCGCGCCCATCTTCGGCCACCTTTGTCCTAAAACCATTTTTGTCTAAATATCGGCTGGTCAGGTCACGAATGTCTTTATTGTCATCAACTACATATATTAACTTGTTTTGCATATGGCCCAAATTGCTCGCATTATCACGGGTTGCTTAATCTAACGCAATTAGTTAAGCAGAAACTTGTGGCAAAACAATAGCCAATAATGAAATATTACAATTTGATACAATTTTGGCGTTAACTTTTATAGCAGCTCAACAAAACTGTCGAGCTGCATATTCAGTTAAATTAACGTGCATTCTGCTCGTGCCATTTCTCTTCATTAACACCCTTAAATAACAACCAGAACGTGATCAAAATTTCACCCCAAAATAAAAATATCGCAAGTTTTATCTCTATTGTTGGGTCTATAATAAATACCAAACTATCAATAAAGTAACTAAAACTCCCCACCATCAACGCAACACCAATTAATTTAGGCAAAAATGTAGATTTATAAACTGCATAACCAAATGGGAACAGCCATAAACCCCAAAATATCTGCACAATATTTATGCCATATTCATGGATACCCAAAAACAACGAAACTGTGTCGGCAGAAGGCGAGTTGCCGTTTAAGTTCAACAATATTGCTCCACTTGAAAATTCATTTAACATCGCAATCGGCACCCCAACCATCACCAAAGCAACCATGATTTTGGCAGCAACTTCACTGGCGGGTTTTAGCAATTTATAGAGCAAAATAACCAAAGAAAAGTGGATTAGCTGCGTGATCAAAGCAGCCACCATAGACCAGCGGAACATGGTTTCATTGTTCGAAATATTCACCATTGTCGCCCCCATATCGCCTTCAACAATTAATGACGAAATGTACATAATGCCAAATGGCCCAATGGGAATGAGTAATAGGTAGGCAAAGCCAGTGGCTCTGGCGAAGTTTTTGATAGATTGCATTTTAAGCTCCTGATTGAATTTACGTCAATATAACCAGAATGATAAAAATGAAAATTGCCCAAATGTGTCGATTAAATATGCATAAATGCATGGATCAGATTGGTTTGGTCAATTCAGCTTCCAACAAATCAAATACAATTCGAATCCGCGCGCTGGTTTTAAGCTCTCTATGCGCAACTAGCCATACGTTGGTTTCAATAACAGCCATATCAGGCAAAACTCGTTGCACCAATGGTTCTGCATCACCATGCTCCAGATCAAACATGCCAATTCCAAGCCCATGCTTTACAAATTCCCACATAACCAACCAATTCGGCGTATAATATGGAAAATTTTGTGCAGTAAGCTTCATACCCATGTGGTTAAGACCCGCAATCATAGCTCCACCATTATCAATACTAATGAAATCAGCAGATACAAGCTCGTCCATGGTTTTTGGGTTGCCAATCTTATTTAAATATTCAGTAGATGCATATAAACATCCACCGCCCGCACCCAATTTTTTGGCAATTAAATCTGGCTCTGTTGGCTGAAAATAGCGCACAGCAATGTCAGCTTCGCGGCGCAACAAATCACTCGCTTCTGTCGCGGTAATCACATCAACCGTAATCGCAGGGTACATTCTTTTTAATTTTATTAGAATTTTTGGCAATGTGTAGGCGGCAAACACTTCGCTCACAGCAAGGCGTACCTTACCTGCTATCACTTGAGATTGTCCAAATGATGTGAACGACATCTCATTCGCGGCATCGCCCATTTTGCGGACATGCGCTAATAATATTTCCCCATTGGGGGTTAATGTAAGCCCGCGTCCAACCCGCTCAAATAAAACCACGCCCAATTCTTTTTCTAGCGCGGTCACTTGCCTACCCAATGTGGGTTGCGCCATGCCCAAAGCACGTGCAGCAGCAGAAAGCGATCCATGTTCCGCTGTTGCTAAAAAGGCCCGAGCTCGGTTCCAGTCAAAATTCACAGTTGGTTTGTCCATGCATAAATGAATAACATGGGCAAACCAATATTAAAAGCGAATTTACAAGTTCATCAGCCTTGCACAACATTTTGGTTCTGCTTGCCAAGCCCTGTAATACCAAGCTCAATCTTATCGCCTGCCTTAAGATATGTTTCTGGTTTTTGCCCCATGCCTACACCTGGGGGTGTGCCAGTGGTTATAACATCACCAGCCTGCAAACTCATAAATTGCGAAAGATGAGAAACCACAGTCGCAACGTTAAAATGCATCGTATTTGTACTGCCGTCTTGGTAACGCTTACCGTTAACTTCCAAATACATATCCAAGTTTTGTGGGTCAGCCACCTCGTCACGAGTTACCAAATACGGTCCGATAGGGCCAAATGTATCGGCAGATTTGCCTTTAACCCATTGCCCACTGCGGTGAATTTGAAAATCGCGCTCCGATAAATCATTCACCACACAAAAACCAGCCACATGATCTAATGCATCTTCTTCGGATACATATTTAGTGTCTTTGCCAATGATAATGCCCAATTCAACTTCCCAATCGGTCTTAACCGAGTTGCGCGGAATTTCTACATTGTCGTTAGGCCCCATAATGGCAGACGTCGCTTTAAAAAACACAACAGGCTCTTGTGGCAATTCAAGGCCAGATTCAGCAGCATGGTCAGCATAATTCAACCCAATGCAAATGAATTTACCTACATTGCCAACACAAGCACCAACGCGCGAACCTGCATCTAAAATAGGTAAACTGGTTAAATCAATTTTGCCAATTTTTTCGAGAGCTGCATCCGAAATGTTCGCGCCATTTACATCATCAATAACAGCCGATAAATCGCGATAATTACCATCTGTGTCTAATATAGCTGGTTTTTCAGCGCCTAAATTCCCAATTCGTAATAATTTCATTTTATGTCCTTTGATTATAATTTAAATTTTAAAACTCAACATAGCCATCCACCGTCAATGAGATGGGATTGACCGGTTGTGAACCCACTTTCATCACTTGCTAAATAAACAGCTAGTGATGCAATTTCATCTACTTTGCCAATGCGCCCCATTGGTTGGCGGGCAATAAATTCCGCTAACGCTTTTTCATAATTACCCGTTTCACGCAAGCGCTCATGCATTGATGGGCTGTCCACAGTTCCTGGGCAAATTGCATTGCATCTTATGCCTTGGGTTACATAATCCGCAGCGATAGATTTTGTAAGCCCAATGATTGCGGCTTTAGACGCACAGTAAGCAAAGCGGTTTGGCACACCTTTAGGCGCACCCGCCACAGATGACATATTGATAATAGAGCCACCACCATTTTCAATCATTGATGGTAAGAACGCCTTGTTAAGACGAAACATACTTTTAACATTCAGATCAAATGAAAAATCCCAGTCTTCTTCCTCACAGTCGATAATAGAGCCACTTGCTACAAAGCCCGCACAATTGAATAATATATCAACATCGCCTATCTCATTTGGCAATGCTTCAATCGCGGCTCTGTCTGTAACATCAAGCTTAATTGCCGTCACGCCCGCAATTTCATCTAGCTCAGCGAGTGCTGCGTCATTAATATCTGCCGCAAAAACTGTGGCGCCTTGAGCCGCAAAAAGTTCTGCACTGGCACGGCCAATGCCCTGCCCTGCAGCCGTAATCAATGCTGTTTTACCTGCCAAACGGTTTGTCATCACTTAATCCTTTTTTGTTCATGGAGCCTCTTTTAAATTAGCTTTCTTTGGCCAATTATACAGATTCGCTCCCACAATCATAGCCACGCCGCTAGCGGCTAAAACACCTAAGCCAAAAGACAGGTTTGTATAATCAGCAACAAAACCCACTAATATGGGGCCAAGTAAGTAACCAAACAGCCCTGCCGTCGCCACTGATGCCACGCCCACACTCGGCGCAATGCCTTCTACTCGGCTAGCTACCCCCACCAAAACAGGGTAAGAATTCGCAGCGCCTAAACCTACAATTAAGAACCCAAATGCACTTAACCATATATTGCTTGCCAAAACAGCTATGCCAATGCCAGTGGCAATCATAAAGCCGCCAAAAGTTAGCATTTTGCGCGCACCCCATTTTTCAACCAAGCCACCACCTGCAAAACGCATTATCGCCATGGCAAGGCTATAAAAAGTAAAGCCCGCACCAATCATGGCCGCGTCAGCTCCTTTAACTTGTTTTAAAAATAACGAGTTAAAATTTGCCGTGCCACCCTCAACAAGATTGCTAAACACCATAATAAGAGCAATGCCCAAAACCGCGCCCGTTGGCAAGCGAAGCCCACGTTTCTTTGGCGCTTCGGTAAGTATGGGCTGAGCTTGCAACATGCCTGAACAAAGCCAAATACTGGCGATCATTGCCACTGCGATGATCGCTATTAGACCAGACCCATCGCCATATCCTAACCAAATAATCACACCAACCACACTGGCCGAAATCACACTACCTACGCTAAACCAACCGTGAAAAGAAGGCATGGTTGTTATGCCGCGGGCATTTTCCACCTCAGCTGCTTGGGTATTGATCGCAACATTAAGCGGGCCACCGACTATCCCCATTATAAATGAGGCAACAAATAAAAACATAATGTTTGGCGCAAATACCATCACTGGAATCATAAAGAAAAAAGCAGGCTGAAAATAACGTGTTGCACGGCGAGACCCTAGCACACCAACAAACCACCCTGCAAATGGCTGCGCCACTGCCGAGCCTATGCCCGACATAAGCACAACAAGGCTCAAGGTTTTTGCATCTATATTTAAGCGTTCCACAACCGTTGGAATTTGCACAAGCCACATACCCTGCACCAAACCATAGAGAATAAACCCGATAGAAGTTCGAATACGCGCTGTTGCTATTTCAGCGGCATTATAAATTGTCATATCTGCCATTATTAAGTCACCCGCCTTTTATGCGTAATATACGCTCGATATAATGCAAGCGAGATGGCTGTAAATGTTGTATGCAAAGCCGTGCTAATTTATCGTTTTCTTGAGCTTTCAAGGCTTCAATAATGGCAAAATGCTCATCACGCGCCCGTTCTAGATGCGTAATATCAGTAGAGCTAGAAAATCTCACTAAATTCGATCGCTGTGCCATTTTATTAATTGTCATTATAAGAAAACGATTTTGGCACAAAGCATAAAACAATTCGTGGAAACGCTTATTCATGCGGATTACGCTTTGCATATCTTGTTTTTCAACAGCAACAGCATAGTCGGTCGCCACGGCTTCAAGCTCTTGTAATGCCTTTGCCGCAACGGGGGTTGGTATCATTTTGGCGGCTTGGCCTTCAAGCATGCTGCGCAAAGTGTATAATTCATTAACTTCATCGGCAGAATATTCCACCACAACAACACCCTTGCCTGCGCTTCGCACCACCAAACCAGCTGCTTCTAGCACTGCCAAAGCTTGGCGCACCACATGGCGTTTAATCGAAAATCGTTCCGCAAGCTGTTCTTCAACCAGTCTTTCGCGTGGGTAAATACGGCCAAGAACAATGTCTTCTTCAAGCTCATTCACAACGTCTTGTATGCGTTCCACCGATGCTGGTATTGCCCCCAAATTGCTTTGCCCCCGTTTAAATAAATAGTTCTTAAAAACTATATTTCATAAATAAGTACAGCACATTCAACGATTGTCAACAATAATCGCAACATTAATTTCAACCACTAATTCACAGAAAACCGTGGCAATTTGTCACAAATTACAATCAGTCATTTAGAACTATTTTAAACTGAACTTAACCTATTTCATCTACAAAAAACTAAGCCTCAATTTGGAGAGATGTATGACTAAGAAAATTTTCTTTCGCCTTTTAACACTAATAATGCTTTTGCTAACGGCACAAAACTCAATGGCCGATAGTGGTTATTGGACGGTTAGCCAACTTTCAGGACAAGTTATACTAGGTAAATCTGGCCAAGAACCAACATGGGCAAATTTAGGTGACATCCTTGATGCAGGCGACAAAATCACCACCCTTTCCGATGGAACAGCAGCACTAACCCGCGCTGAAGAAGCTATGATTTTGGCCTCTGATAGCGAAATTGAAATTCCAAACAATGGTAATGATAGCCAGTTCACTCTCATTTTCCAAAAGCTTGGTACTGTTCTTTTTTCAGCAAAAAAGAAAAAGAGCCAACATTTTCAAGTGAGAACGCCTTATTCAGCAGCGATTGTAAAAGGCACTACATTTGCGGTGAATGTAAATAAACAAAATGCCCAAATTCAAGTTCTTGAGGGCAGTATTGACGTCAAAGGCCGCGATCGTGATGAAGTTTATCACGTGCCAGCAGGCAAAAAATCACTGATACCAAGAGATACACGCAAGAAAATTATTATAAATAAAGTTAAAAACTCTTCTAAAATTCGCCCACATTTTGGCAGTGACATTGAACAACTATCACTTAACTACCTTAGCAAAATCAAAATTGGCAACATTAAGCGTAATAAATTCACCCATAACGTCGTTACGCGCATTCAGGCTAATGGAATACCCGCAAAGCCAAAACGCAAAAAAGCACGTAAGAAAGCCCGTCAAGAAGCAGAAAACAAGCCTCTAGACAAAAAACTCGATAAGAAACTCAAAAAAATTAAGCAATTAAAGAAAATGAAGAAGCTTAAGGAAGCCGAAAAACCTAAAGAAGATAAAAAAGCAAAAAAAGTTAAAGAAGCCAAAGAAGCCAAAGAAGACAAGAAAAAAGACAAGAAGCCGAAAAAGGAAAAGAAACCTAAAAAGGACAAAAAAGACAAGAAAGACAAAGAAGACAAAGAAGACAAAGAAGACAAAGAAGACAAAGAAGACAAAGAAGACAAAGAAGACAAGAAAGATAAAAAGCCAAAAAAGGAAAAGAAAGACAAAAAGGATAAAAAGGACAAATAGGTCGCTTTCTGCAAGCCTACCCAATACCTAACCAACTTTCTGAGGTTGGTTTTCCAATGCAATTCTTTTATACACTTCCGACAATGGCATAGGCTTACCGTAAAGGTAGCCTTGCCCAATTTGGCAACCCGCAGCTTTAAGCAAAATCAGCATATCCTCTGTTTCCACCCCCTCAGCAAGTACCGTTTTATCAAGCGAATGCCCAAGGGACACAATAGACGTCAATAATGCATCTGCTTTAGCCGATTTCCCAATATTCATAATAAAACTACGGTCAATTTTAATTTTATCAAACGGCAATTGGGTTAGATATTCCAAACTAGAATAACCAGTTCCAAAGTCATCCATGGCAATTTTTACATCTAGTTTTTGAATTTCAGTCAGAATTTTAATCACATTCTCAACATCGTGCATCATCATGCTTTCAGTTATTTCCAACTCAAGGCGATGCGGTTTTATGCCCGTTAACTCAATGTATTTTTTACAAAGAGCAACCATGTCCGACCCCCTCAATTGAGCGGGTGAAACATTAATCGCAACCGTCAGATGGTCAGGCCATTTTGCAGCATCTACACAGCCCATTTTAAGCACCTGTTCACCTATCTCAATAATAAGCCCATACTCTTCGGCAACAGGTATAAATTCATCTGGAAAACGCAAACCTTTATGTGGGTCTTGCCATCTAATAAGCGCTTCAAAACCAATCAGTTGCCGCGTCAACACATCATGTTGAGGTTGGTAATATAAAACAAATTCTTCATTATCAATCGCACGTCGAATTTCACCTTTAAGGCGGCGTTTCTCCAACACTTTATTCGCCAAATCTTCTTCATAAAAGAACCAATTTAAAGTCGCCGAATTTATGGCATATTCCAATGCTTGGTTCGCATTATTAAGCAAGATGTCCGCCACATCACCATCTTTGGGCGCCAATACAACCCCCATAGATATAGAGGCAACAATCTTTTGTCCCTTTAAGTCTATTGGTGCTTTAAATATATCATATACCTGTTGTAAAAGCTCGTCTTGTTGGGTGCGGTTACCGGCGTTTATACGGTTAAAAATCAGACCAAACGTATGGTCTGCATATCGTGCTAAAGTCACTCTATCACCTAGATTTTTCCGAAGTTTTTCGGCAATCTGGCACAAAGCGTCATCAGCTAATTTATGGCCATAAATTTCAGCGATTTCCTTGATAGAATCCACTCTCAACAGCGCAATCATAGCCGATGAGCCACCCATTTCCATGAGGCTTTCTTCCAATTTATTGATAAATTGAATTCTGTTGGGCAATTTCGTAAGTGGGTCATTTAACCTCAAATCAATAAGAGCCAATTCAGATTGTTTTTTCGATGCCATAATATTCATTTTTTCGGTTATGTCCGAAATCATGAAATTATATAATTTATGAATTTTCTGATCGCTCTTTTTATCAAAGTTCTGTGAGAATTGCGATTTTTTGACCATAATTTCAATGGTAAATTTCTGCCCTAATTTATTGGTAATGGTTTGCTCCACAATGCCCATCCGCGGGCTATCTTGTGAGGCAGAGTTAATATTGGCAATCAGCTCGTCAATTCCCGTAATATATTTTAATATAGAATCCCTGTGGTGTACCGCTGTTTTTCTAATCGAAAATATTTGCTGGGCTTTCTGGTTTGCTACCAGCATTTTGCCTTTGGAGTTGCAAATAATAATGCCCGTCGAGTTATCACTAATCATGTGATTAATAATTGCTTTGTTAAAATTATTCGCGTTTCTTTCTGCAAAATATTTAGCGGTGCGCGATCTCGCGGCCAAAAACATCTGAAACATAACAGACAAAATTACCGCTACATATAACAGGCTAGAAGCCATTATAATCTGGAAAAAATGGTGCAATATCACACTGACAATGTAAATGCTAACCATCGCCAAAATATTGACAAAAATACAGCTGATAAATCTTGATCTTTGTAACAAAGTCACCAGTGCAACCAATATCATCATTGCAATAAGCAGGATTAATTTATTATCAATTGTTGTGAAAACATGCCCTGCGGCTAAGGTTTCATAGGCCAACGCATGGATGTAAACACCCGAGATGCGGCCATATTTGGGCGCAGAATAAATATCACCCAAATCAATTGCGGTCGCACCAATTAATATTTTTTTATTTGCAATTTTAGCGCTATTAAAATTATTTTGCAGAATGTCTTTAACTGAATATTTTGCAATCTGGTTAAGATCAATCGAGTAATCTATCAAAAACGAAGGACGAGACAAATCGTCTTTTCCCCACATTTTACTGGCGATTGATATGCGGTTATTATCTGCGAACAGAGAATAGTTAAAAACCCGTCCAGTTTCATCTGGCACAACATTAGCATTCGCCAATGTCGCATTGTCTGCCAAAATTCCAATAGGTACATTTTCACTAAACACGGTTTTGCCATCAAGAGTTTTTTGAGCACTTGTGATAACTGTCGGCAAAATAACGGGATAATTTACCTGCTTAATCGCTTCTGCAAAAGCAAAATCATCTTTTAAACTAGATTTAGAGCTAAAATCCACATCAAAAGCAACGGATTTTGGTGATGCGCTGTTCAACTTAAGAAGCAGTTCCGCATATATGCTGCGCTTCCATGGCCAACTATTAAAGTGTTTTAGGCTTTCGCTGTCTATTTCAATAATCAGTAAATCATCAGAGACTGGTAAATCAATTTGGCTAAATTTACTCACCAGATCATGTTGGTTCAACTCGTTAAAGTTAACCGTAAAATTTATAATGGGCAGCATGGCAAGTAATATCACTGCCGTTGCAAATTTACTAAAACTCATAAAACACCAAAAATTGATTATGAGCAAATTTAACAAATTAGATTTAAAATATAGTTTAATTTTGTTTAATTTGTCTGGTTATTTAGTATTGATCGCAGCGCGAATAATCGGCACCCAGAGTGCGTAACCTAAAGAGGTTACATGTATACCGTCATTTTCAAAATATTTTTGCATCGGCAACCCATTACGACCAACTAAACACGACATAATATCCAAATATTCTGCTTGAGGGTCTGATTCAAGTGCAGCCTTTAGTAAATTGTTATATTTGGTATATTCCTCATGCCATATCCAACGCGATGGCCCTGTTTTTATACCTAAATAAGTCACCTTCACATTCGGAAAATCAGCACGCAATATTTTATGAAACTCTTGTTGCTGCGCCAAAATATCCTCAGCAGTACAGCCGTCTGACGCAATGTCATTTTCACCAAAATATACGAGTATATGCCGTGGCTTCAAGGGCTTTAATACACGTTCATAATGTTCCAATGCGCCTTCATAAGTAGCGCCACCAAAGCCCGCATTGATGAATGATAAATCACCAATATCCTCAACCATCCGATGCCAATAAGTAAATGACGATGAACCATAAAGCACAACAGAATTATCAATCGCACCACGACGTTCTATTTGAGCCATTAAACTCGCAACATCGTCCATATAACTTTTGTCTGTCATGCCACTTCTTTCAAATAAATATTGATAGACCTTCAATTCTAATTATATAATAAGTTACAAAAACTCTGGTATATATAGTTAACTTTATATTAACAGGGTGAATACAGAAGACAAGCCATCCGAAAGAATTATATGTTTAATAAAGCTCCACAATATTACGCGCCCAACGGCGACATGCCTGACCAACGCCAAATTATGACTGACCGCGCGGTGTTTACCGATGCCTATGCCGTCATCCCCAAAGGGGTGATGACCGACATAGTGACAAGTTTTATTCCGCACTGGAAAAATTCCCGATTTTGGGTCATCGCCCGTCCATTAAGCGGCTTTGCCGAAACTTTTTCGCATTACATCGCAGAAATCGCACCTGAAGGCGGCAGTGTTCAGCCCGAAAATGACGATAGTGTTGAGAGTGTTATCTTTGTGGTCGCTGGCAGCATAGACCTAACAATTGACGATAAAATGCACAAGCTAGATGTCGGCGGTTACGCGTTTCTACCCCCAAAATGCGATTGGCAATTGCACAATTCATCAAGTGCCAACGCCAATTTTCATTGGATACGCAAACGCTATGTGGCAGCCGATGGCATAGACATGCCAACAGCTTTTGTAACTTCAGATCAAGAAGTATCACCCATGGAAATGCCAAATACTGATGGCACGTGGGCGACGACAAGATTTGCAGAACCAACAGATTTACGCCACGATATGCACGTCAACATCGTATCGTTTAAGCCAGGTGGTAACATTCCATTTGCCGAAACGCATGTGATGGAGCATGGCCTTTACGTATTGCAAGGCAAGGCCGTTTACCGCCTCAATCAAGATTGGGTCGAGGTTGAAGCTGGCGATTATATGTGGCTGCGCGCATTTTGCCCACAAGCCTGTGTTGCGGCTGGGCCAGAACCATTTCGCTACTTATTGTATAAAGATGTAAACCGCCACATGTCGTTCGACATAAAAAGCGGCAAATAGTTTCTGCATCCATTCTGGAGGGAATGGGTGGAAGAAAAAGCTCTCGGGGAGCTAAATAACAGGCCATGCCTAAATGAAAGGCATGGCCTGAATAAAAGGGAAGAAAATGGCAACAAATAATTCAATTGGAACGCAAGAGCAATTGCGCGATCCAAATTACACACCTAGTTTAGGCAAGGCAATACCACTTGGTATTCAGCATGTTCTGGCTATGTTTGTGGCAAATGTCACCCCTGCAATTATCCTTGCGGGTGTTGCTGGTTTCGGCTTTGGTTCAAACTCACCAGATTTTCCGCAACTGTTATATATGATTCAAATGTCGATGCTATTTGCAGGCATCGCGACATTATTTCAAACCATCGGCATGGGCCCTGTTGGCGCAAAATTGCCCATCGTGCAAGGCACAAGTTTTGCGTTTTTACCAATTATGATTCCACTTGTTGCAGGCAAAGGCGTTGATGGCCTTGCCGCCTTGTTTACAGGGGTATTAATTGGTGGTGTTTTCCATGCGCTTATTGGCACATTTATTGGTAAAATACGTTTCGCATTGCCGCCATTGGTCACTGGTTTAGTGGTTACAATGATTGGCTTAGCATTGGTTAAAGTCGGCATTCAATATGCTGCTGGTGGCGTTCCAAAAGTTGGCACGCCCGAATATGGCAGCCTGCTAAGTTGGTCTGCAGCCATCCTTGTTATCTTGGTTACATTAGGTTTGAAATTCTTCACCAAAGGCATGC
Source organism: Hyphomicrobiales bacterium (assembly GCA_051531935.1). Taxonomy (GTDB): domain Bacteria; phylum Pseudomonadota; class Alphaproteobacteria; order Rhizobiales; family OSC116; genus OCS116. Next base: position 278,435 of record JAOPTR010000016.1, read on the forward strand.
TGTCAATTTCTGCTGTTATCATTGGCATGATTGTTGGTTATATTTACGCCCTCATGGTCGGTATTTTAAGCTTCGATGCCATTGCAGGTAGCTGGAACAATTCAGCCGCATTTGCTTTCCCTCAACCATTCAAATATGGTTTTGAAATCACAGCTGCCGCAGTAATTGGCTTCTGTCTTATGGCTTTTGTTTCTGCCATCGAAACTGTTGGCGATGTATCAGGCATTACCAAAGGTGGTGCTAACCGCGAAGCGACTGACAAAGAAATCCAAGGCGCAACATTTGCCGATGGTTTAGGTACAGCAATTGCAGGTATTTTTGGTGGTTTACCAAACACTTCATTTAGCCAAAATGTCGGCTTGGTGGCGATGACAGGCGTGATGAGCCGTCATGTGGTTACCATTGGTGCCATATTCCTTATCATTTGTGGTCTCGTGCCAAAAGTTGGTTCGGTTATCCGCACAATACCTATCGAGGTCTTAGGTGGCGGCGTTATGGTTATGTTTGGTATGGTTGTAGCTGCAGGTATTTCTATGCTGTCTTCAGTTAAATGGGACAAACGCAACATGGTTATTTTCGCCATTGCAATTTCCGTTGGCCTTGGTTTGCAACTAGAACCAGGCGCAGTGCAGCATTTACCAGGCACATTCAAAACACTTATGGTTTCAGGCCTTCTGCCTTCAGCCATTATTGCCATCGTTCTAAACTTAGTGCTTCCAGAAAGTACAGACGAAGAATAATCGGTTAATATATAAAGCCTAGGGATTATCATCACGTAATCCCTAGGCTCTTTTAAATTCATAAAAACCTTCAATAAATTATGTAAATTAAATGGCCTCCATCCAGATGATACCACATATAATCCATTGCCTATTTCTAGATTTCTAACTGAATGGCTATGCACTCCAAGCCCTACCAAAATCTAATGAGCTCACACCATGTCCGTAAAACAGCGGTAGCACATTTACATGCGCCTATCATTAATGCAGCTAAGCAGTCTATGTATAAACCATTCCTTGAGCTAGGCCTTCAATATAATAGCCACTGCATTCATCCACGTCCCTTGATCCTTGCATAACAACCCATCTAAAAGCCAAAAAAAAGCAGCATTCAAATCAATGAATGCTGCTTTAAATTCTTGTCGGTTTAAAACTAACTTAGTTAGTTTCGACGCCTTGTACATACCAGTCCATGCCAGCAAGTGCGCCATCGTCAAGGCTTTCGCCTTCTTTAACAGCAATTTCACCCGCTTGGTTAGTGATAGGGCCAGCAAACGGAAGCAATGCACCAGAGCGGATAGCTTCTTTAGTTTTCTCAGCCATTGCTGCAGTTTCAGGAGCCATGTTTTTAAACTCAGTCATGTGAACCATGCCTTGTTTAATGCCATCCCAAGTATTTACAGATGTCCATGTACCGTCCATAACAGCTTGTGTACGTTCGATGTAATAAGGTGCCCAATCATCAACAATTGCAGTCATTTGAGCCGTAGGGCCAAATTTAGCCATGTCAGATGCTTGTCCAAAAGCTTTAAGGCCTTTTTCTTCGGCAATCTGCATTGGCGCAGTTGAATCAGTATGTTGAGTGATAATGTCTACACCTTGTGCAGCAAATACTTTAACAGCATCAGCTTCTTTACCAGGGTCATACCAAGAGTTAACCCAAATAACTTTTAGCTTAAATTCTGGGTTTACAGATTGTGCACCAAGTAGGAACGAGTTAATGCCACGTACAACTTCAGGAATTGGGAAAGAACCAATATAACCAGCAACACCAGTTTTAGATTCTTTAGCAGCGATTTGACCAATGATATAACGACCTTCATAAAAACGTGCGCCATATGAAGAAACATTTTCAGATTGTTTATAACCAGTTGCATGCTCAAATTTAACATTTGGGAATTTTTTCGCAACATTCAATGTTGGGTCCATGTAACCAAATGATGTTGTGAAAATAAGGCCAGCGCCTTGGCGTGCCATACGTGTGATTACGCGTTCAGCATCAGGGCCTTCAGCAACTTTTTCAACCGAAATGGTTTCAACAGCATCGCCAAATTTTTCTTGCACAGCAATACGGCCTTGCTCATGTTGGAAAGTCCAACCGCCATCGCCCGTGTCACCCACGTAAACAAAACCAACTTTAAGTTTGTCAGCAGCCATCGCTGCTGTCGTCATGGATAGCAAAGCACCAACTGCCATTGCTTTTTTAAAGAAACTCATTTTATTCTCCCTATTTTACTTTAGAATTTATTTTCAAATTTTATCTATACTTATAAATATTTACACCAGTTTGTTCAAGCATTTATTGTCTGGTTCACATAGGTAATTGGCCTTATCTATCTGGCACAAAAGATTGTCCTAAACATGTCGGTGTGTTCAATTTTGCAAGCGTGGCGTTTCTGGAAATTATCACCAAAGCTACAATCGTAACCAAATATGGCAATGCCGATAGAAGCTGCGACGGAATGTTAATCCCCACACCTTGCACATATAACCCCATAATCCAAACTGTACCAAAAAGATAAGCGCCCATAAATATGCGGCGTGGCATCCATGTGGCAAAAACCACAAGCGCCAAGGCAATCCACCCACGGCCTGCTGTCATGTCTTCAATCCATTGTGGTGTATAGGCAAGTGACAAATACCCACCAGCAAGCCCTGAGCAAGCGCCGCCAAACAAAATGGTTAAATAACGTACTTTCGTCACACTGTAACCAAGCGCATGAGCCGATGTATGGCTATCGCCCACCGCCCTAATAATCAGGCCAGTACGGGTTTTAAACAAAACATGTTGTACAACAAATACCAATGCAATTGAAAGGTAAACCAATATATCCTGTCCAAATATAATTTTACCAATATAAGGAATGTCGGTTAAATATGGAATGTTCAACGCAGGTAATTTATTGCCCGGAAACCCAGTTAAAGGCTCTCCAATAAGTCCCGATAATCCTAAGCATAAAATCGTCAATGCTAAACCAGTTGCCATTTGGTTGGTCACAAATGTCTGCGTTAACAACCCAAATAATAACGACATGGCCATGCCCGCAAACATAGATGCCAAAACACCTAGTATAAGTGAGCCAGAATGATAAGACACCAAAAAGCCAAATACAGCGCCCATTACCATCATGCCTTCAACGCCCAAATTCAGCACGCCAGAACGTTCAACCACTAACTCACCAATAGCGGCTAATAATAGCGGCGTTGCAGCGGTGATAATGGTAAGAATTACAGCTTCAATTCCTATCATGATGCAGCTCCTTGTGCTGGAATGAATTTCACTTTATAGCGAATGAGTGTGTCGAAGGCTAAGACCAAAAACAACAACATGCCTTGGAACACTTGAGCGGTTTTAACCGAAACGCCAAGTTCCATCTGCGCGCCATCGCCGCCCAAATATGTAATCGCCAACAGGAAACCTGCAAGCAAAACACCCATAGGGTTAAGTCTACCTAAAAAAGCAACGATAATGGCAGTAAAGCCATAACCAGGTGATATTGTAGGTTGCAGATGCCCTGCAGGGCCTGCCACTTCCATAACACCCGCAAGACCCGCTAAAGCGCCCGAAAGCAAGAAGCAAAACCAAGTCATACCTTTAAAAGAAAAACCGGCAAATGCCCCCGCACGACGCGAGTTACCAATAGCGCGAATTTCAAAGCCCTTCATTGATTTACTCATCATAATGGTCAAAAGAACTACCGCCACAATGGCAATAATGGCACCAATATGCATGCGGCCATCACCATATGTTGGCAATAACTGCCACCCTTCAAAATTCACAGATTTTGGAAAATTAAACCCGTTCGGGTCACGCCATGGGCCCCGCACAAACCAATCTAATATATATTGCGCCACATAAACCAACATCAAACTGGTAAGAATTTCATTCACGTTAAAACGGTTTTTAAGCAGTGCGGCTAGGCCAGCCCAAAGCGCCCCACCCAGTGCGCCCAATACAAGCATAAGCACCAATACAAGTGGCGATTGCCAGTCAGTAAAAACCACAGGTATGATAGATCCTACCAAAGCGCCCATTGTTAACTGCCCCTCAGCGCCAATATTCCAGATATTAGCCGAGAAACAAATTGCAAGCCCTGCACCAATAAGAATAAGCGGGGTGGCTTTTACAACCACTTCTTCGAATGACCAAAAGCTCGTAATCGGTTCAATAAAATAAAAATACAAAGCCGTAAAAGGGTCATAACCTGCAATGGCAAATATAATTCCGCCTAAAACCATAGTCATTGCAATGGCAATAATGGGTGAGGCATAAGCCATTAATTTAGATTTTTGAGGGCGCTTTTCTAGTAATATTTTCATAATGCCACCTCTATTTTTTTCTCGTGAGCACCCGCCATCAGCAGCCCCACTTTCTCAAAGGTCATGTCTACCACTGCAAAAGTTTCAGACAATTGACCACGCGATATCACCGCAATGCGATCGGCCACTTCAAAAATTTCATCCAAATCTTGGCTAATCACCAAAACAGCAGCATCCCGCCCCGCGCAATTTATTATGGCCTGTCTAATCATAGCGGCCGCGCCTGCATCAACACCCCATGTGGGTTGGTTCACAATTAAAACTTTTGGTTTGCGGTCAAGCTCACGCCCAACAATGAATTTTTGCAAATTACCACCAGAAAGCGATTCAGCTTCGGGGTCAACTTTACTCACCCGCACGTCACGTTTTTTGGTAATTCTATCAGCGATAGATCTCACTAATTTATAATCCGCCAATCCAAATTTCACTAAATCTTTATCTGAATTATGACGGGTTAAAATTACATTTTCTGACAATCTAAAACTTGGCACAGCGCCATGGCCCAGCCGCTCTTCTGGTGCAAATGCCGCTTCGCAATTGCGCCTAAACTTAACGCCGCGTGTGCCGCAAGGCGTGCCATTTAAAATAATGGTATTTTGTTTTGATACCCTTGTTTCGCCAGATAGCGCATCAAATAATTCGGTCTGTCCATTCCCTGCAATGCCAGCAATGGCAACCACTTCGCCTGCACGCACATCTAAGTTTATATCCATCAAATCCACACCAAATTGAATGTCAGATTTAACGTTTAGCTTTTGGGTTTTTAATAAAACCTCACCAAATTCTTTGTCTTTACGCGTTTCAATCTTATGAATGGCCGATCCGACCATCAGTTGCGCTAAGCTTTGAGCCGTTTCGTTTTGCGGGTCTACATTATCAACCACCTCGCCACGTCTTAAGATCGTGGCATCATGACAAAGTGAGCGCACTTCTTCCAAACGATGAGAAATGTATAATATCGCAACACCTTCACTCGATAATTTACGCAAAGTCACAAATAACTGCTCAGCTTCTTGGGGCGTTAGCACAGCAGTTGGCTCATCCATAATCAGTAATCGAGGCTCTTGTAACAAACAACGCACAATCTCAATCCGCTGCCGTTCACCTACCGAAAGGTCAGCAACCACAGCGTAAGGTTCAAGCGGTAAACCATATTCTGCCGATACAGCTGTAATTTTTTCGGCTAGTTTGGCTAAATTCTTTTCTTCAGGAATGGCAAGGCTGATATTCTCAACAACGTTTAGGGATTCAAATAACGAGAAATGTTGAAACACCATACCCACGCCTAAATCACGTGCCATAGCGGGGTTTTTAATGTCAACTTTTTCGCCATTCCACAACAGATCTCCAGATGTGGGTTGCAATGAGCCATACATCATTTTCACGAGGGTGGATTTACCTGCGCCGTTTTCGCCTAATAATGCGTGGATTTCACCAGCAACCAGTGCAATAGACACATTGCTATTCGCAGTAAACTCACCAAATTTCTTGGTTATATTCTTAGCTTCAAGCAAATAAGTTTTATGATCAGAGGAACTCACGTAACTTCACCCTCCCTGATTAAGTTAAATAGTCAATTGTTTTACAAAAGATTAAGTCATTTAGTGATTATGAATAGCATTAATAATAGGCCGTAGCAATCTAGAAAAGGCATCAATACTGACCATTTTGCTAGTTGCAAGCTAATAGAAATAAAACTATGCTCACAAATCAATTGCTGAAAGGAATTAAAATGAGCGGAAATATAGAAGAATTTATTATTGGTTTGCCTAAGGCAGAATTACACCTACATCTAGAAGGCAGCCTAGAGCCAGAGCAAATGTTTGAATTTGCCAAACGAAATAACATCGAAATCCCTTTTAAAAGCATTGAGGAAGTCAAGAAAGCTTATCAATTCTCCAAATTGCAAGATTTTTTGGACATCTATTATACAGGCATGAATGTTTTACAAACACAGCAAGATTTTTATGACCTCACTGCCAATTACCTCACCAAAGTGGCGAGCGAAAACACCAAACATGTTGAAGTGTTTTTTGACCCACAAGGCCATACCGAACGCGGCATTGCATTTGAAACCGCTGTCACAGGCGTGCATAATGCCCTCACCGAAGTCGGTGGCAAATTAGGCGTCACATCTAAACTCATCATGTGTTTCTTGCGTCATCTCGATGAAGACAGCGCCATCGAAACACTCAAACAAGCCGACCCTTTTAAGCATATGATTATGGGCGTGGGGCTAGATTCATCAGAGCTTGGCAACCCACCATCAAAATTTGAAAAAGTTTTTAAAATGGCCAAACAACAAGGCTATAAATTAGTCGCCCATGCTGGCGAAGAAGGCCCTGTCGAATATATTTATGAAGCCTTAGATTTACTCGATGTCGACCGTATTGACCATGGCAACAGATGTATGGACGATCCAAAACTTGTGGCACGTATTGCCGAGCAAAAAATTGCCCTCACCGTTTGCCCACTATCTAATTTAAAATTATGCGTAGTCGACGATTTGGCTGATCACCCCATGAAAAAAATGCTAAATGCTAACTTAATCGCCACCATAAATTCAGATGACCCATCTTATTTTGGCGGCTATATGAATGACAATTATCTCTCTACCGCCAAAGCGTTAGACCTATCAATTGATGATCTGATTCAATTGTCTAAAAACGGTTTTATTGGCTCATTCTTAGAGCAGTCACAAATTGATGGCTACCTAGCCGAGATTGATGATTATGTGAAACAGTTTAGCTCATAACCACTGCACATCATCGGTGAGTTGTTTGGCAAGACTGTCCAAAAACAACCTCACCCGTGCAGGTAAATGCGTATTATAAGGGTAGATGGCATGCAGGTAAGAATTCTGCTGCAAGTCATCTCCCATAATCGTTTGCAATTTTCCTGCCTCAACTAAATGCTCAATTTCATTCCATGTTTTTAACACAAGGCCACGGCCTTCTAAAGCCCAATCGAGCAATATATCACCACGGTTGGATTCCAAATTACCAGAAACTGCTAAGTCATAATCGCCATCTACACTTGTAAACGGCCATTTAAACAATTGTGATCCTGGAAACCTCATTAGTAAACAGTTATGCTGTTCCAAATCTTGTGGTTTCGTTGGCATTCCCATCCGCTCAAAATATTCGGGCGCGCCGCATATAAATCGTTTCACGGGGTGAAAAATACGGGTTTTAAAGCTGCTATCTTGCAGTGGCGCAATCCTAAATGCCAAATCAAAATCTTCAGAAACCAAATCTGTTAATCTGTCGCTAATTTGCAAATGTATATAAATTTCTGGGTGAGCCACAGAATATTCGGCAATAAAATTTTTTAAATAAGTGCGGCCAAACGAAGTCGATGCCGACAACCTAATCATCCCTGTCAATTCATTATCTTCATCTTCTAAACGCGATTCTGCCAAAGCAACTTTTTGCAATATTTCTTGGCAATCGTCATAATATCTTCGCCCTGCTGGTGTCACCCTCACTTGCCGTGTGGTGCGGATAAAAAGCCGCGTATTGAGTTTTTTCTCAAACCTTGCCATACGGCTCGAAACCACAGCTGGTGAAAGGCGCATTTCGCGACCACCTGCCGAGAAACTCTGCTTCTCAACGATGCGCATAAATAATTTCATATCTTCTAATTGTGACATAAGTTACATTATCAATATATTTTTGATAATAAAGCAATATTTTTTTGATATACTCACACTAATTTAGATTTAATATAAACAGGTTTGTTACGGGAGAAACGCATGTCGCCTTATATTATGGATTGGCTCAACCTTTTAATCAGATGGTTTCACTTAATCGCTGGCATTGGCTGGATTGGTGCATCATTTTATTTTGTAGCCCTAGATTTTTCGCTTAAAAAACGCGAAAAAATGAAAGATGGCGTGCTAGGTACCGTGTGGGAAGTGCATGGCGGCGGCTTTTACCATACCGAAAAATATATGGTCGCCCCACCCGAATTACCAAAAGATCTAATTTGGTATAAATGGGAAGCCTACCTAACTTGGGCAAGCGGCATCGCCTTGATGATTGTGCAGTTTTATTGGAATGCCGATCTGTATATGGTCGATCCAAATGTTTTGGATATAGCCCCCCAAACCGCAATTATATATTCAGTTTTAAGCCTCACTGTGGGTTGGTTTATTTATGATGCCCTGTGCAAATCAGACATTGGCAAAAACACGCCACTGTTAATGTTCATCACTTTTTGCTTAATTTTGGCGGCCTCATATTTTTACACTCATGTATTTGCAGCGCGCTCTTCGCTCATTCATGTTGGCGCCTTTATCGGCACAATCATGGCGGCAAATGTGTTTAGCATCATCATTCCAAACCAAAAAAAAATTGTGGCTTCCCTATTGAAGGGCGATAAACCCGATGCAAAATATGGCCTCATTGGCAAGCAACGCTCCATCCACAATACTTATTTAACGTTGCCAGTATTGGTGATGATGGTGAGCGGACATTATCCGCTAATCACCAACCACCCACAGGCTTGGCTGATTGTTGGCTTGGTTATCGTCGGCGGTGCATCGTTGCGCCATATGATTATTAAGCACGAAATCCACGCCCCTTTTAAGGGCTACGCGTGGACATTCCCTGTTATATTCGCAGCTTTAGCCATGGCCATGTATATGACCAAACCCGTTGAGCGCATTGTCAGTGCCGAGACCGATCTCATAAGCGACAAACAGGTTATGAGCATGGTCAACACCCATTGTGCATCCTGCCATGCCATCACCCCAACGCACGAAGCGTTTGATGAACCGCCTAAAAATGTGGTCTTAAATTCAGCAGACAGCATCAGAAAATACAAAAATTTAATTATGAGCAATGCTGTGCAGGCCGAAACAATGCCGCTGAGCAACGAAACCAATATGACCACGCTAGAACGCGAACAATTAGGCGCATGGCTCGCCGCGCAAGAGTAGGATTTTCAATGGTTTTAACCCTAAAACAAGTGAATGAATTGAGCGCTGCTGAGTTCGTAAATACCTATTGCGATGTAGCAGAACATTCACCTTGGGTGGCAGAAGGCGCAGCAAAATTGCGCCCATTCGTAACGCGCAATCATATGATTGAAGCATTTGAAGCCACATTATCTGCCGCAAAGCACAATGCGCAATTGGCCCTAATTTGCGCCCATCCTGATTTAGCAGGCAAGGCCAAATTAACCGCAGATAGCCAATCAGAGCAATCGGGTGCAGGGCTAGACACTTTAACATCAATTGAAATGGACAAATTCAATAATTTGAACCAGAAATACAAAGAAAAGTTCCAATTTCCGTTCATTTTTGCCGTAAAAGGCGCCACAAAACATCAAATTTTGGCCAGTTTTGAACAAAGAATCGACAATAATTCAGAAATAGAATTTGCCACTGCACTCGAAAACATCAAACGTATATTCATGTTTCGCATTGAGGATCAAGTTAAGTGAAAACAATATTTGCCCATATAATCTGTTTCAATGGCGACCCGTTATCGCTCGGTAATAAAGCTGTTACCGAATATGAAAATGGCGCTTTGGTGGTTGGTGATGAAGGTAAAATTGCATGGGTTGGCGAAAAAACAGACCTTCCCAAGCAATATATCGGCAATAGCATAACAGATTATGGTGACAAATATTTGATGGCAGGGTTTATAGACCCTCATTTGCATTTTCCACAATATCGCATGCTGGCCGCACCTGGCAAAGATTTAATGGATTGGCTAACCCGCTTCACTTTTAAAGAAGAAGCAAGATATGGCAATGTCGAACACGCGCAAAATGCGGCCGACAAGTTTTTAAATTTTTTATTCGCCAACGGCACAACAAGTGTCATGGCATTTTCATCTGTGCATCAAGTGGCAGCGAATGCCTTGTTTGAAGCGGCAAGCACACGTAATATGGCGCTCATCACGGGCAAAACCATGATGGATAGAAACGCCCCAGACGATGTATTAGATGAAGCCGAAATCGGCGGTATTGAGAGTGAAGAATTGCTCAACAAATGGCACAATAAAGGCCGTTTGCGCTATGCAATTACCCCGCGATTTGCGCTAACTTCGACTGAAGCACAGTTGAAAGTCAGTGGCGAATTGTATAACAGCCATCCAGATTGCTATATGCAAACCCATTTATCGGAAAGCTTGGCGGAAATAGAAATTGTCAAAAACCTTTTCCCAAATGCCAAAGACTATACCGATGTATATGATCAATATGGTCTGCTGGGCAAAAATAGCTTTTTCGGTCATGGCATTTATTTAAGTGAACGCGAATGCAATCTGCTGAGCGATACTGGCTCGACCGTTGTGCATTGCCCGACATCCAATACATTTTTAGGTTCAGGCCTGTTGAATTTGGAATATATGCGCAAAACCGAGCGGCCTGTCAAAGTTGCGTTAGCATCAGACATTGGTGGCGGCACAAGCTATTCCATGCTGCACACAATTGGTGAGGCGTTTAAAATAGCTTCATTTAACAATATTGCTTTTGGCGCTTACGAAGGTTTTTATATGGCTACGTTAGGCAATGCCAAACATCTTGGCCTAGATCATGAAACAGGCTCTATCAAAACAGGAAATTGGGCAGATTTTATCATTATAGATCCGAGAGCCACCGAGATGTTAGATGCCCGTCAAGACCTTTCACAATCGACCGAGGATGCCCTTTTTGCATTGGCAATACTGGGTGATGATCGAGCTATTAAGGCTACCTATGTTGCAGGTGAATGTCTGCATAAAATCTAAACTAAATCTCTATACGTGACAATAGATCAGCGACCACTGAAATCGCAATCGCCTGTGGTTTTTTAGATGTAATGCAGGGCAAGCCAATGGGCGTCACCATAGTATTTATTTGATTTTCAGACAGGCCAAGTTTCTTAAATTTACTGACAAAACGAGCTTTTTTGGTTTTAGAGCCAATCATGCCGACATAAGCAAACCTATCCATTTGCAAAGCTACAGAGACAATTTCAAAATCAATATCATGGTCGTGGGTCAATATTAAAATTTGAGCTTCATCAGGTGCTTGCAACAAAGCCTTATGAGGTTGATTCAAACATAATAAATTGAAATTAGCTGGCACAGCTTGAGGAAATTCACTTTTACGATTGTCTACCCAAGTGATTTCAAACGGCAAACTTGCCAAATGTAGCATAAGAGCTTTACCGACATGCCCTGCCCCAAATATATAGATTGGTGATTTTTTAAGCCCAAATTGTTCGGAAAATTGATTGTCTTTAAGTTCGACAATTTCTCCAGTATCAACAATTTCACGTCGCACAGAATTTGCATTCACAACTGTATTGGTAAAAAACTCCCCGCGCATTTCAAGCTCATTAAATCGTGCAATGGTATCTAGTTGATTGGCAGTGAAAACCTCTATCAAAACTGTGACCGCACCACCACAACATTGCCCCATATCTGGCCCTAATAAATGCTTCTGCAGGTGAATCCTAGCTTGCTTATCGGTTAGCATTTTGCGCGCCATTTCTAAGCTCAAATTTTCTAAATTTCCACCGCCAATTGTGCCATTAAACCCACCTTTTGAATTCAGCATAATACGCGCTCCAACTTCACGCGGGGTAGAACCTGCAGTGGCAATAACAGAAATTAAAGCGCAATCCGTACCTTTACTCAGCGCAGAATGAACATGTTGCCACACCTTGCTCATAGGTTTTGAATGGCCGTTAATATGGCTTCTGGTGTGGTCGGTGCTTGTAATTGTGGTATTTCACCTTTTTTACAACTCGCAACGGCATCAAAAACCGCGCAATAAACCGACATTGCCAACATAACAGGTGGTTCACCAATGGCTTTAGAGTGATATATCGTATCTTCAAGATTACCTTTAGATGGGTTTAAATTCACCCTAAAATCTTCTGGAATGTCAAAAGCTGTTGGTATTTTATAAGTAGATGGTGCATGCGTGGCCAAGCGGCCTTTGTCATCATAAACCAATTCTTCGGTGGTAAGCCACCCCATGCCTTGCACAAAGCCACCTTCAATTTGCCCCAAATCAATGGCTGGGTTTATCGAGTTACCAACATCGTGCAATATATCCACGCGGGTGACTTTCATCTCACCTGTCAATGTATCTATCAGCACTTCACTGCATGACGCGCCATAGGAGAAATAAAGGAATGGTCGGCCTGTTTTTTTATTGCGATCCCAAGTGATTTTTGGGGTTGCATAAAAGCCGGTAGCACTCAATGAAACGCGGTTCAAAAACCCTTGTTGCGAAAGTTCTGCAAAGCTCATTTTCTCATCACCACAAATCACTTCATTGTTGCGGAACTCTATTTTATCTTCACTGATATTGTGAATTTCAGCCGCCAGTGTTGTGAGCCGTCTTTTAATTTTCTGCACGGCATTTTGCGCAGCTTTACCATTGAGGTCACTACCGCTCGATGCCGCTGTTGGGGTAGCATTTGGTACTTTTTCGGTACTTGTTGCGGTTATTTTCACAGAGGCAAGATCAATACCAAATTCTTCGGCAACCACTTGCGCTACTTTCAAGTTTAACCCTTGCCCCATTTCGGTGCCACCATGGTTAACCTGCACCGAACCATCATTATAAAGATGCACCAAAGCGCCCGCTTGGTTTAAATGTTTGAGCGTAAAGGCAATGCCAAATTTAACAGGAGTTAAAGACAAGCCTTTCTTTAAATATTTGCTTTTCTGGTTAAACGCATCAACCTGTTTGCGCCTGTTGCGATAATCACTAGAAGCCTCAAGCTCGCTCATAATTTCGGCAATTATATTATCTTCCACTTTCATGCCATATGGCGTGGTGTCCTTACCGTCACGATAGAAATTATTTTGGCGCACATCTAGTGGGTCTTGTCCCGTGGCAATGGCAATGCCTTCAATCATGCGTTCGGCAAACAATACACCCTGTGGCCCACCAAAGCCCCTAAACGCAGTGTTAGAAACTGTATTGGTTTTCACCCGATGGCTTGTAATGTCGTAAGCAGGGTAAAAATAAGCATTGTCAGTATGGAACATTGAGCGGTCATTAACGCCCATTGAGATATCTGCCGAAGCACCACAACGGGAATCGTAATTCACCTTCATCGCCTCTATCACGCCCTTGTCATCAAACCCAACACTCCATTGGCAATCAAAATCATGGCGTTTGCCTGTCATCATCATGTCATCATCGCGGTCGAGGCGCATTTTCGCAGGCTTACCTGTAACATGTGCGGCTAAAGCTGCAATCGCAGCCCATTGCGCGCCTTGCGTTTCTTTGCCCCCAAAAGCGCCACCCATTCGGCGGGTTTCACACACGATGGCAGCATCTTGTACGCCTAATATTTTGGCAACAGTGTGCTGCACTTCGGCAGGATGTTGCGTGCCAGAATAGACAATAATTTCGCCTTCATCTTTTGGCACGGCCATTGCAATTTGGCCTTCGAGATAAAAATGTTCTTGGCCGCCTATCAGCATATTTTCCGAAAGACGGTTAGCCGATTTGGCAATAATTCCATCAACATCACCTTGGCTAAAATTGTAAGGAGGCAATACTTTTGTATCGGCATCCCGCCCTTGTTTGGCGGTGATGATAGGGTCACTAGCTTCAACAATTATTTTAGCTTTTTTAGCGGCACGCCTTGCCTGATCGCGCGTTTCAGCCACCACGGCAAAAACCACTTGTCCATGAAAAGTAATTTCACTTTCAGCAAAAATTGGGTCATCACCCATGGCAGGGCTGCAATCATTAATCGCGGGAATGTCTTTAGCGGTTAGCACATGCACAACACCTTGGGCGCTTTGCACATCCGATAAATCTACCGATATAATTTTACCACATGTTTCAGCAGCATAGCCTGGAGCAATGTGTAAAGTGCCGCGCAGCTCGCGTTTGTCATCAATATATAAAGATGATCCGCTGACATGTTGGCGGGCATTGTCGTGTTTATGAGACTTGCCGACAGTTTTTAATTCACTCATATCAACTCACTCCCATTTCTGCTGATCGCGTCGGAAGAATACGGGTCGGTTCGCCTTGATTAGCAATTTCGATAATCGCTTTCGCCAAAAGGCCTTGTGCAACTTTAATACGATAATCGGCACTGGCGCGCATATCGCTCATCGGTGCAAAATCTTCGGCTAGTTTCTGGAGTATGGGGTGGTTTGCTTCGATGCTCGAAATATCAAAACCTAGAAGTGCTGCTTCGGTAATAGAAGCACGTTTTGGTGTTGCCGCCATGCCGCCAAAAGCAATGCGAGCAGCGGTTATTTTCTGGTCTTTAATGGTGAAGCAAAAAGCCGCCATAACTGCCGAAATATCCTGATCGAAGCGTTTTGATATTTTATAACATCTGAAATGCTCATCAGCACCAAGTTTTGGAATGATGATTTCTTTTACAAATTCGCTCTGTTGCCTATCTTGCTTGCCATAGGCAATAAAATAATCTTCCAATTTAACTTGGCGATCTGTATCACCTTTTTGAAGTGTAATTTCGGCATTCATAGCAATTAAAATGGGTGGCATGTCGCCAATGGGCGAGCCGTTGGCGATATTGCCGCCAATGGTGCCCGATTCTCGAACTTGCTTAGAGCCAATGCGGCGCATGGTTTCGGCTATGTCGTCATCTAATCCGCCGACAGCTTCCATTGCGTTGGCATAAGTTACACCCGCGCCAATGGTGATTTTTTGATCGTCTAAAATAATATGATCTAGGCCCAATACATCGCCTATATAAATGATTTGTGGTAAATCCATTAAACGTTTTGTAACCCAGAGGCCGACATCTGTCGCGCCGGCTACAATGGTGGCATTTGGGTATTTTTGAAATAGCTCGGCTAGTGAAGAAATGGATTTTGGAGCGGCAAAAAACCGATCATTATCGCCAATAAACAGGTCTTTTTGGGGCATTTTTGCCAATATTTGGGCTGTTTTTTGCATTTTTTGGCTATATTTATCGTCTGTTTTTTGGTTACAAGCCTCTAAACCTGCTTCAACAATGGGGCGATAACCAGTACATCGACAAAGATTTCCAGCAAGTTGCGTGGTGACATCACTACGCGAAACTTCGGCTTCATTATGATATAATGCAAAAAGTGCCATCACAAAACCTGGTGTGCAAAATCCGCATTGCGCGGCATGATGATTGACCATAGATTGTTGCACTGGGTGTAAATCTTCGCCTTGTTTGGCCAAATCATCAACTGTGATGATTTCTTGCCCATTGGCCATGCCTAGAAAATATATGCAGCTATTAACGGGGCGATAATGCATCTTACCGTTTAATTGCCGACCCAAGACCACAGTACAGGCGCCGCAATCCCCCTCGCCGCACCCTTCTTTTGTGCCGTAAGAATCCTCGGTCAACCTTAGGTAATCCAACAGTGATTCAGTGGGACCAAAATCTTTAACACTCACCCTTTTACCATTGCGGATGAATTCAATTTCTTGCGCCATATTTAACTTCCTCTATATGTGGAGTAAGAGTAAGGAGACACTAATAATGGCACATGATAATGACTCTGGCAATCTGCAACGCCAAACATGAGTGGAATTACATCCAAAAATGCGGGTTCGCTGCCAATTCCTAATTTATGGAAATAATCGCCAACAAAAAATCTCAATTCATATTGACCATTTACAAATTCATCGCCAGATAATGCAGGCGCATCCAAGCGGCCATCATCATTTGTAAATTCGGTTTTTAATAATTTGCTCTCACCTATGTGGTGCGACCATAATTCGACCTTTAAAGCCGCTGCTGGCTTGCCATTTGCAGTGTCTAAAACATGTGTTGTTAACGCGCCCATTTTGGTTTCCAATTTACTGTTTTTGTTAGAATGTCAGATTATAATTGCTCTTAAAAGGAATATAATGTAATAAAATTGATGACTTAATGGCATCAATAGGTGAATCTATCATGAAAACCAAACCTTCACATGTATTTTATTCTCCTGCACTTCGATATTTTGTGGAGGTGGCAAAAGTTGGCTCCATTAGAGGTGCAGCGCGTGATTTAAATGTGGTTTCATCGGCTGTTAACCGCCAAATACTTAATTTAGAACAACAATTTGGCCTGCAATTGTTCGACCGTGTTGGCCGCGGTATAAAACTTTCAGAAGCGGGGCAAGTTTTACTAGTACATGCCAAAAGAGCTTTGCGAGATTTTGATTCGGCTCTTGAAGCGCTGGATGATTTGAGCGGCCTAAGACGCGGTGTTGTACATGTCGGCATTGTTGAATCCATCGCTGATACACTAATGACCCATGTGGTTTCTAAATTTCAGCAGAAATACCCTGGAATTCAGGTGAATATTTCAATAAATTCTAGCCAACAAGTGATGCAGGATATAACCGCTGCTAAAGTGCATATGGCGCTGGGCTTTAATGCGCCTAACCATGAAGAATTAAGCCATGAAAGCAGCCAAACCCTCACCATTGGTGCCGTGGTTGCGCCAAACCATCCGCTCACAAAACAGAGTGTTTGTACCTTAGAAGATTGCTTGCAACACCCAGTGGCAGTGCCAAGTAGCGACTTATCAATTGGTAATATTATGGCCAATGCCATTGCAGCAAGTGGTATAAAACCAAGAACATTGATAAAAACCAACTCATTGAGATTTATGAAATCGTTGGCAATGGAAAGTGATTATGTGGCTTTTCAAACCAGACTAGGTATGGAAGCAGATCGGAAAGCAGGAAATTTGGTATTCATCCCAATTAGTAATTCTGATTTTCCGCAGGATAAACTAGTATTGGTTACCAACAATACCCATGAATTATCGCTGGCACCAACTGTATTTTTGAAACACTTACATGAAGCGTTAGACCATTTTGCAGAATTGGAAGATTGATATGAGTTTTGAAAATTACCCTAGAGATTTATGCGGTTATGGCAGTAAACCACCGCATGCCAACTGGCCTAATGGTGCAAAAATTGCCCTACAATTTGTAATGAATTACGAAGAAGGTGGCGAGAATTGCCTTTTGCATGGTGATGCCGCATCTGAAACATTTTTAAGCGAAATTATTGGAGCGCAGGCCTTTGTAGGACAGCGCCATATGAGCATGGAAAGCCTTTATGAATATGGCTCACGTGCTGGTGTGTGGCGCGTGATGCGCTTGTTTCGGGAAATGAATATTCCAATTACCCTATTTGCTGTGGCTATGGCCATGCAGCGTAACCCAGATGTGATTGAGCAAGCCCTTAAAGACGGCCATGAAATTTGCAGCCATGGCCTAAGATGGATTGATTATAAAGACATCCCTAAATCTCTTGAAAAAGAGCATATGCTGCAGGCAATTGAAATTCATAAAAGCATCACTGGAGATGCTCCAAAAGGTTGGTATACAGGACGGACATCTGAAAATACGCGTGATTTGCTTGTTGAACATGGCGGCTTTACCTATGATGCCGATGATTATTCTGACGATTTACCATTTTGGTCTGGCTTGTGTGACAAGCCACATTTGGTGGTGCCATATACGTTGGATACCAATGACATGCGCTTTGCAGCACCTCAAGGTTTTAACTCTGGTGAGCAATTTTACACATATTTAAAAGATGCTTTCGATGTTTTATATGATGAGGGCGACGAATGTCCTAAAATGCTATCAATTGGTTTACACTGCCGCATTATTGGCCGCCCCGCACGTTTTGCTGCGCTAAAGCGGTTTGTTGAATATGTGAAAAGCAAGGAAGATGTTTGGTTTGCACGCCGCATTGATATTGCTGAGCACTGGATTGCTGAACACCCGCATGGTGGTGCATAATGATTAAATTATTACCCGAAAAACTAACCCAACAATCTTTTGCCGAGTTTGGCAATGTGATTGAAATGGATGCTGAAAAATCGTTTTTGATTAATGATGATTATACCCGTCGTTATCACAATCTAGCCTCGGTTGATGTGGCTGATGGCAATGGGCATGCTATTTTTTCGATTTTCAAATCCAAGCGCAGGCCGTTTCCACTTGAGATTAAAATGATGGAAAACCACCCACTTGGCAGCCAAGCTTTTATGCCAATGCAACCACATGATTGGTTGATTGTAGTGGCAACTGGCAAGGTGCCAACCGCAGAAACCTGCCGTGCTTTTATTGCCACTGGCAACCAAGGTGTGCAATATGCAAAAGGTGTGTGGCACCACCCTTTATTAACCCTCGTAGCTGAACAAGATTTTTGGATTGTTGACCGCGCGGGTGATGGCAACAATTTGGTTGAACATTTTTTTGACGAAACCATAGCTGTTGTAGATATTGAATCGAAGAACTAAATATCTAACGGGAAGCCATTATAGGCTTTAATCTCCTTGAGCGCGAAATTTGTTGTCATGGACTTAATGCCAGGTAACCGACGTAATGTGTTCATTGAAAAATCTGTATATGCGTCTAAATCGCGGCATACCACTTGCAACATAAAATCGGCTCCACCTGCCACAGAATGACATGATATAATTTCTGAAATCGCGCCAATTTGATGCTCGAATGCGAGCGACATTTCTTCATTATGGGTATCAATTTCGATGCTGACATAGACCAAAACACCCAAGCCCAATTTGCGCCTGTCTAATTTGGCTGTATAGCCCGAAATAATGCCTTCTTGTTCCATTTTTTTGACATGTCGCCAACAAGGTGATTGAGACATATTTACTTTTTCGGCAAGATCAGAATTGGTGATTCGGGCGTCATTTTGTAGCTCTTTTAAAATTTTTACATTTTCCGTAGATAATTGACCCATAGAAATATTTACCCCTATTTCTTTATAAAAACTAGTTTCTGTTTCTTTTATTAGCATTTAATCGCAAAAATAGAAAATACTTTCCATGATTTTGGCACTAACATTAATGTAATTTCAAGAATTGGATTTTATATGCTTAAAGGTTTTTCGCCGCCCTATACACCCACTGGCAAATCATCATTAATGCCCGCGCCACCTTGGCATTATGCGGGTCAGATTATGAGTTTTGATTGCGATATTGACGCGCAGATTGCTGCGCAATATCTACCCGATGACTTTGGCACCGCTACAGGCAAAAGCTATGGGCATTTTTGTGACTGGCAAGCCACAAGTGATGGGAGTGAATTGCTCGACCCGATATATGCACAATATAAAGAGTTTTTCTACTTAATTGAAGCCGAAAAAAATGGAGAGAAACGTTTATTTTGCCCGTTTATTTATGTCGATCAGGACATTGCTTTGGCGCGTGGGCATTTACAGGGGTTTCCTAAAAAACATGGGTCGATTTGGATGACCAGATCGTATGATTTTGACCACCCTGCTGCGGCACAAATTAAAAGTGGTTGTAAAATGGGCGCATCAATGGCGGCTAAAGACCGCAGACTGGCCGATGCTGAGATTGAGCTAACTGGAGAAACTGGTGAAGATATTGGTTTTATAGCCACACCAACCTTTGGATTGATTGGCAGCCCTTCACTTATTGATGAGCCTAGCCGCGGCACACAAACATTAGTTAGGCAGAATGCCTCGGAAATATTAAAGGGCAAAATGCACGCTGCAAAAGGCCATTTGCGCCTGCACACAAGCCCGTATGACGAATTACATAAATTACAACCAACAAGAACCAACAAAGCCTCGATTGGCGAATTTGCATTGACAGTAATCGGTGTTACTGTGGCTGAAAATTAGGAGATAAAGATGACGGATATTTGGACATTTATTGATGGTGACTGGCACGAAAAAGCCATGCCACTTATGGCAGCCGATACCAATGCAGTTTGGCTTGGCAATACAGTTTTTGACGGTGCGCGATATTTTGACCGCGTATCGCCTGATTTAGACCGCCATTGTAGACGGGTGATTAGATCGGCTGAAATTATGGGCATGTTACCTAATATGCAGGGTGATGAAGTTGAGGGGTTGGTGCGCGAACAAATTGCAAAAATTAACACCGATGACGCTCTATATATCCGCCCGATGTTTTGGATTGAAGAAGGGCTCGGCCCGATTGTACCAGAATCGACGCGTTTTTGCATTGTTTTGCAACGTATGGCCATGCCTGAAGCGGGCACTGGATTTACCGCTTGCCTGTCTAGCTATCGCAAACCATCGCCCGAAACGGCACCAACAGCTGCCAAAGCCAGTTGCCTTTACCCGCAAGCGACCATTGCATGGGGTGATGCAAAAAAACGTGGTTACGACAATGCTGTGATGCTTGATGTAACTGGTGCTGTGGCCGAATTTACAATGCAAAACCTATTTTTGGTGAAAGACAATGTGATTTCGACCCCGCAAACCAATGGTATGTTGTTGAACGGCATAACGCGCCAACGGTCTATTAAACTACTGGAAGAACTTGGCCATAAAGTGATTGAACGTCGTATTATGCCCGATGAATTACTCACTGCTGATGAGATAATTTCCACTGGTAACCATGCGCGTATTTTCCCTTGCGTTAAATATGAAAATAACGAAATGGGCATGGGGCCAATACACGCGAAATTACGCGAAGCGTATTGGAATTACACCAAGACTTGTTAAGCCAAACTTGGTAGCCAAAGAACGATGGCAGGAAACGCCACAAGCAGTGCAATTGTTACCGCATCAGCGAGAAAAAACGGCATCACGCCACGGAAGACATCTTGCACTGTTAGATCATCTCGCACGCCTGCGACCACAAAACAATTGAGGCCAATGGGCGGCGTTATGAGACAAAACTCGGCCATTTTTACCACCAAGATACCAAACCAAATGGCGCACATAGTGCCGTTCATACCAAACGCACTATCAGCGGCTGATACATATTCGCCACCATTAAGCGCCATGACAGCAGGGTAAACCACAGGCAAAGTTAGCAACAACATGCCGATGGCATCCATAAACATGCCAAGCACCGCATAAGCGAGCAATATGAGTATAAGTGTGAGCATTGGTGGCTGATCAAGGCCTGAAATCCAATCGGAAAATGCTGATGGTAGATCGGCAAAGCCTAAAAAGCGGACATAGATTAATACGCCCCAAATGATGGTGAAAATCATAACCGTCAGTTTTGCGGTTTCGAGCAGTGCAGATTTTAATTCTGGCCAGCGCATGCCTTTAAACACTGCCATAACAAAAACCACAAATGCACCCAAAGCTCCGCCCTCTGTAGGCGTACCCCACGCATCGCCACCAAACGGATTATAAACAAAAACAATGATGATAAAGACCACAAAGAAAATAGGTAATGCGGGTGGCAATGAAGCAAAACGCTGCTTCCAAGTATAGCCAGTTACAGGTGGGCCGAAGTTTTTTATCGCCAACGCCATGCCGATGATGAGCGCGGTATAAACAAATGCTGAGAACACGCCCGGAATGAAACCTGCGAGCAATAACATACCTACATCTTGCTCGACAATAATGGCATAAATTACTAAAATTGCGGAGGGAGGAATGAGCGATGCCAATGTGCCTGCCGCTGCAACCACACCTGCTGCAAAGCGTTTATCGTAACCTTCCTTGAGCATTTCGGGTATGGCGATGCGGGCAAAAACCGCTGCGGTTGCAACTGACGCGCCAGAAACGGCCGCAAAGCCTGCTGTGGCAAAAACTGTGGCAACGGCCATACCGCCTGGCACCCAACCAATCCACCGTTTTGCGGCCTCGAACAATGCTTTTGTGAGGCCTGCATGATAGGCCAAATAGCCAATCAGAATGAAAGTGGGAATGAGCGACAAGGCGATGGATGAAACTTTACTATGTGGCACTTGGCCTGCGGTTTTAACCGCGACAGTGAGCGCCCACATAAAATCATCAGGGTCATACCCTTTTTTTGCCCAAAAAATCCAGATAAGGCCAACAAGGCCAGACAGGCCGGCAGCAAAAGCCACGCGCATACCTAAAATTACCATGACCAACATGAAGCCAGAAACGATTAAGCCAATATCAATAGGTTCCATTAATCTGCTCCCCCTGTGACGGTTTTAGCTTCGCGTGCGGCTTGTTCGGCTGCACTTTCGACCAATGGCACGGCCACTGGTGCGGTAGAATTATTTACAAAAGCACGGCAAAAACCCCAAATTTGCAACGCAAGCCGCAAACTTAATACGAAAAATGCAATGGGCGCTAACAATTTGGCAGGCCATATCGGCAATGCAATGTCTATGCTGCTATCGCGACTCCAGAGTGGTGCTGCAAAATCGAAACTTCTTAAAAAATGGGAATATGTACCCCAAACCAGAAGAATCATTAGAATTAGAATAAGTGTTGTAGTGATAATTTCGGCCATCCATAATGAACGGCCGCGCAAAGCGCCAACCAAAATATCCATACGGATGTGCCCGCCATCACGTTGGGTATAGGCAACACCCATAAACGCAATAAGTGGCATAATTTGCTCGATCCAATCGACATATCCCGGCAATGGAATGCCAAAAAAATTACGCCCACTGACCGAAACAACGGCCAGAACCATAAGTGAGAACACCGCAAGGCCTGTCACCAAAGCTAGAAAGCTCTCTAATTTATGTAGTTTTTGGTCGAGAAAACTCAATGTTGAGCCATCCTCTAACACCGATGATGAAGCCGCCATATAGCACCTATAATAAAGAAAACCGCCGCAAAAGTTAATTTGCGACGGTGTATTGAGTGGCTAAATTATTTTGCCAATGTGCTGATCACAAGATCGTATAAATCTTGTGCCGGTAAACCACGTGCGTTGTTGGTTTTAATCCAATCATCAACTGCAGGTTTTGCAGCTGCTGCACGGAATGTAGCTAAATCTTCATCTGAATAGGAGATTTGTTCAACACCATTTGCATCGAGTTTTGCCCACCAAGCATCCATTGTTTTGCCGTTATATGTTTCCACATAATGTGCCAAAGATTCATCTACAGAACCTAACAATGCTTCTTTATGTGCGGCTGAAAGGCCTTCCAAAGCATCGGTATTTACCACCACTGGGCAATTAACTGTGCCCGGGTTTAGGTTTTTCGTCCACCATTTCGATGGCTCGATTGTGCCAAATGACAAGTGAGCGTGTGGTGCGAATGCAACCGCTTTAACCACACCGCCATCTAGTGCTTGGCGTGTTTCGGTAGCCGTTACAGAAGTTGGCACTGCGCCCAATTTTTTAAGAGCTGCGCCTACGCCGCCAACAGCACGAACTGTGAGGCCATCAAAATCGGCCAATGCTTTTGGTGCATCGCCTAAGCCTGCAATGTTATATTGCGGTAGTGGGGATGGCATAAGAAGAGTTGCGTTCCAACGTGCTAGGTCTTTAATTGTGGCAGGGTGAGCATAAACTGCTTTACTGACTTTGATTTCTTCTTCTAATGAAGACACGCCCAAAAATGGTAGCTCTAAAACTGTGATTGATGGGTTTTTATCGCGATGATAACCTGCACAGAATTGTGCCATTTCGAACGCGCCAATTGAAATACCGTCTAGGTTTTCGCGGTTTTTAGACAAGCCGCCATAGCTGATATTTAATTTGAAATCGCCATTTGTTTTGGCATCTACCAATTCGGCAAGTTTTTCGACATGTTCCGTGAACGCGCGACGTTTACCCCAAACGGAAACATTCCAAGTTTCGGCAACAGCTTGGCCTGCAAATGTAATTGCAAAGGCCGAAATTGCCAATGTGGCCATATGTTTTTTGATCATTATAATTCTCCCTCTTTATATAATTCATTCATTTTGAATGAATATGTTAGGAAAGCAATATAAACTAACAAAATAACCGCAAACTAAGGGTTTTCCCTGATTCAGTTATACACATTATGCGTGGTACAATAGTCATGTACTACATACTAAGACTTGGAACTCTGCTTCATTTAGAATGCGAATACTGTGGCCGCTTTGGTTGAAATTTTCGGCTTGAATGTGTTTTGTGCTTTTGCCGATTGTTGATTTTGTTGCCGCGCCTACAATGAGGTAATTTGTATGCCATTGAACCGACTTGCTAAATATACAACCGCTGTTTGCGGCTAACTTTAGTGCTTGGGCGCGGGTGATTGACAATTTACCTGTGAACGCGATTGTATGGCCGACAAGAGCGCCATGAGGATTAGGAATAGGGTTTTGATTTTGCTTGGATTTTGGGGTTTTTGACTTTTTGACCTTTACGGGCAAATTAAACCAATATTGCGGTGTTGTTTCTGTATCAATGAGGGCGGCACTCATAATCGCACCACAAGCTTTTGCATCTTCAAGCGCATCGTGATGATTGAATTTAAAGCCAATAAATTGGCAAACATTGGCTAAACCATAGCTCGCTAAAGGGATATGCCCCCAAGCTTTACGGGCTATTTTGCAAGAATCTAACCATTTATTATCTATGCTTGGTAAGTTGAATTTTTGGCATGATTTTTCGATTGCGGTTTTATCAAAAAATGTATGACTGACCACAAATTTATCACTCAGCAGAGCAAAAATTTCTTTATATACTTGTTCAAATGTTGGTGCGTTTTTAACATCGGCCTGTTGAATGCCATGAATGCGGATGTTGAAATAGTTAAAATCTTCTTTTGGATTAATAAGCGACGACCATTCACTTACCAATTTTCCATTGGCATATGTGGCAATGCCGATTTGACAAATAGACGCAATATCACCATTTGCTGTTTCGACATCTATTGCCACATAATCCATATTTTACCTTTTATAATCCGCCTGCTTCAACGATGAAATTGCGGACTTCTTGTACGCTTTTGCCAGCTTTTACGTTGGCGAATAGGAAGGGGCGTTCTTTGCGCATAAGTTTACTGTCCCTATCCATTACGCCTAGATCGGCACCGACTAATGGAGCTAGGTCAATTTTGTTGATGACCAACAAATCTGACCTTGTGACACCTGGGCCGCCTTTGCGGGGGATTTTATCGCCTGCGGAAACATCAATTACATAAATAGTGATGTCGGCAAGTTCGGGTGAGAAAGTTGCAGAAAGGTTATCGCCGCCTGATTCGATGAAAATCACATCTAGATCGGGGAACTTCTCGTTCATTTGTTTGATGGCGGCTAAGTTGATTGAGGCATCTTCTCGAATTGCCGTGTGGGGGCAACCGCCAGTTTCGACACCCATAATGCGGTCGGGTGATAAAGCACCAGAACGCGTTAAGAATTCGGCATCTTCTCTTGTGTAAATGTCATTAGTGATGGCACCCAGTGAAAACTCGTTGCGCATCATTTTGCACAAAGCATCGGTTAATGCGGTTTTACCAGAGCCAACAGGGCCGCCAATGCCTACTCTTAATGGTCCATTTTTTGTCATGATCGGAATAGCCTTGTATATTGAGTTTCGTGTTGCATGCTGGTTAGATCGACCATCATGGTTGAAGTGGTTAGATTTTGATAATCTGTAGTGAGTGCTTTTTGTGCGGTTTGCGCCACAAGGGGCGCAAGGGCAGATATTATACGCTGCCCATCGGTTTGGCCAAATGGCACAATGCGCACCAATGCCGATGACATATTGGAGACAAAGCCGTGCAAAAATGCGGTGACTGTTGAGTTTAAATCAATGGCCGCTGCACCTGCTGCCGCGCCCACAACCACCGCATAGGGGTATGGGCCTTGCCATAATTTGTTAATTTTCCAAAGCTCTGAATCGGCTTCTACATTTTGAATGATTTCGAGAAATGCCGCGCCTTGGGATTCGCTCTCGAGCCGTAATTCTGCTGTACCACAAAAAGCAGTTGCATATTCGATGAGGTCTTTCAATTTTTTATCATCCAAATTTACTGCCGCGCGATAGGCTTCAACTAGAAACACTGCATCGGCCAAGCCATTGCCTTGGGTGATGATATCTTTTATCCATTCGATCGACTCGGCAACATTGGTGATGGCTTCGATTTCGAACGCGTTTTCTAAGCCATGGCTATAGGTATAGGCGCCAACGGGGTAAGAAGGTGAAAACCATGTTTGTAATTTGTAGATTGAATCAATGGTCATGATTATGCCCGTGCGAATGTCCATCATCATGGCTATGATCAGAGCTGTGACCATGATCGTGGCCATGGGTGCGTCCTAGGCCGTATGCACCGCCCTCGGGGTTAAACGGCTCACTAATATGTTTTACATCGGCATGCATTTTGCCCAACATATCCTCGATCACATGATCTTGCTTAATGAGCAGACGTGTTGGTTCGACCTGAACAGGCAAATGACGATTGCCCAAATGATAGGCAATCACGGTGAGCCTATGAGTACTATCGGCTTTGACTTGTAGCAGATTTTCCTCTGCGGCAACGACCTCTACGCTATTGCCATTTTCGAGCAGCAAAAAATCGCCGTGCTCAAGCACAGTGGCTTTTGGCAGGTCGATCAGGAATTTTTCACCATGCACAGTTGTGAGCATTTTACGGCGCAAATAGCGTTCCTCGTAATCCAAAGTCACAATATCCCATGCGGTGCTTTGGTTCGCATTTGGCTTTACAAGTTTATGAGCAACTAGTTTTGGCATTTACAGGGTTTCAACCTCGTCAGGGTGAATGACCTCGATTTTTCGGCCAGTGATATATTGCCCGCCAGCCTTACTCCAAACAGCCATATACGGCCGATCAAAATGCAGTGTCAAATCTTCACGGGTTTTCCAAGATTCGACAAATGTGAGTGTATTTTCATCTTCTACCGATTGATTAAGCTCATAGCTGATGCAGCCTGGCTCGGCTCTTGTACTTTGTATACACGGCAAAGCCGCAGCGATGACTTTATCGGCTGTGCCTGCTTGAACATTGATGGTTGCGATTACATAAATCATTTAATTTTCCTATTTTTAGAACATGAAGTAGCGTTGCGCCATTGGCAACACTTTGGCTGGCTCGCAAGTGAGTAATTCACCATTGGCACGCACTTCATAAGTTTCGGGATTCACTTCAATTTCTGGTGTTAGATTGTTAAACACCATATCTTTTTTACTGATGCCTGAACGGGTATTTTCGACCGCTATCAATTGCTTGTTTAATCCTAAGTCTGCTCGCAAGCTCGATTGACTGGCTGCGCCTGATACAAATGTAACACTGCTAGCTGACAAAGATGCGCCATAGCTAGCAAACATAGGGCGGTAATGCACAGGTTGCGGGGTTGGGATGGAGGCATTTGGATCGCCCATTGGAGCCGATGCAATGCTGCCCATTTTTAAAATCATATCGGGTTTAACGCCAAAAAAGGCCGGAGACCACAATACCAAATCGGCTAATTTACCCACTGCGATAGAGCCAATGTCTTTGCTCATGCCATGGGCAATGGCAGGGTTGATTGTGTATTTGGCAATATAGCGTTTCACACGGAAATTATCATTATCGCCTGTTTCTTCGGGCAAGGCGCCACGTTGTTTTTTCATTTTATCGGCGGTTTGCCAAGTGCGAATGAGCACCTCGCCAACACGCCCCATAGCTTGGCTATCGGATGCGATGATTGAGAATGCGCCAATATCGTGCAGGATATCTTCGGCAGCAATGGTTTCCTTGCGAATGCGGCTTTCGGCAAATGCTATGTCTTCTGGGATTGAAGGATCTAGATGATGGCAGACCATCAGCATATCCAAATGTTCCTCAATCGTATTGACTGTATATGGCCGTGTGGGATTGGTGGATGACGGAATGACATTTAGCTCGCCACAGATTTTGATGATATCTGGAGCATGACCACCGCCCGCACCTTCTGTATGGAAAGCATGGATGGTGCGGCCTTTGAAGGCATCAGTTGTATTTTCAACAAAACCAGATTCATTAAGTGTATCGGTATGGATCATCACTTGCACGTCCATATCATCGGCCACACCTAGGCAGCAGTCTATGGCAGCGGGTGTTGTGCCCCAATCTTCGTGCAATTTAAGTGAGCATGCGCCCGCTTCAACTTGTTCGATCAAGGGTTGTGGCAATGATGCGTTGCCTTTACCTGCGAAAGCCAAATTCATTGGAAATGATTCGGCCGCTTGTAGCATGCGCCCCATATGCCACGAACCAGGTGTGCAAGTTGTTGCGTTGGTACCTGTTGCGGGGCCTGTGCCACCACCAAGCATGGTTGTAATGCCGCTAACCAGTGCTTCTTCAATCTGCTGGGGGCAAATAAAATGAATGTGGCTATCGAAACCACCAGTGGTGAGGATTTTACCTTCGCCAGCAATAACTTCGGTAGACGCACCGACGATGATATCGACACCTGATTGTGTATCGGGGTTACCCGCTTTACCGATGGAGGCAATGCGGCCATCGCGCAAGCCAACATCGGCTTTATAGATGCCTGTTACATCGACAATAAGTGCATTGGTGATAACCGTATCAACAGCGCCTTGCGCGCGTGTGAGTTGGCTTTGCCCCATGCCATCGCGAATGGTTTTACCACCGCCAAATTTAACTTCTTCGCCATAAGTTGTGAGGTCTTTTTCGACTTCAATAATGAGATCTGTATCAGCTAGGCGGACTTTATCACCTGTTGTGGGGCCATACATCGAAGCATATGATGAACGTGAAATTGTGACCATTATAACGCCCCCTCAAGTTTACCTTGGATTTTTTGATTGAAACCATAAATTGTGCGAGCGCCACCGATGGGAATGAGCACCACATCACGACTTTGACCTGGCTCGAACCTAACGGCTGTGCCTGATGCAATGTCTAAACGAGTACCGCGTGCGGCTTCTCTGTCAAATTCCAAACCTTCATTGGTTTCGTAAAAGTGATAATGAGAGCCCACTTGTATTGGTCTATCGCCTGTATTTGAAACGTTGAGCGTGATGGTTTTCGCGCCTACATTTAATTCGATATCGCCATCTTGAATGATAAATTCGCCTGCAATCATGTCAATCTCCTCATCTTATCGGTTCGTGAACGGTGACTAATTTCGTACCGTCTGGAAAAGTAGCTTCTACCTGTACGTCATGAATCATTTCGGCAATGCCATCCATCACATCATTACGGGTTATGACTTTTGCGCCTGCTTGCATTAAATCGGCAACGCCCCTACCATCTCGTGCGCCTTCGACCACAAAATCGGTAATCAAGGCTATGGATTCGGGATAATTGAGTTTAACGCCGCGCTCTAAACGGCCGCGCGCTACCATTGCAGCGACGGAAATAAGCAATTTATCTTTTTCTCTGGGTGTTAACTTCATATTCTTCCCTCTTTTTGCCTTATATGTTGCGCGTTACATCATCCAAACGCGTGGCAACAGACTTTTATTATCTGAATTTTTAGTGAGCTTCACAAGTGTTTTATTGAGTATTTTCATGCTTGTTTGGCGCAATTTTTGGCTATCTTGTGCGAATAAGCGTATCGCCAACATACCATCAAAACATGTGGCACGGCCTAACGCGTTATCATCCGCAATAAGTGTGTTGATTTGATCGCGGATTTGCTGCACATCATCACCAACATAAATGATGGTTGAGATGGCTGTATTGCCATTACCGATTGCAGGTTTATTGAGTTGCGCGGCAACATCGCCATCAATGCCAAAAGCATCGGCAAAAATGAGTTTGCCATCACGTTTGATTTGCCATTTTTCTGTGACATGCCCGTTATTGACAATCTCGCCCATGGCTTTACGGCCGAAAATGCTAGATTCTATGGCTAATAATTTGGAATTTTTGGCAAGTTCGATCATAGTATCGCGTTGGTAGGCTGCATCATCGAACATAATGCTTTCTTGTGGCAACCACAGGCCACAGGCATTTGCAGCGACTGTTAGATTGTTTTTAATTGTCGCGACATCGCCTAAAGATTTATAATGCCGCTCGGCGGCTTGGGTGGTGACAATGGCAGTGGAGTTTTGCCCCCATCCGATATTTACATCGAAACAATCGCCACCTGTCATACCGCCTGATGTGTTGATAAGCACAGCTTCTGTAATGCGGTTGGGTTCGGCACGGGCGAAACGCACTTTGGCGCTGCCTTGCTGATATAAATCATCCAAAACGGTTTTGCCATCGCGTCGTTTA
This sequence comes from Hyphomicrobiales bacterium, assembly GCA_051531935.1. Taxonomy (GTDB): domain Bacteria; phylum Pseudomonadota; class Alphaproteobacteria; order Rhizobiales; family OSC116; genus OCS116. The sequence goes on from JAOPTR010000016.1 coordinate 308,592, forward strand.
AACGTAATTTTTGCAGCACCTACAGACCTTTGCAGGCGTGCTTTAGATGCGGGTGATTTTGGCAGTGATTGCGCCACAGAGTCTCCCCACTCAATTGACATTAAACTGTAAGATGTGCCTTGATTTCATCGGCATTTGCATCTTCGAATTTTTGGTCGATTATAACAGAGCCACGATCCATGACAACAAAATGATCGGCCAAATCATGCGCAAATTCAAAATATTGTTCTACTAGTAAAATTGCCATATCGCCTTTGTCGCGCAAATACGCGATCACGCGGCCGATGTCTTTGATAACTGATGGCTGAATGCCTTCGGTTGGCTCGTCCAATACCAGTAATTTTGGCTTCATTATTAGCGCGCGGGCAATGGCCAATTGTTGTTGTTGACCGCCAGATAAATCGCCACCACGGCGAGAAAGCATATCTTTAAGCACAGGAAAAAGTTCGTAAATTTCGTCTGGGATATTGCGCTGTGATTTTGGCAATACGCCGAAGCCCGTTTGCAAATTTTCTTTTACCGTGAGTAGTGGAAAAATTTCACGACCTTGCGGAATGTAGCCGATACCTAAGCGCGCGCGATCATCGGGTGATAGCTTACTAATGTCAATATCGTTGAAAATAACACTGCCAGAGGCGATGGGAATTTGGCCTGTGATGGCTTTGAGCATTGTGGTTTTGCCCACACCGTTACGGCCAAGCAGGCATGTAATTTTGCCAAGCTCTGCAGTTAGCGAGACTGTGCGCACTGCTTGTGATGCGCCATAGAACACGTCTATTTCATTTACCTTTAGCATATTATCTTCCTAAATAGACGTCGATGACACGTTGATCGGCACTGACGTGATCAATAGAACCTGAGGTTAACACCGAGCCTTCGTGTAATACAGAAACTCGCACATCTAAAGCACGCACAAAATCCATATCATGTTCGACCACAATGAGTGAATGATCTTTTGCAATGTCTTTAAGCAATATCGCGGTTTCTTCGGTTTCACTGTCCGTCATACCTGCGACTGGCTCATCAACTAATAATAGTTTGGGATTTTGTGCCAAAAGCATGGCAATTTCGAGCCATTGTTTTTGCCCATGCGATAGATTTGCCGCTGTTTCATAACGCACATGCTCTAAGCGTACACGTTCTAAGATGGCTTCTACTTGTTTATTTTGTTTGATTGACGACAACCAAAACAAGCTATGGCGCACGGTGCGCGGCATGGCAAGTGCTAGCTCGACATTGGCATAAACACTTTGGCTTTCAAACACTGTTGGTTTTTGGAATTTACGACCAATGCCCAATTGGGCAATTTCGGCTTCGTTTAGCTTTAGCAGGTCGACATCGCCATTATAGAAAACATCGCCACTATCTGGGCGGGTTTTGCCTGTTATGATGTCCATCATAGTGGTTTTACCTGCACCATTGGGGCCGATTATCGCACGCATCTCACCTTGTTCGATGACTAGCGACAGGTTGTTAATGGCTTTAAAACCATCAAAAGCCACATTCACGCCATCTAAATACAGCACTAAATCTCTTGCATGGGTCATGATTCAGCCTCGACATTTTCTATCGGCATGTTGCCAGTTTTGGGAGGGTAAAAACGTTTTTGCAATTGAGCAAACAAACCAACTACGCCTTTGGGTAAAAACAGGGTGGTGGCGACAAATAGCCCGCCAAGTGCGAATAACCAATATTCTGGGAATGCACCTGTAAACCACGTTTTACCGTAATTGATAAGAATGGCACCAATGATAGCGCCAACCAATGTACCACGGCCACCAACGGCTACCCAGATGACAATTTCGATTGAATTGGCAGGGGCAAATTCGCTTGGGTTGATGATACCAACTTGCGGCACATAAAGTGCACCCGCCACACCCGCAAGAATTGATGAAACGATGAATACAAAAAATTTGTAATTTTCGACTTTATAGCCCAAAAAGCGTGTGCGGCTTTCGGCATCGCGTATTGCGATTAACACATTACCGAGCCTTGAGGTGACAATGAAGCGACAAACAAGATAACCAATGGCTAACGCCACACAAGAAGCTGAAAACAGCGCCAGTTTGGTATTGATATTTTGCAGTGAGAAACCCAAAATATCTTTAAAATCGGTAAGGCCGTTATTGCCGCCAAAACCGAAATCGTTTAGGAAGAAAGCTAACAATAATGCGTATGTCATAGCTTGGGTGATGATGGACAAATAAACACCATTAACCCGCGAGCGGAAAGCAAACCAACCAAAGACAAAGGCCAACGCGGCTGGCACAAGTGCGATCATAAAAGCAGTGAAGAAGAAGCTATCGAAGCCCAACCAGAACCAAGGTAATTCGTGCCAATCTAGAAACACCATAAAATCTGGCAAGATTGGATCGCCATAAACGCCTCTTGGGCCAATTTGGCGCATGAGGTACAAGCCCATTGCATAGCCGCCAAGAGCGAAAAATGCACCATGACCAAGCGACAAAATGCCTGCATAGCCCCAGATAAGATCTACACTCAACGCCAAAAGCGCGTAGCACATATATTTACCAAACAACTGGATTGAATAATCTGGTACATGGAAGAAACTTGTTTCGGGTATAAATTGATTTGAAACAGGCACTAAAATAGCCACCGCTAAAAGAATAGCCACAACAAGCCAATGCTTGCCGTTTAATGTGCGCATAAGCATGTGCGTAATCATTGATCCACCGCCCTTCCCTTGAGCGCGAATAAGCCGCGCGGCCGCTTTTGAATGAATAGAATGATGAATACGAGCACTAGAATTTTGCCCAATACAGCGCCTGCATAAGGTTCTAAAAACTTATTGGCAATGCCCAATGAGAAGGCGCCAACTAAAGTGCCCCATAAGCTACCAACACCACCAAACACCACAACCATAAAGCTATCTACTATATAGGTTTGGCCCAAATTTGGGCTTACATTGTCGATTTGGCTTAGCGCCACGCCTGCAATACCCGCAATGCCTGAACCTAAACCAAAAGTTAGGCTATCGACCCATTTTGTACGAATGCCCATAGACCCTGCCATACGGCGATTTTGCACCACAGCGCGCATTTGCAAGCCAAAGCTTGTGCGGCGCATGACATAAAACAGCACAGCAAAAACAGCCAGTGCAAACAGGATGATGTAAAAACGATTGAGAGTTAAAGTAAGTTGGCCAAAATCTATAGAACCTGACATGAAGCTTGGGTTGCCAACTTCGCGGTTATTGGGCCCAAAGATTGTGCGCACGGCTTGTTGCAAGATAAGCGATACGCCCCAAGTGGCAAGCAGAGTTTCAAGCGGTCTACCATATAAGTAACGGATGATGCCACGCTCCATAATCACACCAATACCACCTGCCACTAAAAATGCTGCGGGTAGCGCTAAAAATAATGAATAATCGAATAGGCTTGGTGCCGATGTGCGGATGACATCTTGCACCATAAAGGTTACATAAGCGCCGATCATGACCATTTCGCCATGTGCCATATTGATGACGCCCATCACGCCAAATGTAATGGCTAGGCCAATGGCGGCAAGTAATAAAACTGAGCCTAAACTAAGGCCGTAAAGTACGTTTTGGCCGACATTCCAAAAGGATTGACTGCTTTTTATATTTTTGATGGCGCGACTGGCAGATGCTAATATTTTCTCATCTTGCCCCTCGATAATTGTCAGCGGTGTTAGGATGGCTAGCACATCATTACCGCCCAATAACTCGAGATATTCGATGGCGACAACTCTTTGTTCAATTGGCCGATCTGACCCTGCAACCGTTGCTGCTTGTGCGGTTTGCATAACTTCTTTAATGTCGGCGTTTTTCTCCTGCTCAATGGCTTTTTCTAGAGTTTCTAACGCTGTTATATCGCGAGATTTTAGCACAGCTTGTGCAGCTTTTAGCCTTATCTCATCATCTTCACTTAGCAATGTAAGCTTACCTAGAACCGCGCTTAGTTTACGGCGCAATTTATTGTTGGTTTTAATTTTTTTAAGGGCTTTTTTGTTATCAGTACCCGCATCGGCACCGGTTACCGCATCGGTAAGTAGAAAGCCATCTCCACCTTTTTTGATGATGTAAATTTTGTTGTCTGTTTTACGGACATATAGGTTGCTTTCGGCCAAAGCTGTTACAATTTCTGCAACGCGGGCATCGCCACTTGCCACCAAAGCATCAACTGCTTTGCCTTTTTTATTAAAGCTTTTTTGATTTAAATCTAAAACTAATTTTGTGAGTGTTTGCTCATCGGCAGCAACTATGCTTGCGCCCGCAATAAGTGACATTAAAACACTTAATATGAGTAAAAAATTCCGTATCAATGGCATTGAACCACCCCCCCTTATAAAAACCAGACCTCATCCTCCTAGATGGTGAGAATGAAATCTGGGTTTTAAAGCGTCTAACCATAGACTTAAGTTCATCCTATACGATTCGCTTAAGTCCAAAAGTGTTAATATTCAAAAGCTTATTCAGCAGCGCCGCCACATTTACCAGTCACAACATTAAAGTTGCCACATGCTAAAGGCTTACGCCAATCTGAAATTAGGTCTTTTGAACCAGGTAGGAAATCAGACCAAGCATCACCAGCCACAAGGCCATCAGTAGAACTCACGATGTCAAATTGACCATCTTCTTGAATTTCGCCAATAAGCACAGGTTTTGTGATGTGATGATTTGGAAGCATGCTTGAATAACCACCAGAAAGGTTTGGTACAGCGATGCCGATAATGGCTTCTTCCACTGCATCAGTTTCTGTAGTGCCGGCTTTTTCAACAGCTTGAACCCACATATTGAAACCAATAAAATGAGCTTCCATTGGGTCATTTGTCACGCGATTTTCATCTTTAGTGAATGCTTTCCAAGTTTGAACAAATTCAGCGTTCACTTCTGCATCTACAGATTGGAAATAGTTCCAAGCGGCTAAATGACCAACAAGTGGTTTTGTATCTAGGCCAGCAAGTTCTTCTTCGCCAACTGAGAACGCAATCACAGGAATGTCGCCAGCTTCTACGCCTTGGTTGCCCAATTCTTTGTAGAATGGAATGTTTGCATCGCCATTAATTGTTGAAACAACAGCTGTTTTCTTGCCTGTTGAACCGAATTTTTTAATGTCTGATACAATTGTTTGCCAATCTGAATGACCAAATGGTGTGTAATTGATCATGATGTCTTCAGCAGCAACACCTTTTGCAAGCAAATAAGCTTCGAGAATTTTATTTGTTGTGCGCGGGTAAACATAGTCAGTACCAGCAAGAACCCAGCGTTGCACTTCTTCTTCAGCGATTAGATAATCTACCGCAGGAATAGCTTGTTGGTTAGGAGCAGCACCTGTGTAGAATACGTTTTTAGAAGATTCTTCACCTTCATATTGCACAGGGTAGAACATAAGACCGTTCATTTCTTCGATCACTGGCAATACTGATTTACGTGAAACTGATGTCCAAGCACCAAAAATAACGTCTACTTCTTTAGGGCCTAAAAGCTCACGAGCTTTTTCGGCAAATAAAGGCCAGTTAGATGCAGGATCTACAACCACAGCTTCAAGCTGCTTACCCAAAAGACCGCCTTTTTTGTTTTGCTCTTCGACAAGCATTAGCATTGTGTCTTTTAGTGTGGTTTCGGAAATAGCCATTGTGCCTGAAAGTGAATGAAGCACACCAACTTTAATGGTGTCAGCAGCAGATACGATTGCGCTTGAACCCATAAGTGCAGCACCAATAACCATGGCAGATAAAGCTTTACGGCTAAATTTGTTATTTAACATAATATTCTCCCCTTAAAATTCTTTAATTACGATTCATTGTTTACAGGAATTCAATTTGCAATCTTCATGCCATAAATTAATAATTTATTCACACATTGTAAACCGTTGATATATATGACTATAAATAACTTAAGGCGAATAATTTAAATTTTATTTGGTTTTGTTGATTAAAAAATAGTCACTATTTTCTTATATGCCTAAATTTTAACCTTAATGATTTTATTGCGAGATTATGGCTGTCGTGATAGATTTTATGCAGTTAGGTTAACGTTAAACTTAGGGAGTGCGACTATGTATATGCAAAAACAACGATTAGATGGCAATATTGCTCTGATTACAGGAGCGAACCGTGGCATTGGGCGACACACTGCCAATGCGCTAGCCGAAGCAGGCGCTCATGTTATTTTAACTGGCCGCGACGAAGAGATGCTCGGCCAAGCCGCAGAAGAGTTAAAAAGCTTAGGACATAAAGCCGACATCAGAGCTTTAGATGTGACCTCATCGGAACAAACCAATGAAGTGGCAGCATGGGCGAATAAAGACATTGGAAATGTGGATATTTTGATTGCCAATGCAGGCATTGCATGGCCAAGCACAAATGCTGAGGACATGCCAGATGAGACTTGGCTAAAGGTGATTGATGTTAATTTAAATGGTTGTTTTTGGTCGTGCCGTGCTTTTGGTAAATATATGCTAGAGCGCCAAAAAGGGTCTATTGTCACTGTGGGGTCTATGTCTGGGTTTGTATCTAACAAGCCGCAAAACCAAGTTCAATATAACGCATCAAAAGCTGCCATGCACCATATGACAAAATCGTTAGCAGGCGAATGGGCAGAGCGCGGTGTGCGCGTTAATGCTGTTGCGCCAACTTACGTTGATACAGAAATGAGCAATATCGCGTTTTTAGACCCGAAAAATAGCGTGCCTTGGATGGAAGGCACACCCATGAAACGGATGATTGGTGCTGAAGAAGTGGCTTCGGTGAATTTATTTTTAGCATCCGAAGCGGCTAGCGGCATGACAGGCAGTGTATTGCTGGTCGATGCGGGATATACCATTTGGTAGAAATTACATCTTGTTTTCTATCTGCGCGCACTTAACCATCTGATTCAACTTTGTTGGTTAAGCTGCGGAATTGTTTTACACTTTGCGCAGCACCAATCGCGATGAAGCGAGAATCGCCAGACACAGTGACCATATTAAAGCCCCAATCAATGGCGCGCTTGGCATATTCGGGTGTGCCACAATGTAAGGCACAGAGGATATTGGCTTGTTTGCAGGCTTTGACAATTTTCTTGAGAGCGCTTATTATTTCGGCCTCTTCTCTATCAAAGCTTGGTTTTAAATGACCATCACTTAAGCTTAACGAGAGATCTACTGGCCCCACATATATGCCATCTAGGCCTTTTGTGGCGGCAATTTCATCTAGATTGCTCATAGCCTCGGTGGTTTCGACCATGACGAAAGATAAAACTTGCTCATTGGCATTTTCGTAATAATCTGCGCCTTCGGATACCATGGCACGGGCGGGGCCAAAGGAGCGTTCACCCAATGGGGGGTAATACATATATGAAACAAATTCAGCGGCTTGTGCAGCGGTGTTGACCATTGGGCAAATTACACCCAACGCGCCACTATCCAGCACCTTCATTATAGCTGCAGGGTCTAACCACGGCACGCGTGCCATTGGCACCACACCTGACGCGCGCATAGCCTGAAACATGGGCACAACATCGCTAATATCCAATACACCATGCTGAATATCAATCGAGATGCTGTCATAATCTTGAGCGGCCATAATCTCGGCGCTATAACCATTGCCAATTGACAACCAACCGTTTAAAACTGGTTTTTCTGCGGCGAATATTGCCTTTAATTTATTTTTAAACATACGTATTCCACTTGTTGTTTTTGAGCCGCTATGCTCCGTAAAATTCGATATAATTATCACCACTGCGGGAGCAACATCACGACTTGAATTAGGGCAAATTTTTACACGATTCTAGCTTCACTATACCTTACCTATTGATTCAATATTTTGACATAAATTACTAATTTACTTCGGATTCTCCTATCGTACGGCCAGTATCAGAAGTTAAGAAATCAAAATTACAACTTACATTTTCTTGGCAAAAAAACTTACTGAATATACAGCCATAATCACGCTTATATTTTTACTTTTTGCGCAACCAAAAATGCTTTATCTGCGGCTAAATCCTCATCCGACAATTCGACTTTATGTGATCTGGTTGGAAAATCAAGCTTGATTATTTTACCGCGTTTTTATACGACTATAGGCTAGGATAAAATTCATAGACTTAAAAATTTAATCCGCATAGGTTTAGCAAATGACAAATATTTCTATCGGCAAAAGAAACCTTATCAGTGATGTTGACGGCATTACGATTGGTAATATTTCGAACCAAAAATTAAAATCTGGCGTGACTGCCATTGTATGTGATGAACCCACTATTGCCAGTGTGCATGTGATGGGCGGCGCCCCTGGCACGCGTGATACCGAGCTTTTAAGCCCCGAAAATATTGTCGATCATGTTGATGGTTTGGTACTATCGGGTGGCTCGGCATTTGGCATTGATGCGGGTGCTGGCGCCATGGCGGCCATGCAACAAGCAGGCCGCGGGTTTGAAATTGGCGATGTGCGTGTGCCGATTACCCCTGCTGCGATATTGTTTGACCTGTTAAATGGTGGCGACAAAGATTGGGGCAGATACCCCCCTTATCGTGAAATGGGGTTTGATGCTGTACAAGCTGCTGATGTTGAGTTTGAATTAGGGTCTGTTGGTGCAGGCACTGGCGCGCTTGCCGCCAATTGTAAAGGCGGCCTTGGCTCGGCCTCGAGCATTATTACATTTGAAGATGGGCAACAAATTACCATTGGCGCAATCGTGGCGGCAAACCCGCTAGGCTCACCATTGGTGGGTGAAAGCAATCGCTTTTGGGCTGCGCCATTTGAAATGGATGATGAATTTGGTGGCTTGGGAATTGCAAGCCCCTTCCCCGCAAATGCTTATGATTTACGCATAAAAGGCCGAGACGCGCAAAAGAGTGGCGCGAATACAACCATTGCGGTGATTGCAACCGACGCTTGCCTCACAACATCGCAAGCCAAACGCTTGGCTGTGGCGAGCCATGATGGTTTTGCCCGCGCTATTTACCCTAGCCACACCCCCCTTGATGGCGATTTAATATTTGCATTGGCAACAGGGAAATCTGGCGTGACACCAGATGTTAGCCAACAAATTGACCTTGGCGCGATTGCCGCCAACACCATGAGCCGCGCCATTGCCCGCGGTATATACGCAGCCCGCAAAGCTGAGAATGATGTCCTACCTGCTTGGAATGATTTGCGCTAATTATTGAATTGCGCTTGACAGGTGCTTTATTTTATTTAATGCTATTTATACGTATAAATATAATTAAGGTTAAAAATTGCCAATCGATAAATTTAATTTCACCCAAAATGACGCAGAACCCAGCAAAAGGTCTGACCGTATTGCCAATGACATTAAGCGTTGGGTGATGGATAACGAGCTTACCGAAGGTGACAAGTTACCGCATGAAAAACAGCTGATTGAAATTTTTAATTGTGCCAAAGGTACAATGCGTGAGGCTCTGAAATCTTTAGAAGTTCAAGGTTTAATATCCATCCGCACAGGGCCATCTGGTGGGCCGAAATTAATACAAGTGAGCCACAAGCGCACAAGTGATTTATTGCGTAACTTTATGCAATTTCGCGACATTAGCGTTGAGCAAATTTACCAAATGCGGAAAATCATTGAAGTGGAACTGGCGGAATCGGTTGTGGGACTATTGCCGCACGATGTTTTGGAAAAACTAAGCAGCCAAATATCTACCTGTTGCGCAGCTCCTGCTCATCAATCTCGGCAAAATCAACATTTGGGATTGCGCGAAAAAGAGTTGGATTTTCATGATGTGTTGGCTGAATATTGCCCCAACCCGCTATTAAGTTTCCATGCAAAATTTCTAAATGATCTGCTGCGTAATTTTATTGAATTTAAATATGACCACATTTCTCAATACGAAACTTTCACTCATTCTAACATAAATTATCACCGCCAATTGGTGGATGCTTACAAAGCCAATGATGCCAAAGCTGTGCGGGAAATTATGACAGAACATATGCTTGATTGCGAAAAGCATACTTTATCATTGAACGCAATTTTGACCAAAAATTTACTTTTAAACCGACAAGTAAGAAATTAAAATGACTCAAGATATTACTAAAATTCACAGCCGTATTGATGGCCTTAAAGATGATCTTATTGATTTAACCGTTGAGCTTGTGCGCATTCCAACCACCAACCCACCCGGTGAAAATTATACCGAATGTGCCGAATATGTTGGTAATTGGCTTAAAAAACGTGGTTTTGAAATCGAATATGTTAGGGGAATTGACACCCCTGGAGATAGCGATAAATTTCCACGTACAAACATCATTGCACGGCTTGAAGGCAAAACAGCAGGTGAATGTGTGCATTTTAACTCGCATATTGACGTTGTGGAAGCTGGCGAAGGTTGGACGTTTGACCCCTTTGGTGGCGAAATAAAAGACGGTAAAATATACGGCCGTGGCACTTGTGATATGAAAGGTGGCTTGGCGACATCAATGATTGCAGTGGAAGCCTTTATTGCAGAATGCCCCGACTTTGCGGGTGCGATTGAGATTTCTGGCACCGTGGATGAAGAAACTGGTGGCTATGGTGGCGTGGCATATCTGGCTGAAAAAGGTTATTTTTCAAAACCACGTGTTGACCATGTGATTATTCCTGAACCGTTGAACAAAGACCGTATATGCCTAGGGCATAGAGGCGGATGGTGGGGCGAAATTGAAACCCACGGTCGCATTGCCCATGGTTCTATGCCATTTTTGGGAGACAGCGCCATATTGCACATGGGTGCGGTGATGGAAAAATTTAATGTCGAATTATACCCATTGCTTAAAAGTAAACGCACGGACATGCCTGTGGTGCCAGATGGCGCTAAACAATCTACCATTAATATCAATTCAATTCATGGTGGCGAGGCTGAAGGTTTTGGCGGACTACCCGCCCCATGCGTTGCTGATAGCTGCCGCTTGATTTTTGATCGCCGGTTTCTGATTGAAGAAAGCATGGATGATGTGAAGGGTGAAATTGTCACAATTCTTGATGATTTGGCGCAAAATAGAGATGGCTTTTCGTACAGTTTAAAAGACATAAACGAAATTTACCCCACCATGACAAAGCGCGATGCGCCTGTGCCACAAGCACTAGCAGCGGGCATTGAGCAGGTGTTAAAAACACAGCCTGATTATGTGATCTCGCCAGGTTCTTATGATCAAAAACACATTTCACGCCTTGGGCACATGCACAATTGCGTGGCTTATGGCCCGGGTATTTTAGACCTTGCTCATCAACCTGATGAATATATTGGTATTGATGACATGCTGGATTCGGCAAAAATTATGGCTTCGGCTTTACACAAATTACTATCGAATGATAACTAAAGGGAGAGAGTAATGAAGATATCTAAACTTGGATTAAGAGCCGCAACGGCTGCTTTGGCGCTTATGGCGCTAACTGCGCCTGCATTGGCCGCCAAAAACAGCGTGACATTGGGAATGGTGTTAGAACCTACACATTTGGACCCAACTGCGGGTGCTGCAGCGGCCATTGATGAAGTGGTATATGCCAACCTATTTGAAGGTTTAACAAGCATAGACAGCCAAGGCGCGGTGCAACCTGCCCTTGCTGAAAGCTGGACTGTTTCTGACGACGGCCTTACATATACATTTAAACTACATACTGGCGTGAAGTTTCATGATGGAACAGATTTTGATGCCGATGATGTGGTGTTTAGCTTAGACCGTGCGCGTGGCGAAGATAGTGTGAATGCACAAAAAGCACTATTTAAAGCTATTGATAAAGTGGAGGCTATTGATGCTTCGACAGTTAAAATTACGCTTAGCCAAGCCAACGGCTCTATGCTGTTTAACCTAGGTTGGGGCGATGCTGTGATTGTGGCACCTGAAAGTGCTGACAAAAACAAAAGCGACCCAGTGGGAACTGGCCCGTTTAAATTTGTAAAATGGGTAAAAGGTGACAGTATTGAATTGGTGAAATCTGATTCATATTGGGGTGATGCCAAAGTATTGGACAAAGCCACTTTTAAAATTATCTCAGATCCTGCGGCTGCTTTTAGCGCCATGATGGCGGGCGATGTTGATGGTTTCCCTAATTTCCCTGCACCTGAAAATTTAGCTCAGTTCCGTGCCGACCCACGTTTTAGTGTGGTTGTAGGTTCTACAGAAGGCGAAACTATATTATCAATCAACAATACCAAACCTCCATTTGATAATGTAAAAGTACGCCAAGCGGTTTCTTATGCGATTAATCGCCAGTCCATCATTGATGGCGCTATGTTTGGCAATGGTACACCCATTGGCTCTCATTTTGCACCACATCACCCTGCTTATGTAGATTTAACAGGCGCTTATGCGTATGACCCAGAAAAAGCCAAAGCATTATTGGCCGAAGCTGGCTTCCCAGATGGGTTTGATGCGGAAATTAAGCTTCCACCTCCATCTTATGCGCGTCGTGGTGGTGAGATTATTGCTGCTGACCTTAAAAAGGTAGGCATTAACCTGAAAATCATTCCTGTAGAATGGGGCCCATGGGTTAAAGATGTTTTCACAGAAACCAATTATGATTTGACAATTGTTTCGCATACAGAACCGCAAGATATTAGTATTTATGCGCGTGAAAAATATTATTTCAATTATAAAAGTGATGCCTTTAACGGTGTGATGGATGAGTTGAATAAAACCACAGAAACACAAGCACGTTATAAATTGCTTGGCCAAGCGCAGCAGATTTTATCTGATGATGCTGTGAACGGCTTTTTATTCCAACTTGCCAAAACAGGCGTTTGGAATGCCAAGTTAAACGGTTTGTGGGAAAATTCACCTGTGCAAGCTAATGACCTCACTGGTGTTTCTTGGTCTGAATAGGTTTCACAATTTAACAATGAGATGTTTGCGACTGCTCTAGGGTGGTCGCAAACCAATATTTATGACTAGTATTATATTTTTTTTGCGACGCATCGCTTTTTCATTTGTGACATTGATGGTCGCCAGTGTGGTTATTTTTGCCATCATTCAGGTTTTACCGGGTGATCCTGCGCAGCTGATTTTGGGCTTAAACGCGCAAGAAGATACTTTGGCGGCTTTGCGTGAGCAAATGGGGCTAAACGCACCATTTTACAGCCGTTATTTTGACTGGGTTTCTGGTATTATGGTGGGTGACTTTGGCACTAGCTATACCTATTCTGTGCCCGTATCCGAACTTATTTTAGAACGCCTTTGGATTAGCCTGCCGTTGGCGATTATGGCGCTGAGCCTATCGACCGTTATTGCCATACCTGCGGGTGTGATTGCTGCGTCTCGGCATAATAAATTACCAGATGTATCAATTATGGGTTTCACTCAACTGGGCATTGCTATACCCAATTTTTGGTTCGCCATGTTATTGGTTTTGGTATTTGCCATTAAATTACAATGGATGCCTGCTGGTGGTTTTGCGGGATGGGAAAATGGAATTGGTGCAAGTATATTATCACTCACACTGCCCGCCATTGCCTTGGCTTTACCGCAGGCCTCTATATTAGCGCGTATTATGCGCTCGGCATTATTAGACGTATTGTCCGAAGATTATATGCGCACAGCCCGCGCTAAAGGGCTAACCAAACGAATGACATTATGGCGACATGGCGTGCGCAACGCGTTTATTCCTGTACTCACCATTTTGGGTTTGCAATTTTCATTTTTAATTGCAGGTACAATTATTATAGAAAATATTTTTTACTTACCTGGCCTTGGTAGGCTTATTTTTCAGGCCATTGCACAGCGCGATTTAATTGTTTTGCAAGGGTTGGTATTGTTGTTAGTGGCTGCTGTTATTTTTATAAACCTATTGGTAGATGCGGCTTATGCCATGGTCGACCCACGCATTAAGAGGGCTTATCATGAGTGAATTTAACTTCCAAGATGAGCGAGAAACTTGGGGCGACCTTGCCAAAAAGGCAATGAAAAACCGCAGTTTCGCACTAGGCGCTTTGATTACGGGCTTCGTATTATTAATGGCATTATTGTCATTTCTCTGGACGCCATTTGACGTGACTGAATTAGACATTCCTAATAAATTGCATTGGCCAGACGCAATAAATTGGCTCGGTACCGACCATTTTGGCCGTGATGTATTTTCTATGCTTATGGTTGGCGCACGAAATTCTATTGCCGTTGCCATTGTTGCGGTGAGCATCGGTATGGCGATTGGTGTGCCTTTGGGCGCAGCAGCAGCGGCAAGCCATGGATGGCTAAGCGATGTCATTATGCGCACTAATGATTTTATTTTTGCTTTTCCATCATTGCTTCTGGCTGTTTTATTTACCGCTATCTTTGGCCCGAGTGCTGTGAATGCCATGATTGCCATTGGGATATTTAACATCCCAGTATTTGCACGCTTGGCGCATGGTGGTTCACTGGCTTTATGGCAACGAGAGTTTATTTTAAGCGCTCAAACATCTGGCAAAACAAGGGCGCGCATTACCATTGAACATATAATGCCAAATTTACTCAACATTTTAATTGTTCAGGGCACCATTCAATTTTCATTGGGAATTTTAATTGAGGCTGGTTTGAGTTATCTCGGCCTTGGCACCCAACCACCTGATCCATCATGGGGCAAAATGTTATCTGAAGCCCAGACGATGATGTATTTTGCATCATATTTGGCGATATTCCCCGGGATTGCAATTGTATTTGCGGTTTTAGGTCTGAACTTATTAGGTGATGGATTGCGTGATATTTTCGACCCTAAATTAAGACGGGGGCGCTAATATGAGCTTACTTGAAATTAACAACCTGACTTTAAGCTTTGGTAACGCACGTATTTTACGTGACATTGATTTAACCATTGGTGCGGGCGAAGCTGTGGGCTTAGTTGGCGAATCTGGATCGGGAAAATCCATAACCAGTTTGGCAGCCATTGGGCTTCAACCTGATGCCGCGACCTTGACAGGCGAGATATTATTTGATGGTAAAAACCTTTTAAAGTTACCTGAAGATGAAATGTGCCGCATACGTGGCCGCGAAATTGCGATGATATTTCAGGAACCGATGACTGCGCTTAACCCCGTTAAAACCATTGGGCAACAAATTGCTGAAGGTTTGCGGTTTCATTTGGGAATTTCACGTGGGTTGGCCGATGAAAAAGTTTTAAAATTACTCGATAGAGTTGGCTTACCACCTTCTAAATACTCGCCAAATAGATACCCGCATGAATTATCGGGTGGGCAACGACAGCGGGTGGTGATTGCCATTGCCATCGCAATGAACCCTAAATTGCTAATTGCCGATGAGCCGACAACCGCACTTGACGTGACCACGCAAGCTGTAATTCTGGATTTACTTAAAGAACTAGCAGCGGAGCATAACAGCGCATTATTGCTGATTACCCATGACTTGGCAGTTGTGGCGCAAATGGTCGAACGCATTGCAGTGATGAAAGATGGTGAGATTGTCGAGCATGGCGAAACACTTGATTTCTTTCGTAACATGCAACATCCATATTCTAAAAAATTATTGGCAGCATCTGCCGTTAAACCAAAACCTGCTCAAAAGCGTGACACATCTGCTGCACCCCTGATGCAAGTTAAAGACTTAACGCGAAAATATCGCCTGCCGCGCAAATCATTCTTTACGCCTCCGCGTTATTTAAAAGCGGTTAATGATGTGAATTTTGAAATTGGAGCGGGTGAAAGCGTTGGGTTAGTGGGCGAGTCTGGTTGCGGAAAATCGACCCTTGCACGCACATTATTAGCTTTAAACAAACCAAGCGAAGGCAGGGTTGAGTTTTTAGGCGAGAATCTATTTAATTTATCGCGCGGTGAATTGCGTGAAAAACGCCGCAATATGCAGGTTGTATTTCAGGACCCCTATGGCAGTTTTAACCCACGGCATAAAGTGGGGCGCTTGGTATCGGAGCCTTTGCAATTATTTAAAGACATTAGCAAATTGCAGCGCAATGCAAAGATAGAAGAAGCCTTGGTAAATGTGGGGCTGTCGGCCGATGATGCTGATAAATATCCGCATGAATTTTCGGGTGGGCAACGCCAACGTATTGCCATTGCACGGTCTATTATCACGCGGCCAAAGTTAATAGTGGCCGATGAACCTGTTTCGGCATTGGATGTTTCGATACGTGAACAGGTGTTGGATTTGTTGAATGATTTAGGTGCAAAGCAGGGATTGGCCTATTTATTTATATCGCACGATTTGCATGTGGTACGCGCGGTGACGGATAAAGTATTGGTGATGCATCAAGGACAAATTGTTGAGCATGGCGCAACGTCCAATGTGTTTGAACAACCTCAGCATGATTATACAAAACAATTATTGGCCGCGACGCCAAACCTAGAACAGACATTAGATAAGCTTGAAAAAGCAGAAATGGCAAATAGATGAGTTTTTCATTTAATAGCAAGCAGGTGTTTATAAATGGTGCGTGGGGCGATTGCATGAGTGGCGAGTTGATTGATCTCATTAACCCATCTACAGGTGAAACTCTCGCGCAGATCGCGCGTGGTTCGGCCAAAGATATTGATAATGCAGTGCAAGCTGCACAAGCAGCATTGGATGGCGAATGGGGTAATATGACTGCCGTTGAACGCGGCCGTATTTTAACCAAAATGTCTAACATTACGCTTGAAAACATTGATGAGTTGACCAAGATGGAGGCCTTGGATGTTGGCAAACCAATAAGCCAAGCACGCGCAGATGTAATTGCAATGGCGCGCTATTTTGAATTTTACGCAGGCGCTTGTGATAAAATTCATGGGCAGAGTATTCCGTTTATGGATGGGTTTACGGTTTACACCTTACGTGAACCACATGGAGTGACAGGGCATATTATCCCTTGGAATTACCCGATGCAAATTTTAGGCCGTAGTGTTGGCGCCGCATTGGCAATGGGCAATGCAGCCGTATTAAAACCTGCCGAAGAGGCTTGTCTTACCGCATTAGCACTTGGTGAAATTGCACTGCAAGCTGGGTTGCCAAAAGGGGCTTTAAACATTGTACCCGGCATTGGTACTGAAGCAGGCGCAGCACTAACAGCACATAATGGCGTAAACCACATTAGCTTCACTGGCTCTAATGCCGTGGGCAGTATGGTGCAAAAAGCAGGCGCGGAACATGTAGTGCCTGTAACATTAGAATTGGGCGGGAAATCGCCACAAATTGTATTTGACGATGCAAATTTGGACGATGCGCTGCCATTTTTGGTAAATGGTGGCATTCAAAATGCAGGGCAAACTTGTTCGGCATCGTCTCGTATTTTGGTGCAACGCGGGGTTTATGACCAAGTGGTAGCGGGCATGATTGCTGGCTATAAAAAACTAAAAGTTGGCAATGCTTTGGATGACCTAAACCTTGGCCCCATGATTAGCAAACGCCAACAAGAAATTGTTCAAAGCTATTTGGACATCGCTAAAACTGATAATTTGCAGATGCTCGCACAAGGTCAATTGGCCGATAATGTGCCAGAGAATGGAGCGTATGTTTTGCCAACATTGTTTGGCAATGTTTCACCGACCCATCGCTTAGCGCAAGAAGAAATATTTGGCCCAGTGCAAGTGGTTATACCATTTGATGATGAAGCTGAAGCGCTTGAAATTGCCAACAATACAAATTTTGGTTTGGTGGCAGGTGTATGGACTGAGAATGGCGGCAGGCAAATGCGCATGGCTAAAAAGTTAAAAGTAGGCCAAGTTTTTATTAATAATTATGGTGCAGGTGGTGGTGTTGAATTGCCATTTGGTGGTGTTAAAGGTTCTGGCCATGGCCGCGAAAAAGGTTTTGAAGCCTTATATGGTTTTTCAGTGACTAAAACAGTCGCTATAAAACATGGCTAATATAAAGAGGGAATGAATATGCGATTAGACGGAAAAATAGCCATCGTAACGGGTGGTGGTTCGGGTTTTGGCGAAGGTATTGTGCGCAAATTTGCTGCCGAAGGTGCCAAAGTGGTGGTGGCAGATATTCATGCTGAAAATGGAATGTCGGTTGCCAATTCACTAGGTGATAATGGCTTTTTTATTGCAGCTGATGTTGCTAAAGATGCTGATATGAAAGCTTTAATTGAAGGCACAATAAAGCATTTTGGTGGGTTGGATATTGTGGTGAATAATGCAGGCATGGGGCATGTACCGAAACCGCTTGAAGATGTGAATGAGGACTTGTTTGACAAGCTTATAAACGTCAATATTAAATCTGTTTTTTTGGCAGCGCGTTATGCCGTGCCGCATTTTAAAGCGCAAAAATCGGGCGTATTTTTAAACGTTGCTTCAACAGGTGGAGTTAGCCCAAGGCCAAACCTAACTTGGTACAACATGACCAAAGGTGCTGTGATAACCGCGACCCGCGGGATAGCGGTAGAGCTTGCGCCCTTTGGCATTCGGGCAAATGCCATCAACCCTGTAGCGGGTGAAACACCATTACTTAAGACATTTATGGGTGAAGATACGCCCGAAATCCGTGCGAAATTCTTAAGCACTATACCTATTGGGCGTTTTTCTACCCCTGAAGACATGGGTAATGCAGCCTGTTATTTGTGCTCTGACGAAGCGTCAATGGTAACTGGTGTGGCAATGGAAGTTGATGGCGGACGTTGCATTTAGCATACCTACCAAACGATAAATAATTTCGCTGCCTATGCTATTTACAACATAGGCAGCGTGCTTTTAATTACTAATGTACGCTGATATTATAATCACCAGAACCTAGATTAAATACGGCTCGAGAACCACCATATAAATTCTGATAGCTCACTTCAACCGCGTTGCCGTTGACCAATATTTCTGCGCCTTTGGTGGCTTCCAATTGGATGGTTGCCGAAGTGTTGGCTGGAATTGAAATTTTATATTCAGTTCCATTTTCTAACTTTTTCCAATTGGATATAATTTGCCCATTTGGCGATGTAAAACCAGTGTCGCAATGGTCTAAATCGCCACCTAAAGTTGGTCTTAATGTAAATGTTTGAAAGGCTGAGCTTTCTGCATTTGGAACAATTCCACCCATCCATTCAAACATCCATTCGCCAACTGAACCATAGGCATAATGGTTGAAACTGTTCATATTTGGCACTTGGAAGCCATGCTCGTGTGTCCAGCCATCCCAACGTTCCCAAATTGTGGTTGCGCCGTTGACTATTGAATAGCCCCAAGATGGCATTTTTTCGCTCATTGCCAATTTATAAGCCAAATCTGAATGGCCAAATTCGGAAAGTATGGGGCAGATATGGCGTACACCCAAAAAGCCTATTTGCACTTTATCGTCGGCATCATGGATATTTTGCACCAATAAATCGACTGATTTTTGCACGAGATTATCTGGCACTAGGCCCACAAACAGGCTGAGTAAATAAGAAGTTTGTGAGCTAGAGCCAATACTGCCATCGGCATTTACATATTTAGCCACATATGCTTCTTCAATACAGTTATAGAGCGCATCATAATAGGCGATGTCCTCGCGAATATTCAATATTTCTGCGGCTTGTTTCATTAGTTTTGCCATCCACGCATAATAAGCGGTGGCAACCAGATCGTTAGGGGTGGCTTGGCCGATAAATAGCCAATCGCCATAATTATTATGATTGCGGTTTTCGCGTATATAATCTGGGTTATGTTTGCGGATAAATTCAATCCATTTTTTCATGGGTTGGTACATGCGTTCTACAATGCGTTTATCACCATAACGATCATGTAGTAGCAATGGTAAGACAACACCTGCATCGCCCCAAGCAGGTGCGCCATCATTGGTTGAATTTGAACGAGGGGCAACATCAGGAAATGCGCCTTCTTCCGATTGATCATCCACAATATCATCTAGCCATTTGGTGAAAAATGCAGATATATCCATATTGTAAGCGGCTGTTGGGGCGAATACTTGGCCGTCGGCTGTCCACCCTAGGCGTTCATCACGCTGCGGGCAATCCATCGGCACGGAAACAAAATTACCGCGCTGTCCCCAAAATATATTGCTGTAAAGTTGGTTTAGCAAACCACTAGAGCATTTAAAACTCGACATTTCTGGGAGGTCATTATTAATCACAATGCCTTCAATATCATTAATATCTGGTTCGTAATCTAGGCCATATATACCCACATATTGAAACCCATGAAATGTGAAAGTTGGGGTATATTCAACCGCGCCATCTTTATGCGCTACATAAATATCTTCTTGTTGGGCGGTACGTAAATTCTCGAGATACAAATCGCCAGTATCTTGCAACATTTCGGCATGTACAAGACGCACCACTTGATCTGTTTTGGCTTTGAATTTGGCGGTGCAAAAGCCAACCATATTCTGGCCCAAATCAAATACCCATGCGCCATCGGGCGCTTGTTTAACCGATTTTGGTTTTAGCTTGCGTGTACAACGAACAGGTTGCGCGCGAGCTGCGCATAAAAACTCGGCAGGCGCGCCAACATCTGTGCCTGCATAATCCCATTCGGCATCATCAAAACTTGGCGTATCCCAACCAGTAGGATACATGCGGCTATCGAATTTTTCGCCTTTTAGCATGTCAGAATATATCAACCCACCGATAAAATGTTTCCAACTTCCATCGGTTTCGATACGTACGGTTTGCCCATTATCCAACTCTACAATTAAAAAACCTGACAGCTGAGGTTTACGCCCCCAAATACCTGCAGGTTTTTTACTATCAAGCCCTAGGAAACCTGCATACCAACCTTCGGCAAGTAAAGCACCGATGGCATTTTCACCTTGATTAAGCTGTGCGGCAACATCGTATGATTGATATTCGACTCGTTTGTGATAATCGGTAAAACTTGGCGTTAAATAATCATCACTCACACGCTCGCCATTGATGAAAAAGCGATATGCGCCCAGTGCTGTGGCGTATAGACGTGCAGATTTAACACCAGCTCCTAGGGTAAAGTTTTTACGGAAATTGGAAATATTAGCTGCCCTAAACGGGTTGCGATAAAGCAATGTGGCTTCTGGTGGCCGCGCGCCTTTTGATGGCGTGACGCAAATCCATTCGGCATCCCATTTTTTGTGCATTAAGCCCATGGTAAAATTATCAGTGGCAGTAGATAATTGGCCTGCCTCATCCCAAATATTCACTTGCCAAATATAGGTTTTAAGAGGCGACAGAGGCGCACCTGCATATTCATGTTCTAACGTTTGGTTAGAGTCAATTTGCTTGCTATCCCACATCACATCGCCATCTAAACCAGTGACAATGAGTTGAAATGCCGATTGTGAGCGGTCAAAACCTTCGCCCGATAAACTCCACGAAAAACGTGGATTTGGCTCGTCGATAGCAACCGCCTGTTGTAGATGTTCGCAGCGTAAATTGTCTATTACAAGTGCAGAATTAGTCATTTAATTACCCGTTATTTTGATTTTTTATATTTTGGAAAAACAATTTTCCGCCTTTGTTCCGTTAGGCGTTCTAATAGGGCTTCACTAGGGGTGAAATCATGTCTAAAATTTGCCCAAGATGGGCCATAGCGATATACGCAAATGCGGCGTTGGCCTTCATTTATACGCCGTGCCGAGCCATGCATTAAAGCATCAACAAAAAGCAAGGCATCTCCTGCTTGTAAATGCACTTCTATTGCCCCCTTAACATCGTCGGTCGACATGCCTGTTTCGCCACGTTGTTCAATGGGTACGGTATCGGGATGGCGAATGTTGGATTTATGACTGGCAGGTACGACCATGGTTGCGCCATCACCTTCGCCAATGTCCGTTAGCGCCATAAGAATATTCACCTGACCGCAATGAAAATTGCCAGCGTGAAACCTAAATTGTGTGCGAATTGTGCCCACTTGGCCACCCGAATGCACCCGCATGGCATCGCCTTTTTCACGGATGGAGCCGAAACATTCGTCAATAAACATGGGGCCTAAATGCCCATCAAAATTCTCCGGGTCATCAGTGCCGATAAAATGTTTTACTTTTTCGAACCAAGATGGATGGTCGATCAAATCTTCCCACACACCGCCAGCCTCGTATAATTGCTGCACCATAATGCCATCTTGCTGCCCATCAGCAACGACATGCATACCATGTAGCCAACCGCGGCCTTCAAAATTTTGAATTTCGTCATATGTCTCATTACACGCAGCAACTTGCGCAGGAGATAATGCATTTTTGATGATGAGAAACCCATTCAAATCAAATAAGTATCTATCCATTTCGGTCGGTCTATGATCTGTCATCATTTGCCCCTATTCGCAAAGTGGCTCATATTCAAAATAACTGAAATCGGCAGGTTTGCCCATACCATTAATATCTTGCGCAGCCATGCCCACAAAAGGCCCTGTAAAGCAGCCACCGCCACATTGCACACTGGCTTCATCTGACAAAATTGTTGCATCAAAATCATGACCGATTTTTGCGAATTCTTGGCCTTCTAGTGCATAGTAAAATTGCAGACGCGCAGCTTTTATAACAATTGCCAAGCGTATTTTACCTTCATTAGGCACTTGCACTGGATCGCATGGAAAACTTGTACGGCCAGTTGGGTTATCGGCAGCTACATTCATTATAAGTAACTCACGCTGCCCAGAACTATCGGCTGTTAAGGCTAAATAATAATGCGCTTTTTGGCTGTAATAAGCGGTTATGCCCGCCATTTCTCGCTCGTCATTGGGGCTAAATGCTAACTCTGTTTCGGCTCTATAGTCAAAGTGAGTTTGGCGACGCGCCACTAAAGCTTGCTCAAATGGGGAGCCGATGGATTCGCGACCAAATAGCCTTAAAAATCCATCGGTAATTGTAAAAATTCGTTCTTTTTCGGGTGTTCTGAGCCATTGAAAATCTATGGGCAACTCATCATTAAATTCATATTTATGGGTTTGGTTATGGATTGTGCGGTCTGGAATGCCTAACACATCGACCTCGACCGATGGTAAGGGGCCGTTTTTAACATATAACCAATCATCATGCCATTCACATTCTTGAATGGAAGTTTCTCGCCCTAATACTGAGCGCCGTTTTTGGGTCACAGGCCTGCCAGATAAATGTACTAAATAGGTGCGGCCATCTGGTGTTTCGACCAAATCACCATGCCCTGCCCTTTGAATGGGATGAAGCGGGTTGTCTTTTGCTGTGACAATGTGTTTATCGGGATGGGTTTCATATGGCCCCATTAGATTTTTTGAACGCGCTAAGGTGCAGGCATGTTCAAAGCCTGTGCCGCCCTCGGCGGTTAATAGATAATAATAACCATTCTTTTTATATATATGCGGGCCTTCGGTGAGAGCCAAATCTGTACCCTCGTACAACATTTCGCGTTTCCCTATAAGTTGCCGTGTTTTTGGGTCGAACTCTTGTATAACAATGCCAGCAAAAAAGTTGGGGCGCGCTCTGTGATCCCAAATCATTTGTATAAACCATTTTCTGCCGTCACCACCGTCGGCAATTTCATCATGAAATAATGAAGGGTCAAAGCCGCCACCATTTATAAATGTGCCTTCTGACCATGGCCCCTCGATGGTGGGTGATGTCACTACATAATTAAGAGCATCTTTATAAGAGCCATGATGACGCTTCATATCGGTATAAATTAACCAAAACAAGCCGTCGCTATAGGTAAGGCAAGGCGCCCAAACACCGCCACTATCCACATCGCCACGCATATCCAATTGATCAGCACGCTCTAATGGGCGTTTCACCAATTCCCAATTGGCTAAATCCGTTGATTGATGGATTTGCACGCCAGGATACCATTCGAACGTTGAGGTTGCGATATAATAGGTATCACCCACCCGACATATAGATGGGTCGGGGTTAAAACCTGGTAGTATTGGATTGGTAACTTTAGCCATAAATGCTCCATTAAACGATTGCGAATCCTATTTGTGTAATCTAAGATTTACAACCAGTAATTATCGTTAATATCACCCCCAACAACCCTCAAAGTCAATCATAAAATAACGTTATTTGGTTGAATTTGTAAGTTTTTGATTGAAATTGCTTGAAATTTGATTAGTTTGAAGGTGAATAAGGAAGGTTTTGACTATGCATGAAAGTGAACGCTATCTATTAATACTCAGTGTATTACGCGAAAAGCCCGTGGCTACGGTTAAGGAATTAGTGTCGCTAACTCAATCCTCCGAAGCAACCATAAGACGCGACATAAGCGTGTTGAATGAGCGCAACAAATTACGTAAAATTAGGGGCGGTGTGGAAGCTTTGCATCCGCCTACTATGGGGCTATCTGGCCGACCATTTACTTATAACAGCAATTTTAACATTGAACGAAAGCGTGCGATTGCCCAAGCTGCCGTGGCGCTGTGCGATGAAAATGAAGCCATCATTATCAATGGTGGCACCACTACTTTTCAAATGGTTCATTTTTTAACCAACCGTCGCATGCAAGTGTTTACCAACAGCCTGCCCATTGCCGACCATTTGCTAAATAACAGTAAAAACATGGTGGTTGTGCCTGGTGGTACGATATATCGTGAACAGAATATAATTTTAAGCCCGTTTGAAAATGATGGATCTAAACATTTTTCAGCACGCAAAATGTTTATGGGTGCGCAAGGTGTTAGCACCTTAGGCATTATGGAGGTTGACCCACTGGTAATTCAGGCTGAAGAAAAGCTAATTAACCAAGCTGATGACCTGATTGTATTGGTCGACTCTACAAAATTTGACAAAAGATCTAGCCTTATTTTATGCCCCCTCACCCGCGCTGCAACCATAATTACCGATGATGGAATATCTGCCGAGAAACGCGACATGATTGAGCAATCGGGTGTGAACCTAATTGTCGTGCCTGTAGATGGTGATGGCGATGCCCAGTAACAGCTCATCCATCACCTTTACTGATGGGCTGAAAATTCCTCAAATTGGGTTTGGTGTTGCAGGTATATTGCCTGAAAATACAACCAAAATGGTTATGGCAGCTTTGAACGCTGGCTATAGGATGATTGACAATGCGTCTATTTATAAAAACGAAATAGAAGTTGGAACTGCCTTGGCGGCGGGCGATGTACCCGTAAGCGAAATATTTATAACAAGCAAGGTATGGCCGACGGATTATGGTTTTGACAATGTGATAAGCGCTTGTTGGAAAAGCCTTGCAGCTTTGCAAGTTAACCAGCTTGATCTTTATTTATTGCATTGGCCTGCGCCCTCACTTGGCTTATATATCGAAAGTTGGAAAGCACTAATTGAACTGCAAAAACTTGGGTTGGTAAAATCTATTGGGGTCTCTAATTTTTACCCCAACCAAATTGACGAACTGATAAAAGCGACAGGCGTAAAACCCGCTGTGAACCAAATTGAGCTGCACCCTTATTATCAACGCTGTGCTGAAAAGAATTTTCATATTTCGCAAGAAATTGCAACGCAATGTTGGTCACCCCTTGGGCGAGCGACCTGCCTTAATGACCCTATATTGGTGAAAATGGCCTCAAAAATTGGCAAAACACCCGCTCAAATTGTTTTAAAATGGCAATTACAAAACGGCAATATTGTGATTCCTCGAAGCCGAAATATTGAACGAATGAAGCAGAATATTGATATATTTGACTTCACATTGAATGATGAGAATATTCATCTGATAAATACGATGGATCAAGGTATGGGCGGGCGTCTAGGCCCAGATTTTGACCTAAAAGAATTACCGAGAAACTCATGAATAAAGTTAAGAATATTGCGGTTATTGATATTGGTAAAACCCATGCAAAATTGGTATTATTTGATGCAAAATCTCAGAAACAATTAGCGTTAAAAAGCTGCAGTAATGATGTTGTGAACCAAGCGCCATACCCGCATCATAACATTGAGAATCTTTGGGAATTCATACTGCTTAGTTTGCAAAAACTGAACATAGAGTTTGGCGTTGATGGAATAAGCGTTACCACCCATGGGGCAACGGCTGCGCTTTTGGCGGGCGATAAACTAGCCATGCCAATTATTGACTATGAATTTGACGGGGTTGAAACCTGTTTTGAAGAATATAATAAATTACGGCCAGATTTTAAAGAAAGTCTATCGCCTAAATTACCTGTTGGGTTAAACTTAGCGGCACAAATTTATTGGCAGTCCCAAAATTTTAAAGGTGGCTTTTCTCAGGTCACTGATATTTTAATGTATCCACAATATTGGGTGTGGCGACTAACTGGCATTAAGGCCAGTGAAGTCACATCATTAGGCACACATACAGATATGTGGTGTCCAGACAAAAATGAATATTCTAGCTTGGTGACTAGCCAAAATTGGCTGAATTTATTTCCACCCATGCGCAAGGCATCTGATGTTTTGGCCACCATAAAGCCCGAAATTTGCGAAGCAACTGGACTTAATGCCGAAACCACAGTTGTTTGCGGCATTCATGATTCCAACGCCTCTCTACTCCCGTATTTGAGCGAGCTAAAAACGCCGTTTAGCGTTATTTCGTCTGGTACATGGACGATACATATGACTGTTGGCGGCTCGACCGAAAACCTAAACGCGAGCCGCGACAGCCTTGCCAATGTGGATGCTTATGGCCGCCCTGTGCCAACCGCCCGTTTTATGGGTGGGCGTGAATATGAAATAATTATGGGCGAAGATAACCCTGATATTTCCCAAGTCGATATTGAATTTATCATTGATAATGAAATTTACATTTTGCCTACATTTGTTGCTGGCGTTGGGCCGTTCCCTAATTCTACCGGCAAATGGATTGGCCAAAATGAAGAATTAACGATGGCGCAAAGCGGTGCCGCAACCTCGCTTTATTTAGCAATGATGAGCGCCGAATGTTTGAAATTGGCAGAATGTGGCGATAGAATAATTGTTGAAGGCCCGCTGACAAAAAACAAATTTTATTTACAAATTTTGTCTAACCTGACCCAAAAACCAGTATATGCTTCAAAAGACGCAACTGGAACATCTACAGGTGCTGCTATGTTGTTTAAAACCGAAACAGCACCGCTTAAATTAAACGATGCTGCAAAGCCATACCAAAATAAAAAGTTAGCTGAATATGTAGGTGGATGGTTCAAACAGATGGAATTAGCCTAAGCTATAAATGCCACTTTTATTTAACATTTCAAACACATCAGTGGCTTGGCCATTTTTCATCGATTCATTAGCGGCTAGGCCAGTGATAATTGACCACGCACCGTCAACATGGGTTGAACCCCGTTTGTAGGGGTCGTCACCAACATTTTTGGCATCGAATAGATATCCGAGCATAACTGGGTCGGCACCGCCATGGGCGCCTTCACCAAACCAAACGTCAATATCTTCGGGCGCTTTGCCTGCAACATGCAAAATTGTGCTCATTTCATCTCGATCAGTCATATCTCGCTCGCCACCAAATACGCCATGAACTTCGATATGTCGATGAGTAAGCTCTCCCTTAGTGCCATGGAATTTAACCTCAACACCTTCCCAAGGGCTATAAGCACACAATGTGTAATTAAGTGTCACATCATTGCTATAACGAGTTTGCACCTGCATTGTATCTTCGATAGTGATGTCATCATCCCATACGCATTTATCGCGCAAATAGCCATCGACATCTTCATTATCTAGATAAAGGCTTTTGAGTAATTCATCTTCTTCGATGTTCAATTCGAAATCGCATTTATCGGCAATTTCACATGTATGACAACGTTCGCCATGAGCTTCCAAACCCAACCGCTTTGCTGTTTCTGGCGTGTAAAATTTAAGATCGCCAAATGCGTTTACAGATTTGGGTGTTGAGCCAATCCACCAGTTGAGCAAGTCAAAGTGATGGGTGGATTTATGCACCAATAGGCCGCCTGATTTTTCTTTATATCTATGCCAACGTCTAAAATAATCGGCACCATGTACACGGTCTAGATGCCAGCGAAAATCCACAGCTGTAATGTCGCCGATAACACCAGATTGCAAAATATCTTTAATTTGTGTGCGTGCTGGAGTGTAACGATAATTAAAAGTAACCGCTACGGATTTTCCGCTTTTTTCTTGGGCATCCAAAATTTCTTTTAGCTTCACCAAATCGGTAGTCATTGGTTTTTCGGTGATAACATTGCAGCCGTTTAATAGACTACGTACGATATAATCATGATGCAAATAATCAGGCACCGTCACCACAATATTATCGGGCTTTTGCTCGGCAATCATAGTTTCGAACTGGTCGGCATTATAGGTTGCAATGCCATTGCCTTTTGGGTCTTTGATCTGACTGGCAGACAAAGCTAAGCGTTTTTCGTTATTGTCACAAAGCCCAACCAATTCGTTTTCTTCGGCGTAAGTTTCGGTCATGGTTCTGCGGTACATGCTGTGCCGCGCACCCGTGCCTACAATTGCGTATTTCATTTATTTTTTCTCGTCATAGAGGGGAATTCGGAGGTCATTTTCATCAAAGTAATGAGCATTTTCTGCAACTAATGAAAGTGTTAGTTCTTGCCCATTTTTAAACTGTGTTTTGCTAGAGGCTTGCACCAAAACTACATTACCTGAAGGCAGCGTAACATATAAGAACAGCTCTGCACCTAGATATTCTATAAGTGTAATTTTACCCGTGCTTGTGCCATCACCTTCTGAGCCAATTGTAAATTGCTCGGGGCGTATACCAAAATGAATATTGCCTGATTTAGGAGCCACATCTGGCAGACTTATTTGCCCAAAATCTGGCAATTCTAAGCCGTTTTCATTGGCGACGCCTTCAATCATATTCATTTTTGGCGAGCCGATAAATGTTGCTACAAATTTATTTTGAGGGTAATTATAGAGGTCAAACGGCGTGCCCACTTGCTCGATGAGGCCATCCTGCAAAACCACAATACGAGTGGCTAGCGTCATCGCTTCCACTTGATCATGTGTCACATAAATCATCGTCGTGCCAAGGCGTTGATAGAGACCCGCCAATTCAACCCGCATTTGAACGCGCAACTCGGCATCCAAGTTTGACAATGGTTCATCAAACAAGAATAGCTCGGGTTCGCGCACAATAGAGCGGCCAATGGCCACACGTTGTTTTTGGCCACCTGACAATTGACGTGGTTTACGCTCAAGCAAGTTTTCAATTTGTAAAACTTTTGCAGCTTCTGCCACACGGGTAGCGATTTCGGCTTTTGGCATTTTTAAATTGCCCAGACCAAAAGCTAAGTTTTTGCGCACAGTCATATGCGGATATAGGGCATATGACTGAAACACCATAGATAGATTACGTTGCGACGCAGGAACGTCGTTGACAATCCGATCGCCAATGGCAATTGTGCCATCTGTAATTTCTTCCAGACCCGAAATCATACGCAATAGCGTAGATTTACCGCAACCAGACGGGCCAACGAGGACGAGAAACTCGCCATCATGAACCTCTAAGTCGATACCGTGGATAATCTCTAGATTACCGTAAGATTTTACCACTTTATTTAAATGAACACCAGACATGGTAAACCCTTCTATTTAAGACCAGACGTGGCGATACCACGAATGATGAATTTTTGGAAAAAGATGAAAAATACAAATATTGGCACAATGGACAATATCGACATCGCAAATAACTGCCCGAACATAGACACACTATCTTGACTGATAAAGTTACGCAAAGCCAATGGGACTGTGTAATCGCGTATGTCATTTAGATAGATAAGTGGGCCTAGGAAATCTTCCCATGTCCAAATGAATGTGAAAATAGCAGTGGTTGCCAATGCAGGCAGTGATAATGGCATGATAACTGCCCAGTAGATCTTAAACGGTGAGCAACCATCAATCATGGCTGCCTCATCTAAATCTCGTGGCAATTGCCTAAAGAACTGCACCATTAGGAAAATAAAGAAGGCATCGCCTGCTAAAAACCTTGGTACAATGAGAGGTAAAAACGTATCTACCCAGCCAATTTGTAAGAACAGCAAATATTGCGGTATAAGCACAACGTGATAAGGGATCATTAGAGTCATCATCATAAGCGCAAAGAAAATATTGCGCCCTTTAAACTCTAGTCTCGCAAAGGCGTAAGCTGCAAATGAGCAGGATAATGTATTACCAATAACAGCCAATACTGTAACAAAGATCGAGTTTTTATAGAAAACTGTGAAGCTTAAAAACAAACCCTCCCATCCATCAGGATAGTTCTGCCAAATAAATTCTGATGGCCATAAAGACAGATTACCAAAAATCTCATCATCAGGTTTAACCGATGCGATTATCATCCAAATTAATGGATAAACCATAATTAGCGAACAAGCAGCCAAAAACAGATGTTTGGTAATGGTTGCACGACGTTGTCTTTTATCGCGTTTAATACGATATTCGCGAGCAATGTCACTCGCCTCTTGGATTGATAGTTCAGACATATCTAATCCCTCTCATTTTCATAATGCACCCAATAACGAGATGTGAAGAAAGCAACACCCGTAAATACAGCGATAATTAACATTAATACCCAAGCTAGCGACGATGCATAACCCATACGATAGAAAGCGAAGGCTTCATTATATAAATAAACCGTGATGAAGTTTAAGCTATCTAGCGGTGCGCCTGCCCCGCCCGAAATAATAAATGCGCTGGAGAATGTTTTAAACGCATCAATCATTTGCAGCACAAGATTAAAGAAAATAACGGGAGCTAACAACGGTAAGGTAATGGCAAAAAATTGTTTAGGTTTTGACGCGGCATCAATTTCTGCCGCTTCATAAAGCTCTTGCGGAATGGCGCGCAAACCTGCGATAAAAATAAGCATTGGCGAGCCAAATTGCCACATACCAAGCATAACCAAGGTATATAAAGAATAATTTGGATCATTAAGCCAATAAGGCCCATCAATACCGAAAACAGCTAATATCTTATTGACCACGCCTTCATACTCGAACAATTGTTTCCAAAGAATGGCAACAGCAATAGAACCACCCAAAATTGATGGTAGATAGAAAAGCGCGCGGTAAAAACCAATGGCGCGGATGCCTTTGTTAAGCAACATAGCCACAGCCAACGCAAATACAAGCTTGCCAGGAACTGACAAGAATACATATGAGAATGTAACCTCTAAGGATTTCCAAAAACGATCATCATAGAGAAACATAAATTCATAATTTTCGAGGCCGATCCACTTGGGTGGCTTAAAAATATTATATTTTGTGAATGAAAGATATAAAGAATATAGGATTGGTCCAAGTGCTAAACAAAAGAAACCAATAAACCAAGGAATGAGGAAAAAATATCCAGGACCATTTTTGGAGAAGAATTTTTTCATTTTCAAGGGCTTTCTATTAAAAAAGCCCCACCAAAAAATAGTGTCCATTTGGTGAGGCATATTTATGTTAAGTCAAATTCTAGCTTAAATTAACCAGCACGACGGCGGATAAAGCCAGCTTGGCGGATAAAGTTAGCAGCAGCTTCTGGAATGCTATCTTGACCAAGCAAGATACCTGTTGCAATACGCTCGAATGTTTGTTCGATTTCGTTTGCACCTGAAGGTGATGGCAATGGTAGAGGCGCTGTTTTGCCTTGAATGCCACTAAAGAATGCAACAGATGCAGCTTCAGCTTCAGATAGATTAGGTTGCAATGCAGCACGTACGTCTGGGTTAGCAGGAATACCACGTTCTAGACCCAAAATAGCAGTCATATCAGTGTCATTCACGAATGCAGACATATATGTAGTTGCTGCAACAGCATCAACAGTATCACGTGTTAAGCAGATGAATTGGCTAGGTTGAACAATTGAACCAGGCACCATTGCTGGTGTGTTTGGATACATTGCAGTGCCAAGCTTATCTTTCGTTAGTGCTTGTGCACCAACCAATTGGTTAGACCAAGCATAAGAAGTTGCTGTTTGGCCTGTAACCACACCCCATTCAGCCATTGGTGGCTTAATAAGGCCAGCAGAAGCTTTACCTGGAGGTGTTGCACCAGCTTCACGAATAGCAGTCCAAATAGACCAATATTCTTCAACAATTTCTGCAGTAACTTGGTAATCGCCAGTTTCTGGGTTAAACATTGCAACGCCCTTTTGGCCTACAAAGTCTGAGAAGTTTTGGTAGTTAGCTGTGTTATCATCAGTACCATAAACGCCTTCACCACCAGCTTTAGAAATTTCAACGCCAATACTTTTAACGTCGTCATATGTCCAACCAAATGGGTCAAATTTAATGCCTGCAGCATCATATAGGCGTGTATTATATAGAGCCATATGAGAGTTAGCACCAATTGAAACAGCGTATAATTTGCCGTTCACTGTACCAGCAGCTAGAGCTGATTTATCTATTTTTGATAGGTCTAAAGATTTGCCAACAAATTCATCAAGCGGCTTTAGAGCGCCATTGTCAACATATTCAAACAACACGCCGTAGCCTTGTTGGATTACGTCTGGCATATTGCCACCAGCAACCTGAGTTGTTAGTTTTGCAAAATAGTCAGGGAAACTAAGAGTTTCACCAATCACTTCGATTTCAGGGTGTTTTTTGTTAAACACTTCAATTACACCAAAAGTACGCTTATCGCGCGATGGGTTACCCCACCAAAAATGGCGAACAGTGCTGTCAGCAGCAAATGCTTGGCTACCAAGTGTTGAAGTGGCGGCGATTGCACCAGTCGCGGCAGCGGCACCCTTCATAAACTTTCTACGATCAATTTTAGTCATTTAATTCCTCCCAGATGACTTAGATTTATAGTTTTACGTTATTCCTAGGAGCAATTATGAACTTTGCGCCCCAGATGTCAATCAAAAACAATCATAAATAATCATAGTTGTTGATATTTTAATTTATTATGATTGAAAATGACGATTTATGATTGACTCCAGTAGGGAAAAATAAGTATTTATAGGGTAACCATTAATAAGAATGCACTTAACGAGCCAGTTAAAGCACTTAAAGGAAGGTCAATATGCCTAATCAAGATCAACCCATCACTCTTAATAATCTGTGGGATGCCAATGCAGTCGCTTCTATGACCGAAGCCGAGTTATTGCTCTACCGCTCAAACCTACTTGGTTCTGACAAACGCATTACTAATTATGGTGGTGGCAATACATCGGTAAAAGCGATGGAAAAAGACCCGCTAACTGGCGAACTTGTGGAAGTATTATGGGTAAAAGGTTCTGGCGGCGATATAGCTTCTATGAAAATGGATGGTTTTGCCACTCTATATATGGACAAGCTTCGGGCTTTAAAAGGTATATATAAAGGCGTTGAATTTGAAGATGAGATGGTGGGGCATTTACCGCATTGTACATTTAACCTTAATAGCCGCGCAGCCTCTATTGATACGCCACTACATGCTTACGTGCCTAAAACCCATGTTGACCATATGCATCCCGATGCGGTGATTGCAATTGCTGCGGCTAAGAACAGCCAAGAGCTAACGCAAACAATTTTTGGTGACGATATTGGTTGGTTGCCATGGAAGCGCCCCGGTTACGAACTAGGCCTTTGGTTGGAAAAATTCTGCCTAGACAACCCAAATGCCAGCGGTGTTGTGCTTGAAAGCCATGGATTATTCACATGGGGCGATAGTGCCGAAGAAAGTTACGAAGTGACTTTGGAAATTATCAACAAAGCCATCACTTGGTTTGATGAGAACCTTCCTAAAACATCATTTGGTGGGCAAAAACATGCGCCACTTGCAAAAGATGAACGCGCTAAAATTGCGGCAAAATTAATGCCAGCGATTCGCGGTATGATAAGTGCTAGTGAAAGCAAAATTGGTCATTTTGAAGATAATGACAGTGTTTTAGAATTTGTCGGCTCACAAGACTTAAAACCACTGGCTGCACTTGGTACAAGCTGCCCAGACCATTTTTTGCGCACTAAAATTTGCCCATTGGTCATTGATTTTGATCCGCAAAACCCAAATATTGAAGAAATTTTAGAAAATCTACCAAAAATCATTGAAGATTATCGTGATGGATATGCGGCATATTATGAACGTTGTAAACATGACGACAGCCCAGCAATTCGTGACCCCAATGCGATTGTATATCTAATCCCTGGTGTTGGCATGCTTACATTTGCTAAAGACAAAGCAACTGCACGAATTTCTGGTGAATTTTATGTAAACGCTATTAACGTTATGCGCGGCGCCGATGGTGCATCCACTTATATGGGCCTACCAGAACAAGAAGCCTTTGACATTGAATATTGGTTATTAGAAGAAGCAAAATTACAACGCATGCCAAAAGCAAAATCATTGGCAGGGCAAATCGCTTTGGTTACTGGTGGCGCAAGCGGCATCGGCAAAGCCACGGCAAAACGCTTACTTGTTGAAGGTTCTTGCGTATTACTTGCTGATATTGACGAAGCCTTACTTGCTGATTCTCAAGCTGAATTGGTGGAACAATTTGGCGCTGACATGGTGCGTTCGATAAACCTAAACGTAACAGAAGAGCAAAAAGTTATTGATGCTTTTGAGTTTTCAAAAACTGAATTTGGCGGTTTGGATATCTTGGTTTCATGCGCAGGCATGGCATCATCTGCCCCGATTGAAGAAACCACCTTAGATATGTGGAACTTAAGCATGAGCGTGCTTTCTACAGGATATTTCTTAGTTTCGCGCGAGGCATTTAAATTGTTCCGCATTCAAAAAATTGGTGGCAATGTTATTTTTGTGGCTTCTAAAAATGGTTTGGCAGCATCTCCTAATGCCGCAGCATATTGCACCGCAAAAGCTGCGGAGCTTCACTTAGCTCGTTGCTTGGCGCTTGAAGGCGCTGGAGAACAAATTCGTGTGAATGTCGTGAACCCAGATGCCGTACTACGTGGCTCAAAAATCTGGAGCGGAAAATGGAAAGAAGAACGCGCAGCAGCTTATAATATGTCTACTGACGATCTTGAAGAACATTATCGCAATCGTTCTATGCTCAAGCGCAATGTATTCCCTGAAGACATCGCCGAAGCAATTTATTTCTTTGCTTCGGATATGTCTGCTAAATCTACTGGTAACATTATTAATGTTGATGCGGGTAACGCGCAGTCAT
The DNA here is from genome assembly GCA_051531935.1 of Hyphomicrobiales bacterium. Classification (GTDB taxonomy): domain Bacteria; phylum Pseudomonadota; class Alphaproteobacteria; order Rhizobiales; family OSC116; genus OCS116. The sequence goes on from JAOPTR010000016.1 coordinate 343,365, forward strand.
TCACAAGATAAATTGGTTTTTACAAAATAGAGACAAGTAATATGGAAAATATGATTGATACTGGCTTTGTTGCCGAACAAAATGCAAAAGCAGAAGCCAATTTAAAAACTGATTATAATACATTAGGTGAGAAATTATCTCGCCAAGGCATTCAGATTGACGAAATTTGCCAAAAAATTGCAAATTATGGTGTTGCCGTGCCTTCTTGGGGCGTGGGCACTGGCGGCACTCGATTCGCTCGCTTTCCTGGCCTTGGCGAACCTCGCCATATTTTCGATAAACTTGAAGATTGTGCGGTTATCCAACAATTAACCCGCGCAACGCCGACAGTTTCACTACACATTCCGTGGGATAAAACTGACGATCCTAAAGAGCTTGTCGATAAAGGCAACGCACTTGGGCTTAAATATGACGCTATGAATAGCAACACATTCCAAGACCAAGTTGGCCAAGAACATAGCTATAAATATGGCAGCCTGTCCCATACAGATGCTGCAACCCGCGCACAAGCTGTGGCTCATAATATTGACTGCATTGAAATTGGCAAAGCCATTGGCTCTAAAGCTCTCACAGTTTGGGTTGGTGACGGCTCAAACTTCCCAGGGCAAAGCCATTTCATCAACCAATTCGATCGCTATTTGGATGGAATGAAAGAAATTTATGCCGAATTGCCAGATGATTGGCGTATATTCAGCGAACATAAAATCTATGAACCTGCTTTTTATTCTACAGTTGTGCAAGATTGGGGTACGAATTATCTTATCGCCAAAGAATTAGGTGATAAAGCCTATGCGTTGGTAGATTTAGGGCATCATGCGCCAACTGTGAATATCGAAATGATTGTGGCACGACTAATCCGCTTTGGTAAACTTGGCGGTTTTCATTTTAATGACAGCAAATATGGTGATGACGATTTAGACACTGGTTCTATTGATCCATACCGCTTATTCTTAGTATTTAACGAATTGGTTGATGCTGAGCTTAAAAACATTGCTGATTTTGACCCTGCACATATGCTTGATCAATCACATAACGTGACAGACCCAATTGAAAGCCTAATGAGCAGCGCGATGGAAGTGCAACGCGCTTATGCCCAAGCTCTTATTGTTGACCGTGTGAAACTTTCGGAATATCAAGATAGTAATGACGCCTTAATGGCATCTGAATGCTTAAAGAAAGCATTTAGAACTGACGTTGAACCAATTTTAGCAATGGCCCGCGCCAAAAATGGGGGTGCTATTGACCCTGTTGGCACATATCGTGCTGTGGGTTATCGCGCTAAGGTGGGTGAAATTCGCCCACTTATCCCAGTTGGTTCAAGCGGTATTGTTTAAAGAATTGGCCACCAACACATGTTGGTGGCTACCCTCGCCTAACTAATGTAATTTCCTGCCAATTAATTCGGCACGGAATTTATTCTGCTTAGTCTCAGATTATTAATATCTCTCATCGGCGGTTTTCCGAACATACGGACGTATTCTCGATTAAATTGTGAAGCGCTTTCATAGCCAACTTGATATGCCGCGCTAGCAACATCTAAATTATGAATGAGCATCAAATTTCTCGCTTCAATCAATCTAATGGATTTTTGATATTGGTGGGGCTATTGCTGCGCTTCTTGACGACCAAAGCGGTTGGATTAATGCGCAACGTATTGAGATATCTGGTGGTCAAAATTTACAAAATTGTCATTGTTTTGTTGAGACAAATGCACATGGGCTAGCGATACTTATATGTGATAACTTGCAATTGGGAATGGGTTAGCCGCCAATACAGATTGGCGGCTATTGAAGTGATTTAGCTTTTATTTTGCTTGGCAGCCTCCTCAATTTCAATAAGCGTTTCGGGTGATGCTAGTGAAGCAGCGCGCATGCCTGTCGTTGCAGGCCTATGACCGTCAAGAGATTGCACATTGTATAAAAATGAATTTGTAAATCGAAGATATTTAACACAGAAAAAAGAAAAGCTAGGTTACATTTTAAACATGGTTTCAAGTGGCGCGCTAACAGGCTCATTATCTGGATGTGTATCCATGATATCAGCCATATGAGCCCACCATTTCTTCATCAATTCTGTTTGGGGCAACGCATCTAGCCCATGGTCTTTGCGTCGCTTCATGTGTGCAAAAAGAATGTTTGTTTGGTTATCTAGGTGAATGCTATATTCGACCACGCCTGCATTCTTTAGCATTGCGCTTAATTCAGGCCAAATCTCATCGTGACGATGCTTATATTCATCACGCATTCCATCATTCAATTGCATTTTAAAAGCAAAAATCTCGGTCATTTATTTAGCCTTGCACGTGCCATTGTTAATAATGTTGGCAAAGCAATAACACCGATGAGCAATGCACCGATTATAATGGACATAACAATGCCAGGTACATTGAGCAAGCCAAGGCCAAATGTGACCAAGCCCATTATAAATGCGGCAATCACCACCCCTTGAATGCTACCTGAACCACCCAGAATATTAACCCCGCCCAACACCACCATAGTGATGACCTCTAGCTCCCAACCACGGGCGATAGATGGGCGTGTTGAACCTAAACGTGAGGTAAGCAATACCGCTGCCACGCCTGCCATTATGCCAGTGAGGCAGAATAAAAGGAACTTAATCTTACCCACCCGCACACCTGAAAATCGTGCCGCAATGGGGTTATTGCCAATCGCGAACACATAGCGACCAAAATTGGTTCTGTGCAGCAATATGTAATAACCAACAGCAAGGCTTAAAAATAATACAAATTCAAATGAAATTACCCAATATACATAACCTTGACCAAAATAGGCAAAGCTAGCAGGATATCCTTTGTAAACTTGATCACCCAAAATAATAAAACTAATGCCCCTAAACAGGCTCATTGTGCCAATGGTCACAACAATGGATGGCAAGCCCAGCCCCGTAACCAAGGCTCCATTAAATGCACCGCAAATAAGGCCTGTCAGCATACCAACGGCCACCAATGTTGGCGTATCAGCACCAAATTGCAACGCAACGCCCATCATTGTCGAAGAAATGGCAATAATACCAGCTACAGAAATGTCAATTTCGCCCGAAATAATAAGTAGTGCCATTGCCAGCGCAATAACGGCTTTTTCGGTGAAATTGAAAGTCGCATCAGACAATGCCCAAGGTGATAAAAAATAAGGGGATGCAAAACTATTTATCACAAAAATTGCAATGGCAACCACTAGCAATAAACTAGGCCACGAGAATAGCGCGGATTTCAGAGGAGATACCAACCGATCAGGAATATCTCTGCCAAGATTTTTAGAAACTTTAAGTGAGGGCGTCGGAGGAATTTTAGTCATGAGTCGCCCTCACTATTTCTTAATATTAGTCGACCTTTACTACGCGTACCACGCGCATTTAGTATAACGGCTAAAATAATCGCCCCACCCGAAATGGCCATCTGCCAGAAAGGGGATATATTAATGACAGGCAATGCGCTGTTAATAATGCCTAAAAATAGTGCACCCAATATAGTACCTACCACGCTACCAACACCGCCTGCAATTGATATACCACCAATGACACAAGCGGCAATAATGGTAAGTTCGTAACCATTAGCAACTTCTACAGAACCAATCACATAACGTGAGACCCAAAGAAAACCACAAAAACCAGACACCAAGCCAGAAATACAAAAAGATATGAACTTTACTTTGCCCACATCAATACCCGCATATACCGATGCGGTTGGGTTTACCCCAATGGCATATAAGTTACGACCAGTTGTGGTGCGTGTCATAAACAGAAAAAATACCACTGCAATGACAATCGCAAACCAAGATAACAGTGGCAGGCCCAACCAATCATGCCGCGTTAATTGGATAAAATCTTCGCTTAATTCGGCGGCATTGACCCATTGACCACCAGCAAGCAAGAAAATAGTGCCACGGAAAATTGTTAATGTACCAAGCGTCACAACAATGGCTGGTATGCCCAATTTCCAAACCAATATGCCGTTAAAGGCACCAAGAGCCAAGCCACTTAGGCTTGCAATTAACATCAACGCAGGAATGGGGAAATCTGGATAAGCGGCGTTGATAAGGGCTACAATCATGCCCGAAAGCGCTAAATTGGATGCCATAGACAAATCAATAGACCGTGTTAAAATAACTAACATTTGCCCAAGCGCTAAGATAATAAGCATGCTTGTATTGTTAAAAATATCGACAAGATTGCTAAATTTGGCAAAACCTGGCGCTCTTAATGTAACGCCTAAAACAATGACAACAATGCCAAAGGAGAGCCAGAATTCGCGTGATTTAAATAGCTTGCTCATGCGGAAGCTCCATTATTTTCTAATTCATCAATACCTGCTGCAATCATCAGCATATCCTGCGGGCCAAGGTCATCATTGTTATCTTTAACAGCGATAATTTTACCTTCTTTCATCACGACAATACGATCACTCATACCCATAATTTCGGGTAATTCTGATGACACCATGATAACTGAAAGCCCTTGAGACACGAGCTCGGCCATAAATTCATGTACAGCGGCTTTACTGCCAATATCAATACCCTTGGTTGGTTCGTCTAAAATAATGACCTTCGGATGAGTAGCCAACCATTTGGCGATGACAATTTTTTGCTGATTGCCACCTGACAAGGTTCCCGCCAATTGGCTTAATGATGAAGCGCGCAAATCTAACCGCGATGTAAATTCTCGCGCTAAGTTAAATTCTTCAGCGGCTTGTAAAAAACCATTTTTTGAAACTTTGCGCATGGATGGTAATGATACATTTTGGAAAATTGGCATATCAACCACGACGCCTTGCGTGCCGCGCTCCTCTGGCACATATACAATGCCTGCCGAAATTGCATCGGCAGGCGAGCGGGGTTGAATGGCCTCCCCTTCGATATGAATAGTGCCAGATGCAGGTTTGGTAATGCCAAACAAAGCTTGCATCACTTCGCTTCGCCCTGCCCCAACAAGGCCGTAAAAGCCCAAAATCTCACCACTTTTTAATTCGAAATTAATGTCGTCAAACTCAGTTGGATGACTTAGGCCTGTAACTTTTAAAATAGTCTGCCCTGCACTGCTTACACGCTTGGGGAAAATCTGATCCACCGCACGACCAACCATCATTTGTATAATTTCGCTCTGACTACTTTCTTTTAGCAGACCAGCACCAACCATTTGCCCATCGCGATATACGGTGTATCTATCTGCAATTCGGTAAATCTCATCGAACTTATGCGATATAAATAATATCGCCTTACCTTGGCTTTTTAAATGTTCAATCAGAGTGAATAGGTCTTCGATTTCTTTATGTGAAAGCGCCGCTGTTGGCTCATCCATAATTACGATTTGTGCATCTATAGACATGGCACGAGCCACGGCAACCAAATGTTTGTTGGCTATGCCTAGTTCTTTTAGGCTTTCATTTTCATCAATATGTTCTGCGCCCATTTCATCTAGAATTTTGCGCGCTTGTTTGCGCATTTCAGGCCAATCAATGGTTTTGAATTTGGTTTTTGGCGCATGGCCAAGATATATATTTTCGGCAACGCTCAATTCATCAAATAAAACAGTTTCTTGATGAATGGCGGTAATGCCATTGGCAAACGCATCATGTGCGCTTTTCAATGAGATAACTTTACCTTGAATTGAAATTTCACCCGAATCGGGTGTGTAAATACCTGTGAGGGTTTTAACGAGGGTCGATTTACCAGCGCCATTTTCACCAATTAAGGCCGTAACTTGGCCTGCGTAAAGCTCTAAGCTCACGCCATCTAGCGCTTTAACTCCTGGAAAGGACTTACTTATATTTTTTAATGTGAGGATGGGTTGTTGCATAATATTGCTTTATAAAAACAGCCCTGCCAAAGCGTTATGAATTGGCAGGGCTATCATCAGATAACTCTAGTAAATTTTAGAGAATTCTTCAATGTTTGAAGCATCGAATGTGAACGGTGCTGCCATTGCTGCACTGTTTGTATCATCCAAAGTAATTTCACCAACACTACCAATTGAAAGCGTTGCACCAGGCTTAGCTTCTGTACCATTAGCTAATGCGTGTGAAATATACACTGCAGAATAACCAAGGTCGATTGGGTTCCAAAGCGCAACAGCTTTAGATGAACCATTGTCGATAAATTGTTTAAACTCAGATGGCAAAGCCAAACCAGTTACGTTAATTTTACCGATAAGACCCATATCTGTAACCACTTGAGCGGCAGCAACAACACCAACTGTTGTCGGAGCGATAATGGCTTTTAGGTTCGGATGGCTAGCGATTAAGCCTTTTGCTTCGTCAGTAGATTTAACACTGTCATCATCGCCATAAACAGTGGCCACTAATTTAATATTAGGGAACATTGTTGGTAATGCAGCTTTACCGGCATCAATCCAAGAATTTTGGTTTGCTGCTGTTGAAGACGCGCTCAAAATAGCCACTTCACCACCATCTGGCAGATAATCAGCAGCTAGTTTAAAGATTGTTGAGCCGATTAGATCTGTATCAGATGGGTTAAGATGCATTTGGCGGCCTTCAGCAGCCACACCAGAATCCCATGAAATTACCGAGATGCCACGGCTCATAGCTTTTTTAAGCACAGGCACAAGAGCGTCAGGGTCGTTAGCCGAAATAGCAATGGCATTCACTTGTTGAGCAATAAGCGCATTGATAATTTCAATTTGTCCTTCGGCAGTTGCTGAAGTTGGGCCAGTGTAAATAATCTCTACATCACCAAGTTCAACAGCAGCTTTTTCGGCACCTTTTGCAGCGGCATCAAAAAAGCCGTTACCAAGTGCTTTAACCACTAGTGCAATTTTCGTTTGTGCAAAAGCTGGCGAAGCGCCTAACACGAGTGCAGAAAGCGCAGTCGCAGCAGCTAATTTCTTTAAAATATTCATTAATTCCCTCCCTGGAATGAAAACAGGCTCGTTTTAATTACACTCCCCCGTGTGATTGCTCACACTGTATAATTTAAACCTGCAACTTTAGGACTGACAAAGCAGCGCCTTCCGCTAGCTTTCCATCAAATTCATTCAGAGTCAATCTAAAAACAATCATTTTTGATCAAATACCCTCAAAAGCAATCAAAACACAAAGTTTAGGGGGATGTATGGAGAAAAGATAATTATTCCGTTGGTGCGTCCTCGCCGTCATAATCGAAATGCCCGCCAGCCGCAAAAGCGCCACCTTGTTTTCGCTCCGCAATTTCTGTTGCTTCCTTTTGCAAACTCTCATCAGCCGCAAAAGGATCGCTTGAATCTTTGGGTTGCCAACCTAAATCATCTGCTAAATGATTATCCCAAAACACGCCCTTATTATTTGAAACGCCATATATTGTTTTGAAACCCAGAATTTCAATTTCAAAGATACGCTTTACCAAGCTTTCTAAATCATCATAGCTCATCCATGTTGCAAGCATGCGCTTATCAACGGGTTCGGGGAAACAAGAACCAAAGCGAACACATGCGGTCTCGATGCCATATTTGTCGAAATAATATCTAGCCAACACCTCACCATAAGCCTTGGAAACACCATAAAAACTGTCTGGCCTATAGGGCATTTCAGCGTCAACGGTTGTTGAGCGGTCGTAATTTCCAGTTGCGCGGTTGGAGGAGGCAAATAATATACGTTTTACACCAGCTTTGCGTGCGGCTTCATATATGTTGTAAGTACCCATTATATTGGCCTGCAATATTGGCTCATACTTATATTCATTTGCAATTCCACCAAGATGAATGATGTAGTCGCAGCCGTTTACTAAACCTTCGACCGCTTTCATATCAGCCAAATCGCATTGCACAATTTCTTCGCCATTTTGGGCAGAGCTGATGGGTTCGAGGTCTGACAGGCGAAGCTTTTCTTGCCAATTTTTCAGCCGTTCGCGCAACACACTACCTAAACCACCTGCTGCGCCCGTTATTAATAATCGTGCCATATTTTTCGTCCCAATTTGTTTTCAACAACCTAAACTGAAAAATTCATACTATCAATTAGTTTATTTTCGACATTATAAAAATTAGTGCTATGGTCATCATATTATGAATTTAACACAAAAAACTGCAGCCGCTTTACGGCTTAAAATCGAACAAAAAATATTGAAGCCTGGCGATAAATTGCCAACGGAGCAAAAGCTTGTTGACCAATATGGCGTGAGCCGCACTGTTATACGAGAAGCTGTTTCCAACCTCAAAGCAGATGGGTTACTTGCCTCTAAGCAAGGCTCCGGCGTGTTTGTTTTAGAACCGCCCGCCCATACAATTGCGTTACTTAGCGAAAACCCAAAAACAATTTCAGAAGTGATTGAAGCTTTAGAGTTACGTTCTGCTGTTGAAGCCGGCGCTGCCGAACTTGCTGCAACACGCGCCTCGCCTGCACAAGAGGCGAACATCCACACCGCATTTATAGCTTTTAAAAATAAAGTTTTAGCTGGCGAAAATTCAGAGAAACAAGATTTTGCTTTTCATGTTGCTATTGCCGAGGCGGCCAACAATGATAAATTTGTTACCTTTTTAACGTTAATTGGGCGTAATGCCATCCCACGTTCGCAATTGCGCATAGAAGCAAATTTGCCATTAGATACAGAAATTGAACAACAAATCTTAAATGAACATGAAACAATATTAAACGCCATTCACATCCAAGATAGCTCCGCTGCACGACTTGCCATGCAATTACATCTCAATAATGGCATTCGTCGATACCGTGCATTATCCCGCATTATTCAAGATAAATAGAATAATTCATCATACAAATATTGACAATTCATCATTTAAATTTATGATGAGCCAACTTAAAATCTTTGAAAGCGCTAAAATGCATCCACACGAATTAAGAGTCACCATTGCATCTGGCTTATTGTCGTTTCCCGTCACACATTTTGATGACGATTTAGAATTTAACAAACCCGCCTATCAAGAGCATATCTCTTGGCTATCTCAATATGATGCTGCCGCATTATTTGCTGCAGGCGGCACTGGTGAGTTATTCTCATTAACACCAGAAGAAATTATTACGGTTGTAAAAGCTGCTAAAGATTCGGCAGGTGATACTCCCATTATTGCAGGTTGCGGATATGGCACAAAAATGGCCATCGAAATTGCCCAAAAATCAGAGCAAGCAGGCGCTGATGGCATTTTACTTCTACCCAATTATTTAATTGCTGGTGCGCAGGAAGGCATGTATCAACATATTAAAGCCGTGTGCGATAGCGTTGATTTTGGAGTGATTATATACAACCGCGCCAATACCATTGTAAGTGCTGATACCGTTTTACGCCTTGCTGACAATTGCCCAAATTTAATTGGCTTTAAAGACGGCACGGGTGACATTAACTTAGTGCGCGAGATTATTGTCAAATGCGGTAAGCGTTTATCTTATGTCGGCGGCATGCCAACTCACGAAATGTTTGCTGAAGCTTATGATGCTATGGGTGTGAGCACTTATTCATCCGCTGTATTTAATTTTGTGCCAGAAATGGCGTTAGAATTTTACACCGCCATGCGCGCGCGCGACAAAGCCACGATGGACGGTCTGCTTAAAGATTTCTTTTATCCATTTATGGAATTGCGCGACAAAACACCTGGTTATGCTGTTTCGGCAATTAAAGCAGGGGTGAATATAATTGGTAAAAATGCAGGTAAATTACGCCCGCCACTTACCGATTTAACGGCCCAAGAAGTAGAAACCTTAGCTGCAATAATGAAAGGCTATCATTAATGAAAATAATTGAAATTAACGCCCATTTATTATACCACGAACTTGAAACGCCATTTCAAATGTCATTTTCGACCTTCGCAGCGCGATACCATTGCCTTGTAGAAATTGTATGTGACGATGGCACAATTGGTTGGGGCGAATGTTTAGGCCCTGCCGATATTAACGCAGCAGCCATTAACAGCATGGCCAAGCTGATTATTGGCCGCAACCCATTGGATATCGAACCAATTTGGTTAGAGACCTACAATCAATATCGTGACCAAGGCCAACGAGGTGTTGTGCATACTGCATTAAGCGGCATAGACATTGCCTTGTGGGACATTGCAGGCAAACACTATAACGCACCAATTTATGCGTTAATGGGAGGGGCATACCGCACTGAAATTCCCGCATATGCAACGGGTGGTTTTAAACCGGTTGGGCAAGACCACGCAACAGCATGCGTTAAGGAAATGAAAGCTTGTGTAGATGCGGGCTTTAAAGCTGTTAAAATTAAAATCGGGTTTGGTGTGAAGCAAGATGTTGCGACTATTAAAGCCGTACGCGATGCGATAGGTGGCGAAATTGCTTTGATGATTGACGCCAACCACGGATATGATGTGATTGATGCACTTGCTGTCGCTCGAAAAGTGGAAGATTTAAATATTGAATGGTTTGAAGAACCTGTAATTCCAGAAGCATTGGCTTCTTATCGTCAACTACGCGAAAAACAATCTATACCCATTGCAGCAGGCGAAACTTGGCACGGTCGATATGCCAATGACGAAGCTATGAAACAGGGTTGCGTTGATATTTTACAACCAGATGTATGTGGCGTTGGTGGGCTAAGTGAAGCGCGCAAACTCATTACATTATGCGAAACTCATCATGTCCGGTTGGTGCCGCATGTTTGGGGCACCGCGGTTGCATTGGCTGCTGGTTTGCATTTTCACGCCATCATTCCACCTTCACCGCCTTCATTTAATCAACGTTCACCAATGCTTGAATTTGACCGCACACATAACCCCTTTAGACAGGCGATTATTAAGCGGCCAATCGAACATGTGAATGGCGTTGTTAGCGTTCCAAATGGTCCAGGCCTAGGTATTGAAATTAATCGCGAAGCACTTTTAGAATTTGCACCCAAATAGTAATAAGGGAACATAATGACTTTCAGAAAATTATCAGGAACACCACCTAAAATCGCTTTACCCAAAGGCGCGGTTGATACCCACATCCATATTTATGACAGCAAACGTTTTGGCCCCGAAGAAGGCGGCCCAGGCTTGGTTTCTGACGCATTAATCGAACATTACGAGCAAGTGCAAAAATGGCTTGGGCTGGAGCGCGTGGTACTTACCAATGGCAATGGTTACCAATTTAACAATAGATGCACATTGGATGCGCTATACCATTTTGGTGAAAAAGCCCGCGCAATTGTGGCTATTAATCCAGAGACTATTACCGACGACGAAATTGATTCTATGACCATGCAAGGTGTGCGTGGAGCGCGCATTATGAATATCTTGCAAGGGGCAATTGGGCTCGAAGGATTACTTGCTGTGAATGCAAGAGTCAAACCGTTCGGTTGGAATTTAATTGTGCAGTTTGACGGACGAGAAATGGTGCAACATGAGCCATTATTAAAGCAAATTCAAGGTGATTATGTCATCGACCATACTGGAAAATACATAGAACCTGTAAGTGTTGACGACCCATCGTTTACGGCTTTACTAAGACTCATTGACCGTGGCAATTGCTACGTTAAATTAGCAGGTTACTACGAAACTTCTATTGTCGGCGCACCGGGATATGACGACGTGGCTGCTATGGCAAAGGCGTTGATCGCATATGCTCCAGAACGTATTTTATGGGCAACCAATTGGCCTCATAATATGGCGGTGAATGCGGATATCTATCCAAACGATGCTCATTTGATAGATTTAATGAATGACTGGGCTGGCTCGACCAAAGTAAGACAGCAAATTTTTGTCGATAACCCATCTCAATTATATGGCTTTTGAGAATCATTATTTAGAGTTATAGCTTAGGTAAATTATATTAAAGGCACTCACATGCAAATTATTATATCGCCTGCTAAAACTCTAGATTTTGAAACAGCGCCTGTTACAGATATTTACACACAATCTGAATATTTAAACAAATCTCGCACATTAAATGCCCAACTTAAAAAACTAAAAGTTGCTGATATTTCAAAACTTATGGGTTTGAGCGAAAACCTCGCCACACTTAACGTTGCGCGCTATAAAGAGTGGAAACTGCCTTTCACAACTGACACTGCTAAGCAGGCCATTTTGGCCTTTAAGGGCGATGTTTATATTGGGTTAAATGCTGAAACCATGAGCGAAGCTGATTTTGAATTTGCGCAACAACATTTGCGCATTCTTTCTGGGCTATACGGCATTTTAAAGCCATTGGATTTGATTATGCCGTACCGCTTGGAAATGGGCACGCGACTAGCCACAACAAAAGGCACGAACTTATACCATTTTTGGGGTGATAGTTTAACTTTGGCTATGAATAAAGAAGCCAAAAGTGACGCTTTTAGTGATGAAGACAATGTGATAATAAACCTTGCCTCTAACGAATATTCCAAAGTGCTGAACCGTAAAAAATTGAACGCTCAAATCATCACACCTATTTTTAAAGATCAAAAAAACAACCATTATAAAGTGATTAGTTTTTTCGCAAAAAAGGCTCGTGGATTGATGTCTCGTTACATCATCGACAACCGCATTACCAATGCCGAAGACATTAAGAAATTTGAAATTGCAGGTTATTATTTTTGCCCCGAACAATCCACACAAAGTGATTGGATATTCCAACGTGAAGAAAAGCACGCTGGCATGTAAAATATCAAAATTCGGACAATTCCGTTTAAATAAGCTATTCTTGATGTTTAACTTATTGGGAGCTAATGATGGAAGAACCGCGTAAAACTTGGCTTGAGAACCGCACAATCATCATCGCATGGCTTGTTTTCTTTTTCCCAATTGGGCTATATGCCGTTTGGAAAAGCTCCATTTTTGACGATAATCAAAGGAAGACCATAACCGTAGTGGTCCTCATTGTATCGGTGGGATTCTTGTTTTTTGGGTTGCGCAGTTTCCGTGATATTCTTTTTGTTTTTATTTTATGCCCTGGTGCTATTTATTTGCTTTGGAATGACAGCAGTGTCAAAAAAACCACCACTTATCTATTTTGTGGTGCGATGGTGGTTGTGTTCGTCACTTATTTCAATGGTTATGTTGGTGGCGGAGGTGGTGAGCCTGCATATAATTCGGACTGTGTTGCTGTGCTTGAAAAAGGTGGCTGCACCTATTACCGAGACGCCAATTGCGTGGTAATTCAAACAACTTGCGGTTAAAGCCCAGACTAAAAACTCTGACTAATCACCTTAAACTTTACTTCATTGCAGGTGGCATTGGGCCACCTGTAGCCCAGTCTAATAGCTCGATTGTATGAACGATCGGAATTCCTGTCGCCGAGCCAAGCTGCATCATGCAGCCAATATTACCCGCCGCTATCACTTCTGGTGTTTTGGCTTCTAGGTTTTTTATTTTCCGTTGCTTTAATTGACCCGAAATTTCGGGCTGCATTAAATTGTAAGTACCCGCAGAGCCACAACATAAGTGAGATTCCGCAGGCTCAACCACTGCAAACCCAACTTGTTTTAACAAGGTCTTGGGGTGAGTTTTAATTTGCTGCCCATGTTGTAGCGAACAAGCCGAATGATAGGCTACTTTTAAGTTTTTGGCTTTGTTAGCATTTTCTAATTTTATATCTATCATCACCTCTGAAATGTCTTTAGATATTGCCGAAACACGTGCTGCATTTTCGGCCAAGTGGGTTTCTTTGAACATATGCCCATAATCTTTAACGGTCGTGCCACAGCCCGAGGTGTTTATAACAATTGCATCCAAGCCTTCGCCATCCATTTCGGCCCCCCACGCATTGATATTTTTTGCTGCCGTCGCATGGCTTTCACTGGTTTTGCCCATGTGATGAGTGAGTGCGCCACAACAGCCTGCGCCTTTGGCTACAATCACCTCGCAACCATGCCGTGTCAGAATACGAATGGTTGCATCATTAATGTCAGTATTTAGGGCTTTTTGTGCGCAACCAGTCATCAAAGCCACACGTTTTTTGCGTTGACCTTGGGCGGCAAAAGTTTGCGGCCTATCATTTGGTGATTTCGGGGGTAATTTATTGGGTGCAAATTCAACCATTGAGCGAATTTTTTTAGGCAATATGGGTGCAAAAGGCTTGGCAATTTTGGCGCCAAACATAGCCAACCGAAACCGATTAGAATGTGGCAAAATACGGGCTAGCATCCATCTAATCGCCCTATCATCCCATTTTCTGGTGTATTTTTGCTCTACATATTCACGCGCATGGTCGATAAGATGCATATAATGCACGCCCGATGGGCAAGTTGTCATGCAGGCCAAACAGCTTAAGCATCTATCAATATGTTTTACTGTTTTTTCGTCAGGCACACGGTTGTTTTCTAGCATATCCTTGATTAAATAAATGCGGCCACGCGGGCTGTCTAACTCATCACCCAGCAATTGATAAGTGGGGCAAGTGGCAGTGCAAAAACCGCAATGTACACAAGCTCTCAAAATTTTATTTGAAGCTGCGGTTGAAGTGTCTTTTAACTGTTCAGGGGTGAAATTAGTTTGCATTTGTGCGCCCCTTTATGCCTAAATTTCCCATTAAATTTGGGTTTAGAATGCCGCTAGGATCGAATTTATTTTTTATCATGGCCGATAATTTCGCCACACCAATAGATTCTAGTTGAAACGCAGGTATTTTCGTTTTTATTGCATCCGACGCCCGCACCAATGTGGCATGGCCACTGGTTTTTGCCACTGCATTACGAATTAGTTTGGCGCTTGCATCATTGTTATCATCGTTCAAATTCACCCACATTAGTCCACCGCCCCAATCATACAAAATCTCTGCTTCGGCATCGGCCAATATTTCTTGTGTGACAGCAATTGCATCGCTTGGTTTTACCGATATTTTCCAAATGGGAGTTTTGCTATTTGCAAAAATTTCGACATTGCGAATTTGCTGCCAAATTTCGGCATTTTGTTCGGCTTCTAAAATGTTTGTATCGCTAGTTTTTGCCAATAGGCCTTTTAGTTTATTCAGTCGATAGTCAACCTGACTGTCAAAGCCTTCAACTCTTAGAAGCACCTGTTTTTTATTCATTATATAAGCCGCGCCTGTCACCTCAAACGGTGAGCCAAGCCCTGCCGACATAATGTCGATTGCATCCATCAAGGATTGATTTTCAAAAACTAAAGTGGCTTGGCGCTCTGGCAATGGCAGTGTTTTAAAAGCAACTTCGGTAAGTATGCCCAATGTGCCGAATGAACCTGCCATCAGCTTCACTAAATCTAAGCCCGTTACGTTTTTCATCACACGGCCACCATTTTTAACAATCTCACCAGAGCCAGAAACATACCGCACGCCCAAAAGCGCATCTCGGCACGCCCCCACTTGAATGCGCCTTGAGCCAGAAATATTACACGCCACAACGCCACCAATTGTCGATTGTCCATCTGTTCCATAAATGGAGTTATGGGTCATCGGCTCAAATGCTAATCTTTGGCCTTCGCTTTGCAACAATGCTTCAATTTCTGCCAATGGAGTGCCTGTTTTGGCAACCAGTGTCAGTGCTGCAGGATCGTATAAATTTACGCCCTTAATATCGCTTAAAGATAGAATAGTTTTGGTTGCCACTATGCCACCAAGCCCTGCGCGCGTGCCCCCACCCTGAATTTTAAGAGTACGCTTTTGCGCATTAGCATCCGCAACCAATTGGCTGAGTTGTTGCTCATCTGTTGGGGTTATTAAATCAAGCATTGTCGCCCCTCATATTCTTGGAATTTCTGCGTTTTTCGCTTAAAGCAAGCGGATAGACTTTTGCGGGGTTTAGCAACCAATCTGGGTCAAAACAATCCTTCACAAGCATTTGTGCTTCTAAATCTACATCCGTATATTGAACCGTCATTAAATCGCGTTTTTCTATGCCAACTCCGTGCTCACCCGTTAAGCAGCCGCCCACTTCGACACATAGGCGCAAAATGTCAGCGCCAAAGTTTTCGGCACGTTCTAAATCGCCTTCTTGGTTGGCATTATAGAGGATAAGTGGGTGCATATTTCCATCACCTGCGTGGAAAACATTACCCACTTGCAAGCCATGTTTTTCGGATAACTCACCAATGCCTTTTAATACATCTGCCAAGCGGCTCACGGGCACTGTGCCATCTAAACACATATAGTCATTAATTTGCCCAACCGCGCCAAAGGCCGATTTTCGGCCTTTCCAAATCATTGCAGATTCTTCTTCACTATGGCTTTGTTTGATAGCAGCAGGGTTTAATTTATTGGCAATTTCAGTAATTTTATCGAGCTGCTCGTTGATTTCTTGTTCACTACCTTCAACCTCAACAATCAGCAAAGCTTCGACATCGGGGTATCCTGCGCCCGAAAATTCGCCAGCCACTTTAATGATAAGCCGATCCATATATTCGATCGCGACAGGCAAAATACCCGATTTTATAATATCTGCTACGCATTGGCCTGCAACAGCAGGTTCATCAAAACCAATCAATACAGGCCGTGCGCCTTCTGGCTTTGGTAATATGCGTAATGTCGCTTCGGTCACGATGCCTAATTGGCCTTCCGAGCCACAAATGACGCCCAATAAATCATATCCCGCAGCATCCAAATGCGAACCGCCAATTTCGACAATCTCGCCATCGGCCATAACCATTGTTACGCCCATCAGGTTATTGGTTGTCACGCCATATTTTAAACAATGAGCGCCACCACTATTCATGGCAATATTACCTGCTATGGCGCAGGCAAGTTGGCTAGATGGGTCTGGCGCATAGAAAAAATCTTGATCCTCAACTGCACCTGTGACTGAAAGATTTGTTACGCCTGTTTCAACTTTAATAAACCGATTAGGAATGTCGATTTCTAAATGTTTATTCAGCCTTGCGGTGCCAAGAATTATGCTATCGGCGGTTGGCAATGCTCCGCCTGCGAGCGAGGTACCAGAACCGCGCGGCACAACTGGCACTCCAAGTTTATGGCAGGTTTTCATAATGGCTGAAACTTCTTGCGTATTGCTAGGCAGTGTAACGGCCAAAGGCGTGCAGCGATAGGCCGACAGCCCATCACATTCGTAAGCAATGGTTTCGGCAACATCACTAATTACTGTATTTTGTGGTAATGCAGCTTCTAAAGCTGCCACAATTTCTTGTCGTCGATTTAGAATTGCAAGATCTGGATCTGGCATTGCGATTGTTGACATTTTGACCCTCTATACCCAAATTTTGAACCCAATTCAAAGATTGAAGCTTATATTCGTTCGACACCTGTAGCAATGAATATTTTCTCAACCCATTCATTTAACGGCACAATATAACCGAGAACAACCAGATTATCATGCATTATAAAGATGGCCATTGACGCCCAAATTAAATGGATAAAATTGAGTGACTGGGCCGCAAGTTCGATTTAGCGGCAACCTATCCGATCAAACCCATTATTAATATATCAATTTTTAAAATATATTGACATCTTGCCTATCTCTCTTATCTTGAAGCTCTTATTTTCTAAATTTAAAACTAATTCATTTGCAAATATATTTAATATTTACAAATGAAAACATAATCTTATACATGATTGGGCAAGTATATTATGACTGACGATTCTAACGAGAAAAAAGCGCTCGACCAAGCGGCGTTGCATTTTCATCAATATCCAAAACCAGGTAAATTGGAGATTACAGCCACCAAACCATTGGGCAACCAACGCGATTTGGCATTGGCATATTCACCTGGTGTGGCAGCACCGTGTTTGGAAATTGAGAAAGACCCCCTAAAAGCTTCGGACTATACGTCACGTGGTAATTTGGTTGCCGTAATTTCTAACGGAACAGCTGTTTTGGGCTTGGGTGCCATTGGTGCGCTGGCTTCAAAACCAGTGATGGAAGGAAAAGCGGTTTTATTCAAAAAATTTGCAGGCATAGATGTTTTTGACATTGAAGTTGATGAATTAGACCCTGATAAATTCATTGACACAGTCGCCTCATTAGAACCAACTTTTGGCGGAATTAATTTAGAAGATATCAAAGCCCCTGAATGCTTTTATATTGAAGAAGAATTACGCAAACGGATGAAAATTCCTGTTTTTCATGATGACCAGCATGGTACGGCTATCATTGTGGGCGCTGCGGTTATTAATGCTTTACATCTTTCTAATAAGAAAATTGAAGATGTGCGCATTGTGGCTTCGGGCGCGGGCGCAGCGGCATTGGCTTGTCTTAATTTACTTGTATCTTTGGGCGCAAAAAAAGAAAATATTTTAGTTTGCGATAGTAAAGGCGTTATCTACCAAGGCCGAAACTCCAACTTGGATAAATGGAAAGGCGCTTATGAGCGCGATACAGATTTACGCACGCTAGAAGATTGCATGCCTGGTGCCGATATTTTCTTAGGCCTCAGCGCGGCGGGTATTATGAAACCGCACATGTTGGAAAAAATGGCAAAAAATCCTTTAATCTTGGCTCTCTCCAACCCAACACCCGAAATTATGCCCGATTTAGCCCGCGAAGTGCGCCCAGATGCGATGATTTGCACAGGCAGAAGTGACTTCACGAACCAAGTGAATAATGTGCTGTGTTTCCCATTCCTATTCCGCGGTGCATTGGATGTAGTGGCGAGTGCGATCAACGAAGAAATGAAAATGGCGGCCGTGAATGCCATTGCTGCATTGGCACGCGAACCAATTTTAGATGATACGACCACCTCGGTAAGCGGTAACATACCTACATTTGGTCCAGATTATTTAATCCCTAGCCCATTTGACCCACGCTTAATTTTACACATTGCCCCTGCTGTTGCTCTGGCGGCTGAGCAAACAGGAGTGGCTTTGCGTCCTATCGAAGATATGGATGTATATATGAGCACATTGGAGCGTTTTGTATTCCGCTCTGGCATGGTGATGAAGCCAATTATTGAACGTGCTAAAGCCGACCCAAAACGAGTTATTTTTGCCGATGGTGAGGATGAGCGTGTATTGCGTGCTGCCCAAGTATTGCTTGAAGAAGGTAGCGCCATCCCTATGCTTATTGGCCGTCCATCGGTTATTGAAGCGCGGCTTAAGCGTTTTGGCCTCAACCTAAAGCTTGGCACTGATATCGAGGTGATTAACCCCGAAGATGACCCGCGTTATCACCAATATGTTGAGCGCTTCCACTCGTTGGTTATTCGCAAGGGCGTAACACCTGACGCTGCACGCACAATTGTGCGTACAAACACCACTGTAATTGGTGCTTTGGCTGTTGATTGCGGCGATGCAGATGCGCTTATTTGCGGGTTACAAGGTCGTTATATCAAGCATATACGTGACATTAAATCTATCATCGGGTTGGCCGAAAATGCGCCTGATTACTCTGCATTGTCGCTTTTATTAATTGCCAATAAAGAGCCGATGTTCCTTGCTGATACATATGTAACGGACGAACCAACTTGCGACGAGATTGTTGCCATGGCGAGCGAAGCTGCCGAACATTTTAAGAATTTTGGCATCGAGCCTAAAACTGCAATGCTGTCTTATTCTAACTTTGGCTCGCGCACCAGTAAATCGACCGAAAAAATGAACCGCGCATATCATAAATTAAGAGCTAAATTTCCAGATATGATGTTGGAAGGTGAAATGCAGGGCGATGTTGCCTTAAGTGAAATATACCGCCAAAAATTAATACCCAATTCTTCACTTAAGGGATCAGCAAATCTATTGCTATTTCCTAATCTTGATGCTTCTAACATTGCGCTTACACTGCTTAAGGAAGCTACAAATGCCTTGCATGTTGGCCCTATTTTAATGGGCACAGCAAAACCTGCGCATGTGATAACACCAAGTGTGACCACAAGGGGCTTAGTGAATATTGCATCTATCGCGGTAACGGAAGTGCAGCAAAAAGCTTGATACTGATTATGGGAGGCGCGCAAGTGAAGGTTTGAGCGCCTCTTTCATATATGCGGCAAATATTTTAACTGCGGCGGGTATAATTTCGGCCTGTGGCCATGCTGCGTAAATTCCAACATTATTAGAGCCTTCATACTGTGGCAAAATGCGCACCAAGCGGCCAGTGTCTAACTCGTCTGAAATATCCCAAAGTGAGCGCAACGCAATGCCACTTCCTGTGATGGCTAATTCACGTACAATTTCACTCGAATTGGTACTCACTAGGCTTTTACCTGCAATCAAAACCTCGCCTTTAGAGCCCGTAAGACGCCATGGCATTTGGTCGTTTGTGGCTAATAATTTATGTTCATTCAGTTGCGAAATATCTTTTGGTTCGCCATGTAACTTCAAATATTCTGGCGAGGCACATAGGATGCGATAATTTGTACCTAACCGAACGCCATCAACACTGGCGGTTAAGTTGACCGCAATTCGTATGGCTAAATCTATGCCTTCATTCCTAATGTCTACATATTTATCGGTTAAATTAAATTCCAAATCTATTTGAGGATGTGCTTGCATAAAGCCATGTAATAAAGGCGCAATGTGCAGGCGGCCAAATGAAGTGGGCGCAGATACACGCAAGCGCCCAGCAGGAATATGCTGCACTCCCGAAATTTTCCCCTCGGCAAGATGCACAGTTTCAAGTATTTTCTTAACATCTTCATAAAAGCTTTGCCCCGATGGGGTTAATGAAAACCGATGGGTTGTGCGCAAAATAAGCTGCGTTCCTAAACGTCGTTCTAGCTCGGCCAAACGTTTTGAAACCATTGCATTCGAGATGTTTAGCTTTCGCCCTGCCCCCGAAAGGCTGCCTTCTTCCACAATGTTGCGATAAAGCTCATATTCACTGGTGCGCATAATTGTTATTTTCCTCAGAGCGAAAACAGTTTTTGTTATTTACCATCTACCAAAATACCAACGCATAGTCTAGATTTATTGGTAACGATTCTACAGATCGAAAATCATACATATTTTTAGGGAACCATTATGAAAAGAATATCGCTCGAAGCGGCAAACATCATTATTGACGCAGCTTTTAAAAAAGGTGCTGAATTGGGCTTAAACCCGTTGAGTGTTTCGGTTTTGGATGCAGGTGGCAACCCAATCGCGTTTCAGCGTCAAGATGGCTGTTCAAACTCTCGCTTTCAAATTGCTTCCGGTAAAGCTGCAGGCGCTTTGGCACTTGGTGTTTCGTCCCGCACGGTAGAAAAAATGGCGATTGACCGCCCGCATTTTGTTGGCGCTTTTGTAAGCCAAACTCCATTTGGCCTTATTCCTGCCGCAGGCGGATTAATTGCTAAAGATGCTGCTGGCGATATTGTTGGCGCAGTCGGCGTCACTGGTGATACATCGGACAATGATGAATTATGTACCGTTGCAGGCATTGAAGCTGCAAACCTAATCGCACAAATGTAACTCTTAAGGATTTAAAATGGCATATATTAACAAGTCTGGCATTGATTTTGCCGCAAGTTTAGTTGAATTTGTTGAACAAAAATGTTTACCCAATACGGGTTTAGACGCCGATAAATTTTGGCAAGGTGCTGCCGATATTTTTAAAAAATTCGCACCAAAAAACCATGCGTTGCTTGCTGTTAGAGATGATTTACAGACCAAAATGGATACGTGGCATAAGCAAAACCCGGGCGCGATTACCGACATGGATGGCTATTTAGCTTTCCTCACCGAAATTGGTTATTTAGTACCTGAACCCGAACAATTTGCTGTCACCACTCAAAATACCGACCCTGAAATTGCGACAATGGCAGGACCACAATTAGTGGTGCCTGTTTTAAACGCACGCTTTGCACTAAATGCCGCAAATGCTCGTTGGGGCAGCCTATATGATGCATTATATGGCACAGATGTTTTGTCAAGCAAACCACAAGGCAAAGGCTATGACCCTGTGCATGGCGGCAATGTGATTGCATGGGCTAAAGATTATTTAGACAAATCACTACCGCTTTCGACAGGTAGCCATAAAGATGTTAGTGCTTATTGCATCATAGATGGTGCCTTAACGCCTGCACTTGCAGACCCTAGCCAATTTGTTGGTTATGTGGGCAGCGAAAGCCAACCATCAATTATTTTGTGCCAAAAAAATGGCATGCACATTCAACTGCACATCAATGCAAATGGTAACATTGGTAAAACCGACAAAGCTAGTTTAAACGATGTTGTTTTAGAATCTGCTTTGACCACAATTTGCGATATGGAAGACTCCATCGCTGCCGTGGATGTGGACGATAAAATTGCAGCTTATACCAATTGGCTTGGCCTGATGCAGGGTAATTTACAAGAAACATTTGAGAAAAATGGCAAAAGCCTGACACGTAAACTAGCGCCAGATCAAACCTTTAAAAAAGCCGACGGCGGAGAACTTACATTGAGCGGTCGCTCAGTATTGTTGGTGCGAAATGTTGGGCATTTAATGACCAATAGCGCGGTTAAGCTTACCGACGGTAGCGAAGGCCCAGAAGGCATATTAGATGCGATTATCACCAGCCTAATTGCCATGCACGATTTAAAGGGCAATAGCCAATTTAAAAATAGCCGCACTGGGTCTATTTATATTGTTAAGCCCAAAATGCACGGCTCCGATGAAGCCAAATTAACTGATGAATTATTTGACGCTGTTGAAGATGTTCTCGGCCTTGAACGCCACACAATCAAAGTGGGCGTGATGGACGAAGAAAGACGTACATCTGCCAATTTGGCGGCCTGCATTAAAGCCGTTTCTGGTCGTATTATGTTTATCAATACCGGCTTTTTAGATCGCACTGGTGATGAATTCCATACATCTATGCAAGCAGGCGCATTTATTCGCAAAGCTGAAGTGAAAGACAGTGGTTGGATTAAGGCTTATGAAGCCCGTAATGTTCAGATTGGTTTAGATTGCGGCCTATCTGGCGTGGCACAAATTGGTAAAGGCATGTGGGCAGCACCTGATATGATGGCCAATATGCTTGAGCAAAAAATTGGGCATCCGCTTACAGGCGCTAACACGGCATGGGTACCAAGCCCAACAGCTGCAACTTTACATGCTATGCATTATCATGAAATTGATGTTTTTGCCTTGCGCGGCGAAATTGCGGCGAAGCCAACACCTGCTTTGCCTGCATTAATGACACCGCCAATTGCCACTGATACAAATTGGCCTGACGATGTTGTGCAACGCGAGTTAGAAAATAATGCTCAAGGTATTTTGGGTTATGTTGTGCGTTGGATTGATAGCGGTATAGGCTGCTCGAAAGTACCTGACATGGATGATATTGGCCTGATGGAAGACAGAGCGACATTGCGGATTTCATCGCAGCATATTGCCAACTGGCTAACACACAGCATATGTACAGAAGCCCAAGTGAATGCAGCCTTTGAGAAAATGGCCACAAAAGTTGATGGTCAAAATGCAAATGATGCAGATTACACAGCCATGAGCGATGGTTTTGATGGCATTGCCTATAAAGCTGCCAAAGCATTGGTTTTTGAAGGTGTTGAGCAACCAAATGGTTATACTGAGCCTCTACTGCATGCTTTCCGCATACTTAAAAAACAAGAAGCCTAAGCCATATAAATTGTCAAAATTAAAGCCCAACTCACATAAATGAGTTGGGCTTTTTTATTTTATAATGATTTTAAATACCGTTAGTGATTATCTCTTGGCACGCCTTTAGTTTCGGCAAGATTTTGATATTTAACAGCATTTTTAAGCACCATGCCTTC
Source organism: Hyphomicrobiales bacterium (assembly GCA_051531935.1). GTDB lineage: Bacteria > Pseudomonadota > Alphaproteobacteria > Rhizobiales > OSC116 > OCS116. Next base: position 366,835 of record JAOPTR010000016.1, read on the forward strand.
AGACAACTGATCGACAATATTACGCTGAATTTCTTGCCATGGCGTTTGTGATTCTGGATAGTCATATCCACCAGCGGCTTCTAAATCAGCATAGCGTTGGGCAAGCTCCTCATCCGAAATCAAGATATTAGCTTCACCTTTATTCAAATCAATGCGCACTTTATCACCATTGCGCAAAATCGCCAATCCGCCACCGATAGCTGCTTCGGGTGATGCGTTCAATATTGAAGGCGAGCCAGATGTGCCAGATTGGCGGCCATCACCAATACATGGCAAAGTGGTTATGCCTTTTTCAAGTAGATAAGCAGGCACCTGCATATTCACAACTTCTGCCGCCCCCGGATAACCAATCGCACCCGTACCGCGCATGAATAAGATAGAATGCTCAGTGATACCAAGAGCAGGGTCATCAATTGTAGCATGGTAAATTTCTGGGCCATCAAAAACGGTGGCTATGCCTTCAAATGCTTCTGGATCATCAGGGTTATTTAGCAAGCGCTCTCTAAATTCGTCAGAAACTACGCTCAATTTAATAATCGCAGCATCAAACAAATTGCCTTTAATCACTTTAAAGCCAGCTTTGCCCATTAATGCCGTATCAAAATCGCGAATCACGTCTTTATTGCGAGATGGCTCATCACGGCTATTGTTGCCGATTGTATCTCCAGAAACCGTCATAGCATTTTCATGGATTAAATCATGTTTCATCAATTCAGAAATCACCGCTTGCACGCCACCTGCCCGATGAAAATCTTCGGCCAGATATTCGCCAGCAGGTTGTAGATTCACCAATAAAGGCACATCTAAACCATGTTTTTCCCAATCGTCTACATTCATATCAACGCCGATATGCTTAGCAATGGCAGTGACATGAATTGGCGCATTGGTTGAGCCACCAAGAGCCGAGTTAACAACGATTACATTTTCGAAAGCTTCTCTGGTCATAATGTCCGACGGGCGCACATCATCAATCACCAAATCGACAATACGTTTGCCTGTTTTATAGGCCAATTGTCCACGCTCACGATATGGCGCAGGAATAGCACCACCACCAGGCAATTGCATGCCCAAAGCTTCGGATAAGCTATTCATAGTTGAAGCTGTGCCCATTGTATTGCAATACCCTGCAGATGGCGCTGAGCTTTCAGCTAAATCCATAAATTCTTCATAGTCGATATTACCAAGTGCGAGTTCCTCGCGAGAACTCCAAATAATAGAGCCAGAACCACACAGTTTACCATCGCGTGAATAGCCATTTAACATAGGGCCACAGCTAAATGAAATTGCAGGAATGTTAACCGTCGCCGCTGCCATAAGCACTGCAGGCGTGGTTTTATCGCAACCCGTTGTAAGCACCACACCATCAAGCGGGTAGCCGTATAAAAGTTCAACCAAACCTAAATAAGCTAGGTTTCTATCTAGTGATGCGGTTGGGCGTTTACCTGTTTCCTGAATCGGATGCACAGGAAATTCCATCGCGATGCCGCCTGCTTCGCGAATCCCTTCACGAATCCGTTTTGCTAATTCAATATGGGGGCGGTTACAAGGTGACAAGTCAGATCCTGTCTGTGCTATGCCAATAATTGGCTTGCCAGACTGTAGCTCTTCACGCGTAAGACCATAGTTTAAATAACGTTCTAGATATAATGCAGTGAGAGACGGGTTATCTGGATTGTCAAACCACGTGCGTGATCTAAGCATCAATTTACCGTTTTCATCTCTATCTAATCCCATAACAACCTCTTCAATTCTGGTATTGGCGTATGTTCGCCATTTCACGAAAGAGATTAATATATTAATGGCAAATAAACAATAGTGAAGTTAGATCATTAAGTGCGTAAATTAACGTTAATCCACCCAGTCTAATTTGTGACTTGCTAGATACTTAAATCAAAGATAAACTTTAAGAAAAAAATTTAGGGAAATAAATATGTCATTTTTATCAAAAATATTTGGTGGAACCAAAAAAAATCAAAATAATGAACCAGTGATTTTGGGTGATGAAGACTATAAAGGATACATAATAGAATCCCTAGAAATGAAGCAGGGTAGTGAATTTTTGCTCGCGGGCATGATTAGTAAAACTGTAAATGATGAATTGAAAACTAAAAAATTCATCCGTGCGGATCGTCTGCATAGCAAAGAGCAAGCCAATGATGCTGCGCTTAAAAAAGGCAAACAGATTATAGATCAAGAAGGTGATGCCTTGTTTGATACGCCATATTAATCGTCAAACTGCACGCCAATTAAATCGCCAGCGCGCCATGCAATCGAACAATAATATTGTTGATTACCGAAAACCGTGGCCAATAAAAACTCGCGCGCGACATAGCTTGAATTTTGAACTTGAAGTCTAGCGCCATTTTCACCCTTATTCACCATCACACCATCAAAAACGCTACTGCGGTTATTGAAGATAATTTTGCAAGTTTTAAGCATTTTACGGCGTGGAAACTTACGTCTCTCAGGGCCAGTATAAATTATAGGAGCAGGTTCTAGCTTAGGCGCAAAGATCCCTGCCTTGGTATTTTCTCGTTTTCCAAAAACTACTGATGTTACTGTCATAAATCACCACTAAATAAGGTTCCCCCCTAATTCAACTTTGGTAATTATGACAAACATTGGTTGCTTTGAAAATGCAATATTGCACATAAAGTTAATTAAAACTGAATCTAGATCATTGGTCTAATGCGGTTTATTTCAACTCTGCAGAAGCAAATAACACGCCAAATTCTTTGCACCAAATCACTACCGATCCAAACTCGCTCATGTCAATATCAGCAGGTATTTCATAACTTTGTTTGCCACTTGGTGTTATTAGTTTCGCAAGCTGCGTGTTTTTATCATTGGTGACATCTTGAGCGTTTTTAGGTGTTGGGTTCTTGGCAAGCCAAACATATAAATCAGGTCCAGGTGTTACGTAGAAATTTTCAAATTTCAGTATTGTTTTATCGCCATCTTTAACAAGTGTAGCTATTCCTTCACCATTATGAACAGAGTCTGCATCGTTAAATTGTCCTGTTCGGATAGAGTTTTCGGCCGCCATAACATTCGTTGCAAATAAAATAGTAACTAATAAAACCATATTTTTAATAAAATTCATAAAATCCTCCTGTGATATGACGGCAATTAGATCATAAATTTTGATCTATCACAATTGATGTTTCTTTTCTGGTGGTCTTCGTATAGCCTAAACATCAGTTTATACTTGGGAGATGAAAATGGATTTTGACAAAATTATCAATAGATTAGACACCCATTCCATGAAGTGGGATTCGATGGAATCACTTTTTGGTGTTAGCCCTGTTACTGGCATTCCTATGTGGGTGGCAGATATGGACTTCGCACCACCAGAATCTGTAGCTCAAGGCATGCAGACTATGCTTGCAAACCAAATTTTTGGGTATTATGGACAAGATAAAAGCTATAAAGATGCCATCATCAATTGGATGTCCCGCCGGCACGATTGGAATGTCGATGCTGATTGGATTTTCACCAGCCAAGGCATTGTAAATGCGTATGCGCTCTGCATAGAAGCATTTAGCCAAAAAGGCGATGCTGTGATCATTTTCAACCCTGTTTACCACATGTTTGCCAATACCATCAAAGCCGCAGAACGCGAAATTTTGTCATCTGATTTGGTGAATGACAATGGTCGTTACGAATTAGACTTGCCTTCACTAGAAGCCATCCTAAAGGGCAATGAAAAAATCATGCTTTTCTGCTCCCCGCATAATCCGTCTGGTCGTGTTTGGTCGCAAGCCGAATTAAAATCGGTTGCAGATTTTTGCCAGAAACATGATTTATTGCTGATTTGCGATGAAATTCACCATGATTTGGTTTTTGAAGGCCATAAACATACAATTATGTCACTTGCTGCCCCCGAACATTTGGATAGAATTATCGTTCTCACCGCGGCATCTAAAACATTTAACATTGCTGGCTTTCAATCTGGCAACCTTATCATTCAAGATAAAGCACTAAGAGCCCAATATGACAGCACTGCAAAAGGTTTGGGCATCCATGGTAGTGCAGTAGGCATGCAGGCAACAGAGGCCGCTTATAATGGCGGTGAAGAATGGTTAGAAGCTTGTATTGAATATATAGACGGCAACCGAAAAATATTCGATGAAGCCATCAATAAAATCCCAGGTCTGGCCTCTATGAAGCTTGAATCAACTTATCTATCGTGGGTGGATTTTTCGGGCACAGGCATGACAAATGTCGAAATTAATGACCGAATAAAAAAACAAGCGCAAATTGCGCCATCACCAGGCTTACAATTTGGCGAAAATGGCCGTTTATTTATGCGATTTAACATAGCTTGCTCAAGATCTGTAATCATTGAAGCCACTGAACGACTAACAAAAGCATTTTCTGACTTACAATAATTAGAAAACCCCTAGGCCACAACACTCGCGTTTTGGCCTAGGCCGCTACTTTGTTTAGCTGCAGCCGCATCTATTGCACGTTGCTGAGCAACAATTAAAGTTTGCTCAACCGATGAGTAAGACGCATCGCTCTTAATGGAGAAAATATTTGCATTTTGTTGCATGCGAGAAATTGCCTGATCTGCAAGTTCTTGGCTGCGCGCGCGACGCGCTTCGCGTTGTTTTTGCATTTGGATAGAGCGCTGACGGCGCACTTTATTGGTGTCGCTGAAGCTACGTTGCCCCCCTCCCCAGTTCATTTTTTTAAACCCAACTTGCATAACAACCTCATGTTCGGGGTTTATTATTAACGTTTGTGGTTAATATCCTCTTAAAACAGTGTAATTATGGCAAAAAAATAGCCCGGCCAAAGCCGAGCTATCTAATTTAATTTTTATGGTTTTTAGCGTTGGCTACATAAATTTACAATAAGCGCATCATTTTTCTTGCGAATTTCGGTTGCAATTTTGTGAGCAACATCTTGATCAGCTTCCGGGCATCTAAGCGCAGCGTCAACAGCACGGTGTTGGCTTTCCAAAATCGCTTTAATCACAGCGCGTTCGACAATATCGGAAACCGCTTTATATTGCCCTTCATCCAGTTTGGATTTAAGCAAGCCGTTAATCTTATCTGTCGCACCATTTGCAATGGTTGTAAATTTGTCCATTTTATTCTTCTCCCTAGAATTTATAAAAAGTTATATGTTTCATTGAGTTTTGTCAAATTAGTTTAAATCGGGGCGTTGGAAAAAGCGATTTCATCATAACAATCATCCCTTCAATTCTAACAATTGAAGGTGATTGGGTGACAACGAAATTGAAATATTGGCGGCTAAATTGTAACAAAACGAAAAGGCGCATTAATCATCAGATCAATACGCCTTTTTAGCACTAAATATCTGCATGGGAGGGCTTAAGCAGATACTTTCACTTTTTTATATTGTGGTAGGTCAAGTGAAACTAATGTTCCTTGAGACAGCTCGCTCGCGATTTTCAGAGAACCACCGTGCATTTCTGTGAGTGACTTTGAAATTGACAAACCCAAACCAGTGCCATCGTGATTTTTAGTGAGTTGGCTGCCAATTTGTGCAAATGGCTTGCCAACGCTGGCTAATGATTCAGCGCTCATACCAATGCCGTTATCAGCAATTTCGATATTAATTCCAGTTTCAGAGCTTTGCGCATTCAAACTAACCTGCCCACCAGATTCCGAAAACTTAACGGCATTTGACAATAGGTTTAGCAAAATTTGTTTCAAGGCTCTTTTATCTGCATTTATATAAAGGCCATCTTTAATTTGCATATCAAGTTCGACCTTTTGGTCACTGGCTCTACCTGCAACAATACGCATGCAGCTTTCAGCAACTTCGGCAAGTTCAACCTTTTGCATTTCAAGCTGCATATTGCCTGACTCGATTTTAGACATATCTAAAATATCATTGATGACTAAAAGCAAATGCTGACCACTTTTATGAATATCAGCTGCATATTCTACATAACGTGGTTCGGTAATCTCTCCAAATGTTTGGCTTTGAATGAGTTCAGAAAAACCAATAATCGCATTTAATGGCGTGCGCAGCTCGTGGCTCATATTTGCCAAGAATTCTGTTTTTGCACGGTTAGCACTATTGGCGCGCTCGGCATAAACTTGTAATTCATCTTGATGAGTTTCGAGTTTTTTCTTGGTAATTTCTAGATGACTAACAGTTTCGATCAATTCTCTTTCACTCTCGACCAATTTGCTTTCATGGCGTTTAATGTGCGAAATATCTGTACCAACACTAACAAAACTACCATTATCGGTTGTGCGTTCTGAAACATGCAACCAACGACCATCTTCTAACAAATATTCATATGCACTATGTTGGTCATCGCTATAATCGTCCAAAGCGATAACGTCTTTGCTTATAATTTTTTGTCCTGCAGCAAAAACATCGTCCTGATGTGTGCCTTTACGAAGTGCCGTTTTGGGTAATTTGAAAAATTGTTGGAATTTTTTGTTACACATAACCAAGCAACGGTCATTATCCCACATTACAAAGCCTTCAGAGATGTTTTCGATGGCTTGGCTTAGGTGCATGTCGGCAAGGTTAGAACGCGCCTCAATGGCCTTGTGTTCAGATATATCCGATGTCACACCAACAAGGCGCACTGTTGAATCAAATTCTTCATCAACAATTTCACCACGAATATGCAACCATACCCATTCATTGGCCGAGTTTAACATTCTAAATTCGCGATCAAAAACTTTACCACCTGTTTCAATCAATTCATTTAGCTCGTCGATAATGCCTTTGTCGTCATCGTGTAAAATTGATTTAATTTCACCGAAAGACAGAACATGTTGAAATTTTTTCAACCCCAAAATTTCAAACATTGAAGATGACCAAAATACATGACCGCGGGCAATGTCCCAATCCCATAGACCTGAGCGGCCTCTATCGAGCGTGCGGTTTAAATGATTGCCTGTGGCTTCAATAATTTCTTCGGCACGGGAGGAATGCGCCATTTGCATGAGAAAACCCAAAGTCATCAATACCAGTACAAATGTAGCGACCACTGCGAGTGATAGGCTCGTGCCAATATCGACCCACCATAATTGTTCTATATAAGTGAGTTTTTGGAAAGCATATAAAGTTAGGTTATGGCCAGATATTTCGAATTTCTGCGCAAATATCTCTGTACCATTTGTTAAAGTTATAGATTGCTCATATGCACTTCTGTCGGCAAATTGTTTAACATTTTCGCCATTTAGAATTTGGCTAATTTCGTGCTGCACAAAACCCACAGTTTCAGGTGTCGATGCAGTTATGATGCCATCAGCATCAACAATCAATATGGTTTGCGAACCCATATTTGAAGTTTTAGGAAAAATTGATTTAAGGTCATTGGCCGAAGGCGCAACAGGTAATATCGAGTTTGCTGCATCTGCCTTTTGTGACGCTGCAATATTTTGAGCAATTACAGTGCCTAATAATGCCACTCGATTTCTCTCAGATGCTTTAATTGCATCATATTGCCCGTAGCCTTGACTGATTACACCCCAGATAACAATCGCAACAAAAATAATTGATAAAATCGGAATCAATCGTTTTATTGTTCTGCTATTCGTAAAAAAGTCTGCTTTCTTCTCCAACTGTATCCCCAGGCCTAATGGGGTATACTTAGGGTTTATTACACCCTGCTGATTATTATCCAACTCAGCTTCCTCCTATGATCCGCATCCATAGATTCTTCAGATGTGCCGCACCTTCGAATCATATGTTATTTGTGAGTCATTTTGGGGTGATTTGTCTAGTGAAATTATGGTTAATATTATATTAATTTTTTTAGCAACATTAACCATTTCTCGCTTGACTTGAGTTAACAGACTAATAGTTAAGGGATTTTGATGCTATTTCATATACATCAGCCGAAAGGTTATTCACATCTACAATTTTCTCCAAGGCTTGTTTTGCCAATTTCTGGCGTTTGGGTTCTAGGTTTTTCCAACTACGCAATGGTGTCAACATGCGTGCGGCTATTTGTGCATTCACCTTATCAAGCCGAATAATCGTTTCGGCCAAAAATTCATAGCCAGAACCATCTATCGCATTGAATTCAATGGGGTTACCAATGGCAAAAGCGCCAATAAGCGCATAAATATTATTAGGTGTTTCAAATGAGAATTTTTCATGTTTGGTAAGTTTTTTTACATTTTCCAATGTAGCGCCACCTGTGGCACGGCCTTGCAAACCAAACCATTTATCAATCACCAAATGGTCATTTTCGAACTTTTTATAAAAGTCATCAATATAGGCCGAAGCATCAAACCCATCAATATTTGTCATAATTCCGAGGCTTCCCATCATATCAACCATATTGTTGGCATTTTGATAATGGCTGATCAGAATTTCGCGGTTTTCAGGCGCATCTACCTTGTTTAAATCGCGCAATAAGGCGTTTCTAAATGAACGCACACCTGCACCTTTTGCATCGGGCTCAAAGCTTTGATCCTGATTAAACTCGACATAAAGATATTGCATCTCACCGTGGTTTCGCTCGGCAATGTGCAGAGCCAAGGCTTCACGCGCTTTATGTATGGCCGAATGGTCGATGTCATTGCCAATTTTAAGCGCAATTTCTGGAATTGATGGCAGGGTAAGAATTAATGCCTTAAACGCGGCATCTAAGTTTTCATCTGTTAGGCTTTTTAGAACCGCGTCGGCATATTTACCATCCAAAATCCGAGCTTTCGGCGCGCCTGCAACAAGCGCAAGTATCGCGTCCATTGCCACAGTTTGCCCCGCCTGCCAGCGGTTAAATGAATCACTATCATGCGCCATTAAAAATAGCATATCGTCAATATTGGTTTCAACATCAACATTAACAGGCACTGAAAAATCTCTCAGGAATGACAAGACTGGCTTTTCAGTTACATTTTCAAAGACAAAACTCTCACGCCCTCTGGTCAGTTCGATCATGCCCTCAACGGCTTTGCCATCAATACTTAACGCTACGTCGCTACCTTCTTGTGCCAACAAACCCAACTTAATAGGCATGTGGTAATTCTGCTTATTTTCTTGGCCAGGTGTTGGTTTGCAAGTTTGGCTTATGGTTATGGCAAAAGTTTTCTCATCTTCATTATAAAGCGTATTATAGCTCAGGCTCGGAGTGCCCGCTTGGCTGTACCAAAGTTCAAATTGGCTTAAATCTCGCCCCGTTGCTTGTTCAAAACTATAAAGAAAGTCTTTTACCGTTGCGGCTTGGCCATCATAATTTTCAAAATAATAGTCCATAGATTTTCTGAAACCATCATGCCCCACCAAGCTGTATAAAGCCCGTACAACTTCTGCACCTTTGCGATATACTGTGGCGGTGTAAAAATTATTGATCTCAATAAACGAATCTGGGCGGCAAGCATGTGCCATGGGGCCTGCATCTTCTATAAATTGCCCCGCACGCAATCCTTTCACATCGTCAATCCGCTTTACAGAGCGAGACCGCAGATCAGATGTAAATTCAGCATCTCTAAATACCGTCAAACCTTCTTTTAAGCATAATTGAAACCAATCACGGCAGGTGATGCGGTTGCCAGTCCAGTTATGGAAATATTCATGCCCAATCACCGATTCAATTAATTCGAAATCCATATCAGTGGCTGTTTCGGCAGTGGCTAAAATATATTTATCATTAAATACGTTTAAACCCTTATTCTCCATAGCGCCCATATTGAAATGCGGCACTGCCACAATGTTAAAGATATCAAGGTCGTAGATACGACCAAAGCGTTCTTCATCCCATTTGAAAGAGCGTTTTAACGCACCCATTGCATACTCGGCTTTAGGCACATTGCCACGTTCGACATAAATATTAAGAGCCACATCTTTGCCGTCTGCGGTTATAAAACTATCACTCAAATAATCTAAATCACCTGCAACCAGTGCAAACAAATAGCTCGGTTTTGGGTGTGGGTCGTGCCAAATAGCATAATGCAGGTTATCACTACCTGCTACATTTCCTTCTTCAACCAAATTACCATTGGCCAATAAAATAGGGCATTTGGTTTTATCGCCCTCAACCCGCACTTTATATGTAGACAAAACATCAGGCCGATCGAGCGAAAAGGTGATTTTGCGAAACCCCTCGGCCTCACATTGAGTGCAATATGTATTGTGAGTTAAATACAAGCCAGACAAGCTGGTGTTGGCTCTTGGGTTAGAGACAGCCAATGTAGTCAGTTTAAAGGCTTTATTGGGTGGCGTGAAAATGGTTAGAAAGTCGTTTTTAAACTCATATTCATCATCAGCCAAAGTTACGCCGTTAATGGCAATGGATACAAGCTCCAGTTCTTCGCCATTAAGCACCAATGGAGCCGAATTATCTTGATTAGGTATAATGTCCAACACAGCATGAGTTTGAGTTGCCGTCTCGTGTAATTTGAAATCTAATTCCGTGTGTGTGATGAGGTAATCACTTGGTTTATAGTCTTTTAAATAAATTGTTTGCGGTGTATCAGTTTTCATTGTCTAATCCCTGTAAATTTGGTTTGAGCATATAAGGAAAAAATTTAAATGCACCAGAAATTTTCTCGAATTGAAGATTTAGACACACCTTGTATTATAGTCAATTTGGATATTGTGAATGACAATATCAAGACAGCACACGATTATTTTAACAGCACTCACTTTAAATCGCGCCCGCATATTAAAACTCACAAATTGCCATATATGGCCAAACTTCAGCTTGCTGCAGGTGCAACTGGCATCACTTGCCAAAAAATATCCGAAGCCGAAGTGTTTGCAGATGCAGGCATAAAAGATATTTTCATCACTTATAATATAATAGGTGAATTTAAATTAGCGCGTTTGGCAAAACTGGCCGCACGTACGAAATTAAAAGTTGTGGCGGATAGTGAATATGTGGTCGATGGCTTAGCTGCTTTAAATATCGGCATTAAAATATTGGTTGAATGCGATACTGGCCAAGGCCGCAATGGTGTGCAAACGCCCGAAGAAGCACTTAGACTTGCGCTTTATATTGAGGAAAAAGAGGGTGTTGAATTTGGCGGCTTGATGACTTACCCCGCGACTGGTAAATGGCAAGATTGCGAAGCATTTTGTAGCGCCGCCAAAGTTTTATGCGTTTTAACCATTGGGCATTGTGAAACTGTTTCCATTGGTGGCACTCCAGATATGAAGAATGCCCATATTGTTAAATCGGCAACTGAGCATCGGCCAGGCACTTATATATATAACGATAAATCTCTCATCTCTCGAGGTGATTGCAAGGTGGATGACTGTGCGTTGACGGTGCTAGCTCAAATTGTCAGCCGCCCGACAGATGATAGAGGCATAATGGATGCAGGTTCTAAAGCTTTAACATCCGACCTGTTCGGCTTGGATGGATTTGGCATGGTAAAAGAATATCCAGAAGCCATCATTAATACATTAAGTGAAGAGCATGGCCATATTGATTTTTCTGCATGCCAGCAAAAACCAAAGATTGGCGAGAAAATCAACATCATACCCAATCATGTTTGCCCTGTGGTCAATTTATATGATCAGGTGCATATATACCAAAATGGGCAAGTGGTTGAATTACTACCTCTAAAAGCTAGAGGAAAGCTTGTTTAAAATTTTAACTTAATAAGCGCAAATTATTTAACATTCCTCAGTTATTATTTATTTAAATATATCTAAGGGCAAAAATATGGGCATTCATGTTACCGAATATATTCAATTGGCAATTCTGGCGCTGTTTGCAGTTGGTATGCTTGGGGTTTACAATCATAGACAGAATATATTGGGCTCAAATAGCCAACAAAACCTAGGTGGGTGGCTCTATTTTGCAACATTTTGCTTCACTTATGTGTTGGGGTATTTTTATTATACAAGCTCCAATTTATATAATGCTATGTTTTTGGCCGCAGAAACTATGAAATATTTCAACCCCAATAACACAGAATATGGTGGCATTGCAGCACAATATATGCGGGTTGAACTACCTATCAATGCCGCAATCGCTTTGAGTATTTCGTATTTAACTTATGCATTCATCAAAAAGCGTAAAAATTTCCGAAATTTATATCTAAGTTTGCATGCATTGGTGTTGGCCTATCTGATTGCAGCTCAAGTAAGTTGGGTATTCATCCCGCAATTTAACCAATTTAATTCGACAGCGCTTATAGAAATTACCGCCGTAGCGCTTGGCGCGCTTATTTGGATGCCTTATATGCTTAAATCCAAACGCGTGGCTCGAACCTTTATAAAGTGATGTAGGCACTCAATAATTAAAGGCGGAAGTCCTAAAACTCCCGCCTCCTAGATTGTAAATTAAATTATTGATTACTCGCAATAATTCTACAATGTAGCTAGGTGTTTTTCTAAATCAGCGATGATGTCATCAATATGCTCAACACCAATAGATAGACGAATTGTGCCAGATGCCGCACCACAAGCAATGCGTTGCTCTTCGGTTAATTGTGCATGGGTTGTTGCCGCAGGGTGAATAATCAAACTACGTGTATCGCCAACATTCGCAAGATGGCTAAACAATTCTACGCTCTCCACCAATTTCACACCGGCATCATAACCGCCAGTTAGCTTAAAGGTCAGCACACCACCCGCGCCTTTTGGCAGGTATTTTTGCGCCAATTCATAGTTATCGCTACTCTTAAGACCAGAATAAGAAACACTAGACACTTTATCATGCGCTTCTAAATACTCAGCTACCTTTTGAGCATTCTCGACATGGCGTTCCATGCGCAACGGCAAAGTTTCAATGCCAGTTTGCAATAAAAATGCATTCATCGGAGAAATAGCTGGGCCTAAATCGCGCAAGCCAAGCACACGACAAGCAATGGCAAAAGCAATGCCGCCCATAGCATCCCAAAGCACAGCGCCATTATATGACGCCAAAGGCTCACTTAGGCTTGGGTATTTTCCGTTACCCCAATCAAAATTACCACCATCTACAATCACGCCACCCATTGAGTTACCGTGGCCGCCTAAATATTTGGTCGCACTATGCACAATAATGTTAGCGCCATGTTCAAACGGACGGCATAAATATGGTGAAGCCAATGTATTGTCCACAATCAATGGAATGTCAGCCTCTTTGGCAATTGCAGCAATTGCAGCAATGTCAATCACTATACCGCCTGGGTTGGCTAGGCTTTCAATATGGATAGCTTTTGTTTTAGGCGTCAGAGCCGCCTTCATAGCGGCAGGGTCAGTTGCATCTGCCCAATTTACCTTCCAACCAAATTTTTTAAAACTGTCGCCAAATTGGTTTATTGAACCGCCATATAATTGCTTAGCGGCCAAGAACTCATCGCCAGATTCTAATAGAGTGTGCATAACAAGTAATTGAGCCGCATGGCCAGAAGCCACAGCCAATGCTGCTGTGCCGCCCTCTAATGCTGCCACGCGTTCTTCCAACACAGCTTGAGTTGGGTTCATAATGCGGGTATAAATATTGCCAAATTCTTTGAGTGCAAAAAGATTAGCAGCATGCTCGCTACTGTCAAATTCATATGCTGTGGTTTGATAAATTGGGGTTGCGCGAGCCTTGGTTGTCGGGTCGGCTTGCGTGCCAGCATGCACGGCTAAAGTTTCAAATTTTTGAGAATCACTCATTTATATTTCCTCTATTTCACATTTTTAAAAAGTAAATTATCTAAATAACTATTATCCAATGTAGTATAGCTTATCCCTATTCTTTGTAAAATTCAAAATAATTATGGGAAAAGGTGATTTTTTGGCTTGTGTACACTTTCAGGAACGCGTATACAGCCCTCACAACTGGTATCGGGGCGTGGCGCAGTCTGGTAGCGCACCTGGTTTGGGACCAGGGGGTCGGAGGTTCGAATCCTCTCGCCCCGACCAGTTTTTCCCAACATTTCAATAGATTACGTCAATCGTCTGATTTGGTTTTCGGTTCGAAAATTTTATCAGATACTGCATAAAGTGTTGAATAGTGCGAAAGCTCTTTCAATTCATACGAACTGGATTGCGGAAATATTTCCGCAAGGCCACTCGCCATAGATATTGGCGACCAATTGTCGGCCTGCCCGTGCCAAATGAAAACTTCCATAGCTTGCTTTTCAATAGACGCCAAACTCCAATTCACATATTGCTTTACATCTCGCGCAAAGCCAACGCCGCTATTTTTATAAGATTGCTTTAATATTGGGACAATGAAATTTTTAAATTTCTTTTGTGAAACCAAATCTTTATCACCCCCAGCCGCGCTCGAAAACAGCATACCAAATAATATAGAAGGCAGTAATTTGGCAAGGAATGATTGAAACAAAACTAGCAGGCTGAATGTTTTGGGATGATTTTTTGCCAATCCAAAAATTGGTTTCCCTGCCATATGTGGCAAAAAATCACCAGCATCCAACGGAGCTGCTGCTGAAATCAAATGTAATTCACCAACTTGATCACCTAATTTCTGGCTCACTTCTATAGCAATATATGCACCAATGGAAAAACCAACTATATCAACCTTCCGCGAGCCCACTTCAGAAATTATTGCGTCTGCTATATGTTTGAAATAGGCATCTCCATTAATGCTTTTATCAATTGCAAACCGATCGAAGCACAAAATCCTCCGGCCACTTCTTATTGCAGCCTCACTAAAAACCCCCGCTTCTTCTATTGCACCTGGCGCGCCGTGAAAATATATAATTGGCTTGTCTGTTTCTTTACCAAAATCAAATTTTAACAAATTTCCCACCTATACCCAAAAATCTTAGTCTAAAGTTTGATTCGCTTGCGGCCAATGAGCCACAATGCCGCGGAATTGCACGAATTATTATGCAGACAACTTAGTTATTCTTAAAAAATCACATGCAACAAATTATGCAAAAAACTCTCCAAACCCCCATCACCCGCCAAATACACTTCCAAAAACCAGAAAACATTCGCTTATATTATGATAAAATCAAATAATTATTGAAATATTTACTGTATTCACACCAAATCACGCAAGATTATTCGAAATTCTTGCTAATATACGCAAAAATTTACTTGCCGTTACGTATTTTACTCAATTTAATCCTAAAATAAATTAAACTACACAGAAAAAACAAAATAAAAACTGTTTAAAATCAATTGGTTAAAATCAATATGTGTCTTTTCAGCACTGATTTATAAAACTCTGATCAAAAAAGCAATAAACTGCTTTCATATTTCATCAGAATGGGTATAAATGTATTTACAAATGAATGATTGTCTAGCGACGTGTAGAAAAATGCCAAGCTAATCATGTTGGTATCACCAATTAAGTCAGGAAATTTGTAGAACGCACTTATTGAGGATATTATATCATGGCGACTGGCAAAGTTAAATTTTTTAACGAATCTAAAGGTTTTGGTTTCATTGAAGCTGACGATGGCACAAAAGATGTATTCGTACATTTTTCTGCTATTCAAGGCGAAGGCTTTCAAACATTGGCTGATGGCCAAAAAGTAAGCTTTGAAATCAAACAGGGCAAAAAAGGCCCAGAAGCTGATCAAGTTACTAAACTAGATTAGTCTTTATCAAAGTATTTTGATTTCTAAACGCCTTTAACTTATTTGTTAAAGGCGTTTTTTTTGACTCAAAAATGGATTATCTATGCCTTATCTTGGTAGCTGCTATTGCGGCGGAGTGAAAATTAAAGTCTCTGGCGAAATTAAATCAATCATTCATTGTCATTGCTCAAAATGCCGCAAATCCTCAGGCACGGCTTACGCCACCAATGGTGTGGTGAATATTAATGACTTTGAAATCATCACAGGCTCAGAACTAATTTCCAAATTTGGAAAAGTGGTTGGCAAATATAGGCATTTTTGCAGCCAATGCGCATCGCCTATTTACAGCTCAAATACTGAGGATAAAGAAAACGTACGGATACGCCTTGGTTTGCTAGATGGCGACATTACCGAACGCCCAATGTCCCATAATTTTGTGACTTCTAAAGCCAGTTGGGAAGATATGGATGCAGAATTACCGCGCTACGAAAGATATGAACCCGGCAGATAAATTCACGGTAGCTTTTTCAACCAATCATATAAATCTTGGCAGCCTGTAAATACATCTAGAATATTGCTAATGCTGTTTTCACTTTGCAATTTTTCAATGTCTGTATCAAACCAAACCGCCATGCCTTTACGTTTGAGCCATTCGGCATTTTTATGATCTTTATCAAAACCCGATGGCACTCGTTTTAGCGGTGGGTCATTAACAGTGAATCCCTTTTTGAATAATTTTTCAACGATTTTCAAAAACTCTACCGATTGTTCGCTATCTATCATAGCACGTCTAAATTTATCCAGAGTGGCTTTGTCAAATTCCATAGTGCCAACACCAAGCCGAATTTTATCGGCTTCAACAGAAACATAAAAAATAGGAATATCACCGCTATTTTGTTGCGTACGCCCTTCGGGATAAACTAACATGCGCATATTATTTTTATATGGTGATTTATCTTTGCTAAACCTAACGTCACGATAAAAGCGGAATATTTTTCCATCCATTTCTCGATCAGTCATAATTATGAGTGCTAATTTGAGTGCTTTTAATAATGCCTTGGTTGGCGCTTCAACTTCATTTCGATATATAGTTTTATTGGTTTCAAACCATTCACGATTATTATTTGATTCAATCTCGTGAAGAAACTCAAATGCCGAACGATTATAACCCGTAAATTTATCTATTTCACTCACTTTTCGACCCCTTTTGAGCTGTTTTTATCCATAAAACTGCATATTATTGTGCATTTTTAACGTTAAAATAGCATTTTTTATATAAATATTTGAAAGATTATATATTATATAATTAGATTCTATCTAAAAAGGTTTTCAAATGCTTGTTCATATTTACCAACCCGCGCGTAACCCAATGCAATCTGGCGTTGGCAAAACTAAAAATTGGCTTTTGGAATTTGACCAAAGCGAAGCTAAAAATATTGGCGCATTGGCTGGGTATCTAGGTTCTGGCGATACACTTTCTACGCAGTTAAAAATGAGCTTTGAAAGCAAAGAAGATGCAATAGCATTTGCGGTTAAAAAGGGCTTGGCATACAAGATCAGCGAACCAAAGAAACGCGCAAGAACTCCAAAAGCTTATTCAGACAATTTTGCCTTCGGACGCAAAGTAAATTGGACACATTAAACTGTTTCCACATATAGTTCCATTTTTTTAAAGATAAGCCGCGACAAGTTGATAATAATTGTCTAATTTGCCCGTAGCATTTGCCCGCGTAGCTCAGTTGGATAGAGCATCGGATTTCTACTCCGAGGGTCAGGGGTTCGAATCCTCTCGCGGGCACCAACTACCAAAACCTTATAAATAGCGGCTTATAGCCCATTTTCTGCCCCTTGAATTTATTGGATATTTAAGTCGGTAGACACTAAAGGTAGACACTTTTATTTATGTTTTGTTCTTTTTAAAGCCTCCAAAGTCCTGACCATATGGCGTTTATTTTCCGCTCCTCTACTATATACCCGCCCCATTTCCTCCGAAACGTCACCTAATGAGATAGCCACCTCTGAATGACTAAACCCTGCTTCTTTGAGCTTTGCGCCAATAGTGTGCCTTATTCCATGGAAAGTTAATTCTGGCTCGATTTTACCTTCATTCAGCATCTTAGATTTGAACGTGGCAAATGAGGATTTGAAGCCTGACTCTGTCCATGGCGTGCCACGAGAGTTACAGCATAAAAACAAAGTGCCATTCTCAGGAGCTGCATCAAGCACCAATCGCAATTCATCATTAATCGGGCATTCCACTTTGAAACCTGTTTTATTTGTTCTTTTTGTTAAATAGCCATCCTTTATAGCATTTTTATTCAGTGCAAGAATATCCCCTATTCTGAGACCTGTATTGATGGATATTGAAATAGGTAACCTCAAATGGATTGGAGCAGTTAACATAGCCTCAACTTCACCCTCCGACCAACGTCGGTTGGCGTCTGGCAGACTTTTATCTCGACTGATTCGCTCAACGCCTTTTACTGGGTTTGTTCTAGCCAAACCATATTGAACACCCCAAGAAAAAACTGCTGAAAGAGCAGAAAGCACATAGTTTGCATAATGAGGGTAATGGGTCGATTCTGCCTTATCTCTAAGCTTTCTAACAAATACCGTATCTATGTTGGCAACTAACATTTGGCTAATTGGCTGTAAATAATTATGATATTTTAAATAATCTGTACGTGTTCTGACTGCGAGTTTCTTAAACTTTGGTGATTTCTTGTATTCCGTTATTAAGTGGCCGAGAGTACCTACACTGCTTGTCGGTAATGTCTTCGCTTTCCAATGTTCTTCTGCTTTAGCAAACTCAACATAAAACGCAGCCGTGCCAAATTCAGCCATAATGCGCTTATTGCTTGGCCGAAAATAGCAGTAATCAAGACCGCCTTTGGTGTATCGTTTTAAATATTTTAGCTTTTGTTTTTTGGACATATTACTCTAACTTATCAATCCAGTTTTCGTTGTTATTTGCAACAGGGTTTCTTGTATCTAACCACTCGTCAATTAATTTTTTGTCGTAAAGAAACTGACTGTCGCCAAATGAGGATGGCATGACAGGGCATTCACGCTTGAACTTTGTAGTTGTGAAATGGCAATAGAAAGCCGCCTCACCTAATGTGAAGTTACGTCTTGGAATGCCTTTAGCGACATATTTTTCAACGCTTCTGTTCATTCACCCCTCCTTCTGCAAAACACAAACATATTGATATCGAGTTGCACTACTTTCTGTTTCATACGCCATTGTTTTATTGCTAACCTCATTGCCTCGCACCTCACATATTTCCTGTGACACATGTATGCTGTTGAGATGAATGTCATTTCTGACGGTTCCAGTTTCAACGCTGATTGAGAATATATATAGAAACCAAATCATCTCATCACCCTCATTATAAAACCATCAGACACTATGTCCTGCATTTGTGTAACTTCGTCGTTTTCTCCGAATAACTTTGCGGCTATTTCTAGCGGGTCAATACCTTTCAACTTCCAGAATTTTTGCTCGTTCATACTGTGCTGCTCTCTGTGGCAGTCAGAACAAAGCGGAAGCGTCCATTTATCGTCTGGTTTTTCCTGCATACCAGTCGCGAATTTACCGTGGCTCATGTCGCCATATCTAATGTGAGCAGCTTCTGATGGCTGATACTTACCGCAAACTAGGCAGTTGCATTGACGGATTGCCTTTAAGTGGCGCTTGTTATGAATGCGGGGCTGTTTTTGGCGAACATTGCCGCTTGGTCTAATTTGGCTCATGCTGTCGCCCCTGAAAATAAATCTTGTTGAATATGTGGCCGCTGCGGTTGGTGATTGTCGTTTGTGCTTGGGTTCAGAATGCCGCGTAGAATTATGGCGATAACTTCGATGGTCCAGCCATTGCCAAGCATTTTGTAGAGGTGGGTTTTCGCAACATCGGTGTTTTGTAAATATGCTTCTGGCACCGTTTGCAGCCTGGCGCACTCGGCCACGGTAAAACGTCTGATTATGTATTGCTGTTCGTTTTCGCCTAAAACGACATTCATTTTATCACCACGCTTGCATGCGGGTAATGTGCCTGTCTTTTGTGAATTTAAATAAAAAGCGCGTTGCTGCTGGTGTTTATTGCCGTGGTCGTTTTCCCATTCTAGATAATTTGGTGTGTGGGTTATTCTGTCTTTAGGAATGGCGACGAGGCTGTCTTTTGCAACCGTTGTCATACAATTACTTTTATGGTCTTCGCGCAATTCGAAACGTTGTTTTGCTTTTAAGTCGTTGCGGCCATCGGCACGCTTGCCGTTATCATCTAGTTTGCGGCCTACTTCTCGAGCGCCGAGTACCTCTTTACAGTTATTTTCCCATCGACTGCCCGTCATGGTTGGCGCTTTGCCCTTGGTGTCAATTATCCCACCGGTATTATTGCCGCGTGGGTATTGATAAATTTTAACAAAATTTCCGTTGTAGCTGGCATATTGCCTTGCCGTCATGCAAATAGATTTCTCTTCACCATTGGCTAATTGAGAGTGTTTTTTTTCAATTTGAAACTCTTTGTTTTTCTCCCACCAACTATGCCAACTTTCAGATTGAATAGAATCCTGATCAATTTCCAAATCCAAAATATCAGCCAACATAATACCCCGGTCTTTGATATTCCGATCAAATGGAATATTCGTCCAATAAAGCCGCTCACGGTTTTGGGCACTAACTTTGGCGCTATTAATCAAGACAGGTGCAACGCCTAAAGCTTCACTAATCACATCTTCCCATTTTCTAGACATTTTTACGTTCTCGAGCATGAAATATAAGTTTGGATTTACGCCGCGGAAATGCTGTAATTTTTCGACAAATTCCCAAAACAGGTATGATTGGCCGATAAATGTAATGCCTTCTGCACGTAGTTTTTTGTAGGTGGCGAGATTGGTAACTTCAAAGCCTTCATCGGTGCTTGCGCCTTTGCGCCGCCCTGCCATGCTAAAATCTTGGCAAGGGCTACCGCCTATTAACAGGTCGATAATTGGGAAGTTTTCGTTTAGCCATTCGCGCCATTTGGTTACATCGCCAACGTGGGTAATGGCATCACTCCAATTGTGCTTTGCAACTGCCATGGCGTGTTTATCTATCTCGGCTGCAAAGTAGTTTTGCACCTTCACACCCGCAGCGACAAGGGCAAGCATTCCGCAGCTCATGCCATCGAATAATGAAACCACGTTTAGGCCAATGGCATTGTTTTTGGCGTTTAGTCTGTGAGACAAATCAATCATTCAAATACCCCCAAAATTCCTTGCGCAAACTCTCATTTTCTAATGTCGGCACAAATTTCTCACATATCAGATCAATAGAAGCCTCAAAGAAACGTCTGAATTTAATGCCATCCATTGAGGCAAACGAGATTGAATCAGGCACAAAATAAGTCTTACCGTCATATCCGATGATTGTTTTAACGCGGCCAGTTGCGATCTTGAGGCTTGTGAGAAGCTGATCGACTGATGTGTATTGGTCTGACTGATCGACCACGAATTTAAGCAATGCGAAATACAATTTATGCTGCTGAGGTGATCTGTTGACCTTGAGATCAATAACGAACAACTGCCCTTCTTTGGCCGATTGTGAATACTCGATAGCGTCTGCATCATCTGGCACAAGTATCGGGTGGTTGTGATGTGGTGAGCGGGTTAAGCGCCATGTTTGCTTCATTGCGCCCCCTCCAATTCATCAATCCGCGCTGTAAACAACTCATTCGCGGCCTTCTTATAGGTATCGGGCAAGTTTTTAATGTCTTCGTGATTTGCATCACGCGCATTGTTAATGTCGTCCATATCTTGGGCGCGTTCTACGTCGTCCTTGATGTTTGAAAGTACCGTTTCTGGGTTAGTTGGTATATCACCCTCGTTAGCAACTTCTGGCTCTGGAGCGGCTTTTTCGATTTGTCCCTGAATTTCATTTTCTGAGTTTGGGTTTTTCTCAAATTCCAAATGTGCGACAGAGGGTGGCTTCATCGTAACCTGATTTATTTGTGGTGTGGGCTTTACCAAGTCGTAAAATTCATTGTCGCGTTCGAGTAATATATTCATTTTTTCAGTATGAATGACATATTTCGCGCCCCGACGAATAACCGTCTTACGCGCCATTTCTACAAAAAATGTTTTCCAAGGACTGTTTCCTGCCTTGGATAGTTTTCGAATTTCTGTGATTTCTTCTAAATTCATGACTTCACGATGAAGCACTTGATCATCTTTTTTGAAAACTGCATATACCCCAATAATTTCGCCTTTATTGCTCAATTTCGGTAAATGATTTAAGTGAGGGTTGTCTCCTAAGGCATAATCGAAAACATCATTCTCATAAATGCACTGCGCAATAATACTTGTGACCTCGCCCTGTTCTTTAAGGCGTTTCATAATACCCCGAACCATTGGCATATATTGACATATACCCGCGAATGGAACGAAAGCGGCTTGGCGTCCATCTGGCAATAGTTGGTCTTCTGCACATTTCATCGCAGCGTTTATGATGCTGTTGAAATTACATTCTAACAGATTTGGGTTGCCTAAGACTGCCGTTTGACAAATGCTGATAAATGTTTCGACTTCAATATGTTTTGGCAAAACGCGCGCAATAGCTGTCTTGGTACCGTCACTATTGATAGACTGATTGAAGCTCTGGATTGGGGTTAATTGATTTGTTGCCATCTGGTTCATTTTACTTTCCTCTTCGAAATTGACTTATTGATGCTGCAACCGTGGCCGCAGCACTGATAAAGCAAGCTCAACGGAGTTTGTCGGTTGTATGTTTGGTTATGCCGTCTAGCTTTAGATTTGCGTCAGCTTTGAAAAGGTCAGCGGCAACTTTTTCTATCGCGGTAATTACGGAAGGATGAGAATGAAATAACGCAGCGGCTTTTTCACTATCGTTAATTTCTGCTGTGATAACCTGTTGCATGCGAACCGATGTAGCGCGGCCATTGATTGCCGAATTGCCAAAACTAGTTTTCTGCACATCCGCTTTTTCGACCGTATTTGTAGCTTCACTTGCTTGTTCAAGCGCTTTGTCTGCAGCCACTTTATCGGCCAATTTTTCACTTTCTTGAGCCTTGCGCATTGCCTCTTGTGCCTCACGCTCCTTTTTGGCCTGTTCTTCGCGTTGAGCTTTCAAATCTGCTTGGCGTTGCGCCTCTTTCTTTTGGCTGTAAGCAAGCAAGGGAGTATCAATGATTTTAACAGCCGTTTCTAGTGGCGAAGTCAAACCCTTGTAATCAGCATCGACCTTGCGTCCTGCTTCTAAATGAGGCTCTTTATCGGCTTTGCGAGCTTTGCCCAAAAGGGTGATTTGGCCTTTAATCTGTTTGCGAAAATCAGCGGCTTTATTTGCCATTTCATCGGTTTGAATGCCGCCCTTGACTTGCAACTCAAATCTAAGCGCACCTTGATATAATTCATCTGAACGCAGCCCTAATTTTTCGAACTGGCTAAGCTCTGTTTCGCCGCTGTTATGGCCGATTTCTGCTAGTTGGCTCATTGTATTCTCCTTTAGAATATTGACTTGGCTTCGGTTAAATCTGCACCCGCTTGAATTTGGGTTTCGACAGTTGTTTCTTGATCTGGATTGGAGAGGCTGTTAAATGCTGCCTCGGAGATTGGTCGGCACCATTGCCAAATTTCATCGGGGTTGGTTTGTTCCCCTGCGAAGGTAGCAACTAAATACTCGTCGTCTATTGGGTTCCCTTCCTCGTCGACCTCTTGCTGCATCCAAATTGCTATTGGCAACCATGGGCCACCTTTGACTTTTCGGGAGCGATAAAATCCGCATTTCGGCTCGTCAAGTTGAACGCCTGGGCGCTTGCCGTTGACTGACAAATTCCAGTGTTCGTATAGGTCGGGGCGGGTGATGGCGATAATCATAGGGGTGCGTCCAAAAATTGAATGTTATGAACGGCAACGTTATGAACAACACCGTTAGACATTTCCACTATTGCAGTTGAAAACGAGCTAAAGCCGTTAGCATCCTCTTCCACGTCAAGCCCAAATTGATGGAAAATACCGTTTTCGTTTACGATGGTTGACCATTTGGGCGCATCAACTTCTGATCTGTAATGGTGAAATTTGATTTTTACGTGCCGTGTCATTTCTTCATCCTTTCGATAATCTGCTCATCGACTGCCGTTCCAAGTTCATATGTGAGCAAGGCAACAACGGCATGAGAGGGGTTTTGTTTCTTCATTTCGAACAACGCCCGATTGAACTCTTGCACCGTTTTTTGTGCTTTGATGGTTTGGGCATATGCTTTTGAATATTCTTGATCGTGCAAGCATTGTTGGCCGTGTTCGTGGCGAGATTTTGCTAGCAAGTTGTCGAGGGCAGCTATATTACTGCCCTCTTCCACTGGGAGATTTTGTGCGTTCACTGTGCCGCCTCCAGATTAATATGGCGGTCGTCGCATGCTTCATCGGCCTGTTTACTGCTGATTTCGCGATCAACGTCATGGCCTAGAACTTCAGTCGGCCATTCTTCTGATGGTGAATTAACATCTATGTGCCATTGCTTAACAGCTTCAAAAAATTCTTCGGTAACATCGGCGCTTGTGCCTTTTGCAAGGTTTACGCAAATAACCTGATCAGCGTCTTCATAATTGCCGTTGATGAGGTCTTGAACGATTTCAGTTTTCTTTGTGCCTAAAACAGTTTCAGAGTAAATTTCGCAGTCGTCTAATTGCAAACGTACCAAATAAATTGGCTGAATTAATGGGTTTGAATTCACTAAAGTTACTGGCATAAGACGTACCTTTCCCGTTCACATAAACCGCTATTTTCTAGCGTTGTGTTGAATGTTGTTTAAGTTGTTTTTGTGATTATTAAATTACCAAAATGGTATTTAATTGTCAATACTATAAATTACCAAAATGGTATGTTTACACGTGCCTGTTGATAAACACACAAATAAGGCGTTGCAATAAGGGTGGATTCGCGCTTTTGTAATGATGAAAAAACAACAGTATTGATGGGATTTGATATGAGTATTGGGAAGCAATTAAAGGCATTGGCAATTATTGGCTTGTGCGCATCAACACTGTTGGCTAGTGCTACAGGCTACAATTCGGGCAATTTATTGTTTGGCGGATTTTCTGAAACTCAACTGGCTCCAAATGTTTTTGAAGTACATTTTCGAGGCAACGCGCTCACGAGCAAGCAGAGAACAAAGGATTTCCTAATTCTTCGCAGTGCTGAGCTCTGCTTAGATAGTGGATATAGATATTTCGGCGTTGCTGGCGCAGAATACAGCACAAGCACTAGCTATGGGGTCACTCCTAGACAATCAAACACAACCGTCAACTTTTTTGGAAACACAGCCACTGCAAACACGACTTATTCAGGTGGACAGCTATATAGCTTCACAAAGCCAAAAGCAAACCAAACAATACTCTGCAAAAAATCAAAGCCTCGTGGCTTCTCATATGACGCAAGGTTCATAAAAAAATCAATCCGCGCCAAATACAAACTCGACGAAGTAAAAAGCTAGCCAAATCTAGGCGTAAAAAACCCGCGTTGGGCGGGTGCTATTCGTTTGTGCTTGGCGGGTATATTTTTAGAGCCAGAATTTAATAGTCGGCTTCCTAAACACCTTATCATCCTCAAGTAATCCAATAAGATATTGAATTTGTTGGTGAGTTATCAAATAAACATCAATGTTATCAAGCTGACTCCCTGTATTAAAAGCGTCATCACTAGTGGCGTGTTCAAAAATAACTGACATATTTAGTTGGTAGTCATTCACTTCATCAAACCTGTTATGAAGCAGCTCAAGAGATTTCAATAAACCATAATAAGATGTATTACTCAACTGCACTTGGTCAAATTTTGGATTTGAACTAACTGACTCATCTTCAACATAAGTTCTCTTAACAATTTCATTATATTCAGAAAGCTCACTTATGACCTTATCAATTTCGGAGTTGATAATTGCATCTCTTGCCCTAGCAGTAATAAATCTATTATTCCACATAAATACTGAGAAAGCAGCAAAAAACGAAAAGCTTAGGTATATTAATTTTTCCATCAAACTTATCCTAAATCAACGCTTTGCAAGCGCCTTCTGAATATCTTTTTTGAATTTTTCAAAAGGGCCTTTTATGACAATATGAGACTCAGCAAAATCTGCAGATACTCCGTAGTCTTTCAACTGAATAAATGCTTCATCCAGAAAAGAAGAACCAAATCCGCCCAACATTCCCTTTACATCAATTACGATTGTTAGACCGTTTTTAAGGTTTGGAACTAAAAATTCATCCCTAAATCTTTCAGCGCTAAATGGCCCAAGCTCTTCATGTCGAGGGCCGGGATATGGTGAGTAATCCTTAGCAAAATCTATTAACAGTTCTTTGTTAGACATATTATTCTCCACTATTGCAATTGTAAATGCCATTGCACCATTGTGCCTACAAACTCCTCTGGAAGCTCATTTTTGCGCTCATCAACAACCGCGCCATTCACTATTTCTCTACTATATTCGCCTTTTCCACTCAGGATACGAATTTTACTGTTTTCATAATTCTCAAGGTAACTTACTATATCATATAGACCACGTCCCCTGCCTTTAATTTGGGTTCGAGTTCGCCCTATTTCAATAGCGGCAGTTAATAGTTTACCATCAGAAACATTAAAAACACCAAGTTTTTTCCTATTAAAGTTAAAATACTTCAACACCCTTACCGAACTTTTCTTTTGCTGTAAGGTTCTTGGTTGCATTAATGTCTTAGGTATGCCGTGACCTAAGTCTAATAACGAAACGCTCAAAACCTTACTCTTTGAATTAAACGAACCAGTCAACCACCACCGGGTGAATTGTTTCTTCTTCTCTAAACTATAAGCATGCTCCACTACGTTCCATACCCCTTCAGAAATAGGTTTATATAGTTCCATCCTATCTTCTAACCCATGAATAAACTGACTAAGCGATCCATGGAGAAACTCGCCAATGTCTTTTCCTTCGCCTAAAAGACCTGACTTAATTTTTAATATTATGTCATTTGAAATGTTCTTTTTTTCAGGCACGTCCACATTTCTTCCAAAATGACTAAAGAAGCCCATCTCATCAAGCTTGTGAACAACGTCTTCGTTCCATTTCTTTAGTGGAATACCAACTTTAACGTTCGGAAATGACCTAAATCTTCCTTGCATCAGGGCTGTAAGGACAAGCGCGGCTGCAGTTGATATTTCCTCTATACGTTCTAAACGAAACATTCTTCGGGTCGTGTTCGGATGTTTAGCTTCGTTAAAAAATTTGAATGTCTCTTCTGGGTTTCTGCTAAATGATAGCAATTTAGGAGGGTAAATATTTTTTTTGATTTTCCTCTTTTTCACATCAACCTTACCGTTTGCGCTGTACCACTTTCTATAAGACCGTTTTCTTATGGCAGAATAATAACCATCTGTGGGAAAGAATTTTTTCATATTATCCTATTGATTTGATTGGCGGGGATGATTTTATTATAACTTGCGAATAACACAGGCCACACGGCCAATGATTTTAAAAACCACCAGCAATAGCGTTCACAACTTTTGCTACGACTTTTACCTCTGTCCCTTTATTCTCTTGGTCAGGGTATATGGTTGTAAATTTTGAGTCATGGCTTTCTGGCACAAGGGCACGACGACCACTAACCTCTGATAAACGCTTGATAGTTGTTTCCACAAGTTGCCCACCGTCCTTTAGCCGTTCCACCACTACTATATCGCCAATCTTCGGCTCCATGCCATTAAATTCAACACACACAGCATGATAGCCATCTGGGATGCGCTTATTCATGCTGTCGCCGATAACTTTGAGTAAATAGTGCTTATCTGGGGCGTAGTCACCAACTAGTGGCACGTCAATATGAGGCAAGTCGGCAATGTGAATTTGATTTTCATCCACGACTAAAAAAGCCCCTGCCTGAACCGAGCCAAGCACTGGAAGACTAGCAAAGCCTTTGATTGGGATTGCGCCGGTTGGCAGTGGAGATGTGTCGGGGTCGCTGATTAGATCAGCAGGACTGCAATCTAGAACTTTAGATATGCGTTCCATCCAATCTTGAGAAAGTTTTCTCTCGCCCTTTTCTAATCGAAAAATTTGAGGCGCAGACGTTCCCACAAGTTCAGCTAGATGCTTAGCTGTCCATTTTTTCTTTTTTCTAAACTCTTCAATTCTGTTCATACTTAACATTTTATACCAAACTGGTTATAAATTAAATACTCCAAAATGGTAATTTAATTATTGACTTAAAATACCATTTTGGTAAGTTGTCAATATGAAATTACAAACGTGGTTAACACAAGCTGAGATTAGTCGGGCGAATTTTGCAGATAAAATCAGCACAAGCATTGCAACAATTGGCCGCTACATTAATGGCGAGCGCAAACCAACAGACGGCATTTATTTAAAAATCCACGCCGCCACAAACGGCCAAGTCACCCCTAACGACTTTTACGACCTTCCAGAAATCCCCGAGAACACCGAGACAGATTAAGACCCGTCCTTTCAGTGGTGTTAGATTATTTCACCAAAGACAATGCGCCGTAGCGCGAAGTTCAAAGCACTTAGGGTCTTAATCTCAAGACATAAAGGAAGTGCAATGCGGCGTAAATCATCACTCATTCATTTTTGTATTGCGTAACCAAGCCCCGAGCCGATTGTTTTGCTGTGTCTCGGGCACTTTAACCTACCCAACATCAAGGAGAAAAATTGATGGCACAAAGTGTAAATGAACTACCCCAAGGTGAGGACGGCATTAACGTCCTGAACAGCAACCCAGAGCGCATAGACCAACAACCGTTTTTACAGCTTGTTGGCCGCATGCAGAATGCCAAGCAGAATTTAAACACGTCTAAGAGCAAATATGACGGCATTCGCAAAGAAATGAAAAAAGACGGCGTTAATTTAAAGATGCTTGATTTCGTAACTAAGCTTATGGATTTGGCCGACGAAGACATTGTAACGATGTTTCACCAAATTGAAGATTACATGAAGTTTATGGGCATTGATGCCTTACGCCAAATGGATTTATTTGCTGAAACTGACAACAGTTCCGACAAGGCAATTGAACAGGCGGCGTTTGACAGTGGCTACCGAGCAGCACATTTAGACCTGAACGATACTAACCCATATGAACAAGGCGAAAACCTCCATGAGCATTGGCTAAATGGGTATTCAGAAGGCGAAAAATCTGTATCGGCTGCTGAGCTGAAATCTTCTGCTAAAAAACCTGAACTGGTTAACTGATGAAAATGCTTACTTTAGATTTAGCAACAAAAACTGGCTTCGCTCTTGGTGATATATCCAAGGGCGAACGTCCAATCTCTGGCGTTCTAAAATTACCGTCAACTGGCGACGACATTGGCCGTTTTATGTTGGCATTAGAAAAATGGCTTGAGAAGTTTGTTGCTATGCACAAACCGCGTTTAATTGTATTTGAAGCGCCGTTAATTGTGCAACGTAGAACCAAATCTGGACGGCCAACAATTGATATTAACTCAGCACGTAAGCTTATTTGTTTAGCGGGAACTGTCGAATTGGTCTGCTCAAGAAATAAGATTATTGCAACGGAAAACAACGTCAAAAGCATCAAGAAATATTTTACAGGTAACGGAAGCGCCGACAAAGCCAAGATGATTGCTCAAGCCGAATCCATGGGCTTTTTACCGCAGGATGATAACGAGGCCGACGCATTGGCGATTTACTTCCACATTATGAATAAACTTTACCCCACCCAAGCCCAGAAATGGGATGCCAAAAGCACTGCGAGATTGATATGAGCCAAAGAGATAGCGGATTTACAAAAATTAGAAACGATTTTTACGCCACACCTGAATGGGCCGTCGAATGCCTGATGATTGAAGAGAGTTTTTCTAATCGTGTGGTCGAACCTTCTAGTGGCCAAGGCCATATCGCTGATTATTTAATGTTCAACGGTTTCTTTGTGACTTGTATCGACATAACAGATCATTCGACCGTCGATATTTGTTGCGATTTTCTAGAATTTAATATTGATGCAGATAATATTCTGACCAACCCGCCCTATGGAAACGGTGGACGTTTAGCCGTTAAATTTATTGAGCATTCCTTGAAATCAACACAGGTAAAACAAGGCAAGGTTGCTATGCTTTTACGCGCTGATTTTGATAGTGGCAAAACTCGCGCTCATTTATTTGCAAATTGCCCTGCATTTAAGAAAAAGCTCATCCTGACTGATCGTATTGCATGGGCAAACATAGAGCAAACTGCCACGCCATCGGTTAATCATGCTTGGTTTATCTGGGATTGGACGAATACAGAGCCACCCACCATTGCATACGGGGGCAAGCAATGAGCCTGATGTACAAATTATGTTCGGTTTGCAATACCAAGAACCCGCCTTTCGGGCTGCGTAACAGAACAGACAATACACATATTTGGTATTGCGCGCGCCACTTACCCCAAGATTTTTGCGATTATATGAATAGGAACAGAAAATGAACCAACAAATAGACATGAATGAAGTTCCTGCTCCTGCGATTTTATCCAATGACGTTTACGGCCAAGACGAAGAAACAGAGGTTTTGCCACCACATGACATAGACACAGAGTGGCAGCTTTTGGGCGCAATTTTGATGAATAATGACGTTTATTACAAAATTGCTGATGATCTAAAGCCTGAACATTTCTACGAAGGTTTACACGCCGATATTTACTTTAAAATTGCCGAACTATTAGGCCAGAATACCAGTGTTTCGCCAATTACAATGAAGGTGTATTTTGAAGATCACCCTATCATTAAGGATATTAACGACCCTCAATATCTGACACGCATCAGCGCCAATACGACAGCATCAGCACGAACCATTAAAGATTTTGCAAATACGATTATTGACCTTGCCAAGCGTCGTGAGCTTATTCGGATTGCACAAGAGCTTGAAGACAACGCAAGAGATATGAATTGCACACCTGATTTTGCCGACATTGCAGAGGTTGAGATAAACTCACTCTCACAAACTGGCAGCGAACAAGAGGTGTTTTCAATTTTCGAAGCTGGCATGGAATTAATGCGTCGTGCCGAGGAAGCTATCAAAGAAGGCAAAAAGGTTGGCATTCCTCATTGCTTACCAAGTTTAAATGCAATTTGCGGCTACATGATGCCTGGTGATTTAATCATTCTCAGCGGTTCAACATCTGCGGGTAAAACAGCACTCAGCCAACAAATTGCCATTAACGTGGCCGAAACAAAGCCTGTCAAAGTCATTAGCCTAGAAATGACGGCGCCTGAATTTGTGAATAGATATGCTGCCCAACGATCAGGAATTTCGACTGAAAAAATTGAAACTGGCGATTTAACGACCGCTGAATTTGACCGCGTTTTTAATGAAATCCAAGTGTTTAAAGAAATCAACATGGATATTGACGCGAGCGGGATATTAAAAGTTTCCCAAATACGCGCTAGGGCTAAAAAAATGCAGCGTGAGGGAGGTTTAGCTTTCCTTT
The DNA here is from genome assembly GCA_051531935.1 of Hyphomicrobiales bacterium. Classification (GTDB taxonomy): domain Bacteria; phylum Pseudomonadota; class Alphaproteobacteria; order Rhizobiales; family OSC116; genus OCS116. The sequence goes on from JAOPTR010000016.1 coordinate 397,721, forward strand.
TGATAGATCATATAGGTTTCATTCAATTTGAAGACAGGCGCACAAATAAAATTGATGGCATTGCCGAAGTTACGCGCGATTTAAAAGCATTGGCAAAAGAACTTCGCATTCCAATTATTGCCATTTCTCACATGAACCGAGACGCAAACAAGCGGGACAATCACCGCCCGATGTTATCTGATTTATTCGGCTCATCATCTATCGAAAAAGATGCGGATATCGTGTTGTTTGTACATCGTGAGCAATACTGGCTTGAACGTAATGAGCCAACCGACGATGGCAGCACAGAGTATGCAGATTGGGAGGCCAAGCTTTCTGAATGCAAAGGCAAGGCAGAGTTAATTCTTGCCAAGAGGCGGCGCGGAAAAGGCGCAGGGCTTCGGTTAGTAGAATTTGATGAAGCTAAGACGATGTTTAACGAACTGCCTATCCATAACCCACCAAAACAGACCTATTATTCTAGCGAGGCAATGATATGAGCGTACAATTTTTAGCATGGGCATTCAAAGTTGAGGGATTATCGCCTGCTCAAAAGGTTCTATTGTTGGCCTTGGCTGATAATGCTGACGATGATGGGAAGTGCTGGCCCTCAAAAGCTACATTGATGATCAAAACTGGTTTGAAAAGCAAAAAGACCATTAGCGCAAACATGACATTCCTGACTGATAATGGTTTAGTTAGCATTGAATCACGCCAACGTAAAAATGGTTCAAATGCTTCAAATATCTACATTTTGAACTATGGGGTAAAAATTACCCTAGGGGCTGAGAAACCCCATGATGGGGGTTTTAACACCCCTACCCCCTCCCCCTTAAAAACACCACCATACGAACCACCATCTGAACCGTCACTAGAACCATCAATTAAAAAAACTAACAAAAAGGAAAATCAATTATCCATTGCTAAGCCAAAACAAGAGCTAGCTCAGAATCCAGACTTTGAAAGTTTTAACCTAGCCTTAGACCAATATTCCGAGCTCGCCAAAAAATATGGTTTGAGAATTCCGCGTGTGGTATCGGCCAAAAATGAGGTTAAAGCTAGGAAAACTATCAAGGCGCTTGAGAACATGGGCAGCAATTGGGTTGAATATCTTCGAATTATTGCTCGTTCCCCTCACCTTCTCGGCAAGAATGATCGGAATTGGAAAGCCTCATTCGATTGGATTATCAACCCAACCAATTTTGAGAAAATCGTCAACGGCAACTACGAACAAGACCGCCCAAACGAAAAACCAACAGAGGCCGAAAAATGGGGCCGCAGATTGTCAGGACTGCGCGAAAAAGACCTTTGGGTGGATAGTTGGGGCAGTAAGCCAGGCGAAAGCGGTTGCCAAGTGCCGCCACAGATTTTGCAGCAATACGGATTTTCACAGGAGATGCTGACATGAGCCACAACGCAGATATTAAATTACTCGAGGAAGAAAAAACGCTATTGGGCGAACGCATCACGGCAATCAACAAAGAAATACTCAAGATTAGCCGAGATAAATTGGCTGAAATTCGAAAACCTAGACTGCCTATTGCAGCAAACCAAAACCACCAGTGAGGCAATTATGATTTCAGACCAAGAGGCCACCAAACGCCTAGCAAAGCGACAAGGCAAAACAGTCGTGACGGATTTCATCCTCATCGACAAGGACGACAAGAAACCGCATGAGGTTGTGCGTATCCTAGACAATGACCCAGTGCGGAAGTTGTTAAATCGGGGGACGATTACGCGGGAGCAGTTTGAAGCTGCTGAGAGGCTTTATTCGGACTGGTACATTGGAGGGATGGCGCCGAGGGTTGTGAAGCCGCCTAAATTCGTTCAGGTGGATGAAGGCTCGCCAGAGTTGAATGAGAGTGAGATGCGGGGGTTTTGCATGCGGAGATATAATAATGCTATGTCGTATGTTGGCAAAAACTATAATCCAATTTTAACGGAGTTAGTTATTCAACAAAACTCCTTGATAGAATCAGGTCAAAAGCTGTTTAATAGGAAGCAAGTCCAACAAGCAAGAGCAGTTGCTACTGAGGTGCTAGTGTTAGCGCTAAGTGAACTGGTGGATTTTTATAGTTAACCTTATGGAAAAGACAATGTATCGCATAAAGACCGAAGCAGACCAAACAAATTTTATTTCCAAACAGGATTTAGACAGCAAAGAAATCTCTATTTATCGAATTACAAATTTCAACCGCTTCCGTTGTGATTTTGAAGGAAAAAGTACAAACAGTTTATCTAATCCTAAAAATTGGAAATTAAACTTAAATGGAGACAAGTACGAAAATATATTACTTGAAGCTAATTATGAACTAAAATATCCCGGCGGACAACAAACAGGGCTAGATTTTGCTAAAGATATTTATTGCCAAAGTTGGTCTTCTTCTAAAAACTCCGACGCGCTTTGGCAAATATACTCATGTAGTCCTGAAAATCTTCATGAAAAAAATACGATAGTTGAAAAAAATGTAGCCTTACAAATAAAAACTTCACCAGAAAAACTCATTAATTCCCTTGTTAAAAGCTTTGGTGATGAGGGTAATGACAGGGCTTATGTTGGAATAGTTAACTATATAGAAAAGAGTTCCTTTCAATTTATGGCAAACGAACTAGCGTCCTCGATTAAAGCATTACCGAATACAAAATCATTTATGAAAACACTGTTCTACAAAAAAAAATCATATGAGCATGAAAAAGAAATTAGGTTGGGCTACATGTCCGCCGAAACTGATCTTATAATCAAGGCAGAAAACGGTAAGCAGTTTTATGAATACGAATTAGATTATTTAGAACTCATAGATGAAATTATTGTCGATCCAAGGCTGAATTCAAAGGAATTTGAAGCAATTAAAGAAAAGCTCGTAAAATTAGGATTTTTCAGATGGAAAATTATTAAAAGCGATGCGTACGAAGGTAAACAAATGACAGGATATATAACCTAATGCATTCTTTAGTGTAGACATCGTGCACGGTGTATGATATTTTTCTTACATAATATGAAATGCGTCTAGGGCAACCTTGGCGCTTTTTTTACGCCCAAATTCCTAAATTCAAGCACACATAAGCCATGCAAAACATGTATTGGCGCGTAACTTTAGAATCAGACAAGATGTAAAAGCTTGGAATAGCTTGCGGCGCATCTATATGTCCCCCGACTAGGTGCGCCGCGTTAGCCTTACTATGAGCTAGCGTTCACAGCTTAGAGGATGGTCTCTAAAAGTATATGAGCAAATAGTCTAATGTAATCAAAGCAAAAGCCACTGTATTGCTTAGTAAGTTGTTACTGAGATAATGCTTTTGGAAGTTTGTCTCCACACTACAACAGACCAACACTAACATATTGAAAACAAAATACATTCAAGCCTGTGCATTTGCGCGGGCTTTTTTCGTGGGCGACCACATAACCAAAGGAGAAAAGATGAAAAATCAATATCGCAAAAAGGCAGTAGTAATCAGCGCCGTTCAATGGGGCGGCATCCTCACAGATGAAGTTTCAGCTTTAATGAATGAAAGCGACCGTCAAATTCAAGTTACCACAGACGGAAAACTTGAAATCACCACGCTTGAAGGCGTTATGACTGCCGATGTTGACGATTTCATTATTAAAGGCATTCAGGGCGAATTCTACCCCTGCAAGCCTGATATTTTCTACAAAACATACGACGAAGCCGATGCCCCTCATACGGACTTAACATTTGGCGCTGCATTGGAAATGCTCAAACAAGGCGCTAAAATCGCTCGTACTGGGTGGAATGGCTCGGGTATGTTTGTCTACTTGGTGGATGGCTCACAATTCACGGTCAATCGAGCGCCGCTGAATAAGATTTACCCGGAAGGGACGGAAATCAATTACCGCCCTCACATGGACATTAAAACCGCTGATGGCAGTTGTGGCACATGGGCACCAAGCAATTCAGACACATTGGCCGAAGACTGGCTTATTGTAGAATAGCCCAACCTGACATTTTAGAGCCTTCCGTGTAGTGCGGAGGGCTTTGTAAATTTTAGTTAGGCTGGGAAAAATAAGGAGTATATTGCCAATACAAAGAAAAACAAATAGGTGAGTTTTTGCAAAAATACTGAAAACCTAAGTACTTTCGATATTACAAATTTTTCGGCAATTCCTAATAAAAAATTTGGCTTATCCTTCAAATTTTCGTTTTTATATACCCAATTTTCAAAATTATTCAAGCCATTTGCAAATTTTCTCTCCTGCTCGTGAGACGCATCATTTGCCATGTAACTTAACCCGAAAGCAACAATAAAAATAAGAACAATAATAGCCATAATTCTAACGGCATCATGGGGTTCAATTTTTTCAATTCCAATCAAGGGAATTTTACTAATTTGTAAATCAAAATACTGAACAACCGCCAACGCGCAGCCAGAAGCAAACATTCTATTAAAACGCTTAGTAGTTTCCTCTGAATATACTCCCATGTTCCGCTCCCATAAAAACCCCAACCATAGGCACAAAGCAATGAGTCGACAAGATAACGTTGTGAAATTCGACAACAAGAATAAAACGGTCAAAGACCTTTTAGACTTCCTAAATGCTGAATACGACAAAGGCAATGTTGAGAGTATCGCTTGCACAATCCTTAATAAAAACGATGTCTACGTTCACTGGTCAAGCACTGACAATAAATTTGAAATGATCGGTGCGGTTAATCGGCTGCAATACAAATTACAAGAAGAGCTATAAATGACCAAAGCTAAAGGCAGACCTTCAAAATACAGCAAGAAATTGGGCGATAAAATCTGCTCATTCATTATCGAAGGTTACTCTTTACGCCAGATAGAAAATGAAGACGGAATGCCTAGTAAGACTACAATTTGTAGGTGGTTGGCGTCTGGCAATGAAACCTTTCGTGACCAATACGCGCGCGCACGCGAGGCACAGACAGAAATCATGCAGGACGAAATCCTAGAGATTGCCGATGATGGCTCTAACGACTGGATGAAACGAGAGATCAAAGGCGGCTTAGAGGTTGATGTTGCAAACGCTGAACACATTTCGCGCTCAAGACTTAGAATTGACGCTCGCAAATGGCTGATGGGTAAAATGAAGCCTAAGAAATACGGTGACCGCACGATTTTGGCGGGCGACAAAGAAAACCCGATTGCGATAGTGCCAACATTAAATATTTTTGACATGAGGCCAGATGAGCCAGACAGAAGCGAAGATTGATTTAGGACTGCATCCCAAGCAAAAGGTTGCATTTCAGTCTGACGCTACAGAAATATTATACGGTGGTGCTGCCGGTGGCGGTAAGTCTCACCTCATGCGAACAATGGCAATTACATTTTGCGCGGCCATACCAGGCTTACAAGTTTATTTGTTTCGTCGTATCCATGCTGACCTGGTTAAAAACCACATGGAAGGCGTGGGCGGCTTTAGGGCTTTGCTAGCTTCATGGGAACAAGCGGGTTTTGTTAAGATTATTGATGATGAGGTTCGATTTTGGAATGGCTCAAAAATATACCTTTGCCATTGCTTGCATGAAAAGGACAGATTTAAATATCAGGGTGCTGAAATTCACTTACTGCTGATTGATGAGCTAACTCATTTCTCGGAGAAGATTTACAGGTTCTTGCGCTCTCGATGCAGAAAAGGCGCGCTAAAAATACCTAAGCAATATGAAGGTTTATTCCCTCGCATTCTGTGTGGTGCCAACCCTGGTAACTTAGGCCATCTATTTGTTAAACAAACATTCGTTGATATATCGCCCGAATTAGAAATTAAACGCATGCCCAAAAGCGAAGGTGGCATGTTGCGCCAATTCATTCCTGCAAAACTGAGTGACAACCCATCACTTGAAGATGATTACGAAGACAAATTATCTGGCCTTGGCAGTGTTGAGCTCGTTAAAGCCATGAAAGACGGCAACTGGGACGTTATCGAAGGAGCTTACTTTAGCGAATGGGACAAAGACAAGCATGTTATTAAGCCGTTCACAGTGCCAGAGCATTGGACGCGGTTCTTATCTGGTGATTGGGGCAGTGCAAAGCCTTTTTCTTTCCATTGGTCGGCAATTGCTTCGGAAGACTTCATCCTACCGAGTGGGAAGATCATCCCTAAAGGTGCCATGATTGTATTTCGTGAATGGTACGGCATTAAAACCAATGCTGATGGAACCTACAAGGCCAATGTCGGTGTTAAACTGACTGCCGAAAAAGTAGGTGCTGGACTGAAAGAACGATGCCCAGTTGATGAGAGACTTGATTATGGTGTTTTAGACCCTGCATGTTTTGCTCAAGATGGTGGCCCATCTATTTACGAACGCATGTATTTAAATGGTGGCATTCACTTTAGACCCGCAGACAATAAACGTGTTGCCAGAAATGGTGCGCAAGGTGGTTGGGACATGCTGAGAAATCGCCTAGTTGGTGAAGATGAGCGCCCAATGCTCTATTTCTTTGACACATGCACACACATTATTCGCACCCTGCCCGCGCTGCAGCATGACGAAGTTAGACCCGAAGATGTGGACACGACGCAAGAAGATCATGCGCCTGACGAAATTAGATACGCCTGCATGAGCAGACCTTGGACAACTTCAAACCCTGAGAAAAAAGACGTCACTCAAGCACGCAAGCCAACACTTGGCGAGATTATGAAAAAGAATATGCAGCCCAATGGCCGTAAAAGGATATAAAAATGAGCGAAACCGTTACAGCCGACGATCTTCAAGACGCCTCACCAAAAGAAAAGCTTGTTTCGTCTAAATTTTGGCTCGCTGAGATCGAAGCTGCTAAAAACCGCGAAGAACCATGGCGGCTTCAAGCGAAGGCTGTCATTGATCGTTATGAAGATGATCGAGACAATGACTCATCAGAAAATAAGATGAACATTTATTGGTCTAACGTAGAAGTTACCAAAGCGGCTTTATTCGCCGGTGGTGCTAAACCAGATGTAAGGCGCCGCTTTGACAATGCCGATAAAGTTTCTCGGAATATTTCGCTTATCCTTGAGCGCACAATTGCCTATTTGGGCGAAGAAAACAACTTTGACGACGATATTAGCGAGGTGGTTTTTGATTTCACTACCGTTGGACGCGGAGTTTCTTGGGTTGTTTATGACCCACAAATTAGCGGTGAAGATATTATCGGCCAATCAGTGCGCCTAGACTGTGTTTATTACAATGATTTCCTATTAGGCGAGAGCCGCAACTGGAAGCAAGTGCCTTGGATTGCTCGTCGCCATAGCATGACGCGTAAACAGCTTGAGGAATTTGTGCCAGATCAAGCGGCTAAAATACCTATGGACAACAATGTCCTCGGTTTTGGCGAGAATGACGATGAGGAACTAAAAACCCATATTAAACGCGCAGAGGTTTGGGAGATATGGGACAGAGCCACCAAAACCCGCCTATATGTCGTTAAGGGATACAAGGAAGTTATAAAAACTGACAGTGACCCGTATGGCCTGAAAGATTTTTTCCCTATGCCTGCCCCGATATATTCGGTTAAAGTTTCTGGAAAAATGTTGCCGCGCCCAGACTTTACCCAATATCAAGACCAGGCCAACGAACTTGACGATATTAACAACCGTATTTCTAAATTGATTGAAGAATTGCGGGTGTGTGGTGTTTATGACAGCAGCCAAGAAGAAGCGCTCAAGGGAATAGACAAATTATCTGACAATGAGTTCTTGCCGGTTGAGTTATTGAAAGATTTCAGCAGTGGCAAGACTGGTGATTTTCCGATCATTTATAAGCCTCTTGGTGACATTTTGACAGTGTTACAAGGTTTGTATGAGCAACGCGCCACGATCATTCAGACAATTTATGAAGTGACTGGCATATCTGACATTGTAAGAGGCAGTACCGACCCACGCGAAACTAAGGGCGCTCAGCAGATTAAAGCCCAGTTCGGCAACATGCGCTTTAATAATAAGCGCACCAGTGTAGACAACATGATTTGCGGCATTTATCGCATTGTTGGTGAAATTGTATCTGAACATTTTGAGCCAAAAATATTGACCGAAATCTCTCAGGTCAAGCTATTGCAGAATGAAGCAGAAAAACAACAATTGGCGCAGCAAGACCCTAGTGACCCACGTTTGAATGACCCCACATGGGAAGAGATTATGCACGTTTTACGTGATGATAATCTGCGCGGCTTTAAAGTGGCGATTGAGAGTGACGCCACGGCCTTTGATGATGCCATGGAAGAAAAACAAAGCCGCATGGAATTTGCGACTGTGATGCAACAGCTTCTTGAAAAAGCAATGCCGGCAATGCAACAGCAGCCAGAGATAGCCCCTTTGATCGAGGAGATTATCAGCTTTGTCATTGGCAGCTTTAAGGTTGGCCGCCAGATGGAAGAGGTTTTCTCAGATGCTTTTGAGCAATTTAAGAAAGCACAAGAAGAGGCCAAAAAACAACCGCCAAAGCCTGATCCTGGAATGATTAGGGCAGAGCAAGAAACAAAGCTTGAACAGCAGGAGGCGCAGCGAAAACAGGCCGAAACTCAAGATGGCATTCAAACCAATGCACGAGTTCAAGATCGTGAAGATTTTAAAGTTAAAATGGAGGCGAAGAATGCGGAAAACATACATTTTTGACGCTGTAACGCAGTCGATGATTGAAAAACCAAAACAGTTAAAGGCGCCAGATAGTGCGCCTTTTTTAATGCCTGACATTGGAGAATTTGAGGTGAACAACACCTTGATTAGCTCGCGCCCTCAACTGCGTGAATTTGAAAAACAACACAATGTTATTCAAACTGGATAACTCAAAAAAGGAATAAAACATGGATGATGTAGCTGATAGCGGTCAGGTTTCTGACGATGCAAGCGAATCAATGTCACTTAATGAGATCGTTGACGCGGCCTTTGAGAGTGAAGGCACATCGGAAGGTGAAGCGCAAGCAGAGCCAACCGTTGATGTTCCAGAGCTTCAAGAAGGTGAACAAGCTCCAACAGAAGAGCCTCAACCAGAGCAGGAACAGGCCGAACAAAGCCAGTTACTTGCATCTGAGCATTGGGACTCTGAAATGACGGACGCATTCGCCACTCTTAACGATACTGGCAAGCAAGCCATGTTGAACATGAGCAAGAATTTACAAGCAGGGTTTACGCGTAAAAGCCAAGAAACTGCTGAAAAAGTTCGCTCACTCGACACCATTGAAAACTCCATTCCTCAAGGACTGAAAGACACTTTGCAAGCGCAAAACATGTCTACGTCTGAGGGCGTGGGCAACCTCATTGGCCTTTATGAAAAATCACAACAAGACCCCATGGGCTATATGCAATGGTTTGCACAGCAACATGGTATTGATTTGGGGCAAATGAACCAACAGCCACAGGAGGGCAGTCAGCAATTTGACGACCCTGCCATGGCACAACTACAACAACAGATTGACGGTTTGAATAATCAAATCGCTGGTCAGCAGCAAACACAACAAAAAGCACAACATGATCAACTCAACCAGACCATAACGGACTTTAAAGACACGCTCGATGATGGCGGGAATTTAAAATATCCTCACTATGAACAGGTTAAAGGGATGATGGGTTCGATATTAGCAAGCCAACCAGAATATCAAAGCATGAATGATGCTGAGGCTCTGGAAACTGCATATCAATCCGCTGTATATGCCGACCCCAAATTGCGTGATGCCATGCAAACACAGGCCGTTAATACACAAGTTGAGCAACATCAAAAGCATTTAAACCTCAAGAAGGCCAAGAAGGCGGCACCTGTGCCAAGTTCAGCAGCTAGCACTCCTGCGGCAAATATGAGCTTAGATGACATTGTCAGCGCTGCAATGGAAAATTCCTAACAACTCAAAGAAAGGTCAAAGATAATGGATATCGATGACATTATGGCAACAAGTTTGAAATCTTATTCAAAAAAAATTGCCGACAACATTACGAAAGAGCATCCACTTTTTCACATTCTCAAGAAAAAAGGCAATATGAATATCGCTGACGGCGGCACTTCTATTGTTGAAACTCTTGAAGTTAATCTCAACCAAACTGTTAAATGGTTTTCGGGTTATGAAACGCTTGATATTTCACCTTCTGAAATTCTTGCCGAAGCCGAATATGACTGGCGTCAGCTATCTGCCAACGTCACTTGGAGCGGCTTAGACAAAATCAAGAATAGTGGCAAATCCCGCATTCACAATTTTGTCACTACCAAGATTAAAAATGCCGAAAAATCCATGCAGAACGAAATGGGCATGGCAGTTTTCTACAGCAACACAGAAAATGACGGCAAGTCTATTGGTGGTCTGCAGCATTTAATTAGCGACAATCCAGAAGTTGGCACAATTGGTGGCATTAATGCAGCCGATCACATCTGGTGGCGTAACCAAAAAGTCAGCGTGAACGGTTACACCGGTTCAGCAGCTTCAAAAGACACCATCGTTCAAGCCATGAACAAAATGGGTATTGCCTGTAAGCGTGGTTCGGACAAAATAGATCTGATTTGTGCTGATGAGAACTTCTATTTGTTCTTCCTTGAGAGCATCCAAGAAAAGCAGCGTTTTACTAATGCAAGTCTTGCAAAAGTTGGCTTTGAGACAGTGCGCCATTGGGGTTCTGGTGGTGATGTTTTCTATGACAGCGAATGCCCCGAAGATCATATGTATTTCATCAATAGTGATTATATTCGTTTGCGCCCTGCAAAAGGTGTGAATTTCACTATGGGTGAAAAAGAAAAAGCACTTGGTCAAGATGCCTGGACACGCCCATTCATGTGGGCCGGCAATATGACCTGTTCTAACCGTGGCATGCAAGGTGTGTTGGTAGCTTAGGCTGCCAATCATTTTCATTTAATCAGAAAGTTAAAAAAAATGAATGCTAACTACTCAACAACCGCGCTTGGTTTCAGTGACAAGCGCCGCACCACATTGAGCGAACACCAACTTGGTGCCGTGATGCGTGGTAATAAAAACACCGTCTGGATTTATGTCCAAGCTAGCGAGGCTGTTACAGGCACTTGCACAGTAGACGGCAGTTTTGCCTTAACCGATGCCGCAGGAGCTTACACTGCAGCCGACCCTTTTAAATCGGGTGAATTTGGTTTTGTAAAGAAAACGGCAGGCGACATTTAGTCCCTGTGAAATCAACTTATGGGCGGTCTTCGGGCTGCCTTTTTTAATGGAGAATGTAGAATGCCAAAATTCTATCCTGCAGCTAAAGAGCCGAATATTTCAGGCCGATTTAGCTTAATGTCTGTCGTCAATGCAAAAAAAAGCAAAGAGCAGAAAAAAACTGTCTATGAAAACGTTCTGGTTTGTGAGGCCAAGGCAGGCGGCAACAGCCGTGATGTTGAAGTTAAAATTGTCAGAGGCAAAATTGGTGAAAGTCTAAAAGATCGTTTTGCTGATGCGTGGGTCGCCTATGAAAATGGTGATGACGAAAAAGACGGCAATGCTTTTGATGAGGTAAAAAAAGACCTTACCGCCGCCAAATCAGCAAAGACCAAAGCCGAGAATAAGCTTGATGAAAAACAAGTCGAACTCCATGCGGCAAAGGCTGAAATTGAAGCTCTTAAAAAAGCCGCTAAGACACCAGAAGGCGAATAAACATGAATATATTGGAAATATGCGCTGAGGCGCTTAATCAAATCGGTGAAGCGTATATTCCCAATCCTCTAATTGGTGATAGCGACGAAGATGCAAAACAAATCACTGCATTGCTTAACCAAATTGGCCGCGACTTAGCCTCCGAAGATTTTAAAACCCTAGAACGCACCACCACTTTAAATTTAGTGTCTGGTACAGTTCTTTACGACCTCCCCGCTGACTTTGGACATTTTCCACATAGTGGCAAGACTGATGATTTCGCCAAGTATGGCAATAAGATTAGATTTAATGACGACTCAAAAACTGGCGACTTTGATCTTAAATATTATTCTAAGAATTTCTGCATTTCGAGTGATAGCACAACCGAACGAAGTGCATTTGAAACTGACAATGACTTTCCTATAATTGATGAAGAATTATTCCTATTTGGCCTCAAATGGCAATGGAAAGCTGCCAAGGGTGATGAGTTTGCTATGGAGTTAGCAATGTATGACGGCGCTAAGAATAAGGCGTTGTTTAGAGACAGTAATGCGGGTGTGATATCCTTATGACAAATTTAAGCCAACAGCGAATGCCTAAGTTAAAACAGGCAAGAATTGTTAAAATTCCTGCTCCGTTTGGTGGCATAAATGCGCGTGATGGCAATAACATTGAACCCAACCAAGCTAGTTTATTGCTTAATTTCGTGCCAGAAAAAGGTTATTGCACTGTAAGACAGGGCTATAGTGAATTTTCAGAAATAAGTGTGAACTCAAAAGCGCTTATGAGTGTTGGCAATAGCTTAATCGCAATCTATGACAACAAAGCTTGTGAAATTGTACCAGGTGGAAACATTGAACTAGCATCAGGTCTTAATGAAGAATATTGGCAATCTGACACTTTCAATAATTATTTATTCGGCGTATCTGGCAATGATATTCCTTTTAAATTTGATGGCACTACATGGACTGATGCGGGTTTTACATATTCTGGGCTTGATGTTTCAACTCTAATTAATGTTGAGCAAGTACGTAACCGCATTTGGTTTACTGAAAAAGGCTCTGCTGATGCTTATTATGGCAGCGTTATGGCGATTACTGGCGCTTTGGGTAAATTTCAGTGTTCCCAACTCGTAGGCTCAAAACAGTTGTTGGCGATTGAGCAATATTCACAAGATGCCGGGGATGGATTTGACGATTACACCTGTTTTATTTTCGATACAGGCGAAATTCTACTTTATTCAGGTGACGTAACAACTTCACTTGCCTTGGTCGGTAAATACCAAACATCAAAACCAATTGGTTATAATTGCACAGTCAAATTGGGTGGTGAAATACTCATTATCACCGAATTGGGAATTATACCGCTATCTCAGGCCATGACCGCAATTGATATTGGCGCCATCCCCACATTCGGCCGCATTGCTCCTTTGATTTCAGAAGAAGCGGAAAGTGGATTATTCGGGTGGAGCGGTTTTGTTCATGGTAACTTCATTTATTTTAAGACACCCAATAAGCAAATTGTTTTAAACACCCTTTCCAATGCTTGGACGATATTTGATTATCCGATGGCCGCTCATACGGTTTTCGACGAGGCTGTTTACTTTGCGGATAACGACTTTTCCATTTGTGTAATTGGGGGGGTGAATGACAAAGAACAGCCTATTACACTTCGTTCTGAGGGCGCATTTATAAACCTGAACGATAGGGACAATAATTTCACCCATATATTGCCCGTCTTAACCGCCGAGGGGTTTGTTGCGGGTCGAATAGGCGTTCAGACTGATTATTATAAAAAACCTCTCAGCGAGCCATACAGAGAGCTAATCTCTAGCCTTTCATCAACGGCTTGGGGCAGTGCATGGGGTAGCGCTTGGTCAAACCGGTTGCGAAAACCTCGTGATAAATGGCTTTCGGCTCGAGGGCGTGGAAATACTGTTTCGACTGTATTTGAAATCGACGTTGTGGGCCAACAAGTGAGTTGGCATGAAACCAGATTGAAATTTAAGCGAGGCAGCAAATGAGCTTAATCACTGTTCACGGCCAAGACGAAATGGTGGCAAATTTTGTCGGTGGTCAGATTAAAAATAGCGTACCGCCAACAACTGGGTTTACGGCCATTGGCGTTGCTGAAACAATTGAAGGCACGAATGATGCCGTTTTGATCGCGGGATTTGTTTATGTCGAATATCGTAGACCTATTGATGATTGGCCTGGCGATATTCAGGCATGGGTGGCAGTTGACGAAGCTCATCGGGGCAAATGGTTAAACCGCACTATTTTACGCAAGGTGTTTAGTTATCCATTTAATCAACTTGGCTGCAGCCGCATAAACACAAGCATTGCCAAAAACAATAAAGCCTCAAGAAAATTATGTTTAGCGCTTGGATTTGTCGAAGAAGGCAAGCAACGCCAAGCATACCCCAATAATGTAGATGGCATTTTATATGGAATGCTTAAATCTGAATGTAAATGGATAGGATAAAACCATGGGAAAAACAGCACCGGAAGCGCCAGACCCAGAAGAAACTGCACAAGCGCAAAGCAAGTGGAATGTTACAACTGCCGAAAAGACAAAAGACATTAACGCGCATGATACATTTGGCCCCAACGGTTCTGTAACATGGCAACGTGACGAAAATGGCCGACCCATTAGCCAGACCACGAGTTTGAACCCTGAGTCTCAAAAGGCATTTGATGCTAATCAGGTATTGCGGACAAATTTAGCTACGAAAGCAACCGAGCTTTCAAACCAATTGCCTACTGAAAAATTTACCCTTGATGGGCTGCCCGAGGCGGGTGGTAATGTTTCGGTTAAAAACACAGACCATATTGCTGATGCACAATATAACCGATTTATGAGCCTTGCAAAGCCGCAATTTGACAAGCAAAACAACGACAATAATGTGATGCTATCTGATCGTGGTATTCCCTTGGGTTCTGAGATTTCAGATGGTGAAAGAAACCGTGTTGCCACAGGCCAAAACGAAGCAACGAGCCGCGCCGGTTGGGATGCTATTTTGAGCGCAGGACAAGAACAGAGCCGTCAGTTTGGGCTTGATATGGGTATAGAGCAACGACAAGACCAAATCAGGGGCAATGCGTTATCTGATAGGCTTTTAGAGCGTAGTCAGCCATTTAATGAGCTTAGCTCTTATGTGAGTGGGCAGCCATTAATTAACACGCCTCAAGGCAGTAATACGGGTAACGTGAACATTGGCTCACCTGATTATCAGGGGTTAGTGCAGAATAAATATACCGCCGATCTTGAAGCGCACAATAAAGCTCAGCAAGATTTTTGGGGTGGGCTTTTGGGTGGCGCAAGTCTCTTTTTATAGGTGAATTATGAGCAATAAGAACAATTTCATAAACCAGTTCATGCCATTTGCACAAGAACAAGGACAGCGCCTAGGTTTAGACCCACGCTTAATTTTGGCTCAAAGTGCTATCGAAACAGGTTGGGGTAAAAAAGCTCCTGACAACAACTATTTTGGTATTAAATCGCACGGCCAAAAAGGCGGTCAAACATTTGGAACTCATGAGTTCATCAATGGCAAGCGGGTCAATATATCTGATAGTTTTCGGGGGTATGGCTCTGCAAAAGATAGTTTTGCGGGTTATGGTGACTTTTTGACCAAAAACAAACGATACCAACGCATGTTAGGCTCAAAAGGGCTTGATGCTCAATTGTCCGCCCTTGGCGCTTCTGGTTATGCCACCGACCCCAATTATGCAGCTAAAGTTGGCTCCATTGCGCGAAACATGCCGCAAGTCGCAGGATTTTCTCCATCACAATCACATGAAACCAACACCGTGCCGCCGGCAATGCAGGAAGGACAGAATATGCAACAAACAATGTCACAGCCACAACGAAACCCGATGCAGGGGATTATTGATGCGCTCCAAGGCAACAAAAGCGGTGAAGCCCTGCCCGACCCGAATTATACGAGCAAACTTGCCGACCAACTCATGAACGGTGCGACAGCCACACCGGTTGCAGGAAATTTTGATGGTATTGGCCGCTTAGCCATGATGTTAAGTGGTGGCATGAAGCGTGGGCAGTATGAGGATGATTTGAAGCGACAAAAGATTGAAAAATCCGCCCTTGCCGATGCCGTAATGGGCAAGAAGCAAGCATATGTAAATGCCAATGGTGGAGAACATGCTCAAGGATTAGCAAATGGTGGTTTTATTGATGAGGCTTTTGCCTACACGAACGCCAACAATACACCCAAAATGCTACAACAACGCGAGCAAACACAATATGACCGTGGCCGTGATGGTATTCAAGATGGTAGAAATGATGCCGCTGACGCGTTGGCGCAAGACAAATTCACCGAAACGCAAAGCCAAAATGTAATTGGGAATGAGCGGAACACCAACATAGATGCACTTAGTCGGGAGAAGTTTACGCACAAGCAACAGCAAGACGCTATTCCAGAACCGCGCACAACTTCAAAAGCCGGCGATGGATATTTGTATTATGATGATGATAAAACTCGAGCATTCCCAGATGTTGTGAAGCCGCCTTCTAAATCACTCGTGACTGTAAATAATGCAAGTGAAAGTGCTTTTAACAAGGAAAGTGGTAAAAATTATGCTCAGGAAGATGCTGATTACAGGTCTTTTGCTAAAAAAGCTCGTGGGTTGAATGCCAAGTTAAATACACTTGAGGAAACCTTGTCTAATCCAAATTTCATCACAGGAGTTAGCCAAGGTGCAGGCGGGCAAGCGCTAAATCAACTTAAGGCTTTGGCCTCAACAATTGTTCCAGGGGTAAAATTTGATGGCGTTGCAGACGCCGATGTAGCAAGAACCATTTCACGCGAACTAGCCTTATCGTTTAAAGACCAGATGCCCGGCCCCATGTCTGACGCTGACCGAAATTTCTTAAACAGCATGGCAGCGGGTGAGGTAAATACACCAGAAGCCAACGCCAAGCTTATTGAAATGTACAGAGCTAGAAACAAAATATCTATAGATATGGATAGATTAGCGGGTTCATATGTTCGTGAACACGGCCAATTAGACCGTGGTTTTGATGAGGTTTCGAATAAGTATTACACTGACAATGGCATTAGCTTATATGGCGACATGCCGAATACTGGCGATACTCGAAAAAACCTACAGTTGGTTGATGGAATTGAAATTTGGGAAGATTAATCAGCGAAAGGTGCGACTATATAGGTGAGAATACCTAGGATGAAACTAGGAAAAAAGGCTATTATTAAGAACCCAGATTGGAAATCTTCACCTGGCCCAATTATCCAACTGGCCGCCCAAAGGAGCGCGAGTAACCATAGTGCTTTGAAGGTTCTGTTTAGCATGGAGTATATATAAGGGGTATTGGTGAGGAATTCAACCTTAGAATAACAAAGCCCCGCAGAAGCGGGGCTCGAACAGTAATGTTTATTCAAGACTATCGGTCAACTTGTTATCGTTAGTTTGATAATCTGCCTAGTAATCTAGGTCTTAAGCCAGACGAACTGGATACAAGGCTAATATAGGTATTACATCATTTATTTGCAACTTATTTTAAATTCTAATTGTAATTTATTACCGCTCGGTTAATCAATAAGCCCTAAACCATAACGCATAGCAAGCATCACCCCATCCAAATCTTCTGTTGATAGTTGTGGCGTTACGTATCGCCTTCGTCCAACTTTAATTGCGTCCAACCGCTTCATGCTAACCGTTGTAACCATATCAGCCTTTGCCCAGCACGTAAGCTCATCGTCTTCCTCTGGATGGTAATTAATAGTGAGTCTATAAACATAATCAACATCATGTAGTGGAGCCGTTGTACTGAGAGGTACAATTGTCGCAAGCCCGTTGCGGTGAGGCAATCTCGGGGCAACAATTACCACGGGTCTTTTTTTAACCATTTCGGGTTCGGAGAATCCTTTAAAGTCACAATTATAAATTTGACCTTTTCGTGGTGGGTATCGCAACGCCATAAACTTCTAACCAAGTTGTTAAGTAAGGCCGCAACGTTACCAAGCAACTCTATGAACACGCAAGTAAAAACTCCGCCGAGGCGCACAAAATATTTTTTTTGGAATTATCAACATGCACGAGCCGCGTGTTTTTATAGATTGTCAAAAAAAATCACTTGTATAAAAACAATAACTTGACCTTCTACCAAAAGATGCCTTCGAGTTAAAAGTAAACAAATGCAGAACACAAGCCGCCTCACAGCGACTTTTTTAATGAACATCACACACTCAAGGAGGCTTCGGCCTCCTTTTTTAATGGAGAAATGAATGCCGATATTTAATTTAAAAGACGCAAACGGCAAAATTTTTAAGCTTGAAGCGCCAGATCAACAATCTGCTATAGCTGCATTCAAGAAATTCACGACACAACAAGCCAATAACCAACCCTCAATCGAAGGCCATGTCCAACAAGGCATGAGCGGCTTAAACGAGGGGATTGCAGCTTTACCTAATATGCTAATGGATGGCTCAAACTGGATTGCCGAAAAAACAGGTCTATATGATTTGTTAGGTGATGGCACACGACCAGAGCCGATGAGCCAAAAAGTCAACCGTAGTATGCAGGATATTGGATTTACGAAGCCTCCATCACAACACGCAAGCGAGCAATTTGTTCGACGTATTGGGCAAGAAGTTGGTGGCTCAGTTATCCCTGGCGCCGGCATGATTGGTGCGGGTGCAAAAGTCGGTGGTAAAGCCTTAAATACTGGCGGCAATGCTTTGTCTCGTGGCTTGACCGATATGTCGAAATCTTCCTTTGATGATCTTGGGAAGTTCATAGGTACTGAGACAGCAACTTCTGTCGGCTCAGGTGTTGGTGCAGCTACTGCTCAACAAGTTGCGCCTGACAGTCAATTAGCTGAATTTGTGGGACAAGTCTTGGGCGGTGGTTCGGTGGTGGGAGCGCAAACCGCGATAACAAAAAAACAGGCTACGCGGCAATACCGAAAAGACGCACCAAGCACGGACGATTTAAAGGATATGACCAGTGAGGCTTATAACAAAATTGATGACCTTGATGTGGTGTATAATAAACAGTCAACACAGCGATTAGCAGATGATATGGACGCAGCATTACAAGAGGAATTAATTGACAAGGACATAACGCCCAAAGCAACCAAAGTTAATGAGAAAATTAAGGACATTGGAGGCAGTGAGCGCAAATTCATGGAACTTGAAAATATCCGAAAATTAGCAAGACGAGCCGTTGCCAATAGTGCGGATGGTGGTGAGCAACATTTGGGTAAAGTAATATTAGAGATATTGGACGACTTTCAAGCTACAGCAACTGCTAAAGACGTTTCAAAAGGTAACGCTGAAGTAGCATCATCAACAATTAATGATGCTCGAAAATTAAACACCCGATACAATAAAGCCAAAAACTACGACCGCATGATGGAAAAGGCGGAAAATGCTAAAAGCGGGTTCGACACAGGCATGGATAGCCAAGTTCGAAGCATGTTGAATAGTGATAAACGTAGCCGCTTCAACAGCCCCGAAGAAACTAAGCAATACAAAAAAATCTTAGACGGAACGGTTGGGCAAAAAATATTGAAAAACATTGGGGCATTTGCTCCAAACGCCGGCGTTTTTCGAGGCATTGCTCATGGTGCTATGTTTGCTTCTAACCCCGTTCTTGGAGTTCCACTTGCGCTCGGAACATCAGGAGCAAGAGCGGGAGCGTCGAAGCTCGCAACTAATAAAGTACAATTGCTCGGAGACATGTTGAGATCAGGCAAACCTTTGCCAAAATCAAAGTTTACCAACTCACAAATAGCAGCTTTAATTGCACATTTAACCAGCAATACAGCCCAACCCCAAAATCATGAACGAAACTAATGACACGATAATGATATGTGCTTACAACAACGCCGTCTTGCTATTTTTCATGAGGTCTTCGAATTTTAATAGGTTTTCATCATCTACTTCTGAATGAAGGTCTACACGGCAAATCAGACCCTTTTTTACAAATATTTGTATAAACCCTTTCAACTTAACTCCGCTATTTGGAGGGGGCAATAATGATAGAAAATCAAAATGAAAGTGGGTATCGTCACCACTTTTTATTTCTCCCAATTCGGTAGTTGTTGAGGAGTTGAAAAAGTGCATTCGAATTACGAACTGATCAAAATTAACATCCTCGCCATTGGCCTCGCTGTAAACAAAGTTTGTCGAAATTAGATTGACCAATTCGCCGCCACTATTGTTTAGAAAACCATTTACAAAATATTGAACTAACTTTGAATTATCTGACATAGACCCTGTCTCATATTTTTTACCGTTGTTTCGCACATTACCAGTTTCGCGATTGTTAATCAAAACACAACCTTAATGATTATCCACAAAAACTAGAAGGAGAACGAAATGCCAGATACAGGCGTAGCGCCAAATAAGATGTTTGTACCCAGTGACGGAGTGCGAACAGGTAACAATTTACACCAACAGCAACAAGGAGCGGCAACAGGGGTAGACCCTGTTTTATTTGACGCTCTGATGAACGAGTTCGCCACTGTAATCAACAATTGTCTGCGCCGAAACGGTGACAACAAGGCCATTGCCGACATAATGATGAACGGCTTTAAGTTCATTGAGCTTTCGAATGGCATTGATAGCGGTGACAGCGTTAATGTTGGGCAAGTGATATTGCGTGATGGCAGTAACGATGCGTCCGCTGATTTACCCATGGGAGGACATAAACACACAGGTCTTGGGGATGGGGTTGGTGATGAGGACGGCTCAAATATGAGACAACTTAGAGCCGTCGAAACAAAAATAGATGATAAGCTCGATGATGCCGAAATCGTGACGGATATTGGATATTCAGCCGAAGTAACTGCTAACGTTTTGGATTTACCTGGTGTTTTTAGGTCGTATGGCGGTGACTCTGGTGGGTGGTATTTATCTTCAATAAAATTTGATTATTCAGGTAATTTTATTGGTGCAAAAGAAAGGCGCTTACGACAGAAGAAAAATGGCGTTTGGGTGAACTTAGAGCACAATGTTTAGGAATTACCATGAAGAATGAAAAACAACATTGGGCTTTAGATAAAAAGGTCAACATATCGCTAATTATTGCCACCACATTGCAAATTGGCGCGTTCACATTCTGGGTTGGCGGTCTCAGTCGAGACATTGACTATTTGAAGGCCGCAATTATTGATCAAGCTAGTCATTCTGAACGAATTGTCAGGCTTGAAACTGAGTTTGAGAATATCAATAATTTGCTCAATCGAATAGACCAAAAACTAGACAGAATAAAAAATTAACACACCGCTTTTTGAGCGGTTTTTTTATGCCCAAAGGAGAATAAAATGGGAACTCAGAATATAATTAAAAGCGACACGTATCAACTTGTCGTTGGTGCTACAGGTTCGATTGAGGTTCAAAATCAGGGGCCGCATTCGATACACATTATTTCGGCTGCAGCTCTTCCCGCGGATGGTACAACGGCTGACCGCGTTCTAGAGCCGAACAGTATTTCTTGCCCGAATGTTGGCGACAATCTTTATGCGCGTTCTGTAATTGGCAACGCTGTCCTGAGTTGGATTGAATAATGGATTTAGTGCTTAGACGGAGGCGTCGGCGTGGAAACACGCTAGCGCCTAATCAATTGGTGAGTTACAAATTTGCCAATGATAATATCATCCGCGCAGATGGTGGCGGCAATGTTGCGCAGGAGCTAAATTACACCCGCGCTAGTGAAACACTTATGTTAAATACCTCTGGTGTTTATGTGAGCTTTCCTGCCAATACACCCGCTCTTACTGGCCTTGGTATGAAAGTTTCGCCAAGTGTGTTGAACATGATTAAAAGCACTGATATGGGCGGCGCTGCTGTTGGTGTGGTTGGTGCGGGTGGCTCTTTACCGACTGGGTGGAGTTATTTATCGTTTAACTTGGTTGAAGTTATTGGGATTGGCATCGAGGACGGATTGCCATGTTTGGAAATTCGAGCGATTTACAATAATTCGTCAAGTGGTTCGTCTAAAAGTGTTTCCATTCGTGCGCCATCGGCCTCGGTTGGGTCTGGCGAAACGTGGACAGCATCGACATTCTTTAAACTGGTTAGTGGTTCATTTGTGAATGATGAGCTTAAAACGCAGCTCAAAATATCGGGCAATGGTGGCACGAGTTACGAATCATTCAGCGCTGCATATGTTGATGGCACAAGGCAACGTTTGGTGCAAACTGAGGTGATTGGCGAGGCTAACCCTGTGAATGTTGAATATCGGTTATTTAACTGCAACGTACCTAGTGGCGAATTGTTGGACGTGACGTTTAAGCTTTACGCCCCGCAATTGGAACTTGGTTCACGCGCTAGCGACCCAGTAACAACACCGTCGGGCGCGACTGGCACAAGTGCAGCCATAACCGTATATGACGACACAAGCGGTTATGACTTAACCAATGGCAGCTATTTAATTGAGTTTGATTGGTTGGCCGATGGTGGTGAGATATTCGGCGGTGAAATTGCGCCAAACATTGGGCTCAACAAAGCTTGTTTGAGTTGGACTGGTGCGGCGTTAAAAATATTCCTCAATGGTGCATTGGCGGCAACTACCACGCTTGCGGCTGCTGATATGAATTTGAATGAGTTGTATTTTGGCAATGATGGCATTGTGCAGCAAGTGAGCATGAACGTAATATCTGCAAGCTTGTTTGACATTGCTTTTGATGATGCAAAACTAGCGGAGGTAACGGCATGATTGTATATATTTTAAAATTCACATCTGAAAGCGCGGCACATGCTACTTTGGCTTTGTTGGGAATGAGCGTTGCTCGAGGCGGTGAGAGTTATTTTAAAGCGCCAGATCAATCTAACTGGTTTCCGATTAGTGCGGTTGTGACTGATGCCGCGCTCGATGAGGATGGGGCGATTATTACCGCGCAAGTGGTGAAAGATGGTTATTGGCTGATGTTGAATGCTAACCAACCGATTGCCGAGATCGCAGCATTGCCAGAATTGCAACATGAGTGTGATTTTACGGAATTAGGTGACCATGAGGAAGTGGCCTCTTTGTCTGGCATAGACCATTTTGACGGTGCGCCTTCTGGAATTGATTGCCAACACATGCTGCAGCACTAACCGCAAAACAAAAATTTAAACTAACGGCCTTGCTTTTGCGGGGCTTTTTTAATGGAGAATAGTATGAAAATTTCGAACAAAGGGCTTGAGCTTATCAAACGGCATGAAGGCGTTAGAATGGAAGCTTACCGATGCCCTGCCGGTATTTGGACAATTGGCTACGGCCACACCCATCAAGTGAAACGCGGAGACACAATAGATGCTAACATTGCTCATGAGTTCCTTAAAAACGATGTGCGCCATGCTCAGAATGCTGTTGAGAAATATGTGACAGTAAATCTAGATCAACATCAATTTGACGCCCTGGTGAGCTTTATTTTCAATGTAGGCACTGGCAATTTTAAAAAATCAACACTGCTAAGAATGCTAAATAAGGGCAATTACTCTGGCGCGGAAAATCAATTTAAACGTTGGAACAAAGCGCGAGTGAAAGGCACATTAAAACCATTGCGCGGCCTTACACGCAGACGCAACGATGAAGCCGAACTATTTGGCAACCACGAACTTGACGACATGGCACAAGCTGTCGAAACACCAAAGGTTAAAACCAAACTCACAAGCAAGACGAATATCACGGCTGTTGGTGGTGGCGTGGCCGTTTTAGTTGGCCAAGCTGAAACCCTTGATAACATTGCTGACAACCTCAAAAGCATTGGCAAAAAGGGTGGTGATTTGGCCGACAAATTGGGCAGTATTTTTAGCGCCGAGAATTTACCATTAATTGCCGTTGTTTGCGTTATTGGCATGCTTGGTTACATTATCTACGAGCGCAACAGAAAGATTGATCAGCATGGGCTTTAACATCATCCTACGATTATTTAATCTCTTACCGAAATGGCTGCTGATCTCTTCAGTGGCCGTTTTTGTGGCCTATATGTTAGGCATAAGCCATGGCCGTGAGCCTTATCAATTGGCAGCAAAAGTACATGAGGTAAAGGCCAAGCTTATGAACCAAGCATTTGATCAAACAGAAAAGTACATTCGACAGAAAGGAAAGGAAGCCAATGAGACTATTGAAATTGATTATTGCAAAATTTCTGATGCTGACGCTCGTAACCTGCACAACATACGCGCCAATTAGTTTACCCAAGAAGCTTACCACGCCCTGCCCCGAAGTTGGATTTAAAGCGGGAAACATCATTCCTCAAGTTGTGGTGTTAAAAACGGAATATGAGATATGTAAGGCAAAGCATGAAGCCATAATTCAAATTCTCAAGCCTGATTAAGGGCCTACAAGCAACTATTGCCAATAAAGCAACTAACGCCAAGTGCAAGAAATGGATAACAAAAAGTAAAAAGGATAGCAATGGGATAGGCTAACATACGTTTTGCATCGTTGTCAGATTGATTAAAAACATACCCTGATATAATAGAATATGGTATCACATAAGGACTAGCCAAAACCAAATATTGAAAAATAGCAGTGGGTCTGCTGCGTTCGGATTCTGGGGTAAAACTGTAGATGATCGTGACCAAAACAGCTAGGAATGCTATACTTAAAAATATTCTAAAAAATGCTGACTTTCCTTTACAAAAAAATAACAAGAATTCGAAAATAATAATTTGAGTTAAAACCAGTGTAACAAAAGCAAATACCAACATCCTATATAATCCTCTAAATAATTATATAGGATTTTCATATATCAGGTTGGCATAAATAACAAACAACTAAAGCGGTCGAGGTTAACGCCTTGGCCGCCTTTTTTGTGTCTAAAATCCGAAACGGTAATCCCCGCAACGAACATAAGCCGCCCCATTCGTTCGTTAGCTGTTTTAACGCACATTTGTGAGTGTTATTCTATCCGTAAAAAGGTAGACATTTCGCCCATAAGTCATTGAAATTATGTTGAACGGTAGACAGTTTTCCGACCCTAATTTCGTTGATTAACAACGGACAGTACGGGATTTCTACTCCGAGGGTCAGGGGTTCGAATCCTCTCGCGGGCACCAATATTTCATAATATTCTAACATACCTTATTATTCAAAATTTTGGCGCTCTTTTCATTTTTAGAAGTAATGGAATTATTTGATAAGAGTGAATACGACCTTCTTAGAATATAATAATATTTAGGGAGGATATAATGACTGGTAATCAATTTCCCAAATGTAATACATCTGTAGCACCAAGATCAAATTACTTAATTGTATGATTGTATATGTTTTATGACCCACATCAGCGGGCGCGGATCAGTCGGCTTTGGTCTCGTTGGGTATGTATATTGGGGGAATTGTAAACGCTATTTCAGGGTACTAGATCAATCTAATTGACTTGTGTTGAACGCAACCACCGATTGAAAAAATAACAGCATTGCCAGAATTTCAACAAGTATGCGAGATTACGGATTTAAGCGACCGTGAACCAATGCCCGTATTAGCAGGCATTGATTTTGTTAGCACATGTTGCAACACTATTGCTAACAGCCAGATTATAGTAAAACCGTTGGGCTATTTTTTATTAACTCTTGAAATTCTTCAAACTCTTCCTCGCTACTCATATAATTTATTGAGACTTGGGTAATGAGGTTGTTTTGGGCTATGATTTGAGCAAAACCTTGAGATTTCATTTCTTCGTTAGGTGGTGCGAGGATGATTTCGAAATCAAAGCAAAAGTGTATATCGTCTTCGGTGGTTGTCTCGGTGAACACCAAGTTTGAAGCCGTTGTGATAAGCTGCATTCTGGTTGCGAATTGATTAAAATCCTGCTTATCACCTAGATTTAGGAAAAAAGAAAATGAAGGAGAAACCACGTTTGACAAGTTATGTGAATTATTAGCGAGAAATTCGTTAATAAAATAATTTACGAGTTTTGAATTATCTGTCATCTAACGCCTCACTTAAAAATCAGATTGATTAAGTTAGAACTATTACAAAAATTTATTAGTAAAAAGTAAACAACTTGGCCATGCCCTGCTTTTACAAGGCCTTCAAAAATGAAGAGGAAAACTCAAATTTTAGACAACGCGCCTAAATTTATCAAGCTACATGGAAGCCTACCAATGCTCGCAGCGGTTTTGACGATTAACTACGCCTCCCCCATCAAATGAAACGTGGTGATGCAGTAGACACGAATATAGCGTAGCGGTACCAAAAAATTACCTGAGCGAAGCTTAGAATGTTTAACAAAGGTACTTATTCTAGTGCAGGGAAACAGCCTAAACGTTGGAACAAACTGCTGGTGGCCAAAAACTCGAAACCCTTAACAACATTGAGGACAAGCGAAAAACACTAGTGAAAAGATTGGTGGTATGACCAATAAATTGAGCAATATATTTAGCACGGATAACGCGCCATTAATTGCGATCCTCGGCGTATGTTTTGTTACCTAACGATTGAGCTTAAGCCAGAGTCGATAGCCAAACAAATTAATGAAACGGATGACAAAATCATTAGAAAACCTATCAGTTGGTTGAAGTGGGTTCCTTGGCAATCTACTACTTTTTGAACTCTGATTACAAACGAGTATTAGAGCCTCAAAATCACAAATAAATGATTTTACTGAAAATTAAACAGTAATTCAGTAATATAAAATCAGAAACAGACCCTATTCTCCGCTTCCATATGATGAAAGAAACTTTAATGAAACGTTTTGCCTTATGTATTTTTCTGATATTATTCAATACTACATTATCTTTGGCTAACCCAAAAGAAGACGCTAATTACATTGTCGAACAAACAGTTACGCGAACACTTTTTGAAGCTTCAATTCAGACATTACGCCCCGTGCTTATTTCTGCAATAGAAAATGATTTTCGAGAAAATGAAATAATTCTTGAAAAGCCTAATAAATTTTTTGATATTTTTGTTGATGAATTTATTGAAGAATTTACTGATATCATGCGTAAGGAAACAGGTAAAATATATCTTGATCTCTTTACCGAAAAAGAACTGGCTGACATTGCAACATTTTATAGAACTGATACTGGGCAAAAACTAATTCAAAAAACCCCTGCTCTCATGATGGCAGCTTCTCAATTAGGCCAATTTGCAGGAAAAAAGGCTGGAATAAATGCTAAATCCCGAGTTGCCAAAAGATTGGTAGATAAAGGTATAATCTTCAACGAAGACAAGGGTTTCACTCAACGTCTAATTGATTATTTCAAATAAATTCTACAAAATTTTTGAATATGCATTTATGAGTGACATTCTCTCGTAAGAAAGCAAACAATTCGTTCTTGAGCCATTGAAACTAATTTAAATGGGAGACCATTTATGTAAGAGGATAAATGGATTAACATCTAAATAACTGTAATATTATTTAGGTGTATATTCGGATGAGACTCTATTGAGCGAAAGTGTTTTTAGGGCTTGAAAATGATTTTCGTACTGGCTTACCTGATAGGAAGCTCAGCACGATCGAAATCTAGTTTTATTTTCGGCTGAGTTACACTTCATTTGCACCCTTCTTCAACGTGAATAGGCAGTTGAAGGATTGGTTGTCAGGCTTGGTAGAGGCGTTTTAGTATAGCCATCTCATTAAGAATAATGTGATTGATGGGAAGGCCACTAGTATCACTGTTCTGATTAAATCAGACATTACAAATGGAATTACGCCTCTGAATGTATCTGATAATGGCGTGGTTTTGGCCATTGAGTTAATTACAAACAAATTCATCCCGACTGGCGGCGTAATTAACCCCACTTCAACCACAATTAGCACCAACACACCAAACCAAATTGCAAACTCATCTGGCGCCAGGCCAAAATCTAACCCTGAAACAATTGGGAAAAATATCGGGATGGTCAACAATATCATAGATAGCGAATCCATTACGCAACCCAATATCATATAAATAACTAGAATGAGCGTCAGAATTACCAAGGGGCTATAGCCAAGTAGCAATACCCAGCTTGCGATTTCCTGCGGCACTTGGCTTAAAGCCAAAAAACCGTTGTAAATACTTGCGCCAAAAACAATGAAAAAGATCATTCCAGTAGCAGTTGCAGTTTGCAATATTGAATCTATGACAGTTTCTTTGGTAAGCCCACCATTAAAAAACGCCAATAATCCTGTTCCCGCTGCGCCAACTGCCGCACCTTCTGTTGGTGTGAAAATACCCAGATAAATACCACCGACAACAACTAAAAATATGGTCAAGACTGGCCATACCTTGAACAATGCGACCATCCGTTCTGAATATGGCGCAGGGTCGCGAGAGCCTGCGGAATTGGGGTAAATTCTGACATAAACAGATATTGCTACTATATAACCAACAGCGGCCAATATGCCAGGCACCAGAGCTGCAACGAATAGTTTTGCGATATTCTGCTCTGTTAGAATTGCAAAAATAACCAATACAAAGGATGGAGGAATAAGGATTCCTAATGTCCCGCCAGCTGCCAACGCACCAGTTGCTAATTTACCTGAATAGCCATATTTGCGTAATTCTGGCAAAGCCACCTGCCCCATTGTGGCGGCCGTTGCTAAGGATGATCCACAAATCGCCCCAAAACCCGCACAGGCACCAATAGCAGCCATTGCTACGCCACCTTTTTTATGACCCATCCACATTTCGGCGGCTTTAAACAATGCTTGTGACATGCCGCCTAACCTTGCAAATTGCCCCATTAGCAAAAATAAAGGTATGATTGTTAGTGAATAACTTGAGAAAGTTGAATAGGTTTCATTTTTAAATTTTGCTAAAATTGGTAACCAATTATCACCTATTAAAAACGAACCGACAAACCCTGTAAGGAGCATTGATAAGCCAATAGGAATGCGTATGAAAATTAATAATATAAGTATAGGGAATGACCAAATTCCAATTTCTAAACCGCTCAATGTTGTTCTCCTGAAGTCAATTTATTTTCCGATGTGCCTTTAATAAGTTCGTTTATGCGCACAAAAACCATATAAATAGCAACGATACACGCCACTAGTGATGCAAGAAAACTAGCTGCATAAGCCCACCAAATTGGAAATTGAATTATAAAAGTAGTTTCACCATATTTACTCTTAGAAATTGTGCCATCCAATAATTTCCAAGTGATAATAATCATAGCAACACCCAATAAGATCTCGGCAATTAGATTGATCCATCGATTAATTGAGTCCGGCAAAAAACTAGTGAATATATCAACAGAAGCATGGCCACGGTTTAGTTGGCACCAAGGTAGAAACGTGAAAACTGCAAAAGCAGATGCTGCTTCCACAAGCTCAAAATCACCTGGCACAGGCCCTAAACCTATAAATACAAATGCCCGCCCAATTATGGATATACACGTTAAAATAATCATCCCTAAAAGCACCACGCCACCTAGAATTGCGCT
The DNA here is from genome assembly GCA_051531935.1 of Hyphomicrobiales bacterium. Classification (GTDB taxonomy): domain Bacteria; phylum Pseudomonadota; class Alphaproteobacteria; order Rhizobiales; family OSC116; genus OCS116. Next base: position 426,568 of record JAOPTR010000016.1, read on the forward strand.
ATATTGAGCTAATTTATTGATGAATGAATCTACTTTCAAATTCATACTTATTATCCTCGGAAAATCTAAAAATTTAAAGCAATAAGAACAAGCAGTATTAGAATGCTCACTCTTAACGCTATCTTTTTTGATTGCTACTATTTTGCTGAATGTTTAGCAATTAAAGCTTTTGCTTCTTCAATCAATGCTTTGCCATCGTAACCTTTTGAGTCCATATCGGCTGCCCATTTGTCATAAACTGGTTGCGCAGCTTTAGCCCAAGCAGCACTTTGCTCAGCATCAAGAACCATAATGTTGTTGCCATTTTCAACAGCAGCAGCTCTAACTGGGCCGTCAGCAGCTTCCATGATTTTACCAGCATTTGCACTAAATGCAGCGCCAGAATTATCATCAATAACCTTCTTCAGATCATCTGGTAGGCTTTCATATTTATCTTTATTCATGGCCATTACAAATGTCAGCGTATAAAGTGCATTTCCTGTAAATTCAGTGTGGTTGTTTACCAATTCACTAATTTTCAATGAGCCAGCAACTTCCCAAGGAATTGTTGAACCATTGATAACACCTTTAGACAAAGCTTCAGACACCGCTGGCACAGGCATACCAACTGGTGTAGCACCTAATTCGGTTAGCATCATGTTGATGGTTCTTGTGGCACCTCGAATTTTCTGACCATTCAAATCGGCAGGAACTTTAACTGGATCGGCCGAATGAATTGCGCCAGGGCCATGCACCCAAGTACCCAAAACGTGAAGATCTTTAAATTCTTCATTCTTCATGTCTTTTTCGAATAATTCCCAATAAGCCGCTGAAGTTGCTTCTGCACTTGGAGAAATAAACGGCAATTCGAACACTTCAGTACGTGGAAAACGGCCTGGTGTGTAACCCACAACTGTCCAGACAATATCGACAACACCATCTGTAACTTGGTCCATTAGTTGTGGCGGCTTGCCACCAAGTTGCATAGATGGGAAATGATCAATTTTTAATTTGCCACCTGATGCTTTTTCGACCTTATCGCCCCAAATTTGTAGAATCTGTTTTGGCGCCGTTGCAGGCGCAGGTAAGAACTGATGCAGCTTCAAAGTAATAACATCATCTGCGGCCATCACGGCGCCAACATTTAAACTTGCCCCTGCTGCACAAAGCACTGCAGCAACTGCCATTGATTTCAGTGTAAATTTCTTCATTTTCTCGCCCTTTTAAAACCTTGCGTTCTATTTTTCAGAACTTATTCTTTAGAATTTAATCCATGCCTATATGCCTACTAAATGTATGTTAACATACAACTCACGGTAATTATCAATCTATCAGTTGACTTGTCAACTCTTATGTAATTTAATGTCATATCCTCATTATTGAATGACTTATCTCTTTATTTTATTTGACTGTCTATTTTTAAATATGCTTCAAATGACCAAGCAACATAAGCACTTGCTTTGCCAAAATAATATCCATTTCTTAAATAACACGACGCCATTGATTGCCTTTTTAGTTGCATTTTAAAATTCATTTATATGCAAATTAACTTGCCTTACTTGCAACTATCATTAAAACTATATGGCATAAGTTGGACCTAAACAGTTATTAAAGACATTGTTTTTTATGGAAAATGACCTGAATGAAAGCTCAAACGAAGTGAATGATGTTTCATTTGAGAATACAAACACTTCATCCACTCAGAAATACGGTGATCGTGATGTCCTAAATCTAGATAATTACATCCCTTTTTATTTAGCCAGTGTGAACAATAAACTGGCAAGTGGTGCGTCGTCAATTTATAGAGAAAAATTTGATATCGGTATAGTTGAATGGCGGGTTATTTCGATGTTAGCGATAGAACATGGAATTAATGCCCAGCGAATTTGCGATAAAATTGGCCTCGATAAAGGTGCAACAAGCAAGGCATTAAAAACACTTTTCGCAAACGGGAAATTACACTGCATTGCCTCTAAATCCGACCAACGACAAAGAACTTGGTGGCTAAATGATAAGGGGTTTGAATTACACGATCAAATTATTTCAATTGCCCTTGAGCGTGAAAAAAAATTGACCGAAAATATTTCACCTGATGATTTAAACGCTTTCCACCGCACTATGAAGTTAATGAAAGATAACCTTAAAAACATGTGACGGCTGAAGATGCTTAAAAGTTATGTTCCCGCAGAGAATTTAAAATTATCTGCGGGATATTTTTTACGTTTCGTGACTTAGAAGCAATGTTCCAGCCCCAGTATTGGAAATAGGAATTGTGTAATTAAAGTGCAATTGCTCGACCTTACCTGGCAACGCACCGCGCATGCCCATCCACATGTTAAATTCAACACCTTGGGCGCCCGCATTTTCGATAATATCGCGTATTGAAAATTTAAACAGATATTCAGGGTCTTTAACCAATTTGTCCAAACACATTAGGTCAAATTCTTTATTAATAAAGCCTGCATTTTCACCATCTAGCTGATGAGAAAGACCACCTGTACCAAATATAACGACATCCAAATCTTTATCATAAGATTGAATTGCTTTTGCAATTGACTGGCCTAAATTATAGCAACGTTTGAGTGATGGCATAGGATGTAATTCGCAATTAATAACAACTGGAATGACTTTAACACCGCCATAATTTGGGTCGTTTGGGTACATAAGCTGCATTGGCACCGTTAAACCATGATCAACGCCTAATTCTTGGCAAATGCTGATATCAAATTCATCTTCGACCAAATTATTGCAAATGTGCCATGAGAGATCTGGATCGCCCTTTATTGGTGGAATTGTAGCCAAGCCCCAACCTTCATCATAGCTGATATATTCTTCGGCAGCGCCAATTGAAAAGGTTGGTTTTTTGTCTAGGAAAAACTCCAAACCATGGTCATTATAAAAAACCACGGCCACATCGGGTTTTTTCTCTTCTAGCCAATTCCAAATCGGAATATGCCCATCGAAAAAACCTTTCCAATAGGGTTCTTGTTGTTGTTGTTTTGCGATTGCCAGCCCGATTGCGGGAATGTGTGACGAGCCAATGGCTCCGATAATTTTAGCCATGATTATTCTCCCGCATCTACTAGTTTTTGCTTAAATTCTTCTAATGTTAGGCCAGTTTGAATGGCGCCAATGTCCTGCATGTTTAATCCTAACAAGCCAGAAGCTAGTTTCGCCAAATAGTAAATACTTGCACCTTGGTCTAACAGAGCCAGAATATCGCGCTCTTGTACGGCCTTAATTTGGCCATCTGTTAAGTTAAATTTTTTGCAATACTTAACTTCGTCTAAAGTAAATTCTTGTCTGGCAGCTTCTTGGTTAAATGAAAAACACATTTTGTTTAAACCATAACCCATACGGGATTTAGTACCGTCAAAAACAACGGTTCCCGAAATGGGAGTTTTATCATCGAGATATGACATATTTTCCTCCTAGTTTCACTAACCCCAGTAAAGAGCGTGAGGGTTATCAATCAGCAGTTTATTCTGCAGTAATTTATTGGTGGCAATTTGCGGAATGACGTCTACCAATTGCCCGTCATCTGGCACATGTGATTTCATATTTGGGTGCGGCCAATCTGTACCCCACAAAACTCTATTGGGGAATTTTTCGACCAGAAATTTCGCAAATGGTATAACGTCGCTATAATTAGGCAATTTACCGTTTAATGGTAATTGTGTGGTGAGACGTTCTGGGCAAGTGACTTTTGTCCAAAAATTTGGGTTGTCTTCTAATAATCTTACAAACCGTTTAAAATCTGGGTGTTCAAGGCCTTTTTCAACATCTGGCCGCCCCATATGGTCAATAACAATCGTACAATCTAGCTCGACTAAAAACGGAATTAGATCTTCTAAATCTGGTGCTTCAAAATATACAACAATGTGCCATCCAAGTTTTTTGATTTTTTGAGCAATGTTTAAGAATACTAATTTTGGCGTGCTATCAACTAAACGTTTTACAAAGTTAAAACGGACAGCGCGCACACCAACATTGTGCATTTCTTGCAGCTCGTTATCGGTGATATCTGGTTTCACCACCGCTACACCGCGAGCCAAATCTCCTGCTGCTTTTAGCGCATCTAGCAAAGCAGCATTATCGGTTCCATGGCAAGATGCCTGCACAATTACGTTTTTCGAAAAACCCAAAAAATCCCTTAGCTCGAATAATGAATTTTTTGAGGCATCACACGGCGTGTATTTACGCTTTGGGTGATAAGGGAATTCTGCTTTGGGGCCAAACACATGGCAATGTGCATCTACCGCATTCGGCGGTACATTAAACTCTGGTTTCCTTGGGTTAGCATGAAAAGCTAAATAATCATCATCCATTTTGTTTTGCCCTAATTTATGACCTAGCGTAAACAACGCCATCAAAAAGTTTTCGTGCGGTTCTGACTATGGCCGCATTTTCCACATACTCATTTTCATCAACATCTAACACAACACCCATTGCACCTGTTGGATGTTCAATTAACATGGCCTTACTACGGCCTTTTGGTATTTCGGCCAATTTAAACGCGGGGCTATGAGGCAAAAGGCAGGCAGTTGCCACGCTCACCGCACCTAAAACGCCAATAGAAGCATGACAACGGTGAGGAATGAATGTGCGGGTTGAAATGGTTCCACCTTGTGTAGCACAACAAACAATACTCATTTTGGGAACTGTTTTATCACTTACATCGCCTAAATTCATAAGATAACCTGCTTGCAACCGAATTTTTTCAATCCTTAACTTCAATGCTGAATTTTGCTCCAAAACTTCGCGGCTTTCCTGACCAGTGATACCGACATCTTGAGCGAGCAACACCACAACGGGCATGCCATTGTCTATAAGTGTAACCTGAATTCCGTCGATAATATCGACTTGATTATTCGTTGGTAACAAAGCGCCACAGCTCGAACCTGCAGTATCTTTAAATGTAATGCTTATTGGGCTTGCTGTGCCTGGCACACCGTCAATTTTCGCATCGCCTTTATAGATAACTTTGTTGTTTTTAACCCGAATTTTTTCGATAGCGATTTGACCTGTATTTTCCATATAAATGGCAACATTAAACTCGCCATCTTTGGGCTCAACCAAGCCACGCTCTATGGCAAATGCGCCGACGCCAGCCAGAATATTTCCGCAATTTTGCGCATCAGTTACAATTGCTTTATCGACCATAACTTGCAAAAACAGGTAATCAACATCGACACCTTTACGTTTAGATTTTTGCACCACGGCCACTTTACTGGTTAACGGATCAGCTCCACCAATGCCATCTATCTGCCTTGCATCGGGAGAGCCCATAATGTTTAACAGGAACTCATTACGTTGATCTTGATCTTGAGGTAAATCAGTAGCTAAAAAAAACGCGCCTTTAGACGTGCCTGCCCGCATCCACATGCAATTTGCTGATTCCAATAGACCTGTTTCATCAGACATATTTGAGGCCTTTTTGTTTAAGCCGAGGGCGCATATCATAAATATCCAGACCCAGCTCGCCATTGGCCATTCGTTTACGCTTTTCTTCCTCTAATTCTACACGAGCTTTTGAAGCCTTTAATACTCGCTTAGCTTCTTCGCGACGTACAACACAAACGCCATCATCATCTGCGACAATAACATCGCCAGCATTTATAATTTCATTAGCACAAGCCATTGTTATATTTACGGAACCAATGGTTTCTTTAATTGTGCCTTGTGCGAAAATATGTTTCGCCCAAACGGGGAAATTCATTTCTTCCAATTCTTTAATATCTCGTACGCCGCCTTCAATAATTAAGCCTACAACCCCTCGGCTTTTTGCAGAAGTTGCCAATAAATCGCCAAAAAAACCAAAATTGGATGGTGAAGTGGGTGCAAATACCATCACATCGCCTTTTTGACATTGCTCAATGGCTACATGCATCATCCAATTATCACCTGCTGCGCCAGAAATGGTAATGGCACTACCTGCGATGCTAGATCCGCGGTATATTGGCCGCATATAATCGGCCAACAGGCCGCGTCGACCTTGGCTCTCGTGCACGGTTGCCACACCGCACTTGGCAAGACCATCAATAATGTCCTGATCGACACGTTCTATATTTTGCACAACAATATTATCACTCATAAGGCACCTTAAGCTTTTAACCGGCTGAACACTTTTCGGGCGTTGCCTTCAAAAATTTTAAATTTATCATCTTCACTAATTTTATCATTATTATCAATATAACGTTTTGTATCGTCATAATAATGCCCCGTTTCGGGGTCTATACCACGTACTGCGCCTATCATTTCTGAAGCAAATAATATGTTGTCAGCAGGGATAATATCTAGCAGCAAATCTATACCTGCCTGATGATAAACACATGTATCAAAGTAGATGTTTTTAAGCGCTGATTTATCTAATGTCTCATAACCCTGATCTTGCATTAATCCTCTAAACCTGCCCCAATGATAAGGCACAGCGCCACCACCATGCGGAATGATAATTTTTAATTCTGGAAAATCCTTGAACACGTCAGACATAATCAATTGTTGAAATGCGGCAGTGTCTGCACCTAGATAGTGAGAGCCTGTCGTGTGAAAACTATCATTGCAGCAGGCGCTAACATGTATCATTGCGGGAACATCTAATTCGACCATTTTTTCGTAAATTGGGTAATAGGATTTATCACCAAGCGGTGCGTCTTTCCAATTACCACCCGTTGTATCTGGGTTTAGGTTACAGCCAATAAACCCCATTTCTTCGACACATCTAACCAGTTCTGGAACTGATTTTGCGGGATCAGTATTTGGAGATTGAGGCAACTGAGCAACTGGCGCAAAGTTACTGGGGTAGAGATCACATACTCTTTTGATAAGATCATTTTGATGTTCAGTCCAAAACTTGCTCGTATTGGCGTTGCCAATGTGATGCCCCATCCAACTCGCACGCGGAGAAAATATTGTTAAATCTGTTCCGCGTTCTTGTTGTAAACGTAATTGATTTTTCTCAATAGACTCACAAATCTCATCATCACTAATGAATACATTACCCTTTTCTCCAACAAAGTTTGGGTCCTTAGCAATGGCTGCTTTTTGTGCATCACGGTAGGCCCCAACCGCAGGAGGAGTTGTTGTATAGTGTCCATGACAATCAATTATCATTATTTAGAGCCTTCATATAATTTTAAAATATTTTCATACTATTGAGCGAAATTTGTTTTTTAACAATTCAATTTTCATGCAAAAGGTATTGATTTTTGAGAATGAGGACATATAATATGTTTGAATTTCCACATCCAATTTACATAGTTTAACATGAATTTTGAAACGCCTAACATTCGCCATTTGCGCATTTTTTTGGAGGTTATTGCCTCTAAATCAATCAGCAAGGCCTCGAAAAAAGTATTTTTATCTCAACCTGCGATAACGCAGGCCATGTTAAAATTAGAAGCAAGTTTAAACACTACATTATTTGAGAGACGCAATAATGGTATGTATGTTTCGGCTTCTGGCACCGCTTATGCTTTTCGAGTAAAGCGTGCATTAGACATAATTACCGATGGCATAAAAGATGCCATTAGGGTTGGTATTGTGACAGGCAAAACGCCTACAGGCCACACAGCTCAAATGATTACCACGACGCAATTACGCGCCTTGATTGCGGTTAGTGAGGCTAAAAATTTCAGCCTTGCTGGCCGAAATGTTGGCATTTCGCAATCTTCATTACATAGATCTGCGAGAGAATTAGAAAACCAAGTTGGTGTTGTTTTATTTGAAAAAACACTAACGGGAATTAAAATAAGCAAGGCCGCTCAAATTTTAGCAATGTCTGCCAAACTGGCTTTTGCCGAAATTTCGCAAGGCAGAGACGAAGTTAATGCCTTACATAACAGAGATGTAGGACGGATTATAATTGGCTGCATGCCACTTGCCAGATCATCCATTTTACCTGAAGCAATAAACCAGTTTTCCAAAACTTACCCTGATTTTAGTTTTAAAATTGGTGACGGCTCATATAACGATTTATTGTCTCACTTGCGCCATGGTGATTTTGATATGTTAATTGGTGCGCTTCGATTGCCTACACCAAGCGATGATGTGGTTCAGGAAGAGTTATTTAACTCATCCATATCTATCGTCGCTCGTAGTGGGCATCCATTATTTAACGAGAAAAAAATAACATTAAAAAAATTAGCCCAATATTCGTGGGTGTTGCCTCCAAAAAGCACACCAACATTCGGAATTTTTGAAAATATTTTTAATGACACCACTAAGCTCCCTCCAAATTTGGTCGAAACAAGTTCGCAGGTATTAATGCGATCACTATTATTGAAAAGCGATAGAATTGGGATTTCTTCTGAAGAGCAGATTAAAAGCGAACTTGAGTATGGCATTTTAAAAAAGATACCATTTGAAATCTCTCAGGCCTCTAGACCCATTGGGTTTACAACTCGGAAAATGTGGGTACCCACTAAAACCCAAAGCTATTTTGTTGAAAAATTAAAAGAAAGCTGCGCCGAATTAGACTGAGGAATGCTATTCAAATAATGAATATTAAATCTATTTAATTGAATGATAAAGCGAATGGGTTCCGTGATAACTTATCTCAAACGGAGGCATTCTGAACGTGAATAATTTACCAGATATAACATTTATTGGTTTTGGCGAAGCCGCAAGCGCGTTCGCCCAAGGATGGCAAAGCCAACAACTTAAAATTGCGATAAAAGCGTATGACATTAAAACTGAAAATAATCTTTTTAAGTCAGCCAAGCTAAATGAATATGAACAACAAAATATACACGGCTGTATAAATGCCAAAACAGCAGTGGCAAAAACCAATGTAATTTTCTCACTCGTCACCGCTGACCGGGCAGCAGAAGCAGCCAAAAATGTTGCTACCACAATCGGAAAAGGCCAATATTATTTTGATTGCAATAGCTGCGCCCCTGCAACAAAAATTAAAAATGCCGAAACGATAAATGCTGCAGGTGGAAAATATGTTGATGTAGCCATAATGGCGCCAGTGCATCCCCTCTTGCACCGTGTGCCCATATTGATTTGTGGAGACCATGCCCTAGAAGCCCAAAATATTTTTTCCCAACTGTCCATGAGCGCAGAAATAGTTGAAGGCCAGATTGGTCAGGCCTCATCAATTAAAATGGTGCGATCTATCATGGTAAAGGGTCTAGAGGCATTAAATGCTGAGTGCTTGTTGTCGGCTAGAAAATTGGGCATTAGTGATTCTATCATTCAATCACTCGATAAGAGTTACCCTGAATTTGACTGGCGCAAAAGTTCTGGCTACATGCTTGAAAGGATGACAGAGCATGGCATCCGGCGTGCCGCAGAAATGCGCGAGGTTGCACTTACGGTTGAACAAATAGGTCTTAAAAACTCGATGAGCAAAGCGACCATCGAGTGGCAGCAAACAATTGGTGATTTAGAATTAAAAGTAGAAACCAAACAATTTGAAGAATTAGCAGATATGATTTTAAAGAAATTATAAAGGAAAAGTTATGAGAATTTGTGTTGCTGGAGCATATGGTGCTTTTGGAATAAAACATTTAGATGCACTAAACGCCATTGAAAATGTGACGGTTACTTCGGTGGTTGGACATAATGCAGAGCGCATTCAGGCCTTAGCTGATGAACGTAAAATTGGGCATGCTTCAACCAGTTTATCTGAGGCCTTGGCAAGAGATGATGTTGATGGCGTTATTTTGGCCACACCAACACAAATGCATGCCGAGCAAGCGATTGCGTGCATGCGTGCAGGCAAGCATGTTATGGTCGAAATTCCGATGGCTGACAATATTAAAGACAGCCAAATGCTTGTAGATGTACAAGCTGAAACTGGTTTGGTAGCAATGGCAGGACACACAAGACGCTTTAACCCGAGCCATCAATGGATACACAATAAAATTATGGCTGGTGAGCTTAAGATTCAGCAAATGGATGTTCAGACATATTTCTTCCGCCGCACCAATACCAACGCAAAAGGTCAAGCAAGATCTTGGACAGACCATCTATTATGGCATCATGCTTGTCACACCGTGGATTTATTTCAATATCAGACTGGAGAAAATGCGTCTCAATTGCAAGCGATGCAAGGGCCGATCCATCCTGAACTTGGTATTGCAATGGATATGAGTATTGGCATGAAAACACCAAGCGCAGCATTATGCACTCTCTCACTATCATTTAACAATGACGGGCCTTTTGGGACGTTTTTTAGGTATATATGCGACAATGGCACCTACTTAGCACGTTATGATGAGCTATATGATGGGAATGAACAACCAATTGATTTGTCTGATGTTGATGTTTCTATGAACGGAATTGAACTACAGGACAGAGAATTTATCAATGCTGTGCTCGAAGGGCGAGAACCAAATTCAAGTGTTAAGCAGTGTTTCGAAGCCATGGTTACACTTGATAAATTAGAAAAATGCCTGAACTAAGGCGTAGTTGAAATACTGAATTCCCAAGAAATAAGGGGTGCTTTAAATCTAAAGCACCCCTTAATATATTATACTTCTACAAATTCAATCTATCTAATATGGCAGACCAATATAATTTTCGGCCAGGGATTTCATGGCGGCTTTTGAACTGAAAATATAATCAAGTTCGGCTTTTTGCATTTGAGTTGAGAAAGCACCTGTTTCGCCATCAGCATTTGGTAATTCATGCATTAAAGAAGTCATCCACCAAGAAAAGCGCTCAGCTTTCCACACACGGCTAAGTGCTTTTTCAGTGTATTCTTCTAGGCCAGTTGAATCGCCATTTTTATAATGTTTTATCAATCCTTGCGACAAATAATAAACATCGGATGCTGCCGAGTTTAGGCCTTTCGCACCTGTTGGCGGCACAATATGTGCTGCATCACCCACCAAAAACATATTACCAAACCGCATTGTTTCACAAACAAAACTACGCAAAGGTGCGATGGATTTTTCAATTGAGGGACCAGTAATTAAATTCTCTGCCACTTTTTTGGGTAGGCGTGATTTAAGCTCCTCCCAAAATCGGTTATCTGGCCAATCTTCAATAGTGTCAGATAACGGCACTTGAATATAATATCTACTCAAGTTTTGATGGCGCATACTGCACAGCGAAAAACCTTTTTCGTGTTTTGTATATATCAATTCTGGCGACACTGGTGGGGTTTCCGATAAGATTCCGAGCCAACCAAATGGATAGACTTTTTCGTAAGTTTTAATAATGTCATCAGGGATTTGTTTGCGACTTGCGCCATGGAAACCATCACAACCAGCTACAAAATCGCATTCAATTTTGTTCTCAACACCATCTTTTGTGTAGTAGATTACGGGGCTATCAGTCCCAATACCTTCGACACGAGTCACTTCTGCTTCTTCAATAATAGTTGTGCCAGCTTTTTTATGGATATTTATCAAATCACGGGTAATTTCCACTTGGCCATAAACCATAACACCAGTGCCCGTTAATTCTTTCAAATTCACATGATGGCATTTTCCGTCGTAAGCGATATCAAAACCGTCATGCATTTCGCCATCTGCATCCATTTGTTCGGCGGCTTCAGCGTCGCGCAATAAATCGACACAACTCTGCTCCAAAACGCCGGCTCGAATTCTGGTCAATACATAATCAAGCGTCTTGCGCTCTAATATTACACTTTCAATACCTTGCAAACGCAATAATTGCGACAAAATAAGCCCTGATGGGCCACTACCAATTATACCGACTTGTGTTTTCATAAATTATTTCCCTTTTAATTCAACTCCAAGATAAGGAAAACATGGAATTAATAAATAGACATATTTTGCAAATAATTGTATATATGGAACATATTTTAAGTCAGAAATTAGAACATGAGTGATATTCCAAATTACATTTTGTATGGTGAAGAAGAAAAGGAAATCTTTCCCGATTTTCTACATATAGAGCCAATCCATTCTCGAAGCATTCATCACGGCTGGAATTTTCGCTCTCATCAGCATCATAATCTACATCAATTTTTCTACATTTTAGGCGGGAAAGGGCGCATATTTATTGATAAAATTGAATATGAATTAGCTACTGACCAAGTTATAAGTTTACCGCCTAGTACCATTCACGGTTTTAAATTTTCGCCCGATATTGAGGGGTGGGTTGTGACATTGCCACAAATTCATTTGCAAAAGATTATCGAAAACACGGCTTTTTTTATTAAACCCATATCTCAAATCCTCATCCATAATTGCATAAACAATACCATTAAGGATGAATTTAGATATATATTCAGGACCTTAAATGATACGTTTAACAATACCCATCCAACTCGAGATTTCAGGCTTAAATGCTATGCAAATTTGTTGATTGATAAGGTGACTGAAATATCGCCTTATTCTAAAGACATAAACCGAAAAGTGCCAAAACAAAAACAAGTTTTGGTTCAAGAATTTCAAAATAAAATTAATGAAAACTACAAGCAAAAGCTAACGGTAAAACAATATGCCGCAATGATGAGAATAAGCCCTACTCATTTGAATAGAGTCTGTAAATCAGTATTGAATTTGTCTGCATCTGATCTTGCGAATGAAAGATCTATTTTGGAATCTAAACGCTTATTAAGCTATACCGCGATGAATATATCGGAGATTGCATATGAGTTAGGTTTTTGTGACGCAGCGCATTTTTCTACGTTTTTTTCAAACAAAACATCACAAAAACCTTCTGATTTTCGCAAAAGTTCATTGACGCAATAGAGCTGCCACAATTTTATTTACTGGGTGATTTCGTTTTTTAAATCTGTCTTAATGTAGGAGATGGGCGGCATCTGAGTTTTAACACGATGGTAAAAAATACCATCGCGCTAGAAGCCCAAATTAAGCCGCCCTATCAGTATTCCTAGAAGTGAACCGATTTTGCATCAATTGGTTTTTGTAGTGGTGGTGCAAATTTAGTTAGATCAATACCCTCTACAGCGGCGTTATACTCTTCTAACAAAGGTGTTCTACCAAGAATTGCAGAAAGAACCACAACTGGGGTTGAAGCTAGTAAAGATTCGCCTTTTTTGTCTTTAGAATCTTCAACGACTCTGCCTTCGAAAAGACGCGTTGAAGTGGCTAAAACCGTATCGCCTTTTTCGGCTTTTTCTTGGTTACCCATGCATAAATTACAGCCTGGGCGTTCTAAATATAGAATATTTTCATATTCAACACGGGCAGTGTTTTTAGGCGCGCTATCATCAAATTCGAAGCCAGAATACTTTTGCAGAACGCTCCACTCGCCTTCTGCTTTTAACTCGTCAATAATGTTGTAAGTTGGTGCAGCAACAACCAAAGGAGCTTTAAACTCTACTTTACCCTGTTTCTTTTCTAGGTTTCTAAGCATTTGAGACACGATGATCAAATCGCCTTTATGAACCATACATGAGCCAACGAAACCTAGGTCTACTTTTTTCTCGCCTTTATAGTAAGAAATAGGTCTGATTGTGTCATGAGTATAACGTTTTGATACGTCAATATTGTTCACATCAGGGTCTGCAATCATAGGCTCATTAATTTCGTCGAGATCTATGACGACTTCGGCAAAATATTTGGCATTATCATCAGGCGTCAAAGCTGGTTTCTCGCCAGATTTAATTTCTGAAATGCGTTTTTCTGCAATTTTGATAAGTCCATTTAGGGTTTGAGCTGGGTTTTCCATGCCCTTATCAATCATAATTTGAATACGCTTTTTAGCGATTTCAAGCGATGCAATAAGAGTGTCATCTTCGGAAATACAGATGGAAGCTTTTGCTTTCATCTCTGCTGACCAGTCAGTAAACGTGAAGGCTTGGTCGGCAAGTAATGTACCGATATGCACTTCAATAATTCTACCTTGGAAAACATTGTCTCCGAATTGCTTTAGCATTTGTGACTGTGTTGCATGAACAACATCACGGAAATCCATATTATCTTTCATGGCTCCTTTAAAGGTCACTTTCACAGATTCTGGAATTGGCATGCTGGCTTCACCTGTCGCCAATGCGAGGGCTACGGTTCCAGAGTCAGCACCAAAAGCAACGCCTTTTGACATGCGGGTATGCGAGTCGCCACCAATAATAATCGCCCAGTCATCAACTGTAATATCGTTCAAAACCTTATGGATTACATCCGTCATTGGCTTATAAACATTTTTGGGGTCACGCGCAGTGATAAGGCCAAACTTATTCATAAAGCTCATAAGTTTTGGAATGTTTTCTTGCGCTTTAAAATCCCAAACTGAGGCGGTATGACAACCAGATTGGTAAGCGCCATCAACGATTGGGGAAATAACTGTAGCGGCCATAGCCTCTAGCTCTTGAGCTGTCATTAAACCAGTTGTATCTTGCGAGCCAACAATATTAACTTCAACTTTAACGTCAGAACCTGCATGTAGAATGGCGCCCTTGGCCACACCAACTGCATTTTTATTGAAAATTTTCTCAACTGCTGTGAGGCCCTGCCCCTTGTGAGAAACCTCTTTAGAAGCCGCAAACACAGACGGTGTTTCAATATTAAGTGTTGAAGCCGCAAAATTTTGAAGTTTTTTGCCAAAAACAATTGCGTATGAGCCGCCAGCATTTATGAATTCTAATTTTTGCGGGGTTAAGGCTGATGAAATGTCGGCATGTTCTTGATCGCCACTTTCATTATACAATTTTTTCGTTTTGGTATTGATAGTCAAAACGGTTCCGGTTTCTACTGAATATTTTTCTACGAGAACTGGATCACCATTATTGTTTATGATCGGGTTACCTTCAGAATCTAACTTTTTAACCCAATTTTTTAAGTCGATTCCGATGCCGCCAGTTACGCCCACTGTGGTTAGGAAAATTGGTGAAATGCCGTTTGTACCGCCAACAATTGGGGCAATATTTACGAAAGGCACATATTTACTTGCTTGTTTACCTGTCCACAAAGCAACATTATTAACGCCAGACATTCTTGATGAACCCACGCCCATTGTGCCTTTTTCAGCAATCAACATAACGCGTGCGTTTGGATTTTGTTTTTGTAGCTCTTGTATTTCTGCCTGTGCTTTTGGAGAAATCATACATTTACCATGCAGCTCGCGGTCGGCACGAGAATGCGCTTGGTTGCCTGGTGATAATAGGTCTGTAGAAATATCGCCAATGCCAGCTATGTAGGTAACAATTTGAATTTTTTCATCAATGTCAGGTAGTTTTGTATAGAATTCAGCTTTTGCATAGCTTTCTAGAATGTCTTTTGCAGCTTCATTACCATCTTGGTAGGCCACTTTAAGGCGTTCCATATCTGCATCATATAGAAAAACTTGAGTTTTAAGTATGTCGGCAGCTTGTTGGGCGATAGAAAGGTCGTCACCTAATGCCAAATCTAGAAGGACATCAACAGATGGCCCGCCTTTCATATGAGATAGGAGCTCATAGGCATAGGTTACAGAAATTTCTTCTACAACCGAGCTACCCAAAATGATTTCTTTTAGAAATTGAGCTTTTTCGCCAGCAGCGCTTGTGGTGCCTGGCAAAGTATTATAAATGAAGAAATTGAGAGAACCTTCACGATACTCATTTTTTAGATCTTTGATCTGAGAAATTAGCTCGCTTACTAGTGCGGCATCTTCAATAGGCTTGGGATGCAATCCTTGTTTTTTACGAGTTTCGATTTCAGTTAAGTAGTCTGTATATAAGCTCATGGCTATCCCGATATATTAGTGTTAGCTTAGCTTGAACGCTTGGCATCGGATATCTCTGGCGCGCGGGGACAAGCTTGTTGTTTTGTTACACTGAATCGAGATTGGTTGCAAGATTTTCGACAGTAAATTTGTGCATTTTCTCTAATGTTTTGAGCATTTTTTCTGTGTTTTGAGCCTAAAAAGACCAAAATATTTTCATTAAAAATACATTACCATTAATTTAAGCAGGTGAATAAATGAAAAACTAACTTAACTTTCCGCAAGACATTATTGTCTTGATTTTATTTTTTTGAGGCAAACAAAATTTTGATCATTCTAGATAAGAACGATCTTAAAAATCAACTTATCTTATTGATTTACAACTGTAAATTATCAAATTAAGATAAATTTATAAAAACTTATTATTGATGCCTAAAAAGGCATCAAAGGCGTTGTCGATTATTCATTACTTCTCAAAGAAATTTGTATACGATCTGAATTTTGGCTGAGTTTGATCTGGTAAACAATTTGCAATACATAGAGACTTGTAAATTCAGGACTAAAAGACTAGTTTTGTTTAAATATTTTGAAGTAAGCATTTTTAAATTAGAAATAAAATAGCATTGAAAAAACCATGACTATTTTAATACAATATGAGAAAAAAAGAGGATCATAAATTGTTTATGGGAAAAAGATTTTTTTTTATCATAAAATCACTTTCAATCATTCTTAGTTTAGGCTTTGGGCTTTATGTGATTTATTCTCCACATAGTGTTTCTGAAAAAAAATTCTGGACATTAGGTTATCCCAAGTTAGCGACACAAGACCATGATTTTCCAAATTTGTTTTTCCATACAAAAAAAGAAGTGAGTGCTTATTTATATAAAAATTACAATTCTAGAGCAATGATTGAGGAGTTTCTTATTTTTGCTTTAAGCCATTTTCATTGCGTCCATCCGGTAACAAAAAATTGCGATGAATTTAGATTTCATGAGATGAAAAAGAAATATTATTTTTATGTAAATCTGGAAATGACTGAAGACGAAATTAAAAAACACAATATAAACTTGAATGCTATCGAACACAGAATAAACAAAATGTTCTTAATCTATGTTGCAATGAAAATCCCTAAACTGCCTCCCAAATTAATTTTTATTTATGAAGAAAATAGTGCAGATGTCATTTTTAATATTTCACTAAATAAAAATATAGCAATTAATTCGAAGGCTAAATCTGACCATTGTACTATACAAAAAACTATTGAAAGCAATGTTTTAACGAGGGCTACAATTTCTTTTTTAAATACGAATTTTGGACAAGACAAATATTTTGGGTATTGTGAATCGAAGATACCAATGAATTTTTATGACATCTTTGCCCTAACAGTTGCACGTAAAGACCTGCCTGAAAAAGATGACGCTATTTACTTAGGAATTGCTACTGAATATTATAGGTGGCTAGCCATAAATGGTAAAAGCCCAAAAAATAAAAATGAACTAACTCGGTCCGTCAATGATTACTTGGACTTTATATACATCCAATTTTAGTAGGCTGAACCACCTCCTTGTGCATTTAACTTACTCCTTTGAAGTGCAATTAGCTTTGTGCTTTATTGGATTTCAGTATAAAAATGACTATCCAAAGGATGGGACAGGTTTATACTCTTGTACAATACTCTAAATCATATGAATAAACGGGGCTTTACATGGTGTTGAAAAACCAAGTTATGAATGATGGGACGGTATTGTCTACTCATATTTTTGAGCCTACCGGCAAACAACATCGTGGTGTTGCGGTAGCGACAAATAGCCAAGCACAACATATTCTTAACTTGGCACCAACACTTTCTGGATTGGCAAAACATGGCTGGCAGGTGCATGGTGTTGATTTACGTGGACACGGAAGATCGACTTCCAACGCTGCGCCCCTTGCGCATATGGAAATTAACCAGGGCTGGGAATTATTAATATCGGATTTCAAACAATCCCTTGAATTGGCTTTTGCGGGCGTGCCGTGGGAAGATAGACTGGTGGTAGCTCCCAATATTGGCGCGCCATTATTGTTGGAGGTGTTAAAGGAGTGGCCAGATTTAGCCAAACGGCTTGTTATGATTTCGCCACCATCTGACCAACCCATTTTAAACCGTTTGGCGCGTAGTTTTATGAAGGTTCGCTTGTTATTTAACCCCGCGGATAAACCAGATGAACTGACAATGCACCAGATGTATTTGTTTTTAAGCGCTCAATTAAAAGACCGAAAACGGCTAATTGATATTGTGTCCTCTGATCGTCAATTTACCGATATGTTGTTAAATGACAAATTGGCGTGGCCAACGCCAACAACTGGGTATTTTTACGAGATGTTTAGGGGTATTGAGCAGGCTTGGAAGCAAGTGCCTAACCTTTCACTTAGAAAAGGAACTGAATTGCTGGTTATCTACGGCAACGACGATCCGATGACCGCAAGCGGAAAATTTGTTAAAAATATTTCTAATCATTTCAACAAAATGGGGCTTACAAGCTTTTCGAGCCATTGTATAGAAGGTGGCCGTTCGGGGCTGTTTTCAGAAGATGAGCGGTTTAACATATCTGGCGCGATTTCCGATTGGGCCTCTACGGAAAACCGCGAAACATCTGGCGAGTATTTTGAACAAGAAAATGAAAAATTTGAGAATATTAGCACCAGTGTATTGGAAAATTTAGGCATCAAAGAATACGAACAAGAATTAACGCCCGACGCTTTGGTCGAGCTTTGTTATAATGCGATTGATGACGAAAACCGTTGGATAGAAATGTTATATAAATTTGCCTTTGCTTTGTCTGATGACAAAGGGTTGAGCAATAGCCAACTCGAAACCTTGGTTAGCGTGTTAATGCCTCATTGGGATCGATCGCATAAGTTGAATCGTCAGATCTTAAACAATGCGGTTATTGGTGCGGTGTTGCAAAATGTTATTGATAGGTTTGAAATCGGGTTGGCAATTCTAGATTCTGATTTTAACATTGTTTATGCAAATTCTTCGTTCTCTCAAGCACTTGATATTTTATCGACTGACCAGCCAGCAAATACTGACGAACCAAACAAACAAGCTCTAACGACCCGATTAATGCCCCACCTTTCAAGTTCTTTTCTTTCGACGGCCAGTGGCGAAAATGAAGAAGCGGTGTTGGTTGTGAATGACAAAGTTGTTGGTTTTTACTTTAAACCATCGGCACTTAAACAGACTGCGCTTAATAAAGGCGGGGCTTCTGGTGCGCTTATTCTGCATGGAATTATAGACGATAGACAAGATACCCAGCACATAAAACAACAAATTTTAGAATTTGCGTATGGAATGACATCAAAAGAAGCGCAAGTTGCATATTATATAATTAGCGGAAAATCGCCTGCTTATATTTCTGAGAAAATGAATGTTTCTATTCATACAACCCGAACCCACCTAAAGCGAGTATTTGATAAAGCTTCGGTGCAAGGGCAATCTGAGTTAATCGCCAAAATGTTAAACAGTCCGTTTGGGCTTTTGCGCTAACCACATTATGCACCACCGCATTAAATTATGCTTGGGCAATGAAATACCACCGTCTCACTCATATGGGTGACGCCAAGCCATATTGGAGAATGTACTGCTAAGGCTACATTTAACTTTTGGGGTGCAATGAAGTGAATATACTTAGCGATAATTTTAAACGTCATAATCAAAAAAATATAAAATCAAATTTATTCAAGCTCACAAGTGTTGGGATTTTAGCCTCTGCTCTGGCAGCTTGCGGCACTGAATCGGGTGTTTTTATAATTGGCAATACCACAGAAGATGAGACTTTAAGCGCAATTTTCAAGATTAGTGGTGCGACTGTCGACAGCTATCAATGGCAGCGCAACGGGGTTGATATATCTGGTGCGACCCAAACAACTTATGCGCTAAAACAAGAAGATGTTGGCGCAAATATTACGGTAACTGCAAAATATACAGATGAAAGCGGCACTGCCGAAACGGCAAGCAGCGCTGCCACAATAGCAATTGTAAATGTAAACGACACACCAATGGGTTCGGTGAGTATTAGCGGCAATATCACCGAAGGTGACACCCTCACAGCAAACCATAATATTAGTGACGAAGATGGTTTGGGAACAATAAGCTACCAATGGCAACGTGATGGAACCGATATATCTGGCGCTACCGATGCCATTTATGAACTTGTGAATGACGATGTTGGCACAGCAGTCAGAGCTGTGGCAAAGTATAAAGATAAAATGGGAACAGATGAAACCGTAACAAGTGCCGCAACTGGTGAAGTTGAAGAATATGACCGCGTCGAAATTAGTAGTGAAATTAAAGAAGGCGAGACTTTAACCGCTACAGTTCGAGATAAAGAAGGGCTAGGCACTATCAGCTATCAATGGCAACGAGGTGGGGTTGATATATCTGGCGCAACCAATGCCACTTATGTGCTGAGCGCAGATGATGTGGGCAGCCAAATTAGGGTGATTGCGAGCTATACCGACGGAGTAGGCACGGCTGAAGTTTTAACAAGTAATGTGAGCAATATAATCCATGTCGATGGTGTGATGAATATTTCTGAATTAAATGGAAATAATGGTTTTGCGATATTTGGTGCCACGAAAAACGACCATAGCGGTGATTCTGTCTCTAGTGCAGGTGATGTAAACGGGGATGGATAT
Source organism: Hyphomicrobiales bacterium (assembly GCA_051531935.1). Lineage (GTDB taxonomy): Bacteria > Pseudomonadota > Alphaproteobacteria > Rhizobiales > OSC116 > OCS116. The sequence continues at coordinate 446,818 of JAOPTR010000016.1, forward strand.
GCTGATATAATTATCGGCGCATCACCAGCTGATTATGCGGGTAGTAACTCGGGCAGTGGTTATGTGGTTTTTGGCAAAGCAAGTGGATTTGCGGCAGCCTCTGATTTGGGTGATCTTGATGGCACAGATGGGTTTAGGCTAGATGGGGCTTCATCCTCCGACTATAGCAGCGGCCGTGTATCTAACGCAGGGGACATAAATGGCGATGGTTATGATGATTTAATTGTTGGAGCAAGAGGAGCAGATGATGGTGGAAGCAACAGCGGTAGCAGCTATTTGATATTTGGCAAAGCAGATGGATTTGCGCCAATTGCAAGTTTGGCCGACCTCAATGGACTAAACGGCTTTCGGTTAGACGGAGGTGCTGCAGGTGATAATTCGGGGTGGATAATTTCGAATGCAGGCGATGTAAATGCTGATGGTTTTGATGACTTGATTATTGGAGCGCCCTATGCAGATGATGAGGATACCAATGCTGGCAGTAGCTATGTGGTGTTTGGCAAAGCTGATGGGTTTAGCGCCACCATGAGCCTCTCGGCATTAGATGGCACAAATGGGTATATGATATCTGCCGAGGCTGCCGCAGATCATTTTGGTGATTCTGTTGCGAATGCTGGCGATGTGAACGGTGATGGCTTTGATGATGTAATCATTGGGGCTAGAGATGCTGATAATGGAGGTTCAAATAGCGGCAGCAGTTATGTGGTGTTTGGCAAAGCTGATGGTTTTAGCGCCGCCATGAGTGCCAATGACCTTGATGGTTCAAATGGCTTTCGGTTAGATGGCGTTAATATAGATGATATTAGTGGCTCATCTGTATCTAGTGCCGGTGATGTAAATGGTGATGGATATGATGATTTAATAATTGGCGCTGAAGAGGCTGACAATGGAAATACCGACAGCGGCAGCAGCTATGTGGTGTTTGGCAAAGCCGATGGGTTTGGCGCAAGTATGAGCCTTGCTTCACTTGACGGTACAACTGGATTCAGAATAGATGGAATCGCACTCAATGAGAAAAGTGGTATTTCAGTTTCTAGTGCTGGTGACATAAATAATGACGGGTACGATGATATGATTATTGGCGCAAAAAACAGTAGCGCTTATGTATTATTTGGAAAGCTTGATGGGTTTGATGCGACGATTGACCTAGCTAGTCTTGATGGTGATGGAGGTTTTAAAATAGATGGCGACGTATTATTTGGCTTTTCAGTTTCCAGTGCTGGTGATGTAAACGGTGATGGTTATGATGACTTATTAGTTGGTGATTATCTTGCATCAGGTATTGCAGCTGATACCAGTATTGCGGGCGCTAGTTATATAATATTCGGCGGGGAACAATTTGATTTATTGTAAGGTAAATATCTAAATATATTGTTTTTAAATTGTTGACGAACCTGTTGGTTCGCCAATAATCGGAACTAATGAATGAGTGTGAGAACATGCTCAATCATTGTATCATTCTTATTTGTATAATCTTCAATCAATATTGGGAAATCTATATCGACAGGTACACCTTTGGCTTCAAATAATTCATCATTTGCAGATAAATATTGCTCGTTTGAAATTGTGCCTATCCAACCATTTGGCAATGCCATAAATGATTTATCGGACAGCATGCCATTTGTTGGCTCGCCCACCAAAGACACATTGGGCAATTGCGTCATTGCCAATGCAAAGGTTTCTGCAGCGCTGATTGTAAGGCGACTTGTGAGTAAATATACCTTGCCCTTATAGGCTGTTTTGGCAGTGGGTATTAACTCAAAGTCCGCAATATGTTCAAATGCTCCATCCACCCATACGCTCTTTTTAAATACTTTTTGTGACTTATCGGTAAATTGTCCTGCAATCAATAGCCCTGCAGTGTCATCACCACCAAAGTTAATCCGCGTATCAATGACAATTGTTTTGGTGTCTTTTAGCGCTTCTAAAACTTGAGCAATACCGTTTTTCAAAACTGTTGAATCGCCATTTTCGTCAATTAAACCATCAAAAGTTAAAATATTTAGATAACCAACATCTTCTCGTAATTTTCCATAAATCAAAGCATCATTTACAACAGATTTATAACCATCAATCATTTTAGTTTCTGGTGCTAACATTGCCATTGCAGGCATGTCTTCCTCTTCCAGCCCTTCTGCCCAATCAGGGAGTTTTACGGCTAAGAACTCGCCAACTGTCGAGATAATGGCCACATGGCCATCACCAAGTGGGGTGATCATTTTTTGAATGATGTCAAATAATTCTTGATCGGTTGTTGAAGCTGTCACTTGCGGGCGAAATGTATCATATGCTTTTTGCCAATCAACACCGCGCAATTCGAAGAAAGGGTAATTTTCGTCAAAGGATTGCCAATAAGTTTCAAAAGTATTTATCGGTGTATTGCTAGTTGGTACATCGCAGGTTTTTGGCAATTTTGCCACGCGCTCCGCTTGAATCGGGTTAACCTTGCCGACTTCAAAGTTTAGTAGGTTATTTTTTAAGCTGAGTGAGTAGTTTTCTCCATCGGAATATTGCCCAAGACCCGTAAGTTTTGTGCCTTTTAGCGATGCCTGCTGGCCCGCATACTCGAATTTTTCAGTCGTTAAAAACTCAACACAGGTGTCTTTTGTGGTTTGATAAACCTTTAAACTATCCTGTTGGACATCGAACCAAAGCGCATATCCCTTTGATTGCCAGATGCCCGCCAATTCGGAATTTGCGGCTATGGCACTAAACGGTGCTAAGGTCGCGGCGCCTAAACTTGCCATGAACGCAATGGGAATGATTTGATTTTGTTTTAATAAATTTAACATATTTTTCCTTAGGTTAGATTAAAAAACAAGCGCAACTTATCGCACGCCAAAATTTATTTTTTTAAAATAAATTAGCCAATTGAATATGTTTTACTTGCTACAGCTTTTAGTTGGGAATGAGGATATACGGTTTCAATGGTAAATGCAAAATAATTTTGACACTGTAAAGTTTGAAATGTAAATGGCAGTCATTTTGTAGGGAAACAGACGAATAATTTACCCCCGCTACCATGGTGTCTTTTACTATAATAATTCGCACGGCTATTTGCTTTGCGTTTTCACTGAAAATAAAATCGGAGACATTATGACAGGTGAACAAATCATCACCCAAGGTACAAATTGGCAAGAGGTGGTTAATGCCACTGGTGCGATTATTCTGCAAAATCAGAGTAATAAATTTGCTGCAAATTATTATATTGGCACATCTGCGCCCACAAGTGAGCAAGGCATGGTATTACGTGCGCTCAACGAACATACACCGCTCATTGAAGCTGGAGAGGCGCTATATTTACGAGCAAGAAGTGGCAATGTTTCGATCACTTGGTGCCAATAGCAGCTCATAATAATAAGGGCGTTTGATAATGTGTCAAACGCCCTTGTTTTTTGGATGAAAATTAACCTGCTAACATATTGCCGATTCTGTCGATGGCTTTGTTAATATTCTCGATACTGTTGGCATAGGATAAGCGAATATAACCTTCGCCATATGAACCAAAGCTTGTGCCTGGCACGGTGGCAACGCCTGCTTCTTCGAGTATTCGGCTTTGCAGCGTGCTGCTGTTCATGCCTGTGCCTGTAATGTTGGGGAACACATAAAATGCACCGCTTGGATCGTGGCAATTAATTCCTTCAATTTCATTAAGGCGCGGCACGATGACTTTGCGGCGTTCTCCAAACGTGCGGAACATGGCTTCCACCTCGTCTTGGGGGCCTGTTAACGCTTCTAACCCTGCATATTGAGTAGGTGCGTTGACACACGAATGCACATTAACCGCAAGGCGTGTAGCATGTTCTATAAGCGAAGATGGCCATAACCCATAGCCTAAACGCAAGCCCGCCATAGCGTAAGTTTTGCTCCAACCATCAAGCAAAATAACCCGATCCCGTACCGATTCATACTCTAATGGAGATGCGTGTTCTGCATCACCCCATAGCATGCGGGAGTAAATTTCATCACTTAGGATGAATAAATCCGGATAATTTCCCAACCCTTTGATTAGTTTTTCAAGCTCACTACGCGGGGTTGTTCCACCCGTTGGGTTGGCAGGTGAATTTAGGATGAGCAAACGCGAATTGGGCGTTAGACGCTCTAAAATTGCATCGGCACTGAAAGCAAATTTATTTTCTTCTAAAATAGGAATGGGAATGGCTTTGGCACCCCCGTAATTAATAAGCGACTCATAAATTGGAAAACCTGGGTTTGGATATAGGATTTCAGCACCCGGCTCGGCAAATAATTGAATGGCAAAAAACATGGTGACTTTACCACCTGGTACCACAAGCACATTTTCGGCAGATACTTTTACACCACGTCTGGCCTCGATGTCCTGAGCTACGGCTTCACGTAATTCTGGAATGCCTTTGGTGGGCGTGTAACTATGCATACCATCTCGAAACGCTTTTACTGCGGCTTCAACAACACTATCAGGCGCTCTAAAATCTGATTGCCCGATCGACAAATCAATAATATCTTTACCTTCAAGGCGCAACTGCTGCGCACGTGCCATTACATCAAATGCGGTTTCTGTGCCTAACCTAGACATTGCTTTCGCTAATTTCATATTCAACCCCTCTTTACATTTAGCTGAATTATATGAGTAGAATATGTAACATCAAGCCTTAATTTGACTATTTATGGAGTGTTTCTCAGTTTTAAACACGCTCACAACTGCTTATTTAAAGCGTACAAGCTGCAGCTTCCATACCGGTTTTATCCAATGAATTTATAATTTTTTCGAGTGCTCGTTTTAAATCTTGCGAGGCCGCGCTCATTGATGCCATGACCATTTGTTTGCCATCATCAAATGCAAATTGGTAAACCGTAAAGGCTACCGAAAACATAGCAATAATTTCGACAAATAGACGCCAGAATTTGGCGATGGTTTGATATAGCATAATGCCCTCCGTCTTTTTACAAACATTAAGTTTGCAGCGGTAAATAGCAAAACAAAATCTGTTGACTTAACCGTGATTAACATACATACAGTTATGTATGTTATTATTATTTATTGGCGCGATATTAAGCGCAACCGCTAGCTTAGCCCATATTGGATGCATTATTTTTGGTTCTAAATGGTATTTGTTTTTTGGCGCAGGCTCACAAATGGCAAAATGGGCGGATGAAGGTAATGTAAAACACATATTCATTACGTTGCCGATTGTGATTGTTTTGGCCGTTTGGGCAGGCTACGGCTTGTCTGGCGCGGGGCTAATCATGCCATTACCATGGCTAAAGTGGGTATTGGTTGCCATCACAGCCATATATATTGTACGCGGTATTTACGGGTTTTACTTTATACGACATCCAAATGGAGAAAACAGCGCTAAATTTTGGCTTTATAGCAGTGCCATATGTTTAGGCTTCGGCATTGTACACCTAATTGGACTTATTCAAGTATGGCAAAATATATGATGCCATATCCGTTGGTAAATCATGATCAAGGTTATTCAGTAAGATCTGTTTGATTTTACGTGTGGCAGTGAGCGAAGCAAGTAACTCATCTATATTCTTATCATTTTCGGCTTTAAAGATAAGAATATCGGTTTCATCGGTTTGTGATTTGCCGATATAATTTCCATTATGCGGCATAAAAGCCAGCACATGCTTGGGATTCTCAGCAGAATGCGTGACCGCGCTGAGGCCAGCCATCGCCCCGCCAGAATATCCTGCAAGTGTGATATGTGGAGTGCTGATTTTATGCTGCGATTGTAGCCATTTAAATGCCTCAGCAATTGCTGCTCTTGATTTCACATAATCAAGCGTCCAAGAATAGTGATGTGAGCCAGCCATGTTTGGCGCTTGCAAATAAGCCACTGCAATATTTTTCTTTAAATAAGGCTGCGCTGGCCATATATCTTTGATCGACTGATTAGAGCTACCGTCACCATGCAGAATGAGCAAGAGCTGACCATCAAAACAATCACTTGGCAAATAAAGCTCTAGTTCTGATTCATTTTTCGCCGCTAACTTAGTAAATCCTAAATCACTTGCTTTTTGTAGTTTCTGAAAATCAATTGTTTCATCACATCCGTCACTAAAGAAATTATCGGCAAGATTAAAAAAGATATTTTTTTCTGCCGCTTCAGTAATTTGAGCCAATTTCTTGTTGGAGTGATTCAATTGTCCATAAACCCATATAAGATAAATATATGTATCCGCCAAACGGTCTGGGTAATTTAATTTCATTTGATTAAGCAATTGAATGGCGGCTTGATATTGCTTTGCTTCGACCAATTCATCCACCTTTTCATCTTCCACTCGATATCGAGAGGTTTCAAAAATATGAGGCGGTTGATTGGTAATAAATTTCATTTTGAGCGCTTTATAAAACTAAATAATAACAGATTAATAGACATGATCTTGAATTTTATTTAACATATCACCCTGACGTCAACGTTAAGTTTTCAACAAAAGTTGCTGATATTAGCCAATTTACCTATGGTCAACTGTTAACAAATCAAGATTCTTCCACTCTAAAGCCACATTTTCAAAGATACTACCGCCAAAAACTGTAGAAACGGGTTTTTCTATTAAAACTCCATCTACCTGACACCATATATGCGTAGAAAAGCGGCAATTTTTTACAAAAATTTGGCATATTTAACTTTTTTGTGACATTGCGAGAATTGCTTTGACAATTTTATACCATACATTCCAAACACTTATGGGTTCATAAATAATTTTGATAATTTAACTTAATAGGCATTGAACAGACAGGGTTTATCCTTTACCGTTCATAAATCTACCAAATGAGCGGGAGCTAATCGCGCCATTACGGTTGTATACTGGTCGTTTAAGCTAAATGATCGGTCTTTAAATTCTAGTAACCTAGGGAGGAAAGAATATGACAATTCTTAAAACTACATTCACCAAAAGTGCGATTGCACTACTTGCAGGTGCTACAGCATTATCTGCTGTTACTACATTTGCAGCGACACCAATGGCGGGCGAAAAGCTTGCAGAAGATCAAACATACACATATCGTATGCTTGATGGCATTCCTTCGCTTGACCCTCAATTGGTTGAAGACGTATCAGGCTCAGACATCGTACGTGACCTTTTTGAAGGCCTCATGAACCAAGATGCAGATGGTAACCTTATCCCAGGTGTAGCGCTTAGCTTTGAAGCTTCTGAAGGCAACACAGTTTACACATTTAAACTGCGCGAATCTAAATGGTCTAACGGCGACGCTGTAACTGCTAACGATTTTGTTTATGCTTGGCGCCGTGCTGCAGATCCTAAAACTGCATCTCCTTACCAATGGTATATGGAATTAATGTCTATCAAAAATGTTGGTGCTGTTATCAAAGGTGATATGCCTACATCTGAACTAGGTGTTGAAGCGCTTGACGAACATACACTTAAAGTTACGCTTTCTGCTGCTCTTCCATATTTTGCAGACATGACTGCTCATTCTACAACTTTCCCTTCTCATCAAGGCACTGTTGAAAAATTCGGTACAGAATGGACTCGCCCTGAAAACATTGTTGGTAACGGCGCTTACAAACTAACTGAATGGGTACTTAAAGAACGTACCACTCGTGAACGTAATACAATGTACTGGAACGACAAAGAAACAATTCTTAACAAAGTTGTGACTTTGGTTATCAATGACGAAAATGTTGCGCTTACTCGCTACCTTGCTGGTGAAGTAGACAAAACAGAAGTTCCTGCAGGCCAATATCCTGCGCTTAAAGAATCTAACCCGATGGAAACTTTCTCTTTCCCTCGTCTATGTAGCTATTACTACACATTCAACCTTTCAGACAGTGGCCCTGCAGCGTTTAAAGACCTTAAAGTGCGCCAAGCTCTATCATATGCGATTGACCGTAATGTAATTTCTGAGCAAGTTCTAAAAGGTGGTCAATATCCTGCTTACACATTTACACCTGGCGCAACGGCTGGCTTTGAAGTTCCAACAGTACCATATGGCACTTGGACACAAGCTGAACGTGATGCAAAAGCTGTAGAACTTCTTGCTGAAGCTGGCTTTAGCAAAGAAAACCCACTTAAATTCGACATGCTTTACAACACATCAGAAGGTCATAAAAAGATTGCTGTTGTGATGTCTCAAATGTGGAAACAAAAATTGGGTGTTGAAGCTACTTTGGCTAACCAAGAATGGAAAACATTCCTTGAAGTACGTGGCAAGCAAGATTTCTCACTTGCACGTGGCGCATGGTGTGGCGACTATAACGAAGCTTCTACATTCCTAGACCTATTGACAACCAGCTCTGGTTACAATGATGGCAAATGGAGCAACGCACGTGTTGACGAGCTTATGGCTGCTGCCAAAACAAGCTCTAATGCTGGTGTAAACTACACAGAAGTTGAGCAAATCATGGCGGCTGAAATGCCTGTAATTCCTGTATATCACTATACTGGCGTGCTTATGATCAACGAACAACTAAAAGGCTGGCCTCTTGGTAACGTTCAACAAAAATTCTATAGCCGTGACTTCTATAAAGTTGCTAAATAGTTTTTATAATAGCGAGCATCGTGTCATTAGACACGGTGCTTTTTTTGTTTGAAAATATCATGCTAAAAATGATTGTCCTCCATTTATATAAGGGCATTTCTAAAGGCAACTTCAATGTTTATATTTATTGTGAAACGTATTGCCTCCGCAATACCCACACTCCTGTTACTCATTCTTTTTTCATTTGTTATGATGCGCCTAGCGCCCGGCGGCCCGTTTACATCTGAACGCGCATTACCTGCCGCAGTTTTGGCAAATATCAATGCAAAATACGGCCTAGACCAACCTTGGCACATCCAATTATGGAGCTATCTCGAAGGTTTGATTTTTCATTTAGACCTTGGCCCGTCTTTTAAATATAAAGACCGCTCTGTAAATGACATCATCGCACAAGGTTTTCCTGTTACCTTAACTTATGGCTTATGGTCGTTTGTTGTGGCTGTTACCACTGGCATTTCGCTTGGTATTATAGCGGCTGTAAAACAAAACACATGGATAGATTATATTGCCGTTGGCATATCTATTGGCGCGCAAGTGCTACCTAACTTTATTATGGCACCAATTTTGGTCTTGATATTCACTCTGTGGCTCGACCTATTGCCTGGTGGCGGTTGGAATGGTGGCCAGTGGCAATATCTCATCATGCCTGTCATTGCCCTTTCGACAAGTTATATGGCATCAATTGCTCGTCTGACACGAGGTTCAATGCTTGAAGTTTTAAACTCTAACTTTATCCGCACAGCCAAAGCCAAAGGCTTGCCTGCGCGAACCATTATTTTTAGACATGCCATTAAGCCTGCTTTATTGCCTGTAATGTCATATCTAGGGCCTGCATTTGTGGGCATGGTTACAGGTAGTGTGGTAATTGATATCTACTTTGGCACTGGCGGTATGGGGCAGTTTTTTGTTGATGCTGCACTGAGCCGCGATTATTCACTACTTATGGGCATCACCATTTTATTTGGGGCAATGACAGTGCTGTTTAGCACCGTTGTCGATATTTTATACGCTTGGCTCGACCCCAAGATTAAATTGTAGGAGGCACATCATGATTTCTATAGACAGAAAAAAAATGGATGATGTCGTTGATACATTATCAAAAGTAGATTTGGTGCAGGGCACTTCATTGTGGCAGGATGCGTTTTTGCGGTTTCGTAAAAATAAAGCAGCGGTTACAGGCTTTGTTTCATTGGTTCTGATGACAGCATTGGCGTTTATTGGCCCCTATTTCACACCGTGGGATTATCAGTCTATCGACTGGAGCTTAATCGGCAATGCCAAAGATGGTGGCGCACCACAAATTGCCAATGGCCATTATTTCGGCATTGATGACTTGGGACGCGATATTTTTGCCCGCACCATGCAGGGCACCCAAATTTCACTTATGGTGGGCTTTGTAGGCACTGCAGTTGCCGTATTCGTTGGCTTATTCTATGGCGCTATTGCTGGCTTTGTAGGCGGCAGAGTGGATAATATAATGATGAGATTTGTCGACATTCTTATGTCGATCCCCATCATGTTTGTTATCATCATCTTTTTTGTGGTTTTTGGACGCTCTATCTTTTTGCTATTTATGGCAATTGGCATGTTTGCTTGGATGGACATGGCGCGGATTGTCCGTGGGCAAACCTTGGCCATTAAGAACAAAGAATATATTGAAGCTGCGCGTGCTGCTGGTGTTAGTGGGCTTAGGCTCATCACCCGCCATGTGATACCAAACCTTTTGGGTATTGTGGTCATCTATACAAGCTTGCTTATACCAAGCCTAATTTTAACTGAAAGCTTTATTTCATTTTTAGGCTTAGGCATTCAAGAACCACTTACATCTTGGGGCGCCCTTATTAATGAAGGCGCTGGCACAATGCGTTATGGCGTGCCTTGGCAGTTAGGTTTCCCCATTGCCTTCTTTATCGTTGGCATGTTCAGCTTTTTCTTTATCGGTGATGGTTTGCGTGACGCGCTAGACCCTAAAGACTAACGGCCTAAATAGAATTGAAAACTTAAAAAGCATCGCAATTATTGCGGTGCTTTTTTTGTGCGCTAGCCTGTCTGATGAGTTTTTCTATTTTGCTCATTCTCCAATTGCATTTGCAAAAAGGCGGCACGTTTTTGCTGCGCATGATTACGCTCTGCAGTTTTGGCATTTTCAGTTTCTGCTGTCACTTCATTTGCAGCTTGTGGTTTTACCACCCTGTCCTTTGGCATATGAACAGTCACAACCGTGCCCTGCCCTAGTTCGCTTTGTAACGAGAATTTACCTTCATGCATTTCAACCAAACCACGTATAATCGGCAGGCCTAAGCCAGCGCCTTCAGCCGCGGTTTCATGGGCTAAACTACCTTGGCCAAATTGGCTTAGAATATGCGGTATTTCATCCTTAGGAATGCCGGGGCCATCATCACGCACGGCAACTGAGAGACCGTTCAATTTATCCAACCACGCATACACAATTATGTTGCCGTTATTGGGCGTGAATTTACTAGCATTGGATAAAAGGTTAAGCAAAATCTGATGAAATGCCTTGGCATCGACCCAAAGATTAGGAATGTCTTCTTGAATTTTACGGGTTATCTGAATGCCCTTTTCGTTAGCGCGCAACTCTACCAATCGAATCGACTTTTCAATAGAATCCGAAACATTGACAACTTCTTCTTGCAAAGTGTACCGCCCTGCTTCAATGCGCGACAAATCCAAAATGTCATTAATCAACTCGAGCAGATGCCCGCCTGATTTATGGATATCACCTGAATATTCTTTATAAACAGGATTGCCATGTGTGCCAAACATTTCGTCTTTCATCACTTCCGAAAACCCAATAATCGCGTTTAGCGGTGTGCGCAACTCATGGCTCATCGTCGCCAAGAAACGAGATTTGGCAATATTGGCTTCCTCTGCACGTTTACGCGCTTCATCTGAAATAATTTTAGATTGTTCCAACTCTCCGAATAGGGCTTCTTTTTCAGCACGGAATGATAACATTGCAAGTGATGTTTTAAACTGACGGCGGGTATAGGCTGAATAATAATATTGCGCCATGATAATTAAACCAATAAAAACAAGGTTCGAAATTTGCCATTGATAGCTATATATAGCAACAGACGACAAGCTAATCGGCAAGCTGGATGAATACATCATAGTCAAAGAATTATTGGCTAAAATCATGCGTAAACTCATGATTAATATAACAAAACCAAAGACAACGGCTTGCACAAAATTGCCCGAATATTGTTCGGGAACATTCCCAACCAACATAAATAACGCCGCCCCCGCAATGGTGAGGCCGCAAAAAAATTCGGCAATAGAAAATTTATCTTCCCAACCAGATGGTCGGGTTTTACTTGGGCGGGTTTTCAAGAAATTTCTGCACATAACCAACAAAACGCCATGTGTTACAAAAACACTGGCTAGCCAAAAAGCCACCAATTCAACAGGTACCCAGATTAATGAAATAACAGCAAAAATTGTGCAAATGAACGGCAATGCTGTTGGGATAGAACGCTGATTTTGAGCATATAAAACCAATAATTCATATCTGAAATTTAAGCTAGAGCCTTGCTCTACAGCTACATTTTCACGCGCGCTAGAAATCGTGTCTGTTTTTTTTGATTTTTTGGCCGATGCACGGCTTGGCTTATTGGGTGATATATTGACAGGACTTTTAACTTTACTTTTACGCCAGAACATATGCATCCCCTACCATACCCTAAATAGACTCTTGGTTGAGCCTGTAGAATATATCAGATAAGTTAATTTCTGATTTAAAGGTGTGATCTAATGTCTGGTGTAAAACACAGTATTAGCCGCGCAATGCCAAGATGTTTTCGGCCATTTTTTCTGGGCCATCTTTGAATACAAAACTACCCGCAACCAAAGTATCAGCGCCTGCTTCAATGCATAATTTAGCTGTTTCAGCAGTCACACCACCGTCAACTTCTAAACGGATGTCGCGATCGCCAATCATTTCACGAATTTGGCTAATTTTTTTCAATTGTGAATGAATGAATTTTTGGCCACCAAAGCCAGGGTTTACACTCATTACCAAAATCAAATCTACATCATCAATAATATTTTCTAAAACGCTTACGGATGTAGCTGGGTTCAATACAACACCAGCTTTTACACCAAAAGATTTTATAAGCTGAATTGTACGGTGAATGTGATTACCCGCTTCCACGTGCACGGCAATATAATTTGCACCAGCTTTTGCAAAATCTTCTATATAAGGATCTGCAGGCGAAATCATCAAATGCACATCAAATGGCTTGTCGGTATAATCTCTGACGCTTGCCATTACAGCCGCACCAAACGAAATATTCGGTACAAAATGCCCATCCATAACATCAATATGCATCCAGTCGGCGCCTGCGGCATCCAGTGCCTTAATATCACGGCCTAAATTCGCAAAATCTGCAGATAAAATTGAAGGAGCAATGATAGTTTTTGACATTTTAAAATCCGATACTCAATTATGATTGGTGTTAAAGATGAATTAACGCATTTAAAATCGGTTTTCAATTAAAAAAGGCAATAAAACAGCTTATTGCTCTTTAAATTTACGACCGAAACCAATATATATATACAATCAATAAATTTGGATGGTTACGATGAACACAGCACTTGTTATATTTTCAATCTATCTATTTATGAGCCTTGTTTGTTTCATTTTGTTTTTCATCGACAAAAAACGATCAGAAACAAAGGGCTGGAGAATACGAGAATATTATCTGCATTTAGTCGAGCTATTGGGCGGTTGGCCTGGCGCCTTATTGGGGCAAAAGTTCATTCGTCATAAAACCAAAAAAATCAGCTATAGAATTATTCTTTGGCTCATTATTTTGGTTCATGCGGCCATTTGGTTTTATTTCTTTTATGGTCTTTCCACTAAATTTTGGTGGTAATTAGTAATCGCCGATGAGCTGAGCGAAAACCTTATATACTTCAATTTGATGTTGTTTTAGGGTCTGCTCTAGATATTTAATATCAGGGCTATTGGTAATTGCCAAAAGCAAGCGCTCTAACCCATCTGGAATTTGTTTGGTTTCAAATTCACCATCTATTGTTACACGAGTCACCTGCGAAACTTCCGAATAAAGCTTTAACGCTTCAAACAAGCACTCATATTGCGCAGCGTCTATCACGCCAATTTCATAAATTTTTCTCAATGATTTTTTACAATTTATTTGCAATATATTAGCATGCATATGCGCATGAATAAGGCTCAGATATTGAATGATAAATTCAATGTCAATCAACCCACCCTTTACGGTTTTAATATTCCAAATATTGGTTGTTTGTTTTTCACTATCAATGCGTTTGCGCATATCAAGAACTTCGGTACAAATCTTGTGATTATCCCGCGGCTGCTGCAAAACATTAGCAATGATTTTTTCTACCTTATCGGCTAACACATGGTCGCCTGCCACGACACGTGCGCGCGTTAGGGCTTGGTGTTCCCAAACCCATGCTTCATTTTGCTGATAGGTTTCAAATGCCATCAATTGCGTGGCAACTGGTCCTTTACGGCCAGAAGGTCTCAATCGCATATCAACTTCAAACAAAGCCCCTTCTGCCGTGGGTACTGTCAATGCCGATATCAAACCTTGGGTTAATTTTGTAAACCACATTGTCGAATTCAAAGGTTTTCTTCCGTCCGACAAAATATCTCCATCAGCCACATCATAAATAACAATAAGGTCTAAATCCGAAGTACTGGTAAGCTCCTGTGAACCTAATTTCCCCATGCCCAAAATAATAAATTCACCGTCAAATTTGCCATATCTGCGTACTATTTCCAATTTGGCAACGCCAAGTAAACTGTCAATCAAACAGTCCGCAAGGTTAGAATATGCCAGCGCAATTTCATCCCCACCCGTAATTTGCGATATCTGATGCACACCAATTTGAAATTGAGACTCTTGCCCGAATATTCGCGCGCAATCTAAACGATCTTCATAAGTTTCAACTCCCTGCATTGCCTTGCTAAGCATAGCTGCATATTGGGGTTTAGTTGGTAAGTCCTGCATAAAATCGGGGCTGATCACAGCATCAAACAGTTGGCTCTTATGAGATAGTTGAGAGGCCAATTTGGGCGCGGTAATGAGAATATTTACAAATAAATTGAACAACTCGCTATTATTCAAAAACAGCGAGAATAATTGCACACCCGCTGGCAATCCCATTAGAAACCGATCAAACGCCATAAGCGCATTGTCAGGGTGATAGGCTTTAGAAAGCTCCTGCAGAATACTCGGTACCATTTCGGTGACTAAAGATCGGGTGCGCGCAGTGCGCATGCATGGGTAGCGCGCAAAATGCCATTGCCGCACAATATCCGATGTCTTGTCAGGATATTCGTAACCCATCGAACGCAGCGTATTCAACGTATCCTCATCATGCTCACTACCTGTGAATACCAAATTGCCTAGCTCGGCATTTAGCTCTGGCGCATGTTCAAACAATGCCGCATAGTGTTCTTGAACTTTGTTTAAATGCTTCAGTAAATCCACTCGAAACGCGTCGATATTTTCATAAGCGCAAAAGCGTGCAAAATTCTCTAACTTAGTTAAGTCAGTTGGCAATGTTTGGGTTTGCTCATCATTCATCATTTGAATTCTGTGTTCAATATTGCGCAAGTAAATGTAACATTCCTGCATGTCTGCTGCCACATGTGGCAAAATCCACTTTGTTGCCACCAACCTATCCAACATTTCCAAAGTGCCAGAGTTACGCAATTCTATCTGCCGACCACCTGCAATAAGCTGCTGTGTCTGCACAAAAAATTCAATTTCTCTAATACCGCCACGGCCAAGCTTGATGTTATGTCCATCAACCTTAATCTCTCCATGGCCTTTATGAATGTGAATTTGGCGCTTCATAGCATGGACATCGCGTATAGTTGCAAAATCCAAATATTTACGCCAAATAAATGGTTGCAACTGGTGCATAAAATCTTGCCCAAGCCGTTGATCGCCAGCACATATGCGGGCTTTAATCATTGCAGCCCGTTCCCAGTTTTGGCCGATGGATTCATAATATCCAAGCGCGGCTTGATAGCTCATCGCAATTTGGGTTGCCCCAGGGTCTGGCCGTAAGCGTAAATCCACCCTAAAAACATAACCAAATTCATCACGCTCTTGAATAAGTTGAACCAACTTTTTAATCAGCCTAATGGCAAATTTATAAGGGTCTTTGCCGTTCTTAACCCTAAAATTCTCTGGGTCAAAAAACACAATCAAATCAATATCTGATGAGTAATTTAGTTCAAAAGCACCATGCTTGCCCATGGCGATCACAAACATTCCGCAATTTTTGGTTATGTGTTGTAAATCCTCTGTGCCAAATTGATCAGCCATAGCAGCTTGGCGCAGCAGATAAGCTAGTGAGGACTCAACTGCAAAGTCTGCAAATTTACTCAACCTATCGGTAACTTCCGCCTGTGTCCAAACTCCAGAAAGATCTGCAACTGCCAGGCAAAAAGCAATTTTTTGTTTCGCAACGCGTAGCAAACGCATCATTTCCATGTCAGTTTGCGCTTCAGAAACCTCATCTTCGAGTTTAGAAATTAGCTGCGCATATAATATATCTATATTTTCAGCAAAACACGATAATGAGAACACTGGATATTTACGCATAATCGCGCTTAAATAAGGGGACGATGCCAGAATAGCGTCCAATAACGATCGTATTTTTGCGTTAGAATTTAGAAACTCGAAGTCCAAAGACTTGTCTTCAAATATATGCTGTAAATCAACATATAATGTGTCAGCATGCTGCTGCATCTCAGGGTTCAAATGATAGTCAGTACGGCTCAATTTAACCTCTATCTTGCTTCTTCATGTTCCTAAAGTAAATGTAAGCAAACAGAAAAGCCAGCGATAAAAATATTAAAGGCGTTAGCCATAATAATGATGTTTGCTTGGTAAAAAGTGGCTTCAATAGCACAAATTCACCATATCTATCGACCAAAAATTGTTTAATTTCTAAATCTGTTTTACTTTGCTTTATTTGCTCTCTTACCAATATCTTCAAATCAACTGCCAAATCAGCATCCGATGATTCAATTGATTGATTTTGGCAAACCAAGCATCGTAATTCTAGGGACAAATCTTTCGCGCGTTGCTCTTGCGCTGCATTTTCCAAAGCAACAACCTTTGGAGCTGCATTTACAGCCTGATAACCAGCTAAAATACAAATGCAAACGACAATAATTCTGTTAAGCATTTTGCAACACCTCAGCGGCTTTCCCACGTTTCATTCTTCGTCCACGCCTGTCACTTAATGACAAAAATCCGCCCAACATCATCAACAATGGGCCCAGCCAAATAAACAAAACCAAGGGGTTATAATAGGCACGCAATTGTACTTTATTATTTTCGCCCAAAGCACCAAAAGCAATATAAACTTGGCCAAAATAATGATTATAAAGACCAACTTCCGTGGTCGGGGATGAACGCTTTAAATAGCGGCGTTTCGCTGTGCTCAGCATGCCGAGATATTCATTGTTTTTGTGAAGCTTAAAGTTCCCAACAATCTCGTTATAATTACTGCCAGTTTGGTTTTTTACATTGTCAAATGTCAACTCAAAACCTGCAATTTCCATCTTGTCACCCACTGTCATATCTTGAATGTTTTCAACCCGCCATGCACTCATTGCAGCAAGGCCAAGCACCAAAACACCAATTCCCATATGAGCAAGCATAACCGCAAATTTGGCTCGTCTTAAATTAAACAAACGACGCAAAGCCAAGTCCCATTCTATCTGCCCAAATCGAGCCGAAAACAAAACTTCCCAAATAGCTCCAAAAACCAACCATACGCCAAGCAATATGGCAGCCCATGCAAATATACCTTTATTTCCGCTCAGATACAAAAATACCAAAGTTACGCCAAAACTCAGCAAAAACACCCAAACAAGCCTTTTCATTGCGACAAAAAAATCACCTTTTTTCCAGGGCATCATAAGACCAACAGGCAGTAATATAAGCAATGGCACAGCTAATGGAATAAATGTCTGGTTAAAAAATGGCGCACCAACAGACAGTTTATTCCCACCAATTGCATCCACAAAAAGTGGGTAGAGCGTGCCAACAAATACCGTCACCAACATAACTGATAGAAGCAAGTTATTTAGCAACAAAGCGCCTTCGCGGCTAATCGGTGCAAAATGCCCACGCTGTTTTATTTCGCCACTTTTCAAGGCGTATAATGTTAAAGCCCCCGCCATAAAATAAAACAATATGCCTAAAATCACAATCCCACGTTCTGGGTCTACAGCAAAAGCATGAACCGATGTAAGTATGCCCGAACGCACTAAAAACGTGCCTAATAAGCTAAGCCCAAATGCAATGATAGCTAGTAATATTGTCCAACTGCCCAACGCACCACGTTTTTCCATCACAATTGCGCTATGTAGCAATGCAGTAGAAGCAAGCCACGGCATTAAAGATGCATTTTCAACAGGGTCCCAAAACCAAAATCCGCCCCAACCAAGCTCATAATATGCCCAATAAGAACCAAGCGCGATGCCACCTGTTAAACATGACCACGCAAATAATGTCCAAGGCCGCACCCATTTCGCCCACTCTTCATCAACCTTACCAGTCAACAAAGCTGCAATGGCAAATGAAAATGGAATGGAAATGCCAACATAACCCAAATAAAGCAATGGAGGATGAACCGCCAAGGCCCAATCTTGCAATAATGGATTTAAATTATTGCCTTCAAGTGGGGCAATTTCCAACCGTTCAAACGGGTTGGATGTAAAAATAATGAATCCCAATATTGCCACAGCTAACATTGCTTGAATCGCCAATGTGCTAGACAAAAACTTATCATCTAATTTGCGGCCAAATAAAGCAAGACAAGCCCCCATCAGGCTAATGATAAGCGAGAATAAAAGTATCGAGCCTTCATGGTTACCCCAAGTCGCAGCAAGCTTATAAAACAAAGGCTTTAAACTGTGAGAATGTTCAACTATTATTTTCACCGAAAAATCAGAGCCTGCAAATAGCACTAATAAAATAGCAAAACTAAAAGTCAATATAATAGCTTGTAAGACAGCGGAACGCCTCGTTAATTTTGTCAGCACAACTTGGCTACTATCAGTAGCCCAAAGCGGTATAAGACCGATTATCATCTGAAATGATGCAATCACAAAACTTAAAATAAGAGTAAATTGTCCAAATTCGGCAAACATATTGATTAATTACTTTCTTCGCCAGTGACCGTTTTCCAACGGCCAGCTTTTTTCAAACTATCAGCCACCTCTTTGGGCATATAATTTTCATCATGCTTCGCCAGTAAACTGTCGGCAATGAATGTTTTACTGGCGTTTAAATAGCCTTCCAGCACCACACCTTGACCTTCTTTAAATAAATCAGGGATAACCCCTTTATACTCAATATTCAAATCAGACTCATTGTCAGTAACTTCAAACGAAAGCACTTCTCCGTCCCTTTTCACACTACCCGTAACCACCAAACCGCCAATGCGCAATCTACGAGTTGTATCGGCTTTTTCCTGCAATATTTCTGTCGGTGTTTTAAAAAAAGATATACCATCTTCCATCGCTGATAAAATAAGTGCAAATGCTAATCCCAAAAGCACCACACCAACGGCAACGAATGTAAATCTCTGTTGTTTTCTGGTCATTTTTTTATCTCAGATGCTTCTAATAATTTCAATATTTGGTTAAGTGGTTCAGCTTGTTGTTCAGATAGCTCATGGCTAGACAAAAATGCGCTAATTGCCAACCTAGCTTGCTCAAATTCTTGCCTGTCTTGCAGCATTGTAGCGTAAAAATACATAGCTTCAACATCATCGGGAAGTTTCTCTTGAGCTTTGGTAAAAGCAACTTTGGTCATAGGGCCAAATACACCTTTATTCATCAATAAATTCGATTTCCCCAAGCCAAGCCAATTTTGCCCCGTGCTATTGCCAAACTTAATGGCATTAGCAAACGCGTCAAAGGCTTTATCAGCTTGGTTTAAGCTTAAATAAGCTGGCGCAAGCACTTGCCACCCTTCCGCATCCTCTGGTTTTTTTGCTAAATGAGCTTCAATTTGCAAAATAATATCCGCATATTTATGATTTGGATTGACCGTTTCTTGAGGGGTGATCTTAGATGGGCTGCCAATAAATACATAAAGGCTAACACTTACAATTATCAATAATAGCGATAGGAAAACAAATGTTTTTTTGAAAGAATTGCTAGAAGTCTCGTCCTTGCCATTCACGGGTACAAAGGATGGTAAAATAATATATGCAAAGCTAGCAAACGCCAACAACGCTATTGAGAACCAAAAGAACAACTGCATTTTATTATGCCCGGCAAAATTAATTGCTCAACATTAACATCAAGCATTATCAATCTTTTTTATAAGCCAAATTGTAAAAAAAGCAACGCGACAATATGTCCTTTTAGAGAAACCAATCCTTAATTTACCAATCTTATTCTGCAACAGCTTCTTTCGCCGCTAGCAATCCGCTCTTATGATAAATATCTGCCTGTTCTGAATCTTTAATAATTCGGATTAAATCTGTCGATATTCCAAGATATATCATTAGATTTATTTTATTTTCAGAGGTTTCGCGGCGCATTTGTTCAACAATCGCCACAGAAAACACCTCAATAAATTGAACACATTTAGTGTAATTTTCTGCATATACAGCGCTGCATGATGTTGCGGCAATATAACTTTTAATGCCATACAGCAAATATACGCTCGCGTTTAAATCGTCAATTTCGGCCTGATCTGGATTCTCAACCGCCATACCATCCGAAATTTTTTGATATCGACCCAATACTGTTCTCAACAATTGCGGGCTTGCCAAGATATCTCTTTCTAAACCAGCAGAGATTTCTGCTTTTAATTCTATAATTTCTTTACCCCAACTACTAATCGGAGATACATCAAATTCGCGTTCGATACCTAAAATTACATTCGCAAAATCCACGTAATAAGCTAAATATTCTTTCTGATTTTTACGGCTATTCTTAATTTCAACAAAATTGTGAGCATTCACTGCTGCATTAAATAGCAATGTTTCACCTAGTATAGATAAATCACATTTTGCAGCAGCTGAAGCATCATCAATTCTATAATGCTTTTGTATCACGCGCAAAACATGCGAAGGCCTTTTTAGAGCGGCAACCAATAACGTCACATATATTGGAAATATTTTCGGGTCTGCCTCTCTCACCCTTATCATTTCATTGGTAATTTTAGTCAGTATGCTGCCACTTAAATCTACAATTTCACCCGCAAAAAATTTCAGCGCTTTTTCAACTTCGCCCGTATTCTGCAAATAATAACTTAATTCTTCTGCTTCTTTTGCAACCAACTTATTGCCGATAGTCATCGAAAACCGCGCCCATTCTCGATCATCATCCTTACATTTATTTATAATTTCTTCTAATTTCTGTCCAGCTAACCTGTTGAATTCATTTACAACAATTTTAGCCTTTTTCATATCCTTGGCTTCAATTGCGGTTTTAAAAGCTCCCTCAAGGTCAGTAAGTTCGTTTGGCATTAAATGGGTTTCAATATAGTGCCAAATTTTCTCCATTGAATTTCTAGAAATACGCCCTGCTTGCCTTTTCCCTATCTCACCATCAAATAAAATACGGTTAAAAGGCAGATAGAAATATCGTTTTAAACTATATTTCCTGCGTTCCGTTTGTTGAGATTCCTGCTCTCGTTCAACAAGAGTTTTTCTCGCCATGTCTGCAATTTTCAGCATTTTTTGTTTCTCAGGCTGAGAATCAGGCATTTCATTAATTTGTTTGAGTAAATATTTTAATGCTTCTGGCGGCAAAAGAGGTATCTTTTGGTACATTTTGGGATTTAAGAAATTAGTGATGTCCATTCTAAGTAAACCCCATTCGTTCTATCGTAGATAGACATTGTTATATTCGCCTTTTACACTACATTAGTTTAATTAAAATTCTCCTAAATATTTAATGACTTACATATATTTTTTAAACTACTAATCCTTTACGACCATCGTGTAGTATTTATACTAACGGTAACCACAATTCAGCCTTCAATCCACCTAAATCACTTTGGCATAGGGTAAATTCTCCATTATACAGAGCCACAAGTTCCTTCACAATAGAAAGCCCCAAGCCCGTACCCGCCATATTTTCATCAATTCGATGGCCTCTTTTCAAAACCTTTTCAAGTTCCTTTGCAGGCATAAACGGTCCATCATCTTCAACAATAATATGCAATTGCCGCGAATGCCCAAGCTGCTCTTCTTTACAGATCACCACAGATACTCTTGCATCACACCATTTAAAAGCATTGTCTATTAAGTTACCAATTAGCTCTTCAAAATCCTGTTTCTCTCCATAGAAACACAATTCATCATCGGTTTTAAATTCAACTTTTACATTTTTATCAAAATTAATTTTCTTCAGCGCTCCAATAATAGATGTCGCAACGGGGCTCACAAAAATACGTGTTGCAACTGTATCAACACTCGCAATCATTCTGGCGCGGTTTAGATGATGGGTAATTTGAACATTCATCAAATTCACCTGTTCATATACTAATTTAGATTTCTCATCAGTCTTGTTGTCACTGTCGTTTAGCAAAACAGAAATAGGTGTTTTAAGCGCGTGTGCTAGGTTTCCTACATGAGTGCGGGCGCGTTCAATCACTTGACGGTTCGCATCTATCAAGTTGTTTATTTCATTGGCAACGGGCATAATTTCAAGCGGTAAATTACCTTCAATAGATTTCCCATCCCCAATTCTAATCCCAGTTAGATAATTTTTTAAATTCTCCAACGGCTTCAAAACAAATTTAAGCTGAAAATAAGTCGCCAACAACAATCCTGCGACTAAAAAAGAAAGCCCCGCGGCAATCATCCAGTAAAATGACCTTGCCTCGGTTCGCAATAATTTAGAATTACCAGAAACAATGTAAAGAATGGGGCGGTCAAGTTCAGGATACCGAATAAATTGCGCATAAACACGAATATCTTGTTGCGCAGGCCCCTTTAAATACAGCCTAAATACATCTTGCTTCATCGACATCATCTTACCACGATCATCATCACTAAATTGTTGTAATAGCGATGACTTCTCTAATGATTCAGATTTGAAAATTGATTCTTCGGCATCAACAATTTGCCAATACCAACCCGAAAAAAGGTTCGTATAATTGGGTGAAGAATGTCGTAATTTCAACTGCACATCACCGTCTACAACATTGGTCGCGCCCACTAATTCTGTTAAAGTTGACTGCAAGCGATGGTCAAATTGTTTTTCAATCGAAAGGCTAAAAATTATTGATAAAAATATGCCGGTGGTTATTGTTAAAACAGCACTGCCCACAAGAGTGGAGATAAGTAATCGTTTTCGTAACGAAGTCACCCTTATTCCTCTTCAATAAGTTGATAACCTAAACCACGAACAGTTTGCAATAAATTCACACCAAGTTTTTTGCGAATTCTACCGACAAAAACCTCAATAGTATTTGAGTCTCGGTCAAAATCTTGATCATATAAATGCTCTACCAATTCAGTTCGCGAAATCACGCGTCCCTGCTGGTGCAACATATAAGATAAAAGCCTAAATTCTAACGATGTTAATTTAACTTGCACATCATTCATAAAAATTCTCGATGTTTTGGTATCAAGCAATAAAGCACCACAGCTAATTTCACTCGATGCATGCCCGGCAGCACGGCGAATCAATGCTCTAAGCCTTGCCATTAGCTCTTCCATATGAAACGGCTTGGCTAAATAATCATCTGCACCCGCATCAAATCCCGCCACTTTGTCATTCCATCGGTCACGCGCAGTTAAAATCAGCACAGGCATCTTCACACCCTCACGGCGCCAATTTTCCAACACAGAAATGCCATCCATTAATGGCAAACCAATGTCCAAAACCACGGCATCATAGCTTTCGGTTGATCCTAAAAAATGCCCTTCTTCGCCGTCCATGGCACTATCAACTACATAGCCATTGTCCATTAAAGCCGTTTTGATTTGTTGGTTTAAATCTTTGTCATCTTCAACAACTAATAACCGCATGAGCGCTTCCTAATCTGGTTGTAACTATAATACACGGCCTGTTTGCATATCTACAAAAACATATCTAACTTGGCCACTGCGTTGGTTGAAAATCCGCAAGCGCATGGCTTTCACATTTTTATAAACAACCACATCATATCCCTGAAAAACATCCCCTGCGCCCATTACAGATGGCAATATTCTTGGCAAATCAACAGCAGCTAAAACAAGCCGTTTTCCGTTTTTTGCAGGTACAAATTGCCCCACCGAAACTTTCGCACCAGTAGCCGCATATACATTCACGGCACAAAGCATGCTTACAATAGCAGCAGCACAAATCATTTTCAGTGGTAGAATTAGGTCTATAATTTTAATCATGTTTTTCTTCTTTTCGCAAATCCACGCATATTAGCCTACTATCTATACTTCATCCAATATGAATAAGACCTGAATGGATTTTACACAAAAGCACTAAAAACCCAATAGATATTATCGTTTTCGCCATTCTTTTATGGCAATCAATATGCGTATTGCCGTCAAAACCAAAGTAAACATCACCAAAACAAGCCCAAGCCAATTCTCCACTTCGCCAAATATGGAAGCGTAACTCACAAAGCCGCCACCCGCAATCGTACTCACATCTATAAAACTTCTCTCAACCATCACCCAACCTTAAATTTATAGTTTCCAAATTTCTATTTTGCAATTTATAGACGGCCCCTCGCCTGCCTGCCCAAAACGCCAATTATCCGCAGTTCCCACTTCAACATGGTGCATTAAAGAAAATTCATGGTCAGCATCTGTCACGTTCAGTTCACCCTCGCCAACCGATCTTGTTAAAGCCGCAGTAGAAGTAACTCCAGCTTCAGAATATTCACATGAACCCTCAATTAAGTGTTGGCTGCTATTTATGTTCTTCAAATCTACTTTATGTTTACCAACCTGTACGGCCGCACTCATAATTTTCACCCAATAGTTACCAATAGGCAATTTAAACTTGCTAGCTGCTTGGTCAAATACCATTCCTGCACCCAGTTCGTTTATTTTCAAGGCGTTCAAATATCTCAAATTCCAACCCGTCACTGGCGGATTTGTCGAAACTTGCCCATATCCCATCTCTTCACAAACCAACACATCAGGCTTAAAATAATTTTTCCTATTCGCATAGGTTTGCCAATTCGGCCCTTCAAAAACCATAAGCTTCTGTTCATCAACAACCCAACACAACCACCCCGTCTTTGCGGTTAGTATTTTCCAGGCATCATCCTGATAAAAAGCTATTTTTCCATCTTGCCCAAACCAATCTCCAGTCGCGCCATTTGCAATAATATAAGCATCACCATTATTTGGTGCCACTGGCATCACCTCCAAATCTGCTGTCAATACAGCAAGCTGCACCACAACGTCTAAGCGGTTCAAACTTTCATTCATGGTCAAATGCTTCTGATTTTGCGACGCAGCCAAAAACGGCAATTCTAAAAAATAACTATTAGACATGTATTTCAACTTCCTTTTCAGTGCCACGCCCAACCAGCGCCGACATTTGGTATATTTTCAATTTAAAATCCTGTGCCAAACCACCAAAATCCGCAATCTGATCTGCTTCGCTGTATATAAATTCGGGGTTGTTGCAATCAAATTGCCGCAATGCCACCCCACCATTTAGCGGCCATATTTCAACTTCATAGGCTTCAATTTGTTCGTTCAGCTGCACTTGCGCAATTGCCCAATTCTCGCCACCATGCCGTGTCTGTCTTATCCAACTAACCTCAAGCGTATTTGCGTTTTTCAGAGCTTTCACATGAACAGGTGCAAACGGTTTCAAGGCCACTGGGTCATGCTGCCATTGCGCAGTTTGGTAGCTTTCATGCTCAAGGTTTTTACTCGACAAACCATATTTAACGTCTATCAGTGCAAACATTTCCTCTGCATTTAAATCAAAGCTTTGTACGGCTTCATTCAAAATTACAAATCTCGACAATGCCGAAGTTTGCGTCTTCATGGCTGAAGCAGAACCATATTTCCCACGCACTAAATACGATATTTCAAACAGATTCTCCGAAACCATCTCTGCATTCTTAAACTGAATAATCTCCCACTCACCACCGTCATTCCCAATAACAGCTAAATTTTTTCCTGCCATTAATTCGGCTTCGGATATAGATGATATTTCCCCTGCATATAGTCTGACAACAATTTTATTGGCGTGGTCAATCCGATCAATGACACCTGCATTAAAAACAGTTTCAATATGTCCGATCACAGCTCTTTGCTTCACCACCGCACGTTTTATATAACTGCCACCTACATCCTGGAACAGGCTCATTTCTCCGCCCCACGGCTTCACAAATGCGGCAAATAAAACTCTTTTCTCCGCACTTACAACATTCGTATCAGTTGCTAATATTGGCAAGTTCAAAGGTTCAAATAGCGCTTGTCCATGTGGCGGTTTGGTTTCAAATAACCCAGTTTTTAAATCTCGCTCAATCAGTCGATTCATGCCAATGGCAAAATCTGCTGAAACAGCTTCAATTTTTTGCTTCAATCCAGTTTCAACGGTTTTGACCCGCCAGTTGCCATTCAAATCAGAAGCTTTATTTGCCATATTCAATGAAAATACATCACCAGATTCAAGAAAACCAAATTCGGCACCCACAGTGACGCTAAGTATTTTATTCTGACCACGGCTCGCCTTCAATCTATCAGATACCAATTTAGCAGCATATGATTGCGATAAAACGGCAGGTAGTTGATAAAACTCATCAAATCTATATTCACTCACGCCATCATCGCTCAATTCACTTGTTACACGGCTCGAATAACTGCCATCATCACTTATGTATTTCAAATGTGCATCACTCACCACACCCAAATCATCCGCGCGGTACAGGTCTGGCAATTTCGTGTCAGCCAAATGCTCATCTAAAATGCTCACCACCGCGTCGCTGTCTTGATGTTTGAAAATCAAAATATCATCTCGAATAAAAGCTAATAGTCCAAAATTTTGCAAAATATTTTGTAGAATTTCTATTGGGCTTTGCAATTTATCAATTAAATAACCTTCAACTTGTCCAACAATTTCCGTTACATCAACCTGCATTCCGCTGGTAAATTCAACAATTAATTTATCCAAGGGAACCATGCCCAAGCGCCCATTAAGCCAATGCCCATAATTCCAATTATCGCCATCGGCCCAGACGTCTTTTAACAATGGAAAAGCAGGGTAAGGTCGGGCATCATAGGCCCAAATATATGCATTTTTGGTATCCAACATTCTACCGCCATACACACTAGAAATCGGATTATTAACACCGTCATTCTGGTAATATTCCAAAAGCACTTCTAAATACCGCCGCTGTATCACATCATCACGGTTATCATTTGAGTGATAAGGTATTTTTCCTTCCGATGAAGCAGGGTCGTAAAATACATTCGGCTGATTGCTGCCCTTGTCAATCGCAGGGCAGCCAATTTCAGTCAGCCAAATGGGTTTGGATTCTGCCACCCATGACGTCGATGTCGCCACTTCCACACCATCAATTCGGTTATAATGTGGGTTGCCCCACCATTGCTTAATGTCTTTGGTTCTAAATACCCAATGCTTACCATAAGCCGTATCATCAATCGGGGTTCTTATCTGCGCATCTCGTGCATTTTGGCTAGCATAATAATAATCATACCCCTCGCCTGCACCAATATTCCCTCGCAAATAATCGCGTTGGTATATATGAGATGCGCCATTCACTTGGTCTAAATGTTCAGGCTCGTCTCGCCAATCTGATAATGGCCAATAAGCATCAATTCCAACAAAATCAATATTGTTATGCCCCCATAAATCATCTAAATGGAAAAATATATCGCCCGTACCGTCTTGCGGATGATGCCCAAAATATTCACTCCAATCCGCACCATATGAAATTTTTGCCAATGGTAACGCTTGTGCAACCTCATCAGCCAAATTTATTAGTTGGTCAATGGCAGGAAAATGCGTACGGCTGTCTCTCACAGTGGTTATGCCTATTAATTCCGAGCCCAATAAAAACCCGTTCACACCACCTGCCAATTTACACAATTTCGCATAATGCAAAATCATCCGCCTATATCCCCAATCACCAGAACCATAATATAAAACCAAATTTTGATAAATGCGTATGTCTGTGGTGGGGCAGTCGCCAAAAAAATTGGCAATTTGGCTTGTGGCTGCCGCTGTCTTATCAGGGCTGCTGGCTTGACCAATAGCAGGGTGGCAGGTAATTCGCCCTCGCCATGGGTAAATCGGTTGGTCAGTGCCACCTTGCGGGTTGGGCAAATTATTCGCGGCAGGCACGTCCATAAGAATAAAAGGGTAAAAAACAACTTCAATGCCGCGGCGTTTAAACTCAGCAATGGCCGCTAATACCGAATCGTCCGAAGGCGTACCGCCAAATGCAGCATGCCCATCAATTTGCGACACAAGCGCTGCAGTGCTACGAATAACTCCATTCACCATCCATTGCTCAGGGCTGGTATTCTTTTGAGCGTTGTCAACTCGTGGGGCAATTTTAATGTGCGATGCACGCAAATCGTCGCCAAACCAAGGCACAATTAGAGAGATTTTCTGCAAATTCGGGCAAATATTGCACAATTCATCAATTGACGCGACAAAATCCGTCTCTCCCGTAAATCCATGCTGGTTTTCAGGAAAAAACTCATAATTGCTTTCTCTCACAATTGAAACAGTATGATAACCAAATTCCGTCGCACCAGGAATCACAGCCACGGCTTGCACCTGTTTCTCAAGCTCACCAGTTGCATTAATAACTTCAAACGAAAATTTCGGTACCATATTGCCAAAAGGCTCTAAGTGTAAATCTTCAAAAATTACATAGGCAACATCTCTAAATGCAGGGGCTTTTCCCACACCAAATATGTTTTCCAATAAAGGGTCAGCAATTTGGTCGGCACTGCCTTTATAATAGCGCCAATTTATGTCAGTCATATCTTGCAAGCTATCATTCACCCACATTTTCGAAATATGGTCTATTTCACCTTCACAAAGCGCAATGGCAAAGCTCAAACTAAATCCTGCACCAATCTGATCGTCTTTCTTAGTGGGCTGTACAATTTTAAATTCATCGGCCCAGATCACTTGGCCTGCAATCCTCATTCTGCCTAATATTTTTGGTATCGGCACGGCTTGCTCACTGGTTTGCACAATTGGTGGGTTGTCCAAACTAAAAACATCAATTTTCACCATAATTACCTCATTCTATTTTATGAACATTTACCATCAATATTGGCGTCATTCGGCCAAGAATAGCTGCCAAATAAATGCCGTTCCCACCAAGCCGAATAACTATTCTCCACTACCCCACGCCCAACATAAGCGTGGATGAATGTCTCGCTCGAAACTGCGATTGCAATATGTCGAGAAGGCAAATTCAACCTGTATCTGAATAATAATATGTCACCTGTTTTAATCGGTGCCATTTGTGCTTTACGCTTAAAATATTTATCTGCCATATCTGCCAATAAATCAGTCTCAGCAGCCTCGTTCCATCTAGGCGCGTATGGCGGAATCATTTCAGGTTCGACACCATATAAATCTCGCCAAACACCGCGCACCAAACCAAGGCAGTCACAGCCAACATGCTTCAAACTCGCCTGATGTTGGTAGGGCGTCGCTAACCACTGCTTTGCAGCAACAATCACCTTTTTACCAATTTCAGCTTTGGTCATTCTTCAAGCAATGTATGTTGTGGGTAAGCAAATCTAAAATTCTTACCGGGCATATGGCTAAAACCTCTAAACTGTGTGCCATTGCTAAATTTGTTCGCGCAAGTGTCAAAGCTTTTGTCGCACCCCATTTTAAGCTTCATTTGGTCGTTTAGCTTAATTTCAAATTTTATATTCTGCTGCAGTTCAATCAAATGTTGCCCATTTGATTGCTTATATTGCCGTTCAATTTTATACCGCACTTCGTTTATACTTGCGTTGTCACCCGTTTGCCATTCAAGGTAACCATGCTCAAAATAACCGTTTATAATGTTAGCAGGCAAAGCAACTCCAAAAGCATGAGTTGATGCAAGTTCGCTCACATAGCCTGCTGCGTTATATATCGCCAATTCGGCATTGATTTTGCATCTGTCATCTGCAAATTTCGCATCACATCTTTCTTGTAACAATCGCCCATATTTGTTGTTCAACGGTGCGGTTAATCCACGCATTTCAAGTTTTACTTCAACACCTGAGAATGTAACACCCCCAACAAAACCTTTTTTAATCAAAGCAAATTCAGACAAATTATGCCAATTCACATGATAAAGATCAAACTTAGCATTTTTCAAGAAACCAGATTGAACCAAAGACTGACTCAACATATTTTCATTCATACAAGTCGAAAGCATAAAGGCATCTAGGCTTAAATTTAATGTGCTTTTCGCAGGTTCAATCTCTAACCGATCATCGGGTAAATATTGCAGCCCGTTAAATTCAAGAATGCGGTCATGGTCGGTAACCAGAATCATCTCCGCATCATTGTAAATTTTTAAACATTTACAAACTTGTGTCACATTCAATGATAAATGCTGTTGCCATTCAGGCGCTAAATTTTTCATAGACCCTCATCAATCTAAAATTTCTAATAACGGAATATTGGTTATTTCACCCGCCTTAACTGCAGTATAATCAACCTTCAATTCTATCTGCGCAAACCTCACAGCCACATCAAATTCATAACCAGCGGTAATTTCATCACCAAGTGTCAATCCTGCAGAGGGCAAAATCGTCACCAAACCCGTCAAAGGCGCCACCCAAAATAAACTAGAATTCAGCTCAACACCATCCACCGCCACAAGCAGTGTATTGGCTTTAGGTTTGGTAATTTTACGAATGTAATTTTGCTCATCATTTGTCGGCTCACCATAGGTTTTCACCAGTTGAAATTCCAAACTCGTAGCATCAAAAATACCAATTTTCTGGTCAAAGGCCGATATTCCCAAACCTATTTCAGATGATTTATGGTCCAAAATATCATGCCATCTAAACCCAATCAAAGCCCCTCTTCGAGCCTCATAAAAATCAGTAAGCCTTGCCAACTCATCAAATGATTTTGCTTTTACCGCAACTTCATATCGGCGTTTAGAATGGTATTTTCGGGCATTGCGCTGTTCCCTGCCCGATAGAAAATTCTGAATTTCAGTTTGTCGCTCAATGCTCTTGCTGGCACTAACCCCCAAATGTGGGGGAAATAATATATCATGGAAATCATCAATCATTTCATACCCCTCCTTCAACGAGAAACTTCATTTCCATTCGGCCTTTAACGTGCCCAAAATCAACTTGTTCAATTTGAGTGGCGATAAGCTCACTAGAAATCAGTGCAAACCCATCGCTCAAATTCACTTCAGGTGCAAACCCATCAAAAACGCGTTCCATCGTCGCCATTATATTATGAGTGGTTAGGCTCGAATCGGCCTTTGCCACAATCACAAATTCAACCCGATGTTCAGTCACTTCTTCATCCAACACATGCAGCAACTTGCTGCTAATATTGTCATAGCTAATGTAAGGCAAAACGGCACTTTCCTGCACAATGTCATAAAACCTCACAACATCCATTATGGTTGCTAAATCCGCGTTGGCAGTAATTTCAGTGTATAAATATGCCTTTAACTGCACCAATCCCAACATCATTCACCCTCACTTTTTAGCGCTAAAACCCTCAACCATAAATCAGCTTCATCCAAATTCTGAACCGACTGAATTTCATAAAACTCATCATTAAATTTCAGCTGCATTTGCTTGCGGACACCCGTAAAATATCGCAAATGAACCATAATTTCAGTTTTATCCTGGCTAACTTGACCACTCATAGATTGCCGTTCAGTTTTAAGCTCAACCCGCGCCCAACGTTCCGCAAATAATATTTTATTGGTAACTTCACCACCAATAATGTCAGGCGAAACAGCAATATTATATATTGCAACTCGTTGGGTTAATTGCCCAAAATCAACACCATATTTTCTCAATTTAAAACTCATCTTATGCCAATCGCGGATGTTGCTGTTTAAATGGTGCAATCATGTCCAAAACCATAAGTGGAATTTGATGAATCTCACCAGATGCAATCGGGCCGCGGTTTTCATACCAAAATGCCACCAAATGCATAATAGCCTGCAATATAGGCGCGGGGACATCTTGTGGCGCTGCGCCATACCCCGCCCAAAATTGAACTCGAATTCCCGAATACTCACTGCCTATACTAGGCAAGTTTTGTGTCACTTTTAACAATGCAGGTTCAACTTTAACGTTGTAAATATAACCATCAATAGATAGGTCATTATATATCCCATCCACATCAATCACAGCCAAGCTTTCAACCGATATAACAGGGTTTAGCGGCAACTTAATTTCACAATCAAACGGCAAAACATCTAAATAAATCGACCAAAATTGCCTCAACAAAGCGCGGCTTAAACGTGTTTCAAGTTGCACACGTGCAGCGGTAATCATAGAGGCAATCAGCACATCTTCTATGTTATTTTCAATCTTTAAATAGTTTTTCACTTCGTTTAAAGTTACGGGTTCACCCACCGCAGCTGTTTCTAAAATCAACGCCATAATGTCCATCCTTATTGGTAACAAAAAGGGCGCTCCATCCAGAACGCCCCACCTATTTCAGCTCAATTTACGCCGAGAATTTCAAAAGTTTAATGGCGTTAAAGTCATGCACACCACCACCAACACGCTTGGTTGTGTAAAATAGCAAATATGGTTTTGCCGAATATGGATCACGCAAAATACTAATGCCACGACGGTCAACAATCAAATAACCACGGCCAAAATCACCAAATGCAAGTGATGTGCTGTCCGTCGTGATGTCAGGCATTTGTTCAACTTCGGCAATGCTGTAATTCAATAAAGATGCCTTGCCGTTCACCGTCTCCGCAGGGCGCCACATATAATTGCCATCCGCATCTTTTAGCTTTCTAATTTCGGCCTGAGTTTTGCGGTTCATCACCCAATGGCTGTTCACTCGATAACGCGCTTTAAGGCTGTAAATAAGGTCAAGCAAACAATCCGATGCATCAGTCGCGGCAAAACCGCCATCAGCCCCTGTTTCAACAAACCCCAAATTGCCCCAAGACCAATTGTTTTCCGCAATGGTCGGCACATCTAAAAAGCCCTTTGGCTTATTCACGCCATCGCCATTCACAAAGGCTTCGGTTTCTTGATCAACAAATGCCGCTTCAATTTCCGTGGCAATCCATTGTTCCAAATTCACAGCACTATCTTCAAGTAAAGATGCAGAAGCCGCAGGCATGGCGTATAATTCCATGGTGGGGTAAATCAATTCTTCTAAATCAGCACCGCTGGTTTGTGGTCGCGCATCACTGTCACCTACCCAACCAGATGCAAAATCATTAATCGCAAATGGCTTCTTATAAATGCTTGATGTCACCTGTTGAATGCCCGCAATGTCACGAATAGGTGAAGCCAATTTTAAATTGTCTAAAATATTGCTTTCAATTTGCTCAGGCACAAAATAACCACCATCATTGCCAGATACTAGGCTGTAGGCTTTGCCTTCCATAGTTTCAATCTGGCTTGCACCTTTACGCATATATGCGTTAAATGCCGCCTTAGATTCACTATTTTCAGTCATTTGTGTAAGCGGCGACATTTCACCGCCCAATAATGGACGTTTAGATTTATGCCCTAGCATATCCATTTTGCTTTGTTGCTTGTCCAAATGCGCATTAATCTTATTCAGCTTTTGTTCAATCAGTGGGTCTGCACCCTGTTGCGTTTCAATGCGGCCTAAACGTTGGTCATTGGTATGTTTAAACTCCTCAAACGCATTCATAAAATCATCAAACACTGCATTCACGTCAGTGTTGTTTTTTTGGCTTACAACTTTTGTTTCCAAGTTAATATCTCCATTTTTGCTGTGTTTTTTGTTGTATTTGGGCGTGTTTTTTAAGGCCATCAAATCGCTTCCTTCGGTTGGTATTTATAAGTTTGGGTTATGCGCGCATGGCGTTAGAAGCGCGCAAAATGCGCTGCTTCAAATCTGCCTCTGGTTGTTCAGTTGTCGGTAATTCTCGGTCGGCAGGCTGCTCTATTCGCGCAGCAGGCCCCTCTATTCGCGCAGCAGGCCCCTCTATTCGCGCAGCAGGCTGCATGGGAAAAGTCACAACAGATATTTCCCAAAGGTCAACTTCATGGATATACCGTGTCGATTCCCGCGCCCTTTGCACCGCACGGCGGGTTTTGAAACCTATCGAAAGCCCATCAATCACATTGTCAGCAATTAAATTGGCAACATCCAACGCTTGTCGCACTGCAATAGATAGGCGGCCAACCACATAAAGGCCTTTTTCATCTACCTTAAATTCTTCCCAGCGGCCAATCGGTAAATTCGGGTCATGTTGCCACAACATACTAATGTCTTGCGGCTTTTTTTCACTAAGGCTTCTTTCAAAAGCCGATGGCATAACCACATCATTGCCTAAATCTATTTCATTAAAAATACAGGCATATCCCGAAAATAAATCATTCATCTTCAGCCATCCCTTGGTCAGTAAAATCCTCATTCTGGCCTAAAGCGGGGTATCCAACAGCAGCACGTTTTTCGTCAGTGGTTAAAAAACTGGCCGCACCAATGCGTCGCCACAATGCTTCGCGCTCGGTGCTTAGCCCTTCGATCTTATCCAGATCAATTTTCAATTCCAACTGAGCGTCCCAAGCAGGGCTAAGCCATGCCGATATATTTTTGGTAAATCTTCCCACCAAGGGTAAAATTGTCTGGCGTAAAAAACTACGGTTGGCTTCCTGATAATTCGCAAACCTATTGTCACCAGGTATCCCAAGCAACATAGGCGGTATGCCAAGCGCCAAAGCTATTTCACGTGCCGCAACATTTTTGGCCTCAATAAAGTCCATGTCCTTAGGGCTAAATCCCATTGCTGACCAATCAAGCCCACCCTCCAAAATCATCGGCCTACCTGCGTTAGCATGGCCTTGGTAGGTCTGCTCAAGCTCTTGTTTCAAACGGGTAAATTGCTCATCCGATAGGTTTCCTTGGCCTTCTTGGCCACGGTAAACCACGGCACCAGATGGCCGCGCACTGTTATTAAGCAGCGATTTATTCCATTTACTCGCCGCATTATGAATATCAATTGCAATTTTCGCGGCTTTAAAGGGGCTTTGTCCATAATGATCATCATTAGGGTTGTAAAAAGTCTGATGTAAAATCGGCGAAATACCATCAGTTTGTTGGCTAAAACGCAGTTTTTGCGAACCAATTTTATAATCATAAAACTCAGGCCATCCTTGTTCATCAAGCAATACCCGCACTCGGTCAGGGCGTAAGCTATAAAGCTGGTCAGGCACATCATTTTCTAAAGACGATTGCTTTAAATAGCAGTTACCATCTATCAACAATTGGCTGTAGCAATTCTCCAAAAATTCATGCCCACTTGCATTCATGTTAGGGCGCGATAACAATTCTAATAATGGATGTTCAACCAATTCTTGATCATTCAAAAACAACTGCAAATGTATAGATGCTGCAGCTTCCGCAATCATCCGCACCGCGCGGTGAGCAATTGGGTTTTGCGTATAAGCATGACGCGCCATTGCCGCTATGGCCACATCATCAGTAAAATCACCATTCATTAAAAAGCCAAATTCTTGCCCATATTGGGTCAAAGGCACATAATTTTTACGTTCTTTCGGCTTCGCTTCGGTTTTCAGGCCGAGTTTTATCCGTTGAAGAAATGACATATTTCCCCTTCCCATTTCTGTTCTCATTTAAATTCTATAAATCCCGAATGCGCGGCACCATATCAGCACCATTCAACAACAAGTGACTTACCGCCCAAACCAAAGCATCCACCCGATCAGGGCTATTTTTCGAACTGGCAATCATATGGTCAAATTGGCACATTTCATCTTCTAGAGGCTCAAACAACCCCAAATGATGCACTTTGCTTTGCTCATATAACGCCGCCACAGGTTCCGCACGCGTCTTTTTGTCTTTGCGTGCAAACACAGCAGCATATGATATTTGCGGGTCAATTGTGCGCAATATAGTCTCGACCATTTCACCGCCTTGGTTCACTTCTGCAACAATGCGGTCAACGTTAAATCGATGGTATATTTCAATCGCCTTTTGCGCCCAAATAATCGGGCTTGCCGCCTGCATGGTAACATCTGCCAATATATAAGCATGCCGATCACCATCCATTGCTGCCACAATCATCCCGCAAGCGTTAGATTTTTTATGGCTCGTCGCAGGCGGGTCAATCGCCAAAACAATGCGCTTAAATTCATCTAACGCATAATCTTTTACCCGTCGTCTGGTGTCTTCAATCAGCCGATAATTCCATAACGCACCTTGCCTATCTTCAATAATTTCGCCAAATAATTCCTGCCGCCCTAAATTGGTTCCCGCATAATTTCGGTCTATATTTTGCAAAAAGGCTGCTGCCAAATGTTGCCTATTGTCAAAGGTCGATGCCTTGCTCACATAACTACCATCCATCGCCAAAATATCTTTTAATTTCTTTCGATTACGCGGTGTCGTGGTCAATACAACCTGCGGTGCATCTCCTAGGCGCATGCCAAACTGCAACATATCCCATACATCTTCGTCATAAGGCCATTTGGCAAATTCGTCACACCAAGCAGCATGAAATTGCGGGCCTCTCAAACTTTCTGGCTCTTCGGCACTAAACAATTGCGCAATCGCGCCATTTGGCCATTCAAGCCGTTTGCGAGAGGCAATATATGTAGGGCGTTGGTGTTTGGGGTGAATGTTCAACAACCCGCTATCACCTTCAAGCATCACCTCGCGAACATCGCTAAATGTTTCGCCAATCAGGGCTATTCGCCATGCAGGTTCTTTTGCAAATGGCTCAATCCCAAGTGCTTTCGCTCTAATCCATTCAGCACCCGCTCTGGTTTTCCCTGCGCCACGTCCACCTAACAATATCCAATTTTGCCAGTTTTTAGCGTATAATGGGCTGTTAGACGGTTGTAAATTGGGCGGCAATTGGTCATCTCTGGCCCATAAATACCAATCAAAATATAACTGTTCTGCTTCCTTGTCGTTTAATGTAGATGCAAATTCTTCAATTTGCTTTGGGGTTAATCGCCGCAAGTTTTTGCGTAATTTCGTCTCGGAATTTAGGGTCCGTTTCATAAATAGCTTCTGGCTCGCTTTGTTTTAATGTCTCTTCATGTTCTGCCGATTGCATGTTGCGTATATTTTCTAAAGCCTTAATCACAACCGTTAAGGTCTTGGCTTGTTTTTCGCAAAAAGCTAAATCAGCTTGCTGTTCCGTTTTGGCTAAAAGCGTCATAATTTTCATTAATTGGCGTTCAAGCTTTTTTAAAATTTGCTGATGTTTATTCATAATGACGTCGGCCTCATATTGTCGTTGACCATCACATTTGTCGTAAAGCATTGGGCAAAAAAATACCGCCCTTCAAGGGCGGTTATTTCTTAACCTTTTTAACTATGAGCAAATATACGTAGCCATAACCGTACGGTCAAACACTGGTTTTATAAGTTGCAAATAATCCCCGCCACAACTTAACAACTAAAATTTATCATATATTTCAAATGGTTATTTTTTAGGCCACTGCACAATATAATCCACTGCATCTTCATCGTCTATGCCCTCTTCACTCACAATTCGCCCCACAGCCGATATCCCCGCCCGCAAAACACTTTTTGGGTCACCAGATATAAGTGGGTGCCAATCAGGCAATCGCCGTCCTTCATCCAATATTCGGTAAGCGCAAGATTTTGGCAGCCAGCCGTAATTGCGAATGTCGTCTTGCTTCATTTTGATACAATCGGGTACAAAATTGGCACGGTTTGCATAATCACTACATTGGCAAGTTTTCAAATCAAGCAGCTTGCAAGCCATATTTGTAAATATAATTTCACCAGTGTCTTCGTCTTCTAATTTAATCAAACAACATTTACCACAGCCATCACATAGGCTTTCCCATTCGGGGTCATTCATCTGGCTAAGTGATTTTTCTTCCCAAAACATATAAGCAATTTCAATAAGTTACGGTTCATTTTAATAAGGTTCAAATATACTCTCATAGCCATAGCATAGCCAACCCCATTTTAACATTACTATTTTATTTCACTTAATATTCCATCACAAAAACATCAGGTTCGCGTTGTAAACCCCAGCTTTTAGTGTCCCTAAATCATACAAGCTCAATTGGCACAATCCGTGCAATCACACATGTATGGCCGCAAGCCTAGTATTGTTATTAATATTTTGTTAACATATTCATCCGTCACACATGGATGGCCAATATGTTTTGAGTTGGAGTTTAAATAAAACCTATGCCCAAAAATAAAAAGATTTTTAATGTTCTGCTTAAAATCGATAGCGCAATGGACAGCGCAATCTTCAACACAGGCGCATTTTTCAAAAATTTCTGGGCAGGTTTTAGTCACATAATGAGCTTTGCAAGAGTTCGTGGTTTTAAGCGTTTTCTCATCGAATTGGTTTCAGATGGCCTTACACTGGCTTTCGCAGGTCTCATTGGCTTTTTTATGTTGGGTCAATATGCGTTGGTAGATGTGAGCGAAGGCTGGCAATTATACCAAAAATACTCTGTTTCATTTTACGACAAAAATAACAAACTCATTGGCCGTCGTGGCGTGAGGCATGATAGCAGTGTGCCACTCGAAGAATTGCCCGAAAACATGATACTCGCCGCCCTGGCAACAGAAGACCGTAATTTCTACAGCCATGTTGGCGTCGATCCTTTGGGCATCGCACGGGCATTGGTGCGTAACATTCAAAAAACTTCGGGCAGCAATCATGGCGCGAGTACCATCACGCAGCAATTGGCTAAAATGCTATTTTTCTCTGCCGAACAAACGTTAGAGCGCAAAATCAAAGAAGCCTATATGGCTCTATGGCTCGAAGCTAATCTCACCAAAGAAGAAATCCTAAGCCTGTATTTCGATCGTACATATATGGGTGCAGGCAATTTCGGCCTCGAAGCCGCAGCCCAATATTATTTTGGCAAATCTGTGCGCGAAGTTTCATTGCCCGAGGCGGCTATGCTAGCTGGTTTGTTCAAAGCGCCATCTAATTATGCCCCGCATATCAATTTAGGCGCAGCCCGCGCTCGCGCCAATGTGGTGCTCACCAATATGGTCAATGCAGGTTTTCTAAATCATGGCGATGTATTTGATGCCCGCGCAAACCCAGCTTCAATTGTAAATCGCAAAAACCCCGATTCTAAAGGCGAATATTTCATCGATTGGGTTTTTGAAGAATCTAAAAAAATTGCCAACAACCGCAATTTTGTCCTTCATGTAAAAACCACAATAGATTTAGACCTGCAGGAAGCAGCACGTAAAACCATCCAAGACAGTTTGCGCCAAAATGGTGAAAAATACGATGTCGACCAAGCTTCATTGGTAAGTATGGAACATGATGGTGCAGTTCTGGCTCTCATTGGGGGCGAAGATTATCGCAAAAGCCAGTTTAACCGCGCGGTTAATGCTGGTCGCCAACCTGGCTCATCATTTAAACCATTGGTATATCTAGCAGCACTAAATCATGGCTATACGCCCAATAGCCGTGTGGTCGATAGTAAAGTGCAAATAAAAAAATGGTCACCTAAAAACTACAACCGTCGCTATGTTGGCCGCACCACTCTTAATAATGCATTGGTTCGTTCAATCAATACCATCCCAGTTAAATTGGCACGCGAAATTGGTTATACGAATGTCATTAATACCGCTAAGGATTTAGGAATTGATGCCAAAATGACTGCAAATGCGTCATTGCCACTTGGCACTGCGGCCATTTCTGTATTAGATTTAACAGGCGCATATGCCACAATTGCCAACGGTGGCACATTGGCGCAACCTTATGGCATTTCCGAAATCCGCAATGGCAATGGCGATGTCATCTATAAACGCGACCGCGATGAATTTGCACCACGCGTTGTTGCCAACCCACGCAAAATTCAAGATTTAAAATTCATGCTCGGCAATGTTGTCGAATATGGCACAGGCAAACGCGCCAATCTTGGGTTCACAAAAACCTATGGTAAAACTGGTACAACCCAAAGCTATCGTGATGCTTGGTTCATGGGCTTTACCGATCACTTGGTTACTGGTGTTTGGTATGGTAACGACAATTACACCCCCACAAATCGCCTCACTGGTGGCAGCCTACCCGCCATGACATTCAAAAAATTCATGACCGATGCCTATGTCAGTAAATATAATCTTGATATTGAAAGCCAAGAATATATTGCCGTGGCAAATGTTAGCACGCCCTATAATGCCATCTTTAGTCAACCTATTCATCAAGATGCCATTCAGGCGGTGGCCACACGTCAAATTCCCAGAACCATTAAAAGCGTATCTCGCAAGCTTAATGTCATACATATCTCAAGCATAACTAAAAAATCTTTCAATTCAAAAAAATCCACGTCTTCGGTCACACTCAATGGCAAAACAATTGGCAACAGCAAAAAAACCACCAAATCCCGCACGGTCAAAAAAAGAAAAATAACCAAGCCAAAAGCTAAAAAAGCCAAGGTTAAGAAAAAAGTAAAAAAGAAAAAGGCAGTGGTTAGAAAAGCCAAAACCAAAAAACCCAAAAAAGCCACCCGTAAATCAGCGGTCAAAATTGTCAAAGCCACAAAACGCAAAACCCGTAAAAGAGGCGGTTCAGCGTTTATAGACGCCAGCGGAAAAATTGTAATTCTAAGCAATTAAGCCGTTGCGTTGTTGACAATCACTGACATAAAGGCCATTTTGCAAAAAAATCTCTAAATAGGCCTTTATCAATCATGTCAAAAGCACAGATTACATTACAAAACATCGTCCTCAATGGCGGCGATGGCATCCTGTTCAATCAGTTAAATCTATCCATTAGCCAAGGCATGAAAATGGCCATCGTTGGCCGTAATGGTTGCGGTAAATCAACTTTACTCAAACTCATTAGCAAGCAAATAGATACCGATGAAGGCACGCTTTTTTATCAGCCAAGCCTCACCTATAGCATGCTCGAACAAGTGCCCGATTTAAGCAAATATGACAGCATTTTCGAATTCATCACCGATGGTATGGACCCAGATCTAGATTATAAAGTATACGCTTGGTTAGATGAACTAAATCTAGATAGCACACGTCAGATCAAAAGCCTTTCTGGTGGTGAAGCCCGTAAAGCCGCACTCATTCGCAGTTTTTACACCGATCCAGATATCCTAATTTTAGACGAACCAACCAACCATTTAGATATCGAATCTATTGCTTGGCTCGAGAAAAAACTAGCAAAATTACGTTCAACAATCATTTTTGTAAGCCATGATAGAGCGTTCCTAGCCAATGTAAGTAACCATGTATTCTGGATAGACCGCACAAAAGGTCATCTGATGAAAAAAGGTTTCTCAGAGTTCAACCAATGGCAAGAAAATGTACTTTCCGATGAAGCCGAAGTGCAACGTAAACTCGATAAAAACATCGAAGCCGAAACCATTTGGTCTAAAAAAGGCATCAAAGCCCGCCGTACGCGTGATGAAGGTCGTATGCGCGCTCTACAAGCCCTACGTGCCGAGAAATCCAAACATATTAAACAAAAAGGCAATGCCAATGCCAAGCTCGCATCAG
Source organism: Hyphomicrobiales bacterium (assembly GCA_051531935.1). Taxonomy (GTDB): domain Bacteria; phylum Pseudomonadota; class Alphaproteobacteria; order Rhizobiales; family OSC116; genus OCS116. Next base: position 487,992 of record JAOPTR010000016.1, read on the forward strand.
GTAATGCCTCTGGCCTCATGGTCATAGATGCAGTTAATGTCAGCAAAACATTGGGCGAAGCCGAAAACAAAAAATGCTTAGTCGATGATTTTTCAATCCGCATCAACCGCCGCGATCGCATTGCTATTGTTGGCCCCAACGGTGTGGGTAAATCAACTCTGCTCAAGCTGCTTATCGGCGAGTTAGAACCCGATTCTGGTAAAATTGAACATGGCACAAATCTCACGAAAACCTATATCAGCCAATCAAGAGATGATCTAAAAGGCGTCAAACGCGTACGCGACGTTTTAGCTCCAGAAGGTGGCGATCAAATTATGGTGCATGGCAGGCCAAAAAACATCGTGGCTTATCTTAAAGACTTCCTGTTCAGCCCCGAACAATTGCGCCAACCTATTTCTTCACTGTCAGGTGGTGAGCAATGTCGTTTGCTATTTGCGAAAGCCTTTGCCAATCCAACAAACCTACTTATTTTAGACGAGCCAACAAACGATCTAGACCTAGAAACTCTAGAGCTGCTCGAAAATCTGTTAGCAGGTTATGATGGCACCATCATCCTCATCAGTCATGATAGAGCGTTTTTAGATGCGGTCGTATCTTCAACAATCTTCATGCACGGTAATGGTAAAATCATCGAATATGCAGGCGGTTATTCCGAAGCTCAAGGCCAAATCGATTCTGAAATCAAACGACAGCAATCAGATCAATCCACACCTGTCGAAAAAACAAAAGTTGCCGAAACTTACCAAGCCCCAGCAAAAGTCGAAAAAATGTCGTTCAAAGAGACATATCGCCTTAAAGAATTGGATGAGTTGGTGCCTAAAACCGAAGCGGTGATCGAACAAATCGCCAAAGACCTCGCAAAACCTGGTTATTACGAAAAACAACCAACCGAATTCTCTAAACTTGCCAAAAAGCTAGACCATAAAAAATCCGAACTCGAAAAAATGGAAGAAGAATGGATCACTTTATTGGCCAAGAAAGAAGAATTAGAACTTAATTAATTCTACAATTTAATTCTAAGGTCTAATTTCAAAAGCCATTATATTGCCATATTCAAGGCACATATAATCCACATTGTTCCCTCAAAAATATCATAAAGGTATATAATCATGAAAAAAATTCTTATTGCACTACTTGCCACTAGCTCACTTTTTGTTCTAGTCGCTTGCGATGATAAAAAAGCTGCCGAAAAAGCTACCGAAGTTAAAGAAAAAACAACTGAAATCAAAGAAGATGCTGCTAAACTAGCTGCTGAAGCTGAAGAAAAAGCCAAAGCAATGGCAGCAGAAGCCACTGAAAAAGCTAAAGCTATGGCCGCCGAAGCTGAAGAAAAAGCCAAAGCAATGGCCGCAGAAGCTGCAGAAAAAACAAAAGCAATGGCCGCTGAAGCTGCTGAAAAAGCAAAAGCAATGGCTGCTGAAGCTGCAGATAAAGCCAAAGCAATGGCTACTGATGCAACAGAAAAAGCTAAAGAAATGGCTTCTGAAGCCACTGAAATGGCAACTGACGCAACAGAAAAAGCTAAAGACATGGCAGCCGATGCACTTACAAATGCAGGCGATGCTATGAAAGACGCTGGCGATGCCCTTAAAGGTGCTGCTGACACAGCAACAGACTCAACTTCAAACTAATTGTCAAAATTTAACATCAAACGGCATCTCCTTTGGAGGTGCCGTTTTTTTATGTTGTAGGGCGCAAATATCTTGCATTTATAGCGGTTTAATGTTCTAAACAGTGCACATAAAACCACCTAAAAGCTTAGTTAAATGACATTAGAATTCGAAATCAATCGCCGCCGTACATTCGCAATCATCTCCCATCCAGATGCAGGTAAAACCACTCTAACTGAAAACCTTTTGCATATGAGTGGCGCCATCCATTTAGCTGGCCAAGTGAAAGCTCGTGGCGAACGCCGCCGCGCCCGCTCAGATTGGATGAAAATCGAGCAAGAACGTGGTATTTCAGTCACTTCTGCAGCTATGACATTCACTTATAAAGATTGCATGTTCAACCTGTTAGATACACCAGGCCATGAAGATTTCTCCGAAGATACATATCGCACATTAACCGCTGCCGATGCTGCCATTATGGTGATCGACGTTGCCAAAGGCATCGAAGCCCAAACCCGTAAATTACTAGAAGTTTGCCGCCTCCGCGACATCCCTATTATCACCTTCATCAATAAGGTCGATCGTGAAGGCCTAGATCCGTTTGGTTTGATGGATGAAATCGCCGAGAGTCTAGCGTTAGATGTTGCCCCAATGACATGGCCTGTAGGTATGGGTAATCGCCTTCAAGGCATTTACGATCTTTCAAATAATGAAATGACACCAATCAACCGCGAAGATTTTACTTTCTCCGAAAAAGTGCCACTTTCAGAAATCGAAAACCTTGTCGAACCCGAAACATGGGAGCAAGCCGAATATGAAATAGAATTGATCCGGGAAGCTTGTAAACCATTTGATATGCAGAGCTTCTGCGAAGGTCATTTAACACCTGTTTTCTTTGGCTCAGCACTTAAACAAATCGGCGTGACAGACCTGTTAGATGCACTCGAAAAATACGCACCATCACCACAACCCCGTCCGACTGACAAACGGAAGGTCATCGCAACCGAAGATAAAGTCAGCGGCTTTGTATTTAAAGTGCAAGCCAATATGGATGCAAACCATCGCGACCGTGTGGCTTTTGTACGCTTGGTTTCTGGTAAATTTAAACGCGGTATGAAGCTTAAGCTCTCGACTGGCAAAATTATCAGTGTTCAAAACCCCATCCTGTTTTTCGCCCAAGACCGCGAAATTGTCGATGAAGCCTATGGTGGCGACATCATCGGCATTCCAAACCATGGCACCATTCGGGTGGGTGATACGCTTAATGAAGGCGAAAACATAAAATATATCGGCCTGCCAAACTTCGCACCCGAAATTTTAGAACGCATCCGCCCAACCGATCCAATGAAAGCCAAACATCTTAAAAAGGCTCTGGAAAGCTTGTCAGAAGAAGGCGTTATCCAACTATTTGCGCCACATATTGGCGCGCATTTAACGGTTGGTGTGGTGGGTCGCTTGCAAATCGAAGTGCTTGCACAACGGATTCAAGACGAATATAAAATCGACGCCAAATTCGAAGCTTCCCCTTTCACCACAGCTAAGTGGATAGAATGTGAAGACGACAAAATACTCGATAAATTCATGAGTGATAATCGCCTCAATATGGCGATGGATCGCGATGGATCAAATGTATTCTTGGGCAAAAGCGCATGGGAAATGGGCTATACAGAAGATAAATGGCCAGACATAAAATTCAATTCCATCAAAGAGCGTCACTAAATTAAAACAAAGGAATGAGCATGGATCTCGAAACTGTAACCGCCTATTTCACCGAGTTTTGGCAAAAAATAGAATTGGTGTGGGACTACGGAATATTCGGCATCAGCCTTTCAACCATCGGCATTACCCTGCTCATTCTTGTGGCGTCATATCTTCTGCGTGATTTATTTGCGCGTTTCATCATTAAACGTCTCAAAAGCTTTGCCAAACGCACTAAAAATTTAGTTGATGATGCCGTCATTGATGCCCTAGACGGTCCCCTACATTTATTGCCACTCATCTTTGGTATTTTCGCTTCTGTTAAATATCTAGGCCTCACTGGCAGTACAGGCGTCATGTTCGATAACATCGTACGCAGCCTTATCATCGTCGATATCTTCTGGGCGCTCAATGTCATTCTAGTGCCTATAGCCCTCATTTTAAATCCAGTGCAAAAATTCTTCACCGCAGAATTGTTCGAATGGCTATTCAAAGCGCTACGCGTGGTTATTTTGGCAATGGGGGCAGCAACCATTTTAGAACTTTGGGGCATTAGAGTGGCGCCAATCCTTGCCAGCTTTGGCCTGTTGGGTGTTGCCGTTGCCCTTGGCGCACAAGATTTATTCAAAAACCTCATTGCTAGCCTTACCATTATGTCCGAAAAACGCTTAGCCCATGGCGATTGGGTTCAAATTGAAGGCGTTGTCGAGGGCACTGTCGAAAATATTGGTTTCCGCTCCACTAAAATCAGAAGATTCGATAAAGCACCAGTATTTGTGCCCAATAGTGCATTGGCCGACAAAGCGCTTATCAACTATTCTCAAATGACAAATCGCCGAATCTATTGGAAAATCGGACTCATATATAACAGTACAACCGAACAATTGGCCGAAGTTAGACTAAATATTGAGAATTATTTACTTAATAATAGTGAGTTTGTAAATCCCCCCGCATGCTCTCTTTTTGTGAGAGTCGACAGCTTTAATGATAGCAGTATTGACCTCATGATCTATTGTTTTACCCATACAACAGACTGGGGTAAGTGGCTAGAAATTAAAGAGAATTTTGCTTACGAAATCAAAAAAATCGTTGCAGATGCAGGCACAGACTTTGCATTCCCAAGCCAAACAATATACCTCGAAGCCAATGAAACCGCGACCCCGGCAGCTTTCAACACAGAGGAAAAAATCAATTAATTTTCCATTGACGCCAGGTTATTAACAAAAATTTAACCATCTGGGTTTTAGATAAGGGAGAAGAATAACCTTAATCGAATATCCAGAAGGGATAATTAAATGGCGGATATCATAGACTTTAGGGCAAAGGCAAAACCCTACCGCAAACAAAGCCAAAGTAAAACTGAAGAAACTCAATTGGGACAAATCATTTTATTTTCAGGCGTACGTTTTCAACGAGATGAAGACGTGACTTTTGAGAATCAAACAAATAAAACTCAAAAATTTCTTTCAACTAAATCTAATTAATTTCACAAATCAATATGTTGGTGTGGTGTCAACATGTTCATTTTGACCATCCAAATCGAGATCATCGCGGTATGAAAAAACGCAAATCACTTTGGTGTGGTATATTCTTTAGCTTAATTCTATCAGCTTGCAGTTCAAATCCGATTGGCGATTTCGGGCGTATAGATGCTTCAAAAGCATCTCACCTTACCCAAAATAGCGCCAAAAATATCGAAGTTAAAAACGGTACTGATTTTCCAAATCCATTAATTTTCTCAAAATTAGAGAAAAAATTGCGCTTCAATGCTCATTTACTCACTACCAGTAATTTTAACGTCTCTATTGCCGACAGACCTTTAATAGATGGCAAGGCCGATATAAATGGCCCCATAAGCGAAAATGCACTTCTGAACAGCTTTAAAGCCAGTAATTATGAGGGCATCCTAGAATATAACCAAGCAATCTCGATCGACCTTAAAAAGCGCATTCATAGCTTAAATATATTCCAGAAACTAGCGTCCGAAGTCCTGAACCAAAATAGCAATCGGCATTATATTCAAAATGGAAATATCGACTTTAAAACAAAAACCGCTATTTCCATACGCCAACAAGAAAATTTACTGATCGTCAAAAATGTAACCGCCCAACTGACCGCACTTCACAATGCCTACAGATATGTGTTAAATTATGGCGCTGTCGTTGAACCAAGCCTCAGCCACACAGCACTAAGCGCGCAATTATATGGCTTTAAAAGTCAAATAAATCAGCTTAGCTATTTAAACTAATCATCATTCAGTTTCTTGTTCAACTTTCACTGCATCACAAGTTGCCGTCGCTAACTGTTGCGCAATATTTCCATAATAAGCCTTGTCACCCACTGCCAATCGAATAATCACCATGCCTTTAGGCTTTGCAATCCGGTGAAAAACCATACCCGTGGGTAAATTATTCTCCGCCTCCTCAAGCAATAGAGCAAATTTTAATTGCTCCATTTTCGTTTGGCGAGAGTTAATTGAAAATAGCACTTCACCAAATTCAGAGTAAACGGTTAAAATCCCAAACCCATCATTAATATTCGCACTCAATATTAGAGCTTCATCATCCAAATCATAATGGCAAACCCCGTAGCGCAAATCTTGGCTTTCAAATTGCAATATATCACCGCCAAAATCATCGGATATCTGATGAAACTTATGTGGCTCTAACAATTCCGCAACCCGCATATAAGGGCTTCCTGTTTGCGTCGATGGCCAAAATACGATGATGGCTAAATGAGTTGATATTGCCATCAAAAATACAATCAATATAGAGAAGAGATGTTTCATATATCACACCCCACCTTGTTAATTGCTGGCAAATTCAGCAAGTCTACATTTTCGATGGTTGTTTTATCAATTCCATATAAGCGCAAAGACAGCATAAAAGCGTCATCGCCAAAATTCATGGGGTTTATCGGCAGCCAATTCCCACCGTTCACACGCTTAGAAAGGGTGATATCATATTTCCCATCAGCATTTCTAATCACATTTGCCATGTTAAACGAGTACCGCTGCGATGAATTCTCAAATCGCTCAAAATCATGATTATGGGCCGAAACGCTCCACCAAAACGCGTCAACATTATCGCCAGTCAAAATATAATCGCAATCAGCGCTCAGCTTTTGGCCTTTAGAATCCTCATAAGTGAAAAAATATAAAGCTTGGTCTTGTGGCAGCGGCAAATGCCCACTATTCACCAAATAAGCCTTTGCATATGATGATAATTCTGGTTCAGCTAAATTCCCATATGTTCGCCAGATTTTATTGGTTTTAACACCCAAGCCCCAACCCGTAGATATCGCCTGATATGCACTACCAACCCCTAAAATAACGCCCAATATAAGTGCGCCTATAATGCTATAAAATGCCTTCATTCATATCTCATAAATTAGTTTTTAAATGCGCTCTCAGCATCTCGTATTACACTGGTCATTTCTTCACTGATTGCAACAAATTTCCCTGTCGGTCTATATTCAAGTGATGGGTCTTCAATCTCCAAAATGTTTATATCTGGGTCATAATTTTGCATTTTCGATAAATAATCATTCAGTTTCTGCTGATCTATAACGACAGACCCCATAGGGAAGTCCCATAATTTTTGCCCATCTTCGTCAAATGAAGAACCAAAGGGAGGCCCTATCAAAATAAATTCTGTATTATATTTACTAATAACCAAAAAAATTTGTCCGGCTGTCATGTCGCCTTTTTTCAGAATTGTTGAAAAAAACCCAAGCTTTTGGGCGTTTCTCAATTCAGCACTTATTATAATTTCAGTTTTCAGGCGCAAATTTGTCATATAGATAAAGTTTTAACTAAATTAGAGTCAATTTGCACCACCAAAATCAATAATATATAAAAATATTCTACCTATTGTGCGCTAGGTTGGAGTTCTTAGATCAGTTATTCGGTAATCGAATGGTCAACGGACTGGGTAAGGGTATAGTATGGTACGGTTAATCAAGGTCTGTTTCTGGATCGCTGTCGTGGTGATGTTTTTACCAGAAGACATAACATCAAATAAAAACAATCAAAGCCTATCGGTAGATAGCGCTATTGAGGTGGCAAATATTGGTCTTAAAAATGCCAGTGAATTTTGCACTAAAAATCCGAATGCATGTTTACAAGGCAAAGAGGCCGCGGCAAGCATTAGTCAAAAAACCATAAACACCGCTCGCACTATTTACGATTATTTAAACAAAAACTCTTCTCAAGACGATAAAAATGGCTTGGAGCAGATTTTCGTTCAAACAGATACGCTGAGCATTGAAGATCAAATCAAACTCGCAAAATCTACAGGCCAAACTCTATCGGTTTCAGATCTGAATATAGATTTTTCAAGCCTAGACGTTCAATAATTAGCAATATCATCTCATTTCCCTGCAAATGTCTTGCATAACCCACTTATCATGCTATTTCTGGTGCCAATGCGTGGGAGCTATTATGACAGTTGCGGACAATTTCAAAAATTTGAGTGATGACTTTTCTTTCCTAGATGGTTGGGAAGAAAAATATAAATATGTAATCGAGTTAGGTCAAGCAATCGACAAATTCGATGATGTTTACAAAGTAGATGCCTATAAAGTCAAAGGCTGCACAAGCCAAGTTTGGTTTAAAATGGCGTTTGATACGCAAAACATAGCTACCATTACTGGTGATAGCGATGCCCACATCGTCAAGGGGTTACTAGCCATCCTCATCACCTATTATTCAGGTACCACTGCCACTGAGATCAGCCAAAATGACGCAACTGACCTCTTCTCTAATATTGGTTTGGCAGATCAACTCACACCACAACGTGCTGGCGGTCTAAATGCCATGATTAAGCGCATCCAACTCGAAGCAAACGCTCACCTAACCGCTTAAATTTATTTCAACCCAACACTGCTATTCACATCATGTGCTGCCCAAGCCAAATACATGCTTTTTGGCTTTTGCTTAACGTCAATTTTGTAATATTGCGCAAGCCTGTCCAAAGCCATTGTCAGTAATAACTTGCCCGATCGCGCAGGCCAAGCCAGCGCCTTTTCCGTAGCTTCAAGCCCGTTCCCAAACAAACACACCTCAACTAATATCGCAGCAAAATCTTCGCCAACATATTCCAAGGCTTCATAAAGCTGCTTTCTTGCCAAATATAGGCTCTCGCCAAGCCCAGTGTCTTTAACACCTGTATAATGTGGCTGCGGCGCAGAGGCTAATTTCTCCCAATTCATGGTAATGTTAGGTTGCAAATTGGCATTCACAAATTTATCGAATAATTGTTGCCCCGCTTGTAAATGAGTTTCGTTCAAATATTTATGGCGTATATTACGTTGTCGATTATAGAGCTTATAAATAGGCGAGTAATCACCCCCACTTTCTAATACTGTTTGGCTTCTCCTGCGTGGCAACGAAGCCAGTTTTAAATTTTCACCCTCCCCTTCTGCCATATTGTCAGTGTGAGAGTTCTCTTCCAGATTTATAAAATATATAAACTCCGCCAGCCATTTCTGGCCAACCTCGGTATAATTATAAATCAAATCAAAAAGTTTCAACCATTTATGATTTGCCATATTTTTAACAATTGCTGCTGGAAGCTTTTTTACAAAAACCAATTGCTGAGTAGATTGCCTATATAAAGCCATCTGTTCAAATGGTAGTTTTTTAATCACGTGTTTTTTCTTAATCATTAATTGCAAAATGATCCGCGCTTCGCGTTCAAACTCATTTTTACATAGCATAATAAGCTCCCTCACGTTGCTGCATGGCAAACTCGCGAATTGTTTTTTCCAATATTTCCAAAGTCAGGTCAAAGTTCATCTCATCCCGTCTGTCTTCTACTAAATTACATGCATAAGCCACGGTTGTACGATCACGCTCAAATAACTTCCCTGTCTGTGTAAGGTTTAAACCACAACAAATGTGCGTTAGATACATTGCAACCTGCCTCGCAAATGCGATATGAGCTTGCGAACGAGATTTAGCCAAAATATCTCGGCTCGATACCCGAAATACTTTTGATACCATTTCAATAATGACAGGCTTCACCCTGATAAATTGCAAATAGCTATCCTCACCCCTAAAAGTTGATCGATACTCATTATTTAAAAAAACATTTTCGCTTGATACTAAATTCATAACACCCTCAATACACCAATAAGTTGTAATTAATTAAAATCATCAAGCAGTATATTTGCATTAATTTTGAAGGCGGGGATAAAAAAATTATACGAAACATTGATTTAATTAATTATCTCAATAATCAATGTTTTTTTACGCAACGTTATTTTATTTGCAAAACACAACCTATAGTAAATGAGTTTCACTTGGCAGACAAAAAAAAGCCCCTAAAAAGGGGCTTTAAATCAATTATTTGATTTTATGTTTTAGTTTTGAGCTGCCTTACGACGACCTTTATGACCAAGGCCCATATTTTTCGCTAGTTTAGAGCGCGCTGCTGCATAATTTGGCGCGACCATTGGGTAATCTATAGGTAGACCCCATTTTTCTCTATAATCCTCTGGTGAGAGATTGTAGTGGGTGCGCAAATGGCGTTTAAGTGATTTAAACTTTTTGCCGTCTTCCAAACAAATCAAAAAGTCTTGGGAAATTGATTGTGAAATCGCAACAGCAGGTGCCTGCTTATTTTGATTTTTCCCATCAGTGCCCGCAACATTGTTCAAGGCAGTGTAGATATTCGTAATTAACGTTTCAACGTCATCAATTGCTACAGAATTGTTAGCAACAAATGCGGCTGTAATGTCAGCCGTTAAATCAATCAATACATCATACTCAACATCTGTTGATTTTGAATCTTCAATCATTATACTTCTCCATACATTCAGACTTTACAAGAGCCCTAGCTTCATATTTTACTGTACACATAGAAATAGTATTAAACCTTAGAAGGTCAAGTGAAATTACATAAAATACTTAATTTAATTAGTGTCTAGGTAAACAGCATAGACGATGTTCATAATAATTAAATAATACTTAGGTTTAAAATTGGGACAAACATAAGATAACTTATTATTGCATTTAAAACATCTAGAATAAGTTATTCTTTTTGTAGTAATTAGCTAAATTTGCCACTTAATAACTCTTCCAACCAATAAAAATATGTTTTATACATAAAATTATCTTCTTCTGACGCGCTCAAAAAACTTATTAACTAAAACATTAGTGTATAACAAAATTTTTCACTGTTAACTCTAACATTAGCAATGGTTAATATGGCGAATCAGTTTTGACTGTCTAAAACTTCGCCATTTTCGCTATATTTTCCATCAATCAAATTAATCTCAGTTTCTTTACAAGTTTTAACACCCGCAATGACCGAGGCTCTCGCCAATAAATGTGCCGAAACGGGAGTGGTCAAGATCAAAAATATCACGCCCGCAATAGATCTTGTAATTAACCCAACCTCCGCCGAGGCAACTGCCACGGCAATTAACAATAATCCGGCACCTAAAGTGCCTGCTTTACTCGCGGCATGCATACGCACATAAACATCTTGAAAGCGCAAAACGCCCAATGCACCAATTAAACTAAACAATGCGCCAATTATAATCAGTGCGCTGATAATCAATTCAATAATCATTTTTATCTCCGATAATCAATCTGTTGGTTTTTTGTCTAATTGTATTTGGTTTTGCCCTTGCCATAATACATAGCGGGCAAATGCAACGGTTGCCAAAAAGCCAATAAGCCCCAACGCAATAGCCACATCAATATAAGCAAATTGGGTGGTTCTAATGGCAAATATAGCAATAAATCCAATACCCAAAGACACCAAAACGTCCAAACATAATATCCTGTCAGAAAGTGTCGGGCCAATAATCAGGCGTATTGTTACCAATATAAATGCTATGATAAGCAAAACCTGTGCAATCAATGTTGCATAATCAAGATAAATATTTTCCATCATTCGAACACCTCAATCACTTTCTTTTCAAACCCGTTAGCAATGTCCAAAATTATCGCTTCTGGGTCACTTGCATCAATCGCATGCACATATAATGTCTTTTTATCGTCAGACACGTCTACGCTCAACGTGCCAGGAGTTAGGGTAATTAGGTTTGCCAATAATGTAATTTCAACATCAGTTTTCACCAAAAGCGGATAAGCAATAATTCCAGGCTTAAAATCCAATTTAGGCTTCAACACTAATACTGCCACCGTCACCGTGGCGAGTATTAACTCGTAAACAAACAATAAGAAGAGTGAAGCTATCTTGCGCGATTTCCTAAAATATAATCCGGCACCTAATTGTTCACGTACCAGCCAAATGGCCAACAGTCCAAACAAAAAGCCCATGAATAAATTGAGAATTGAAAAATTCCCAGCAATGGCTGCCCATGCTAGAGATAATACAATGTGAAGTGTGAATATTCTCATCATTCGCCTCCTGCTGCAAATGTCGCTTTGATATAAAGATCAACGTTCAACAAATCATAAGCTGCCAAATCTGCTTGCCTAATCAAAGTTCCTGGCATCACCCCCAAATACAATGTTAGTATAAATATAATTCCAATCGGCAACATCATCACGCGCAATTGTTTTGCGCCCAGTCGTTTGCCTCGTGCTTCATAGTGGCCGTCTTCAACATCCACATCTCCACCGCGCCAGATCATTTGAATGCTCGCACGTCCAATCGCTGCAATGGTCAGAAAACTGCTAATCAATATCGCGGCAATTAACCACGAATGGCCTTGTTCAAACGCAGCCGTCACCATCATGTATTTTGGCCAAAGACCAGAGAAAGGTGGCAGGCCTGCAACCGCAAGCGCCAAACCAAAATAACAAATCGCCACATATGGGTTTTGCATCACAATACCGCCAATTTTAGCAATTTCAAAGCTACCCGCCATACGGCCAATCACACCAGATATTAAATATAATCCCGTCATCACAAGCATAGAGTGTACGGCATATTGCACCGTCGCCATTAATGCCAATTGGGTGTGTATAGCGATACCAATCATCAACATACCAACACCCGACATCAAAAGATAAGCCAACATGCGGCGTAGTTCAGATTGCGCAACAGCGCCAAGTCCACCTGCAATCACTGTCAAACCGCCAATAATTCCAAACAGCTCAAACGCAGCACCATTGCCTTCTGGGAAAGTGATGGTGAAAATGCGTAATAAAGCGTAAACGCCCACTTTGGTCAATAAACCCGCAAATATAGCCGATACCACCACCCTTGGCGTGTGATATGCAGCAGGTAACCAAAAATACATCGGAAAAGCCGCCGCTTTTATGCTGAATGCAAATAAGAACATAATAGATAATATAGCAAGTGTGCCTGTGGCATCACTTTGGGCTACTTTTACATAAAGGTCTGCAAAGTTTAAAGTACCTGTAACACCGTATAGCAAGCCCGTGGCAATCAAAAAGAATGTCGTACCTAATAAGTTCAGGAATGCATATTTCACTGCGCCATCAAGTTGAATTTTCTCGCCGCCCAATATCAATAGCCCGAATGATGAAATCAACATCACCTCAAACCAAACATATAAGTTAAATATATCACCCGTTAAAAACGATCCATTTACGCCAACCAATAACATCAAAACCAATGTATAGTAACCAGCCTTAGTCGCTGCCTTGTCTACGTCTGCGGGGCTATATAATATAATCAAAAATGTCACTAAGGATGCCACAATGGCAAATATAGCGCTTAACGCATCAGCGGTAAAAGCAATGCCATATGGCGCCAACCAACCAGACATCGTTAAACTTTGCGGGCCGTTGATTATAACGTCAAAAAACAAATAACCCGAGCCAACTAAAGATATAAGGCTGGCTATGAGCGCAAGGTAAAATTGAAATTTATCTTTTTGGCGCAATGTTAGTGAAAGTGCAGCCAATACCAATGGCGCAAGCACGGGTAGCAATATATTCCAATCCGCCAATGTAGTCGGCGTGGTCTTCATCGCTTCACTAATTAAATGTGGGTCTGCCATAATTCTAGATCCGTCTTGTTCAATAAGTCAGCTTGGTTAATTCAGTTGTTTCTGGCTCTGCAATGCGCATATCATCACTATTGTCAGTGCCAAGGCTTTCATAAGCGCGGTAGGTTAAAACCAGTACAAATGAAAACAAAGCAAAACCAATCACAATCGCAGTCAATATCAATGCTTGGGGTAACGGGTTCGCAATGCCTGTCAAAGTGCCATGTTGGTCAGCAGGTATAATGGGCGGTATTTCGCGCGTCACTCTGCCCACAGTAAAAATAAGCAAGTTCACTGCGTTGCCCAATAAGGCGACACCCAAAACAAGCCTAATCACGCTGCGGCTCATCATTAAATAAGTGCTTGTGGCAAAAATCAGGCCCACCAAAACTGTTAAATAAAATTCCATCAGTCAGCCTCCTCAAGTGTTAAAGCAATTGCAGTAATCGCCCCCACAACCACAAACCACACACCAATGTCAAAAATCATCGGGGTCGATAAATCAAAATAATCAACATTGCCAAGCGGTACTTTCCACCAGATACCCGATAAAAATGGCACTTGGTTGATGTATGAAGGGATGCCACTGGCAGCCGCCATCAACACACCAAAACCGGCTAAACTTACAGGGTGAAAATACAAAGCGCGTCTCACTGCTTGCACACCAGATGATATGCCAAATAATGCCATGGCCGATGCTGCAATCAACCCACCAATAAACCCGCCACCAGGCTCGTTATGCCCGCGTAATAATACGAATAGTGAAAAAATAATCATCAGTGCGGTTAATGCTGGGGCGATGGTGCGTAAAATTAATGTGTTCATTTGGCAGACTCCTGTAATTCTTGGTCACTCTTCTGGCTGTCATGTTTATGGTCTTTGGGTTTTAATTTAATCAACGCCAGCACAACAATACCCGTGGTCATCACCACCGAAATCTCGCCAAGCGTATCCAAAGCTCTAAAGTCGACCAAAATCACATTCACAATATTATGTCCATGTGCAATGGCCGCACTATATTTGGTGAAATAATCTGATAAACTCATATCCAATTCGGTCTGCATCACGCGCAATAGCAATAATGCAAAACCCGAACCAACAGCAATGGCAACAACTGTGGCCACAACGGCTTCTAAACCATTTTTAGCATCGTTTTTGTCCAATTTAAGCCGCGTCATTACCAAGGCCAAAATAATTACCGATAAAGTTTCAACCATAAATTGGGTAAATGATAAATCTGGCGCCCCAAATAACATAAATAATATAGCAACAGCAAAACCCAATATACCAAGCGATACAATGGCTGTTAAGCGCGATGTCGCCACCAAAACAGCATAGAGGCCAAGCACCGCAATCAGCAATATTCCTGCCTCATAAAATGTTGGTTTTTCAAGCGCTGCAAAATCAATTGTTGGTAAGGCATCATAGGCTAACATCGGCACCCAAATCACCAATGCCAACAAAACAAAGGTATTGCGCATATAGGTTTTCAAATGACCCGTTTGGAATAGATTGGTAATCAATTGAGAAACCAAAAGCAAAAGCGCCATAAATTGGTCAAAGCCTTTATTCGGCCCCCAACCAATCCAATTCAATGTGGCGTCTGCAAAAGCACGTACCTTGTCGTAAAAATAGAATATCAAACCACCCAAAGCCATGGTTAAAAGACTCAACATAAGCGGCGCGTTAATACCGCCCCAAAGGTGTAAATTGGTTTCAGCGTTCACATTGGCAATACTGCTAATAGCGCTATGAATAATCGTATGCCCCAAATAAGCAATGCCCACCCCAGCAGCCAAGCCAGTTAAACCGAGCATCAATGGCCCTAGCCACAGCATAATAGAACCTTCATGCGCTTGCTTTGGCATTTTGCCCAGCTCACCCAACATTGGTTTCAACGCCACAGCAAAGCCAATGGCAAACATTAAAGCGTTGCCAATAATCGCCACCACTAACAATATGGTCGATAGTGGGTCACCATGTAATAAAGCATGATACATGCTTTCTTTAGCCACAAAACCAACCAAAGGAATAATCCCACCCATAGATAAGGCAGCTATTAAAGCAGCAAAAAATGTGATCGGCATTTTACGTCTCAGGCCACCAAGTTTGGTAATGTCAATCGTACCTGCTTCGTGGTAAATGGTGCCTGCCACCATAAACAAACCACCTTTAAAGAGTGAATGCGCCAAAAGATAAAGCACAGCACCTTCAATAGCGCCCTCGCCACCTGCACCCAAAAGCATGGTCAAAAGACCAAGTGATGCCATTGTTGTATAGGCGAGCATTTGTTTCAAATCTGTCTGGCGAATGGCAATAAATGTACCCGCCAATAAAGTGAACCCGCCAAATATTCCCAAAATTAGCGACCATTCAACCGTGTCGCCCAATATCGGGTAGGTACGCATCATCAAGTAAATACCTGCTTTCACCATGGTTGCAGAATGCAAAAAAGCACTCACAGGTGTTGGTGCTTCCATCGCGTTTGGTAACCAAAAGTGAAAAGGAAATTGTGCCGATTTTGTAAACGCACCCAATAATATCAGAATTAAAATCACAAAATATAAATCAAGATTCTTAATCTCATCACCAAATTGCAATATTTCATACATTTCAAAATTACCAACTGAAGTGCCCAAAATAACAAACCCAGCCAATAACGCCAAACCACCAAGCCCAGTTACCACTAAGGCTTGTAAGGCTGCGCGGCGCGATGCTTTGCGCAAATGGTCAAAGCCGATCAATAAGAATGAGGTTACCGAGGTCAGTTCCCAAAATAAGAAAATCGCCATCAAGTTAGATGATAAAACAACACCCAACATCGAAGCCATAAACATCAGCATAAAGGCAAAAAATCGTCCCAAATGCACATGGCCTTTTAAATACCCACCACTATAAATCATTATAAATGTGCCAATGCCCGATATCAGCAATGCAAATAACAAGCTAATTCCATCAAGATAGAATGTCATATTCAGCCCAAGGCTAGGTATCCAAGGGTGAAATTCAAAAATACCACGGCTAGCCATTACTTGGTCATATTGACCTAAAAAATATACGAAAATAGAGGCAGGCAAAATCGCCAATACCCAACCAGCGCGGTAGCCAAGAAAACGTTTTAACGTTGGTGCAAATAATGCCAAAATAAAGCCAGATAAAACCGCTAAAAGCATATTTTCCTCAATTCATAGGGGATTAGCACGGTAAAAACTGCGCCAAGGGGATTCAGAATTATCTGCCAGACTCGGCTTTTATAGTTAATGTGCGGTTAATGAAATATTTATACATCGAAACAATTCCAATAAGCCCCGAATTTTACAACATAATATCAAAACATTGCGCTTGTAACTTGCCCAAAGACTGCTTATCTTCGTCTAACAATATGAAGGATTACCGCTATGAACCAAATCAAAACTCAAGACGAATTACGTAAAATTTTGTCAGAGGAAGAGTTTCATGTCACGCAAAATGCAGGTACAGAGCGCCCACACACTCACGAATATAATCTCGAATGGTCATTAGGTACCTATAACTGCATTTGCTGCGATACGGCTTTGTTTTTGTCCGATAGTAAATTCGATGCCGGCTGCGGTTGGCCAAGCTTTTTTGCCACTGTTTCAGACAATGTGGTTAAAGAAATAGAAGACTTATCATATCTCAACCGCCCCCGCACCGAAATCAGATGCAATAAATGCGACGCTCATTTAGGCCATGTATTCCCCGATGGGCCACCGCCAACAGGCCTACGCTATTGCCTCAATGGCAGCGCCCTCAATTTCACTCCTAATTCTTAAAGTATAATCATATGACACAAAAACCAATTGCACCCAAAATTCCAAAAACAGATGTTCACCATGGCATTTCCCGTACCGACAATTATGCGTGGCTGCGCGATGATAATTGGCAAGAAGTGTTGCGTGACCCCAAAGTGCTCAATCAAGACATCCGCACACATTTAGAGGCCGAAAACGCCTATACACTCAGCCGCTTAACCGATACGGTAGAGCTTCAAGACCAGCTTTATAAAGAAATGCGCGGCCGCATTAAAGAAGATGACAATAGCGTACCCGTCAAAGATGGTGCCTACCTTTACGGTGCTAAATTCGAAACTGGCAAAGAATACGCCATTCACTACCGCACCCACATCGCAAATGACAAACAAGAAATCCTTATTGATGGCAATCAGCTAGCCGTTGGCGAAAAATATTTCCGCATTATTTCTCTCGCTCACAGTCCCGATCATCGCTTTGTTGCATATGGTGTAGATGTAAAAGGTTCCGAAAAATACACAATCAAAATCATCGACACCCAAACTGGCGATTTACTTGCCGACCAAATTTTGGAAACCACTGGCAGCATCACATGGGCAGCCGACAGCCAAACATTCTTCTATGTTAAAGTCGATGACAATCACCGCCCTTCCGAAGTTTACCGCCATGTTCTAGGCAATATAGATGATACGCTGACCTATCATGAGCAAGATAGCGGCTTATTCGTCAATGTCGGCAAAGTGCAAGACGGCAGCTACATCGTCATAAATATTGCAGATCACGAAAGTGCTGAACTGCATATAATAGACGCCAACAGCCCTGCAGAAACTCCAAAATTGCTACTAAAGCGTAGCAACCTGCACGAATATAGCGTCGAGCATCATTCAGGCAATTTCTACATATTGTCAAATTTCAATGATCGTGAAGATTTCGCCATTTTTAAATGCCCTGTCGATAATTTCACCACCGATGCTTGGCAAGAGGTTATCCCACATGAAGCAGGTACACTCATCATCAGCTGCGGCGTACTTAAAAACTGGCTTATTTGGCTACAACGCAAAGACGGCCTGCCCTCCATTCAAATGCTTAATTTCGCAAATGGCGAACAAAGCCAAGTGAGCTTCGATGAGGAAGCCTATTCTCTAGGCCTTAGCTTAGGTATGGAATTCGATACAAACGACATCCGCCTCACCTATTCAAGCCCCACAACTCCCGCTCAAACGTTCGACTACAATCTCAATACCAAAGATCGCAAACTCATTAAAGAACAAGAAATCCCATCTGGTCACAATATTACCGATTATGAAACCAAACGGTTGTTTGCCACTTCACATGATGGCGAGCAAATCCCCATCACATTGTTATATAACGCGGGACTAGTGCTAGATGGCAAAGCTCCAATGCTATTATATGGCTATGGTTCCTACGGCTAC
Source organism: Hyphomicrobiales bacterium (assembly GCA_051531935.1). Lineage (GTDB taxonomy): Bacteria > Pseudomonadota > Alphaproteobacteria > Rhizobiales > OSC116 > OCS116. Next base: position 506,439 of record JAOPTR010000016.1, read on the forward strand.
AGCATGCCTGCAAGCTTTAACAGTAAAATGCTAAGTCTGGTCGATCGCGGTTTTGTTTATGCCATCGCACATGTACGTGGCGGCATGGAAAAAGGCTATAATTGGTATAAATCCGCAAAACGCGAAACCAAGGCCAATAGTTTCAAAGATTTTGTATCCTGTGCAGAGCATCTCATTCAGTTAAATTACACTTCTGCAGGGAATATCATTGCCGAAGGCCGTAGCGCGGGCGGTCTGCTTATGGGCGCAATCAACAATATGTCTCCAGAGCTTTGGGGCGCGGTAATATCCGAGGTTCCCTTTGTCGATACGCTAACCACCATGTTAGATGATACACTACCCCTCACACCACCAGAATGGCCAGAATGGGGCAACCCCATTGCCGATGAGCAAGCCTATAAAAACATAGAATCCTATTCGCCATACGATCAAATCAGCAAAAAGAAATACCCTGCTGTATTGGCCGTTGGTGGCTTAACAGATCCGCGCGTCACCTATTGGGAGCCTGCAAAATGGGTTGCTAAATTACGTGAATTTAACACGTCAGATAACGACATATTGTTATATACCGAAATGGAAGCAGGTCATGGCGGCGCTTCAGGTCGCTTCGAAAGCCTCAAAGAAGATGCTCGGCTCTATGCTTTTGCCATCAAAGCCATTGGCTTGCATAAATAGGACACTCAGTATGGAACAAAAAAAGATCGAACTATCAGACGATCGCAAGGCTGCGCTTATTTTTAAAATTAAAGCCTATTTTGAAAATGAATTAAGCCAAGACATTGGTCAATTTGATGCCGAATTTTTGCTTAATTTCTTCACCGAGGAATTAGGCACAAATATCTACAATCAAGCTTTGTGGGATATGCAGGATCAATTAAAAGAAAGATTTGAACTGATGAATGACATCATTTATCAGTTGGAAAAATAACATCAATCCAAGTGATAAGAAGTTCAGTTTCGTCATTAAAATCTATTTTTTGGTGTTCACATTCCGTGTTTAAAAAATCGGCGTTCATATCTTTCCAGCTTTGTAAACTTCCATTCCCAATGCAAAATTGTTTGGCAAGCTGCTCTGTCACCTGATTGTATTTTATTGTGTCAATGCCAACAATTTTCACCACTGCAAACGCTTCGCCAAACCTATCTGCCAAAACCAATATCCCGCCTTCTACAAGCGGTTCTATCTCTTGAACAGTGAACCATGCAGCAATTTTAAAAACAGCCTTTATTTCGCCAGAAACAAGTCTGCGCTTTTCCTCCATATAATCTTGTTCAACAAAATTATGCTCTACATAACGCACATTTTCGTGTGCCTTACTAAACCCATGTTCAGCAAAATAGTTTTCCAAAAATGTATGGATTCTCTTGTCCACATTTCCCTCTTCATTGGGTTTATAAATCCCGCTTATTGCGGGTATAGTCGTTCAAACCACATAGCTTCTAGTTCAACATTTTCATCAAATGTAATATTAATACTCTCGCAATCAGCAACAATCATCGCATGTTTGGTCTCGCGCCAAACTTCAACATCGCCATCTTCAATGCCAGATGCAATGGCGTGTTCTTTGTTAAACTCTTTATAAAGAATTGTTTCAAGTTTGCTGATTTTCACAACCACATGCGGCTCGCCATAAAAATCTGTTAAAACCATATAGTCCCCAACTAGTGGTTGAGGCACTTTCTGGCTTAAAAGCCATGGTTTCAATCTAAACAATGCTGTTTTTTTACCAGATATAAGGTCAGCTAAATTATCGCCACTTTCATCATCCGAAAGCACAAACTGCACATAACGAACCCTTTCATGAGTTCGATGCAAATTTTCTTGCTCAAATAAATTGGCTAAAAATTTATGAATTCCAGTTGCCATGGTTCTTAAGATCACACTCCAAATAGATTACTAGTCATTGGTATTAGACTAAAGTCTATAGTGAATCTTGATATTGTCAATTAACAATGGCTAATGATTACTCAAAATGAGTTATAAGACAAGCAGTGGTTTAAATTAATACTGTATAAATCTATATAAATCAATATTTTACGGTGAATATGGATATAAAACGTCAAATTTTGTGACCAATAATTCAGTCTCAGCGTCAAATTTAATACCTGCAAAAATGCAATCTTTAGCGATTACATTACGGCTTCTTTGGCGCCAAACGCTCAAACTACCATCACCATATCCAAATTCTAACGCTAATTCTTCATCAACATCCTTGTATAAGACAATTTCGCAGTGTCTAATTTTTCCAACCGCTTTTGCCATTCCATAGAAATCAGTCAAAACTAAAATGTGGTTTTCCTCACCCCACCTCATGGCCTGCTCAACATACCAAGCGCGCGCTCTAAACCCAGCACTCACTTTTCCAGCCAGTAAATTTTCAAGATGGTCGTCATTGTCTTCATCGGCATCTAAAAATGGAATATATCTCACATGTGGGTGCGTGCGGCTTAAACCAAGTTCAGCAAAAAGAGCTTCTAAAAAATCATCTATATTTTGCATTATATTACAATTCATCATTACAAAAGGACATGATGAGAGTGACACTAAACCTCTAATATAAAGTGAATTATCGCAAATGATTGGCCATTTAAAAGTATTTCAAGCCGATGCTCACCCGCATAATACTTTCGGGTCGATATAGGCTTAAACATTTGTTTCTTTAAAATGGATAAAGTCTGCCCCGCAGCCAGTTCAATATTCTTTAATTTAAAAACCTTAGGCGCCAATTTACCGTTTGATTTCATAAAATGAATGGCATAATCCAAAACAATTTTCTGGTCAGTTTCAGCTTTTAAATCAAACCCAAACTCCAAATTTTCACCCATTTTTATGTGAGCATTTGTAAGCGACAGGTTTTCAATTTTTGTATTTATCTGCTCGCTAAACCCAAGCAATGAAAATACTGGCGGAAACCCCTGCTTCACCAAACCGCGTGTGGCATGCCTCACAACCCATGTAATGTCCTTTAGCCCTGCAGGCTTTGTTTCAGCTTGCCATTTCTTACAAATATCAATTACAAGCTGTGGGTGGTCTTTGGAAATATCATTCAAATTATTCGCAACAGATCTGCGCACATATTCAGCTTCATCGCTTTTTAATCGGTCTAATAAATCCATAACATCAGAAGGGTCTTTGATAAATTGCTTCAGCTGCAGCCCCCATGGCAATCTTGGGCGAATGCCTTCACTCGCCAATCTCCTCACATGCTCGTTGTCATGAGCGCACCACAATTGTAGGCGCTTATAAGTCAGTTCAAAATGTTGGTTTATAAACGGCCTAATGGCAAATTCGGCCGAAAATAGTGGCGTTAAAACTTCCAAAACATCAAGGCTCTTTTCGGGGCAATCCAACCCATGCACGCCCACATAATCAATTAACGGCCAAATTGCAAAACCACTAAAATCACTAAGCCCATTACCAACACCCCAATTTTCACCTACAGCTATCAGCACATCTCCTGCTTGATCAAAATCATCTGGTAATCGTTGATGTAAAATTTCAATCAAATGGTTCACCCGCGCTTTTAATTCAAGCGCTTCAATGCCTTCAAAACCATCTGCAACAAATCTCTGGTTATCAAATTCAGGCCAAGCATGCTTTATTTGGCTTGCCATTTTTTCAATAGCCACAAGGCCTAAACTATCCTTCATTAATTCCGCCATAAACACATCCCATGATAATTTTTGACAAGTATATAAAATAACCTGACTTGAAATATTTTCCATAAGACTATAAGGTGCGCTTGATATAAATCAATTCATAATTGGAGGCTAAAATGGCATTCGAATTACCAGTTCTACCTTATGCGTATGATGCGCTAGACCCATATATGTCAGCCGAAACTCTAGAGTTTCACCATGACAAACATCACAATGCATATGTAACAAATGGCAATAACTTGCTTAATGGTTCAGGCCTAGAAGATAAATCACTAGAAGAAATCATCGTTGCTACTTATGGCGATGCTTCAAAAGCTGGTCTATTTAACAATGCTGCTCAACATTTCAACCATATGCATTTCTGGAATTGGATGAAAAAAGACGGCGGCGGTTCAATTCCTGGTGAATTAGAAGCTAAAATCATTGCAGACCTTGGTTCTGTAGCTGCGTTACGCGATGCTTTTTTAACTGCAGGCGCTACACAATTTGGTTCTGGTTGGTGCTGGTTGGTACAAAATGCCGAAGGCAAATTGGAAGTTACAAAAACAGCAAATGGCGAAAACCCTCTTTGCTTTGGCCAAACACCATTGCTAGGTTGCGACGTTTGGGAGCATAGCTATTATATTGACTACCGCAATGCACGCCCTAAATACCTCGAAGCTTATTTCGATAACATGATCAATTGGGAATATGTAGCCGAACTATATGGCAACGCTTCTTAAGCTCATAAGAATTACAATTCTAAACCTCGTTTTTTTAAAAAAACGGGGTTTTTTTATGCAAAAAACTTAATCGCCAACAATCCACCAATGCCCACAAACATTGATAATATGGCATTATTGCTAAACCAGTAAGTCACCAAAAAAACCACAAGCATACCCTGTTCAACCATACTACCGCGCAACGCACCAGGTATAAAAAATGCCATCATGGCGCAAATTGGCAACATTAATAAGGTCGAGCGATAAGGCGAATCCTCAGCGACATAACCAGACAGCAGCACACCAATGGCGCGGGTGAAATATAAAACAATTGGCAATATCACCAATACAATCCAAGGTTCAACCATTTTTTCGGTTCCTCAGTTCGAGCCATAAATTACTCAACCCACCAACACTCACGCCGCCAAGCATAATTAAAAACTGCTCAGCATTTAACAAATATAAAGCTAAGATTGTCATGGCTGCCAATAGAATCGGTGTTTTAAGCCCCTCACCTGTTTTCATCAGCATAATCACCAACATGCCCAAATACATCACACCGGCATAAGCAAGGCTATCGACAATGGATTTTTGTAAGCTCCCAGCAATCAACAATCCAATCACTGTGCCAGATATCCATAAACAGTAAACAAAGACACCAGAGCCACAAATATAAGCAAATTTGTTTTCAATATGTTTGGCGCGCATTCCTAAAACATAACTTATATCGGTATAGATAAATATTTTCAGATATTTCTGCCAAGCAGGCTGCCCAACAAAAACATGTCCCAAAGCCATGCCCATAAATATATTACGCGAGGCTATTAAAAAACCAGATAATAAAATGGTAGCAAGCGGTAACACATCACCCCAAATGGAAATTGTGGCAAATTGCACACTGCCAGCAAATACAAATGCGCTCAAGCTCAAGGCTTCCACAAATGTTAGCCCCTTGGCCACTGCAGCCGAGCCAAAAATAACCGCAAACAACATTGCAGTTCCGCCCAACCCAATACTATCAAGCGCACCGCGCCTAAAATCATTCATATTAATATCCAATTAAATTACCATCCTAATTAGGTATTTATGGAACTAATGTCCAACAAATTTAATTGATATATTGCCAATCGCGTGAAAAGCCCTCACTCAAACAGATAAGACCAAATTTCCAAACTTCACTAAAACAAAAAAAAGCAAGAGCCAATGCTCTTGCTTCATTTATAGATATTTTATTTGCGCAGATTACATCAAGCCTAAAAGCCCTTTTTAATGCCGCCCAATATACCACGCACCAAAGCCCCTGCAATGCGGGTCGAAACTGATCGCAAAACAGATTTTGCAACTGTTTCGCCATAACCTTGGCGTTTCGAGCCTTTGGCACCGCCCAATAGGTCATCAAAAAAGCCACGGTTGGTTTTTTCTTCGGCCGCAGCGGCTTTGTCAGCAGCTTTTGCCGCACGCGCCGCTATTTTAGCAGCCTTCGCTGCATCACGTTCTGCTTTCGCTGCTTTCTTTTCAGCCTTCGCTTCAGCTTTTGCCAATGCGGCCGCTTCTTTAATGGCTTGTTCAGCTTTATTTTGCGCTTCTTCCGCAGCATGTTTTGCCTCAGAACGGCCTTTAAACAATTCATAAGCCGATTCACGATCTATTAAATCTTCGTACTTTCCGTAAATATGGCTATTTTCAACAATCACCGCGCGTTCTTCAGGCGTTATAGACCCCATACGGCTCGATGGTGGTCTCACCATGGTGCGTTGCACAATTGATGGCACGCCCTTTTCATCCAATGTCGAAACCAAAGCCTCACCAACACTTAGACTGGTAATCGCTTCATAAGCATCAAAATCTGGGTTGTTACGAAATGTTTCAGCCGCCACTCTCACAGCTTTTTGCTCACGCGGTGTGAAAGCGCGTAAAGCATGCTGCACGCGGTTGCTCAATTGCGCCAAAACATCATCAGGCACATCTGCAGGGTTTTGGGTTACAAAATAAACACCAACACCTTTAGAGCGAATCAACTTCACAACCTGTTCAATTTTCTGCACCAATGCTTTGGGTGCGTCTTCAAATAATAAATGCGCTTCATCAAAAAAGAAAACAAGCTTGGGTTTTTCAGGGTCGCCAATTTCAGGCAATTCTTCAAATAACTCAGATAATAACCAAAGCAAGAATGTCGCGTATAATTGCGGTGATTGCATTAATTTATCGGCCGCCAAAATGTTGATCAACCCGCGGCCCTTATTGTCAGTTTTCAAAAAATCCTGAATGTCCAATGCAGGTTCACCAAAAAACTCGTCACCACCTTGGTTTTCAAGCGTCAACAAACGCCGTTGGATAGATCCAACAGAGGTGCGCGAAACATTGCCATATTCAAGTGTTAAATCTTTGGCATTTTCGCCAATATGCACCAACATTGCTTTTAAATCTTTAAGGTCCAAAAGCAATAAACCCAAATCATCAGCCACTCTAAAGGCCACGTTAATCACGCCTTCTTGCGTTTCATTCAAGTTCAGCAAACGGCTCAAAAGCAAGGGGCCCATGTCAGATATTGTGGTTCTAATCGGGTGGCCTTGTTTGCCAAATAAATCCCAAAAAACAACTGGAAATTTGTTCATTTCATAACCTTCATACCCAATGTCATTGGCACGTTTGGTTAAAAAGTCTTTTTCCTCGCCTTTCATAGCAAGCCCAGCTAAATCGCCTTTTACATCAGCACAAAATACAGGCACGCCATCGGCTGCAAAGCCTTCGGCCAAAATCTGTAAACTCACTGTTTTCCCAGTGCCAGTTGCTCCTGCAATCAGCCCATGTCTATTGGCTAGTTTCAACAATAGGTTTTCTTGTTTTTGGCTTTTACCAATATACACACTGTCTTCAGAATACATATAAACACCCTAATTTTTAAGTTTTGTTCAGTTTAACCATCATTAGAAAACATGCCAGAAAAAACTTATATTTCGCCATTTATTCGCATTATGCTTGCAAAACCAATTCACTACCCACATATTAGATGCACATTAACGAAAGGGATATTCCTATGGAACAAATCATCGCAATTATTGCAGAAAAAATCGGCGTAAGCCCCGAAATCGCATCTAAAGCTGTTGGCATTATTTTAAATCTAGTCGATTCATCAGTAACAGATGATGTTAAAGAAAAATTATATGCAGCCGTGCCAGAAGCTAAAGATATAGCAGCCACTGGTGGCGAAGAAACAGGCGGCGGCCTGCTGGGTATGGCTGGCGGCTTGTTCGGCGGCGGTGGCGGCGCAATGGGTGCAATGGCAGCCATGGGTAAACTAAACGAAGTTGGTCTCGATACCGATCAAATCAGCTCAATGGGCAAAACACTTCTAGGCCATATCGGCGAAGTGGCTGACGAAGAGCTTGTTGGCGAAATTGTAAGCTCGATTCCTGGTCTTGATAAATTCGTTTAATATCATTTCCAAGCTAAATTTTGAAAGAGGAGCTTAACGGCTCCTTTTTTATTTGATTTTCACCATACGCTAGCGTATGTTATAAAAACACACTTTGCAATAATTTGATAATATAGATTCGTCGATTATACTGAGGTGAATTTCTAGCTGAGGGGCGCACATGTCAGAAAACCAGTTTAAAGAGACAAGTTTCAAACAATGGCAGTCCGCCGCATCAACCGCCCTGCGCGGCAAACCGCTAGAAAACCTAACAAAATCCACATATGATGACATCAAGGTAGAGCCGTTATACGCACCAAGTGCTAATCCCACTCCCATCAACCTCCCGTCAGATGTGTGGCAAATCAATCAAGCCATCAACCACCCCAATGTCGATGCCGCAAAGGCCCAAATCGCACAAGATTTAGAACAAGGCGTCAATTCCCTCAGCCTTTATTCAAATCAAGCCCAACAAGCACATGGCTACGGGCTAGATCTCACTCCAACACATCTAAACAGCCTATTCAAAGATGTATATTTGAACATGGTCTCACTACGCTTAGAAACAGGTTTAGACGAAATTCAAACCGCCACCGACATTACAGATTTCTATAATAACCTACCAAATAAAGGCCAATTATCACTCGGCATAGACCCCATCGGCAAATTCACCCAATTTGGCGGGTGGAATGGCGAAGCTAAAGCCAAATCAAGTGTAATTTCAGCCCTTACTAAATTTAAGGCCCACCATATTTTACGCCTCGATGGCCGCATAGCGCATAATGCAGGCGCAAGCGAAGCACAGGAACTTAATTTCATACTCTCCACCGCCCTTACTTATCTAAAATGGGCAGATGAAGCAGGCCTAAATCTCAACGAGATCGCCCCAAAATTCGAAATCAGCCTTTCCGCATCGCAAAACCAATTCATCACCATTGCCAAAATTCGCGCCATGCGCCAATTATGGGCAGAGCTGCTCGATGGCCTCGAAATCAAACAATGCCCCGCCTATATATATGCCGAAACCTCCTATCGGATGATGACCAAGCCAGACCCGTGGGTAAATCTCCTGCGCACCACAGTCGCTTGCTTTTCAGCAGGCGTTGCAGGTGCAGATCAAATCGGCATATTGCCACTTAGTGCCGCCATTGGCCTTGCCCCTGCGTTCGATAGACGCCTCGCCCGCCACATTCAAACCATCCTCATAGAGGAAAGTCATCTTGCCGATGTTACCGATCCGAGCCACGGCAGTGGATATATCGAAAACCTCACCAAACAGCTCACCATTAAATCTTGGGAGCTATTCCAAAACACCCAACGCACAGGCGGTATAATTTCTAATCTTTTGGCAGGCAATGTACAACGTCAAATCCAAAACATAACCTCCCATCGCGATCAAGATTTGGAGTCAAAAACACATATTTTAACGGGTACGTCAGAATATGCGATCGAAGATGAAGCCGAATATGAAACGGTTAAAGCCCAACAAACCACATTAGTAATTCCAGATTTTGAAGAACAAATCACCCCATTGTTAGCCAAGCGAGATTCTGAAATGTTCGAATCCCCTCAAGGAGATGTTTAATGTCCAAATTCGATCAAATTGCAAATCGCCCTTTATCTTTCACATCATCTTCGTCTATTCCAGAAAACGACACAAACCAAAACACCATAAGCACGCCCGAAGGCATCACGCTAAAATCACATTATTCCAAATCCGATGTCGAAAACTTACCCCATCAAGAAACCTACCCAGGTTTTCCACCCTATATTCGGGGGCCGTACCCAACAATGTACAGCGCACGGCCTTGGACAATCCGCCAATATGCGGGTTTTTCAACTGCCGAGGATAGCAATGCCTTTTACCGTCGCAACCTTGCAGCAGGTCAAAAAGGCCTTTCCATCGCATTCGATCTTGCAACCCATCGCGGCTATGATAGCGACCATGAACGCGTGGTTGGAGATGTTGGCATGGCGGGCGTTGCCATAGATAGCATTTACGACATGCGCACTCTGTTCGATAAAATCCCGCTCGATAAAATGAGCGTTTCCATGACCATGAATGGCGCAGTGTTGCCTATCCTAGCTCTTTATGTTGTCGCGGCCGAAGAACAAGGCGTTGCCCCCGCGCAATTAACAGGCACCATCCAAAATGATGTGCTTAAAGAATTTATGGTGCGTAATACCTATATTTACCCACCAAAACATAGCATGCGAATCATTTCAGATATTTTCAAATACACGTCTGAAAACATGCCAAAATATAACAGCATTTCCATTTCAGGGTATCATATGCAAGAAGCTGGCGCGACAGCCGACCTAGAGCTTGCCTATACACTTGCCGATGGTTTGGAATATGCCAAGGCAGGTGTCGAAGCAGGTATAGATATTGATAATTTTGCCCCAAGGCTCAGTTTTTTTTGGGCAACGGGCATGAATTTCTTCATGGAAATCGCCAAAATGCGTGCCGCTCGTATGATTTGGGCGGAAGAAATGCAAAAATTCAAACCCCAAAACCCAAAAAGCCTCTCATTGCGCACTCATTGCCAAACTTCGGGGTGGAGCCTCACCGCACAAGATGTATTTAACAATGTCACCCGCACCTGTGTCGAAGCCATGGCCGCCACACAAGGCCACACCCAAAGTTTGCACACCAATGCGTTGGATGAAGCTCTAGCATTGCCGACCGATTTTTCGGCACGCATCGCCCGTAATACTCAGTTGTTTCTGCAACAAGAAAGCGGCACATGCGATGTTATCGACCCTTGGGGCGGCAGTTATTTTGTCGAAAAACTCACACATGATCTTGCCGACAAAGCCCGCGCGCATATGGCCGAGGTCGAAAAAGCAGGCGGCATGGCTAATGCCATAAACGCAGGCATTCCCAAACTAAAAATCGAGGAAGCCGCTGCACGCACCCAAGCCCGCATCGACAGTGGCAAACAAACCGTAGTTGGCGTCAATAAATACCGTTTAGAGACCGAAGAAAAAATCGACATACTTAAAGTCGACAATCAAAAAGTTCGCAAAATGCAACTACAAAAACTCGATCGCCTCAAAGCCGAGCGAGATCAGGCTGAGGTCGATCAAATGTTAAACCGCCTCACCCAATCAGCAAAAACTGGCGAAGGTAATTTATTGGCGTTGGCAATAGATGCCGCACGCGCCAAAGCCACAGTTGGCGAAATTTCCATGGCTCTAGAAGCCGAATTTGGCCGCCATAAAGCCGAGATCAAAGCCATATCAGGTATTTACCGTCAAGAAATTGGCGAAGATGATGAAACATTGTTAAAAATTGCCGAAGCCATAGATTTATTCGAGAAAAAAGATGGCCGAAGACCTTGCATTATGGTGGCAAAAATGGGGCAAGATGGGCATGATCGAGGGCAAAAAGTCATCGCATCAGCTTTTGCCGATTTAGGCTTCGATGTCGATATTGGAGAGTTATTCCAAACACCCGAAGAAGCCGCAAAACAAGCCGTTGCCAACAATGTACACATCATTGGCGCGAGTAGCTTAGCTGCAGGTCACCTCACCTCCATACCGGCACTTAAAACTGCACTCAAAGCTCAAGATCGAGGCGATATTATGATTGTCGCAGGTGGCGTCATCCCCCCGCAAGATTATGAAGAATTATATGCAGCAGGAGCATCAGCCATCTTCCCACCAGGCACAGTTGTAAGCCATGCCGCGCTCGATCTTATAGAACGGCTCAACCGACATCTAGGCTATTCAAATTAGAAAATCGTGCGAAGCGGCTATCAATCTCCAACATCAGCATGTAGCTAACTATTGTTTCGATGTTGGTTAAGCATTCTTGCGTTTAAACCAAGTTGGGGCTTCTTTCGCGCTCTCTTCAGCCGCAGGTTTTTTCTTTTTCAAAAATTTACCTACAAATTTATTGGTCATTTCATTCATCACATGCGCCACCAACATCATGGTCACAAAGGCCAATCCAATAGCAAGGTTAGGGCCGATAAGTTCAATCGTGTGGTTTATAATCACATAACCAATATTCTGATGAACCAAATAAAGTGCATAAGATAAGTTGCCCAAATAAACTAATGGTCTAATCGCCAACCAACGTAAATTGCCCGTGGTAAACAACCAGAACAACCAAAATAATGCTAAATCCAAAGCCAATGTGGCTTCTAACGCGTTTAAATGGGTGGCCATCAATACAATAAATGCCGACAATAAATAACTATTGCTTGGCTGCTTTTTATATAAATAAAAGCTCACACCACAGGCAAAATATCCCATGGCATTAAATACCAATGCCAATTTTTGCGGCAGAATAATCGGGTTTTCAAGCATTAAATTGGTAGCTGCCAAAGCAACATTAGTCACAATCATAAAGCCAACAAATAGCTGCACTTTCGAAAAACTCTTAATCAAAAGCAGCCCAATAACCATAAAATAAAACACCCATTCAATGGCTAAAGTCCAATAAGCGCCATCGACATTGGCAAAACCAACAAATTTTTGCAGCATACTAAAATTCACCAAAAAGGTAGTGAAATCAACAGTTAAATCTGGGTAAGGGAATATAGTCAGAGTCACAAAGGTAATGACTAACGCCACCCAATAAAGTGGGTAAAGCCGTAAAATCCGCCCCTTTAAAAAGGCAAAAGCACTGTTTTTACTAGCTGCAGAAAACGAGATGACAAAGCCACTAATTACAAAAAATAAGTTAACTCCATAACCCAAATCATTAAATTGAAAAACGGGCAATTCAGCACCCGGGAAAAAATCAAAATAACGTGTGGTATAATGAAACAACACCACAGCCAAAGCGGCAAGCCCGCGCATCGCGTCTAATTCTAAATATCTCATCTTCACCACCCATTTGCAAATGACACCAATTAGATACAATTTTAATCGATTTTGGCTTTAAAATAAATGTTTAAGCCCATTCATGTTTAATGCGAGGTTAAGATAAAATTGCTAAACTAACCACCACTCACATAAGGATGCCTAAAAATGGATAGACGTAAATTTTTAACCTTCGCAAGCACAGCATCTATGGGGCTCAGCGCAGCCCTCATCCCACAAACATCACAAGCGGCCACGGCATCCAACCATAGTTTAAACGCTGCAGATTTAGGCCTAATTGCCAATAGTTCAACCGACCAATCTTCAGCATTTCAAGCGGCCGTTTACGCTGCAAGTGCCAAACAGCTCCCGCTATTCGTGCCTGCTGGCAGCTATATAATTGCCGATATTAACCTGCCCAAAAATACGCATATTATTGGCGTTAATGCCCAAACTACATTCATCCAAACCCATGATTTGCCAATTTTCTATATCAATCAAGCCGATCATATCAACATCGAATATATAAATTTTGAAGGCAATTTAATTGCCAATGAACAAAGCCAAATCATCAGCATTAACAATAGTAAAAACTTCACAATACAGCATTGCCGCCTATTTAACGGCAATGGCAATGGCATCGAAATGCAGGCCTGCAACGGTCAAATCAGCAATTCACAATTCCACAACATTGCCCAAGCTGCCATTTTCTCGCGCGATGGTAAAAACCTTAAAATCATCGGGAATGAGATTTTCGACATCGGCAATAACGCCATTCTCATTTGGCAACAAAACAAAGCCGAAGATGGTACAATTATAAGCCAAAACCACATTCACGGCATCAATTCCTTCGCAGGGGGTTCTGGGCAAAACGGCAATGGCGTCAACATTTTTAGGGCTAATAATGTCATCGTCACAGACAATCGGTTTGATGATTGCTTCTATAGTGCCGTGCGTGTTAACGCAGGGGATAATTGCCAAATCATCAATAATAATTGCACCGATATTGGCGAGGTTGCCCTCTATGCCGAATTTGGTTTTAATGGCGTCATCATCAATAATAACCTTGTCGATTCTGCAGGCGCAGGTATTTCCATCACCAACCTAAATCAAGATGGCCATCTGGCAATTTGCAAAGGCAATCTATTACGCAATCTCACCATAACACCACGCCCCACCCAACCAAATGACCCACGCAATTACGGCATATCAGCCGAAGGCGATGCCCTCATCGAAGGCAATTTGGTCGAAAACGCTAGCAATTTTGGTATAGGCGGCGGCTATGGCGAATTTCAGCGCAACATCAGCGTGGTCAATAACATGCTGAAAGACTGCGTTTATGGCATCGTCACATCAGTTGCCAATAATGCTGGTAAAATGACCATCAGTAATAACAGCATTAATAATGCAGAACGCGGAGCAATTGTAGGCTTCGCATGGGATGATCCAGCAACAGATGACCTGATTAACGACAATCAAAAGTTTGACGAAGGCAGCCATGCAAATCTAAGCATCAGCAATAATGTGCTCACTTAGAATTCCCAAAAATCAGCAGGTCGCGCAGTTGCCACTTCATAGCCATTGCAGTTTTTGTAAATTTTATGGGTAAAACGCTCAATCACTTCATCATCTTCGGGTTTCAGCAACCCCAGTTTTTTCAAAGTAGCACTCAACATCATTTCCGATCCACGGCATGAGTTTGAACCATCCATAAGCGTTCCATCGTCACATTTTAAAGCAATGCCAATACCATGTTCGGGCAGGCTTACACAAAACACGCCTTCAGCGCCAGTTTTAACAAATATAGGTGTCGATAATTCACTCATAATATTTGTGCAATAGCGCCCTGTTCCTGCCACGTAAAATGGCTCGGCCATCACCGCATTGCGCAATTTTGCAAAAGCATTCCCGCGTACTTCTCCCAAACCCTTACCGCGCGATATTTTGGCAAATGCTTTGGCCCAAGCGGTCAAAGGTGCCGCCCATGTTGGCAGTGAACAACCGTCAAATCCCCAAGGTGCTTTGTTTAAATCTGTTTCAGTCAACTCACCCATGACTTTTGCCATTTCAAGCTGCACAGGATGTTCAATATCAATATAGTCTTTTGTGTCAAACCCCGCATGTTTGGCAAATGCCAACATGCCAGAATGCTTGCCAGAACAATTATTGTGCAATGCACAAGCCCGCTCGCCAGTTTTCACCAATTCATAAGCGCTTTTATTATGAAACGGCATATGCGTCCCACATTGCAAATCAGCCACACTCAAACCAGATGCCGCCAAAATCGAATTTGCAGTGAGTGTATGCGCCACCTCACCATTATGCGACGAGCAAGCTAACGCCAATTGTTTATCATTCAGCCCCAAAGCTTCAGCCGCGCCCGATTCTACCAATGGCAACGCCTGCATAATCTTAATGGCCGATCTTGGAAACACCAATTTATCAACATCACCAACCGACAATAGGGTTTGCCCACTATCATCAACAACATGAATAGAGCCTCTGTGCACGCTCTCCACATGGTCACTACGTAAAATATCAACAAGTATCGGATTCATATCGGCCCTCTTTCGCTTATACTATAAGCAGCACACACCAAATCAAACAAGCGAAATTCGCTTATTCATTAGGTTAACAAAGAAATTTGAGAAAATGTGGCTGGGGTACCAGGGATCGAACCTGGGATGACCGGATCAAAACCGGTTGCCTTACCGCTTGGCTATACCCCAACAGACATTGAAAGCTAAATAAACCGAATTTCCACAAAGCGCAACCCATCTTTTGCAGCTATCCCAAAAAACTTTAGGATAAATCTATTTTTATGCGTTTACAGCCCCGTCGAATGGCTTAGACTGACCAAATGATCAAGATTAAGCAAATAACTCCCAACATTCGACGCGTCACTTGCCCCAATCCGAGCAAGTTCACCTTTAAAGGCACAAATTGCTTTATTGTCGGTCAAAATAAGCTCACCATCGTCGACCCAGGCCCCATTATAGAGGGCTTCATTCCAGCGCTTGTGCAAGCCTTAAGTGGCGAAACTATAGAGCATATCCTCATCACTCACACCCATCGCGATCATTCGCCTGGTGCGGCCGAGCTTGTGCAACTCACAAATGCTAAAACCTATAATGCAGGTAAACATGGCGTTTACCGTACAGATATCGAAAATCATTTCGAATCCAGTGGCGATTGGAACTTCTCACCCGATGTACTTTTAACAGATGAGCATGTGTTTCATTGCGGCAATCTAACTTTCAAAGCCATTCAAACCGATGGTCATTGCTTCAACCACATGGCCTATGCGCTCACGCATATAGACAACACACCAACATCCGATGCCGAAAACTGCCTATTTATTGGCGATCATATTATGGGCTGGGCGAGCACCATTGTCGCCCCACCAGATGGTAACATGGGCAGATATATGCAAAATCTTTACAAATTACAAAATGCCGATTATCACAGCCTACACCCAGCTCATGGCGCGGCTATCACCAAACCCAAAATCCGCATAACAGAACTCATTGAACATCGCGAATCACGCGAGGCGGAAATTGTGGCTTGCCTCAATCAAGGCATTGGCGACATCCGCCAAATGGTCAGTATCAACTACCCAAAACTAGACCCTGCCCTCATTGGGCCTGCAGCCATGTCAACATTATCCCAGCTCGAATGGCTGATGGATAAAAATATGGTGGTAAGTGATAAGGGATTAACGATAGATGCCCACTATCAGCTTGCAAAATAGCCCCTACTACCCATATATATAGAGTATAATTACTAAGGATATTTAGATGGCAAGCACTAAGCTTTACCAAATTTTAAATGTAAGCAAAAATGTAGATGATAAAGAGCTTAAATCTGCATATCGTAAGCTTGCCAAAAAATATCATCCCGATTCAAATAAAGACAATCCCAAAGCCGCAGATCAATTCACCAAAATCAGTAACGCCTACGATGTCCTAAAAGACAAAGAAAAACGCCAGCAATATGATTCAGGTATGATTGATGATGATGGCAAACAGACAGGCTATGGCGCCAACCCATTTGGTGGTGGCAATCCGTTTGGCCAAGGCCGCCCACGCCAAGGCGGCAACCCATTCGGTGGCAGCTCACAAGGTGGTTTCGAAGATGTATTTTCCGATCTATTCGGTGGTGGCGGCATGGGCGGCCAACCACGCCCACAAAAAGGCCAAGATGCACAATTGCGGGTCACACTAAGTTTTGAAGATGCCGCCCTTGGCACAAGCCAACAAGTGCGCAACGGCTCTGGCAAACTCATCAATGCCAAAATACCTGCAGGTGTTGAAGATGCCCAATCCATCAGGCTCAAAGGCCAAGGAAGCCCCTCTCATAATGGCGGCCCCAATGGCGATCTATTGCTCAAAATAGCCATTTTACCACATAGCTTCTACAAAAGAGATGGCGTAGACATCCGTGTTGAGCAAGATGTCTCATTAGATGATGCCGTATTAGGCGAAAAAATCAACATCAACACCATTCATGGCAAAATCGCCCTGCGCCTACCGCGCGGTGTCAGCTCTGGCAAAACATTCCGCCTCAAAGGCAAAGGCATCACTTCAGGCCCAAATACAGGTGATCAATTTGTAAAAATACTCATCACCCTGCCCGAGGAAGAAGATAAAGACCTACTGTCTCTTATGAAGCAATGGGCTAAAGACAAGTTATCACTAAAGTCAGACGCATAACATCCTTGCGTCAACGCCAATGATTGAATATATATTATATATTGAATTTTGCGGAAAATATCGAATGGAAAAATCATGAATAATATAATGCAAGGTAAGCGCGGCCTCATCATGGGCGTAGCCAATAACCGTTCTATTGCTTTTGGCATCGCCAAAGCTTTCACTTCACAAGGCGCCGAAATTGCACTTTCTTATCAAGATGAAAAAATTCTAAAACGTGTGCAAAAAGTTGCAGATGAACTGAAATGCGACACATTATACGAATGCGATGTTACCAATGACGCGAGCCTAGATGCGATGTTCGATGCCCTCAAAGAAAAATGGGGTACAATTGATTTTGTGGTTCACGCATTGGCTTTTTCCGATAAAGACGAGCTGGTTGGCCGCTATGTTAATACAACTTCAGCTAACTTTAATATGACGATGAATATCTCATGTTATTCATTCACAGCAGTCGCTCAACGTGCCGAAAAATTAATGCCTAATGGCGGCGCATTACTCACTCTCACCTATTATGGTGCCGAGCGCGTTATGCCTCATTATAATGTTATGGGCGTTGCCAAAGCTGCTCTAGAAGCCAGCGTTCGCTACCTTGCGGTCGATCTAGGCTCCAACCAAATTCGCGTTAACGCCATTTCAGCAGGGCCAATTCGCACATTGGCATCAGCAGGCATTGGCGATTTCAAATATATCCTTAAATGGAACCAATATAACTCACCATTGCAACGCAGCGTGACCATTGATGAAGTCGGCAACAGCGCCCTTTATCTATGTTCAGACCTTGGCACCGCTGTCACAGGCGAAACCCATCATGTCGATAGTGGTTACCATGTTGTGGGTATGAAGCAAGTCGATGCACCCGACATTTCAACCGTTGAAGTTAAATTAGATTAAGAGTCCTGCCCCATGTCTTATAATATTTTTGGTCATGTATTTAAATTTATGACGTGGGGTGAAAGCCACGGCCCTGCCATTGGCTGTGTTGTCGATGGCTGCCCACCCAATCTACCAATTGACGTGGCCGAAATACAAAAATTTCTAGATTTACGCAAACCGGGCAAAACCCGTTTCGAAACCCAGCGCCAAGAGGCCGATCTGGTTAAAATCTTGTCTGGCGTGTTCGAAAATGAAGATGGTGTGTTAGTGTCAACTGGCACGCCCATAAGCCTGATGATCGAAAATACCGATCAACGCTCTAAAGACTATGGCGAAATTAAAAATCAATATCGCCCAGGTCATGCCGATTTCACATATCAGAATAAATACGGCATTCGCGACCATCGTGGTGGTGGCCGTTCGAGTGCACGTGAAACAGCAATGCGGGTGGCAGCCGGTGGTGTTGCACGCCAAGTGATTTCAGACATTAAAATCACAGGTGCATTGGTACAAATTGGCGATTTAAAAATAAATTACGACAATTGGGATGACGCACAAACCTCACAAAATCCATTTTTCTGCCCAGATGCCGAAATGGTGCCAAAGTGGGAAACCTATTTAGACAAAATCCGCAAATCAGGTTCTTCCGTCGGTGCTGTCATCGAAATACGCGCATCCAACGTTCCTGTTGGTTTAGGCGCGCCTATTTATGCAAAATTAGATCAAGATTTAGCTTCGGCTATGATGAGCATCAATGCCGTTAAATCAGTTGAAATTGGAGCAGGCAGCGATGCAGCGTCTTTAACTGGTGAAGAAAATGCCGATCAAATACGCTTGGACGTCAATGGCGAACCTGTATTTCTCAGTAATAATGCAGGCGGTATATTAGGCGGTATAAGCTCAGGTCAAGATGTTGTGGTGCGCTTTGCAGTTAAACCAACTTCAAGCATCCTCACCAAACGCCAATCAATAGATAAGTTCGGCAAAGAGGTCGATGTGATGACCAAAGGCCGTCACGACCCATGTGTTGGCATTCGTGCTGTGCCCGTTGGCGAAGCGATGATGGCAGTTGTATTGGCCGATCATTTCTTACTTAATCGCGCTCAAAATGGCTGATTTTCATTACAAGCATCCAAGGTTAGCCGCATTATATGACCATGATTCTGGTTGGTCAGAAAATCGTGAATTTTATCTAAGATTAGCTGGCAATACACCCGAACATATTCTCGATATAGGATGCGGCACAGGGCTCATTTGTAATGCCTATGCAGCCAAGGCACATAAAGTCACAGGTATAGACCCTTCACCTACCATGCTTAATATTGCACGCAGCACTGGTTTTGGAAAAAACATAACTTGGGTCGAAGCTTTTGCTCAAAATTTCAAATTAGACCAAAAATTCGACCTCATCATAATGACTGGTCATACGTTTCAAGTATTATTAACCGATGAAGATGTGTTGAGCATGTTAAAAACAGTCAAAAAACATCTTAAACCTTATGGAAAATTTGTATTTGAATCAAGAAATCCAGAAATAGATTGGGCAACAAAATGGAACCACAACTATACTCTGGAAATAAAAGATCAAAAAATTTACGTCGAAACCAAGGTATTGTCTGATACAGACGAAATCATAACATTCGATCATTATTATGATTTTGGTGACGAACGCCTCGTCTCAAGAAGCAATTTACGCTTCATGTCCAAAGACAGGATTGCCGCTTGCATTACACAAGCGGGCTTATCACTCAAAAATATTGTCGGAGATTGGGAAGGTAATGATTTCCATTCCACCAAGTCTTCCGAAATGATTTTTACCCTACATGTAGGATAAAATCCAACGGTTTTGCATCTGCGCGAGATGTCGCGGCATCTTTATTGTTAGTTTGTTGTCTGTCACTTGTTAGCCATGCATTGATTGCTGAAATAATAATACGCATTTGAAATTCCCTTACTCACTCAAAATGTTAAACTGTTTTCCCCTGTCCTAAATCCTGCCCGAAAAAAGTTAACAAAAGTTAACAGGACAGCAGGAGAGTGTTTTCAAAGTGAACCAATAATTTCAAATTTCATTAAAATTTTATATAATTAAGCAGCTTCATTTTGCGTAGAGCGCTGTATATTGGCGGGTTTGCGTATAGGTTGGATAGATGACGATCGGAGCTTTTTCTGGGCTTTGTCCTGTGGTCTATTTTGGCCTTTAAACCAAAAACCAAAACAATATCCAATAATGAATATAATAATACTCACCTGAAAAATCATTTTCCCCAAACTTAAAACTAAAAATTTCATCGTCTCAACCTTTCACCCCCGATAAATAAATGTTGCGTTAGCCATTTAAGTGTCGGTCAAAAAGATTAATAAAATTTTATTTAAATTTTAGACTTGTCATTCTAGGTTAATTAAAGCTTAACGGCTTAGATGTGCCACCAGCTCCAAATGAGCCGCATATTTAAACTGATCAATTGCCGCTAAGTGCTGAATTGTAAAGCCTGCAGCAATGAGCTTTTCAGCATCTTTTGCAAAAGTGATGGGGTTACAACTAATGTAAACCACATCAGATATCTTACTATCACAAATCTGCTTCACTTGCTCTTCGGCCCCTGCCCGTGGCGGGTCAATAATCGCAGATGCGTATTTGTTCAACTCATCTTTAAATAATGGGCGCCTATATAAGTCACGCGCTGTCGCGGTTACAGATTTCAACTTAAGCTCAGCTTTACCGCCAGCTTTGTTAAAACCAGTTTGCAAAGCTTGGATGGCAAATTTATCATAATCAAATGCATCAATTTGATGGCTCTTTGCCAACGCAAATGTAAAAGTACCAATGCCTGCAAACAGGTCAACAATATCGCCTTTTTTATCGGCCAAAAAGCGCTTTACGTAACCACTCATGGTCAATTCAGCAGCTTTCATAGCTTGCATAAAGCCTGCCGCAACAGGCGTCACACTCACACCGTCAAAATTTTCAAAAATGTCTTTTCGCTGAATAATCAACTCACCATTAATCACCAATCTGGCAAAATCAAGTTTCTCAGCTTGCTCATTTACATAATTTATCTCGTCATATGAATGGTCATACTTCACATTGTCTAACGAAATCTCAATCACCCCACTGTAATCAGTCAGGTTAATTTGGCTCACACCCTTACGGCTCATCAATGGCTTGATAAAATCAGCTAATTTCGGAATGATTTCTAGTAGATTACTGGTGATAATCGGGCATTCTTCAAGCGGAATAATGTCATGGCTTTGCGCTTTGCTATAACCAATCATAATGGTCTTTTTTGTGCGTTTCGCAGCCAATTTCACCCGACGTCGGCGGTTTAAATCATCTTTTGCTTCATCAAAAGTGATAAAATCATCAATTTTTTTGTCTATATTTTGCTGCTCAAGTGCATATATAAGCGCTTTTTGCTTCCAGTCAGCGTAAAATTCAGCGTCCATATGTTGGGCACTGCATGAGCCACATTTGGTAAAATGCTTGCATTTGGCTTTTATACGATGTGGCGATGGCTCAATAATTTTAGAGAGCTTCAAAGCAGCATCTAGCTGTACAACTTCTTGCGGCAGCGCGTATGGTATAAATATGGTTTCACCATCAGCTGTGGCAATCCCGTGGCCTTTGTGGCCAATATTCTCAATTGTAATTTGCATAAATTCGATCTTTTATGGGGTAAAAATCTTTAATTAGAGTGCTTTTTTCACACTCTCAATAATCGCTTCCGCGTTCAATCCTGCTTCATCATACATTTTTTTAGGTGAATTATGATTGATATATGTATCAGGTAAATATAAAGGTCTAAATTTCAAACCTTGGCTTAAAGCATCGGTTTTAGCTAAACGATCAAGCACCATGCTGCTAAACCCGCCAATAGAGCCTTCTTCAACGCTAAGCATAACTTTATGGTTCGTAGCCAACTCGTCAATCAAGCCTGTGTCAATTGGTTTGGCAAATCGTGCATCCGCTACAGTTACTGAAATACCTTCAGCTTCCAACGTTTCTGCAGCTTTTAGGCATTCCTCTAAACGTGTACCAAGGCTCAATATAGCCACGTCAGTACCCGCTTTTACAATTTTACCCTTGCCAATTTCAAGCGGCACACCAACTTCAGGAATTTCAATACCAACACCTTCACCGCGTGGATATCTAAACGCTATTGGGCCATCATCATAAGCCGCTGCTGTTGCCACCATATGCACCAATTCAGCTTCATCACTTGCCGCCATCACAACCATGTTAGGCAATGCCACCAAGAAGCCAATGTCAAAGCTACCTGCATGTGTCGGGCCATCTGCCCCCACCAAACCAGCACGGTCAATGGCAAATCTAACAGGCAAGTTTTGAATCGCTACATCATGTACAATTTGGTCATACCCGCGTTGTAAAAATGTCGAATATAAAGCTGCAAAAGGTTTCAAACCTTCACAGGCCATACCAGCAGCCGAAGTTACAACAGTTTGCTCAGCAATGCCCATATCAAAACAACGGTCAGGAAATTCATCCTGAAAATCCACCAAGCCAGAACCAGATAACATTGCAGGTGTTAAGGCCACAATTCTATCATCTTTGCGCGCTTCTTTAATCAGGCTATCACCAAATACATCTTGATATTTCGGTGCATTGGCAATGCTCTTAGCCCGCTCACCCGTTTTCACGTCAAATTTACCAACACCATGATATTTATCATTGCTGTTTTCGGCAGGTGCATAGCCCTTGCCTTTAACTGTTTTTAAATGCAGCAATATCGGCTTGTCTTCTTCGTCTTTTATGTTGCGCAAAACAGGCAGCAATTCATCTAAATTATGGCCGTCTACCACGCCCACATAATAAAAGCCCATGGCCTCAAAAAATGCACCGCCGCCCGATAATAATGTACGGGTATATTCTTCGGTTTGCGCCAATGCGTAACCAACAGGTCTTGGCAGTTTACGCGCAACTTTTTTACCAAAGTCCCGCATTGCCATATAAGTATCACCACTTAAATGGCGGGCAAAATAAGCCGACATTGCGCCCACAGGTCGGTCGATAGACATATCATTATCATTTAAAACAACAATCAATCGACCCTTGGTCAAATGCGCATTATTCATAGCTTCATAAGCCATGCCAGCAGTAATAGAGCCATCACCAATCACAGCAATAATATTGTGTTTTTCGCCCTTAATGTCGCGTGCCAAAGCCATACCCACACCTGCCGATATAGAGGTCGAGCTATGTCCAGCACCAAATACGTCATGTTCACTTTCGGCTCGTTTGGTAAAACCAGACAAACCACCGCCTTGGCGAATGGTATGCATGCGGTCACGTCGGCCTGTGAGTATTTTATGCGGGTAAACTTGGTGTCCTACATCCCAAATAATTTTGTCCGTAGGGGTATCAAAAACTTTATGCAATGCCACAGTTAATTCAACAACACCCAAACCAGCGCCTAAATGCCCACCTGTGTAGGATACCGAATCAATCATATCAGCACGCACTTCTTCGGCCAATTGCTGTAAATCAATATCATCAATATTACGCACATCTTCAGCGTTTTTTATGGTGTCTAATAATGGGGTTTCTAGTTTATTGTCTGTCACTTAAAATTACTCAATTCAAATTGCAATTATAACTCAGCGGCTTGTGTGCCTTGTATTTCACCATTGGAAAGGTTTATTTTCTCAACCCGAGCTTCCGCTTCTTGCAATTTCTGGCTGCAATATTCCTTGAGTTTTTCACCACGTTCATATTGAGCGATAGATTTATCTAATTCAATATTACCACTTTCTAGGGTCTTCACAATTTGTTCAAGCTCTGCAAGTGCTTGCTCAAATGTTAAGTCTCGAATATTATCGCCCATTATATTCTCTCTAAAATTGAATTTTAATGTAATTAATTAAGTCAATTTACTCAATAAGTCCAATTTTATTAAGTCCAAATGTGCAAAACTTTATTTACGAAAGATCAACATCTGAGTTTGTAGTATTTTATTCACTTGATGGCTTTCAAACTTACAGGCGCAATCGAGTCCTCTGGCACAAAGAAATCGGGCATTAAGTCGTTACTAGCATCCACTCTATATTGGTCAAAATCACGCACACCCTCGTCATATAAAAAACTATCATCAATGATAAATTGACCCGTAAATTCTTTTGAATCCTTAGCGAATATACGCATAGCAGCATCAGCAATAATTTCTGGTGTGCGCGATGCCAACATAAGCTTTTCACCACCCAATATATTTTTAATGGCTGCTGTGGCAATGGTCGTACGTGGCCATAATGCGTTCACCGCAATGCCAGCAGAACGCAATTCACCTGCCAAACCCAATACCACCATGCTCATACCAAATTTCGCCATGCTATATGCAACATGCCCCGCAAACCATTTTTCATTCATGTCTAATGGTGGCGAAAGGCTTAAAATATGGGGGTTAGATGCCTTTGCCAAATGTGGAATCGCATATTTAGCCACCATAAAAGAGCCACGTGCATTCACTTGGTTCATTAAATCAAACCGCTTCATTTCAGTCTCAAGGGTAGATGTTAAAGAAATCGCAGATGCGTTATTGATAACAATGTCAATACCGCCAAATGTTTCAACGGTTTTTTCAATTGCCGCTTTCACATGGTCTTCTTCGCGTATGTTAACGCGCAGCGGTAATGCTTTGCCGCCAAGCGCTTCAATTTCTTCGGCAGCAGTAAAAATTGTACCTTCCAATTTGGGGTGTGGTTTGGTGCTTTTCGCTGCGATGGCTACATTCGCGCCCTGTTTTGCTGCTGCTTTGGCAATGGCAAGGCCAATCCCACGGCTTGCACCTGTTATAAAAAGAGTTTTGCCTTTTAAGGTTTCACTTGTCATTGTCATCTCTCCTATATATCAAACATATCTTCTGGTGCGGCTAATAAAACCTCACTACCATCGGTAATTATCTTGTTTAAGGCAACTGCTTCTGGCAATAGATTTTCAGCAAAAAATCTCGCCAAATAAACATATTCCGAATCGTTAGAAATTTTACCCGCTGCGTTCACAGCACCTTTAGCAATGTAAAACGCACCCAATAACAAGCCCATTAATTTCATATAATTTGTGGCGGCGGCCAATGGCAGGTCAACATCTTGTGCCGCCAAAATCCAAAGTGTAGATTGTTTCGCAGCTTCGGCTGCGTCTTTAAGCCTGTAAGCGGCTTTGCCATAATCCACGTCAGATTGCATTAATTCATCAGCAAGTATCAAGGCATCATCAATAAAGCGCAACGCTGTGGTGCCATTGTCCATTTTCAATTTTCGGCCCACTAAATCCATTGCCTGAATGCCATTTGTGCCTTCATATATAGCCGCAATACGCGCATCTCTATAATGCTGGGCAGCACCTGCTTCTTCAATAAAGCCCATACCACCATGAATCTGCACACCTAATGATGCGGTTTCAATGCCCATATCGGTTGCATAACCCTTGGCAATTGGCGTTAGAAAATCAGCATTTCTCATAGCAACTTTAGCTTCGTCACCATCCAAAGCCTTGCCCAAATCAAGGTATAAAGCCATTTGATAACATAGCGCGCGCGATGCCATCGTATAACAACGCTGTTTCAGCAGCATATGTTTGATGTCTGGGTGATTCTTAATCAAGGTCATTTTACCTTGCGGTGTGTCAGCTCTTTTGCCTTGGGTGCGTTCATTAGCATAATTCAGAGCATGTTGGTAGGCTCTGTCACCAATAGATACGCCCTGTGTCGCTACCATCAAACGGGCATTATTCATCATCATAAACATGCCGTTTATGCCTTTGTTTTCTTCCCCAATTAAATAAGCAGTCGCACCATCAAATTCCATGGTGCAAGTCGGGCTGCCATGTATGCCCATTTTTTCTTCAAGTCCAATGGCTTCCACCGTGTTTCGCTCACCCAAACTGCCATCCTCATTCACCAAATATTTAGGTACGATGAATAATGACAAACCTTTCACACCCTTTGGCGCATCTTCAATGCGTCCCAAAACCAAATGTATTATGTTTTCAGCGCAGTCATGCTCGCCATAGGTGATAAATATTTTTGTGCCGCTAATTTTAAAGTCGTCACCATCTCGAACGGCTTTGCTATTTAGCATGCCAAGGTCAGACCCCACATCAGGCTCGGTTAAATTCATAGTGGCCGACCAATTGCCCGATATAATTTGCTCCAAATATGTCCGCTTTTGAGCTTCTGTGCCCAAATGCGCTATGGTATCAGCAGCGCCTTGGGTTAAAACAGGGCCAATGCCAAACGCCATCGAAGCGGCATTCCATAATTCAGTGGTTGCCACGCCCAAAATTGTTGGCAAGCCCTGCCCGCCATATTCAGGGTCGTGCGGCAAACCTGCCCAACCTGCTTCACACCAATTTTTATAAGTCTCAGGCCAACCTTTTGCCGTCGTCACTTCGTTAAAAGCATTATCATGCACATGTAACGTTGCCCCTTGGGTATCACCAATGCGGTTTAGCGGTGCAATTTCTTGTTCTGCAAATTTAGCCGCTTCAAGCAATACAGCATCCACCAAATCAGCCGAAAGGTCAGTAAATTCTTCTTTTTCAACCCGTTGTCTAAAATCAGTTATAAAATCAAGTGTAAATTTTATGTCGCTTATGGGTGCTTTATAGGTCATTTTTTCCGCCTTTTATGAGTTTGAATTAAGTTTAGAGTTGCACAGCTGTACAGAGCAAGCTAATTTCTAAAAAACATCAAATTTGGCTTCATTGACCCAACGACAATGGGTATAAGTAGTGCAAAATAAAAAATAAAGTCATGGTGAAACAACATAATGGTCGAAATTTTACGCGCCAACCAACAAAATTTAAAAGAAGCTGGTAAGGCCATCAGGCGCGGTGAATTGGTCGCATTCCCAACCGAAACCGTCTATGGCCTCGGAGCCGATGCCACCAATGATGCCGCCGTAAAATCTATCTACGCAGCCAAAGGCCGCCCCAGCAACAACCCACTCATCGTGCACATTACAAGTATGGATCAAGCGTTAGAATATGGCGAGTTTGATGACAGAGCCAAGCAATTGGCTGCCCAATTTTGGCCGGGGCCAATGTCCCTCATTGTCAAACGCAGCATCAATTGCCCGCTATCTACCATTGTCAGTGCAGGCGGCCCAAGCGTTGCATTGCGCATGCCAGCCCACCCCATTTCTCGGCAATTGCTCGAAGCCGCAAATGTGCCCGTGGCCGCCCCAAGCGCCAACGCATCGGGCGGCATTAGCCCCACATTAGCGGAACATGTCAAACAAAGCCTAGGTGATGATATTTATATGATAATCGACGGTGGTGCTTGCTTGGTCGGTGTTGAATCTTCAGTCATTTCAGTCGTGCCCAATGAGGCGGTTAAAATTTTACGCCCAGGCAGTATAAATATAATTGCAGTGGAGCAACTGCTTGGCACATCTGTCGAACATGTTCAAAGCTCAAAATCTGCGGATGAAAAACTCATCTCCCCTGGCATGCTTACCAGTCACTATGCTCCCAAAGTTAGCCTCAAAACTAATATTTCAACACCCGATAAAAACCAAGCCTATCTGGCATTTGGGCAAAATAATTTTAAAAATTACAGCCTCAATTTAAGCCCTAGTGCCAACTTAGATGAAGCCGCACAGAATCTTTTTGCTATGTTGCATGCGTTAGATGATTATTGTATAGAAAATGGCTGCACAATTGCTGTTGCGCCCATCCCAAATTTAAATATTGGTGTGGCCATTAACGACCGTCTTAGCCGTGCCGCGGCTCCAAAATGAGAGAGACTATGACATTCAATCAACTCACCCAAGCCGATACCGATTATTTTATCAAGATTTTGGGCGCAAAACATGTCCTCACTGAACAAGCAGATATAGAGCCGCATACCGAAGAACCGCGTAAGCTCTATACAAAAGACAGCCCGTGCGTTTTACGCCCCGCCAACACCGAGCAAGTGTCACAAATCCTTAAACATGCAAATACCCGCAAATTAGCGGTCATTCCGCAAGGCGGCAATACGGGTTTGGTTGGCGCACAAGTGCCACATACAGGCGATGAAATCATCATTTCACTTAGCCGCTTAAGTGGCGATATAAAAGTATCCGCACAAACCCAAAGCCTCACATGTGGCGTGGGTAATACATTGACACAAGTACAGCTTGCTGCACTCGAGGCTGGCCTATTTTTTCCACTCAGTTTGGCGTCAGAGGGCAGTTGCCAGATTGGCGGCAACATAAGCTCTAATGCAGGTGGCACAGGCGTGCTAAAATACGGCAATACCCGAGATCTGGTATTAGGTTTAGAGGTTGTCATGGCCGATGGCGAAGTTTGGAACGGCCTTAAAAACCTGCGCAAGGATAATACGGGTTATGATCTAAAACATATGTTTATTGGCGCCGAAGGCACATTAGGCATTGTCACCCAAGCTTGCTTAAAGCTCTATGCCAAGCCGCAAAACACCGCGACAGCATTTTGCGCCATACAAAACCCGCAAGAGGCAGTTAATCTATTGTCGCTGGCGCAAAAAAATTGTGATAACCAAGTCACCGCATTCGAAATCATCCCGCAAATTGGCATAGATTTTGTGCTTAAACACGGTCAAGATGTTCGCTTCCCTCTAGAAAGCCAAGCCCCTTGGTATATCCTCATCGAGCTTGCCCATACAGATGATGCGCTGATGAACATCCTAGAACAAGCTTTCGAACAAGAATTAGTTAGTGATGCCGCCCTTGCCCAAAACGAAACCCAAGCCAAAGAATTTTGGAAGCTACGCCACATATTGTCTGAGGTTCAAGGCCTAGAAGGCGGAAGCATTAAACACGATATTAGCGTCGCCGTTGCCGATATACCCGCATTCCTAAAACAAGCCGCACTCATTGTAGAGGCGACCATACCCGATGCTCGGCCAGTGCCGTTTGGCCATATAGGTGATGGGAACCTACATTATAACGTCAGTCAACCCGTCGATATGGACAAACAAAAATATCTCTCAAAATGGTATGACGTTGCCGATAAGATACATGCCCTAGTGGTTAAAATGAATGGCTCAGTCAGCGCAGAACATGGCATCGGCCAAATGAAATATAAAGACATGCGCGAGATTAAATCACCGGTAGAACTTAAAATGATGCGACAGATCAAAACCCAATTCGATCCAAACAACATTCTCAACCCCTATAAAACCATCCCCTTGGACTAATTTCTAGATTAGTATAAGCCAACAAGTTGGCAAATAATTATATCGCTTGCGGCTATTCCTCGCTATGCTCGGGCCTACGCGGGTACGCCCTAACGGGCGGCCTCAGTTGGCAAGTTCGCCAACAAGTTGGCTCATAATCAGCTCAAATTTTAGGTCATATATAAATGTCAATAATCAATTTCAGAATCGCCACCAAAGCCGATCAACAAAACGCCATCCAAATCTGGCATGATGCAGGCCTCACACGCCCCCATAACGACCCAGAAAACGATTTCGAATTTGCATTAAACGGCAAAGAATCCGATATTATCCTTGCCGAAATAGCGGGCAAAATAGTCGCCACTTGTATGGTAGGTCATGATGGGCATCGCGGTGCGGTATATTATCTAGCCGTTAGCCCCAACCATCAATCCAAAGGTTTGGGCAAATCTCTCATGCAAGAAGCGGAGGATTATTTAGTCGCCAAAGGTGCTTGGAAAATCAACCTCTTCGTGCGTCATGGCAATGAAAAAGTATTTAATTTTTACGACAAACTGGGCTACGAACCCATTCAAGCCGCATCATTCGCCAAAGTCATCGACCCCAGTAAAGTGCCAACCATACAGGGTAAAAAATGACCGCACTTGTACCAGAATTCGCAGTCCGTGACATTGCAAAAAGCCTCGTATTTTATACAGACATCCTCGGTTTTAAAATCAAATACCAACGCCCAGCAGAAGGCTTTGCCTATCTTTATATAGGCGATGCCGAATTAATGCTCGACCAACTCGGCACTGGCCGCGATTTTCAAATTGATGAGCAAACCCCACAATATCCATTTGGACGTGGCTTAAACGTGCAGATTAAAGTCAAATCCGTCGCGCCCCTCATTGCATCATTAGCCGCGCATAATATAAAATTGTATTTACCATTAGAAGAAAAATATTATCAAACTGACACTCAAGAAGTCGGCCAAAAACAATTTGTCATTGCCGATCCAGATGGCTACCTATTGCGCTTTTTCGAACCCTTAAGCAGCCGCCCTCATCAAAGGAAACCATCAAAATAAATCCAACTGCGCTTTGGGCGCAATCGGCTTCACCAGATCATCTTCAAGCGTAATTTCATCAATAAAATAGTCACGGTCAACGCGGCTATTGCCCACATCACGGCTTACAGGGTGCATTCTTAGGCTCTCAACTTCAGCGCTTATTTCTTCATCTGCAAATAAATCCAAGGCGTTGCGCCCCCGCACATTCCAACCATCAAGCCAATCTCCATAAGCATCTGGCGGTAATAAGCATGGCATACGGTGGTGCACTTGCCTTAACCCAGGCATGGCAGGCTTAGTTAAAATAGCCATCGTATCCATTTCACTACCGTCTGCCGTCATAAAACGGCTATAAACACCCGCAAAAGCCAATAAGCTATTATTGCTACGGCTCATATCGCGGCTTATATAATATGGCTGCTTGACACCACGAATTGTTTTCCACTCATACCAACCTGTTGCGGGTATAATGCACCTATTTTGCTCAATAGCGCCTCTGAACATCGGCTTTTGGCACACAGTTTCACTACGGGCATTTAGCATCAACGTGCGGGGCGGCTCACGCATCCAATCAGGCATAAAGCCCCATTGCACCCATTGCATTTTTGGCTTGTTCTTTAACCTCTGCTCCACATCTATTTGATTTCTAACAATCAGTACAGGTTGCGTCGGTGCAATATTATAGCGTTTCGGCATTTGCATTTGTTCCGAGCCGCTGTAAGAGGTCGAAATATTCAGCGCGCCCTCAATGCCAAAAAGTTCTGCAATATGTCTGCTATCGTCTAATAAGTTATAACGCGAGCACATAAAGCGCATTCCTTGGTAAAAATATATTCACAAGCTAGCACAATTTTGAATTTGTTAACCAATTTTTTGTATCCTAAACACCTGAATATATTATTTTTTGGTTTTAATCACATATGGCATCAACGGTCGAAAAACTATCTGACAGAAGAAAGCAGCCCAGACGCGCGTCTGACGATCTGCACAAACGCATTGTCGGCAAGTCGATCAGCCCAACTACTTATCTTGCAACCGACTATCTAAACCATTTCAACGAAGTCATTATGCTGCTCGATATGATTGTCGATATGCCCGACCTGATAGATGATTTGTGCGATTGGCGTCCAAAAGACTATGTCACTCATTTTGCGGATAGCGGCCTGTCAGATCAAACTCTCATCGTCGAAGCTTATCATGCCGCCACTGATGAAGACCGCAATACACTTTTTGCCATCACATCAGAGATGGAACGTATCATTCAAGATACCATCAAAGCCGCTTTAAAAGATAATGTCCGTGCCGATGAAATTTCACTAATTATGCTATGTTCAAGCACAACCGAAAAACTGCGTGAACGCATAAATCTAGCCTCAGGTGTTATTAATAGTGGTGCTGCTTCTGTGGCTCAACATCATGATGTTGCGCTCACCCACACATCTATCAACGATACCCAAGCCACGGCAGATATCTTGTTTAATTAAAGCAAATTTCTCAAAATAATTTTTGTTAATAACCCATTAACTATAAATATTCATAAAATTTTAAATAATTTAAGCTGTTGTTTTATATAGACATTAACGTTCAAATCCACAGCGTTAACCTTTTGTTAAGTTTTCCCACCACCTCCGCGCAAATTATGCTAATTTAGTTTCAACAAATAATTAAGTTAGTTCGAGTTTTGGGGCAAAAGCATTTATGAAAAATCTAAACGATAAATCAGACATTATCGAAGAAGACCCAACAAAACATGTTGATCAACAGTTCGAAAAACAACGCGCTCTCAGCTATCTTTTAGAAGCTTGGGAAAACGCAATTAATGATGGCGTCGAGTCAGATATGATTGCAACGGCTGCTATTTTCGCTGCTATTTCAGACATGGTCAACCAATATGGCGAAGATCCTGTTGCAAAAATGACAGAGAGCCTAGCCCAACGTATCCGCACAGGAGAGTTTACACTCAACAAAACCTTGCAATAGAAATTAAAAAATTTCATTTGGCATAATTGATTTACATATTAAAAAGCTATATCGTTACTTAAGCACCAACTTTATAACTTATTGTTTAAAAATTATGAAAAATGACATACTCCGAAGCACAATAAAAAGACTGTCATCATTATGTATGACGGTCTTTTTGCTTTTTATAAGCCATCCCGTTGCCGCGCATGAGTTTGATTGCGCAACCCGTGGCGATATAACAGCCCTACCTGAAGCAGTGCTTAAAACCCGCCAAGAAATCATGAGCCAAGCCGCGTTTGGCAACATGCTGCCTATGCAAGAAATCGCCGATCAAAATGAAATTTGGCCAGTGGCCGATTTTGGTCCCGATGCCAATTATGAAGATACCCCCATCCAATCATGGCTCTCTCAATCTCAAGATACCGAAGGGCGCTATATTTTAGCGCAAATGATCGAG
Organism: Hyphomicrobiales bacterium; assembly: GCA_051531935.1. GTDB lineage: Bacteria > Pseudomonadota > Alphaproteobacteria > Rhizobiales > OSC116 > OCS116. The sequence continues at coordinate 539,241 of JAOPTR010000016.1, forward strand.
GTCCTGAGCATGCCCTACCTCAAGAAACCACTTAATGGCGGTGTCGACCTCTACATCTGGCCGTATTTTGCCGATCAAGATTTAACATACCCCTGCACGGTAGACATGGTTGAACTGCTTAAAATTGTCTCACCAACGGAATATCTTAAAAACCGCCAAACGGGCCTTTATACTGGTTTTCAACTGGCCATCAGCACCGATGGCACATGGCAATATTTTGCGCGTAAAAACCTAAACAAAAACACCCCAGAAGATAAATAACATGACCAAATTCACCCCCTTCACACTCAAAGACCGTTCATTCATCCAAGTTACAGGCGCAGATGCCAGTGAGTTTCTACAAGGTCAAATCAGTAACGATATCGACCTACTCACCCAACAAAGCGCCATCCATGCCCTCATTCTCACTCCGCAAGGTAAAATCCTAGCCGATTTATTTATTTATAATTATGAGGCAGGTTACCTGCTCGATATACATTCAAGCGCTTGCGATTGGCTGCTCACACGCTTTAACATGTTCAAACTGCGCAGCAACGTGGCATTCACCAACATCTCCGATAATTTGCATCTCAACATTTCTCAACAATCGTTAGAAAATTCCATCATTTCCGCGCCCGATCCACGCATCGCAAATGTCATACGCAACATCAGCAAGTCCACGCTCAACGAAACCAATGCAGCTACTTACCATCACTATTTAGCAAGCCAAGCCATCATAGAATTTGGTTCAAACTACCAAGCATCAGAGCATTTCCCGCAAGATTTATGGTTCGATAAATTAGGCAGCATAAGCTTCACCAAAGGCTGTTATGTCGGGCAAGAAGTCGTCTCACGCATGCGCCATAAATCAGATGCCCGCAAACGGCTGTTACCACTTCAATCAACTTCACCACATCAAAAAGGCGATAAAGTCTTACAAGCCGAAAAATCAGTCGGCGAAGTCATTTGCCAAGTTTATGATATTACCCTAGCCATCATGCGGATGGATAAAATCTCCGCTGATACCACCAATTTAGACCAATTCACCATCACGAGGCCAGAATGGATCCAAAACTTATAAGAAACCGCCATTCAGATGATAACATCCGCATTGGTGATGGCATAAGCCGTTGCGAATGGCCAAATGATGATGACGAATTATACCTCGCTTATCACGACAATGCGTGGGGCGTGCCCGAATATAACGACCAAGCACTATTCGCAAAACTCATCCTAGATGGCTTTCAAGCTGGCCTGTCATGGATCGTCATTTTACGAAAAGAAGAAGCCTTCCGTGAAGCCTTCCATAATTTCGACCCGCACATTCTGTCCACCATTTCCGATGATGAGCTAGAAGCCCAGATGAAAAATACGGGCATTGTGCGCAATCGCTCAAAAATATTTGCCGTGCGAAGCAATGCCCAAGCCTATTTAAAACTTCATCAAGAGGTGGGCTTTGCCAATTATTGGTGGCAACAAGTGGATGGCAAACCAATAGACAGGCAGCGTCAACCAAATGCAGCCTATCCAACCAAATCCGAGCTGAGTGAAAATATTTCCAAAGACCTCAAAAAACGTGGTTTCAAATATGTTGGCCCCACCATTGTCTACGCTTTTATGGAAGCCGTTGGCCTCATCAACAACCATCTTGTCACCTGCCACAGCCATCAAAAATGTGTCGCTAAAATAGAAATACGCACATGAGTATAAAAACACAAAAAAGGGCGTGGCAGCGCATGCTGTCTGGCCGTAGGTTAGATCTTTTAGACCCCTCACCTGTCGATATTGAAATCTCAGACATCGCACGCGGCATTGCCTGTGTCGCAAGGTGGAACGGCCAAACCAAAGGCGACCACGCCTTTTCAGTCGCCGAACATTCCCTTATTGTTGCCGATATTTGCGCCGATCTACTGCCGTCAATTTCAGCCAGATTAGAGCTTATGGCATTGCTGCATGATGCGTCAGAATATGTAATTGGCGATATGATAAGCCCGTTCAAAAACGCTCTAGGGTTCGACTATAAACAGTTTGAGGAAAAACTCGAAGCTGCAATCCATATACGCTTTGGTCTGCGCAGCACACCCACAAAACAAGAAAAAAAACTCATAAAACAAGCCGATTTAGCTTGCGCTTATTACGAAGCCATCGGCCTTGCAGGTTTTTCTATTGATGAGGCCAATGAATTTTTTGACAAGCCCAAAAATTTAACTAAAGCTATGGAAACTAAGTTAAATCAATTGAAACCACTCAGCGTCAAACAAGCCGAAATTCAATTTATAAATCGGTTTAACAGCATAAATGAACGGTTTTTAAAAGAAACAAAAGTAAAAGGTAATTAAAGATGATTCACGTCTGTAGTTTAGACCTCATTTCCCAAAGCATTCAAAATACAAGTGCCGAATTTCTAGTGTCGATCATCAATAAAGATATGATGCCCGAGACCCCGCATAATATTACCCCTAAAAACCACCTTAAATTATCATTTAACGACATCAACACACCCACCCAAGGCTTCGTCAATGCCCAAGCTTCCGACATCGAGAAGCTCATTGCATTCCTCGAAAACTGGAACCAACAAGCCCCCATCCTATTCCATTGTTGGGCAGGCGTAAGCCGCTCCACCGCATGCGCTTACATTGCAGCAAATTTTGTGCGTGGCGCAGGTGCCGAAGAAGAGTTAGCCCAAAACCTACGCAGTGCAGCACCGTTCGCCACGCCCAATAAATTGGTCATCTCTTTAGCCGACCAATGCCTAAAACGTGATGGCAAAATGATAGAAGCCATTGACAATATAGGGCGCGGCAGCTTTACTCATAGCGGCAAGCCATTTGAGCTACCTTTTTAACCAGAGAGTTATATGTCCGACCCCACAGACACAGCCGAATTTGAACAAATCATCATAGATTTAAATGCCGTCATTCTATCATTGAATATGGACAGCAATGACAGCCTCACTGTGCTGACAATTAGTGACATTAAAAACCTTTTGCCATGGGGCGCATATCAGCCTAACTCACATAAAACCATGGAGCAAGGCCTTCGGCATTGGGTTAAAAGCCAAACCGATATGGATTTAAATTATGTCGAGCAGCTCTATACATTTGGCGATAGTGGGCGCTTTAGCTATGGCAACCCCAACCGTCATATTGTCAGCATCGGCTATCTAGCCTGCATCCAGCCCGAACTACGCGAAAAACAATCCTACCGCCAATGGAGCGGCATTTATCAGCATTTCCCGTGGGAAGATTTCCGCCAAGGCCGCCCCGCAATGCTCGATGATTTTATTTTACCCAAATTATATAAATGGAGCGATTCACCAGAAACCGACCAACGCATTAAACGCTGCTTTGGCGATTTAGATGATGTCTGGCAGGAAGAAAATATCCTACAACGGTTCGAGCTTATGTATGAAGCCAGCCTCGTATTCGAAGCGGTGCGTGATGCCAATGATGATATGACGGCCGATATTTACGTTTCAAGCCCCGATACAGAATTGCCTACTGGCCGCTACATGCAATATGATCATCGGCGCATATTGGCAACAGCCCTTGGCCGCATGCGGACAAAAATCAAACATCAACCGGTAATTTTCGATCTCATGCCCGATAAGTTCACTCTGTTCGAGCTACAACGCTCAACCGAAGCAATATTAGGCTATCATTTGCACAAACAAAATTTCAGGCGCTTTGTAGAGCGCGAAGACCTCGTCAGCAAAACTGGTGAAATTCGCAATCAACCAAGTGGCCGTCCCGCCCAATTGTTCGAATATAATAAGAAGCTGATAAACAGTCCAAACATGCAAGGCCTAAAAATCGGCAATAGCGGCTCTGCCTATTAAGCTTTCGCTCTTCACACACTATGCTTTCGCTCTGGGATCTTTATAAAATATATGCGCCCCAATAGATCCAAGGCGTTTCATAGACCAACGCCATTTTGGGCTTACCGCCTTCGTATGGTAATGGGTTGCGCCACGCACCCGCGGTGCGCTCGCACGGCCTGCCAAAAAGTCGCCAGCAAGCTGTTTCATTCTTTTCCAAGTTTTCAAATCTCTAGGTAAATCTGTTTTGCCATCACATGCAAATGAGAACTGGCAAGCATTACGCCTCGTGGCGTTTTGGTAAATCACCCCACAAAATGTATTGGGGTAAGATCGGCTACGACGACGTGCCGAAATAACTTCTGCAACCGCCAATTGCCCCGCGCGGCTTTCACCACGCACTTCATGGTAAAGTGCTGTGGTCAGGCAAGTTAAGCTTGTGCGGCTTGTCGAAATAACTTTGGCTTTTGGCTTGGGTATATATTTAGGGCGCTTCAATGGCGCTGGCACTTTTACATTGGCCATCAATATCCGTTCACCTTTTTCTTCGGCAACTTTTGTGGCAATCTTACCGTTCACAATGGTAAAGCCGTTCAATTTATCCAAGGCAATCACTTGGCGTCTTATGGAAGATGATTTCCCATTACCCGCACTCCATCCCAGCTCAGTTTCATGGGCTTGGGCAGTCACTTGGCTCAACATAGCCTCAACAAATTGGCTTTTATTTTTACCCGAATGTATGGTTGGCATGGGCGCGATTTGTTCAGCCACATATACTTCAGCTTGGTTTTTTGTATCTTGTTTTAGTTTTTCAATTTCACTGGCCGATAATATTTTGGGCGTAATTTTACTACCACCTATCAATTCATGGCTAGAGGGCTGCTCAGTGAGCGAGCTTAATACCGTCAATGCTTGCTTTTTATCAGAAACCTTCGGTAAATTTGCAATTTTTTTAGCCTTAATTTCCGAACTTGTTTGTTTCAAAATAATTTTCTCAGCAATTATTTTCTGTGCCGCCATTTCATGAATGGCAGCCTGTCTATCCAACGCAGCAATTTGTTTTGCCCGCTGCGCAGCTTGCTGAACTGCTTTGTCTTTGTCTATTTTTACTATCTTTTTATAATAAGTGCTGTTGCGCTTCTTAGTGCGGTTCACCCGTATTTTATCAGTGTCTCGTTTGGCTGTTTTACCTGCAATGTCATAAACCGAGCTACCGTGCTTTTGTTGCATAACAACAATTTTGGGCACATCATATAATAGGTTTTCCTCAACATCTTCAGGGTATAGTTCAAGCTTTGTGCCTATCATTTGCTCATAATCGGTAAATGATGTCATAAAAAAGCCAAAAAATGCCAAGCCAAAAAGCGCGTGCAAAACCGCACGATGCCTAAACTGCATTGGTTTTTTTTGCCGACGTTGATTTTTATGAAAAACTTTATGAGCGTCGGTATATTGGCTAGAACGATTTGTCATTATACCTGTGATATTAAATCAAATAGATTTTCGAATTTGAACCTACCTAACTTGTACAAAATACCGATTAAGATATTATTAACCAAGTTATTTAATCCATAATAATGTGGCCTAATTTAGGCTTCGGCAGCTTTTATTTCACTGGCAATCTTGTTTTGCGCTGCTGCAAGTCTGGCAACAGGCACCCTAAATGGCGCACAAGATACATAATCCAACCCCAAATCACCGTAAAAATGAATCGAATATGGGTCACCACCATGCTCACCGCACACTCCAACATTTAAGTTTTCATTGCCTTTATGGCCGCGCTCTACAGCAATTTTAACAAGCTCCCCAACACCATCTTTATCAATAGATACAAACGGATCATGCGGAATAATCGCACGGCGCGTATAAGAATTTAAAAAACGTGCGCTGTCATCACGGCTAATGCCATAAGTGGTCTGGGTTAAATCATTGGAGCCAAAGCTAAAAAAGTCAGATAATTCGGCTAAATCTTCGGCACGCAAAGCCGCACGTGGCAATTCAATCATGGTGCCAAATTTAAAGGCAGGTCGCGCCCCATGTATATTTGCCACTTCATCGGCCACTTTTTCTATTCGGTCTTTCAAAAATACCAATTCTGCTTTTGTAGATACAAATGGAATCATAATTTCTGGCATGGTCGGGTCACCAGTTTCTTGCTCTGCCAAAATTGTAGCTTCAAAAATTGCTTGCACCTGCATGTCATAAATTTCGGGGTTGGTAATGGCCAATCGGCACCCTCGATGCCCAAGCATAGGGTTGGTTTCAGACAATGTCTGTAAGCGATCTAAAATGGTCTTATGATCAACCCCAATGGCATTGGCGGTTTCCATAATATCTTGGTCGGTTTTGGGTAAAAATTCATGTAATGGCGGGTCAAGTAACCTAATCGTCACAGGAAAACCAGACATAGCTTTAAATAAATCAACAAAATCCTGGCGTTGCATTGGTAATAATTTATCCAATGCACGTTTCCGTCCCGCCTCATTCTCAGCCAAAATCATTTCCCGAACCGAAACAATGCGGTTTTTGTCAAAAAACATATGTTCCGTACGGCAAAGGCCAATGCCTTCAGCGCCCATTTTCTGCGCTTTTATTGCCAATTCAGGTGTTTCCGTATTCACCCTAATTTTCAATTTACGCACTTGATCAGCCCAATTCATCAGCGTGTAAAACTCGTCAGAAAAGCTCGGTTCAATGGTCGCAACCTGCCCTGTATAAATCTCACCAGATGTGCCATCAATGGTAATCATATCACCCTTTTTCAAGGTGTAACCCGATGCCGAAAGCGTCTCATTTTCTGCATCAACTTTAACAGAGCTCGCGCCAACCACACAAGGTCGCGCCATTATGCGTGCAGCCACAGCAGCATGGCTCGTGCTGCCGCCACGTACTGTCAAAATACCTTGCGCAGCATGGATTCCATAGACATCTTCAGGGCTGGTCTCTACCTTTACCAAAATTACATTTTTGCCCAATGCACGGCGTTCTTCGGCATCTTCAGAGTTAAATACAACCTCACCCCATGCAGCACCAGGGCTTGCAGGCAATCCACGTGCCAATAAGGTTTTATCAGCTTCGGGGTCTAATGATGGATGTAACAATTGCTCGATTGATTTGGGGTCAACCCGCATCAATGCATCTTGTTTGCTAATCACGCCCGATTTTGCCAAATCAACCGCCACAACCAATTTTGCACGGTCACTTCTTTTGGGGCTAACCGCTTCTAATATGTAAAGCTTGCCATCTTCAATGGTAAATTCAATATCAAGCATATCGCCAAATGCCGCTTCTAATTCTCTAGCGGTTTTTACCAATTCACTAAACATTTCAGGCATACGTTCTTCAAGGCTTTCAACTTGGTTATTTTCGTTTTTGCCTTTTTGCGTCAGTGGTTTTGGCATTCTATATTGGCCAAAAAATTCAGGGCCCTGCGCATAAGTTAAATATGAACCAGATACCGTGGCTTCACCCGTATTTGCGTTGCGGCTATGTATCAAACCAGTCGCACTTTGCTCGTTTCTATTGCCAAAAACCATGGCCTGTATGGTCAGTGCCATACCAATATCATCAGATATATCGTTAATGCGGCGTTGTGTTTTGGCTCTATACCCATTCCAAGTTTTAAAAGCAGCCGTTACACCACCCATTAACTGGTCACTCACATTTTGCGGAAATTCCACACCTATATTATCAACGATGCATGCCTTATAACGCTCAATAATCAGTTGATAGTCACTCGAGTCAAATTCACTAATTGAAGTCAGGCCACCTTCAACACGCACCTCTTCAAAAATCTCTTCAAATAAATCTTCGCCGACACCCAATACCGCAATCGAATAACTTTCGATAAACCGCCTATAACTGTCCAATGCAAAGCGTAAATCACCTGTTTCTTCGGCCAAGGCCGCACAGGTTTGATCGTTCAAACCAAGGTTTAAAATCGCAGGCATTAGCCCCGCTAAATGCACAGGCGCCCCCACTCTAACCGCAAGCATTAAGGGTTTTTCTGCATCACCTAATTTCTTATTTAGCTTCTTTTCAAGCCGTTGCAAGCCCTTCATCACAAAATCATTAGAGCCAACAGGCAACTTATTGCCAGCAATGCTAAATTGACGGCAAAAATCGGTGGTCAATACAAACCCAATGGGCACAGGCAAGCCTAAATTAGTAATCTTGGCTAAAGATGCACCCTTTAATCCAAGGGCTTCCACCATTTTTTTATCATCAAGCTTTGTTGGCGTACCGTATGCAAATAAACAAGCGTCGGACAATTCAACATTGTCTAATTTCTGCGTATTTTCAATTGACTCACTCATGACACTTAGCCTTTTCCTAACGGTAACTTAGCCCTCAATTCGGCCAAAATCTGCAATATTCAAAGTTGCATTTCTAATCATAGCCAATAGTTTTAAACGGTTTATACGAATTGCCGCTTGGTCATCATTCACTTTAACATCATCAAAAAATGCGTCAACTGGTGTGCGTAATTTAGCAACTGCGCTCATCGCAGCTGTAAAATCTTCAGCAATAATGGCTTTTTGTATGTTGCCAAAATTTTCAACAATCGTGGCATATAATGCTTTTTCAGCAGCCAATGATAGCAAGCTTTCATCAACATCGACATCAAAGCGCGTATCGTCTTTTTTCTCTTCAATACGCAAGATGTTGTTGGCGCGTTTTACGCCAGCAAGTAGGTTTGAACCATCATCAGTTTTCAAAAACTCATCCAAAGCCGCAACACGCTTTTCAACCAAAACAATGTCATTTTGGCCTTTAAGCGCAAATATAGCGTCAATCAAATCGTGGCGCATGCCCTTGTCTTTAAAATAAACTTTCAAACGATCAACAAAGAACGATAATAAATCTTGCGGAATGTCCAACCGAATTTTACGTTCAAGTAAAATCCGAATAACTCCCAAAGCTGCACGGCGTAAAGCAAACGGATCTTTCGAGCCCGTAGGCTTTTCGTCAATGCTCCAAAAACTCAATAATGTATTGAATTTATCAGCAAGCGATATGGTCAAAGAAATCAAATTAGTTGGCACAATGTCAGATGGCCCTTGCGGCGCATAATGTTCGGCCAGTGCTTCAGCCACTTCGGCATCAATGCCTTCTGCCAACGCGTATTGCTGCCCCATATAACCCTGCAATTCAGGCAATTCACTCACCATGCCAGTCACCAAATCAGCTTTGCACAAGTCCACGGCCAACAATGTTTTTTCAACGTCAGCACCGGTAAATTCACATAGCATTTCTGCCATTTCTTTAATGCTGCTCACACGTTCAAATTGGTTACCAATTTTAGCATGGAAGGTAATGGTTTTTAGTTTATCAAGTCGGTCAGCAAGTTTGGTCTTTTTATCGGTTTCCCAAAAATATTTAGCATCAGATAAACGCGCACGAATAACTTTTTCATTGCCGTGAGTGATTATCTTACCACCATCCGATGCAATCATATTCGAGATGGCAACAAAGTGATTGCTCAATTTCTTAGTTTTCGGGTCAATAACCGAAAAACACTTTTGATGGCCTTTAATGGTTTCAATAATCACCCTTTCAGGCACATCAAGAAATTCAGCTTCAAATTCTCCAAGCAATGCCACAGGCCATTCAACCAAACCAGCAGTCTCAGCAATTAAGCCTTTATCATCAATCAATTCTAGGCCTTGCGCGGCACAAATTTTCTGCGCTTCGTCCAATATCATGGCAGCGCGTTCACTTCCATCCAGCACGACATTCAAGGCGTATAATTTGGCTTTATATTCAGCAAAGCTTGTCACAGAAAACCGTTCATTATTCATAAATAAATGGCCTTGCGTGCTATCTCCCACAGGTACATTTTCAATTTCAAACGGCACAATCGCGCCATCAAGCAAGCAAATAATACTTTGCAAAGGGCGCACCCAACGCAAAGAGCCATTGCCCCAACGCATAGATTTCGGCCACGGAAATTTACGAATAAGCTCAGGCATAGCAGCCGCAATAATATCAGCGGTGTTTTGTCCGGCTTTTTCTATAATAGCAACATGAAATGTCTTGCCCTTAATTTCCTGTTCAACACACTGTTCAAGCGTAACACCTGCACCGCGCAAAAAACCTTCAATCGCTTTTTCGGGCGCGCCCACTTGTGGGCCTTTGCGCTGTTCTTTTATGTCAGGGGTCGATGTCGGTACATCATCAATTTTCACACAAATGCGGCGTGGTGTTGCAAATGTTTCAACAGCGCCAAATTTCAAACCAGCGGCTTTTAACAGGGCCGAAACCAAACGGCCTAAATCGGCCTTGGCAGTGTTTTGCATGCGTGATGGAATTTCTTCCGAAAATAATTCAATAAATAATTCAGCCATTATTTCGCACCTTTTTCATTTATTGATGTTTTTTTCAAAGAGCCCAATGGCGTTTCCATCCACAAATCCGCACATTTTTTAGACAATGCCCGCACACGCGCAATATAAGCTTGGCGTTCAGTCACAGAAATCACACCACGTGCATCTAATAAATTAAACAAATGCGAAGCTTTAATGCACTGGTCATAAGCAGGTAACGCCATTTTATAATCATTACCTAGTGGGCTTTTAGCAGCGCTTGCATCCACAATAGATTGGCATTCTTTTTCAGCATCTTCAAAATGTTGCATCAGCAAATCGGTATTCGCAACTTCAAAATTGTAGCGGCTATATTCTTGCTCATTTTGGTGAAACACATCACCATAGGTAATTTTATCTGCACCTTGGCGGCCGTTGTAATTGAGGTCATAAACATTATCAACGCCTTGCACATACATTGCCAAACGCTCAACGCCATAAGTTAGCTCACCCGTAACAGGGCTGCAGTCATAGCCCGCAACTTGTTGAAAATAGGTAAACTGGCTCACTTCCATGCCATCAACCCAAACTTCCCAACCAAGTCCCCAAGCGCCAAGAGTTGGGCTTTCCCAATCATCTTCAACAAATCTAATGTCGTGGTTGGCTTTATCAATGCCAATCACGCTAAGTGATTTAATGTAAAGCTCCTGAATGTCCTTTGGCGATGGCTTCAATACCACCTGAAATTGGTAAAAATGCTGCATGCGGTTTGGGTTTTCACCGTAGCGCCCGTCAGAGGGGCGGCGTGAAGGCTGTATGTAAGCCGCTTTCCAATCATTCGGCCCCAAAGCGCGCATAATCGTAGCGGGGTGAAAAGTCCCTGCGCCCACTTCCATGTCGTAAGGTTGCAAAATCGCGCAGCCATAATCTGCCCAAAAATTTTGCAATGCCATAATCATGCCCTGAAAACTATTTTCGGGGCGCATATGCTCTGGAATGCTATTATTTGTGGAAGTCATATAAATGCCTATTAATTTCAAATTATTTTATAAAATTAATAAGCAAACCTGCGTGAATCGTCAATAAAAACACGCGGTTTTAGCGGTATTATTCAATATATTGGTTAAAAGCTATTTTTTAAGCCGATAAACACCAGTCACAGGATCACGTTTTAGCTTTGGCATGTCTTTTATGGCCATTTTAGCGCGCTCGGCAGCACTGCCAGCTTCGCTCACCACATTCTGCGCGACACGCATTTTTTTGGCGAACCATTTGTAACCTTTGTAAACGCCCATTGCGGCTATTGCTGTGATTAATAATTCAGGCATATCCCTCATCCGGTTTAATGTTGCTATTTTACATTTAATCATCAATTATGGCATTACAAGGGTAAATCAATAAAAATGAGCAAAAAACTTCAACACACCCCTAAAGCATCACGTTCAGGAGGCTTCGGCGTCGCTATTTTTGCGTTTATTTTCAGCCTTATTTACAAAATTCCTATGGTGAAAAAACTCACACTCTTCACCAAAAAAACCGCGCTTAATTACCTACAAAAGCAATTAAAAACCAACCAAAATCAATCCACCAATACCGCCAAACTAACCCAATGGGTAGACAGGCAATGGCTACAACTAGATATTGATGCAGCAGGCGATGGCGAACCCATCGAAAATTATTTTGACAATGAAGAAAATGTAGATGAGGAAGAAATTCCGGCAAAAACTCTGGGCTATAAGTCCCGCTTCAAGGTCAAAACCACCGCAAACCAATTGTCAGTAGCGTCTCCAGATAACCCTGTTCAAACCATCTCCTGGTCAAAAGTCACCAAAATTAACATCTATGTCGAAGATCCAAATCCAACCGATAGCGAAGCGTGGATTATCATCATAACTGATGATCAAGTCGCAAGCTTCCCTGAATGGGTCACAGGCCAAGAACAAGCAAAAAAACGTATGTTTATGCTAAAAGGCTTCGATCGTGAGATCTATAAAACTGCTCTAAATCACCAAAGCGAAGCCACATTTACCGTTTACGAAAAACCAATCTAAAGCCCAAATCTCGACCAAACAGCTTTTTCTTCGGCCACTTCTGCCAAGCCATGGGCGACACCAACGCCAATATCACCAGTTCCACCGCCCAAAGCAGCAGGAGTGGATGATCCAAACATCTTCTTCAACAAACCTTTTTTGCCCATGCTCACTTCTTTAAAGCGCACTTCAGGGCCAAATTTAGCGCGCATAATGTCATAAACACTGCCAACACCATCAATTAAACCATGGCCTTCTGCGCGTTTACCTGCCCAAAAATCACCGTTGAATAATGTATCTTCGTCCGATTTTAATTTGTCTTCGCGTCTATCGCGCACATGCTGTTTAAACGCATCATGAATATCACCAGACATTTGTCCAATCAATTCCACATCTTCTGGTTTTTCAGGCATAAACATATCAAGCTTATTCTTGTTTGTACCAGATGTATAAACGCGGCGGTCAATATCCCATTTCTTAATCAATCTATCCACACCAAAGCTCGACATAATCACGCCAATAGAGCCAACAATGCTGGTCTCATGGGCATAAACTTCGTCACCAGCAAGCAATATCCAATAACCGCCAGATGCCGCAACATCTTCGGCAAATGTATATACTGGAACGTCATGCTCTTTAGATAATGCACGAATGCGATCATGGATAAGTGCCGATTGCACAGGGCTACCACCAGGCGAGTTAACCGAAATAGCAACGGCATCAACACCGCTCATTTCAAAGGCTTTTTCCAAAGCGTCTTTAACAGTCACTAAGTTCAATCCAGCCTTAAAACTACCACCCTCACCAATCACGCCAGACAATCGAATGGTCGCCACTTTGGGATTGTTGGATTTCATTTTTTTCGGCAATATGGGGTCTAAAAACTTAAACATGTCATTCCTTTAATATCTGTTACACCATATATGGGGTTAAGGCGTTTCAATACAAGGGTTTTTACATTTTTATAGCGTCGCAACGCCTAAATACACCTTCGGCAAAATCAGTCACTTTACCATCATCATGGCGCAAAATTAATGCGGGCAACATTTTCAATGGTGAGCGACTGCCCTTTTTGGCCTGCAGTAAAAACCGCACAGCAGGGCTGTTTTGTTTGCCAAATATCGGCCGAATGCAAATGTCCCCCACTCGGTTTTCCAATATCTTCAATACCGAATATAAATGTTCCATGGGGTAGATTAGGGTCAGGTGGCATTTATTCTTCAAAACACGCACCATAAATATAAGCCATTTTTCCAATTCATCATGGCTCATACTATGCGCCAACGCCTTATAGTCATTGTTAGAAACCTTACCTTTAGCAGAATCAAAAAATGGCGGATTAGAAAATACATGGTCAAAACCATCGGATTTTAAACCCAAATTTTCCATCTCTGCGGCAGAGCTAAAAATATCAGCATGCACAAGCTCAATCTGATGCTTAAAACTATTTCCTTCAATGTTAAAACGCGCAAATTCAGCAACATCCGCAAGTTTTTCAACTGCGCTTATATGTGGTTTATTTTCAGCCAAAGCCATCCGCGCCATATAACATATAGAAGGCGCGCCCACACCGGCTCCCACTTCCAACATTTTCCCCGCCATCATCGGCAGAGCAGCAGCTAATAGCAAAGCATCCGTCCCTGCACGATAACCTTTTTTGGGTTGCCGCAATGTCACTTTACCATCTAAAAATTCATCATCGCTATAGTTAGTCTGCACGGGTTCAGTCATTAGCCTAGTCATTGGTTATATTGTTCCGCAAGGGATAAATAAACCTTATGAGCCTCTTCATATTCATCATCAATCACCATAATGCGGCGTTGAAAAGCCCCAATAGAACCTTCAATCATTGATATATTCTCATCAAAAATAAACGTTTTAATGTCCTCTTGTTCCAATATATTTCGAACATAAGATATAAATACGGGGTCTAGACTTTCAAACAATAATCTCATAATCTCCACTCATAAAGTATTTCACAACATTTTGACTTGACGTTATCACAATAAACCCTCAAATAATAAATGTAATTCAAATTAAAGAGGCGACAAATATGGCCGTTATTCTGCAATATAAAAAAGATAGCAAACCAGATCTAGCTTTATTGCTCGAATTAACTAAACACGACATGGGTCGAGTGAACGAAAACATCCTTTCACACACAGGCTCTCACGTTAAAACCATTCCTCAAGTTGCCAATTATCTTATTGATAGTGGCGGCAAACGCATCCGTCCTATGTTAATGATTGCCGCCTCACAAATGTGCGATTATGAGGGCGATCATCATATTGTCATTTCGACCGCCATAGAATTCTTACACACCGCCACTTTACTGCATGATGATGTGGTGGATGATAGTGATGTAAGACGTGGCAAACAAGCCGCACGTAAAATTTGGGGTAATGAAAACAGTGTATTGGTTGGCGATTTTCTGCTAGCTCGTACTTTTAATATGATGGTTAAAACAGGTTCTCTAGACTGCCTAAACAGCCTTTCTGGTGCAGCAGTTACCATTTCCGAAGGCGAAATTATGCAGCTCGCCGCGGCTAAAAACACAAGCACAACCGAAGATCATTATCTAAAAATTATCCATGCCAAAACCGCAGCATTGTTTGAAAGCGCTTGCGAAATGGGCGCGATGATTTCAGGCGCAAGCGAAGAACAGCGCCAAGCACTACACGCATTTGGCCACAATTTAGGCATTGCCTTCCAATTGGTCGATGATGCGCTTGATTTTGGCAACGGTTCTGGCCTAGAAGCTCAATTAGACAAAAATATTGGCGATGACTTCCGCGAACAAAAAATCACTCTACCTATTATCTTCGCCTATCGTGAAGGTGACAAAGAGGAACGCCAATTTTGGGATAGATGCCTCAAGCATGGCGATCAAAAAGATGGCGACCTAGAATTTGCCATTTCTTTACTTGCCAAATACGACACTTTACGCAAAACAAAATTACGTGCAGAGCATTATGCTTCTAAAGCTGTGCAGGCCTTGGCTCTATTCCCTGAAAGTGAAATGCGCACAGCACTAGAGCAAACTGTAGCTTTCTGTATCGCACGTGAAATATAGCAACGGCTATCACGCAAATTTAGTTGGCTCAACCCACCAGTTTGGGTGAGCCCTCACTAGTTTTCCTGCGGCCAATTGCGCTTGCGCTGCCGTGTTGAAAATCGCAAAACAAGTTGCGCCACTGCCACTCATTTGCGCAAACATCGCATCATCACACTCATTCAAAGCCTGTAATATAGTGCCAATTTCAGGGCAAATGCCAATGGCTGCCGCCTGCATGTCATTTGTTTGATTTTGTAAAAATTCAACCATTTCCTGTGTATCAGCAATTTTATGCGCTGGCCTATCAGCAAACCGATAAGCTGCAATTTCATTCTTGGCATTCAGCTCCGTAAATATTTTGGCAGTCGATACCGCTTGGTTTGGGTTGACTAAAACTGCGTTTAATTCAGGCAAATTCGGCCATTCAAGTAAATCTTCGCCAATACCCGACATAATTACGTTTTTACCACCAAAGCATACAGGCACATCAGCGCCCAACTTCAACAACATATCGTCAATATCGTCTTGTTTATTATATGCCTGCATAAGCAGTTTTATCGCCATGGCAGCGTTGGATGAACCACCACCAATGCCCGATGCAACAGGTAGGTTTTTTACAAGTTTAAACGCACCGACAATCTCAATGTCAAAATGCTGCGCAAATTGCCGTGCCGCTTTCATAATCAAATTACCGGAAACCGCAAAACCCGCCAATTCACTGGCATACGGCCCCGTAATTTCCAAACTTAGCGGGCTGTCATTAGTGCTAAAACTAAGCTCATCACCAACATCAGCAAAGGTCACCAAGCTTTCCAAAATATGGTAATTATCTGCTCGTTTGCCGAGAATATGTAAAAATAAATTTATCTTTGCGGGGCATAATGTCTTAAATAACATTCAAAATTATCCGTTATCAGCTTTTACAAGTGGTTCATTTAACTTGGCTTTTTTCAAGTCCAATGCGTCTAACCCGTTTTGAAGCTTAAACTCTACATCATCATAATTAATTTCAGGCGATTTGAACACTTTGGCATGTTCCCATCTAAATCTAGCCTCTAATTTTCGGCCTAATTTCCAATATACATCACCTAAATGGTCACTAATGTCAGCGTTGCTTGGGCTTACCAATTGCGCTCTTTCAAGCTCAATTCTAGCTTCTTCATAACGCTCTAATTTATAATATGCCCAACCCAAACTATCAATAATAAAAGCATTTTGCGGCTGTACCAGCAAAGCCTTACCAATCATATCAAGGCCTTCATCCAAATGAACGCCCTTATCCACCCAACTATATCCCAGATAATTCAACGCAAACGCATGGTTTGGCTCTAGCTTTAAAGTCTGCTGAAAGTCAGCTTCTGCCGATGGCCAGTTTTTCAACATGGCATGGCTCACACCACGGTTAAATAACAAACCAGCATCATTAATCGTCAACAATATGCGGCTATCAATCACGCCGCTATAAAACTCAATAGAGTCGGTATATAATTCATTGCGCTTTAGCATGTCGGCATATGCAAGCGTCACCTCTTCATTATTTTCAGAGGTTTTAATCAATTCTTTCATTTTAGCCATAGCCAAACCATTCTGACCGTTCACTTCCAAGTTATTGGCAATGCGGCTCTGGGCTTTCACATAAAAAGGGCTATCAACTTCAAATAATTCCAAAATCTCGTTGGAGAATATATATTTCTCCATATTTTCAAAATTTCTAGACAATATATCCAAAATATAAGGGTTTTTTGGCGCTAAAAATTGTGCGAGCCGCGCATAATTTAAAGATTCATCATAGTTACCCGCACCATAATATATATTGGCTATATGGTAAAAATTATAAGCCATCGCCTCTTTCGGGCTAGCAATAAATGGTTCAGGTTTTTCGCCAACAGCCAAGCGTTCTCGCGCAGCGGCAATCAATGGATGTTTACCCGCACGGTTTTCAAAATCCTCATATAACGCAAAAGCTTGCTTTTCTCTTCCAGTACGTTCTAAAAACCGGCCATAAGCATCAATTAAATCAAGCTTGGTTCCACCAAGCAGTAGTGCATTATTATAAAAATTATCAGCGTCTTTCTGTCTATCTTGCATTTCCGCCAAAATAGCCGAGTTTATCAAATGATAAATCTTATGAAAGCTATTCTCGTTTAATTTATTCAAACTATCGACAGCCGCTAACGGGTTTTCATCAGCAAAATTAATCCATGTCGAAAGCAAGTTATAACTCATTTCCGAAATCATGAAGTCATCACCTTCCTCAACATGAGAAATCGCCTGTTTATAATCTTCATTCTTTAGGTGGTAAGAAGCTAAAAATAGTTTTGATAAATAATGATGCCCAGATTGCGGCA
This sequence comes from Hyphomicrobiales bacterium, assembly GCA_051531935.1. Taxonomy (GTDB): domain Bacteria; phylum Pseudomonadota; class Alphaproteobacteria; order Rhizobiales; family OSC116; genus OCS116. The sequence goes on from JAOPTR010000016.1 coordinate 556,775, forward strand.
ATTCCAAACCTGCAATGGAGTGATATTTTTGAGCAAACAACCGCGCTTTATCGTGTTCACCGTTAATAAGGCTAATCACAAACAAGCTTTCAATGACAATCAAATCCTCAGAATCATTCAAATACATGCGCATTAAAAAGTCTGCAGCAGCTCGGTAATCTCGGTTCGAGAGCGCTAAATTCGCGGCTAAAAATTGCCCCGAATAAGTGCCTATTGCGTGCGTATTGGTGCGTGGTAATTCTTGCGATTTAGAATTCACAACCGTCACACTTAACGCCAAAATAGACGTTACAACCGCAGCTTGCTTTAAAAATTTAGTCACCGAAAATTTCTTAATACTCATCTAACTCAACGTCCCCAGACAAAATCTAATTATCCATAATTTATACTAGATAAGTTTATATAGTCTTTAACTATAGCAAGATTTTGTCACAATTGTGGGCAAGAATAGATAATTATTTCATCGGAAATAAAGCACATGTTTCGGTTCCATGCGCTAGTAACTTACCGTCCAATGTCTTTAAGGTCGCTTCGCTTGTGGCAATCGTGCGTCCAATATGCACTACTTTACCTTCGCACAACACTTCGCCAGTGTGCTTAAATATCGGCCGCACCAAATGAACTTTAAATTCAATGGTCGAATACCCCATGCCTTTCGGCATTTTCGTATGCACCGCACAACCCAAAGCCGAATCCATAATCGCGCCAGCCCAACCACCATGCACACTGCCAATGGGGTTATAATGGTCTTCAGTCGCCATGCCTTTAAACACCGCCCGCCCGTCGTCAACTTCACTCAAAATAAAGTTTAAAGTCCGTGCCATTGTGGGTGCAGGTAACTCACCTGCAATCATTCTCTGCAGCAATTCCAAACCCGAATATTGCGCCATAATTTCAGGTGCTATATTGCCAAAATTTTTGTGCGTATTTATAAATCCGTCGCTCATTTAATCCCCTTACATATTCGGATAATTAGGGCCGCCACCGCCTTCTGGCACGGTCCAAGTTATATTCTTTGCAGGGTCCTTAATGTCACATGTTTTGCAATGCACACAATTCTGACCATTAATTTGGAAATATTTTTTACCGTCTTTTTCCAACACTTCATATACTCCCGCAGGGCAATAACGTTGCGCAGGTTCAGCAAATTTAGCAAGGTTTTCGTCAATCGGTATCGAAGCATCAGCAAGCTTCAAATGGCAAGGCTGATCCTCTTCATGGTTTGTCGCGCTTAAAAATACAGATGATAAACGGTCAAAGGTAATCTTCCCGTCTGGCTTAGGATAGTCAATCATTCTGCACTTATCAGCAGGCAATAAACTATCCGCATCCGATTTTTTATGATGCAAAGTATAACCGCCCATAAATGGCAATAATGTCTGCAACCACATTTCAACACCACCCAACATCATGCCGATATAACTACCAAAACGGCTAATCAACGGCTTCACATTGCGAATTTTCTTCAAATCTTTACCAATAGGTCCATTCAAAACCATGTCGCTATATGCGGTTAGTTCATCATGCGCGCGGCCTTCGTTAATCGCTTCAAATGCCGCCTGCGCGCCATGAATGCCAGACCATATGGCGTTATGGGTGCCTTTAATGCGTGGTAAATTCACCATACCAGCGGCACAACCCAATAATACACCACCGTTAAAAGTAAGTTTCGGCAGTGATTGATAGCCACCCTTGGTAATCGCGCGCGCGCCATAAGCAATGCGCTTGCCACCTTCTAAAACCTCACTGATCGCAGGGTGAGTTTTGTATTTCTGAAACTCCCCATAAGGCGAAATATGCGGATTCTTATAGTCCAAATCAGTAATATACCCTATCGACACTTGGTTATTGTCTAAATGATACATAAATGAGCCAGACCCAACAGAAGCAGGCGAAGGCCAACCAAGGCTATGCATCACTAAACCTTCATCATGTTTCGATGGATCAATTTCCCATAATTCTTTAATGCCAAGGCCAAATTTTGGTACATCACAATCAGCATCTAATTCAAATTTAGCAATCAATTCTTTGGCAAGTGACCCACGCACACCTTCGCCAATCAGCGTATATTTGGCATGTATTTCCATGCCGCGTTCAAAGCTTGGCTTCGGCTTGCCATCAGCACCCATGCCCATATCGCCCGTTGCCACACCTTTTACACTGCCATCGTCATTATATAAAATCTCAGCGCCCGCAAAACCTGGGTAAATTTCAACACCCAAAGCTTCAGCTTGTTCTCCAAGCCAACGAGTTACGTTACCAAGGCTTACAATATAATTGCCATGATTATGCATAAGTGGCGGCAATATAAAATTCGGAATGCGCAACAAGCCCGATGGCCCAAGCACATACATTTTGTCTTTTTTCACAGGCACATTAAGTGGCGCGCCTTTGTCTTTCCAGTCAGGAATAAGCGCTGTTAATGAAATCGGGTCAATCACTGCGCCCGATAATATATGCCCGCCCACTTCGGCACCTTTTTCAAGCACCACCACGGTCATTTCATTGCCTGCATCTTGCGCCAATTGCATTATTTTAATGGCAGCCGATAAGCCCGAAGGGCCAGCCCCCACAATCACAACATCAACTTCCATCGACTCGCGCGGTTCTAAAGCAGGGTTTTCTGACATAACGTAACCTTTAATCGTTCTAAATTGTTAACTGAATCTATATCATATATTTCTCAAAAGGCGATATTAAAACTTGAAAATAATTGCGTAAACTGGTCTAGTCGCCCTATGCAGTCAGATAGCCAATCAAATATTGATCATTTAAACCGTGCCGAACTTTTAGACATCCTAAGTTGGTATGTCGATGCAGGTGTCGACGAGGCTATCACTGACGAAAGCGTCAATCATTTTGCAGAACTCGCCCCCATTCCAAAGCTTGCCGAAACGCCAAAAGCAGCCATAACACCAGCACAAAACCAAACACCATTTGCAAATTCCCACACTGCCAACAATCCCTATGCACCACCTGTACCACGGCCTAAAGCGGCGCCAAAACCAAGTGCCAATAAAACCCGCATGGCTAAGGATTTAAAAGCAGGCCAAGTTGATTATCAACATTCCATAAAATCAGCGCAAAAGCTTGCCGCCTCCTGCGAGAGTTTGGATGCGTTGGGCAAAGCACTCCAGGGCTTTGAGGAATGCAGCCTAAAACACACAGCCAAACATTTAATTTTCGGTCAAGGCAATCAAAGTGCCGATATCTTAATTGTAGGCGAATCCCCCACTCGCGATGAAGACCTTATCGGCCACGCATTTGCAGGAGCAAGCGGTCAAATGTTAGATAACATTCTAAAAGCGATAAAATTAGACCGTGATAAAGTCTGGCTGTCATATTTATTGCCGTGGCGCACATTAGGCGGTGCACCCAGTCAGGCCAATATAGACATTTGCCAACCCTTTCTCATGCGCCAAATAGAGCTAGTAAACCCTAAAATCATCATTACATTAGATGGATTGGTATTCAAAACACTTACCAAACAGACCGATCGGTTTATTTCGGCCCGCGGCAAATTCACCGAAACCAAAGTCGCCGATAAAACCTACAAAACCATCCCAACCTTCCACCCTCAGCTTTTGCTACAGAATGCAGGCTATAAACAACTAGTCTGGCAAGATTTCCTGAGCGCAGTTACCTCATAAAGCCAACTACAAATTTTTTTCACTCAAGTTCGTACATCAATGCCTTCAAATGGGCAAAAAAGTTGAGCCATCACTTTGGCGAACT
>JAOPTR010000017.1:0-6575 GCA_051531935.1 Hyphomicrobiales bacterium
TCGCCAAAGAGATGGCTCAACTCTTTTTCCATGTGGGGGTTGCCTGTGCCTTCTTGGATGAGCTGTGTAAATGCGGTTGGCATTAAAAACTTGCATTCTTGTGGAAATCGGGGTACAAGCATGTAAAATTCATAAATAATGTGAGTGGGCCGCGAGAGTGACCCGCTTTTTTTATTGCCAAAATTGGAAAATACACCTCTATGGTAGACATGAACAAAAGACTGGCCAAAGAAAATGGCCTCGCCAAGGTAGTCGCCGAGATTATCGAACCTGTTATTGAAGATTCTGGTTTTCAATTGGTACGCGTGCGCGTGATTGGTGACGAAGAAGGCGTTATATTGCAAATTATGGCCGAAAACCTAACCGACGGTACATTAGGTATTGACGATTGCGCCGTGATTAGCCGCGCTATTTCACCTGTACTCGAAGTAGAAGACCCAATTACCAATGAATACCGCTTAGAAGTTTCATCACCTGGTATGAGCCGACCTTTAGTGCGCCCTACAGATTTTGAACGTTATGCAGGTATGGAAGCGAAAATCGAACTTTCTAACATGGTTGATCGTCGTAAGCGTTTCCGTGGTAAACTTGAAGGCTATGATGCCGAAGAAAATGAAATTCGTATTTTTGTCGAACTTGATGGGTTTTCTGAACCTCAGCTTATCGGCTTAGATTTCAATAATATTGAAGAAGCGCGTTTGGTGATTACCGACGCGTTATTAGATGCTGGCAAAAAAGCTCAAAAAGCTCGTGCCAAAGAATTAGCGACCCAAAAAGATGGAGAAGATTCATGACTGATGCTGCAGTGAGTGCAAACCGCTTGGAATTACTACAAATTGCCAATGCCGTTGCTCAAGAAAAACAGATTGATAAATTGGTTGTTTTGGAGGCTATGTCCGAAGCCATTCAAAAAGCGGCTTCTGCCCGTTATGGTGCCGATAACAACATTCAAGTGACAATCGACCCCAATACAGGCGAAACTGTTATCCGTCGTTTGCTCGAAGTTTCATCTGAAATTGAAAATGATAGCCAACAAATTAGCCTTGCCGAAGCGCACGGCCGTAACCCAAATGCAAATTATGGCGATATTCTTGCTGAAGTTTTGCCTCCAATCGAATTTGGTCGCATTGCCGCACAAAGTGCCAAGCAAGTGATTATGCAAAAAGTACGTGATGCCGAACGCGCACGTATGTTTGATGAATATAAAGACCGTGTTGGCGACATTGTACATGGCGTTGTGAAACGTGTTGAATATGGCAACATCATTGTCGACCTTGGTCGCGGTGAAGCCATCATCCGCCGTGATGAAGCGCTACCACGCGAAAACCTACGCAATGGTGACCGTGTTCGTGCATATGTTTACGATGTAAATAACGAGCAAAAAGGCCCGCAAATTTTCCTATCGCGTACACGTCCTGAATTTATGTCAAAATTGTTCGCACAAGAAGTGCCTGAGATTTTTGATGGTGTGATTGAAATTAAATCAGTTGCACGTGACCCTGGTAGTCGCGCTAAAATTGCGGTTATCTCGTCAGATTCATCTATCGACCCTGTTGGTGCTTGTGTGGGTATGCGCGGTGCGCGTGTGCAAGCTGTGGTTAATGAGCTTGGTGGCGAAAAAATCGACATCGTGCCTTGGACAGAAGATTTGGCTTCATTCATCGTGAACGCCCTTGCCCCTGCTGAAGTGGCAAAAGTATTGCTAGATGAAGAGCTAGACCGTATTGAAGTTGTTGTGCCAGATCATCAATTGTCATTGGCAATTGGCCGTCGTGGCCAAAATGTGCGCTTGGCAACACAGCTTACTGGTTGGAATATCGAAATCCTAACTGAAGAGCAAGAAGGCGAACGCCATCAAGCCGAATTCAAATTGGTATCAGATCGCTTCACAGCGGCACTTGATGTTGATGAAACCATTTCGCAACTATTGGCAACTGAAGGCTTTACGACTTTGGAAGAAGTTGCCTATGTAGCGCCTGAAGAAGTTTCAGCGATTGAAGGCTTTGATGAAGACACCGCTGCTGAAATTCAGCAACGTGCTGTTGAATATCTAGAAAAACGCCAAGCTGAGCTTGAAGCACGCTGTGGCGAACTAGGTATCGAGCCAGATTTGATTGGTATCACCAACATGACAACCGAAATGCTTGTGCGTTTGGGCGAAGAAGAAATTGTATCTGTTGATGACTTTGCTGGTTGTGCATCTGATGACCTTGTGGGTTGGACAGAACGTTCTGGTGGCGAAACTATTAAAGAAAAAGGCTATTTTGATGGCCTGACCATCGACCGCGAAACTGCCGAAGCGATGATTATCGAAGCGCGTATTCAAGCTGGTTGGATTGAAGCAGAACCTGAAGTGGCTGAAGAAGAAGAAGAAGCTACTGATGATGATGTTGTTGTTGATGATGCAACAGATGAAAGCGAAGAGGTATAATATTGACTGACGAAACCACAATAACAACGCCTGAAGCCACACCTGAAAAAGTGGTTCAGAATTTCAAACCAAAGCAAGCTGATGATACACGTAAGTGTATCGCCACTGGCGAAGTGTTTGAAAAATCTGAAATGTTGCGCTTTGTGGTTTCGCCTGATCAGCTTATCATCCCAGACATTAAGGCCAAATTACCTGGCCGTGGTGCATGGGTAACCGCTGATCGATCACAAATTGAACTGGCTACTGAAAAAGGCATGTTCAAACGAGCTTTTAAGCTCAAGAAAATCCAACCGATGGAAAATATGTTGGATTTAATTGATGATTTACTCAGAAAAGACGTATTGGATGCCCTGAGCATTTGCCGCAAAAGTGGCGATTTGCAAATGGGACATTTAAAGGCCGAAGAAAGCATTCTTTCGGGCCGCACGCGCATTTATGTAGTGGCAAATGATGCAGGTAAAGACACCCGCAAAAAGCTCACGGCCAAAATGCGAACCATCGTGGAAAAAAAGGGCAAGAAATGTTATATAATTGATCATTTTAGCAGCGAAGATTTAGTCAAATGTTTAGGCCAATCAAAGGTTATTCATGTGGCAATTAAAACAGGCCCTATGGCCGTAGCACTGCTAGCGAAGATCCAAAAATGGGACCGGTATAATGGCAAGCAAAACATGATTACGATTATTGGCGAATAAATACGCATAAAGTGGTCGCTTTTTGGGCGATAAAGGAATATAGGTAAGCACAATATATTATATAAGCGCATATTTTGGCGTGCTTGATTAAAAAATGAGATAAGATCCTATGACGGATAATAATAATTCTGATGACTCTGGTCGTAAAAAACTTAGCCTAAAAGCAGGCGGCGATGCAGGCTCTGCACGCAGTGGCGGCGCAGGTCGTACAGTCGAAGTTGTCAAAAAACGCAAAAAAATATTTGTACCTAATAAACCAGCACCTCGGGCTTTTCCAAAGCCGACAGGCAATAAGCCTGCTGGTGGCGGTCATAAAAATCGCAACGGTAATAAAGGTGGTGGCAAAGCTGCTCCTGCTGGTGGTCTTTCATCATCCGAACAAGAAGCACGTAACCGCGCTTTAGCATTTGCCCGTGCCAATGCTGCCAAAGATGATGCACGCCGCAAAGAAGTTGCCGAACAAGCTGCACAAGATGCTGCCAACAAACGCGCCAAACGCGAAGCTGAGGCAGCCGACATTGCCGCTCGTGAAGCCGCTAAAGTTGAAAAAGCTGCTGCCGAAAAAGCTGCAAAAGAAGCGGTTCCAGCAACTCCTTCACGCCCAACAGAACGCCAAGCTGGCCCTAACGCCACACGCAAAGGCGAAGAACGTAACCGCACACCACAAAAACGTGATGCACGCCCAACCGGCGATCGTTCTGCGCGCCCTACAAGCGGCAGGCCTCAAGGTGACAGACCACAAGGCGATCGTACTGCACGCCCTGCAGGAGGCCGCCCCGCTGGTGGACGCCCAGCGCCACGTGTAACTGGTGCAGCAGAATCTACAGAAACAAGCAAAGCACCGCGCCGTTCATTTGGTGCAGATGCTAAAAAAGCCACACGGCCTGACCAAAACCGCAACGCCCCTGCCCGTAAAAATGTTGGGCAAGAACGTAACCGCGGTCGCTTAACATTATCTAACGCTTTGAACAGTGATTCACCTCGTGAACGCTCTTTGGCTTCTATGAAGCGTCGTCAAAAACGTGTATTGGCTCAACAGCGCGGCATTCAAACACCACGTGAAAAAGTATCACGCGAAGTGACAATTCCAGATATTATTACGGTGCAAGAACTTGCCAACCGTATGTCTGAACGTGCTGTAGATGTGATTAAAATTCTTATGCAACAAGGCCAAATGGTAAAACCATCTGACAATATCGATACTGAAATGGCAGAATTGATCGTGGAAGAAATGGGCCATACAGCCAAACGCGTATCTGAAGCTGATGTTGAAGAAGGCTTTATTGTCGCTGAAGAAGACGAAAACAAACTTATAAAACGTGCGCCAATTGTAACCGTAATGGGCCATGTTGACCATGGTAAAACTTCTTTGCTAGATGCCTTCCGTAATGCGGATGTAGTTGATGGCGAAGCTGGTGGTATTACACAGCATATTGGTGCTTATCAGGTAACAACCGAAGCTGGCGATCTTATCACCTTCCTCGATACACCTGGCCATGCTGCCTTTACAGAAATGCGGGCACGTGGTGCCAATGCAACCGATATTGTTATTTTGGTTGTGGCTGCTGATGATGGTGTGATGCCTCAAACCATTGAAGCCATTAATCATGCGAAAGCCGCTGGTGTACCGATCATCGTGGCCATTAACAAAATGGATAAACATGCTGCTGACCCTAGCCGCGTGCGTAATGAATTGCTGCAACATGAAGTGTTTGTTGAAAGCTTAGGTGGTGATATTTTGGAAGTTGAAGTTTCAGCGACCGAAAAAATGAACCTCGATAAATTGCTTGAAGCTATCTTGCTACAAGCCGAACTTGTCGACATGAAAGCTAACCCTAACCGCCCTGCCGATGGTGTGGTGGTTGAAGCGAAACTTGACCGTGGTCGTGGCCCTGTGGCAACAATGCTTGTACAAAATGGTACAATCAGCATTGGTAACATAGTGGTTGCTGGTACAACTTATGGTAAAGTTCGGGCGTTGATCGACGATCACGATCGTAACATTGCCAAAGCTGGCCCTTCTATGCCTGTCGAGATTTTAGGCCTAGACAGTGCTCCAAGTGCTGGTGAGCCTTTCGCAGTTGTGGCAACAGAAGCCCGTGCGCGTGAGCTAACCGAATATCGCATCAATAAAGCGCGTGATATGGCAAGCATCGTAGACAATAGCGGCATCACTAGCCTCGAATCTATGATGGAAAGCCTCAAAGCTTCTGAAATGAAAGAATTTAACATCCTGCTTAAAGGTGATGTACAAGGTTCTGTCGAAGCGATTTTAGGCGCTCTTGGTAAATTAGGTAATGAAGAAGTGAAAGCCCGTATCATCCATAGTGGTGTTGGCGCGATTAACGAAACCGACGTGGCTTTGGCTGCTGCTTCAAACGCTGTGATTATGGCGTTTAACGTACGTGCCAACCCAATGGCTAAAGAACTTGCCGAACGCGAAGGTAACGAAATTCGTTACTACTCAATCATTTATAACTTAATTGATGATGTGCGTGACGCGATGAGCGGTATGCTAGACCCAACAATGAAAGAAAACTTCATTGGTTATGCGAAAATTCTTGAAATCTTCGACATTAGCAAATTGGGCAAAATTGGTGGTTGTAACGTTACCGAAGGCGTTGTGCGCCGTGGTGCATCTGTTCGCTTGTTACGTGACAATGTGGTTATCCATGAAGGCAAACTTTCAACATTGCGTCGCTTTAAAGACGAAGTGAAAGAAGCTGCTGTTGGCCAAGAATGTGGTATGGGCTTTGAGAATTATCATGACCTAAAAGTTAATGATATGATTGAGTGCTTCGAAATCGAAGTGATCCAAAACAAACTTGAAGCTTAATCAGTTCATATAATGTTTGAGAAGCGTGCCGAGTTTAAAACTTTGCACGCTTTTTTCATAAGGTAGAGAAAATGGCAAAATTTAGTAAATCTGGCAAAGGCCCCTCGCAACGCCAATTGCGCGTAGGTGAGTTATTACGCCACGAATTGGCCGAAATTTTCAGCCGCCAAAAAATACAAGATGATGTGCTAGAAGCACATGTAATCACCGTGACAGAAGTAAGCGTAAGTCCCGATTTACGCAGTGCTGTGGCTTATATTTTGCCCCTCGGCGGCAAAGGCAGTAAAATTGTGGTGAAAGCCGCAAGACAGCATATCCCGTTTGTGCGTAGTTTATTGGCCAAAAGCATAAATTTAAAAAATGTGCCATTGCTGAATTTCGAAAAAGACTCAGCATACGACAACAGCACCCACATAGACCAAGTGCTCAATAACCCGCATGTGCAGCAAGATTTAATGGCTGATGAGGATGATTCGGAGGCGGGATGATAGCCTTTGAGGCTGAGTTTCTCTCCCTATCTAGACAATCTGCCACTTGGTGGTTATGGTAAAAAGACAGTTGGCGTTACTGGTAATGCTCTGGAAGTTTACTTTATTACGTTCGGCTTCGCCTC
>JAOPTR010000017.1:6625-11046 GCA_051531935.1 Hyphomicrobiales bacterium
TCGCCGAAGAGACGGCTCAACTCTTTTCCCACGCCAACGCAATACACGATACTTTTGCATCCACACAACGTGCCAATCGGTGAGCGCGAAAGATGACGTTCGAAGCCGCGGCCGCCTAACGCGCGGTGGCTAGTGTCGGGAACGTAGTGACCAGAGCGCACGCAAGTGCTAACAGGGAGTGGAACGACCGTATAAATGAAGTACCCGAGTATCGGCAGGAGTACTACCCTATGGCTGCGGAGAAAAGACAGTTAGCGCGCTTGTTACCGTTCTGGAAGTCCCATCTTTGACGTTCAGCTTCGCCTCTCTAGTAGCACTGGCGTGCGTTCGCTCCGCTCTCTTGCTCGTCCTAACGGACGGCCTCAGTCGGCAAGTTCGCCAAAGAGACGGCTCAACCCTTTTTCCACGCCAACGTAAAATACACACTTCCGCATCCATACAACGTGCCAGTCGGTGAGCGCAAAAGATGACGTTCGAAGCCGCGGCCTGCTAACGCGCGGTGGCTAGCGTCGGGAGCGAAAGCGACTAGAGCGCACGCAAGTGCTAACAGGGAGTGGAACGACCGTATAAATGGAGTACCCGAGTATCGGCAGGAGTGCTACCCCGTGGCTGCGCAGAATCCACACTCCCGCGCCTATACAACGTGCTTTTCGTTAGCTGAGCTTATGCTGCTTATTTAGCCCATATGCGGAAATTCTGGACTTGCTGTGGTGGCTCTGCTAATGAGTGCCAAACATAAATTATGAGTGTGCTTTTATGGCAAGACGCAAACGTGGGAACCCTGTTCATGGGTGGGTAATTCTTGATAAGCCTTATGACCTTGGTTCTACCCAAGCGGTCAACATTGTGCGGGCAATTTTTAAAGCGCAAAAGGCGGGGCATGGCGGTACGCTTGATCCGCTTGCAACTGGTCTTCTGCCCATCGCACTTGGTGAAGCCACCAAAACAGTGCCCTATGTCATGGATGGTGAAAAGCAGTATGAGTTCATCGTCAAATGGGGTGAAGCCACTGATACTGATGATGTTGAAGGTGATGTCATTGCCACTTCTGATCACCGCCCTACAGAGGCCGAAATTAACGCTGCTTTGCCCTCGTTCACAGGGCTTATCAGCCAAGTACCCCCTAAGTTTTCGGCCATAAAAATCAATGGCGAGCGCGCTTATGATTTGGCCCGTGCAGGTGAAAAGGTCGAGCTTAAAGCGCGGGACATCCAAATTGACTCGCTCGAACTTGTCGAAATGGTCGATAATGACCATGCAAAATTCATAACCACCTGCGGCAAAGGCACTTATATTCGGTCGATTGCGCGGGATTTAGCGGTTAAATTAACCACCGTTGCCCATGTTACCCACTTAAAACGTATAAAAGTTTCGCCATTTGGTCAAAATCAAATGATTTCACTAGAAAAATTGCGAGAATTGAGCCATAGTGGCGCGGATTTGGCGGAATTATTTGCCAATCTCATTTCGGTAGAGACCGCCCTGGACGACATCCCGGCGCTGGCCATAAACCAAAATGAAATGAAAGAGCTAAAAATGGGTCGCGAGCTAATCCCTCAAAACTCAATTTCAGATCATTCGGGACAAGAAGTGAGCTGCCTTTTGGACGGCACATTAATTGCCATATGCGATTGTGATGGAATAAGCTTAAAACCAAAACGGGTGTTTAATATCATTTAAATGCTCTTCTTTTAAAGGAGAATACGATGTCGATTACTGCAGAGCGTAAAGCTGAACTGATCAAAGAATTCGCAATCAAAGACGGTGACACTGGTTCACCAGAAGTACAAATTGCCATTCTTTCTGAAAGAATCAAAAATCTTACAGATCATTTCCGTGCAAACAAAAAAGACAATCACTCACGTCGTGGTTTGTTGGTAATGGTGGCAACTCGCCGTAAGCTTCTAGATTATGCCCGTTCAAAAGACGAAGCACGTTATCAGAGCCTACTTGAGCGTCTTGAACTACGCCGTTAGAAAAATTAGCCCCTTCAAACTCGGTTTGAGGGGGTTTTTAAATATGAACGTTGGCCGAATTGGTTGGCTAACGATATGAAATTGGAAAACAATATGTTTGATATATATAAACAAGAAATTGAATGGGCAGGCCGTACGCTTACCCTAGAAACTGGTAATGTAGCTCGCCAAGCTGATGGCGCTGTTATGGTCACATATGGTGATACCACTATTTTAGCAACTGTGGTTGCAGCAAAATCTGCAAAATCTGGTCAAGATTTTTTCCCGCTTACAGTGAATTATCAAGAAAAAGCCTATGCGGCTGGTAAAATCCCTGGTGGTTATTTTAAACGTGAAGGCCGTCCAACAGAACGCGAAACACTTATTTGCCGCCTGATTGACCGTCCAATTCGCCCTCTATTTGTAGATGGTTTTAAAAACGAAACACAAGTTGTGATTACCGTTCTTAGCCATGACCTAGAAAACGATCCAGACATTCCTGCACTTATCGGTGCATCTGCAGCGCTTACAATTTCTGGCATTCCTTTTATGGGCCCTATTGGCGCCACTAAAGTTGGCTATAAAGATGGCGAATATGTTATCAACCCAACAATCGAAGAAATTGGCGAAGGCGAGCTAGAACTTGTTGTTGCTGGTACTCACGATGCGGTTCTTATGGTTGAATCTGAAGCTAAAGAATTAACTGAAGAAGTGATGCTTGGTGCGGTTATGGCTGGTCATACAGCGTTCCAACCTGTGCTAGAAGCTATTGTTAACTTGGCCGAAAAATGTGCAAAAGCACCTCGTGAAATGGTTGAAGTTGATAATTCAGAAATCGAAGCGAAAATCGCAACTTTGTCTGAAGAAGCTCTTCGCGCTGCTTACACAATCCAAACCAAGGCAGAACGTTATACTGCTGTTGGCGAAGCCAAATCAATCGCAATGGCAGAATTTGCAGACTTTATCGATGGCGATGTAGACCGCAAGCTAACTGTTGCTGAAGCGTTTAAAGGCCTAGAAAAGAAAATCGTTCGCGGTAACATTCTTTCTACTGGCAAACGTATTGATGGTCGTGACCTTTCAACTGTTCGTGGTATCGAAGCTCAAGTGGGCATTCTACCTCGCGCACATGGTACATCTTTGTTCACACGTGGCGAAACACAAGCTATTGTGGTTGCTACTTTGGGTACAGGCGATGATGTGCAATATGTTGACGAACTAACAGGCACACGTAAAGAAAGCTTCATGCTGCATTACAACTTCCCTCCATATTCTGTTGGTGAAGCTGGCCGTATGGGCGGCACAAGCCGTCGTGAAATCGGTCATGGTAAACTAGCATGGCGCGCAATTCACCCATTGCTTCCTTCGCAAGAAGACTTCCCATATACAATTCGTGTTGTTTCAGAAATTACAGAATCTAACGGTTCTTCTTCTATGGCATCAGTATGTGGTACTTCTTTGGCGCTTATGGATGCTGGTGTTCCGCTTGAACGCCCTGTTTCTGGTATCGCTATGGGTCTTATCAAAGAAGGCGACGAATATGCTGTGCTTTCAGACATCCTAGGTGACGAAGATCATCTTGGTGATATGGACTTTAAAGTGGCTGGTACAATTAAAGGCCTAACATCTTTGCAAATGGACATCAAAATCGGTGGTATCACCGAAGAGATTATGGGCAAAGCACTTGAACAAGCTAAAGGTGGCCGTCATCATATCCTAGAAGAAATGGCAAAAGCTTTGGATACAACTCGTGACGAAATGGGCGAATTCGCTCCTCGTATCGAAACCATCCAAATCCCTACCGATAAAATTCGTGAAGTGATTGGTGCTGGCGGTAAAGTGATCCGCGAAATTGTTGAACAAACAGGCGCTAAAATCAACATTGACGATGATGGCATTGTTAAAGTGGCATCTTCTGATGCTGCATCTATCGAAGCTGCAATGGACTGGATTAAAGGCATTGCTGTTGATCCTGAAGTGGGCACAATCTTCGACGGTACAGTGGTTAAAGTCATGGAATATGGCGCATTTGTTAACTTCTACGGTTCTAAAGATGGTTTGGTACATAAGTCTCAAATCTCTAATGACCGCATCGAAAATGTTGCAGATCATTTGTCAGAAGGTCAAAAAATCAAAGTTAAATTGGTTAAAATTGACGATCGCGGTAAAATGAGCCTGTCTCTACGTGATGTAGATCAAGACGCTGCTACAGAAGGCGACGCTGAATAATTTCAGCTGATGCTAGAACAAGATTTAAAGCCGTTGGTACTTTGTACCAGCGGCTTTTTTGTTATTGAAACTAACGTACTTGTTTTTCCAAGGGAAAATTAAAGCTTCCAGAGTGTGGGCAGGGGCGTGACCCAGTGTCGGCAGCACAAAGACAGTTGGCGCGCTTGTTGAAGCTCTGGAAGTCTCATCTTTTTCGTTCGGCTTCGCCTCTCTAGAAGCACTGGCGTGCGTTCGCTC
>JAOPTR010000018.1:0-33487 GCA_051531935.1 Hyphomicrobiales bacterium
GGAGCGAACGCACGCAGTGCATGCTAGAGAGGCGAAGCCGAACGTAAAAAAGCAAACTTCCAGAGCACCAACAAGCACGCCAACTGTCTTTTCTCAACCGCCGCCTAGTTACCAAAGCCTAAATCCCATGCTTCTTGAATAAAGCCTCTATCGGCATAGCATATTCGCTGCCGCACAAGAGTATATGCACTAAGTGCGGGTATATGTTGTAAATGTCTTTTCGCAATTCAAAAAAGCCATCGTCAATTTTGTGGTGGTTTTGGTATTCTGCAAAAAAGTCATTGCCTAGGCTGTTATGCATGGTCACATAGGCCAATTCTATTTCGGGGTTGGCGTAATATAGTGCAGGGTCGATGATGCCTTTTAGGGCTTCGCCGTCGCTTAATATGTTGCCAAACCATAGGTCACCATGGATGAGGGTAGGGGGGTGATTGTCCAATAAAAACTCATCAAGCCGTAACGTCAATTTATCAATTTTCAAACGAAATTCGGTGGTTACGAGCTTTTTCTCATAACATGAATCAGCAAACGGCAATAACCTCTCATCTCTAAAAAACTCAATCCAGTTTTTGTTAAAGCGGTTAGGTTGCAGCAATGGGCCAATCAATGTGTCATATTCATAACCAAATTTTGGGGCCTTAATATCATGTAAAGCCGCTATTTGCTTGGCAATTTGTGGCTCTGCTTCTTGATGATGGCCTAATGGTACATGTTGGATATATTCCATCAAATATAACTCATCATCGGTATAAATGGCTTTGGGCGTGGTTAAGAAACTGAATCTGTTTATCGTATTAAGCATTTGATATTCTATATCAAAATGGTTGCGTAATTTTGGTCGTCCAAATTTGGCTACCAGACTATCGCGGTTTTTAAAGTCTAAGCGGTAAAGGGTTAAATTATAGCTTTCTGCAATTGCTTCGTGGTACGTTGGCATTTCCCCAATGAGCTGTTCAATTTTACTATATTCTTCACGTATATTCATATGTCTCATCAAAACTTATCATGGGTCAGCTATATTGACTTGCCCCAACCAGACTTTAAGATAGCGCCAAATCGGAGATATGTCATCGAATATTCTAACTTCATCATCAGCTTTGCAATCTACACTATAGCCACTACAGCCACACCAGGGCCCAATACGGTTATGATTGTGGCATCTGGGGCTAATTTTGGCATAAAACGCACCCTGCCGCATATTTTCGGTATATTATTTGGGATTATTGTGGTTTTGGCGTTTATTGGCATTGGTTTTGGTCAAGTTTTTGAGCTTTATCCGCAGGCACAAGATATTTTACGCTATATCGGCGCGGCATTTTTGCTGTATTTGGCCTATAAAATTGCTACGGCTAAAAACAATCTCAATGACAATAAAAATGTCGGTAGCCCCATGTCACCCTTGCAAGCGGCGCTGTTGCAGGCGGTAAACCCTAAGGTTTGGGTGGTGATGATTGGTGCCATTGGCGCATTTATGAGTAAAGATGGAAATAATTACCTGGAATTGGCGCTGATGATGGCGACATATGCGGTGATTAGCTTGCCACTACAACTGGGTTGGTGCTTATTTGGGCGCGAGATTGGACGTTTTTTAACTTCTGAACGCGCTTTTACTATTTTCAATTATTCTATGGCTGCGCTTTTGCTTTCGTCGATTATTGCGTTGTTTTTATAGGTGTTTATGGAATATATCGGATTTATTTTAAGCTATTCAGTATTTGTATTGGTTGCCGTCGGCACGCCTGGCCCCAATGTTTTGATGATTATTGCCTCTGGCACAAATTTTGGTGTTAAGCGGTCTTTGCCGCATATTATGGGTGTTACATTTGGTTTTTTATTCATGATGGCACTTGTGGGTGCTGGGTTGGGGCAGGTTTTCACTATATACCCAGTCATTCATGATGTTTTACGCTATGTTGGTGCGGCTTTTATGCTCTATTTGGCTTATAAAATTGCAACTTCGACTAATAATTTTCAAAATGAAAATGCGGTCAGTAAACCGCTAACCTTTATGCAGGCTGCGGCTTTCCAATGGGTAAACCCTAAGGCATGGGTTATGATTATCAGCGCGGTTGCGCAGTTTTTATCGGCTGACGGCGATAAAAATTTAGAACTTTTTATCATGGTCATGGTGCATTTTGTTATATCGACGCCGATTACGGTTGGCTGGTGTTTTTTTGGTGTGGCTATTGGCAGAATATTAAAAACAGAATTTGCCTTCAGAATGTTTAACTATATAATGGCAAGCCTATTGGTTCTTACAATTATCACTTTATTTACATGAGGTTATTATGAATATTAAATTTGAAATTAATCCCTCAGAAACTGATTCTAAGATTATTTGGAAGGGTTTGGAAGCTCATAATAAACCCCATTTTGGATATGATAAATTAACTGAATTTGCTTGCTTTTTAAGAGATGACAATGGCGAAATAAAAGGCGGAGCAACGGGGCAAATTGCTGATCATTTAGGGTTTATTTGGCTGTTATGGGTGGATGAAGGCTATCGAGGTGGCGTGGGTCGAGAGATTATGCAAATCGTTGAAGATGAACTAAAACTGCGAAACGTCGAAGAAATTCACCTAGATACGTATAGCATTCAAGCGCCTGAATTTTATGTAAAATTGGGCTTTAAAGAAGTGGCTCGCTTTATGGTGAGTAAACAAAAAAATATCGAAA
The DNA here is from genome assembly GCA_051531935.1 of Hyphomicrobiales bacterium. Lineage (GTDB taxonomy): Bacteria > Pseudomonadota > Alphaproteobacteria > Rhizobiales > OSC116 > OCS116. The sequence goes on from JAOPTR010000018.1 coordinate 2,677, forward strand.
AGATATTCTTTATCAAAGAGTTATAATGCCTTATCTAGATTTAATTATTACCTATTCCATATTTGTTTTTGCCACATCTGGCACACCTGGCCCCAATAATATTATGTTGGCGGCATCGGGTGCTAATTTTGGCGTGAGGGCTAGCTTACCGCATGTGCTTGGCGTGCGCGTTGGCCTGATGGTGATGATGCTGATGGTGGGCTTAGGACTGGGGAGTTTATTTGAAAACTACCCTATAATTCATGTGGTTATGCGGTATATTGGTGTTGCATTTATGCTATATTTGGCCTTTAAAATTGCCAAAACAAAACGTATTTCTAATGATGGTAAGAGCAAAATTAAACCAATGTCATTTATAAATGCAGCATTATTTCAATGGGTTAATCCAAAAGCTTGGATTACGCTTATCAGTGCTGTTGTTACATTTATACCCTCTGATGATAACAAAATGACTATTTTGACGATTTTAATTGTGGTTCATTTTATTGTTGGGTTTCCAACAACTTTCGCTTGGGCGGTCTTTGGGCGTGAAATTGGCAGATTTTTAAAATCTGATCGGGCATTTGCGATTTTCAATTATGTGATGTCGGCATTGCTGGTTATCACGGTGTTTACATTATTTATTTAACTTAATGCTGTAGCGTGAATAACATTGTGCGTTCGGTTTTTGAGAGCAACGCGAGTGAATTTAAGGCGTTGAAATCATCGTCAATAATTATTTCTGATTGTTTTTCAATGGGTTGTGATTTGGCTTTTACGTCATCAACCTGTTTCATCATGTCGCCTAGATGTGCCAGTTTTTCACTTTGTTCAGTGAGTTTTGTTTGGTCAGGTTCTTTTGGTTGAATGTCTTTTTCTATATTTTCAACTGTTGAGACCTGTCTGGCTTTGGTTTCAACGGCCAAGCGTTCGCTGGCAAATGCCTCATCGAAGGCTTTGCCTGGTTCAACCAAATCTTCGGCTTGTTGGACTTGCAGAGTTTGTTCGATTCTGAACATTTTTTTAATGCGGCCAGCGGGGCCAATTTTTGGTTTCTCTGGTTGTTTTTTGAGTGTTTCTAGCTCATTTTTAACCGCTTTTAGCTCGTTTTGGGCTGTTTTTAGCTGTTTTTTGGCCGTTTTTTGCTCATTTTTAGCTGTTTTTTGACCATTTTCTTCGATTTTTTGGGCATTTTTGAGTGGTTTTTTAGAAATATTTTCTACATCACTCATAAATTTCATGCCGTCTTCAAGCTGAACATTTAAATTGGATTGCAATTTTTCAAGCTTGTTGAGTTCAGAAGAAATATGACGTAATTGGCTCAATGCATTTTTGTCGATATTTTGATCGGTTAACTTTGCAATGACAGCATTTAATTTTTTTTCTTGAGTGACGATACTTGCGCGCGATTGTTTGGCGGCAAAATTAATAATGGTTTGAATTTTTGAAAATTCTAGCGAAGATGTTATGCCCGCCCACTTAAGACTGGTGAGAGTTTTTTGCTTGAAACTTGCGAATAATTGCCCAAATTTTGATGACTGTTCATCGCTTTTAAAATCATGTTTAAAATTTGTGTTTGGGGCTTGTTTGGGTTTTGTTGTTACCGAATCGGTTTTTGGGGTTGTGATTTTAGCTTCTATTGAAGCCAAAGCGTCTAGAACCAATTGGCTTTCGACTTGCTTATTCTTGCGTGCGAATTCACCCAAAAACCACCTACCGCGTTTGGTTTCTAAAACCGCAGAATGAATTTGATCATAGTCGTCTTGATATTCGGATTTAGGCGCAATTTTTTTAGTCGTTTCAACGGCTTGCAGCTCAGACTGGTTTTTATCGTCTATAACTGAACTTTTAGGGTTTATTAGGTTGCCGCTCATGTTAATATACGATCATAATTTGTGCTTACTTGCCCTTACGTATTAAGTCCAAATGCAGCTTTTTACTCTACTAAATATTATTTTGTCAGATTCGCGTTGTTTTTTGAAGCGCTAATTTTGAATTGATAACAACGCATTGAATAGGAATTATATGAAATTCTCTATTGGGCAATTATTTGCCGTTAAAACATCTGTTTCATTTGCCACTCAATTTTGGGGCATGGCGGGCTATGCTGTGTTTTTTGCACCTTGGCTCACCAGCCGCGGTTTGGATGCGACACAAGTGGCGTTTATTTTGGCGATGGCATTGTTCGTGCGTAGTGTATTTGGGCCTATTGGCGCGCTGTTTGCTGACGGGTTTGAAAATAAGAAAACGCCAATGTTAATAATGAACGTTGCGACGAGTTTATGTGTTTTAAGCCTTTATTTCATCAGCGGATATTGGCTGATTGCAGTTGTGATTGCTTTATATTCTATCGCATCAGGGTCGATTGTACCGATTTTGGAAGGCCTGACGGTTAAAGGTGCTGCTAAATTTGGTTTTGATTTTGGGCGTACTAGGCTTTGGGGTTCTGTTGCTTTTATTATTTCTGCCTATTTCTGTGGCAAGGCTATTGATGCTTATGGCATGGATGTTTGGATTAGTTGGCTATTATTTGGCGCGGTTGCTTCGTCAATTGCCAGTTTTATTTTGCCTGTTCTGCCTGCATCGGACGATTCTGTAAAACCGAAAGCCAATAAGAAATTTGATATGTCGGGTGCGGTATTATTAGTCAGACAGCCGATATTTTTGACTATTTTGGTGACTGTCTCATTCATTCAGGCATCGCATAGTGTTTATTATGGTTTTAGTGCCATTCATTGGGCAGTGATTGGTTATTCTAGTGAATTAATTGGCATATTATGGGCGACAGGTGTGGCTGCTGAAGTGGCTTTGTTTATGTTCTCTGGTGCGTTGACGAGGCGGCTTGGCCCTCGTAGGTTACTTATTTTAGCCGCTGCTGCGGGTATTTTAAGATGGGCGATATTATCGCAAGACCCATCGCTTATATTTGTATTTGCATCTCAATTATTGCATGCGCTGACATTTGGCGCTGTATATTTAGGGGCATTAAATTTAATATCCCGCAGTGTACCTGATAATTTAATTTCAACGGCAATGGCAATTAACATTAGTTTAAACTCTGGTATATTTATGGCCGTTGCATTGTTGATTTCTGGTAACTTATATGCCGATTATGCTAACCATGCTTATTGGTTTGCTGTGCTTATGTCTGGCATTGGTTTGCTGATGAGCTTGGGTTTGAAGTTTATTTGGAACGGTGATGCCATTAAGTTTTCTAGTGCTGATGATAAATAATTACAGCTATTTGGCTGAATATGGATTATATGTCATTTAGTTGCCATTATTGACCAGTATGACCGCTTTATGAATGAGACTTTATATAAATTAGACAATAATAACGAGAAGATTGATCTCTATCTATCTGGACGTTGGACTTTGTCTAACCTTGGCAGTGTTGAAGCTAAGTTGCAAAAAAGTTTTAAAGCGATTTTGCAAAAATCTTCTGCTGATGTTGAAGTTAATTTCTATGGCGGAGAAGTTATCATTGTTGATACTTCGGCCATTCTCATTCTCAGGAAATTGGAAGTTTTAGCCACAGAGCATAATGCTAAAATTGTCGTGAATTACGTTGATTTTTCGGCTGAATTTGAAAGCCTAAACGCCCGCTTGGCCGAATTTGATGTTAAAAACATTGAGAAATTGAAAACCAACGAACCATCTATCCTTGATGGGTTGGCGGCATTTGGTGAAGCCTGTGTGAACACATTAAAGGCATTTTCGGAAATACCGCAATTATTTGGCTTGTTTATTTTTGGGCTTTGGGAAATTATCCGTCATCCGCTTGATTTTAAATTTGGCTCGATGATGTTTCATTTACAGAAAATGACCATTCCTGCGATTGCCATTGTATTTGCCGTTAGCTTTATGGTGGGCGCAGTGCTTACTGAACAAGCGGCTGTAAGATTACCCGGCTTTGGTACTGAAACCTTGGTGGTGGCGTTTATTGGTATGGTGACGGCTCGTGAAACATCTATTCTTTTAACTGGCATGCTGGTGGCAGGGCGAACCTCATCGGCGATTACCGCTGAAATTGGCTCTATGCGGATGAATGAAGAAATTGACGCCATGAAAGTTATCGGGCTTGATGTGATGAAGTTTTTGGTGATGCCGCGTGCGATTGCCATGTTGATTGCGCTACCGATACTGACATTCATTGCGATTATTGCAGGCTTTTCGGGTAGTGCTGTTTTGTTGAACATTCGTTACGACATGGCTTTTGGTGAATTTATCGAGCTTATATATGATGGCGTGACGATTTCTGATATTGGCACATCTATGATTAAAACCCCATTCATTGGCATTGCTATGGTTTTGGTGGCATGCTCGGAAGGTTTGAAAGTGCGTTCCAACGCGGCTTCCTTGGGGCATCATACGACTATATCGGTGGTGAAGAGTTTGTTTTTGGTGATTATTATAGATTCTATAATTGCGATTTACTTCACTCAATTGAGTAGGTTAGGTGGATGATGACAAATAGTACAAACATTCCACCCATTATTGAAATTGAAAATTTGCGCAGCCAATTTGGCGATAACGTGGTGCATGACAATTTGAATTTGAGCATTAAGCGCGGCAGCATTACAGGTATTGTTGGCGGGTCTGGTACTGGTAAATCGGTCTTATTGCGCACAATGACAGGGCTTAAAACCCCAGAAGCTGGAAAAGTACGGGTTTTAGGTGTCGAGCCATTTTCGGAAAGCACTGGCGGCGTTGGTTTGGCACGAAAATGGGGTGTTTTGTTTCAGGATGGGGCTTTGTTTTCATCATTATCGGCATTGGACAATATAATGTTGCCAATGAAGGAGCAATTGGGCATTAAGCGTGCTTTTGCTCACGAACTTGCCTATATGAAATTGCATCTTGTGGGGCTTGATGAAAGCGTGGGGCGGTTGATGCCATCTGACCTTTCGGGCGGTATGCGCAAGCGCGTGGCATTGGCGCGGGCTTTGGCATTAGACCCTGATATATTATTTTTAGATGAACCAACTGCAGGTCTTGACCCGATTGGTGCCGCGAAATTTGACGACTTATTATTAGAGCTAACCAATGCATTGGGCATAAGTGTGGTGATGATTACACATGACTTAGACTCTATCTTTAAAATATGCGACTATGTAGCGGTGTTGGCTGATGCCCAAGTGATTGTAGAAGATACGCTGGATAATGTGTTGAAATTTGACCATCCGTGGGTTCAGGAATATTTTAGCGGCCCTAGAGGGCGGCAAGTACAAGCGCAATCGCTTGAACAAAAAAGGGACAATGCCTAATGGAAACCAGAGGACAGCATATATTTATTGGGCTGTTTGTGCTGATTATGATTGGCATTGCTGCAACAAGTGTTTTTTGGCTTGGGCGGTTGAACGATCAACTGACCTATAACCGATATAATGTTGATTTTGTTGAAGGTGTGAGTGGCTTAAGCCGCAAAGCGCCAGTGGTGGTGAACGGCATTAATGTTGGCCGTGTTGAAAGTGTATCTTTGCACCCTAATGACATTAACCGCGTGCGTGTTATCATTGCGGTTGACGAGCGCATTCCTGTTTTAACATCGACTAAAGTGAGCTTAAGCTTGCAAGGTGTAAGTGGTTTTGGCGTTGACATTAGCACGACTGACCAAAATGCACCTGTGCTTGAGCCCCTTGAAGGTGAAGACTACCCAACCATTAATGTTGAACGTAGCCAAGTGAGCCAATTGCTTGAAACCGTGCCAAACATGTTGCGCAACGTGAATGTATTGATCGCCAAGCTTGATGATGTATTGACGCAAAATAATGACACGATTGGTAAATCGTTAGGATCGGTTGAGAAGGGGTTGAATTTCTTAATTGACCGCACAGCTGACTTTGAAAATATCTTGGCAGATGTACAAGTGATTACCAAGAACTCGATTAAAATATCTGCCGATGTGACTGAAATTACCACCAATGTATCGGCTATTACCGCGGATGTAAGCAAGCAAATTGACCCAATGATTGTGGAAGTGAACGCAACCATTGCCGAATATAAAGCCTTAGCTGCAACACTTGATAAAGTGATGCAAGGTGAGGGTGCAACTATGATTGCCCAAATTAACGAAACACTGGCCGAGTATAAGAAAATTGGGGCAGGGGTTAACGAGGTGATTAACAGTGACGCCAAGGGCATGATTGCAAAAGTTGAAACTGCGATTGGTGAATTTAATAAATTAGGCGACAGTGTTAACAAATTGCTAGACGAAGACGGCGATGACATGCTGGGTGAAGTGAAAACCATTATTGCAGAATATAAAAAATTGGGCAGCAATGTGAATATCCTACTTGAAGGTGATGCTACGAAATTATTGGTTGAGGCCAATGCTGCTATTGGTGAATTTAAAGAATTGGGTGGCAATGTGAATGCCATTGTAAATAATGACGGCCAAAAACTAGTTGCGAATGTAAACACCGCCTTAGAAGAAGTGACGCTTGCAGTGAGTGGTTATGACAAGCTTGGTGGCAATGTGAATAAGCTATTTGAAGCTGGCGAAGGTAATTTGGTTGCTGACGTAGCTGAAACGCTTGCTGAGTTTAAAAAGCTTGGTGGAAACTTAAATGAATTGCTAGACGGTGATGCCGCTAAAATACTAACTGAAGTGAACGCAACTGTTGCTGAATATAAGAAAATTGGCGTGGGCGTGAACAAGTTGGTTGATAATGATGGTAATGACATTGTTGCCGAAATGAGCAGCGCTGTGAAAAGCTTTAACGTGACGCTTGATGAATATAAACAAATTGCCCAAAGTGTGAATAAGTTTTTTGCCTCGGATGATATGGCCGCAGGTAACAAAGACATTGGTAAAATGCTTGGTGGCACGATGGAAAGCATTAATACCACTGTGAAGAGCTTTGAAAAGATGACCTTGCAATTGGAGCAATTGATTGCGGCCGTGAAGCCTGGGCTTAGCCGTTTTTCTGGTTCTGGTTTGCGCGATGCGGAGACCTTGTTAAAACAGAGTAAGGCCACATTGAACAGTTTTAACCGCCTGATAAGACAGGTGGAAAGTAACCCGCAAAGGTTCTTGTTTGGAGATAAGCGCACGCCTAAATATCGGCCTAATTAAGCTGATTTTTTGTGAGTGATTTGTTGATGTTTGAACCACATATATTTGCGGTTTGCACATAGTTAATTTTGTGTTAAGTTGTGGCATTAGTTGAGTAGGCCAAAGTATGTTGAGTAAAATTTCTAATAAACCACAGTATTTTTTTATGGCAATGATGTTATCTGCATTGGTGAGCTGTGGCTCTATTGCTGACTCGTTATCACCAACTGCCACTGCCTTGATATTTGACCTGATGCCGATTGACGCAGCGGCTGTGAGCGGGCGAAACTCTGGCTATAGTTTATCAGTTAGTGAACCGCGTGCAGCTACGATTTTGGACAGTGATAAAATTTTAGTGCGTCCATCGCCTATTGAAATTCAGTATTATGGTGATATGGAGTGGGCGGACCGTGTGCCTAAACTTGTACATAGACGTGTTGTACAAGCGTTTGAAGACAGCGGCCGTTTACGTTCTGTGGCGCCAAGATCTGATGGGTTTGACGCGAAATACGACCTGTTGGTTGAAATTAGAGATTTTCAGGTGGAGCCAAGCTTGCGTGAAAACTCTGGTGTTGCAAAGCCGATACGGGTGAAGGTTACATTTTTTGCTAAATTGGTTTCTGAGCGTTCTGCACGGGTATTGCGCTCGACCAAGATCACTCAATATGTTGAGATAGAAGCTGAAAACAGACCGAATGTGGCTATGGCGTTTAACACTGCTTTTACGCAAGCGACTGTGGCTTTGGTTAACTGGACTTTGCGTTAAATTTTAATATAAATAACGAGCATAAAAAAAGCGCCCTAAATAACTTTAGGACGCTTGATTTTTGTGCTTATTGTGCAGACTATTTTTTATTGTCTAGCACGCCTAGCTTGGTTTGTAGGTCTTTACTTGCCGTTGTATATTGGAAGATAACACGGCGTTCTGGATATGCGTATTTAACGGCTGATTGTGCCATTAATGCCGCTTCATGGAAGCCAGACAAGATAAGCTTAAGTTTGCCAGGATAGTAATTGATATCGCCAATTGAATAGATGCCATCGGTACTGGTTTGGAATTTTTCGGTATCCACAGGGATGAGATTGCGATCTAGGTTTAAACCCCAATCGGCAATAGGGCCTAGCTTCATTGTGAGGCCAAAGAACGGTAGCAAGGAATTACATTTTAGATTTGTAAGCTCGCCTTTGTTTTTGATGACGATTTCACTTAAGCCATCTTCGCCAATAAGTTCGGAAACTTGACCGAGTTTAAAGTCGATTTTGCCAGCATCGGCCAGAGCGCGCATTTTATTGACGCTATCTGGTGCAGCGCGGAAACCATCACGACGATGCACAAGTGTGACTGAATTTGCAATTGGTTCTAGGTTTACTGTCCAATCTAACGCGCTATCGCCACCGCCAACAATGACGAGGTCTTTATCGCGGTAAACTTCCATATCGCGCACTGAGTAAGCAACGCCTTTGCCTTCATATTCTTCAATGCCTGGGATGTTTGGTTTTTTAGGCATGAAAGATCCACCACCAGCGGCAATAACCACCACTTTACAATGGAAGACATCATCGGCATCGGTTTTGACGATGAATGTGCCATCTTCTTGTTTATCGAGCGTGGAAACCATGCGGTTATAATGATAAACTGGATTGAACGGAGCAGCTTGCTCGAGCAGGCCTTTGGTGAGTTCGTCACCTGACACAACGGGAAAGCCCGGAATGTCGTAAATAGGTTTTTGCGGATATAGTTCGGCACATTGGCCGCCCGGTTTGTCTAGAATGTCAATGAGGTGGCATTTCATATCAATAAGGCCAAGTTCAAACACGGCAAATAGGCCAACGGGGCCTGCGCCAACAATGACGACATCGGTTTCGATGATATTTTCTGACATTCTATATCCTTTATTCTTAATTTAACCAACGTGGCGCTTAATATTGCCTTGTTGGCACTTTAATAACAATTCCGTCTTGTGCATCGGCTACCACGATTTGGCAACTGAGGCGGCTGTCTATGGTGACATCTGGCGCAAATTCGAGCATATCTTGCTCGAACGGGTCGGGCGCTTCGATTTTGGCTGCCCAAGTGGCATCAACATAAACATGGCAAGTGGCGCAGGTGCAACTGCCTCCACATTCGCCGAAAATTCCTTCTATGCCGTGATCGAGCGCGGCGTCTTTTACATTTGTGCCTGCGCGAACTGATACAGCGGTAATTTGATCTACATCATTTACAAAATTTATGATTGGCATATATTCAACATCAAAATTAATTTGCATTGGATATAGGACAATTGACTGCGTAAAACAATGGTTAACATGGTTGAAATAGGATATTTTTTAACAAAACACAAGATAAAAACGATATATTTTGTAAATAGTTTTTTATTACAATTCTAAACTGTAGATTATATGCGTGTAGGCCAAAAAAAAGAGCCCCATTAAAGAGCTCTTATTTTAAATATATGAGTTTGTAAATTAAGCGTATTTTGCTTTTACAAATTGAGTGACTTCGTTGACCGCAAAGTCGATCGCATGAATTGCGCTAACACGATCGGTATATAGGGCATCGCCAACCATAAGCTCAGCGGCTTGGGTTTCGGCAGAAATACGCCATGCACCAACACCACGTGAAGAGCCTTTTAGGGCATGTGTTGCGTGTTTCCAACTATCGGGATTTTCTAATGAATTTTTTAATGTTGCGACATAATCGTGACATTGATTGCAAAATAATTGCAGAATCTCTTGTTCTAGATCGGCATTACCCATCGTGTAGCGGCTTAGATGTTCGAAATCTATAGCATCGGGGCAATGGGCGTTCACATATTCATCTATAGGTGTGACGCTTGTGCTGTTATAATCTACTCGGGCGGCAGCTTGACTATTAAACATGATTTCTCCTACGCAAAACAATAGCGACTGGGTTAAGCCAGAATAGACTTACAATCGCTTATCTGAAGCCATAACACCAAAAAGGGTTAAACAAGTTATTAACGCCAGCCACTCGTGAACCACCAATGGATTCTATCATTAACAAAATGCTCATTTCGGGAAGGGCTATGAATAACTCTGTGCCAAATAGAAACAATTTGAAACAGATTTGATAAAATTTATTAAAAACCATTAATAAATGCGAGGTAAATCATTATTAACTCGCTATTAACTAATTTATTTGGCATTATTCAGCATTATATATGTATAGCGTGCTTTCTGAGGGTTTCTGTTATGAGCGATAATTCAAGTAATTCGACCGCGAGTGATCGTTCGCTTTTTGCATCTGGTCGACCTGATCGTATTAAATCGGCCTTGCAGTCTAAAAATCAGCCAACCAATGTTGCTGGACATCGCCCTCAAATAAACACGCCTCACAAGAATGCAAATGCTTATACAGATGCACAAAATGCGAGTGGCATACCAACCCAACAAACTGGTGGTGGTAAAATACAATCTGGGCAACGCTCCCAAATTGGTGCTGGCCCTAAGCGCAAAGCATCTGACAATCTATCTGAAATTTTATCGCGCCAGAGACTTGAGAAAAAGAAGCCTAGAACTGAGCATGTTAACAATATGGCGAATTCGGCCAATGATGACATTGCGCATGCTGCACAATTATTAGAAGAAATTAAGAGCGATACCAGTAAAAAGCCGATTATGGCCGCAGGTATATTTACTGTGGCATGGGTTACATTATGTATTGCGATTGGCTTGAGCTTATTTAACAGCGGCATTGTTGCCACTGAGTCGTTTTCGTTTACATCTATACCTGTGTTATTTTCTATTGCTGCTGTGTTATTTGTACCTTGTGTATTGAGTTGGGGTGTGGCGGTGTTTTTATACCGTGCGCGGGAATTGCACCAAATTTCATTGTCATTGGCTTATACCGCTTTGCATTTAACCCAACCAGAAGACATGGCTAGCGAATCAATTGCTACCATTGGACAAGCTGTGCGTCGTGAAGTGGCAGCGATGGGCGATGGTATTGACCGTGCGATTAGCCGTGCGACTTTGTTGGAGAGCAAATTTAGAAACGAAGTGGGCAATATTCAGGGTTTTTATAAGAATAACGAGAGTATTTTTAATAAAATTATTTTGGATTTAGAAAAAGAGCGCGATCTAATGTCTGCCACGGGCGACGATTTAGAAGAGCGTTTGCCTAAAATGCTTGATGGACTTAAAGAGAGTAGTTTTGATTTCTCTAACATTGTGCAATCGGCTGATGAGCGCTTTAGTGCTTTGGCGGCAACTGCAGATGATAGGTTGGCGAGTTTAAGCTCTAATATAGAAGAGAAAAACAAAGCGTTGCAGCTTGGTTTGGATAATACCGTTGAAAATGTAATGCGTGTTGCCTCTACATTAGATGTGGGCACTGATACGTTGAGCGGTGTTGCCGAGAAATTAGTGAATATAAGTGAAGTTGCATTTAACAAATTAGAAACTGTAAGTGAAGTTGCTGCGGCACGGCTTGAAAATGTGAGCGAGGGTGCAGCATCTAGACTTGAAAACGTGAGTGAAAATGCGACCGCCAGATTTGAAAATGTGAGTGAAGGCGCTGCGGTTAGACTTGAAAATGTGAGCGGAGTTGCGGTGAGCCGCCTTGAAAATGTAAGCGAAAACTTTGACCGCCATACGGCCGATATACAGAATGCAACTACGGCTATTGTGCAAGCCAATGATGAGATTAGCCTTGCCTTAAAAAGCCGCCATGAGAACCTGTCTAGCTCGGCTGAACATTTACTTGAAAATGCTGAACAGATTAACAATCTTCTATCCTCATTTGCGTTGGTGATTGATAAATCGTTTATGAATGCCGAAGACCGCAGCCAGACTATGCAAACAATGTTGCGTGAAGCTGCTCAAGAATCGGCTGAAATATTGCATGAAGAAATGAGCAATATTCGTAAATCTACATCATCTGAAACATTGAAATTGATTGAGCTGCTTAAAGAAAGCAGCTTTACCGCAACAACTGCCTTGCGTGAAGACATTCAATCGGTGATTGGTGGATCGCAAAACGAAGTGGCTGCTGCGCTGACTATGTTGCTTAAAGAATCGCAATCTATGGGCGATAACTTGCGCAATGAAGCCCACTCATTAACGGAAATGATGCAGCGTGAAGTGCAAGCGGTGAGAGATAACACTGTTGGCAATACAGAAGAAACGCTGAACCAAATTAGACAACAGCATGAAGCCTCTATTGCTGATATTATTGGGCGCATTGAGCAGGCTGGCGATAAATTAACGGGCACTGCTGAGAATTTGAATTTGGTAACTGGACGTATGGACACTGAAATGGAAGCGGCTCGTACTGGCCTTGCTGAAGTTGTGGCGCAAATGCCTGCAGAAGCCAAACAAGCCCTGACTGACATGCAGAGCTATATAGGTGACCAAGTGAAAGCCATGAGTGAATTGGCGAGGACTGTTGGTGGTTTGGGCACCGTGGTGGCAACGCCATTGCCAAATACAGCCGTACCAAGAGCGAGCATGCCAGAAGCTAGAATTGCAGAAGCCAGAAAAGCTGAAGCCAAGCCGACAAATGTTGCGCAAAGCAGAACACGCGCAACCGCACCACCAAAAACAACAGCGCGAAGACAAGCTGAAACGAACCGCGAAGCTTTGGGTGGGCATGAGCCTCGTCCGGCATCACGGCCATCTGGCATGACACAAAAGCGCGCTACGAACGCACCGACAAGACAAGCTGCACCAAGACGTGAAGCTGTGCGTACAGAGACAAATATTGCGCCACATCGGGATGTGCCTGAACCAGGCACGCGGGCTGCTGCGATTGCGCAAAGCCGATCTGCCAAGATGGCACAGCCACAAAATACGGCTCGTCAAAATACTGCGCCTCAAAATAGTGGTCAGCCAGTGAATGCAGATGGTCGCCAACGTATGGCACGCCAGAAAATTACACCACAAGCTAATGTGACGCCAGTAGATGCAGATGCAACGAGCAAGAATAAATGGGAAATGCCTGATTTGCTTTCTCGCGCATCGAGCAACCAAACTTTGCCTGAACATTTGCAACCGCGTGCAGAAGCACCGCGCCCCACGCAAAACCGCCGTGGGCAGCAAAATGAATTACATTCGGTAGAATCGTTAAATGCACTGTCGTTAGACTTAGCCAAAGCGCTTGACCATGAAGCGCCTGACCAGTTGTGGACGCGTTATAGAAATGGCGAACGTAATGTGTTTACCCGTAGACTTTACACCATGCGCGGCCAAAAATTATTTGATGAAGTTGGCCATAAATACAGAACAGAAGCTGCGTTTAGCCGTGATGTAGATAGATATATTGGTGATTTTGAAGAATTGCTGACTAAAATTTATGAGCAAGATCGCGATAGTATGCTGATTGATACTTATCTTTCGAGTGAAACGGGTAAGGTTTATTTGATGTTGGCACATGCTTCAGGTCGTTTAGACTAAGGCTGCCCAATGCGTATCAGTATAATTGACTATCCGAACAAGAAGTTTGTTTGTTATACTGGAATGGAAACTGACCTGATTTTCAATAAACAAATTGATTTGCCGTGTTTTGCGGCTTTTCCATTGATTGAAAACCAAAGCGGTAGAGAGCTTGTTGCTGGCTATTACCAATCATTAATTGACTTTGCCATTTTTAAAAATATTGGCGTTGTTTTGGAAAGTGTGACTTGGGTTGCTAGCCAAGACAGAGCAAAACCGCTTGGTTATGGTGCTGCTGACTTAAAAATTGTAAATGAAAATGCCATTAGTTTGATGTCTGAATTGCGTGATGCATCGGACTATGTGCCGATAATGTTGAGCGCAAATATTGGCCCGCGATATGATGCTTATTCTGACGTTGATAGCATGACAGTTGTACAGGCTGAAAATTATCATACGCAACAAATATCGGTATTAGCGGCAACTGAGGCTGATTTTATAACGGCTTATACTTTGGGGAGTTGCCATGAAGCCATTGGGATGGCGAGGGCTGCTAAACAGTTTGATATGCCTATTGTTATTTCGTTTACAGTTGAGGTGGATGGTCATCTGCCATCTGGAATGACGTTGACGCGAGCGATTACAGAAGTTGATGAAAAATCGGGTGATTACCCGTTATATTATATGATTAATTGCACGCATCCTGAACATTTTAAACATATATTGGATGAGGTTGTGGCTTTAGGGCGCTTGCGCGGTTTGGTGGTGAATGCCTCTAAATGTAGCCATGCCGAATTGGATGAGGCGACAATATTGGATGATGGCAACCCGCATGAGCTTGGTGAGACAATGCGTGATTTGGAATTACGATATACCGACATTACGATATTAGGCGGTTGTTGTGGCACCGATTTGCGCCACTTGAACGAAATGTTCTTGTGATTTTGGGAGTGCTTGCCAGAGGCGGAGCAGAAAGCTAGTTTGCTTTGCTCCAAATAAACTCGTTGCCTTTTTGTGGGTCTTTTGGAACTAAGCGTGCCAAAACAAGTGATGCCATTGCAAATGCTGCGCCAATGAAAAACACATATGATGCGCCATACAGCACCCAAATGGCGCCATAGACTGCCGGTAGGAAAATGGCGGCTATGTGATTGATAGAGAAGGCGACACCTGCTGTGGGGGCGAAATCGGCAGGATCGGCAATTTTTTGGAAATAGGTTTTCATAGCGATGGCCATGGCGAAAAATGCGTGATCGGCAATGAAAAGCGCGATGCCTGCCCATTTATTATCGACAAAGCCATAGCCGACAAAGATAATAATGAGGCCAATATATTCGATCGTGAGGACGCGTCGCTCGCCTAATTTGCCGACCATTTTGCCGATTTGTGGAGCAAGGTAGATATTAAAAATGCCATTGAAAAAGTATAGAGCCGCGATTTCGGTAACTGTGAAACCGAATTTTTCGACCATTAAGAAACCTGCGAATACCACAAAGATTTGACGGCGTGCACCACCCATGAATGTGAGTGCATAATAGAGCCAATAGCTTTTGCGCAGCAGCAATTGTTTGCGTTGTTCGTGCGGGACTTCGACCCTTGGGAAGGCTTTATAGATATATAAGCCGACGAGCATGGTGATGCTGCCTGCCAGAAGGAATGAGATTTCATAGCCGACATTAAGCTGACCATAGAATACGAAGATGAAAATATAGGCCACAAGGCTTGCGGCTGAACCGATGGCGATTAATTTGCCGAGGTTTATAGGCGCTTCGTCTTTACTGAATAGCTGAAGTGACAAAGATTGGTGCATGGTTTCATAATAATGAAAGCCGATCGACATGATGACGGTGGTGATATAAAGCCCCATGATGGATGGGAAATAGCCCACGATTGCAACGCCAAAGCCCATAACGAAAATGGAAATAATCGCTAAGGTTTGCTCGCGAAAAAAATATAACATCAGAATGGCAGTGAAAGCTAGAAAACCCGGAACCTCACGAAGAGCTTGCAAGTTGCCCATTTCGGCACCGCTGAAATTAACAACATCGACTGCGAAATTGTTGAGCAAGGAACGCCATGTTGAAAATGAAAAATGCACGGCTGCTGCCATTATTGCCAGCATAACCAAAGGGGATTTGATTGAAAAATCAATGGAAAATATTTTTTTGAAGAAATTCATAAAGGCTCCGTTGCGTAACAGAGCCTTTATAGATGTGGTTTAAACTTTTGTCTTGTCAATTAAATTGATTGGTATCAATTGACAGGAATGAGTTGCAGCGTGCCTAGGGCGTTGGGTTTATAGTTGACCTCATCCATAACCATGGGGATGAATTCGCCTGCTGTCCATTTTGGAAAATAATCACTGTAATATGGCGAGAATATATTGCCAGACTGGCCAGAGGAATGAATGTAGCGAGATTTTTCGAGGTCTGACAAATCGAACAAATGGCGCAGGCTTGGGCCATGGGTATTTTTGAATACCTCTTGCAGATCGCTACTTGTTGATTTGCTGTAAGACGCCACATTGACCGTGGTTTTGCCACCACCAATGGGTGTGACTAGGTTGAATATTTGATTGAGCGGCGAGACCTTATCGAATATACGATGTGCGCCGACGGATTGATGAACTTTGCCCCATTGCCAATCATTCATGTTTTTACCAAACTGTTTGGTGAGTTGGTCTTTGGTTTTGACTAATGATTGCGAGACTAGATCGGCACAGGTTTGTACTGTGCCATGCTCATTATGAATGTCGCCACACCAACGGCTCATGCCATTTGTATCGGCAAGCACTTGCTCCAAGAATAAATGATGCCTGCCATAGGCTTCGGTAAATTCGGGCAGGAGAATGGCTGTTTGTAGATTGTGCAGCCATAATGTAATGATGAGCATTTCGCGGCTATCGACGGTGCCGCGGCCATCCCACCCTTGAAGTAATTGATGAGCTATGCTTGCGTTATTATCTGACGGCGGTGATAGTGCGATGGCTTTATCGAGCAGTGGGCGGATATTCTGTAGGAATAGAGAATATTGATCGAGCTGGATGTCTTTGAGCGTATCCAGATTATGCTTTGGTTTTTCCTCAATAAGTTGTGCGATGCGATTGTAGCGATAGGGCAGTGACCATTTACTGGCGACATAATGTTTATAATCATCATCGACAATTTTGTGATTGGCGGTGGCGACATAACCTTTTGCGGGGTTGAATGTTTGCGGCACTTCATCGGCGGGGATATAGCCTTGCCAGTCGTATTTTGCATCCCAACCTGGGGATGGATATTGGCCATATAGCTCGTTATCTTTATGCCTTATAGGGATTGCACCTGGGGCGATGAAGCCTATATTGCCTTCGACATCGGCATAAACAATACTTTGAATAGGAGCTTTGTGATGAGTGGTTGCGGCCAAAACATCTTGCCAATTTTGGGCGGTGCTAAGCTTTGCGGAGGCATCTAGGCTTCTGGAATCTGGGTCGAGCGCTGTCCAACGCATGGCAATGACATGATCTTTGCCGAGTAATTGTTTAACATCGGCGATTTGATCGGACAGGACTGGGCCGTGGCGTGTGGCGCGGGTGATGAGTTTAATATCTTTGCCACCTTTGACTTTGATGATTTCCTCACGCGTGATGAAAGCTTCTTGGCCTGTTGGGGTTTTATAATGGCCAGGTTTGGTGATTTTTTCGACATATAAATCTTGTGCATCGGGATCGGTATTGGTGAAGCCCCATGCGATTTTATCGTTACGGCCAAGCACAATATATGGGACGGCTGGCATGGTTGAGCCGATGGCGTTGAGGCTGCCATCTTTGGCTTTGAGGTGTGCGTGGTACCAAAGTGCGGGGGCGGTGAGCTGCAAATGGGGGTCGTTTGCGAGCAGCGGCATACCTGTTTGACTTAGCGCGCCTGAAAGTACCCAATTGTTTGAACCAATGCCTTGGGTTGTTTGGTTGTCGATGATTTGGGAGATTTTAACATCATCGGAAATTGAGATGTTTTCGGCTAGTTTGAAACCGTATAGCTCTTGCGGGTTGGGTGGGATGAAAGTTTTATCACCCGGATAGGCAGGGTGAATTTGGGCGATTTGATTGGGTGTGAAATTGGCGGACATTTTAAAGCGGCTGATTTCTTTGCGCCATGTGCCGTTTAAATCCCACGCCATGATTTTCATCCATGCGGCGCTGTGGATGGGTTGCCAAGGCTCGGGTTTAGCCAATTGCAATATTGTAAACTCGACAGGTAGGATGTGATCTTCGGCCAAATAGGCATTCACGCCTGCGCTATAGGCTTCTAGCTCGGTTCTGGTTTGGGTGCTAAGCAGTGGGTAGGCGGCTTGGGCCGCGTTGAAAATGCCTAAATTCCGTAAGAATTTATCGGTGTCTAGGCCTTGTTCGCCGATGAGCTCTGACAATCGGCCTTGTGCGATGTGACGGTGCAGATGCATTTGCCATAGGCGATCTTGTGCATGAGCGTAGCCAATGGCGAAATAGGCATCGGGCGCGGTTTCGGCAATGATGTGGGGCAGGGCATATTCATCTCTTGTGATGCTGACCTTATCTTTGAGGCCTGCAAGTTCGATTTGACCATCGTAATTGGGTAAGCCGCTTTTAAAGTAGAAATAACCGCCAACCATTGCTGCAATGGCCGCCACGAGGACAAAACTTACAATATAGCCTAGATATTTGAATGTATTTTTCATGTTTTGCCCTTATTTACATTTGATTTTTTGATTGTAACCAGATGCCGTGAAATGTCGATTCAATATGTTTTGCCTTATGACGAAGCGCGGAAAAAATTGCCTATTGGTAAGGGTTTACTAACCATAACTACCTAGCGAAAGATAAGGATTCATTGCTAACTTATTGAAAAATATAGATTTAATTATTGGCATGCTATGTGCATTGTATAGATTTGAATTAATGCCTGCTAATAGAAGTGAACCTAAGGAACTTGGTTATTGCTTGTATTGGAGGCGAGAGATTATGCTGCTGAGCCGTGTATATAATGGTCGGTGGCGAATGATAGACCTGAATTATTTTGTAAAGGGGATATAATGGGTATTTTTGGCGCGATGACAACAGCAGTGAGTGGCCTGCGGGCTCAATCATTTGCTTTGGAGCATATTTCGGATAATATTGCGAACTCGCAAACAATTGGTTTTAAGCGAACAGAAACCTCTTTCATGGATGTGGTTTCGGCATCTAACCCGCGGCAACAACAATCTGGTGCTGTGATGGCATTTACACGATCGACAAACGATACGCAGGGCGATTTGCTGGGTTCGGAAACTGATACCCATTTGGCGATTAACGGTGATGGTTATTTTGTGATTTCTGAGCGAACTGGCGTGACTGATGGACTGCCAATTTTTGATGGTGTTTCACGTTACACTAGACGTGGTGATTTTAGCCTAGATAAAGACGGTTATTTGGTCAACGGTGCTGGTTATTACCTGATGGGTAACCCAATTGATGCTGTGACGGGTAACCCTGCTGGTGGTGTTGCGGAAGTGATTAAATTCTCCAAGGATTTTTTAGCTGCGAAACCAACATCGACTTTGAATTATAGGTTGAACCTGCCGACATACCCAAGAACAAGTAATGCTAATGAAGGTTTGCCTGGTTCTGAGCTATTGTCTACAAGTTTACAGGCTGACCCATTGGCAACACCCGGTACGGCTGCTTTTAAAGGTGACATTATTAGCACTGACGAAGAGCAGTTTTTACGTGAATCGGTGGCTGGTGAAGCGACGACGATTTTTGACCAAGCTGGTAATAATGTAAATGTGCAGATTCGTTGGGCAAAGCAAAATAACACTGCGGGTGCCAATGAATGGGGTATGTACTATCTTTCAGATACTGATCCTGTGTCACCAACTGATGTGAAATGGACAAAATTACCTGATAATTATGTTTTTGGTACGAACAGCCAGTTAGCATCGCCTGTGGGTGACGTAACGATTAGTAACATGACGATTAACGGCTCGAACCTTGGTAACATTTTGATGAAGCATGGTACTAACGGTATCACGCAATATTCTGATTCTGGTGGTGTGCCGATTGTGAATGAAATTACCCAAAATGGTTATTCTGCGGGTGAACTTTCAGGCGTTTCGATTACTTCAAAAGGCCGTGTGGCTGTGACATATACCAATGGTATTGTGGTTGAAAAATCGGCCATTGCGATGGCGTCATTTAACGCTGATAGCTTGCTGAGAAAACAAAATGGTAGTGCGTTTATTGCAACCGCTGAGTCTGGCCCTCCATTGACAAGTGCCACTGGTTTTATTGTGGCTAACCAATTGGAAGCTTCTAACACTGATATTGCGGAAGAATTTTCGAAATTGATTGTGACGCAGCAGGCTTATGCTGCGGGTACTAGAATTGTAACGACAAGTAACGAAATGTTGCAAGAAGTTATTAATATGAAACGTTAATTGAGTGAAACTTGATTACTAATTTGAAAATAGGTGACGAATGGGACTAGGTCAAAGTGTGCAAAATGCTTTGGGCGGTCTACGGGCAACCCAGAAGGGCATTGAGGTTTCGTCACGCAACGTGGCGAATGCCAATACCGAAGGCTATACCAAAAAATCTGTAAGCCTTAGCAATAATGTGATTGCTGAGCGGGCTTTTGGTGTGAATGTTGGTGCGGTGACTCGTCAAGTTGACCGGTTTCTGCAAAGTAAAGTACATGGTGAATATGCCGACTTTAACAAGCTAAGTGTTCAGAGCCAATTTTTAGATTATGTAGACAATTTGTTTGGACGACCTGGCGATGATGGTTCGCTGGATTCGATTGTAAATAATGTAAGTACCGCATTGTCTGACTTTGCCAATGCACCGCAAACTGGGGCGACGAGGCAGCAAGTTATTGAAAATGCCAATTATCTGGCATCTCATTTGCGCGATATGTCTGGCCAAATTCAAGAAATGCGGCAAAATACTGAGCATATGATTGCGCAAGAAGTGCAATTGGCAAATGATGCCATGCTTAATATTGCGAGCCTCAACCACCAACTTGCATTGCAAAATGCTAACCAACCTGATGGTCGAGCAGATTTACAGGATAAGCTAGACAATTATGTTGACGACTTAGCCGCGATTTTTGACATTAAAACCGTTGAGGGCACTAATGGTACTGTTAAAGTGTTTACCCAAGGTGGCATTTTATTAGTTGACCAACAAGCCAACCATTTGACATTTGATGAGCGTGCTAATTTAGGCCCTGAGCATCTATATTCGACCGATAATACCAAAAGAAACGTGGGTACGATTACGTTAAGCTATGGCGCAGCCTCTGGTATTGATTTGATTCAACAAGGGGCAACGAGAAGTGGTAAAATTTCGGGCTTGCTGGAATTGCGCGATGTGGTTTTAACCAATGCCCAAGATCAATTGGATGAATTGGCGCATGGTTTGGCGCAATCATTTAACATAAAAGCTGTTGAAGGTGATGCCGTTACTGCGGGCGCGAATGCCGGTTTTAAATTGGATTTAAGCGGCTTGGCAAACGGTAACGTTGCTGAATTTAGTTATAAAGATAATTTAACAGGTGCAACCAAGACCATTAGCTTTGTAAGGATGGCTGACAGTAGTAACCTGCCATTATCTGACAATATGACTGCCACGGGCGGTGATAAAGTATTTGGTATAGATTTTAGCGGCACGATGGCATCGGTCGAAGCGCAGATTGAAGCAGCGATTACCAGTGAAAGCCCTTATTTTAATGTGAGCCTTGTTGGCGGTACTGAAGTTCAAATTGTGGATGATGGCGCGCTAAACAATGTGGATGTGCTTGGGTTTAATGCCAAGCAAACCGTGGCGGGAACGCAGGGCGAAGGCGGTGCACTTAACTTCTTTACCGACCTGACCAATACGGGGGAAACCAATTATACCAACAACTTAGAAAATGGTGGGCAGAAACGTGGTTACGCATCGCGGATTCGGATGAATTCGGTATTGGTGAATGACAATACGTTATTGGTGAAGGATGAGGCATCGACAGGCATTGGCAGCCAAGTGCGGCCGTTTGATTTGCTGAGTAGATTTACTGAAACCACATTTAGCTTTAATGCTGATTCTGGAATTGGAACACAAAATTCGCCTTTTAAAGGCACGATGGATGATTTTACCCGCCAAGTGGTTGCAAACCAAACCTCGCGCGCGGGGACGCACCAAGGCAAGTTGGATAATCAAGAATTGATATTGAGTGCGCTGAATTCACGCATGGAAGGCATGACAAAAGTTAATGTTGATGAGGAAATGGCAAACCTTTTGGTTTTGCAAACCTCTTATGCCGCAAATGCGCGAATTGTGAGTGTGGTAAAAGAATTAATGGATATGTTGATGCATATGTAATTACATATGTGAAGACTGGAGACTGAAATGGCAATTAAAGGTATAGGTACACACGGCTCGACCGCTTACATAAACCGTATCAATCGGGATATGTCTGATTTGCACGTGCAATTGTCTACGGGTAAAAAAGCGCAAACTTATGGTTTGATGGGCAATGACCGTAATATCTCTTTGAAAATGCGAGCCGACACCAAATTATACTCTAATTATAATGAAGCCATTAAACGTGCCAATATTCACTTGGGCAGCGTGCAGAATGTATTGACTAGCATTAACGACATTGAGCAAAATGCCCGAGCCGACTTTAACGGCACAGCAGTTTCGTTGCATGATGGCAGTTTTGAAAATGTAAAAATTGGTGCTAAGCAACGTTTAAACGATGCGATTAGTTTGATGAATGAAAATATATCGGGTCGGTATTTATTTTCTGGCACGAAACTGGATGAAAAACCTGTAGAGAGCTTGTCGAATATTATTAACGGTGACTCGCCTCGAGATGGATTGAAAACCTATATATCTGAGCGTTATTCAGCCGATATGGGTGCGCTTGACAATGGCCGTTTGACAGTTGCGACTGTGGGCAACCAAGTGGATATTACTGAAGATTCATTGTCGGCATCGCCATTTGGTTTGAAATTGGCCAACATTACGCAAAATGTAACGGGACTAGCCTCAACGGGACCAGTTGGTGACCCTGCCGCATTGGGAATTGATTTTACATTGGCTGTGCCAGTTGAAGGTGAAGCGATTACTTTAAAGTTTAATTTGCCTGATGGCTCGACAAGTAACATTACCATTAGCGCCAAAACCGATGGTACGAGTGATAAAGAAGGGTTTGTGATTGACGTTGACCCTGCCATTACCGCTGCGAATTTCCAGACATCAGTTAACGAGGCCATTGCATTTTTAGCCAAGGGCGAAATGCGCGCGGCATCGGCTGCAGTTGCCGCTGATGGGTTTTTTGCGCACCCACCTGTGCGTGTTGATGGAACGCCACTTGAAACGGCTGTGGCTGTAAAAGATGGCACGACGGCAGATACGATGTCTTGGTATAATGGTGATTTAGACACCACCAACGCACGGGATAGCTTTAAAGTTCATGCCTCTAAATTTACAACATTAAGCATTGGCACGCGGGCGGATGAAGAGCCTTTACGTAATTTTGTGAAGAATATGGCTTTGATGGTTGCGGAAGAATTTGACCCTTCTAGTGCTGAATCTAATGCGCATTATGGCGCGCTTAAAACCCGCATTACCGCTGGGCTTTCTGACAATAATACCAAGACAAGTGTTTTGGAATTGGCGACAGAACTTGGCTATAAAGAAAAGCATTTAGAGAATTTGAATGTGCGTAATACGAGCCGCGTTCAATTGAGCTTGAACATTATTTCTGATGTTGAAGATTCGGATACCTATGAAGTGAGCGCGCAATTGCTTGAACTTAAGACGCAGCTTGAAATGTCCTATAAGACAACATCATTATTAAGCCAAGTTCACCTAATTAACTTTATTTAGAACTGACGCTAAACTTCGGCTTAGGATTTGTGCTTGATTGGCACTCTGCTTAGATGGTCTTGCGCATTAAATTTATGACTGTGGTTATATTAAGTATATAAAACGGACGTCAATATTCATCGTTGTTAAAAAATTGATTCTATGATTGAATGCAAGTATATGCGATCAATTACTTTGAGTGAATTAAATGACAACTAAGCTTTTTCCAGCCTTTATCATTACAGCCATGTTTTTTGCAGGTTTAACCATTGTAAAACCCGTGCGTGCCGCAAATGATGGATTTAATTTTGCTGCAGGCGTGCTTGGACTTGGTGCTGCATTGATTATTAATGACATCAACAAGAAGAACAAAAACAAAAATCGCAGAAAAGTTAAGCAAAAACCGAAAAGCCCTGCTGCCAGAGCAGAGCCGAGATTGAGCCGCGACCAAGCTAAAATTGTGCAGCAACGCTTAAATGAGTTGGGCTATAATGTGGGCAACCCAGATGGCTCGTTTGGCCGAAATACACGCAACGGCATTAAGGCCTATCAGGCGAGTATTGGCGAAAAGGCAACTGGTTATTTTACCCGTGCGCAACTTGGATCATTTGTGACGTTGGCGGCGCCTGCGCGTAATGGCAATGGCGGTAGCGGATATTCGGAAAAACTAACGCGTGACGAAGTGCGGTTGTTTCAACGTTCTTTGAATGTATTGGGATATAATGCGGGTAAAGTGGATGGCGTGATGGGCCGCGGCACTGGCCGTTCTGTGAAGCGCTTTTTGGAAGACAGAAATTATGACCCGCAAACGACATCGCAACGCACTGCATTGGCATTGGCGGCAAAATTGGCTGGGTTTGATTATACCGCACCTGCAGCAAATGGGCTTGGAGCCTACTCAATAGGGCAGGGTGCGAATTCGCCACAAAATGGTGAAGTTTCTATTTTTGACATTGCGCCCAATAGTTTGAATTCTGCTGATTTTGAACAGCAAGGCGCAGCGAGTGCTGAGAAATCGCCTGAAATTGAAACCATTTTTAGCCCGTTTAATGCGCAGGAATATGATGGCAATGACACCCGAGGCAAAAGAGATTTAATTGCCATGGTGATTGCTGCGAAGCCTTTGATATTGGATGATCAGGAACTGCTTTCGGACTTATATAAATTTGAGGGTCGTACATATAAATCTAGCTACCGCATTGAAGAGACTTTGGCGGCATATCGTAATGAGTTAAAAGAGCGCCCTGTGCCAAGCTCGACAAAATTAATGCTGAAATATAAAGCCAACATACGTAGGGGTGAATTTAGCCGCAGTTTGGGAAAATTTAACATTAATTATGGAGCGTTTGGCAGGTTTAACGATACGCCTAACCGTTACAATCAGCTGCATTTACGCCTGTTGGGTAGCGAAAATCCGATTCATATGGAATTGGAAACTTTACCTGATATTACAGGTATTCCGATGATTTTGGAACAAGCTGAAACTTTTGAACAAACCATGGCGACGAACAAATATAATTTTGTAACCAGCCGAATTTTTGTACAAATAAATGGCATATCCTATGATGCTAACCGCAATAAATTAACCGCTGATACAGAACTTGTGGCCGCCAACCTTGGGTGGAGTTATGACCATAATAAAGAGGTTTTTCATTCTTGGCCAATTGAAGGCGCTCGGTTGAGCGAACTGATTGTAGAAGAGCTTACTGGCCCTGTAGATTTTATTGATTTTATGGGCGGGGTTCGGGTTATTCAGGATCATCTTGTTGTTGAGCGTGGGTCGAACTGGTCCAGATTAGCTGCATCTATGGTGCTGGGTAAATATAAGAATTTATTGGATTTAGATTATAACCTTATTGCGTTGAGCAAGACGCTGTTACTGCCATATGAACAGGATTTGTTATGGGGTGGCCGTGCGCCACGCGACGGTTGGCAAGCGAATGAATTTGACTGGAAAGATACTGCGGCTAAAATACGTAGCTCATTTGGCACTGCGATTGCAAAACGTGGTGTTGCTGGACCGTTTAAATTGGTTCAAGTTCGGCCTGTGACTTTGGACAGGTATAATTTTAACAACTTTGCCTTCCCGTTGAATTATTATCAGGACAGTGAAATTGGGTTTAGCCAAAGCAGCAATGGCGTGGCTTCATTTGTGGGCAGTTGGGGGAATACGTTTTTTCCTAACCAATTGAAAGTTGCTGAGGATGCAGCGCGGGTGCTTGATGGCGTGATGCGTGTGAAGAAAAACCGTGTGTTTTATTTGGGCGTGTTTGGCGAAGTTGAAGAAATTGAAGAGTTATCTGCAGCGGAGTTAAATCGCCGTGTGAAGCCTCTTTTTGTGAAACCAAAAGTGACACGTATTGCATTATACGCTGACCCAAATTTGACTAAATTGGTATTTGATTATTACGGTAAAGCTGGGTCGGACCTTCAAAATTTACAGAAAAAAATGGTGCCTGTTTTTGAAGCGTTTGCGATTAAAGCGACCAGTGAAGAAGCCATGATTATGAAAACCTATGAAATGGTAGAGGACGATGACTATATTTTGAATGTTGTTCATTCTACTCCTGCTTATCGAGGTGCTAATGAGATACAGAAAATTAAGGTTGAAAAAGTCATTAAAACGGAATTAAGTGAAATTGTTGCGCCAGATTATATTTGGCACCATGGCCAGATTACGCTTGGTGAATATAAGCTAAATGAAGAATATTTTGAGATCTCATCGGTTTCCTTGTCGCATTCGACTGAAACTTCGACTGGGTATAATGCGCAGATAACACATGAATTTGTGAATAGTTTAGGTGTTCTTGATATGCCTATTGCTGAAGCAGAATCTTTGCTTGAACGGTTTCCTGGGCGGTCGTTCCAGATTAGGATGAGAACCACGCCCCTAAGCGCGGTTTGGGACAGTGGAACCACATCAGCGACGATTGCGCATAGGCCAGAAGAATTATATATTCTTATTGATAACAACAGAAACACAGGTAGAGAAAAATCTATTTTGGCATATTTGACTTTTGACAGAGAAGATATGCAGTTAAGTGGTGGCGAGAATGAACCACTTGAATTGGAGCGACCTGAATTATCACAAGCTTTGTTGAATGCGATCACTATGTCTGAGTATAAAGGTGAATTATCGCAACGCAATATTGGCATATTGTTGGCCAACCAATGGTTGTTTGACACTCAAAATGTGGAATCGTTAAATCAGAAGTTTTTCCAACCGAATGACGCGAAGCCGACGAAGGCCAATTTATCGCTGATAGCTGCTAAATATGTGGCATGGCGTAGAAACAACTTGGTGAAGGTGCCGAAGAAACTCAAGATTAAGTTGGAGACGAGTCTGCGTCGTTTATCGTTGGGTGGTGGGATTACATTGTCAATTAACGATGAAATAAAGGCTGCGCATTGCCACCATGTTACGAAGGGCTATTATAAGAAATTGTTGAATGATTTGGGAATAGACGGCGACAAAACCAATGGCCAAGAAACTGGCCCTGTTTTGATGACATTTTTAAATACCAGTGTGTTTGATTGTGCAAGCCGCCTTGGAGAAAGTCTTAAAGCCAACTTCGCTGAAAATAATGATGATAATTTGCCAAAATTACAAGTTATCATTGACCAATTATCTATACCAGAAAATCCAAAAACTAGCAGTTCTAACCTAATTGAGGTGGATGTAAAGGTTGATAAATTTGAACTGGTTCATAACGGTGCTGATCTGCCGCATGTTAGAATTCATGTTAGTTTTGAAGAAGCAAATTATTATTTATTTGAGAAGGGTTCTCGCACGCTGGTAAACACCATTAAACGCGAAGCTATTGAAGAAGAGCGCACGCGACTAGCCGAAGAAAAAATTAAAGCTCTTGATGTTGTGGGCGTGAAGCTTGGTATGTCATTTGAAGATGCTGATGAAGTTATTCGGAAGCATTTTAAAAAGCCGCATATTTTGGCCTCGGCAACGATTTATGACAACCAAACGGCACCGTTTAACAATGCGCTGATGTATGTTCGTAAAGACAAGCGAGAGCGGATAAACTTATACTTTGAAAATGATGGTGAAGAAAAGACTGTACTGGCTGTGGAGCGTGTGGTGATGGCACCAAATTGGGCATTGCCTAGAGCGGCAGTGAACAAAGCAAGCCGTCGTAAATATGGTGAACCTGCGCTTGATGAAGCTAGTGAACAATCAAATGAACTGATTTGGGGTGAAAACCTAGGCAAAATTACGCAAGATAATGTTTTGATAGATTCGCCTTGTGGCTTATCTAGAAACCAAACTAGCATTGAGAATTGGACAGATTCTGAAGGAAATTCCCATTCTATATACG
Source organism: Hyphomicrobiales bacterium (assembly GCA_051531935.1). Classification (GTDB taxonomy): domain Bacteria; phylum Pseudomonadota; class Alphaproteobacteria; order Rhizobiales; family OSC116; genus OCS116. Next base: position 30,290 of record JAOPTR010000018.1, read on the forward strand.
GTTATTTTGCCGGTGAATATGATGATGTTATCAGCTTGCAGAATGTACCAAGTTTAGAGGATTATAAAGCCTTGGATGTGGATAGTTTTGAAGGGTGTGGGGTTTATTTAAAACTGCTGCATACTAAGAACCACCTGACGACATTACTGGTTAACCTTGATGACTATAACCGTGCTTATGTGAGGGCTAGAGACGTGATTAGAAACCAGAACGGCTATGTGAATGAAATTGGTGCTGGTGATGGTGTGGAGATTAAGCTGTAGGGTTGTGGGACTTCATGCTTGTTGCATGCAGTTTTACGACTGGTGAGTTGCGGTTTCGCGTTGCGAGATGAAGACATAAAAAAAGCCTCGGATTTATAGTCCGAGGCTTTTTTAATAAATTGTTTTTTTAACTAGGCTGCTACTTCTGGTTTGGCGAAGAGGCCGCTGGCTATGTCTCTATTGATATTAATAAGAGACTCTAGTTTTGTTGGATCTGGCTGTGCCATAAAGCTAAGCTGATGCTTGAAAATAAACACGGCTAAAGAGGCGATGTTATTTTTAATCGGCAAAGGTAATGGATTTTCAGCACTTGTTACAGATGTTGAAAAAATTGTCCATAATTTGCGATTATATGTCAGCGCTTCGTTCATATCTTCACGAGTGGCTGTTTCGAAATTATCACGGATGTTAGTGAGTTTTGTAGCCGCTTTAATTAACAATTGACCTTCTCTCCCCCGAGGTGACTCTGCTGATTTTGCTGCACTGGCATAAGCTTGTTGAGCATTATTATACATTGTCTAGTAATTCCTTCTCATAAACGATGAGCTTTTTAGCTTCCTTTAGTGCTTTATAATAGTTATTGGTTAACATCTGCTTATTGATTTCCTCAATAAACATTATTGTTGTGGGTGCAGCTGCAATAACTTCATTTACCTGTGCAAAATATTCTTCGTGATTGTGAATTTCTTCTTCGCTCAAATAAAACATTTGGATGGAGAAATATATACGTTTACATGGGGTATCAGCACTTTCTGCAGTGAGAATATCTTTCTCGCGCAGGATGACAGCATCGCCATTAATATAGAAGCGGGCGCGGTTTGGCCCGTTGGTGATTACGCTGTTGCCTAAGATGATTTTTTCGTTTGGTTTAAGCTCGACTTTAAGTGCCATGATTGCCCCGATTTTAAAGATAAAAAAAGCCTGTGAAAGATAAATTCACAGGCTTTGGAAATTGTTGTTGCCTAGAATAGGCTCAAGACTGATTGATCGGCTTGAGATGCCATTGAAAGAGCCGTTGTTGACAATTGTTGGCGGGTTTGTAAGGCCAACATGTTCGCGCCCTCTTGGTTGACATCGGCCAATGTTAGGTTGGCAGCGCCAGTTTCGAGTGTATTCATCATGTTTTTAGTGAAATCTTGGCGGGTTTGAACCACTGAAAGATTTGAACCAAAGGTAGAGGCTTGGCTACGAAGTTTTAGCAAGGCGTTATCTAATGTGCCCAGAGTACCTTCGATTTTTGAGTTGTCTTGGAAATCATCACCACCTACAGAAGAAAGGCCAAGGCCAATGGCTGAAATGTCTACACCACCGATTGAGATTGATGAGCTGCCGTCTTCGTTAAAGATAACTTTAAGATCTGAACCTGCTAGTAAATTGTTACCGTTATAGCCTGCATCATTTGTTAGGTCATTAATTTGTGTAAGTAGATCGTTATATTCGGTTTGTAGATTTGCGCGTTGTTCGCTATCGGCTGTGACAGCTGCTGTATCATGTGCACCTATAATGCCTAATGTTGCGGCTGCAGTACCTGTTGCATCGGCAACTGAAAAGGAATTTACATTTGGATCGGCTTGTACATCTAATTTGAATGTGCCAGCAGTTGCGCCTGCTTCAACTGTAGCTTTTAATCCAGTTACATTTGAAATTTTTGCGGCAATTTGATCTATTGTTTCTGTACCGGTTAGATCAACAGTTGTTAGCGTACCATCAATATCGAAGGTCATTGAATCTGCAGTTGATAGGCCAGGAATGTCCATTGCGGCGGTGCCAACAACATTGTTTTGGTCGACATCAACTGTTGACAAGGTAATGGCAGCAACATCGGTTGTTTTTGCAATGCCCAATACAGCAGCTGCATCGCCACCATCTTCGGCAATATGCACACCATCTGTAGCGCCTGAGTTGGCATTTACAATGTTGAGTTTAAACTCGCCTGGGTTAGTACCTGCAACAACTGTGGCAGTAAGGCCTGGCAGTGCTGAAATATCGGTAGCGACCTCATCTAATGTACGGCCAGCAACTGAAATGGTTGCTGCACTACCGCCAGTACCATCGGCTACGGTTACGCCTGTTGTAATGGTGATATCGCCCGTAAGACCCGAAAGTGTATTGGAAGACACGCCGACAGGGCTTGTGTCTATATCGCCACCTTCTGAATTTGGCCCTGTTGTTAAGCCCGGGGCGGCTTGTAAAGCTTGGCGAGCAGAGGCTTGCGCAGATTCTACTAATTTCGTGATGGCTTTAATGCCGTTGTCGGCAGCTTCTAGTGTTTGAACGGCGTTACTTACACTATCTAACAAGCGGCTTAAATCTTTAGAACGACTAGAAAGGGCCGCGGCTGTGAAGAAGTTTGTTGGGTTATCAAGAGCTGAGTTGACTTTTTTACCAGTCGCTAATCTCTCTTGGGTTTTGCCCATTAACATAGCTGTATTTTGAAGTGAAAGTAGGTTTCTGCGTACTGCACTTGATAATGTAATTTCGGCCATTCTGGGCTCCCGTTGCCTTTAAAGAAGTGACAAGTGAAAATGTTTCCTTGCCTTTATTTGTGTGACTTTAGGATTAAGTTGTTAACCTTAATGAATAGTTAATAGCTTGTTTTGGAACAGAAAAATATTAACCACTTGTTTATATGTTTTAACAGCTGTTAACCATAACTTGTTGAAAAACAAAGGTTTAGTTAATTTTTGGCTAAGGAAGTTAATGAATTTGATGCTGTGGATGAAATAAGGGGAGGGAGTGTTAATTAAGTGCTAATGAAAAACTAGGGTGATTCGGATTTGATTTTGGCTAGAAAGTTAATGCCTAGGGCAAAAACTGCCTAGTGGGAACATGTTGCCGTTGTGTAATTTTGTTGTTGTTTGTATGGGCGCAAGGTTAAACGAAGTATTTCGTTTAAATGAGAAAATGTTTGAGCCAATTTATTGGCGAACTTGCC
>JAOPTR010000018.1:33564-208940 GCA_051531935.1 Hyphomicrobiales bacterium
TCAGCAAGGAGGCGTAGCCGACTTATGGAGCCAATTTATTGGTTGACTTGCCGCCAATGAGTGTAGGTAAGTGAGCGGTGTAAAGACCGATGAGGGTGTTTGTTAGAGCGTAGCAAGGGAGTGGAGCTAATGCTTAATACTCAATATGAAAGCTTAGCTGAGCGCATATACCTAGTTGTGATATAAGCGTGAACGCGGTGCTAGCTGTGTTTTGACAACAAAGTGGAGCGCTTGCGGAAGCTTGGTAACACAAAAAAAGGCCACCCGAAGGTGGCCTTTAATATTATTGTTATATTGTAAGTTCTTAGAACAAACGCAACACAGCTTGGTCGGCTTGAGAAGCCATTGACAATGCAGTAGTTGACAATTGTTGGCGTGTTTGAAGAGCCAACATGTTCGCACCCTCTTTATTGATGTCTGCAAGTGTTAGGTTTGCAGCGCCAGTTTCTAGAGTGTTAATCATGTTCTTTGTGAAGTCTTTACGGGCTTCAACTGTAGACAGGTTAGAACCGAAAGTAGAAGCGTTAGAGCGTAATTTTGTTGTTGCGGCATCTAGTGCAGTCAATGTTGTTTCGATTTTAGTGTTGTCTTGGAAGTTTCCGTCAGCTTCTGCAGAAAGACCTAGGCCAGAAGAAGATGTATCTACACCTTTAATCTCTAATGAGCTTGTGCCAGATTCGTTGAAGATAACTTTAAGGTCGTCACCATCTAGGAAGTTGTTACCGTTGAAGCTTGCATCTGATGTAAGATCATCGATCTGTTTTAGCAGAGCGTTATATTCTGACAATAGATTTTGACGAGATTCGTTAGGAACTGCAGCGGCTGCAACCACTTCTACAACTTCTTCTACAGCGGCTACAGCTGGTACTGCTGTTACGGCAGTTACTGCTGTTACGGCATTAGAACTTGCAGTAGCACTTGTTAAGCCAAGATTGGCAACGTCGAAGCCGCCAGAAGTTGCTGTTACATTTTCTCCAGTGTCTGCATCTGTGATGGTCATAAGGCCAGTGCCGCCATCAACCGTTGCGCTGAAACCGGCATCGGCATCGATAAGAGCAGCGATTTTAGTAAGTGTATCGGTATCTCCACCACCAGAAGTGATGGTTAGTGATGCGCCAGAACTAGATGAAATTGTAAAGTCTTGACCAGATGTTGGAATGCCAGCAGATACAAATGCGGCTTGGTTGTTTGAAGCTGTTAATGAGCCTTCAACACCAGTAACGCCTGTAACGCCAACAACTTCTGGAACAGCAGCAACAGCAGCTACGGCCGCAACAGCTGCAACAGCAGGAGTTTCTTTTGGAGATTGTAGAGCTTGGCGTGCAGTACCTTGTGCAGATTCTACAAGTTTAGTGATGGCTTTAATGCCGTTATCGGCAGCTTCAATTGTTTGCACTGCATTACCAACACTATCTTGCAGACGCATTAGATCTGAAGAACGTGAATTTAGAGCAGAAGCTGTGAAGAAGTTTGTTGGGTTGTCTAAAGCTGAGTTAACACGTTTACCTGTTGAAAGGCGATTTTGTGTTTTAGACATCATGTCGGCAGTATTTTGCATTGAAAGCAAGTTTGTACGCACTGCACTTGAAAGAGTTACTGATTCCATTTTACTATTCCTATCCTAGGATTACTAAACAATCATTCTGACTGTTCATCAGAATTTTACTCATATACGCGAGTAGGGGTTCTGATTGTTTTAAATACAAAGCCTACATTCTGTAAGCTTGCCCACATCCTGTGAGCGTGTCCACTTTCTGTGAACGTGTATATTATTGATATGGTAACCTTAATTTTGGGTTAAGCAGCGGAATAAGCTATGTATAAATATTTGGGTTTCCTCCTACGTTATTGTAAAAACGGGGAAATTTTTCCTAGGGGAGGCGCAAAAAAAAACGGAACTTAAAATTGCTTTTAAGTTCCGCTTAGAATTTTATAATGTATCAGTTTCGCTTAACGAAGTAGGCTTAGTACTGATTGGTCGGCTCTTGAAGCCATTGACATTGCTGTTGTTGCCAAAGATTGGCGTGTTTGCAATGCAAGCATGTTCGCGCCTTCTTCGTTCAGGTCGGCCATTGTTAGGTTTGACGCGCCTTCTTCTAGTGTGTTGATCATGTTTTCTGTGAACTCTTGACGAGTTTGCACAACTGACAGACTAGAACCAAAGGTTGAAGATGTTGAACGCAATGTTTCCATAGCAGAATCAAGACCTTTAAGCGTGGCTTCGATTTTTGTATTGTCTTGGAAGTTGCCTTCGCCTTCTGCAGCGAGACTTAGACCAGATGAAGTTACGTCTACACCTTTAATGGATAGTGAGCTTGAGCTATCTTCGTTGAAAGTAACTTTAAGATCATCACCTTTAAGGAAGTTGTTACCGTTAAAGCTAGCGTCATTAGTCAATTGATCAATCTGTTTAAGAAGGTTGTTATATTCTTTTAACAGATTTTGACGTGTTTCACTTGGCACAGCGGCAGCAGCAACAACTTCGTCAACTGCGTCTACAGCGTCTACTGCAGCGACCGCTGTTACGGCAGTTACTGCTGTTACGGCATTAGAACTTGCAGTAGCACTTGTTAAGCCAAGATTGGAAACGTCGAAGCCGCCAGAAGTTGCTGTTACATTTTCTCCAGTGTCTGCATCTGTGATGGTCATAAGGCCAGTGCCGCCATCAACCGTTGCGCTGAAACCAGCATCGGCATCGATAAGAGCAGCGATTTTAGTAAGTGTATCGGTATCTCCACCACCAGAAGTAATGGTTAGTGATGCGCCAGAACTAGATGAAATTGTAAAGTCTTGACCAGATGTTGGAATGCCAGCAGATACAAATGCGGCTTGGTTGTTTGAAGCTGTTAATGAGCCTTCAACACCAGTAACGCCTGTAACGCCAACAACTTCTGGAACAGCAGTAACAGCAGCAACAGCAGCAACTGCGGCTACGGCTGGAGTTTCTTTTGAGGCTTGTTGTGCTTGACGTGCAGTACCTTGAGCGGCTTCTACAAGTTTAGTGATGGCTTTAAGACCATTGTCGGCAGCTTGAAGAGTTTGAACAGCGTTACCCACACTATCCATAAGGTTGCCCATATCGTTAGCGCGTGAGTTTAATGAAGAAGCTGTGAAAAAGTTTGTTGGGTTATCTAGGGCTGAGTTAACTTTTTTACCTGTCGCCAAATGGTTCTGAGTTTCAGACATCATTTTTGCTGTTGATTGCATAGCTTGTAGGTTTTGGCGAACTGCCTTTGAGAGTGTAACACCTTGCATAATATTTTCCAATTCTAGGAATGTAGCATTTGATCATTCTGACCAAATTATTGTTTGTTGCCCGAACTTTCTGCCCGAAGCTAGCTTGATATTTAGCGTGCAGGTGTGAAGCAAAAACTAAGAGTTGTAGTTAACGATTTTTAACCCTAACAGCTTGTTTTTAAAGGTAGTTAATGGAAAGTTATAGAGGTTAGTTAATGGGTGGTTTCTAGGTTTAGTTAATGAGGGGTAAATAAAAAGCCAGCGAAATAATCGCTGGCTTATCGAGTGGCCTACAGTTTTTTAACCTCGGATGAGGAGGGTGGTTTATCGGGTGGTTTGGGTGATGTGGTGGCATCGGCTTTTTGCATATTGGCGACATTTTGATTGAGAACAACAATGAGGTATGGTGACTCGGTAAGCGCTGAGCTTGTCGCCGAAGGTTTTTGTGCAGCCTGAACGTTATTATTTTGAGTGCTCACATTTGATTGGATGCGGGAAGTTGCGTTTTGTGGTGATTGATTAATCATCTCGAGATTAAACTGATTAACGCGATCTTGCTGGGGTGCTGAAAGTTTTTGCCGTTGAGTGCCTGAGCTGTTTGGTACTTTATGAACTGTTGCCAATTGGCTTGCTTTAGCGGCAATGTTAAAACTAGGCACAGACGGGGCAGGGGCTTGCACGGTTGACGTGGCCGCAATAGACTGGCCCTGTGAGCCTTGTTGATTATAATGTGATTGCGCAGGTTGCGGCGGCGTAATGCTGCGCGCTTGTGATTCAACCTCATTGGTAACACGCGCTATTTGATAAGCGCTGCTTGAAACAGATGCAATAGCATACATAGTTATCTCCTATGTAGCCCTCCAGAATATCCATCCACGAATATTGAAGGTCAGCTTATAGGAGATTTATTAGATTTAAGTGAAGTTTGATGAACAAATTTGATTTAAATTTTAGATAGACATATTAAGCGCTAAAGACGTGGTCTGGCTGTTTTGGCGATTATTCTGTGGAACCATAGGATTGCCATAAGTTGTGGGGCGCTGACGGTTCTCGACATGTTTGGTGATGGTTTCCATTATACCCAGTGCAACCTGTTGTTGAGCATCAATTGCTATATGGTTACGACGCAGGCTTTCTTGGAAATGTTCTATAACCAAACGCAGCTTTGCCAATTTATCGGGCGCGAACTGGGATAACCCCTGACGATTGGATTTAAAGATATTGGCGAAATAGCTATAGGTTTCGATGAGCTGTTGCTTATCCTGATGAAGCTCGGCAAGGACTGTGAGGTCGTTAACACGCAGGCGTGCCGTTTCTTGGTTGAGGATGTCTTGCAGGTTTGCCAATATCTCGTGCATATCGGTGCAGAATATCATGGCTTGATTGCGGTCTTGAATGAGGGCGTTTGAATTATTTATTTTGTTTGTCATATTATATACCCAACTGCATTTTATACATACTGTCTTTTAATTGTGAGGCGATGCCGATGCCACCTGATGCTGCCATGTTTTCGGCATATTTGCCAATGAGCATGGAGCGATAAATGCCCTCTGAATTGCCACCACCGAATGGTTTTTCTAATTTCACATCGCTATACATTTGCTCAAGCATATTGCTAAGAAACATAGCTTCAAATTCTTGAGCGGTTTCATCTATCTTTTTCATTTCGGATTCTGATAGTTTTGGCATAACGCCTGTTTCGGCATTTAAATGTGCCTGAAACTGCTGACCCGCTTGAGCTGATTTTTTAGCAAACTTTTGCGCACTCACATTATTGAGAACTGAATTGATGTCGATTGAATTTGTACTGTTCATAATTTGTCCCCTTACATGACCACGAGTTCGGCCTGTAAAGCACCAAGTGCTTTGATAGACTGTAATATTGAAATGAGATCACGTGGGCCGACGCCCAGTGCATTGAGGCCATCGACCAATTCGCTCAGGCTTATGCTTTTTTCTAACACGGCTAGGCTGTTATCTGAATTGTCATTGACTGTGATTTCGGTACGTGGTGCCTCGGCTGTTACGCCATCTGAGAATGGAGCCGGTTGGCTGATGATTGGTGCCTCTGTGATGGCTATGGTTAGGTTGCCTTGGGCAATGGCAACTTGACTAACCCGCACATTATGACCCATGACGATGACGCCTGTTTGTTCGTCAATAAGCACGCGGGCGATTTGATCGACCTCGACGCGTAATTGCTCGATTTCGGTGATGAGATCGACCATGGAGCCGTTGTAATTTTGTGGGCGGCGTAATTGAATTGTATTGGGGTTTAATGTGGTGGCAATGCGCATGGCCATAAAAGCATTAATGGTGCGGCTAATGCGCTTTGCGGTTGTGAAATCTGGATTTTTAAGGCCAATTTTTAAAGTGGTTCTGCCAGCTAGGTCTAACTGTAGTTCGCGCTCTACGATGGCACCGTTGGCGATACGGCCAACTGTAGGAATGCCTGTTGTGATACTTGCGGCTTTGCCTTCGGCTTTATAACCACCGATTGAAACGGGCCCTTGAGCCACTGCATATTCGACACCATTTAGCGCCAATAGGTTGGTTGCCAATAGCACACCCCCTTGTAGGCTTTTTGCATCACCAATGCTGCTGACCGCAACATCTAACGAACTGCCTGACATGGCAAAGGCGGGAAGCTCGGCTGTAATCATAACCGCTGCTACATTTTTGGACTTAATTTCCATTGTGCTGGCATTGAGGCCAAAATGGGTGAGCAAAGTTTGCATGCTTTGTTTGGTGAATTCTGATGAGCCTAGATTATCGCCAGTACCATTAAGACCTACAACCAGACCATAACCGATAAGTTTGTTGGTACGGATGTTTTCGAAATTTACGATGTCTTTAATGCGAGATGCGGCAGTACCGACATTTATATTTGTCACCATAAACAAAGATATGAGGATTAATCTCATTAAATTTTTTGATATTGTAAATTCAGCCATTATTTTGCTCTTTTGAGTCATCTAATATATTATGAGTACAGAAGCGAAAAGCGTGCCAAGAAATGTATGTTTTTGTAATTAAGTTATTTTCGTTTATTTTCAATGGGTTAACTTATTATGAAGTGGACTTCAATGGCAGTGATAAGTGGTTTAAAATTGCAGCGGGCAGAATTTGCCGATTAAAAATGACCTGCAAAAGCTTGTTGTTTGGCATATGCAATAAATTGCCCTATAATTAAGGGAATCAGTAAGCTTTAACTTGAGGAGATGGTCATGCGCATTACAAATCAAAACCGTGCCGCTTCGGTGAGTAAAAAACGAAATACCAAGCAAGTTGGATCGAGCGGTGGGTTTCAACCTGTTGCTGACGAAGATGTTGGTGAGGTGAATGTGGCTGCCCCGCTATCACCCATGCAGCCTGTTGCTGCGGTGGATAGCTTACTTGCCATACAAGAAGTTGACCAAAGACAAAAGCAGAAAAATGCAGTGGCGCGTAGCCGCGAAATGCTTGGATTGTTAGAAGAGATTCGCATTGGTTTGTTGAGTGGGCACATCCCTGAACAGAAGGTTCATAAATTAACTGAACTGGCTGATGAAGAGAGACAAGCTTTTGAAGATAAGGGTTTAAATAATATTTTGGACGAAGTAAATTTGCGTGCGCAAGTAGAACTTGCTAAAATGCAGCAACGTTAAGTAACGTAGGGTTAATATCTGAGTTAGACTTAAGTTTAAAGTCGATTGACTAAGTATATATATAACCACTTGAATTTAAAAGCAAATTTTTTTTACTAACTTGCTGTCAAAATCCATTGAAATTAAATTACTTTGACTGTATAGTCGCCTCGAAAAATGGGGGTGGATTAAGTGGCTTGCTGCTTGGTTTATATGGAATCAAAATTAAAACCATTTGGCAGAATTTGTTAGATGGTTGCACATATTTGGAGTGGGTATGGCAGTAGAATTAACAGAAGATTATGTACCTTCACCAGACGAAGATTTTATGAATGAAAAGCAACAAGCTTATTTTCATAAAAAATTGACCGACTGGAAAGATGATATTTTAGACCTAAGCCGAGAAACAATTAACTCGATGCAGGAAGAAAATGTACATCATCCAGATTTGAACGATCGTGCTTCATCTGAAACAGACAGAGCTTTGGAATTGCGGACACGTGACCGCCAACGCAAATTAATTTCTAAAATTGATTCTGCTTTGCGCCGTTTGGCAATGGGTGAATATGGTTATTGCGAAGAAACTGGCAATCCTATTAATCTTAAAAGATTAGCTGCCAGACCTATTGCAACCCTATCGGTTGAAGCTCAAGAAAAACATGAAAAGCGTGAACGTGTTTATAGAGATGCGTAAGTAGCTTTTCTTGATTTAATTTACATTATTTATAGTGCTCAGTAGTTAGGCATAAAAAAACCGCAGCGTTTGACGGCTGCGGTGAAGTTTTGTGCTTCTGATTAAAGAAGCACGGCTGAAACTTTTGAGATTAGAACGGTAGCAAGGCATCTAGGGCTTGTTTGCCATAACGTTCTTGTTGCATGTCGCTGATATGACCACGGCCGCCATATGAAATACGGGCTTCTGCGATGCGACTGCTGTCGATTGTATTGTCGCTGCGGATGTCGGCAGGACGGACAATACCTGCAATGATAAGCTCACGCACTTCGTAATTAACTCTAACTTCTTGTCTGCCTTCAAGAACTAGGTTGCCGTTTGGTAATTTTTGAATGATGACGGCTGCAACTTTTAGATTTAAGCTTTCTTGACGGTTCACGGTGCCATTGCCTGATGATTTGCTGTTATTGCCGAAGCTGACTAATTTTGATGGATCAAGATCTAGGTCTGGTAGGGCGCCTGCGACACCTTTTATAATACCACCAAAGGCATCAATGCCGAAATCTTCGCTTCCAGAACGACCACGAGTGGTTGTGTTATTGATTTTTGCTTTGTCTGAGATATCGACATCAATTGTAACAATGTCGCCAACATTAGTGGCGCGGTTATCGCCAAAGAATGTGCCATTGCCTTGAGACCATAATGATGCACTATAAATTTTACGTTGCGGTTTGGCTTCGATTGGCATTTGCACGGCACGGTAGCCAACTTTTTGAGTTGGGCTTTCGATTGAGGCGAGTGCAGGAGCTTGGCCGATATTTTTTAGACGATCACCTGCAGCACATGCTGTGAGGAGGGAGAGGGCGATGAGAGCGCCTGATAATTTAAATAATTTATGTGTCATGGTTTCAGCCTGTTTATTTTAATTATTCAATGCAATTTTAGCATTTGTTTGGTTTGAATTAATGGTCATCGCCTGATCTTTGCCAGTTACGATTGCATCAATTTGTTTGCCTGATTTTAGGTTCATCACGCGGATTATAGCGCCTTCTGCACCTGTAGAGAGAGCCCGCGCTTTAAGAGAAAGGTTAATGCGCCCCAATTTAAAGGTTAGGTTTATGAGATCATTCTTTTTTACCAAATCGGCATATTTTAACAAATGTTCGCCAATCGGTTGCATGGCTCTGATGTTATTTTTTGCTGACTTGCCGATGATGTCTTGCGTATCTAGAATGATATTTTCGACAACACGACGGCTGTTGATTTGGATGAATTTAACATCTGATGGATTGATGATTTGATCGCGTCTGATGTTTCTGGCCAATACAGGCACACGCAGCATGTTTTCGATTTTGCCGCTAAGCTTCTGACCGCGATAAGCACCGTTTTGGATGTATCTTACATTAACGCTAAATTGATCGCTATAAGGACGGTAGATAAAATCTGTGATCGTTAGGTTTGCGTAATCACTGGCTGCAATGGTGATATCAGCGAAATTAGTTGCAAATTTAATATTGGTTTGGCCGATGTTACCTGCGATATGTTGGTTATTGACCGCATATTCGAAGATGATGTTTTTAAGAAGTGGCTCATCAATCGTCATGGCTTTGCGGGCGATGGTGATTTTGGCGAAATTATTTTCGTTTTTCCACTCGATGCTGTATTTATTAGCAATTTGTTGTAAAGCGGTTTCAGTTAATACGCCCTTGCGGCCTAGAGGAGGTGCTTGAAACAATTCTTCTGATGCAAAAATACCTTTTACATTGAATATATCGCCCAACCGCACCACATCATCATTCACTTCAATTTGGCTTGCCATAAGAGTTTCGGCATTTGCAATGCCTGCACCAAAAGTGATGGCAGTCGCAACCAAGAGGGTGTTGATTTTTGATTTTAAATTTGTAAATAATTTCATATGACTATCTCGGTAAGGGCGTATATTTGCGATTAATTATTTAAGACGAGCTGTGATTGACATCATTTCATCAGATACGGTGATGATTTTTGAGTTCATTTCATACGCTCTTTGGGCGGTGATAAGGTCTGAAATTTCTTGCACTGCGTTTACGTTGGATTGCTCTACATAACCTTGCAAGATATTGCCTGTGCCTGTGCTGCCTGCAATAGACACGTTGGATGCGCCTGATGAAGGTGTTTCGAGCAATAAGTTATCGCCAATTGCTTCTAGGCCAGCTTTGTTGGCAAAACGTGCAAGTGTAAGTTGGCCAACATTTGTAGCCTCTGCGCCATCATCTAGAAACACATCAACACTGCCATCTTTGCCGATGGAAATATCACGTGCATTTTCGGGAATGACGATGTTTGGAATGAGTTGATAGCCATCTAATGTGACCATGTTGCCTTCGGCATCACGCTCGAATGTGCCATCTCTTGTGTAGGCAGTGAGGCCACCTGGCATTTGAACTTGAAAGAAGCCTTCGCCACGCACTGCGACGTCTAATTTTTTTTCTGTCGCGGCCAAGCTGCCTTGTGACATGATGCGGTAAGTGGCGCCTGTTTTAACGCCAACACCAACTTGAATGCCTGATGGGACTGTGCTGCCTTCTGACGAGGTGGTTGAACCTTGACGTTTTAGGTTTTGATATAGCAGGTCTTGAAATTCGGCACGTTGGCGTTTGTAACCAGTGGTACGCATGTTGGCAATGTTGTTTGAGATAACTTCAACGTTTAGCTGTTGTGCCATCATACCAGTGGAAGCAGTGTGTAAAGATTTCATTTTAGTATCCGATCTGTTTGATTAAGCAACTTGTGCTAATTTGCCTATTGCAGACTGTTTCATGTCATCCATTTTTTGGAGCATGTTAGAGGTGCGCTCATAGGCACGTTGAATTTCGATCATTTTTGTCATTTGCACGACAGGGTTTACATTTGATTTTTCGATCATGCCTTGTACCAAAGATATAGTTTCTGGCGCTGTAGGCTCGGTTGGTGATGAGAAAAGATTACCACCTTCTTTTTTAAGCATGCGTTCATCTTCAAACACTGAGATTTGCAAATTACCTTTAACACCAAGGCTCGTAGATATTGTGCCGTCTTTTGCGATGGCGATATCACTCTCCTCTGGTGAGAAGTTTAAGGCGCCGCCGTCTACCATCACTGGCATGCCTGATAGGTTTACCAATTGGCCATCTCCATTTAAAGAGAAGTGGCCATCTCTTGTATAGCGTTGGCCTTCTGGTGTTTGGATGGTGAACCAACCTTCGCCGTTTATGGCTACATCTAATGGGTTGTCAGTGATTTCCATACTGCCAGTTGAAAAGTCGCGTGCCAGGCCAGTATCGGCAACATATGATAGTTTTTTTGAGCCGCTCACATGATTTTCCATGCTTGCGCCAGGCATGATATATTCTTCGAATAGAAGATTTTCGGACTTAAAGCCCGCTGTGCTCATGTTGGCTAGGTTATTCGCAACTGTGTTTAATTGCCGTTTAAGGGCAACTTGTTGTGATAGACCAATTCTGATTGCGTTGTTCATGTTTCAGCTCAAATTTGTTAATTCGATTATACTTTTTGTATATTGCTTATAATAATGCAGAATGTGTGCCAGTTTTAAATTCAAGTAAAAACAATGACTTATCGGTGTTTGTCTGAATGATAGCTAGAAAGCGGCAGAATGTGCAGGGTAAATATTGCCGCTTTTGGCAAAGGTTAATACTTAATTAACCATAATTTATGTATGAATAAGGTGAAATGATTTAATGGTTTTGCCGAATCTGTCATAGTGGACTTTAGAGGTAAACATAAATAGAGAATAAGTGTTATGTCAGATACAACAGCGGATGCAGCTGAAGAAACCGAAGGCGAAGCCCCTGCGAAAAAAGGCGGCAAGAAAAAGCTTATCATGATTATTGTGGGCGCTATTTTAGTGTTGGCAATTGGCGGTGGTGCTGGTGCTTATTTTATGGGAGTCTTTGATGCTCCTGTGCCGATGGAAGGTGAGGAAATGGTTGAACCTGCCGCGCCAAAAATTGAATATAAATATTATGACCTACCAGAAATGCTGATTAACTTGCAAGCCGATAGCGGGCAGGTGCGTTATTTGAAATTACTAGTAAGTGTGGAATATGAAGCGGGAATTGACCCAACGGTGGTTATTTCGGCACAGACACAAATTGAAGATTTGTTTCAGACTTATTTACGTGAGCTGACCCCAACTGAACTGCAAGGCAGTATGGGTGTATTTAGATTAAGAGAAGAGCTACTTAAGCGTATCAATTTAATTATCTCGCCCGAGAAAATTAATGGGATTTTGTTTAAGAAGATTGTTGTCCAGTAAGCGACGGTGCTGATTTTTAGAGTTTGAGGATTAAAATGTCTGAAACCGATGTTGAAGATGATGATGGAGAAGACCTAACGGCGGATTGGGGCGCAGCGCTTCAGGAGCAAGTTGAGGGCGAAGGTGGCACGTTTGACGAAGACGTAGCGGCGCAATGGGCATCTATGATGGATGAACCCGACGAAGAAGACGGTGCGCGCGGTGCCACAGAGCGGGTTCTGAACCAAGAAGAAATTGATGGACTGCTAGGCTTTGACCCTAACGATTTAGGTGATAATGAGCTGCGCGGCATTGAATCTATCGTTAACTCGGCATTGGTATCGTATGAACGTTTGCCGATGCTTGAAATTGTGTTTGACCGTTTGGTGCGGTTAATGACCACGAGCTTGCGTACCTTTACATCGGATAACGTAGAGGTAAGTCTCGACAATATATCATCTATTCGGTTTGAAGATTATTTGAATTCAATTCCTTTGCCTGCCATTTTATCGGTATTTAAGGCGGTGGAATGGGATAATTTTGGACTTTTGACGGTAGATAGTAATTTGATTTACTCTATTGTTGATATATTACTTGGTGGCCGACGTGGTGTGAACAGCATGCGTGTTGAAGGCCGACCTTACACCACCATTGAAACCATGCTAGTCGAGCGTATGATTCAGGTTATTTTATCTGACGCGCGGATTGCATTTGAACCTATTGGTAGTGTGCATTTTAAAATTGATAGATTAGAAACCAACCCACGTTTTGCCGCGATTTCGCGCCCACAAAATGCCGCGATTTTGGTGAAGCTTCGTATTGATATGGAAGATAGGGGCGGGCATATTGAGCTTATGTTGCCTTATGCGACATTGGAGCCTATTCGCCATTTGCTGATGCAAGGCTTTATGGGTGAAAAATTTGGCCGTGATAGCATTTGGGAAGACCATTTGGCCAGTGAAATTTGGCGATCTGAAATTGAAATTGAAGCTATTTTGGACGAATTTGAATTGCCGCTTGGTGAAGCTATGAATTTTGAAGTGGGCCAAACTTTACTATTAAATGTTGGTGAAAAAAGCGATATTATTTTGCGTAGCGGGGAAGTGGATTTGTTGACTGGAAAAATGGGGCGTAAAGCTGACCATATTGCCATTTCATTGAACACCTGCCTACATGAGCGTAAGACGGAATTCACTTTGGGGGATTTACATGACGAGGATGAAACGTCCTAATAGGGCAGTTTGAGGTTTTAATATGGAATATTTTTCATTTGCATATCTGCTAGAATATTTGCTGATAATTTTGTTTGTTGTCGGTGTTTATTATATGGCATCGGTGAATAAAAAATTGAAAATGCTAAAAAGCGGTGGTGACGGTTTTAAAGCTGTGGTGATTGAACTAAACCATGCGACGGAAAATGCCAAAACCGCGATACAAGGCCTTAAATTGACGGTTAGAGATGCTGAACATGGACTTGATGGAAACTTAAGGCAAGCTCGCTCGGTGACTGAGGAATTGAAATATTTACTTTCCCAAGCTAACGGGCCTTCTGAAGGGCTTTATGCTGCAAACCCGCGCAATGTGCCTTTGCCGAGCGAAAATTTGCGCCATGTGCCGCAACCCGCTGTGCGCCAAAATAGAGCTAAGAATTTTGCAGACCAAACGCTTGAGAAAGTTGCCAAGCAGAAACAAAGTTTGCCAAACCCAATAATTCATAACCCAAATAACCGTAATTTACCTGATGTTGATGAGCCAAGAATTGCCGCTGCCGATGACGTTAATTTAGGCATGAATATACCAGCAGAACATAGAGAAATGGCATTGCAGCGCCGTGAAGAAGCCTTAAAGGCCATTGCAGAAAAAAACAGCCAACAAAATAGACAGCGCACTGCCCCCCGACCTGCAACTAGGCCTGAAGCAAGACCGATGAGACAAGCGCAGCCGCCGCAAATGCAAAACAGAAGTGACGCGCCTCATAGAAATGCACAAAGGGCGCAACCGGGGTTGGCGCCACAACGGGCGCCTATGCCATCACAACCAACATCACAACAACAAGCGCCTCGACAACAGGTGCCACGACAACAAGCACCGCACAATCCACTTAGCTCACCAGATCAGCAGCGACAAAAACCGCAAATGAGCTTGAGTGATATGGTGGGGCGGCATGCAGATTTAGAACGAAAATCGTTTACGGCGGCTGAACCACAGCGTGCTGAGCCACAAGTGAGAAATGAAGTTGAGAGCCCGAGCGATAAGCGCAAGAGCTTGTTCCAGAAATTAAGCCGCACTCGATAATTGGTCGTTTGCGATGTGAATGAATAACAAGGTTAAACATGGATTTGCAGTTTTGCAGATGTTATGAACTGAACTTAAGATGAGAATAAAATGCGTTTATTACCAGTGCTAATTTTGATTACTTTTTCTGTAATCGCAATTAAAATATTTTCAATTGCATTTGACCAAAATCCATTGATTTCGGGTGTGGAACCTGTACTGGCTGCTGAAGAGACAACCGAAGAACCTGCCGAAGGTGAAGCAGAGCCCACACCAGAAAACGTAATGCCATTTGACGAAACCAGCCCAGAAGCACAAAAAGCTGCTGCTGCTGAAGCTAAGAAAAACAAAGAGATTGCGAGCGCCAAAGCCATTGAGCAATCGGCACAGAACAGAAAAAACATTGATCTTTTACTTGCTGAGCAAGAAAAGAAAGGTGCAGCGCAGTTTTTCTCGGACACTGAAATTCAATTATTGCAAAGCCTAAAAGCACGACGGGATTTATTGGACAAACGCGAGCGCAAAATTGACGTTCAGGCCAAATTATTACTTGCGGCTGAACAACAGTTGGACAGCAAAATTGCTAGACTAGCTGCGCTTGAAGCGGTGATTAAGCAGAAATTGGGCGAAGTGAACGAAAAAGAAGTGAACCGATTTACAAGCCTAGTGAAAACATATGAAACCATGAAACCCAAAGAAGCTGCGGGAATTTTATCTATTTTGGACTTGTCGATAATGGAGAAAATTGCGAGATCTATGAGTACCAAAAAACTAGCGCCTATCATGGCAAAAATGGATATGAAAGCGGCACGCGCCCTGACCATTAGATTGGCGCAACCACCTGCTGAATTAACCGCAGAAAATATGGCTTTGCCACCTATGGCGCAAAGCAATTCTGAATTACCACAATTGGCTTTGGAATAGAAGCTACGCCTTACAAATTGGCCCGAAATATAAAAACTGGAATTAGCTAAGAATTAACTATGAGATGTTAACTATAGTATTGGTGATTGATTAATTTGTTAAAAATCATCAAATGATAATTATTTCAGAAGCTTAAATTTTAGTATGTGCCAAACTAGTTTGAAACAATTTACCAATATTTTGCACCTAATTGGGAGCATAAAACGCCAAGTACTTTTTTTGACTTTGGTTGTTGTGGGACTTCTTACGCCCGTATCTATTGCTTTTGCCGAAAATAAAGCCATAGCGAAATCCGATGTTGGCGCAGGCTACGGACGGATTGTATTTACATTTGATAAAATGCCAGACTATAAATTGGAAATACTTGAAGGTGTTTTGGTTTTAAAATTTAATGAAACCGTTGAAGTTGACGTGGCCGAATTAGCGGATAGATTGAGTGATTACATTGTGGTTGCTAGAGCTGACCCAGATAAAACGGGTGTGCGGTTTGCTTTGGCACAAGAAGTTAAAATCAACAAAATTGAAGCTGCTGAAAAACTATTTATAGATTTATTGCCTAGAAGCTGGAAAGGTTTACCGCCTAGTTTACCACAAGAAGTGATTGAAGAACTAGAATTGCGGGCCGAAGAAGCATCAATTGTTGCGCGTGAAAAAATATTACAACGCGAATTGAAGAAAAAGAAAAATCACCTTGTTGTTCGCTATGGTGAATTACCTACATTCACTCGGTTGTTTTTTGATTGGAAGTTGAATGTTGAAACCAAAATGGAACGTAATGGTAAAATTGTGACCTTGCGGTTTAACCATTATGCCCAACCGATTATTAAAGATCTAAAAACCACGCCACCTAAATATCTGAAAAAAATTGACTATAAAGTGACGCGTACTGAACTCGTCGTGAATTTGACGCTTGAAGCTAATACTGATGTACGTGGTTTCCAAGAAGGGCAAGGTTTTGTTATTGATTTATCGAGCGGTGAAGGCGAGAAAATTAACCGATTGAGTGAAACCATTAGTGACAGTGATATTGCCACAATGGGTGGACTTGTTGACAATGACGAAATGGATGGTGAAGCTGTTAAGGCTGTCGATAAAAATGTGATTCAGTTTTTAGCACCATCTAACGATAAGCTGGACGTTGGTTCTGCACAAGCTGAAGCTTTGAGCAAGATGTCAGATGAAAAAATGTCATCTGATAAAATGCCACCACAAAACACTAATGAAAATTTACCACCAGAATTGCCGCCTGCAAAAATGGATGACGAAAACACTAAGCCTGAAATGACTGATGCGGATAAGCAATCGGCGAAAAAAGACGCAGCCAATGGCGTGCAGGGTGTTAAGATTGCCTTGAAAAATGTAATTCAAGATGATGAAGTGATGCTGAATGTAAATACAGATTTGCCAGCCTCTTTAACCGAAACATCTATGTCGGATGATATGAAAGATGAGGTTAATCTTGATGATCAAATGGTTGACAAGAATTATAAACCAATTCACGTTGAGGCTGAAAAAGTTAAGATTGAAGTGGTGCGTAGCAACCGCGAATATCAAGTTAAATTTCCGTTTAAAGAAGATGTTGCAATTGCCGCATTTGAACGTGATGAGTTGTTCTGGCTGATATTTGAACGCAAAGTCGATTTTGACATAGCGGAGCTTGAAGCCGCTGCACCTGAAATTATTAAAATTCACGACGTACGTGTGATTGACAATAGCACAACGATTAGGCTGAAGCTTGACCCACGATTGCTAACCAATATTGGATCATCTAACGCTGATTGGATTTTGTCTATTGGCGAGCTGGTATTAATGGATACCAAAGTTTTGAAGCTAGCGCGTAAATACAAACAAAATGGCCACGCGATTGTGCAAGTGAACATGGATAAACTTGGCAAAGTGCATTGGTTTACCGATGAAAAAATGGGTGACCGCATTGCTGTTGTGACTGCAATGGGGCCAGCGCGTGGATTGCTGAAAACTCATAATTTTGTGGAATTTGCTGCACTGCCGACTGTACACGGTCTTACATTTAGAGCGGTTGCTGATGATATAAATGTAGTTGCAAATTTTGATCAGGTTGTGGTTTCGAGCCGTCAAGGTTTGTCATTAACTGTTGGGCAAAATTACTCTAACCAATTAGATGTTTTAAGCAATGGTGACATAAAGCGCCCTAGTGCGATTGAATTTAGAGACTTAGAAAAAGACCGTGCCAAGTTTATGGCTCAAAGACGCCAGTTAAACGAGTTGATTGATAATAGTGTAGATGAAAAAGAACAATCAATTTACCGCTTGGAAATGATTGAGTTTTTATTGTCGTATCAAATGGCAAATGAGGCTTTGGGCATGTTGGCCTTTGAAAGGTTTAAAGCTCCGATTTCGGCCAATACCGCGCGTTTTAAAAGTTTAGAAGGCGCTGCATTTGCGATCGCTGGTAAATATAAGAAAGCCATTAATTCGCTAAGTGCTGTAGCCATTCGGAACAACCGAACAGCCACTTTGTTTAGAGCTTTTGCACTTTCTAAAACTGGTTCACCGCAAGAAGCATTAAAAGAATTTGACGCTTCATTGGCGATGTTGGCTCAGTTGCCGCCAAAAATGGAAGCTAAATTTCTAATTGCTGCTGTTGAATCGGCTCTTGAAATACCAAACTTAAACGTTGCTCAGAAACATCTCATCATGCTTGGCCATGTTATGGAAACGGAATATCAAAAAGCCAAATATTGGTTGTTGATGGGCCAGTTTAGCCGCATGAATGATGAAATACCTGAAGCGATATTACGCATGAAAGCCGCTGTTGATTATGGCATTAGACCCGTTACGGCAGAAGCAGAAGGTTATTTAAGCGTACTTGAATATCAAACTGGCGAGATAAAAATTGATGATGCCATTGACCAATTGAATGGCAATGTAGTGACATGGCGTGGAGACAAAATTGAACAGCAAAATATAATGAGCTTGGGCAAATTATATATGGATAAAGGGGATTATCGCCGTGGTTTGGCGACTTTGAAAACAGCTGTTTCGAAATTTGAATCGAACGAAATGGGCCGTGATGCCGCTGAATATATGGGTGATATTTTTGAAGCCTTATATTTGGGTGGCAAAGCAAATGAAATGCTACCATTTAAAGCCTTGAGTTTATTTTATGATTATCGTGAATTGACACCTATCGGCCGTAAGGGCGATGAAATGATTAGAAGTTTAGCAGATAGATTGATTGATGTTGACCTGCTTGACCAAGCTATTGATCTGTTAGACCATCAGGTTTACAAGCGATTAAAGGGCATTGCCAAAGCGGATGTTGCGGCAAAATTGGCCATGGTACAGTTGTTGAATTATCAACCTGAAAACGCGATTCAGACCATTGCAAAATCTCGTACTGCGAATATGCCGACACACATTACCCGCAAAAGAGATTTGTTGGAAGCGCGGGCATTGGTTGAGATTGGACGTATTCAAAGCGCCATCACCCGCCTTGAAGGCTATGAAGGTAGGGACATTGCGATTATAAAATCTGAAGCTTATTGGCGTGGAAGTTACTGGCAAAAAGCTGGTGAAGAATTTGAAACAATGGTGTTGAATAAGTGGCAAGGCAACAAACCATTGTTAGACAATGAACGCCATATTTTATTGCGCAGTGCGATTGCTTATAAAATGGCTAATGACAATTTATCACTTGGCAGATTGCGTAAGCAATATATGGGCAAGATGGAAAATACCTCGCATGCCGGCTCGTTTAACCTTGTGGTTGACGAACAGAAAAGTGATGCAGTTGAATTTAGAAAACTGGCGCGTGAGATTGCAGAAATTGACATGTTGAAAGAATTTATTGCTGACTTTAGAGAGAATGAAGCTAAAGATATTCGTGATCGTAGCAATGAATTGGCATCACTAAACTAGGCACTGGCTTATTTTTTTTGTTCTAGGATTGGCGATAATATTTTCTTGAATATTTTATTATCGTGATCAGTTTCGATATACTCGACGTTGAGGCTTTCTACTAAATTATTTACAAATTTCACTGACAATTTGACATGTACTTTTTTATTATATTTTTCTTCGTTTTCGACGACGGTATTTATGACGTCTACTTCGAATGTATCTTCATCAATTTCCACAATTTCCACAACTTCATGCTCAGTATGATTTCGCATGATGGAGTTGTAGTGATGAAATTCTTGAAAGTTGAGTTTGCCAGCCACAGGAGTGGTGAAGCTGAAATTGTCGGTTACTAGATCGGCTCTTTCGCGCATGTCATTTAGACGATAGCTACTCAAAAAAAAATCAAGAATGAGGTGGTTTGGGCTTTTCATGTATTCTCAGCATTAAGTATAAAACTCTAGAATAGCTTACTACCTCACTAAGTAAAGTGAATCAGCTAACATTTTTTGAAAAGCCAGATGGAACCGCCGACGCCTAAAAGAGATATGAAGGCTAATAAATATTGGGCGTCAAACAACAAGAAATTGCTGATTATGGCAAAAATACAGGCCAAAATGATGCCAATAGGCTTGTAAATTGAGTGCCAAACCTTGTTTGGGTTATGCTGTTTAAACAACCGTCTTTCTATGCGGGAATTGAGCATATTGACCATGAATTTATAGGCACCAACGAATATTATGGTGAGTATGATTAGAAAAATTATTATACGAAACATAACTTACCTCTTAATCAGCTAGATGGATGTAGCATTGTTATATATGGGGTTTGAGGTGAGTTTTTCAAGGCTAGGGCGGATTTGTACTGCCGACATAGACTAACCTGTGAGGTTGGCACCAAAGCTTTGAACCAAGCTACCAGTGATCAGGTTCCACCCATCGACAAGCACAAAGAAAATGAGCTTAAATGGCAGTGAAATAACCACGGGCGGCAGCATCATCATACCCATTGACATGAGGATGGAAGCCACCACCATATCAATAACAATAAATGGGATGAAAATGAGGAAGCCGATCTCGAATGCGCGCCTTAATTCGCTTATCATAAAAGCGGGGATAAGCGTTATGGTGGATACATCTTGTGGGTTTTCTGGGATTTCTTGTTTGGCTATGTCCAGAAACAGCTGCAAATCTTTATCGCGGACATTTGATAACATAAAATCTTTAAACGGGACAATGGCGACGTTATAAGCCTCTTCTAGCTCCATTGTGCCTTCGGTTAAGGGTTTGATGCCTGTTTCGTATGCGGTGTTAAACACGGGCGCCATAATGAAAGCGGTGAGGAATAATGACAGTGAAATGATAACGCTATTGGGTGGAGAATTTTGCACGCCCATTGCCGTGCGCAATAGCGATAGCACGATGACCACACGGGTGAATGAGGTTATCATCACCAATATAGAAGGAGCAAGTGAAAGCACAGTGATGAGAGCGATGATTTGCAACGCTTGATCGGTGAGACCAAGGCCATCGGTGAATGAGATTGTTAGGTCTTCTGCAAAGGCTTGGTTGCTACTGAGCATAGCAAAAAACAATGCCAAAAATAATGGCATTGTTATAATTAGAAAACGCTTAAAGTGTTTTTTAAAGTGCTTTTTAAACTGCATCATGGCGTTAAATACTTAATCTTTAGCGGGATCGGCTAGTTTTTTGGCGTCTTGTAATTTGCTTTTAATAATCTTTAGGCCATCATCTGAACCTAAGTCATCTTCGACCTGAGATTTTGTAGGAGTGGCGCTTTGTTTGGCCGGTTTTGGCGTTTTTGCAGGTGGAGAAGATTTGATGTTTGTTGTGAGAGCTGGCTCATTTGGTGCAGGTTCTGATGATATATTGCTAACATCTGGCTCTGGCTTATTGTCTTCTTGTATAAATTGGTCTGCGTTATTTGTGCCTAGTGTAATGCTACCGACTTGAGTTGCGGCATTGAAATCGGGCTGGTTATTTTGCAAGGCTTCAGGTGATACTGATTCAATGAGATGTGAGTGATTTTCACCCAATAATATAACATGACGCTTATTATCACGCGCTAGAATGATGATTTTGGTTTTTTGATCGACAGGCAGGACTTCTTGTATGAACAGGCTTGCGGATTTGCTATTGAAAATGTCGTTATGTTGAGCAGACACACTTGCTTTGGGCTGCATGATTTTCTTAAGAAGCATCACCACCACATATATGCCTAAGATTAGTATTGCTAGGACGCCAAAATATTTTACGTAGTCTAAAAGTTCCATAATTTCCTCGAATTAAATCTACATCAATTACTATCTGATTCTAAAAGGTTAATCAAAAGTTAATCTGCTAGGCAATTATGGCCTAAATTAGGTAGTTTTACGGGTTTAAAATAAAGATTTGCAAATCATTAATAAGATGTTAACCATAAGTAGGGCAAAATCTACCTATCTAGATTCGCCTAGGTCTATTTTAATATTTAGCTGTGGCGGCATTTAATCTAGATGAAACAAATTAGAGGCAGGACTTTCGTTTGGTCGGAGATTTACAAATATTTACGCTGTTAAAGGCGCGCATGCAATGGCACCAAACACGCCAAAACGTGATTGCTGAAAACATTGCCCATGCAAATACGCCTGGTTACGAAGCGCGTGAGCTTTCGCAGCCAGACTTTAAGAGCATTTTGGCGCGTGAAAAAGGCAGTAACCTTAGTGCTGGATCGCTTAGGCAAACAAATTCTGGCCATATGCAGGGTAAGCAAGAAAATTCTGACATTGGTTTTGCTGAAGAAGTATCTGATTGGGAAGTGACGCCATCGGGCAATAGTGTTGTGCTTGAAGAACAGATGATGAAATTGGCTGAAAACCAATTGGATTATCAAACGGTGACTTCTTTATACGGTAAATCAATTAGATTGATGAAAATGGCTGTTGGGAAATAGGAATTAAATTATGAATATTATGAAATCTATTATGATTGCGGCAACTGGACTTAGAGCCCAAAGCAGCCGTATGCGGGTTATTTCTGAAAATATTGCAAATGCCCATTCGACAGGATCGGCCCCTGGAGCTGACCCTTATCGCCGTAAAATATCTACTTTTAAGCAAGAGTTCGATAATGAACTTAATGCCAATGTGGTTATGCCTGGCCGTATTTTGAATGACCCTAGCAAATTTGATTTGAAATATGACCCGAGCCATCCTGCAGCGGATGACCAAGGATATATTAAGTTAGCCAATGTGAATGAATTGATTGAAATGGCTGATATGCGTGAAGCCCAGAGAAGCTACGAAGCGAATTTGAACGTGATTACATCTAGCCGTAAAATGGTGAGTAAAACCATTGATATTTTAAACGCTTAATTTAGTTTATCTGCAATTTAGACAGTGAAGAGAATTGATATGGTTGCCACAAATATGCAAGTGAATAACGCTTATATGAACGCTTTGAATAGTGTTTCTGGTGGCGATTCTAAGGCTTCTAAAGCATCTGAAATTGGAGGCGCTGGCGACAGCAATTTTGGTTCTATGCTTAGCGACACTGTGAATAAAGTTGTTGATACAGGACGTGATGCCGACAGTAAAATGACTGCGCAAGCCATTGGAAAAGTGGACGTTGTTGATGTAGTGACCGCTGTCGCGGAAACTGAAGTTGCTGTGCAGACACTTGTTTCTGTAAGAGATCGTGTAATTTCCGCGTATCAAGATATACTACGGATGCCGATTTGATTCTTTTTTGATTCGAATAAGTGATGGCATAATGCGGATTGTATGGATGGCTGAAACATGAATGGTTCAGAAATATTAGATTATGCGCGTGACGCAGTTTATGTAATGCTGATTATGGCTGGCCCCGTTATGATTGTGGCTTTATTAGTTGGTTTATTGATTGCATTATTCCAAGCTTTGACCCAAATTCAAGAAATGACATTGGTTTTTGTGCCTAAAATTGTGGCCATTTTCTTTGCACTTATTGTTATGTTGCCATTTATGGCCGCGACATTAAGTGGCTTTATGACCAGAACCATGGAAAATATTATTGTGGTTGGTGGTGCTTTTTAAATGACACTCGATTTTTTACCCCAGTTGGCATTTGTTTATCTGCTGTTATTTGCGCGCATTGGCGCCATAATGATGCTGTTGCCTGGCTTTGGTGAAGCTTATGTTTCCACCCGAATAAGGTTGATATTTGCCTTATTACTGACCGCTGTTTTGTACCCATTACTGAATGCAAATTTTGCTTTGATACCTGCCACTTTAAACGGTGTTTTTATGCTGATGATGCAGGAATTATTGATTGGGTTATTTATTGGTGCCTCTATCAAATTGTTTATGAGCGCAATTGGCATGGCGGGTATGGTGGTTGCTATGCAGACTGGCTTGGGTTCGGCAATGAGTTTTGACCCTAACCAAGGTAGCCAAGCGCCATTCTTTTCGACTTTGTTGAATTTAATGGCTGTGACGTTGATTTTTATTACTGACTTACATCATTTATTTTTTAAGGCGATGATTGATAGTTATGTGATGTTTCCGACAAATTCTAGTGAAATTATACCCATTGGGGATTTTGCAAAAATGGCTGCTGAAAGCATAGCACGGAGTTATTATTTAGCGATGCAGATGTCGGCACCATTTATATTATATGGTGTGGTGTTTAACGTGGGGCTTGGCATTTTAGCCAAGCTTATGCCACAGATTCAAATTTATTTTGTGGCTATGCCTGCTAACATTGCCATGGGTTTTATTTTAATGATGATACTGGCAGGCAGCATGGTAATGTGGTTTTTAGACAGATTCGGGACGATGATGACGGAGTTTGTTTTATGACATTATCTATATGTAGCAATGAGTTTTTGGCTGATTTTCGAAGAGGAAAATTAAATGGCTGAAGGTGATGACGGCGAAAAAACAGAAGAGCCGACACAAAAGAAATTAGATGACGCTTTTAAAAAAGGTGACGTTGCCAAAAGCCAAGAAGTGAACTTATTTTTTGGTTTGATTGCTGCGACCTTAGCAGTTTCGGCTATGTCGACCAATTTAAGCACTGATGTATTGCAACTGCTATACCGATTTATTGCATCGCCTCAAGATATTCTGGTAGATGAAGCAAGTATTTTATCTCTTACCAAACAGATATTTATGGGTGCGGGCGCATTGATGTTTTTGCCCTTTTTGCTGTTTATGGTGGCGGGGGTGGCTGGTAATTTGGTGCAGCATAAACCGCTTATGACGACCGAAAAAATCAAACCTAAAATGAACAAGATTTCTTTATTAGCCGGGACAAAGCGTTTATTCTCGAGCCAATCGGTGATGAATTTTTTAAAGGGCTTGTTTAAGCTTGTGATTGTGACATCCTTAATTGTATGGGCAGTGTTACCTGACATTGAAATGTTGAATCAATTAGTGACAGTGGATTTGGCTGATTTACTATTTATCATTTTGGAAATGGTGATTAAGATATTTATTGTGGCATTGGTTTCTATGGCGCCGATTGCTTTAGCTGACTATTTATTCCAAAAACAAACTTGGATGAAAAAGCAGCGCATGAGCATGAAAGAAATTAAAGATGAATATAAGCAGATGGAAGGTGATCCGCTTATTAAAGGTAAAATTAGGCAATTGCGGATGGAACGTGCGCGCGGACGGATGATGGCAGAAGTGCCAAATGCATCGGTTATCGTGACCAACCCGACCCATTATGCAGTGGCCTTGAAATATGAAGACGGCATGCAGGTGCCAATATGTGTGGCAAAAGGTATTGATGCTGTTGCCTTGCGCATTAGAGAAGTTGGGAAAGATAACGACGTGACGATTGTTGAAAACCCGCCACTGGCAAGGGCATTATATGCGAGTGTTGAACTTGAAGAAGAAGTACCTGCTGAACATTTTAAAGCGGTTGCGCAAGTGATTGGATATGTGATGCGTTTAAAGGGCAAGATACAATAGTGATTGCCTATCTAAACAAATTGGAGCGTGCTTATGAAAGCGCGGCAGATTTGTTTAAATGACGACTGAATGAATTAGAATTAACGGTGAAATATATGAATAAAACAGACTTGGCAGATGCCAACATGCCTAATTATGAGCAGCTTATCGGCCGATCTATGAATTACAAGCGGCGTGGTTGGGGCTTTGTTATTTTTGTACTTTTGTTGAGCGCAATTGCAGCAATTGCCATTGGGTTTTTTGAAGTTAAATTTAGCAATTTTGTGAATTTGTTTTTGACACTATTTGGTGTATTTGGCTTGGTTTGGTTTGTGCTTTATGTTTCTGGCTACGCTCGATTTGGCTTGGATGAAACACAAACGCTTAGTTTTGCGGGTGTTGCTGATGGCTTAAAGGATGCGATTGTTATCACCGCTAATGACGGCAGTGTTGTTTATTCAAACGATGCTTATGTGAAGTTGGCTTACCAAGGGAAGAATGACAAAAACAATGGTATGAACCCGCCCGAAATTGCCTTTGCAGGCAATAACGAGATTAGTGATGAATTATATAAACTGGCAAATGCCGCTAAGAATGGGCAAGAATATTATGCCGAAATGCGGCTTAAAATGGCGGTTGCTGACGGAGATAGCCTGCTAAAATCGCAATGGGTTTCGGCACAGGTGACCAAGATTACATCGGGTAATTTTAAAGGTGGGGCTTTGTGGCAAATTCAGGACATATCGAACCGATCTGATCGTCAGGAAATGATGATTAATAAGTTAAAACAAACAATTGACTATTTGGATGATGCGCCTGTTGGGTTTTTATCGAGCCGCCCGAATGGTGAAATTTTATTCATGAACGGTACTTTAACCCGTTGGTTGGGTGGCAAGAAAAATAATGAATTTGAACAGAATAAGCTTAAACATGTTGTTGGTGACAATGGGGCGATGGTCCTAAACCCGCAAAGTTTGAATTTTGAAAACAAAGATAATGTGAATATTGACCAAACATTACATGTTGATTTCATGAAATCTGATGGGCAGAGCTTTCCTGCAAAAATTTTGCATCGGGTGAAGGTGCAGCAAGGTGAATTGAACAAAATTAATTCGTTTGTACTGCCTGAAGCAAATTTGAATGACAAATTGGCGGATGTAAATGCTGAAATGCTGTTTTCGCGATTTTTCAACTATGCGCCATTGGGTATGGCTGCTTTGGACAAGGATGGGGTGATTCTATCGGCGAACCCCGCCTTTATTAAATTGTTTGAAAAGCAGAAGGTTACCAATAATTCACTGATTGATTTGGTTTCTAAGGACAGCCAAGAGCCGATTAAAAAGGCTATTGGGCAAGCTATGGTAGGTGATGTTGAAGCTGTACCAATTGACTTTGCAAGTGGTGAAGAAGAAAAAAATAGTGGGCAGCTTTTCTTTAATCGCGTAAGGGCTGGCATTGGCAAAACAGATGGCGGTGCAGAAAATGTGCAGATGATTGCCTATCTATTTGACACAACAACACAAAGAACACTTGAGGCACAATTTGCGCAAGGCCAAAAAATGCAAGCCATTGGGCAATTGGCTGGCGGCATTGCACATGATTTCAATAATGTTTTGACAGCAATTTTGGGTAATTGTGAATTGCTGCTTTCTAACATTAAATCATCTGATCCGACATTTGCTGATTTGATGGGAATTAAAAGTAATGCCAACAGAGCTGCGAGCCTTGTGGGGCAATTATTGGCGTTCTCGCGTCGACAAACTTTGCGACCCTCACTTGTGACATTATCGGATTTATTATCTGAAATGCGTTTGTTATTTGACCAACTTAAAGGCAAAAATGTTAAAATTACCATGAAACATGGCCGTGAATTGGGATGGGTAAAAGTTGACCATAACCAACTTGAACAAGTGTTGATGAATTTGGTGGTGAATGCAGGACATGCAATGCCCAAGGGCGGCGAAGTGGTGATTAAAACCACGAATGTGAACGCACGAGAAATTAGAGACCTTGACCGCAAGGAAATGGAAATTCAAGATTATGTGCTGATTAGTGTGAAAGACACCGGCACGGGCATGCCGCCAGATGTGCAGCGGAAGATTTTTCTGCCGTTTTACACCACCAAAGAAATGGGTAAAGGCACTGGACTAGGGCTTTCTACCGCTTATGGCATTATTAAACAAACTGGCGGCTATATTTACGTTGAGAGTGAAGAAGGTGTTGGCACTGAATTTACGATTTATTTGCCGCGGCAATATCCTGATGAAGAAACTTTGAAGGAAATGCGTGAAACCAAACAGAAGACTAAAGAGAAGTTAAAAGACTTGTCTGGCAAGGGTACGATTTTACTGGTTGACGATGAAGAAGGTGTGCGGAGTTTTGCGGTGAGAGCCTTGCAAGCGCGTGGTTATGACATGTTAGAAGCGGATGACGGCACGACTGGGCTTGAATTACTTGAATCTCATGAAGGAAAGATTGATTTGATTATTTCTGACGTGATGATGCCAGGCATGGATGGGCCAACTATGTACAATAATTTGCCTGAAAAATATAAGCATGTGACCACTATATTTATGTCTGGCTATGCTGAGGAAGTCTATAGAGACCAGATTGCTGAAGATGCTAATATCGGGTTTTTATCTAAGCCTGTTGGCATTAAAAAATTAGCGGAAACAGTGAAATTGTATATAAGTGAAAATGATTAAATTTTTCTGTGAACAAAATTAGAACATTTACTGTATTCTATATGTTTTCAACTAGTTACAGTAACTTGACATTGTGGAACAAAAAGAGTACATTTGGTTTAAATATTTTCTAGAACATTCGGGTAAGGGAAAAAAATGGATAAACATAAAGCATTGTCAGCAGCCTTAGGGCAAATTGAAAAAAACTTTGGCAAAGGTTCAATTATGAAGCTTGGCAAAGATAAGCAAGTGGTTGAAATTGAATCAATATCTACTGGATCTATTGGTTTAGATATTGCTCTCGGAATTGGTGGTTTGCCAAAGGGTAGGGTTGTTGAAATTTATGGCCCAGAATCATCTGGTAAAACGACTTTGACTTTACATCTTATTGCCGAAGCGCAAAAAACTGGTGGCGTGTGTGCCTTTATTGATGCTGAGCATGCACTTGACCCTATATATGCTAAAAAACTTGGTGTTGATTTAGATGAATTGTTAATTGCGCAACCTGATAATGGTGAGCAAGCCTTGGAAATTACCGATACATTGGTTCGTTCTGGCGGTGTTGATGTTTTGGTTATTGATAGTGTGGCAGCTTTGACTCCAAAGGCTGAACTTGAAGGTGATATGGGTGATAGTTTACCTGGTCTGCAAGCTCGTCTTATGAGCCAAGCTTTACGTAAACTTACAGGTAGTATTGCAAAATCGAACACTATGGTTGTGTTTATTAACCAGTTGCGTATGAAAATTGGCGTGATGTATGGTAACCCAGAAACCACAACTGGTGGTAATGCGCTTAAGTTTTATGCATCTGTGCGGTTGGACATTCGTAAAGGCGCTGCGATTAAGAATAAAGATGAAATTGTTGGTAACTTGACTAAAGTTAAAGTGGTTAAAAATAAAGTTGCACCACCGTTTAAACTTGTTGAATTTGATATTATGTATGGCAAGGGTATTTCTAAAATTGGTGAACTTGTTGATATGGGTGTGAATGAAGGCGTTGTTGAAAAATCTGGTTCTTGGTATTCTTACGACAGCCAACGCATTGGACAGGGGCGTGAGAATGCGAAGAAATTCTTAGCCGATAATCCTGAAATTGCCGATAAAATTGAAAAACTTATTAAGGATAAAGCTGGTTTGAATGGACCTGTTGAAGCTGACAAGAAGAAGAAAGACAGCGGCAATGTAGAGAAATTAAACGCTGGCTGATTATTTGCTGAATAGTGATTGTAAGGAAAGGAGATGGAAACATCTCCTTTTTGCGTTTTGAAGATTGAAATCCTTGATTTTACTGGCTATAAACAAGATAAAAGTGAATTGTTAATTGGCCAAATGGCAGTGTGAGTGAATATATGTCTACAGTGAATGAAATTAGAAGTAAGTTTTTGGATTATTTTGGAGAAAATGATCACAAAATAATGCCATCAGGCTCTTTGGTGCCTTTGAACGACCCGACACTTATGTTTGCCAATGCGGGTATGAACCAGTTCAAAAATATATTCACAGGTGTCGAAACGCCAGCTCAGCCAAGAGCCACTACATCTCAAAAATGTGTGCGGGCAGGTGGTAAGCATAATGATTTGGATAATGTTGGTTATACGGCGCGGCATCATACATTTTTTGAAATGTTAGGTAACTTTTCGTTCGGTGATTATTTTAAAGATGAGGCCATTGCGATGGCTTGGGAGTTACTCACCAAGGAATATGGCCTCAATAAAGATAAAATGTTGGTGACGGTTTATCATACTGATGATGAAGCGGCTGACATATGGAAAAAGGTTGCAGGTTTTTCCGACGATCGAATTATTCGCATTCCGACAAGTGACAATTTTTGGACAATGGGTGATACGGGACCTTGTGGACCCTGTTCTGAGATTTTTTATGACCATGGCGATCATATCTGGGGTGGCCCTCCAGGTTCTAAAGACGAAGATGGTGATAGATTTATTGAAATTTGGAACCTTGTTTTCATGCAGCATGAGAATTTGGCTGATGGCACACGCATTGATTTGCCGAAGCCTTCGATTGATACTGGGATGGGGCTTGAACGTTTATCGGCTTTATTGCAAGGCAGCCATGATAATTATGAAACCGATATGATGAAGGCTTTGATTCACGCATCTGCTGAATTTAGTGGTGTTGATGCTGAAGGTAGTCACAATGTTTCACATAGAGTGATTGTTGATCATTTGCGCAGCACAAGCTTTTTGATTGCTGATGGCGTTTTGCCTTCAAATGAGGGGCGTGGTTATGTATTACGTCGTATCATGCGCCGTGCGATGCGCCATATTGAGATGCTGGGCGTGAAAGAGCCGATGATGTATAAATTATTGCCATCATTAATCACTCAAATGGGACAAGCATTCCCAGAGCTATCACGCGCAGAAGCGCTGATTAGTGAAACTATGAAGCTTGAGGAAACTCGCTTTAAGAAGACGCTTGATAAGGGATTGAAAATTCTTGACGATGAAACTGCGGATATTGCTGATGGTGGTGAGCTTAAAGGCGAAGTGGCATTTAAGCTATATGATACATTTGGTTTTCCGTTTGATTTAACGGTTGATGCTTTGCGCGAACGTAATATGACTGTCGATAAAGACGGCTTTGACGTTGCGATGGAAGAACAGCGTACGAAAGCACGCGCCAATTGGAGCGGTGCGGGTGGCACGGCAGAAGAAACCATTTGGTTTGATTTGAAAGAAGAATTGGGCGCTACGGAATTTTTGGGTTATGCATCTGAAAAAGCCGAGGGTGAACTTTTGGCAATTATTAAAGATGGTGTTTCAGTAAATGAGGCGACCAAAGGTGATGAAGTTGCCTTGATTTTAAATCAAACTGCTTTTTATGCAGAATCTGGTGGCCAAGTTGGCGATCATGGTGTGATAAGCCATGATAATGTTGAAATAAAAATTACCAATGTTCTGAAAAAAGTTGGCGATCTGTTTGTTCATTATGGCAAAATTATCAAGGGTTCATTGGCCGTTGAAGATGGGTTGATTTTGAACGTGGATGGGGAACGCCGTCGGGCTATTCGTTCTAACCATAGTGCGACGCATTTATTACATCAAGCATTGCGTGATCAATTGGGCGACCATGTCGCGCAAAAAGGTTCTATGGTTTCTGATGAGCGATTGCGCTTTGACTTTAGCCATACAAAACCTGTTGCAGCTGAAGAACTGGCTGTTATTGAGAAGATTGTGAATCAACATATTGTGCAAAATAGCGAAGTTGTTACGCGGGTTATGGATCAGGAAGATGCTGTGAAATCGGGCGCGATGGCATTGTTTGGCGAAAAATATGGTGATGAAGTGCGCGTTGTGAGCATGGGCTTTGGTGAGGATGCTGATAAAGCCTATTCAGTTGAGCTTTGTGGTGGTACGCATGTTAAACAAACTGGTGATATTGGTTTGGTTAAGATTGTGGCAGAAACCTCTGTTGCATCTGGCGTGCGACGTGTTGAAGCTTTGACGGGTGAGAAGGCATTGGGCTTTTTGAACACTCAAGACGAGCGTGTTAAAACTGCCGCAGATGTTTTGAAAACCAGCCCTGACCAAATGGCTGAACGTGTGGCTCAATTGGTTGCTGAACGTAAGCAATTGGAAAAAGAATTGGCTGATGCCAAGCGCCAAATTGCGCTCGGTGGTGGCGGTGCTGCACAAGCTACGCTAGAAACCATTAATGGTGTTAACTTTGAAGGTCGTGTTATTCAAGGAATTGCGGCTAAAGAATTGCGCGGGATTGTTGACGAAGCTAAAACCAAGCATGGCAGCGCTATTGTTGCGATTATTGGTATATCTGAAGAAGGCAAAGCTGGTATTTCTGTGGGTGTCACTGCTGATTTGACAGACAGATTTAATGCGGTTGACTTGGTGCGTATTGGCTCTGCATTGCTTGGTGGTAAAGGTGGCGGCGGACGGCCTGATATGGCACAAGCTGGTGGCCCTGATGGCGATAAAGGTGACGTAGCGATTGCTGCAATTAGAGAAGCAATTCTATAATTAGATGAGGGTAGTATGGACGAAGGGAAAAAAACCATAAGATATAGAACTTATATTCTTTTGGAAGTGAACCCTGCAAAATATTTACCCTCTAAAATATTAAATATATTTTTGATTATACTGATTGTTGCTAATGTGTTTGCGTTTGCAATGGGCACTGTCGACAGTTTGGCAGTGCAATATGGTACAATGTTCGAATGGTTTAACATTTTTTCTGTTGCCGTTTTTACGGTTGAATATTTGGCTAGAATTTGGTGTGTGGTTGAATATCCGCATTTAAAACATGAAGCGCCTTTGAAAGCCCGTATCGGCTACATGTTTAGACCGATTGCATTTATTGATTTGGTGTCTATTTTGCCGTTTTATTTGGGCAATATTTTTGGCATCGACTTACGTGGTTTGCGGATATTGCGCTTGATGCGTATTTTTAAGCTCGCCCGATATTCACCTGCAATCGAGACATTGGGACGGGCAGTGTATAATGAGAGACGTGCATTATGGGGCACGTTGATTATTATGATTTGCCTTATTTTATTTAGCTCGACTTTGATGTATCTAATTGAGCAAGATGCGCAACCAGAAAAATTTGGCTCTATACCTGCCGCGGCATGGTGGGCAGTTTCCACCTTAACTACGGTTGGTTATGGTGATGCCGTGCCTATGACATCGGTTGGGAAGCTTGTTGGTGGGGTGTTTATGATGTTGGGTTTGGGCATGTTTGCACTGCCTATTGGTATTTTGGCGACAGGGTTTAGCCAAGAAGCTAACCGCCGCCAGTTTGTAATAAGCTGGGGTATGGTATCGCGGGTACCTGTTTTTCATGGGCTTAACCCAGAGACAATTTCAAGTATTATGAGCATGTTAAACGCCCGCACTTATACGCAAAATCAAATTATCTTTAAAGCGGGTGACCCTGCGGAACAAATGTTTTTCATCACCTCTGGTGAAGTTAAGGTTGAAACCGAAGACGGTATTTTTAGGTTGAAAGAGGGTGACTATTTTGGTGAATTGGCGTTGTTAGAAGACCGTGTCCATGGGGCCAGTATTAGTGCAACCACTCAGTTGCATGTGCTTGAATTAGACAAAGATGATTTTCAATATCTATTGCGGATTCACCCTGAAATTAATCAGAAGATACGCGAAGAAGCAATGGTGCGGCAGAATGAAGTTGCTGCCGCAATGACAACCGATAAGAGTAATGTTTAAAACTCGTCTATGTCATCTGTCCAAATCCCACCTTTATAACCCGCGGCTAATAGAGCTTTAGCCTTTATTGTGGGTAGGCCTTTTGAGAAATTACGGCCTGTATAATCGTCCATCACAAAAACCGAGGTGTTGACGCTCGCCATGCGTTCAATGAATTTATTTGGCCATCCCCAAATTAGGTTTTTGTAGTTATGTGGCACTATAAACATTGTATTGTGGCAAGTTTCTGGAATATAACCACTCCACCCTAAAAGCAGATATTGCTTTGCACAATCTTTAAACTCGGGTTTATTCATGGTGCTGATATGAGGTAAGTCAGCATTTAATTGTGCATGAAGCTTTTGTTTGCCACCATATATTGTGAGTTTGTTTTGTTGATCTATGGGCAGAGTTTTAATTTTATCAGCCAATAATGTGGCTTCGTGCAAATTGTTGCTTTTGATATTGATCAGGAAGTTTTTATTGGGAAAGGTTTCGAATATTTCGGAGATTTCGGGCATTTGACCGATGAATTTTCCGCGAAATGGGAATGTTTTTCCACCATCTGACGTATAGCCATGTCCAATGTCTAAAGTTTTGAGGAATGCCATTGATTGATTTTGAGTGATGCCTTTAGCTTCGGTGCGGCAATCGAGTGTCCAATCGTGATAAATTGCGAGTTTACCATCGGTGGTTTTATGGATATCGAACTCGACAATGTGGGCGCCTTTTGAAAAAGCATATCGAATGGATGCGATTGTATTTTCTAAAAATTGATGTTTAGGGGTATATATGCGATCGGCGGTACAGGTGTCATTTTGCAAGCCCTCTTTGGCGTAAGTTTGTGCAGCTGCTCGGTGAGCCAAAATTGTTGGTTGTTGCTCTAAACGTGTGAACAAGCTGGTATTGTTTGCCCATATTGCGACAATGAAAATACTTGTAGTGATTAGAAATTTAGTACGGGTTTTCATTACTTATTTCTCCAACTATTGCGGATTGAAATATTGCTGTTCATGTCGTCATCTGCATCGAAAACCCAACGACCGCCACCGTTTGCGATGGATTTTTTGACTTCTTCCGCTGAATAGTTGCGACTGAAATATTGTCCGACGTTAAACACCTGAGTTTCGTAAAAATTCATTTTATTGAGGATATCAGATTTCCATTCGGCACTTGGGTGTGACCAACGCGCAAAATATGTCGTGTTTTTGCAAGCATCAGGGAAGTAACCAACCCACCTTACCCATGGGTATATTTTGCGACATGTTTGATTTGCTATATTTTGGTGGATTTGAATGGTGGGGTAATTGGTTTGCAAGTAGGCAGTGATTTTGGGAATGTTGCCATAAATGTAAAGGTTTTTACGTTTCTCTATGGGCGTTTTGATAATTCTTTGGGCGATGTAATTAATTTCATCAAGTGTTTGGCGTTTGAGGTTTATCAGATATGTGACTTCTGGGAAAAGCCTGACTTTGTATATAATGTCGTGGATATTAGTGGCAAAATGCACGGGATCGAGAAAACGGCCGCCATAGGCAGTTGATTGACCATAGCTTAGCAGGATGCCGTCTATATGTTTGCGCTTTTGTTTATCTGTCAGGCCAGGTGTATCTAGATAAGTCGACATTGATATTTTGCGCTGCGGCAGAAAAAAATCTATGAGCAGGAGGCATAAAATAAAAATTATACCAACACCTAAGATTTTAGCCAGTTTTCTCATTAGTTTCAAACCTAACATTATCAATAAGGCGGGTTTTGCCTAAATAGGCTGCTGTAAATATTGCTAATTTATGGTCTTGGACTGTGGCGATTTTTAGATCGAATTGTGTTCTTATTTCGAAATAATCTGGCTTGAAACCAGATTCGGTTAGAATCATCATGGTTTGCTTTTCTAGCTCACGGAAATTTTGCTCACCTTGTAAGATAGATTGTTTTACGAAATTGAGGATTTGGCTAAGGCGTGAAGCAACCTCTAATTCATCAGCAGATAGGTATCCATTGCGAGAGCTGAGAGCCAAACCCTGCTTGTTACGCACGATGGGCGCTTGGTGAATTTGGATGGGCATACAAAGATCTTTGGTGATTTGCTCAATGACCATGAGTTGTTGATAGTCTTTAAGGCCAAAAACAGCGTGATCGGGCGCGACAATGTTGAAAAGTTTTGTGACCACTGTGGCGACGCCTGTTAAATGATCTGGGCGCGATTTCCCGCAAAGGATGCCATCTAATTCGGCGACTGTCACTTTTGTGATTGAGGAATTACCATTGGGGTAAATGTCCTCGGCATTGGGCGTAAAAACAATATGATTGCCCGCTTGCTCTAATTTTTTAAGATCGTCTTCGAGCGTATTTGGGTAGGACTCGAAATCTTCATTAGGGCCAAATTGCAATGGATTTACAAAAATACTGGTGATGACCACATCGGCATGTTGTTGAATTTGCGCGACAAGGGAAATATGCCCTGCATGTAAATTGCCCATTGTTGGTACGAGCCCAATGGTTTTGCCTTGTTTGCGGAGGGAGGCGACGGTTTTACGAAGATCGACGATGTTTGATATGGTTTGCATGTTATTTCTCGAAACTATGTTGTGGCTCTGGATATGTGCCATTTTTTACATCTTGGCCGAACGCTTTTATGGCAGCTTGGATGCTGCCATTTTCGGCCATATAATTTTTAACGAAGCGTGCAGGGCGTTTGGTAAGCCCTAGAATGTCTTGAATTACCAAAACTTGCGCATCGGTATGTTTACCTGCGCCAATGCCGATGACTGGAATTTTGACGGCTTCGGTGATTTGTTTTGCAAGGCCAACAGGGACACATTCTAGCAGTATCATTTTGGCACCAGCTTGCGCAGCGGCTATTGCATTTTCGATCATTTGCTTGGCATCTTCATCGGTACGACCTTGGACTTTGAACCCGCCTAGTTGATGCACAAATTGTGGGGTGAGGCCAAAATGCGCGCAAACCGCTATGCCTTGTTCGCTGAGTTTGGCAATGATGGGAATGAGCCAATCTTTGCCCTCGAGCTTTACAATTTCGGCACCTGCGCGCATGAGCGTTGCGGCCGAGGTAAGTGCATCTGCAGGGTTGGAATAAGTGGCGAACGGCATATCGACCATGATGAGTGGTTGAGGCGCACCAGCAATGACGTTTTTAGTGTGATATACCATATCATCCAAAGTGACTGGCAGGGTGCTGTTATGCCCCTGTATAGTCATGCCTAAGCTATCACCTACTAAAATCACCTCTATTTCATTGTCATTAATAGCGACGGCTATTGAATAATCGTAGGCAGTGAGAACGGCAAATTTTTTACCGTCCTTTTTGAGTTTTTGCAACTTGGGTAGAGTTGTTTTTTCGGCTTTTTTGCCACCATATGAATTTTGATCGGCCAT
Organism: Hyphomicrobiales bacterium; assembly: GCA_051531935.1. Classification (GTDB taxonomy): domain Bacteria; phylum Pseudomonadota; class Alphaproteobacteria; order Rhizobiales; family OSC116; genus OCS116. The sequence goes on from JAOPTR010000018.1 coordinate 69,649, forward strand.
CGAGGTTCACTCTGTAAGTTTAGTATTTTGAATCGGCACTTCTATAGGCGCTTGTGGCCATTACATCGCGAAAGAATGTACATTTTTTTTGTGATGCCGCATAGCGGATTTTTTGATACTGAGTTTTATAACTCGACATTTTTTTATTAAACTCATCATTACCTTGAACAATGAAATATACCGGCCAGTTGGTGTAACTTTTGGAAACGCGACGGGCTGTTGCATAGCTTTTACGGGCGCGTAGAGTTTTGACCATAAGACCCCTGACATTACGGCCTAGCTGCGTGTGCTCGCGATTTAGCGAGTTACAAGATTTTGCTTGATGTTTTTCTGACGCGTAAAAAACACTGCCACCTGCGCAAGCGTTTAATACGAATGCTGATATAAGAACGAGGCTGAATTTGACTATTTTTGACATTTTTAACTTTCGGGAGGGGACTAAATTGCTTTTTGGTTCATCCATGCACATTTGGACACAAAGCCATAGCGCAGGTTTAACAACATATTTTGTTTATAGAAACGGAACTCTTTGCCAAGCTTTTCATCGGCATCGGGTAAGTTGACCACTGAAAGCCATGTGACTTTAAGCTCTTTATAGCTCATTTTGTTGTTTTTTTGACGTTTGAGATTTTTCCAAATAATCGGCAAGATTTTGCCACGGTATTTGATGTGGTTTGTTTTTAACTTGTTGCAGTATTTGTTCTTTTGAGACTTTGACATGGCTTGTGTTTGAGCGGCAATGATTTGATCTTTTGCTTGTTGTTCTCGCTCGGCAGTTGTGACGCAGCCATTGAGTATGATGGCTGTAAAAGCAAGAATAATAAAGAGTTGGAATTTGCGCATGATGACCTCTGATTCGTAGAGCCAATGATAAAAAAAAGGCGCTGCAAATGCAACGCCTTCTTAATTTTGTACGGAATAAAAATTAGTCCATTTATGGGCTTATGATTATGCCATAGCTTTTTGTAGGTTAGAATCGATTTTGTCGAGGAAACCAGTTGTTGAAAGCCATTTTTGTTTTGGACCTACAAGTAGAGCCAAATCTTTTGTCATGTTGCCGCTCTCGATGGTTTCAATAACCACACGTTCTAGAGTGGCCGCAAAATCGGCTAGTTCTTTGTTATCATCTAATTTAGCACGATGAGCGAGGCCACGAGACCAAGCAAAGATAGAAGCTGTAGAGTTTGTTGAAGTTTCTTCACCAGCTTCGTGCATACGGTAATGACGTGTCACTGTACCATGAGCTGCTTCTGCTTCTACTGTTTGGCCATCTGGAGTCATTAGAACTGATGTCATTAGACCTAGAGAACCAAAACCTTGAGCCACTGTGTCTGACTGTACATCGCCATCGTAGTTTTTACATGCCCAAACAAATTTGCCGTTCCATTTCATTGCGCAAGCTACCATGTCATCAATTAAGCGATGCTCATATGTGATGCCAGCTTCAGCGAATTTTTCTTTAAATTCAGCTTGGAAAATTTCTTCGAATAGATCTTTAAAACGGCCATCGTATTTTTTAAGAATGGTGTTTTTAGTTGATAGGTATACAGGCCAGCCGCGTAGTAGGCCATAAGCCATTGAAGCACGAGCAAAATCGCGGATAGATTCATCTAAGTTGTACATTGCCATGGCAACACCAGCTTGATCGAATTCGAAAACTTCACGTTCGATTGTTTCGCTGCCGTCTGTGGCTTCCCATTTAAGGGTAAGTTTACCAGCACCTGGAACCAAGAAATCGGTTGCACGATATTGATCGCCAAATGCATGGCGTCCGATGACGATTGGGTTTGTCCAACCAGGAACCAAACGAGGTACATTTTGGCAAACGATAGGTTCGCGGAAAATCGTACCACCAATGATGTTACGGATTGTGCCGTTTGGAGAACGCCACATTTCTTTTAGGTCAAATTCTTCAACACGGTCTTCATCTGGTGTGATGGTTGCGCATTTGATACCAACGCCATATTTTTGGATGGCTTTAGCAGAATCAATTGTGATTTGGTCATTTGTTTCGTCACGTTTTTGAACGCTTAGGTCGTAATATTTGATATCTAGGTCAAGATAAGGATGGATTAATTTGTCTTTGATGAAATGCCAGATGATTCTAGTCATTTCGTCGCCATCGAGTTCGACAACTGGGTTTGTTACCTTAATTTTTGACATATATACGCCTCTTATTTTTTTGGTTTTAGATGCGCATGGTATAGCAGAGAATTTAGCAAGGTCAAAGGCTGCGGGGGGTGTTTTTTGAGTATTTGCGAATATATCGCACTAAAAAGCTAGAAAGAATCGTAAAATTTATGAGTTTGACTTGAATTCTTGCGGGTTTTGGCCTGTCCATCGTTTGAATGCGCGTGAAAAAGCCGCAGGTTCGGAGAACCCAACAAGATAAGCGACCTCATTGATTGAAGCTTTTTGACCCTTTAAATATTGGATAGCTAAATGATGCCTGAGAGTGTCACGTGTTTTGGCATAGCTTGTGCCTTCGGACTTTAATTTACGGTATAGTGTGGTGCGGCTTATGCCTAATTTTTGTGCTATGTTTTTGGAACTCGTTTCGCCAAGGTGTAAAAATGGCAATAACTTGGCTGAAAGTTGAGATGTTATACTGGTTTCTGCGTTTGCAATGCTCAACAATGTATCGGCGTGAGCGGTTAAATTTGAGAAAATGTAGCGCGGATATTGTGCGACTGGCCAATCGGCGATATTTGGAGCAAGTTGAAGGGCATTCCAGTGACTATTAAAATGGACTGGGCATTGAAATATATGATTGTAGGCATCGGCATAAGTTGGTGCTGAGTGGGTGAAATGAGCTGAGACGATGTGAGGTTTAGGCAAGAAACGCCTCGGGCCACAGGTGAGTTTGGCGAATGAAGTTTCGACCAATTCAATGAAACTATTATTTGGTGAATTATCGACTAAAAATGTGTCATCTGATTTTTGCCTTAGCTCAAAACGTGGCGCGATTAAATATCTGCTTCATTTAATATGAGGTGATTGTAGCGTTGCAATTGATTAAAAGCCTCGTTCATATCTGCCGAAGATTCCATTATGAGATCTATTATCGTTGGCGCTGTTAGGTGATTTAATTGGCCTAATAGCAATGCGATGTCGTCTTTTTTAGTCATTAGTTTTGCATGTTGCATTAGTTTTTTATATTGAGAAATAGGAACATGAAAATTAGGATTGTTTAGCTGCGTGATTTCGATGTTGGCAGCCTGGCATAGTGTTTGGGCATTGGCACCATAGTGCGTTGCGATTTTAAGGAGATTTGCAACGAAGCTAACTGAAATGGAATAGTCATTCATGTGAGGCGGAGTTCTGTAATAATTGTTATTTGCAACATAGGATCATGGTGCGGAGCATAGAGTATATTTATGATAATTTTAAAATATTTCAAGGAAGGATATATTTATGGAATTACCGAAACTAAGACTATTATTGCTGCGGGCTTGTTATTTGCTTTTGGGGGTAGGGCTAGCGTTGACGACATGGCCTAGCATTTTAAGTGGCGCGGTTGATTTGCCACTTATGAATGGGTTTGTGAACGCAGTATTAGGTGCGATATGTTTGCTAGCGTTTGTTGGTTTGTTTAAACCTATTGCAATGTTGCCATTGTTGGTTTTTGAAGTTTTATTTAAGGCGATATGGGTGGTTTCGGTGGCTTTGCCGTTATGGATAACTGACGGGATTAATGAAGATGTGGCGGAGATAATATTTGCTTGTGCATTTGCAATTCCTTTTGCTTTCATCATTCCATGGTGGGCGATTCTGCGCGAGTTTGGCATTGCACCACAAACAGATCTGGAGTAAAGAGGGGCGAACTAGATTTAAGGTGAAACATGGCTGGAACGAATACCCGAGAGACTTTGATTTGCGAAGGACCTGCAATTATTTTAGTGGGTGCGCAATTGGGTGAAAATATTGGCACAGCAGCGCGTGCCATGGCAAATTTTGGTTTGCATGATTTACGCCTTGTACGACCACGTGATGGTTGGCCTAGTGAAAAAGCCCGTAGTTCATCTAGCGGTGCTCTGCATGTTGTTGACAATGCACGGGTATTTGATACCACCGAGGAAGCTATTGCGGATTTAAATTATGTAATGGCGACCACAGCACGTAGACGCGATATGGTGAAGGAAATTTACCATGCAGAACAAGCTGGTGTGATGATGCGCTCACATATTGATTCTGGCCATAAGACTGGATATTTATTTGGGCGTGAAAAATCGGGCTTGGAAAATAGCGACATTGCTTTGGCGGATTCCATTGTGACTTTTGCGGTCAACCCTGGATTTTCGAGCATTAATTTGGCGCAATCGGTTTTGTTGATTGGCCATGAATGGTTTAAAACCCGCGAAGAAATTAGCTATGGTGATGGAGATATGGACGGCGGGGCGATTTTAAAAACTGGCCTGCACGACCCTTCTAAGCTACCTGCTGACAAGAAAGACCTTGTGCGGTTTTTTGAGCATTTAGAAGGTGAATTGGATGTGACTGGATTTTTGCATCCGCCTGAGAAAGCCGAAGCTATGGCGCGCAATATCCGTAATATGTTTCAGCGTGTGGCGTTGACGCACCAAGAAGTACAGACTTTGCGTGGGATTGTAACAGCACTAACAAAACATAATAGGCGCGTGGCTAAAAAAGCCGTAATTGACGAATATATTGCAAGTCAAGTTAGTGACAAACAAAAAAAGTAGCTGTTATGGAACAAATGGTTGGCGGGCATATTTTAGTGATTGATTCAGGCGTTGGTGGCTTGGGTGTTTTGTCACAAATTCAGCAAAAATTGACTAAAACTAACTTTAGTTATGTGGCTGATGAAGCGTTTTTCCCATATGGGAAATTAGAAAAAGACATTTTGCAACAACGTGTTGGCAAGATTGTATCATCTATTGATTCACAGCATAAAATTGACCTTGTGGTGATTGCTTGCAACACCGCTAGCACAGTTGTTTTGGATTATTTGCGGGCTGAATTTGATTTTCCGATTGTTGGCATTGTGCCTGCGGTGAAAGTGGCAGCCAAACAAACACGCACTAAGAATATTGGTATTTTAGCGACAGAAGCCACGGCCAAAGGCGCTTATATTAAAGCAATGATGAGCCAATTTGCTGATGATTGTGTGGTGAAGCTGCATGGCTCTAAGAATTTGGCGGCACTGGCTGAGCAGAAGCTCAATGGTGGGCGGGTATCCATTGCTGATGTGAAACAAGAACTTATGCCATTGTTTAGTGCGTTGCGCTTTAAAGAGCAAAAGCGCATTGATAATATAGTTTTGGGCTGCACTCATTACCCATTTTTGCTGAAAGAATTGAAGCTAGCAGCACCTTATGAGGTGGAGTGGATTGACCCTGCTGAAGCAGTTGCAAAACGTGTTTTTAGCCTGTTTACACCGCATGCCGAGATGGGTGATGAACATCATTCTCACTATTACACGACGGCTGAAAAATCCACTTATAAAGTGCGAAATATTGGTTTTGAGTATTTAACAGTTTGATTCGGGTTTTAGCTATAAGTGGCTAAATTATATGGCCTATTTTATCTAAGTTGGCTTGTGTTATTTGGTCTGGCTTTAGGTTGGCTAAGGCTTTGATGCGTTTTTCTAAAATTGTGAATGCGCGTAGATATTCGACATCGGATTTTTTAAATGGATCGTCAACACCCCAATGTGTTTTGAGCGGTTGGCCTGCGGTTTGGCTTTGGAAAGTGGGGCATATTTCGTTGGCCGCATTGCCGCAAACTGTGATGACAATGTCGATGGGTTGCTTGGTGAATTCGTCCCATGATTTACTGCGCAAATGATCGGTGTTTATGCCATGTGATTGCAAGGTGGCGAGGCTATGGGTCGCAACGCTGCCAGCGGGCTTGCTGCCTGCGCTATGGGCGATGAAATTATCGGCTGCATAGTGACGTAACAATGCTTCGCCCATGATTGAACGACAGCTATTGCCCGTACATAAAACCAGTATATTTTGTTTGGATATATTGCTCATAGGTTTAACCTTATTTTTAATATGCTGTAGATTTAGCATGAATTGGGTGCAAAACAAGGCATAATGTGCGTTTTGGGCGTTGACAGAGGTGTAGAAATTGACTAAAAACCCCTTAAATATCGACAAAGTTGGTATGGATATAATCTGTGGTGCTTGCACCTGTCGGTTGAAAACAAGAATTAGCTTGGATTTGGCCTAGGAAGATTAAAATAATTGGAACTAAGATGACTAAACGTCACTCAGCAAAATATAAAATTGACCGTCGCTTAGGCGAAAACATTTGGGGCCGTGCTAAAAGCCCTGTAAATCGTCGTGATTATGGCCCAGGTGAACATGGCCAAGGCCGTAAAGGCAAGCCTTCTGATTTTGGTATTCAGTTGAAAGCTAAGCAAAAGCTTAAAGGTTACTATGGCAACATTTCTGAAAAGCAATTCCGTTCTACTTTTAAAGAAGCTAGCCGTATTAAAGGCGATACAAGCGAAAACCTAATTGGTTTGCTTGAACGTCGTTTGGATGCAATCGTATACCGTGCTAAATTTGTGCCTACAGTTTTTGCTGCACGCCAATTTGTAAACCATGGTCATGTGACTGTTAACGGCCAACGTGTAAACATTGCTTCATACCGCGTTAAAGTGGGTGATGTTGTTCAAGTCCGCGAAAAAAGCCGCCAACTAGAAATCGTTATGGTTTCTGTTGACCTTGCTGAACGTGATGTACCTGATTATATGACTGCTGAACATGGCGGCACAATGAGCGTTACATTGAACTCAATTCCTAACCTAGCTGACGTTCCGTACCCTGTACAAATGGAACCAAACCTAGTGGTTGAATTTTACTCTCGTTAAGAGTGAAATTATACAAATTAAAAAAGCCTCGAATGGAAATGTTCGGGGCTTTTTTTTGCTTATGATTTAGTGAAACTGGCTTAGCCAAAATCGTAATCGGCTTGCCATGTTATAAACTGGCCAGTTGTTAGGCCTAAATCGCTGGCTATGATGGCGACAGCGCCATCGTCGAAGGTAAGTTGTTCGACGCTGTGTAATACGTCATATTGGGTGCTATCAGCGGTTTTTGTGACCACCAGATCGGACCCATTGCCTGTTGTGAATGTGAATTCTGAAAAATTGCCCTTAAACGTGATGTTATCTGAGCCTGTTTTGCCTTCATAGCGGTCGTTTAATAGCTCGCCCACTAAATTATCGGCTGTGGCTGTGCCCCAGAATGTATCATTGGTATTGCCACCAATGCCACCTGCATCGGCTACAAATTCATTATTGAGTAGATCGGCATAGAGGCGTTCATATTCGGTTGTGGCTGGCAAAGAAGCAATGGCGAAATTTGTGCTTGAAAATGTGAAGCTTTCGACATCGGTAAAGCTATTTGAGCCGTATGTATTGCCGAACAGATCTTGAATGATGGCATTGTTGCCGACCACAAAAATTTGATAATTGCCGATGGTTGATGTGAAAATGGCTTTATCGGCACCTGTGCCACCATCGAAAATATCATTGCCTGTGCCGATGTAAAAATTATCGTTACCACCGCTGCCAAACACTGTGTCGTGGCCGCCATTGTCGCGTATGGTATTGCCGACTTCGTTGCCGATGATGAGGTCGTTACCATTGCCACCAGTTGCGTTTTCGATGATGACGCCATTGGCGATGACATAGCCGCCCAATGTGTTGGCATATTTGCCGTTAAATGGTGTGCCGCCTAAGGTGACACTGTCGTCATTGGTGAGGATTTGAGAGAAGAAACCGCCCGCATAATATTTGCTATCGGTAATTTCGCCTCTAAATTCGGGGACTAATGTGTTGTAATAATCGCTATTGGCAACGCGGTTTAGGGTGTTGGTTAAAGCTGCGTCATTTGCGGTGCGGTTTAACGTGGCATCGTTGAGATTGATGAGAACGCGATTGTTGCCACTATATTTGATTTCATCTGTGCCGCCATTATCCCAGATTGAATAATATGCCCGACCTACAGAAATTGTGCCGTCGCTGCCGCTTAAATCTTTGGCGATTGTGCCTGCATCGGTGAGGGTATAAGTTGTGCTGCTTGTGTGATTGGTTGTGCTTGCCCCATATAGATATTGTAGTTGAGCTATGTTAATGGGTGTGTAATTGACAAAGGTGCCAAAATTATATGCAGAGCTGATTGTGTAGCCACCACCACCAGTATCGGTTTTAATAACTTTGCGTACGTCGTCTGAGTAGACATATGACAGGAGATCGTATTTGCTGTCGTTAAGCTCTGTAAATGGAGCGTCGCTCGGTACAGTTGTGTGAGGGTGAGACAGGCCTAATAAATGGCCAAATTCATGCAGGATTGTGGCTGTTCGCTCGTTACCGCCACCTAGTTCGGCCTCGGCTCTTGAGCCTTCGTGGAACGGGGACTTGTTGTATAATAGTATAGCAGCATCGTCGCCATCGCTTTGACCGTCCATATCCCATGAAGGATTGAGGAATGAGTAACCTGTAACATTTGTGCCTGCTGGGTCTTGTACGGCGGTCCATCTTAAGTCTGACGCAGCAAAATCGGAAGTTTTGGTGACGGTTAGGTTTATGATTTCATTAATGCCGCTCATCGCTGAATCTACATCGGCCACCCAATTGGGGTTTGTTGTCCAGATGTTGGCATCGTGATTGATATTGATACCAAAAGCGGCTTTGTAACTGTTGAATATAGAAGTATTGGTAGATGTGAAAAAGGAATAGGAAAGGGTTTGTCCAGGTACGTAATGAATGTAGTTTGTCGTGCCATGTACGTTTAAATTTATAAGCTCATCTGATGACAATGATTTTGTGGTTATGTTTAAGCTCATAGTTGTGCCTTGTTTAATGCCTGTCGTTAACCAACCATAATATATTTACATGTAAAATTAATTAATGTTATTATTTTATATGAATTCCACCTTTTTTGAATGAGTCGAGATTAAAATGCGTGATTACTTACTAAAAATGACGATTATAGGCCTTTCGACGGTGAGCTTGTTAGCTTCTGGTGGCACATCTGGCGGTGGCGGTACGGATGGCGGCACTGGCACAGGTGGTGGGGGAACAAGTGGTGGAACTACGAGTGGTGGCGTGACGGTTACAGGCACACCATTGGCATTAGTAAACCCTAATAAGGCACTTGGGAGTTACACTGAATCGGGTAATAAAAAGGAAGTTTCAGCAGAATTGACGTTTAGAGCGAATAGTGCGTTTTTAAATAATAATACGTATAGCCAAGTTAGCGGGCATAAATTGACCGCAAAATTCGGCCATACTGAAGCTGGAAATATTAGCGTTTACTTGATTAATGCTAGTGAATTTTCTGGTATTTTGACTAGCACTACAGCAGCTAAAACACGCACAGAAGGTTTTAGGAATTTAAGTAGTGCAGAGTTGAACCAATTGAAGGTTTTAAGAATTGATATTGCTGCTTTGGAGAATGACATTACAACAAAGCCAGGGGACGCGCAGATTGGTACTTGGAAACAATCTCTTAAAGGTAAGCTAGAAGCGCTAGCGAGTCTGATTTCTTATGAGGGGCTGCAGGTTTCTTTGAGGGAATTGGCGAGTGGGAACGGGTTTTATGGCTTGTTTGTGAATGTTGAGAATGGCGAATATAAACAGCTTTCGGGCATTTATGCTTTGGCTAATGGCAAAACTGTTGCTAATTACGCGACTTTGCAAGGTGCAGGTGGCACTTCTGAATATGCGAGTAAGTTTAGTGGCGCTGCGGTTCTTGGTGGGATTCAGCTTATTGATTTAAAAGGTAATGGCACGGTGAGTGCTAATTTTTCTAGCCAAACGCTGACGGGGAACTTTGCTGTATCTAATGAGGCCAATACGGAAACTGGCACTATTGCCTTTAGCGGGGGCATGAGTGCTAATGCGGGTGGCAAGACAGGTTTGGTGTTTAATACGAATAATGCGTCTTTTACCAATACATCGGGTACGATCAGCACTATGTCGGGTGGTAATGCCGAGGCGGCTTTGGTTGACGGTGGTAATAGTATTTTGGGAAGCGTAAATATAACCAATAATACAAATGGTGGAAATGCTATTGTTGGTGGCTTTGGTGGCGACAAATAATAGCTGTCGCAAAAAAAGTATAATAAAAAGCCGCTATAGATTTATAGCGGCTTTAATTTTGGAATTTTGGGTTTTATTGTTCGTTAATTGAGTAAGGGATGCCCTTATCGTCTAGCAAGCTACGGATTTCACCAGTTTCGAACATGTCGCGCAGAATATCGGCACCACCAATGAACTCGCCTTTAATGTAGACTTGCGGAATTGTAGGCCAGTCTGAATAGGCTTTAATGCCTTCGCGAATGTCATCATTTTCTAATACATTTACATCGGTATAGTCGATGTTTAAATAGCCTAGAATTTGTGTCACAAGACCAGAAAAACCACATTGCGGAAAATCTTTTGTGCCTTTCATAAACAACACAACATCATTAGATTTTACGGCGTTTTCGATATAAGTTTGAGCTTCACTCATGATATTTTCCTTCGATATTAAGATTCGGGTGTTTCGGTTTGTAAAGACAGGGCGTGCAGCACTGTGCCCATATTGCCTTTAAGAGCTTTGTAAACCAACTGATGTTGGCTCACGCGGCTTTTGCCGATAAATTCTTTAGAGATGATTCTTGCCATATAATGATCGCCATCGCCTGCCATATCGGTAATGGTGACCACAGCATCTGGAAGTGCCGCTACAATCATGTCTTCAATTTCTTTAGCTTCCATCGCCATAGATATATACCTCGTTGTTTTTCTCTATCTTAGTTCTGATTCATGAAGTTTGGCAACCATTCTTCATGGGTTTTTTTGAGTTTAGATACAGATATAGGTCTTGTTTCATCAATTGTAAGGCGTGAGCCGATCACAGTTCCGAGAAGGCGCATTGTGATGCCTTGCTCATTTGCCTGTTTTAGGATGGTGGCAACACCGCCCGGTGGCACTGTGAGAATATAACGGCCTTGATCTTCGCCAAATAGCGCAGCATGTTCTGGAATGCTGACATCTGACATTTTAATGTCTGCACCGAGGCCAGAAGCCATTGCCATTTCGGCAACTGCAACATAGAGGCCGCCATCAGAAACGTCATGCACAGCGTTTACGCTGCCATCATGGATGAGGCCACGAACAAAGTTGCCGTTTTTAAGTTCGGCCTCAAGATCGACCTTAGGGGCTTGACCTAGGCTTTTGCCGAGCATGATTTCGGTGTAAGTTGAACAGCCTAGATGGCCTTCTTCTTTACCGATGAGCAAGATGTTATCACCATCATTTTTGAAAGCGTAAGTCATCATATTATCAATGTTATCTAGCAAGCCAACACCGCCAATGGCAGGAGTTGGCAAAATGCCTGTGCCGCTGGTTTCGTTATAAAGTGAAACATTGCCAGAAACCACAGGGTAATCGAGTGTTTTACAGGCTTCAATCATGCCTTCGATTGTGCCGACAAATTGACCCATAATTTCGGGGCGTTCTGGGTTGCCGAAATTCATGCAATCGGTAATTGCCAATGGCTGTGCGCCAACGGCTGTAATGTTACGCCAAGTTTCGGCCACGGCTTGTTTGCCACCTTCGACAGGATCGGCATAGACATAACGCGGGGTTACATCGGTGGAAATTGCCAGTGCTTTATTGGTATCGTGTACACGCACCACAGCGGCATCGCCACCTGGACGTTGGATGGTATCACCCATCACCATATGGTCATATTGCTCCCAAACCCATTTGCGTGAGCAATGGTTAGGTGAGCCGATCATTTTTAACAATGTATCGGTTACTGAAGCTGGGACAGGGACATCATCGGCCGTTAAGGCTTTTGGTGCTTTGGTTTTAACCCATGGGCGTTCATATTCTGGTGCGTCATCAGCTAGTGGACCAACGGGAATGTCGACCACTGTTTCATCATTATGAGTGATGATGAGGCGGTCTGTATCGGTTGTGATGCCAATAACCGCAAAATCTAAGCCCCATTTAACGAAAATGGCTTCGGCTTCGGCCTCACGGCCCGGCTTAAGCACCATAAGCATACGCTCTTGGCTTTCGGATAACAGCATTTCATAGGCTGTCATATTTTCTTCGCGTTGTGGCACATTATCTAAATTCATATCGAAGCCAACATTGCCTTTATCGGCCATTTCGACTGATGAAGATGTGAGGCCAGCGGCACCCATATCTTGAATGGCGATGATGCAATCGGTTTGCATAAGTTCTAGGCAGGCTTCGAGCAGTAATTTTTCAGTAAACGGGTCGCCAACTTGTACGGTAGGGCGTTTTTCTTCTGAATTTTCATCGAATTCGGCTGAGGCCATTGTGGCGCCATGAATGCCATCACGGCCTGTTTTTGAGCCTACATAAACAACTGGATTACCCACGCCTGCGGCGGCTGAATAGAAAATTTTATCGGCATCGGCAAGGCCAACACACATTGCATTTACAAGGTTATTGGTATTGTAGCTTGCATCAAAATGCAGCTCGCCACCGACAGTGGGAACGCCCATGCAGTTACCATAACCGCCAACACCTTCGACCACGCCATTGACCAAGCGTTTGGTTTTTTTGTTTTCTGGTTCGCCAAAACGTAATGCGTTCATATTGGCAATGGGGCGTGCGCCCATTGTGAATACATCGCGCATAATGCCGCCAACGCCTGTTGCCGCGCCTTGATAAGGCTCGATGAAAGACGGATGATTATGGCTTTCCATTTTAAACACAACGGCTTGATTGTCGCCAATGTCAATGATGCCTGCATTTTCGCCAGGGCCACAAATGACGCATTCGCCTGTTGTTGGTAGTTTTTTAAGCCAGAATTTTGAAGATTTGTAAGAGCAATGCTCTGACCACATGACTGAAAAAATGCCCAATTCGGTGATGTTTGGCGCGCGGTCTAAGCGCTTAACAATGACTTCATATTCATCAGTGCTGAGGCCATGTTCTTTAACCACTTCTGGTGTGATAATGTCGTTATATATCATGGTATTACCCTATGCTAAGCTGTCTACAAGGCTATTGAAAAGATGTGCGCCGTCGGTGCCGCCTAAAATGGCTTGGTCTAACCGTTCGGGATGCGGCATCATGCCTAATATGTTTTTGCTGTCGTTATAAATGCCAGCAATATTACGTTGAGAGCCATTGATGTTGGCTTCCTCGGTAATTTCGCCTTGCTCAGTTGCGTAGCGGAACGCCACTTGGCCATTGCCTTCGAGCATATTTAGCGTTTCATCATCGGCAAAATAATTGCCATCGTGATGTGCAACAGGGTAGCGAATGACCGCGCCTTCGCTGTATTTTTTGGTGAAAATAGTTTCGTTATTTTCGACACGAAGGCTGACATCTTTACAGATGAATTTAAGCCCTGCATTGCGAGTGAGGGCACCCGGCAATAGACCTGCTTCGATTAGGATTTGGAAACCATTACAGATGCCCAAAATAGGTGTGCCTTTATTGGCGGCTGCGATGACAGCTTGCATGATGCGGCTTTTGGCTGAAATAGCCCCGCAACGCAGATAATCACCATATGAAAAACCACCAGGAAGGACGATAAGATCGGATTTTGGGATTTCGCTATCGCCATGCCAAACCATATTTGCAGGTTTGCCTGTGGCGCGTTGGAGGCTCATTTGCACGTCTCTATCGCAATTAGACCCCGGAAAAACAATTACACTTGCTTGCATGGGTTTAGCCTCAGTCTAGTAGTTCGATTGAATAATTTTCCATCACCATATTGGCGAGTAGCTTTTCACTCATATCTGTGAGTTGAGCAGTGGCTTTGGCTTTATCAGTTTCGGCAATTTCGATTTCGAAAATTTTGCCTTGTTGAACTTTTTGAATGCCTTCAAAGCCTAATTCATCGAATGTATGTTGAATGGCTTTGCCTTGCGGGTCTAATACGCCAGTTTTTAGAGTGACGGTGATGCGTGCTTTCATGGGGTTACTTCCAATTTTTGGGTTGCATGAATTATTTAACTAATGTTGGTTTGTCTGATTTGGGTGCTTCGTCATCATCTTCGATAACTTCGCCATTTTCATTTAATATACCAAGACGGCGGGCGACTTCTTGATAAGCATCGACCAAGCCACCAAGATTTTGGCGGAAGCGATCTTTATCGAGTTTTTCGCCTGTTTTAATGTCCCATAAACGGCAATTATCGGGGCTGAATTCATCGGCCAAAAGAATACGCACGTTGCCATTTTCAAAATGACGGCCAAATTCTAGTTTGAAATCGACAAGTTGAATGCCAACAGCGCGGAATAAGCCTGTTAGGAAATCATTCACACGCAATGCAGTTGCCACCATATCTTCTAATTCAGATGATGTTGCCCATTCGAACGCCGTGATATGCTCATCGGTAACCATCGGGTCATTTAGGGCATCATCTTTATAATAATATTCGATGATGGAGCGGCTTAATTTTTTGCCATCTTCCATGCCTAATTTTTTAGCTAAAGAGCCTGCGATTACATTACGTACCACAACTTCTAGCGGGATGATTTCTACTTTTTTAATGAGCTGCTCGCGCATATTTAAGCGTTTGATGAAATGAGTGGCAACGCCAATATCTTCCATCGCTAAAAATATATATTCGGTAATGCGGTTGTTTAAAACGCCTTTACCATCAATAACCTCATGGCGTTCGCCATTAAATGCGGTGGCATCATCTTTAAAATGTTGAATGATTGTGCCAGCTGTGGGGCCTTCATAAAGGACTTTGGCTTTGCCTTCGTGAATTTTGCGACGGTTCTTAATCATCTACGATCTCCATAGGGGGAATTTCACCACCAAAAATGTATGGACAGATGGGCTTTCTATATACTGATTTTCTGGCTTTTCAAACCTGATTGTTCATCTTTTGTTAATCTAGTGTTAAAATGATTAATCGCAGCCAAGATTTGGGTATAAGTTTGGCTATTTTCTAAGATATTGTGACTATTTTTGCCTTTGATCATTGATTTTTAACGCTACAGGTTCTATTTGAATTATAGACATGGTTTTAGATGATTGATTCTGGAGGATTAATAATGGCTGACAATTTTAACGATCGCGAAAAAGCATTTGAAAATAAATTTGCTCATGATGCTGAAATGAAATTCAAAATTTTAGCACGTAGAGACAAATTATTTGGTTTGTGGGTTGCAGAGATTTTAGAAAAAACAGGTGCAGATGCTGATGCTTATGCAAAAGAAGTGATTATTTCTGATTTAGAAGAAGCAGGCGATGCCGACATTTTGCGCAAAGTGATTGGCGATTTGGATGCGGCTAACCATTTAATACCTGAAGCTGATTTGGTTGAGAAACTAGCTGAATTTTTGGTTGAAGCAGAAAGCCAATTGGCTGCTGGATAATAATTCTTAAATTCTAGACATTAAAAAAGCCCCGCACCATAATTGATGCGGGGCTTTTTGTTTGTTATGTTTAGATTCTTATTCGCCAAATACACGGGCAAAAATAACATCTACATTTTTAGTGTGATAATCGAGATTGAATAGAGATTCAATTTCGGCATCAGATAATGCTTTGGTTACATCTTTATCGGCTTTTAACAATGTAAGGAAATCGCCTTCGCCGCGCCATACTGGCATGGCATTACGTTGAACAAGGCGGTACGAATCTTCACGAGATACACCAGCTTGAGTGAGTGCCAACAATACACGTTGTGAATGAATAAGGCCGCCCAATTTGTTCATATTGTCCATCATGTTTTCTGGATAAACCAACAATTTTTCGATGACCATTGCCATGCGGTGCAATGAGAAATCTAGAGTTACTGTTGTATCGGGGCCAATTTGGCGTTCGACTGATGAATGTGAAATATCGCGTTCATGCCATAGGGCTACATTTTCCATTGCTGGAGTGACTGCCATACGGATAAGGCGGGCTTGGCCTGTTAGGTTTTCTGTTAAGATTGGGTTGCGTTTATGCGGCATTGCGCTTGAACCCTTTTGATCTTTAGAGAAAAACTCTTCGACTTCTAGCACTTCGGTACGTTGTAGATGGCGAATTTCGACAGCTAGGCGCTCGATAGATGAACCGATGACACCCAAAGTGGCGAAATACATAGCGTGGCGATCACGCGGGATAACTTGTGTTGAAATTGGTTCGAACTCTAAACCCAAAGCTTTGGCAACATGTTCTTCTACCGCAGGGTCGATATTTGCGAATGTACCAACAGCACCTGAAATGGCGCAAGTTGCGATTTCTTTACGCGCAGCCAATAGGCGTTCTTTGTTACGGCTCATTTCGGCAAAGGCTTGAGCCATTTTAAGGCCAAAAGTAACAGGTTCGGCATGGATAGCATGGCTACGGCCGACACATACTGTGTCTTTATGCTCGTAAGCGATTTTCTTAAGGGCAGCTAGCAAGCGGTCTAGGCCAACCATTAATAGGTCGGTGGCTTTTACAAGTTGAACACTAAAGCAAGTGTCTAAAACATCTGAACTGGTCATTCCTTGATGCACAAAACGGGCATCATCGCCAATATATTCGGCTAGGTTTGTAAGGAAGGCAATGACATCATGTTTAACGGCAGCTTCGATTTCATCAATTTTTGCGACGTCGAAAGCGCCTTTTTCCCACACTGTTTTGGCAGCAGATTTTGGAATGACACCGAGTTCGGCTTGTGCATCACATGCGTGAGCTTCGATTTCGAACCAAATTTGGAATTTAGCTTCAGGTGACCAAATGGCGGCCATTTCGGGACGGGTGTAACGAGGAATCATAATAAAACCTTATGAGAGGGTGATTGTGCACAGTTAATGCCGACTATTTAGCAGCATTGCAATTAAAAGACAACCTAGTCTTGACCCTGCTGTGAATTGTTGGTTTTGAGGGCAAGAATGAAGCTGCCCAAAGTGAGTATGCAGGTGAGGTAAAAAGGGGTTTTGGGACTAAAGACCGCATAAATATAGCCTTTGCCTAACAATGCCCAACCTTGTAAATAAATTTGGTTGATTAGAGGCACGCGGAACCATGTGAGATCGGCCAATGTTGTGACGGTGGCGAAGGCAGTGATGAGGGTTAAAAAATAAAATATTGGAAAAGCCAGCAAGAAAACGACCTTCCAACTGTTCTTATGCAATTTGCGGAATATAAAATAATGCAGAATGAGTATACAAATAAAGGCACAGAGTATTGTGCCGCCACATAATAATAGACTGGTTAGCAAAATATGGTTTGTAAGATATTCGGTTAAAAACGTAGAAAAGCACGCAAAAATAGCCAAAAACAGTGCAGTTTTTGTGGCATGGCTCGGAATGCTAGAGATTATTTTTTGCAACATATATTCACTTGTTGATATAAAATGGTGTGACCATAAAGCGCCGATCTAGGCCTTCCCAACCGTAGCTCATGACATTAACGAAAGTCATAAACACGACGTCACCATTTGTGGCTTCGAAGAAGTGGATTTCGGAAATTGAATAATCTAAAGCACATCCACGGCTAGTGGGCAAGCTATTGTCTGCATAATTTCGGGTGATGCCTTGGTTGGACAATGACGTAAGCGCTAGATTGAAAATTTTGGTGTCTGGTGCATATGATTTGCATTTTTCGTTTTCAAAATTACGCATGGTGAGTTTGAGGTTATAGCGATCATATGAAGGGGCATCTGGAAATACGCCAAAATTGATGTTATTTCGATCGGTGACCTCTTGAGTGATGGGGTTAGATGCCACTGTGAAACCGTGCAAGGTTGTGCCGAGCCGTTTTATAATGGGGGTGGCTTCAACAACTGCTTTGATGCGTGCTTGCGACAGGGTGATGTTATCGTCCTTAATCAATATACGGATTGGATCTTGTACCCATGTATTTTTGATGGTGTCGATGAAGAAGATTTCGGAAAAAGGCAGGCCTGAGGCATCGCCAACGCCATATTGTTCGAATGCGAAATACTTGCCATCTGGCGAAAAGCCTATGATGCGGCTAAGTGCGGCATCGCGTGCCTGTGCTGCATTTGCCAAGCTGACAATGAAAACGGAAATTAGAAGAAGCGGTTTTAAGAATTTAAACATAAGATATTGTGCCACTTAATTATTGATTCGTCACGTCATCAGATTCATCTTTTGATAGAAAATCGGTCAATTTATCATGTTCGTAACCAGAAAAGCTTACATAACCAACGGGGACTTTGCAATTGATCGCATTGATAATTTGAAACGCACCTGTTTGGCCAAATTCGCCACATAATTCGATGACTTCTATGCCATCTTTGACCATTTTTTTAGCAACAATTGCTGCACTTTCAATGGTTTCTGCGCAAATAACAGTGCTTGAAAACTGTTTGGATTCTATTGTGGCGTTATGGATTGGCGGGATATATCCTTCGCCCAATATGATGTAACCGTATTTTGTTAATTTTGGCATGTTTGTAACCTATTTTGCTTACTCAATTTATAAGTGAGTTTTTGGCAATTTCCAACAAAATTGCGGGTTCGGTTGAATTGTGCGTTAACAAGGTGATTTGCCTTTGCGGTAAATTGATGCCGAAATCTGAAATAGGGGTGATGTGCAAGTGGCTAAAATGCTTATGAAGCCCATACCATTCGGGCAAAATGGCAATGCCTAGGCCTTCATCAACTAGTTCTGTGATGGTTTCTAGCGAATCTAGCTCGCAGAGGATTTGTTTTTTGGCATTTAGGGAGTTTACAGATTCGTAAACACGGCTGCCGCCCCAACTGGTTTTATCATATGCGATAAAAGCAGATTGCTCTAATTGGGTTTTGAGTGGGGCATCGCTTGGATATTTGCTGACGAGCACCAGTTGTTGATGCGCTAAAATGGTTGTATTTATGGCCTTCGGTAATTTGAAATGCGGCTCGGTGGTGATGGCAGCATCAATTTTTCGTTCTGCAAGTAAATTATATAATTGATTAGAATCGCCAGGTTTAATGAGTAATTCGGCATTGGGGGCTTGGGTTTTAAACTCTCTGATAATCTTGGGCATATAGCTTGTGAGGGCGGTGGTGATGCAGCCAATGTGGAAGGTTGCCGAAAGGCCCGACGCATCTGCATCAGCATGTAAATGTTTGGATTGGGTGATGATGTCTTTGGCACGAGGTAGTAAATTTAGGCAGGCAAGAGTGGGAGTGGCGGCATGGGCGCTGCGCGATAATAATTGCGTATTTAACAGAGATTCTAGGGTTTTAATGCGGCCACTGAGTGCCGCCGCTGTTATGCCTTGTTGGCGAGCTGCTGCTGCGATAGAGCCAGTTTCGACGGTGGCGATGAGACTCTCTAAAAATCTTGTATCCATAGATTTAACCTATGCTCAGAATTGAAATTAAACATTATTAATTGTGAAGATTATCGTATAAATTAACAAAATAAAAGCAAAAAGGAATGTTTATGCGAAGTGTTTTTCATCTGGCTTATAATATAACTGATCTTGACCAAACGCGGGCGTTTTATGGCGGCATATTAGGCTGTAAAGAAGGACGTTCGACAGATACGTGGGTGGATTTTGATTTTTTTAATCATCAGATTTCGTTGCATTTAGGCGAGCCATTTAAAGTGGTAAATACTGGTAAAGTGGGCGGGCATATTGTGCCTATGCCGCATTTAGGCGTGGTGCTTGAAATGGATGAATGGCGCAAGCTTGCCAACAGGCTAGAAGCGGCGGAAATAGAATTTGTATTGCCACCTTCGGTAAGGTTTGAAGGTGAGGCGGGTGAGCAGTGGACGATGTTTTTTTACGATCCATCAGGCAATCCGATTGAGGTTAAGGGTTTTAAATCGCTCGCAGATATATTTGATAAATAAGGTAGACTAAAATGAGCGTAATGGTTTTTATGGCGGTGGTTTTTGCCGCCTTGTTGCACGCGGCATGGAATGCGGTTGCAAAATCGCAATCTGACAAATTACTGACTATGACTGCGTTGGTGATGGGCAGCGGGTTTTGGGGAATTGTGGCTTTGCCATTTATCCAAGCGCCCGACCCAAAGAGTTATTTATATCTAGGCATTGGTATATTGTTACATGTTGGGTATCAGCTCGTATTGCAGGCTGCCTATCGGTTTGGGGATTTATCGCTTGTTTACCCAATTTCACGAGGGGCTGCACCGCTTATTGTGACTTTGTTTTCTATTTTTGTGTGGCATATAGAATTTAGTTTTTGGACACTTGGAGGTTTAGGGGCGATAATATTTGCGGTTTTTTGTTTGGCATTTAGCAAAAATACTGGTGGTGGGCGGGACATAAAGGCCATTGCTTTTGCATTAGTGACTGCTTGTTTTATTGCCACCTATAGTTTGGTTGATGGCGTGGGAGCTAGGCTTTCGGGCGATAGTTTGGGTTTTTATGCAATTTTAACAATGAGCAATGGTTTTTTGTTTCCTGCAATTGTGTTGTTTAAGCGGCCGCAAATTGTGAAGCAAGTTTTTGCGAGCCAAAAAATAGTGTTATTTGCCGGTGGTTTGGCATCGTTTGGAGCATTTGCCATTGCCATGTGGGCATTCACCCAAGCGCCGATTGCCTTGGTGACGGCATTGCGTGAAAGTAGCATTATGTTTGCTATGTTAATTGGCGTGGTGTTTTTTAAGGAAAGCTTTGGCAGGTTGAAATTATTGGCGACGATGGCCACTTTGACGGGTATGATATTGTTACGTTTAACATAGGTGAAATATGAAAATACTGGCGTTTAGTGATGCACATTCAAATGAGAGTTTTTTGCAACAGATTGTTGAGCAAGCAGAATTTGCGGATGTGGTGGTTGGCGCGGGAGATTTTGCCGTTAAGGGTGGTAGCGCTGCTCATATGCTTAAAAAATTAGCTGATATTTCTGTGCCTGTTATGATTGTATCGGGCAATCATGATAATTTATTTGAGTTGATGAGGCTTAGTGAGAATATCGAAAATATTAATTTACTACATGGCAATGGCTTGAACATTGATGGAGTGGAGTTTTATGGGTTGGGTTGTGAAGTGCCGCAACGAAATACTGAAAATTGGAATGAATGGTTAAGTGAGCCAGCCGCAACCAAAATGTTAATTGATAGCCCGAAGAAATGTGTTTTGATTACACATAGCCCTGCAATGGGACATTGTGATTTGCAAATTTATGGAGCAAATGAGGGCAGCGATGCTGTTTTAGCTTGTATTGAAAACAAACAGCCTGTTTTGCATTTGTGTGGGCATATTCATAATGCGTGGGGCGTATCGAGTAAAATTGGCAATACGCCCACGCATAATCTGGGCCCCAGTGTTAACTGGTTTGAGATTTAGCAGTTGCAGTTGCAAGAACAGTTACAATCACATGAACAAGTGCAGTTACATTTATTTTCGTCTGACATTTTAGTCTCCTTTGTTTTGGTTACATAAGGGAGACGCAGAAACTTAACAATGGATGCAATTATTTTTGGGCTGCACTTGATTTGCATGATATTTGCAGCATTTGGTTAGCTCTTTTGCCAATTGTTTACGGGCGCGTTGAATGCGGGCTTTGGCGGTGGAAATAGGTATGCCGATTTGAGTGGCATATTGAACTTGGGAGAGGCCATCAAAACTAGTTGCATTTATTGCCAATTGGGCATCTGGGTTTAGATTTTTAATGAAGGCCTTGAGGCAACAGGCAAGCTCTAGAATATCATCCTGATCTTCTTGCTCAGCAGGAATTATGTCTAATAATTTATCTGACGAATGGGCAATGGGATCGTTTTTATTTTTGCGATAATGGCTGGTGATTGCATTGCGGGCAATGGCATATATCCAGCTTTCGAGCTTGGTGCTGTCGTTTAGAGTATCCACATTTTGATGGATTTTGAGCAGGACATTTTGCGATATGTCGTCGGCATCGGCTTTATTCTGCACGCGGCTATGAATAAAGCCTTTAATTTGATGACTGAAATATGTCCATTCTTGTTGCATTTTTGCTCCTTATTTCTACATTATAACATAGACGCATAAGGCTGTAAAAAGATGCAATAATTATAGCATATGAATGCCGCATTCGGTTTTTTCTTGACCTTGCCAGCGGCCATCACGATATTCGGCATCGCTTGAAACTTTATCTGTACAAGGCATGCAGCCTATTGATAGATAGCCATCGGCTACCAATGGATGGCGTGGCAAATCATTATCGAGAATGTAATTTTTAAGTTGGTCCAAACCCCAATTGGCAAGGGGGTTGATTTTAACCTGACCGCTGGCAAATTCGAAAGTGTTTAGCTCGCTTCGGGTATTGCCTTGGAAGCGCTTGCGGCCTGTGATGAGTGCCGCATATGGTTCTGTGGCCTTGGCATAGGGCAAGACCTTGCGCACATGACAACATGCCGTGGTGTCTTGTGACCATAGGATGTTTTTAGGGTCGGCAGTTTTGATGGCTTCGGCATCGCCTTTAAATGTAATGACATTTTTAAGGTTAAGCTGTTGATTCACTTTTTCGCGGTAACGTTTTGTTTCGCCGAATAATTTACCAGTATCAATGAAGATTACTGGTAGGTTATTGTCGAATTTTGATACCAAGTGAAGCAGGATTACGGCTTCGGCTCCGTAGGAGGAAACCAGAGCGATGTCATTTATAAATTTTTCTTTCGCTGCGAAAGTTAGCACTTCGAGCGGGGTTGCTTTGGCAAATTTTAGGTTTAACGCGGTTAGTTCTTGTTCAGTCATGTTGTCTCTCCGAAAAATGGGGTGGGGGAGAAGTTTAATACTTACTTTGTGCAGTCTCGTTTTCGGCACTACGTTGGTAAAAACGTGACATTCGAGTGGCTTCTTTAACCCAAATTTCGGGGTCTTGCTCATGCGGAATGTCGATGCTATCGAACCCACAGCGGAACATATATTGGGCTTGGTCGGCAATTGGTGTGCCAATGGCGCGAATTTCACCATGGAAACCATATTTTTCTTGCAGAAGATGCGCCATGGTAAAGGCGCGGCCATCGGCAAATTTAGGAAAATTTAGCGCGATTAAGCTGATTGACGGTAAATCATCGGCAAGGGCTGCAATGTCATCATCACTATTAAGCCAAATGGAAACTTGATTAAGGTTTTTTTTGATTTCATTTTTTTGCGCTAGCCAATAGGCATATGGCAAAATTTGGTCATTATGCAAGGTTAGATTTTCAGCATCTTCTATGATGATGTTTTCATTTTCGGCAATGGAACCATTTTTATTAATCAACATTATAAAGTGCCTCTTTAAACGGAGTTTGACCTGCGCGGCGGTAATAAGCTAGGAAGCTCTCATCGCGGTCTGTACGGCCTGAAAGATATACATTGGTGATGGTTTCAACGGCACCGACGATTTCGTCGCCAGAGAAGCCGCGGCCAATGATTTTACCAATGGCGGCATCTTTTCTTGAAGAGCCACCCAATGTAACTTGGTATGATTCTTCGCCTTTTTTATCGACGCCCAAAATGCCAATATTAGCGACATGATGATGGGCGCATGCGTTGATGCAACCAGAAATATTGAGGGTGATCTCGCCTAAATCATCTAGTTTTTTGAGGTCATCAAAATGTTCGGCAATCATTTGCGCGATTGGAATTGAGCGGGCATTGGCAAGGGCGCAATAATCTAACCCTGGGCAAGCGATGATGTCGGTTAATTGGCCGATATTGCCTGCTGACAGGTTGGCTTTTGTAAGTTTTTGCCACATTGCAAATAAATCGTCTAGCCTTACATGCGGTAACACTAAATTTTGACGATGGGTTGCGCGGATTTCGCTTAGCGAATAATCATCAGCCAATTGCGCAACAAGATCCATTTGATCAGCTGAAATATCACCAGGAATGCCGCCATGTGGTTTTAATGAAATAGAGACAATGGTATAGCCAGTTTTCTTATGAGGGAATGTGTTGTTTTTAACAAAATACTCAAAGCCATTATTGTCCTTTTGATCACTTTCAAACTTTGAAATATCATATTGATATGATTCAAATTCTGGTAGTTCAAAATGTTCGAAAATTACTTTCTTTTGATCGTCTGGCAGGTTGAAACCAGTGTCTTTAATACGTTGCCATTCTAACTCGACAAGGCGAGAGAATTCTTCGACACCAGTTTCGTTTACCGTGATTTTAATGCGGGCTTTGTAGAGATTGTCGCGTCTGCCGAGCATATTATATGTACGTAAAATTGCATCTAGATATGACAATAAATATTGTGGTTCGAGGAAATCACGAACTAATTTTGCGATGACGGGTGTGCGGCCTTGGCCACCACCGACATAAACTTGAAAGCCGATTTCGCCTTGCTCATTTTTAACGATTTGCAGCGCCACATCATGATAAAGAATGGCAGCACGATCTTGCTCGGCCGCATTCACCGCAATTTTAAATTTACGCGGGAGAAATGCAAATTCTGGATGTAATGTTGACCATTGACGGATGATTTCGCACCACGGGCGTGGGTCTGTTAGTTCATCGGCGGCAACGCCTGCAAATGGGTCTGACGTTGTATTACGGATGCAGTTGCCACTGGTTTGGATGGCGTGCATTTCGACCTTTTGCAAATCTTCCAGAATTTCGGGAATGTCGCTAAGGGCAGGCCAGTTATATTGTATGTTTTGGCGGGTTGTAAAATGGCCAAAGCCTTTGTCATATTTGCGGGCGATATAGGCCAATGCACGCATTTGTGTGCTGTTTAGCTGACCATAAGGTATGGCGAGGCGCAGCATATAGGCGTGGAGTTGTAGATATACGCCATTTTGTAGGCGTAATGGCTTAAACTCATCTTCTGATAGTTCGCCAGATAATCTGCGGTTAATTTGGGAGCGCAATTGCTCGATACGTTGGGTGATGAACTCATCATCAAACTGATCGTATTTGTACATTTGAACTGATTTGGGTGCTTCGACGGGTTGTGTGGGAGCATAAACTTGAATTGACATATTGAGGGGCACCTATTGTTTGTCGCTCTGACGAGCGGCGTTATTTTGGGTGAATTGATTTTCCCATTCGGGTTTGGCGGTAAGGCCATCGGGAGTGATGCTTGGAATGCGGTTAGCGCGGATATTTTCTTTCATGCCCAGTGGCGATGCTTTGCCATTGATAATTTCAATGTCAAAAGAATATGCACCCACTACATATTGAGTTTTTTCGGAAACATTCGCCAATGCCAGAAGCTCGGCTTGCTGGTCTAAATTATTCGCAATGGCTGCGTCGGCCACATGGTGTGACCATGTGCCATCGGCTTTTAAATAGACCGTGAGGCCTTTGAGTAGCAGATTAGAGGTTATAGAAACCGGATTTTTAAGTGGCTTTATTTTTTTTGATATGGCCATTTATACCTCTTTTATCTCAAAATTGTGTTTGAGAAAATTGATTGGGACGCTCGACATTAAGTTGAGCAGAATTTAATTGTTCGATTGCAATATCTTTGCCCACAAGATGGTTGAAGATGCGGGTTTTGCGTTTATTTGTTGAATCATCACCAATGACAACTACGATGTGGCCGCAGCGAATTTGGTTGGAAATTTGCATGATTAGCTCGCCATCTTGTGGTTTGTTTGGGTTGGTTGAAACTGAAACAAACTGCGCATCGCGGCGAGAAAGATTGGTAAATTGTTCGATGTCGACATCGGTGCCTTGAATTTGATAAATATAGTCGGCCAATTGTAACATACGAGCGGCCTTAATGCTTAAAAGATCAGGATCGGCTGCGTGAATGATATATAATTTACCATTGTGGGAAGTTGGGTTTTTTAGGCTTTTGTCGATTTCGACATGTGATTTAGCGAGATCACCTTTTAGGAAGTGACTGGCAATGTTGCCGTTGAAGAAATTTTCCCAAAAATGGCGTTTGTCGCCCATATTATTGAGTTTGGACTGCACTTTTGAGCGGATGCTTTGTGCAAAATTAGCTAATTTACCAGTATTTTGCGGCAAATAATGCTCCAAATGGGCGCGAATTTGTTTGGCAAGCACAGGTGCCGTGCCTTCGGTAGAAATGGCGATGGTAACGGGGCTGCGATCGACAATAGACGGCACAAAAAATGTGCAAATATCTGAATTGTCAGGGCTGTTGAAAGGAATGTTGGCCTTCAAGGCGAGATTGGCGATTTTTTGATTCTCGGCTGCGTCATCTTCACACGAGAAAATGGCAACTGCGTTTTTTAAATCGGTCTCAGTAAAATTACGGTGTAGATGAGTTAGCTTGCTCGTCGGGTTTTGAATGAGGAATGTAGCTAATTCTAAGCTCGGAGAGAGAGCAAAAAGTTGAATTTGGGCGTGAGTTTTCATGAGTAACCGCAACTTATTGAGCGCAGCTTCGCCATTGCCAACAAGTAGGATGGTTGCATTTAGTGTTTTTAAGGAAATGGGTAAATAACGCATTTTCCGCTCCGATTTTTGAAGCGGTTAAGCTTCGATTTATACAGGTTCTGGCTCTGTGCCTGGGGCTAAAGTGACTGTAAGCCCATCCAAATCTTCTTCATATATGAGTTGACATGAAAGGCGACTATTGTCTTCGACCTCCATGGCCTCATCTAACATATCTTCTTCTTCATCGCGCATTTCGTGCAGTTTATCTTGCCATTCCTCGGCGACATAAACGTGGCATGTAGCACAAGCGCAAGCGCCGCCGCATTCGGCTTTGATAGGCAGCCCGTGTTCGCGTATAATTTCCATAACGCGCCAGCCTTCCACAGCTTCGATGCTTTGTGTTTTGCCCGTTTGGTCGGTGACGATAATTTGACCCATATGTTCCTCTTCAAATTGCTTGTGGAGTTGTTGAACATATTGGTAAAATAAAAAACCAAATTCCGCAATCTTAAAATCTGATCTCTTTAATAACGATTATAATGTAGGATTGCAATATAAAACTTTTATTTCATGTGAATTAAATTATTTAACAATTATTTTGTGTTAATTAAATAAGACCCAACATTTTGAAGCTCGCATAACCATCTTTGGATATAATGAGGTGATCGTGCACCAAAATACCAATTGGTTTACCAGCTTCGATGATTTTATTGGTCATATTTATATCACCAGGGCTTGGAGTTGGGTCGCCACTTGGGTGGTTGTGTACCAATATAATGGCGCTAGCAGCTAGCTCTAGCGCGCGTTTGATAACTTCTCTGGGGTAAACTGGTGTGTGGTCGATGGTGCCCGAATGTTGAACTTCATCTACGATAATACGATTTTGCTTGTTGAGAAAAATAATGCGAAATTCTTCGATCGAATTATAGGCCATTGCGGCTTGGCAATATTGAACGACTGCAGACCAACTCGCTAGAATTGGTTTGTCTGACAAATCTTTCTGCATCATACGCAATGAAGCTGCATTGATAAGCATGATGTCTTTGGCCACAGCATCACCAACGCCTTTGACTTCGATTAACCGAGAATAATCACCAGATACGACGGCAGAGAAATTGCCAAATTTTGCAATCAAATCTTTAGCGATTGGTTTTGTGTCTCGTCGCGGGATCGAGCGAAAAAGGTAAAGCTCTAGCAATTCGTAATCGGCAAGGGCGGAAGCACCTTTGGATTTGAATTTTTCTTTGAGTCTGTCTCGGTGACCTAAATAGTGTGGCTTATTTTCGCTCATGTTACCTATTCATATGGCCAGCAAGTATAGCCTTTGGGGGATGCTGTAAAGATTTCGCAACCGTCTCTAGTGACACCAATCGAATGTTCATATTGGGCGCTAAGTGAGCGGTCACGCGTGACGGCAGTCCATCCATCGGACAGGATTTTACTTTGTGGTTTGCCGATATTGACCATTGGCTCGATGGTAAAAATCATACCTTCTGCCAGTATTTCACCCTCACCAGGGTTACCAAAATGGAAAATGCTTGGCGAATCGTGGAACAAGCGACCTAGGCCGTGGCCTACAAAATCGCGCACAACTGACATGCGCTCAGCCTCGACATATGATTGAATGGCATGGCCAATATCACCCGTTGTGTTGCCTGGCTTAACGGCTGCAATGCCGCGCATAAGAGATTCGTAGGTGATATTCATAAGCCGTTCGGCAAGGCGTTTTGGTTTGCCTGCAACATACATACGGCTATTATCGCCATGCCACCCATCGACAATATAGGTGATGTCAATGTTTAGAATATCGCCTTCTTTTAATTTTTTTTCTGATGGAATGCCGTGGCAAATGACGTGATTAATGGATATGCAAGAGCTATGGGTATAACCTTTATAATTTAATGTGGCGGGGACGCCATCGTGATCCATACCAAAATCAAAAATTCTTTTGTCTAGTTCGGCGGTTGTGACACCAGGTTTTACATAATCGCCAATCATATCTAATGCAGCAGCGGCAATTTGGCCTGCTTTGCGCATGCCTGCAAAGGCTTGGGGACCATAGATTTTGATTTGGTCTGTATAGGAGAGGGGAGCCTCATCCGCATTTATATATGTCATATTTGTTCCATTTTCATTTGCTTTATATTTAATGGCAATGTGGATGAATAACAAGAATTTTATGAGGTTGGGTCTTTTGTTTCGACCTGGTTGTCGATTTGTGGTTATACTTATTGTGAGCATTCTTAAGTAATGGTACAGTTGTAAATAAGAATATATATATTTATATTGGATTTTAATGTTTAAAGATTTTAAAACGCGTTTCCCAACATGGTTTAACTTTATTATTGCGGGAGCAGCAGCCTTTTTTGTTTGGCTGAGTTCTCATTGGTTATCAGGTGAATATTTATGGATGCGAATGTGTTTTGGCGCAGCTACAGTGTTGGTTTTTGTTGAAGTGATTGAAACGCATTATATAGCGCGTGGGTCTGCGGGGGTTAAAAGCCTTTCATTTTGGAATCATGCTTTTTTCATTGGATATCAATGGGCTTTTTTGATGATTTTATTTATGTGGAACGGCATGGAAAAATTAGTTGAGCAATTATCGATTTATGGCGTTGCGGGCATGTTTTTTGGTATTAGCATGGCATATTTATCTAAATTCGATAAAGAAGACATAGTCATTACACGATATAAATTAGATGATGTAGGCTTGAATGACAGGTGGGCCGAGTATTTTAAAAAATATTCAGCGTTAATCGTTATTGTTACTTTGGGAGTGATGTTCTTTATAAAAAGAAATGATTTACCAAGTTCAAACCCTGTTGTGATTCTTTGGTTCATTTTGATTATGGGCGGGATGTTGACCGCGTTTAACAGAAAACCAGTTGCGTATTTCAGAATATCTGAAAGATACATTGGGTTCTTATTATGCGTCGTCGCTTTTTGGTTTTTCTATTAAATATGCGCCATTTTATAATGACGTGGGGTCATGCCGCTATGTTGTTTGAATATACGGCCGAGGTGGCTTTGACTTGAAAAGCCACAATTTGCAGCAATTTCGACCAATGGAATGCCTGATTTTATTTGAGACTCGGCATTTTTGACACGTATTGATTGTATATATTGATGTGGAGCTGCGGCGAAACTGGCTTTAAACATATGTGCGAAATGATATTCACTCAGACCTACCATTTTGGCCAATTGGTTTAAGGGTAAGGCGTCTGCGAAATTTGATTGAATAAAATCCTGCACCAGAGTTTTGTTTTTAAGTGACAAACCACCTTTAACTTGCGGCAGATCGAAGCCTGTTTCGGTATGATTTTGCAATAGTTTTAGCAATATCATCTGCACTGCGTGATCTATATAGTGATGATTTTGTTGGTTTTGCCAATCATTTTCGAATATTCCGTAGCGCATGAGGCTTGCAAGGGCTTGGTTTTCTTCGAAGGTCATTTCGGTTAAATGTACATCACGCGGGTCTCTATCGAAGGTTTCGATAGCAATTTTCTTTAAATATTCATCGGTAAAATACAGATGACCAAGTTGGAATGGATTGCCAATTGACCATTGGTATTTTTCGTCTTTTGGCATTAGGCATAATTTATTTTCACCCGACAGGTTTTTAATGGTTTTATCGAGCCTGAAATTATTGTAGCCGCCCTTTATATATAAAGACAAAGTGTGGTGTTTGGTATTTTGAATTTTAACATGGTCGTGATTATTGGTCCACAACGACATGGCTACATGTTGGTTGAGGTTTTTTTCTTTGATGAGCTCGGCTTTAGAGGCGTTAAACATTGACTGCAAAGCGGGCGGAATGTTGGTCATATCAAAATTCATAGCCCCATTTTATAGATGAAATATTTGAGAATCAATGAATGCCGGGAAGAAAAGCGCAAGATTGTGACAAAAACCGTAAAACTGAACAGATTTCAAGCTTTGTTGCGGCTATAGGTGAACCAACTATTAGATAAGAATGATGGAGTTGAAATGACAATTTTTTTATACATTGCGATGATTTTCGCCTGGGGGAGCTCTTGGTTGGCAATTGCTTGGCAAATTTCAGATATATCGCCAATAGTATCAGTGTTTTATCGGTTTGCTTTGGCGGCAATTATTATGTTCCCGTTGATGAAGGTGTTGGGAAAGATACAAAAAACACAGGCAATTGATCATGTATTTTTTGCCTTACACGGTGCTCTTTTATTCAGTTTGAATTTCATCTGCTTCTATTACGCTAGCCATTATATTGTGAGCGGGTTGATTGCGATTATATTTTCGTTGGCAACAATTTGGAACACTTTAAACGGATACATCTTTTACCGTGAAAAACCTAAACCCATTATGATTTGGGGTGCTTTGTTTGGAATAGGTGGACTAACATTGATATTTTGGCGTGACATTGTCAATATCGAGCTAGGTGGGAATGTCTTATGGGGCGTTGGTTTATCGGTTTTGGGCGTGTATTTTTTCTCGCTGGGCAACATGATTACTGTGAGGAATAATAAATTGGGCATTAATTCCATTACTTCTACGAGTTATGGTGTGATTTACGGTAGCGTTATATTATTTATCATATGTCTTGTTTTGGGGTTGGATTTTAGCTTCAATTTTACAAACCAATATTTGGGCGCTTTGGTGTTTTTGAGCATTTTTGCCACTATATTTGGCTTTACTGCATATTTGGCACTTGTTGAGCGATTGGGTGCAAGCAGGGCGGCTTATATATTGGTAATCACACCACTGGTGGCTTTGGTTTTATCGACAATATTTGAAGATTACCAGTGGTCTAACATGGCAATGGTGGGTGTTGGTTTTATTGCGGTTGGTAATTTTATTGTTCAGCTTAAAAAATAGGCAAAGAAAAAGGCCAAGTGAAATACTTGGCCCTTTATATATTGTGTGAATTCAAAATTTAATGAGTGTTAAGTTGGCCTTGCTCACTTAACGGTTTTAGCTCGGCAGCCATAAGGCCTTTAGGGCCATCGCCGAACCGTACTAACAATTCTTGGCCAGCGCGGAGTTCGGAGAAACCGAAACGGCGCATTGTTTCCATATGCACAAAAATGTCTTCATCGAACCCTGGACGGCATACGAAGCCATAGCCCTTTTTACGATTAAACCATTTTACAACTGCGATTTCATAATCACCATTGGGCTTAACATCATAATGGGTGTTAGCAGGGTCTTTTGAGTTTGGCGGTGTTGCAGTGCTAAGATCTACACTTAATATTGTAAGAGCTTGCCATCCACGTTTGCCTTTAATAGCTTCACATACAATATGCGCGCCTTCATGTGCAGTTTCAAAACCGCCTTTACGAAGGCAACTCACATGAATAAGTATGTCACCACTATCGTCATCTGCTATTAAAAACCCAAAGCCTTTGCCTGGGTCGAACCATTTTACGCGACCAGAAACTTCGTAAACCTCAACAGGTTCTGAACTTTGTGTCGCTGGATATTCTTCTAATATAGGCACTGAAAACTCCCCATATACCGCATTAAAAATATTTACATAAATACATAATGAATTTTAACAACCGTTAAAATATTGCCTCATTTAATTCGTAACTCTGAACTACCCCCCAAACAGAATTCGAATCAACGTATTCGTTAACCATAAATTAATAATATAGATTTCAAAAAAGAGTACAATAAAGAATTGGCAAGGGTGAATAACTCGAAAACTACGATGTTTAAGAATCAATTGCGATTTACCTCTATATATAGAGTGAGACAAAATTGGAATGCAGCCTCAAACTCAACTAAAAAATGATGGAAAGTGAAATTGCATAACAAAAATTGATATAAAGTTATCTATTTGCCAAAATTAACTGTGACTATTAACCATAAATATTAAATAAACCCTACAAAAGTAAATTCCTTTGAAAGCTATGTTTACGTAACGTAAGTTGGTTAACATGCGGATTGAATTGAATAATTATACGGCAAAACCTAAGCAATTAGGTTAATCTTTTTGGAACAGCCAATTTTCTTTCTTGACTTATGGTGTGTAAAGTTTTTTGATGGGTGAATGCAAAATTTATTGTTTTGAAGTTTTTACGGTTGTTTAAATTGTATTTAAGATGGAATTCAAAAAATAAAGCATGGGGAGAGAGTATTTTGCATGAAAATGCGAAATACATTAATTAAAATAGGGAATTACAATGAAAAAATTATTACCTCTAGCCGTTGGTATTGCTGCGATTGCTGCAACATCTGCTGCTTCAGCTTCTACACTTGAAGATGTTAAAGCTGCCGACGTACTAAAATGTGGTGTTTCAACTGGTCTTGCTGGTTTTGCTACACCTGATGATGCTGGTAACTGGCAAGGACTAGACGTTGATCTATGTCGCGCTGTTGCTGCTGCTGTTCTTGGTGACGCAACTAAAGTTGAATTCGTACCTTTGTCTTCAAAAGTTCGTTTTGAAGTTTTGAAATCAGGCGAAATTGATCTGCTTTCACGCGTAACAACATGGACACTAACACGTGACGTTGGCCTAGGTCTTAACTTTGCTGGTGTTAACTATTATGATGGCCAAGGCTTCATGGTAAGTAACGATCTAGGTGTTTCTTCTGCTAAAGAACTTGATGGTGCATCTGTATGTATCCAAACTGGTACAACAACAGAACTTAACCTTTCAGAATATTTCCGCTTGAACGGCATGACTTATGAGCCAGTTCCAGTTGAAACTTCTGCTGAAGGCCGTGCTGCTTATTCTGCTGGTCGTTGTGACATTTACACAACTGACGCTTCAGCTCTTGCTGCACAACGTTCAGGTTTAGAAAACCCAGAAAATCACGTTATTTTGCCAGAAATCATTTCTAAAGAGCCTTTGGGCCCTGTAGTACGTCATGGCGACGACCAATGGTTTGACATTGTTAAATGGTCTCATAACGCTATGTTAAACGCTGAAGAAATGGGTGTTACATCTGCAAATGCTATGGAACGTAGTAAAGATGCAAGTAACCCTGGCGTTCAAAAACTTCTAGGTACTGCTGATGCTGGCCTAGGTGCACAACTTGGCCTTGGCGAAGATTGGGCAATGAATATTATCACTCAAGTTGGTAACTATTCTGAGTCATTCGAACGTAATGTTGGTGCTTCAACTCCATTGAAACTAGAACGTGGTCTAAACGCTCTTTGGACCAATGGCGGCATTCAATATGCTCCACCAATCAAATAATAACTGATGTTATTATGACATAATTAGCGAACTCTCTTATCTAGTATGCCTTAGGTTACTAAGGTAAGAGGGTTCGTTTTTTTTTAACTAAAAATTGGATGGTAACCATGAGCGTCTCGGATGTTTCAGAAAAAGCACCGTCTTCATTAGGAGCCATGTGGAGAGATAAAAAAATTCGCGGCAATATTATGCAAATAATAGCTGTCATTGCGGTTTTAGTCTTCTTCGGCTGGCTTGCTAGTAATACGGTAAGTAATATTGAGAATCTTGGCGTTAAAGTAGGTTTTGATTTCCTATGGACAACGGCAAGTTATGACATTAACCAAACACTTATAGATTATACAGCGGATGACACACATTTCAGAGCCGGCTTAGTTGGCCTTGTGAATACGTTGCTTGTTGCTGTTTGTGGTGTTATTTTAGCAACAATTTTGGGCTTTACAGCGGGTATTGCAAGGCTCTCAAATAACTTTGTACTCTCTCGTTTGATGCAAGTTTATGTTGAAGCAGTGCGTAATGTACCTGTGTTGCTGCAAATTTTGCTATGGTATGGCGTTATTTTGCATTCTTTCCCGAAAGTGAAAGCAGCCACCCCTATTATAGAAGGTGTAATTGCTACAAACCGTGGTATATTTTTACCCAAACCGCTACCAGAAGATGGTTTCGGCTGGGTTTGGATTGCATTTTTTGTTGCTATCATCGGCTCTTTTGTTTTTAAGAGATATGCCAAAAAGGTACTAGACAACACGGGTAAGCAATTACCTGTATTGATGGTTTCATTAGGCGCGATTGTTATTTTGCCTGTGATCGTTTACTTTTTGATGGGACAACCCTTGGGCGTTAGTATGCCTGAGCTTAAAGGCTTTAACTATAAAGGTGGGTTTGCAATTAAACCTGAATTTATGGCGCTTTGGTTGGCTTTGTCTATTTATACGGGTGCATTTATTGCTGAGATTGTGCGTGCGGGTATTTTATCTGTGAGCCATGGTCAAAGTGAAGCTGCACATGCATTGGGCATTCGTCCAAACCTTGCAATGCGCTTGGTTGTAGTGCCTCAAGCGCTACGTGTGATCATTCCGCCGTTAATTAGCCAATATCTAAACTTAACCAAAAACTCGTCTTTGGCGATTGCGATTGGTTATATGGATATTGTGGCGACATTGGGCGGTATTTCACTAAACCAATCTGGCCGTGCTTTAGAAATCATGTTGATTATATTATCTGTTTATTTGTTTATATCGCTTTCGATATCATTCCTTATGAATATGTATAATGAACGTGTTAAATTGGTGGAAAGGTAATAATTATGTCTGAACAAACTCGTGATTATATATTGGGTGAACATCCTGAATTACCTGCGCCTAACCATCAAACTGGTGCTGTAAGATGGATTATGGAAAACCTGTTCTCATCTTGGGGTAACGCAATTATCACCATATTAGCTATTGTATTTTTGGCTTGGGCTATCCCACCATTTTTTACATGGGCTTTTATTGATAGTGTTGTTTTTGGGGCTGAAAGCCGCAAAGAGTGTGTTGCTATTAACCCAGATGGTGCTTGTTGGTCGTTTATCTTTAGACGTTGGGACCAGTTCGTTTATGGTTTCTACCCTGCTGATGAAAGATGGCGTGTAAACCTATCATTCATTTTTGTAGCGATTATTATTGCCATTGCTTTGGTTGAGAAAATTCGCGCAGTGAAGGGTGCACTATGGGTTGCTTTGGCACTTGTAGCGGCTTGTGCTATCTTAATTGTTGGTGGTGTATTCGGTCTACCGTCTGTACCTACAAATAAATTTGGTGGCTTTATGCTAACACTTATTATTGGTCTAACAGGTATCTTTGCCTCGTTGCCAATTGGTATAATGTTGGCTTTGTCGCGTATATCTAGTTTGCCAATCTTTTCGATCTTCGCAACGATGTTTATTGAATTTATTCGTGGCGTGCCGTTGATTACATTGCTATTTATTGCTTCGACTTTATTGTCATATTTCTTACCTCCTGGTACGAATTTTGACTTGCTCGTACGTGTATTGATTATGGTGACATTATTCTCTGCTGCGTATTTGGCTGAAGTTATCCGTGGTGGTTTGGCAGCGATTCCTAAAGGACAATATGAAGCGGCTGACGCTTTGGGCTTGTCTTATTGGAAAAGCATGCGCCTGATTATTTTGCCACAAGCATTGAAAATTTCAATTCCTGGTATTGTGAGCAGCTTTATTGGCTTGTTTAAAGATACAACATTGGTATTGATTATCGGTTTGCTTGACCCACTTGGTATTGGCCAAGCGGCTATTGCCGACGCGCAATGGATTGGCTTAAGTAATGAATTGTATGTATTTATTGCCCTTTTCTTCTTTATATTCTGTTTCAGCATGTCGCGTTACAGCTTGTATTTAGAAAGAAAATTGCATACTGGACATAAGAGATAGGAGCTCAAAATGAGTGAAGATTTTGCTATTAAAATAAACAAAATGCACAAATGGTATGGTGATTTTCATGTATTACGTGACATCAACCTTGAAGTGAAAAAAGGCGAAATTATTGTAGTTTGTGGACCTTCTGGTTCGGGTAAATCAACAATGATTCGCTGTATTAACCGCCTCGAAGAGCATCAACAAGGTGATATTATTGTTGATGGTATCGAGTTGACAAATGACGTGAAAAAAATTGACGAAGTGCGCCGTGAAGTTGGCATGTGCTTCCAACATTTTAATTTGTTCCCGCATTTGACTATTTTGGAAAACTGTACGCTTGCCCCTATCTGGGTGCGTGGCATTCCAAAAGCTGAAGCTGAAGAGACTGCGATGAGCTTCCTTGAAAAAGTGAAGATTCCTGAGCAAGCTAACAAGTTTCCTGGTCAACTTTCTGGTGGTCAACAGCAACGTGTGGCGATTGCTCGCTCGCTTTGCATGAAACCACGTATCATGTTGTTTGATGAACCTACATCTGCACTTGACCCAGAAATGATTAAAGAAGTGTTGGACGTGATGACAGACCTTGCTAGTGAAGGTATGACTATGATTTGCGTTACCCATGAAATGGGTTTTGCGAAACAAGTTGCTGATCGTGTAATCTTTATGGATGCTGGTCAAATTATTGAAGAGAATGAACCAAATCAATTCTTTGATAATCCGCAAAATGAACGTACAAAATTGTTCTTGAGCCAAATACTACATTAGGTTGTTTCGAGAATACAATATTGAAAAGCCATCTCGAAAGGGGTGGCTTTTTTTATGCCTTGATTAGAATTTACTTTAGGCGTAAAAGCGACTGCTGAACATGAGGTAGATATATGCGCGTTGATGATTTTGATTTTACATTGCCAGAAGAAAATATTGCATTACGGCCTGTTGAGCCGCGCCACAATAGTAAATTATTGCGTGTAAAAAATGGTGAATTAAGCGACTTTCATTATTATGATTTGCCTGATCTTTTGCAAGATGGCGATGTTCTGGTGCTTAATGATACAAAAGTGATTCCAGCGCGGATGCAGGCGGTACGAATCAGGGGTGAATTTAAGTCTAATATATCTGTCACTTTACACATGAAGAAAAGCCAAAATGAATGGGTGGCATTTGCCAAGCCAGCCAAACGCGTAAAAGTTGGCGAGGTTTTACATTTTGATGACGGGTTAACTGCAGAAATTTTATCTAAAAACGGTGGTGAACTGCATCTAAAATTTGATAAGTCTGCCGCTGAGTTGGATGCGGCGATTGCCATTGCAGGCGTTATGCCACTGCCGCCTTATATTGCGAGCAAACGTGAATATGACGATAAAGACGTTGAAGATTATCAGACAGTTTATGCCAACGAAAAAGGTGCGGTTGCAGCACCGACTGCCGGATTGCACTTTACCGACGAGTTATTTGAAAAACTGCGTGCCAAGAATATTGAGATTATATTTTTAACGCTGCATGTGGGTGCAGGTACATTTTTGCCGATGGTGGTAGACCATACAGAAGACCATGTTATGCATGCGGAATATGGATTAATTACCAAGGAAATTGCCGACCAACTGACCTTGGCTAAAAAATTGGGCAAACGCATTGTGGCTGTAGGCACAACAAGCTTGCGTCTTTTGGAAAGTG
Organism: Hyphomicrobiales bacterium; assembly: GCA_051531935.1. Lineage (GTDB taxonomy): Bacteria > Pseudomonadota > Alphaproteobacteria > Rhizobiales > OSC116 > OCS116. The sequence goes on from JAOPTR010000018.1 coordinate 107,124, forward strand.
CTGCAAATGATAAAGGGGAGATTTTACCCTTTGCAGCTGAAACAGACATATTCATTACGCCTGGTTATAAATTTAAGGCTGTAGACGTTTTGTTGACTAATTTCCATTTGCCAAAATCGACTTTATTTATGTTGGTGAGTGCTTTTACTTCGCTCGATATAATGCAAAATGCGTATAAAACGGCGATTGAAAACGATTATCGCTTTTACTCTTATGGTGACGCTTGTTTGTTGGAAATGGGCAAATGAATATAATGGTGCTTGGCTGTAGTGGTGGGGGCAAGTCAATAACTGCTTCTAAGCTTGCCGAAATATTTGATCTACGCGTCATTCATTTTGATTTATTATTGTGGAAACCTGGCTGGGTTCGGCGCGATGATGAGGAAATTGACCAGATGGCAGAAGTGGCGTTTAGAGCTGATGGCTGGGCATCCGATGGTAACCATAGCAAGGCTCAATTTGATGAACGGGTGAAGCGAGCAGATATGCTGGTGTGGGTTGATATGCCACGTTGGCGCTGTATATTGAATATATCTACACGAGTATGGAAATATAGAGGCAAAAGCCGCCCTTCAATGACTAAAGGTTGCCCAGAACGGTTGAATTTGGAATTTTTTTTATGGGTGTGGAATTTTAATAAAAACCGCGGCCAAAAAATTGAAAAGCTATTTGAAAAAATGCAAAGTAAAAAACGTTTGTATCGGCTCAAAAATTATGCCGAATTGAATGTATTTTTGAACAATATGCAAAAAGAAGCTGATTTTCAAGGCGCTAAAAACTAGAATGTTGCGATGTTGAGATGCTCTACTTTGTCAAATCTACGAGATTAAACATGGCAAAATGGTTAAATTATTTGCGGATGGTAAAGACAAAAAGTAGACTCACATACTGATAAATTATGCACAAATTGAAGTATTTAAAAGGAGAATGATTTTCAGCGATAAAACACTTAGAAATATAATGGTACTGGGGTGTAGTGGCGGCGGAAAATCCACACTGGCAAGGCGATTGTCTGAGGTGACAGGGCTTAGGTGCATTCACATGGATTTAATTTACTGGAAGCCTAATTGGGTGGAGCGTGACCGAGAGACCGTGATGAATATGGTGATTGAACAAATTAAGCCAGATGGCTGGGTGTTTGATGGTAACCATTCTAGCTCGTATGATTTGAGGCTAAGCAACACTCATATTGTGATTTGGGTGGACATTCCAAGATGGCGGTGTTTGTTAAATGTTTGTTTTAGGGTTATTCAATATAGGGGCAGGACGCGCCCTGATATGACGATTGGGTGCCCCGAAAAAGTTGATTGGGCATTTTTGAAGTTTATTTGGGATTTTAAAAATAGAGGTAATGTAAAAATTGCAACTATGTTAGAACGAGTTAAAGATCGTAAAAGAATTTATCATTTGAAGAATTATGCTGAAATTGATGCATTTGTAGAAGAGATGAGAAAAGAATATGGGCAAGAATATTAAATTTGATTTGAAAAACACCAACGGCAAAGCCCGTTTGGGTGTTTTACGCACGCCACGTGGTGACATTAACACACCTGCCTTTATGCCTGTTGGTACCGCAGGTACGGTGAAGGCCATGTATACTGACCAAGTGAAAGAGTTGGGTGCTGAGGTTGTTTTGGGCAATACCTACCATTTAATGCTGCGCCCTGGTGCTGAGCGCATTGAGCGACTTGGTGGTTTGCACAAGTTTATGCAGTGGGATAAGCCAATTTTAACTGATTCTGGTGGCTTTCAGGTGATGAGCCTTTCGAAATTGCGTAAGATGACAGAAGAGGGTGTGACCTTCCAGAGCCATATTGATGGTAGTAAACATCATTTAACACCTGAGCGTTCAATTGAAATTCAGTGCTTATTGGGTAGTGACATTCAAATGCAACTCGACGAATGCACGCCGCATCCTGCTACAGAAAAACAAGCCGCAGATAGTTTGCGCATGAGCCTAAGATGGGCTGACCGCTCTAAAGTGCAGTTTGGCGACCGACCAAACCAAGCCTTATTTGGCATTATGCAAGGTTCTACTTATCAAGACTTGCGCGAAGAAAGTGCCAAAGGGCTTGTGGATATGGATTTCGATGGATATTCAATTGGTGGTTTGGCCGTTGGCGAAGGCCAAGAGATTATGCTTGAAGTGCTAGATTATGCGCCTGATTTATTGCCAAAAGATAAGCCTCGTTATTTAATGGGTGTCGGTACGCCTAGTGATTTAATAGAATCTGTGCGGCGCGGGGTTGATATGTTTGATTGTGTGATGCCAACACGCGCAGGGCGACATGGCTTATGCTACACGCATAGAGGCAAGGTGAACTTGAAGAATGCGCGCCATGCGGATGACCCAAGGCCATTAGACGAAAACAGCCCTTGTGAGGCATCTAACCGCTATAGCCGTGCGTATTTAAACCATTTAATGAAGTGTAATGAATATTTGGCTGCCATGTTACTAACTTGGCATAACTTGGCCTATTATCAAGAGCTTATGGCGGGTATTCGCTTGTCTATTGCTGAGGATAGGTTTGAACAATTTTACATTGAGACTGTGGCGAACTGGGAATTAGGGGATATAGACCCTATATAGACAAAGTGTGTTGTTTTTTGCACTTTGTTAGTGTACAAGAACTTCAATTAGATTATCGGTTTAGGAATCTGAACCAAGACGAATGGAAAAATAATGGAAACGTTTGAAACAGCTCTATGGGCATTTCATTTAATTATTGTGGTTGCACTCGTGCTAACAATTTTGCTGCAACGCTCTGAGGGCGGTGCTTTAGGTATGGGTGGCGGTGGCGGCGGTGGCGATGCTTTTATGTCTGGCCGTAGTGCTGGTAACGTATTGACCAAAGCGACAACAATTTTGGCTGTGCTGTTTTTTATGACCAGCATTTCATTGGCTTACTTGTCTAAGGTTGAAAGCTCTTCTTCATCTATCCTAACAGATGCTAATGGCGAAGCTGCTATTGTAGTGCCTGTAAGTGAAAGTGATAAAGCGGCTGCTGAAAAGAGCCTTGATAATTTGTTGAACCAAACCAGAACAAGTGAACCTGCGGTTCCTGTTTCTCAATAAGTTAGATTTTATAAATTTTAGGGTGCTGAACTTAATTGTTCAGCACCCTTTTTTTTATTTTTGTTTCTATTTTTAATATTATTAGCTGCCAATATATTCTTGCATGGCTTTGGCTTCGTTTTCCATGGTTTCCATGCGGGCTTTAACAATGTCGCCAATAGAAATGACGGCAATGAGTTTATCACCATCCATAACCGGCATATGGCGGAAACGGCCTTTGGTCATTTTACTCATAATTTGATTGATGGTTTCGAATGCTGTGCAGGAGATAGGATCGGGCGTCATATATTGCCCAACTTGTTGAACAAGCACTTGTGAGCCAGATTGACCGAGAGCTTTTACGACATCGCGTTCGGAAATGATGCCTTCGACCATACCATTGTCTGAACAAACGATGATGGCGCCAATTCGGTTTTCGGCTAGGATGTTACAGACATCCTGAAGAGTTTTCGCTTGAGAAATTGTAATGATTTTTTGGTCTTTATTTTTAAGTAAAGCTGAAACTGTCATGTGATCTCCGTTTTATTAAACTCATTTACATCATTATGGTAACTCAAGAAGATGTTTTTGCAAGCTTGTTTATTGCAATTCTAATTGTTGCCGACTTTGGTATTGCTTACTTGCAAATTAACGGCAGAGTAAAAAGTGCAAATATTACAATTAAAAATTTACATGTGCATATTTTTTATAATGCCCGTTAAAAGAATTTTGGTGAATGTCTATTAACTATTCTCGGCTATTTTGGGGGCATAGAGATTGAAAAAACAAGAATTGTTTTAATCATTTAACAGGAAGTTAAAAATATCAATGAGCTATAATTTTTATAATTGTAAAAATATTTTTCAAAGACATTTTATGAGTTTTACGTTCTAAATTATTTTAGACGATGATTGTTTATGTATAGAGTTTCTCGACTTTAGTTTTGCGTACCAAATTAGTTTTGCGTATTAGGCAGAAGGTTTTTTAGACCTTCTGCTTTTTTTTGTCTGGAATTTGGACGAAAAAAAACCCAACCGAAGCTGGGTAATTTAAATTCATTTAATGCTATTTAATTTAAAACCACGTTTCGGCCGTGGTTTTCGTTAGGCAAGCGGGCTTGCCCATAATTTTGGCTATGAGACTGTGTTTGTGAATAGGATTGACTTCCTTGAACATAAATACTGCGCGCTAGGTATAATGTTGGTGCAACAGACACTTCGCCTTTTGGTGATGTACATTCACCTTTTACAGCAAGGATTTTTGATGCATGAATGTACAGAATTTGTTGGTTGGTTGAATGTGTAACATTGGTTGAATGCGCGCCACACGACAATTGACCTTCTGAATTTAGGAATACGCCCTGACCTTCGGAACATTCTAACACCTGATTTTGGTTAAATGACGCATGGCCATTTGTATATTCGCCAAAGGTTAGTGATAGGAATTCTGTGCCTAGGCAATAGAAAATTTCGCGGTTCCAACCGTGGTTTCCACCATTTTTGTTTTGGCCGCCATTTTTATAATGACCACCATTTTTTTGATGAGCGCCGTTGCCGCCATTATAAGTGTTGTTTTGAGCGCAAGCCGTGCCGCCTTGGTTTTGATATTGGCCTTGAACCTGACCTTGGAACGTGTAGTTTTGGGAAACAGTATTTTGGCAGCCATATTGATACTGGGCTTGGCCTTGATATTGAGCTTGGCCTTGATACTGGGCTTGGCCTTGATACTGAGCTTGGCCTTGATACTGAGCTTGGCCTTGATACTGGGCCTGGCCTTGATATTGAGCTTGGCCTTGATACTGAGCTTGGCCATTATACTGGGCTTGGCCTTGGTATTGGGCTTGACCTTGATACTGAGCTTGGCCTTGATGTTGGGCTTGGGCATTATACTGAGCTTGTGCTTGATACTGTGCTTGAGCATTATACTGAGCTTGTGCTTGATACTGTGCTTGAGCATTATACTGAGCTTGTGCTTGATATTGCGCCTGAGCTTGATATTGAGCGTTTGCTGATCCACCCACATTATATGTAGAATTTAATGAAACATAACCGTTCATTTTATATCTGTAATTATTTTGACGGTTATATAAAATTGAAACTGAATCCACGGTGTTAACTGTGCCACCACCGTTCTTAGTGTGACCGCCATTACCATTTTTATCGTGTCCGCCATTGCCATTTTTGTCATGGCCGCCATTCTTGGTATGCCCACCATTTTTATAATGATTGCCGTTGTTAGGGCCGGCTAACGTAGCTGTTGGTAAAACAACTGTAGATAATAGGAGAATTGCCATACTGGATTTTAACAATTTCGACTTTGACATATTCAATACCTTCTGGATACATTTGGCTATATGTGTTGCTAAAACACAAGGAACTGACGGTATTATGAATATAATGTTTAACTAAAAGGTAAATTTTTAGGTATTTTTCTTGCTATTCCCAAAAATTATTGTTTAATTATTTATTAACATCTGGTTTGGCACGGGCATTGCTACGTAATTGATATTCGTGTTTTGAAGGTGGGGTAACGATTGCCACTTGTATTGAAACGTTACAGGGTGACCCAAATTGGGACAAAAGTGTTTTTTTTGTCATTGAGATGGTATTTAGTTAGGCGAATTTATGAAGTTACATACTACAAAATATTTATATGAATATTGGAATGAATTACGTGGCAAAAGATTAGCGCCTGGGCGCAAGGAACTAGACCCAACAGTGCTAAAGGATGTTTTACCTAATCTGTTTTTACTCGACCGTTTGGGTTCGGAATCCTATAGTTTTAGACTTGCTGGTACTAAAATCTGCGATATCTTTGGTGAAGAATTGCGCGATCAGAATTTTTTAAATCTTTGGAGCGACAATGATAGAGGAAGTTTCACTTCTCTTTTGGATACTTTGACTGAGCAGGGTGCTGCTATTGTTTGTGGTTTAAAAGGCACCTCAACCGAAAAGACTGCTGCGAATAAACCAGTGAATTTTGAACTAATTGCATTGCCGTTATTTCATGCGCAATCCAGCACTTGTTCAAGCGTGATTGGTGCCATAGCATTTGATGCTGAAGTGGAACAAAATTACTTGTTACCCATTACCAATATTGAACTTATGAGCTTAAGGGTAATTTGGCCTGTTGAGAAATCTGTTAGCTTGCCAAAAACCGTTGCGTCTAAAAGTTCATTGCTGCAATTGGCTATTGATGAAGCTGAAAATGCAACACTTAGGCCTGATCATGTGAACAGGCGTGCGCAATTTAGAGTGATTCAAGGCGGAAAAAAATAAATATAGACGTTTATCGGCTTATCTAGGTGTTTGTATAAGTGTGATTGACGGTTCTTTTTTTCTTTATATATAGTCTATATTGTTTTTTTGATGGATTTTACAAGTTTCTGCTTGTGTATTTACAGGTCGTTAACCATAATTTTTTATGGTGTGTGAAATAATGATTGGGCACGATATGGATCCGTTAAGAAGAAGAATAATAAGACTCTCGGCATATTACCCTTTTAAATTTAGATCTGTTGATGTGAATTTACCGGGCCGCTTTATGCGTTCGGACAGAAGCGAATTTGATTGTGTTGCTTATATAATGTCGGCAGGGGAAGTTTCTATACAAACATCCATGCCTGTTGAGCAAGGCGAGCGCATTGTTGCTTATTTAGAAACTGTTGGTCGCGTGGCTGGCCAAGTGACGAGTATTACCCAACATGGATTTGCAATGTCTATTGTGGCGCCAAGTAAGCACCGCGATAAATTGGCAGATAAACTAACCTGGTTACATAATTTAAATAAATCGGGCATTGCCGACGATCGTATTTTTCAGCGCCATACACCTGTTCATGATAAATGTGAAATCTCTGTGGTGACTGGTGAAAAATATCATTGCAGATTAATTGACATGTCTGTTGGTGGTATGGCGGTTAATGTGGATTTAAAGGCTCCAGTCGGATCCTTGGTGAAGTTTGAAGACGCTTCTGCAGTGGTTGTTCGTAATTTTCAAGGTGGAATTGCCTTAGAATTTGTGGATAAGCCCTCACAAAAAGTCATCCAAAAGTATTTTATGAGAGACGACCTCTAAATAGGGTTTAGATTTTCCTAACGCGGTCAGCTTGTTTTTATCATTCAGTTTTACAGTTGGTTTGCACTTGTTCAAAATGGGACAGGTGAGGGGGCTAAATTGTCAATATTTTAGCAAATTAACTGTGCTAATTTGGCACGCGGCAATATTACTGAGTTATTAAAATCTATAAATACTATTATAATTCAGTATCTTAACAGGTTACTGGAAACTGGTTCAATTTGAACTAAAATTGATACAATGTTGAGTAAAATCTAACTTAATTTGCTCCGATCACTTTATAACTTCCTAAAAAACTATATGTGAAATTGGGTCCCATGATGAATTGGTCAGGGATGGACAAATGAACAAGTTTAAAAATATAGCTAAGTTAGGTGTTGCTATTACAGCGTTATCATTTTCTATGAGCGCAAATGTAAAAGCCGAAACCGCTTATGAAGATTTAATAACTGCCAGTATTGGTGGTTCGAGCCAAGCCACAGTGAAAAAGGCTGTTGGCCTATCTAATTATATGAATATATATGGTGAGACCAGCGCACCATTAGGGTTTATGAGCTTTTGCTCTCGCTACCCTAGTGATTGTACGGGTGGTACTACCAAACCTTCTATTATTGAATTGGATGCGGGTAGTTGGGGCGCTCTTAATGAAGTGAACGACCTTGTAAATGCAGCAGTTGCACCTGTATCTGATCAAGAATTATACAATCAAGTTGAAGTTTGGGCATACCCAGATAACAAAGGCGATTGTGAAGATTATGTTTTGGCAAAACAAAAACAACTTATTGAAATGGGTTGGCCGCAAGAATCTTTACTGATTACGGTTGCTATTGATGAATTCGGCGGAGGCCATGCAGTTCTAACTGTTAAAACAAGCATTGGTGATTTGATTTTGGATAACCAACGCGCTGAAATTCTGCCTTGGCAGCAAACGACATACACATATGTAAAACGTCAATCTACTTCGCACCCCGCATTATGGGTTGCTCTCAGCTCGTAGATTGATCAATGAAAGCGTTTCCTGATTACGAGGCTTGTCTTGATAAAACAAGCTTAAAATTGGGATTAATTAGGAAACGCTTTATAAAAAATTAGGTTCAGGCGACCCCCCAGACCATCCATCATTTAGTCTGAACCTTAGAAAAAGCCGTTACTCATAAGAGTGGCGGCTTTTTTGTATTTAGGGCTTGAGTTTAGTAGCCGAATTGTTCTCTTAAAATCCGTTCCTCGAGGCCATGATCGGCATCAAATAACATGGTTGCAAATTTTTGCTTATTTTGTTTGATGGTAATTTGGCGAATGTCGCGCACTTCTTGGTGGTCGGCGACTGCGGATACAGGCCGTTTTTGGGGTGTGCAAACCTTAATGTTTATACTCACACTATCGGGCAGCAATGCGCCGCGCCATTGGCGAGGGCGAAACGGGCTGATGGGGGTGAGGGCGATAAGCGGTGTATTGATTGGAATGATAGGTCCATGCGCAGAAAGATTATAGGCAGTGCTGCCAACAGGTGTGGCGACAATGACACCATCACAGACCAGCTCTTCTAGCCGTGTTTTTTTGTCTATTGAGATGTGTAATTTGGCAGCTTGATGGGTTTGACGCAATAGCGACACTTCGTTAAATGCCATCACTATGTGTTTTTCTTGGCTCATGGTTTCGATTTCGGCCATGAGGGGGTGTGCGATATATTGTTTGGCTTTGTCGAGGCGCTCAAGTAGATCTATTGCACTGAAATTATTCATTAAAAACCCAACAGTGCCGCGGTTTAGGCCGTATATTGGCAAGTTGCAATCACTAAACCTATGCAAGCATTCAAGCATTAAACCATCGCCACCCAAGGCGATGATGATATCGGCTTCATCTGATGAGTGATTGCCGTATTTTTTTGTTAATTCATCTTTTGCTTTGAGCGCATCTTTTGTCTGGCTGGCTATAAAGCTGAGTTTTTGAAATGTCATTGAATCGCCTGTTTTTATGTAGCTACACACTGGAGTTTGGTTTTAATTCTGTCAACTATTTAGCACGGAAAGCAACAAAAAACTCCCCTATTATACATATTAAAAATGTGAATTAAATTATATTACATTTATTATAAGGTATTTTGTTGACTTTACCTGAAATATTGTGAATAACAGTGAAAAATAACCCCATTAGAAAGTTGCTTATGTCTCGTTTGGATGATTTAGAAGCCCAGAGCATATATATATTTAGAGAAGCTTTTCACAAGATTGAAAATATTGCTTTGCTTTGGTCCTTAGGAAAAGATAGCAATGTTATGGTTTGGTTGGCGAAAAAAGCTTTCTACGGCCATGTGCCTTTTCCTGTGATGCATGTTGATACAGAAAAAAAATTCAAAGAAATGTATGAATTCAGAGATCAATATGCTGACGAGTGGAATTTAAACTTTATCCGTGAAGTTTGCCCACCACTTGAACAGATGGATGAAACACTGCCACCTGCAGCGCGAAGTGCTGCACGTAAAACCGAAGGCTTGCGTGACGCGACTAAAAAACATGGGTTTAATGGTCTGTTTGCTGGTATTCGCCGTGATGAAGAGGCTATTCGTGCGAAAGAAAGAGTGTTTAGCCCGCGTGGTGCTGAAGGTAAATGGGATTTTAGACATCAGCCGCCTGAATTTTGGGACCAATATAAAACGGAATTCCCTGAAGGTACACATATTCGGATTCATCCGCTGCTCCAATGGACAGAAATGGACATTTGGAACTATACCAAACGTGAAGGCATTCCAATTATTCCGCTTTATCGTTCGCATAATGGTTTACGCTATCGCTCATTGGGTGATGAAGACATTACCAACCCTGTGAAAAGTGAAGCCTACACAATTGATGAAATTATTACAGAGTTGAGCGAAACCAAAGTGTCTGAAAGAAGTGGCCGTGCGCTTGACCATGAAACTGAAGATGCATTTGAACGTTTGCGCGCTGAAGGTTATTTATAGGTTGATATGAACATGCAAAAAAATACTAAAAAAGCCGAAACCGGCGCTCGTGAATTATTAAAAGTAGCAATTGTTGGTCATGTTGATCACGGGAAATCTACATTTGTGGGGCGTTTGTTCCATGATACGGATAGTTTGCCCGATGGAAAATATGAAAGCATTGTGGCTATGTGTGAAAAGCGCGGAGTTGACTTTGAATATGCTTTCTTGATGGATAGCTTTCAAGCGGAGCGTGACCAAGGCATTACTATTGATACCAGTCAAATTTGGTTTCATACGGAACAACGCGACTATACAATTATTGATGCACCTGGACATAAAGAGTTTTTGAAAAATATGGTGACTGGTGCCGCACAATCTGATGCAGCCTTGCTAATGATTGATGCGCTAGAAGGTGTGCAGGAGCAATCTCGACGCCATGGTTATTTGCTGAACCTATTGGGCGTGAGCCAAATAGCAGTTGTGGTCAACAAAATGGATTTGGTTGATTATTCACAAGCTCGATTTGATGAAATTGAGGCGGAATATAGAGAATATTTGGCGTCTATTGGTGTGACGCCAACGAGATTTATACCAATTTCTGCTCGAGAAGGCGATAATATTGTAAATTCATCGGATAAATTGAGCTGGTATAAGGGCTTGACGGTAACTGATGCATTGGATGATTTTAAGAAATTATCTGACGGTGATGAATTGCCTTTGCGCTTGCCTGTGCAGGATGTTTACAAATTTGATGACAGACGCATTATTGCAGGAACAATGGTTTCTGGCCAATTGCGAATTGGCGATAAAATTACGTTCTCACCAAGTGGTAAGGGCGCGGTTGTAAAGAATATTGAAGCGTGGCCAAATGCATATACTGAAGATGAAAAAGCTAATTTAGTTGTGCGGGCGGGGCAATCCGTTGGTATCACTTTAACAGAGCAAATCTTCGTTGAGCGCGGTGATGTGATCTCACATATTGAAGCGGCCGAAGTTGGAGCGCCTTTAACTGCACCGCATTTAGGCCGAAGCTTTACAGCCAAACTATTTTGGCTAGGTGAAACGCCATTTGAAGTTGGTAAAACTTATAAAATGAAGCTTGGCACTGCAGAAGTAAATGTGCGTGTGAAGCAAATAAACCATGTGCTAGATGCTGAAAGCTTAGGCCAATCTAAGAGCGATCAGTTATTACGCAACCAATTGGGTGAAGTGGTTTTGACAACCCGCAACCCTATCAGCTTAGATGATTATCGTGATTTTGGTAAATCTGGCCGATTTGTTTTGCTTGAGAAATATGACATTGCTGGCGGCGGCGTAATAAACCTTGATGGATATGAGGACGAGCGCGAGGCGTTATTTGCTCATCAGGCAAATATCACGCGTGTTGACCATGCGGTGAGCCAAGCTGAGCGCGAGAATTATAATGGGCATAAAGGTGGAGTATTGTGGCTTACAGGGCTTTCTGGTGCTGGTAAGACAACATTGGCGCAAAGTTTAGAGCGCAAATTATTCCGCAAAGGTTTACAAACATATATTCTTGATGGCGATAACTTACGGCACGGGTTGAATAGTAATCTCGGGTTTTCTGATGAAGATCGCAGTGAGAATATTCGCCGTGCGAGTGAAGTTGCTGCGCTTATGGCGCGGGCAGGCTTTGTGGTAATTGTTTCGCTTATCTCGCCTTTTAAGGGTGATCGGGAAAAAGCAGCTTTGGTACAAGGTGAGGGTTTTCATGAAATTTACGTGAAAGCAGATTTGGCAACATGTGAACAACGTGACCCAAAAGGCTTGTACAAAAAAGCTAGAAATGGCGAGATCGCTGAATTTACGGGTATATCATCCCCATATGAAGCACCTGAAAAGGCAGATTTGGTTGTTGATACAGGCTCAAATAGTGTTGAAGAGGGCGCAAACTTGCTTTTGGAATATGCGACTCAGGCTTTCCGCAAAGAATTTAACAGCGATTATTCGATTTAGGAAACTTTGATATATTCAATATTACTGGTTTGCGGTGCGTGAATGGCGGGTAAAAACGGCGCCAAAATACTTACATTCATGCCTTGTTCCACTAACATGTGGCCAAGGCTATGAGTACGTTCGGTAATATTGTGGATTGAAAGATCGACAATCACTGCATGTAAGCTATCGGCAGGTGTATTTTGATGTAAATTAAGTGTTGAGCTGATGAGATGATCAGTTTCTGACTTCCAATTTATATGCTGTTTTTGGAGTTCTAACTTATCTGAATAGTCATCGCGTTTTGCTTCACTTAAATTTAAGTATGAATTTATGGCGATTTTCCATGTTTCGATATTTTGATCTGTGAAGGTTTGCCCGATATCTGCAGAGCTGATGAGCTGATTGCTATCCGAGAAACTGTTGGCGAAAATTACCACTTTTTCATGCAAATATTTGTAATATTGAGGTGGGGTGTGTTGAAAATTTTGTTCAAGAATTAAGGCTATGTCTATGCTTGAATAGTCTATCGGGTATTTAATGGCCTCGAGATTTTCGACATAAAAATGTGCTCTAGAAGTACAGTTGTGGGCATCGAATAGGTTTAGATGTTGGGAATAAACCTTATTTTCCAATTGTGTGCCTGTGATGACTATATGGATATGGCGTGGCAATTCCGCTAACAAATTTGCAATAAAAGTGAGGTCATTTTTAAAGTTATGGCTCTTATTTGCATCGAAGATTATAAGTTGAGTATCATCTATGAGATGGTAGACTTTTTTGAGATCTATGTATTTTTGATGTGGCTCGAAATAAGATAAATGCCGAGAAATATTAATGTGGCGCTTAAGATTAAGCTCTAATTGCGTCGCCAATTGGCGATTGGCCGAAAATATTAAATCGGAAGACGTTAGCGCACTGTTAAACCGAGCATTATTAAGGTTTTTCGAGTTGGGAAGTCGATTAAGGTCAATAATTAAACGGCTTTTTCGAGCGGAGGCTAGGTTTCTTGCTGGTATGACCGAATCTTCGTTCACTGCAAAAATTAAATCGATTGTTTCGAGCGATAAGTTTTCAGACAAATCCAGATCTTCGAACGAATCACGAATTGGAATTGACGGGTCTTTAGCTGATGTTAACAATCGGCTAAGCCCTGTTATTTGTAAAAATTGCCGAAACAAATTAATCACTTAGCCCTCAATTTAGTCTTGTAGATCACCTGACTATATTAACTGAAAATAAGCTTAGCCTATTTTCAGAAATTTTCATAATTTAAGACGTATAACCTATTTGGCTAATGCGAATAGTGCAATTGCTGCCGCATTTGAAACATTGAGGCTTTTAATTTTGCCAGGCATATCCAATTTCACAAGCTCGGCGCAAGTTTCTATGGTTTTTTGGCGCAAACCTTTACCTTCTGCACCTAGCACAATGGCTTTGGGGCTGGTGTCGACATATTTTTCGGCCAATAGAGTGGTGAAGTTATGGGTGGCCTCACTGTCTAGACCAATGCAAATAATACCGCTATCTTGCAGTTCGTTAATTGCGCTTGAAAGGTTTCCAACTGCGATAATGGGTGTTTCTTCTAGGCCACCTGAGGCAATTTTTGCCAAAAGGCCTGATTCAGTTGGAGAATGGCGGCGGGTGGTGATGAGTGCGCGGGCATTAAAAGCTGTGGCTGTACGCAGAATAGCACCCACATTATGTGGATCTGTCACTTGATCTAGTATCACGATTGGGCGGGTGATGTCTGGGTCGGCTTTAATTTGCTTCATTAGTTTGTTGACATTATATTCGGGCAGGGGTGCTGTTTTAAGCATAACGCCTTGATGTACAATGTCTTGACCTAATAGATAGTCAATATTTTTTGGTTTTGATTCGGTGACTTTGCCCTCGGCTTTGAGCGCTTCTAGGCGTGAAAGGCCATAATCTGACTTCAGATCGGCTTTGTCGAACTCTTCTAGTAAGCGGTTGTAAGCGTTTGGTGTTGAGAGTAGCTCAATTAACTTACGGTCGGGGTTGTTAAGAGCCGCTGCAACGCTGTGCAAGCCATAGAGATAATGTTTATCACTTGGAGCTTTTTCGCTTTTGCGTGAATTTCGATTATATGGTTTTTTGAAGTTTCTTTGGGTCATGATATTTGCCAGAATTTGAAAAGTTAGTTAGATATATAAATTAAATAGATTGGTTGAGCAAGGTGGATTGTTTACACAAAAGCCCCCAACTGCTGACGCATTAGGGGATGGTTTAAGAGTTTTACCCAGAAACATGTTATATTTTTGAATTTGCCTAAAAATTAGGTTGACTAATGAGGCTAAAATTTAGATAAGTGGCGCACGGACTTTAACTATCCGTGAAATATGAAGACCCTATATGGGGAGGTGCCCGAGTGGTTAAAGGGGGCGGACTGTAAATCCGCTGGCTATGCCTACGTTGGTTCAAATCCAACTCTCCCCACCATTTCTTTTTTAAGAAAATACCTAAGGTCTTCAAAATGCTTGGCATAAGCGGGTGTAGCTCAATGGTAGAGCAGTAGCCTTCCAAGCTAATGATGAGGGTTCGATTCCCTTCACCCGCTCCAGTGTTTTTCCGATTTATTTTGCTGAATCAATGACTTAATATTTTTTTAGGTCCGCGAAAAACGCCTTTTGAAAAGGCATGGACCAAAACTACCATTCGATTTTGTCCAAACTAGCCATCGCGTCGGTCGATAATGACCATCTTTCTCCCCCCTTTGTATAGACCTCAGAAGTCTTCGCTTGAGTGTGTCCGTGGATGGCCATAATTTGGTATTGAGAACACCCTGCTTGGGCCAATAAATGACCTGCTGCTTTTCGGATTCCATGACTGGATAAATTGTACAATCCTGCCTGATCGCACCACTTGCGAAATCGTTGTCCGAGAGCGTCAGGTGTTCTATAAATTTTACCTCAAGCTGATATAATATAAGGCGAACCAGATTTTGCAGTTGCCCGAGTTGCATTGATCAACGGAGGTAGCATTGGGATTTCGATATAGGCTGAACCTTTCTTCTTGGGTTGCCATCCAATTGCATGAACACCACCACGTTCAAACTCATCGTCCAAACCTAATTTAATAGCGTCTGAAATACGGCATGCGGTGAACATAAATATCGTCAAAGCGAGATACGCCGTGGTGCCTGGTGGGTGCCTTTTTCGAAACTTTGCCAAGTCGTCCAAGGTCCACGCTTTTGCGCCACCCCCGCTCCGATCTATTGTAGAAATGCCAATAGCTGGGTTGAAATCACAATAATCTCTTTCACATGCCCATCTAAACATCGACCTTATTGCTTCGACCATGCTATCTGCGGTTGCTGGCTTTGCGGCTAGGTCATCTCGTATCTTGATTATCTCAGATGTTGGCATTTCCATCGGATATTGGCCGCATATCTTGCGAAGCCTTTTAAAGAGGCCTTCTATCTTCTTTAGGGTAAGAGGTGAAAATATTCCTGCTTCAACCAATTTTTCTAAAGCTTCGAGATGCTTGTAGGTTAGCCACGCCACAGAACCTTTTATAGTTCGTTGCAATCCTTGTTCATTTGCTGTGCCTTCGGGCTTGATAGAAATGCCTGCACGAGCTGCGTGGTAGCATTCTAAGAACTCTTTGTGATCTGGGTCGACTTGAAGCCGAATGCGCTTGTATGGCCTGCTTTCTTGTATGCCGCGGTATCGAATTGTGCCTGAACGCATTTTTTCGATCATGAGGCCTGGGAGATCTAGTTTCATTTTGAATCCCTCGGCCAATGTTTGAGTTTAGCATTTGAAGTCTTAGGATCAGACTTTTGCGGCGATTTTGTATTTGTCCCGTAAAATGTTTGGTTTCCAGAACGATCAAATATCAAATGAACCGAGTTTTCGGTAAAAACGCATTCCTGTAATGTTGATCCATGATCGATAGCAACCTTGAGAGCTCTTTTTAATTCAACCTCCGTTGCAATTATCTTTTTACTCATTTCAGATTTTCTTCTAATTGAGTCAGTTATGCCTAGGCACAAAAGACCTATGAGTGCTTGAGAAATCATATTTGTAAGTTCACGCTCAATTCGTTGAACTGAGGGCGAGTTTTATCAGACGCAAATATGAGTTATATTCTGCAACGTCGTTTGTATCTTCATGTTTTTAATGCAATTTAAGTACTTTAACCAAGTAACTCTCGCGTTTACGAATAGACAAATTACTCAGAATGTCTTTGCGTTTTCATATTGTTTGCGTAATAGTTTTATTTTAATGTCAAACTATGTGTTTATATTAATTTAAATTTTTCAAAATATCAATATTAATTCATTTAAAACAATATGTTATTTAATTTTCTGTATTTGAATATGTTGAGAGAATTACGGTCTTGTTATATCGCTTTTGGTCAGTGGATAAGAGGATGAGAATGTTTTTATACTTATAGTTTATAAAATTTAGTTATGACCTATAGATCATTCTTTAATTAGTTAAGTATTTGTGATGTTAAAAAATTAATGAAAACTCTGGTTTTAGTTAAAAGATATTTTGAAGGCGGTCTTAGTATATAGAGTGTTAAAGGAGTAGGGTCTTGAACGAATGATAAGTTTATTAGTTGTCCTGTTTGAATCTCTTTGTCCACTATCAACTTAGGAAGATAGGCGATACCGCCATTGGCCAATAAAGCAGATTTTATCATATAGCTGTTATTAAATTTCATTACGGCTGTTGGAGAAATTTTTACAACAGTATTTTGTTCCTCAAGATCCCATGTGCCACTCATTTGCAAACCTGTATAGAGTAAACAGCGATGAGCATTTATATCGTTTGTGGTTTTTAATGGGGGGGCATTTGATAGATATTCAGGGGTAGCACATAAAATACGAGGTATTTCGCGTAGCTTTTGGACGATTAAGTTGCTGTCATTTAAAGAATGAGCAATTCTTAAAACAATATCGTAACCTTCATTTAAAACATCAACAAAGTGATCATTTGTGGTGAGCTCTAGGCTGACTTTTGGGTATTTTCTCTGAAAATTTGCCGATATTTCTCCCATGTAACTCATGCCGAAAATAGTGGGTAGGTTAATTCGAACAGTTCCTGATATTTCGGAAGAATGAGCTTGCATCTGTTCTTCTAGACTTTGCAAGTTATCAGTGATTTTCTCAGCAAAGTCATAACATTCTAAACCAGCGTCAGTGATTTTTAACGATCTAGTTGAACGTATTAACAGGCTCGTATTAAGATGTTTTTCGAGATGAGTGACAGATTTGGCAACCCAAGCAGGTGAAATGTTTAAGAGTTTTCCTGCGTCGGAGAAGCTGCCGCTATCAACTGTAACTTTAAATATTCTTAAGCATTCAGCTACATTAATCCCTGCCATATTATGTGACACTTTGTTTAGTTAGTTTGAATAATATGGCATATATACAATACAAAATGGAATAAGTAAATTAATTGGACATTATTTTAATAAAGGAAGCATGATGTCTAACGAAATACTTTTTGAAAATGGGAAATTGGGTGAAATTGAAGTTAAGAACCGAACTATTGTGGCGCCGATGACGCGCATAAGCGGCACGTCGAATGGCGATGTTGGTCCTTTAATGACTGATTACTACGCTGCGTTTGGTTTAGGTGGCTTTGGCACCATAATAACTGAGGGGGTTTACACTGACAGAGAATATAGTCAGGGTTATATAAACCAACCTGGAATTACCGATGAAAAACAAGCAACAAGCTGGGCTGATTTGATTGAAAAGGTTCATCAAACAAATGCTAAAATCATAATTCAATTAATGCATGCAGGTGCATTGTCTCAATTTAATCGATTTTCAGCCAAGACTGGCGGGCCGTCTGCGGTTACACCAAAAGGCGAGCAAATGGGCTTTTATCATGGCGAGGGATCCTACAAGAAGCCAATTGAGATGTCTGTTAAGGATATTGAAATTGCTGTGAATGGATTTGTAGATTCTGCGAAGCGCGCACAAGATGCTGGTGCTGATGGTGTGGAAATTCACGGAGCCAATGGTTATCTATTAGATCAATTTTTGACCGAATATACCAATCAACGGAATGATTTGTACGGTGGCTCGATAATCAACCGAATTAGATTGACTTGTGAGATTGTTGAACGCGTTAGGGCGGGTGTTGGTGATGATTTTACAGTTGGTGTCCGAATTTCTCAAGCGAAGGTAAATGACTTTGAATATAAATGGTCTGGAGGAGCAGAGGACGCAAAAGTTGTTTTTGAACAATTAACTAAATCTGGTGCATCATATATTCATACGACTGAATTTGAAGCGTTCAAACCCGCGTTTGGTGACGGGAAATCATTATCTGCTTTAGCCAAAGAGATTTCTAAATTGCCGATCATTGCTAATGGATCATTGGAAACCGCTGAAAAGGCTTCTGATATGATCGATAATAAAGAAGCTGATTTTGTAGCTATTGGTAAGGGTGCGCTTGCTGCGTCCGATTGGGTAAATAAAATTAGAAATGGTGAAAAAATTCCAGATTTTGATTTTGGACTTTTATCACCATTTGCTGATCTTAAAACCGCTTTGGAATTTACCAAAAAGAATAATGATTAAAAGTTCATTTTTCTATTAACTGTTAAATTTTCAGGTATTAGATATTTAGGCATATCTGGGCTTGTTAAGACGGACAGTGTCTTCAAACGCTGAATGGTGCGCTGACAAGCATTCTTTAAATGCTGTTGCAATGCTTGGCAGGCGGTTTCAATATCGTCTGCCAAAACGGCATCAAAGACTGCCAAATGCTCGTTGCGCATGTTGAGGCTTGACGGGGCATTGCCAATGGCCTCTCTAAACATGTGGTTAACTGCAAACACAACTGTGGTTTCTCTCAGCATATTGAGAAGCCTTTTGTTATCTGAATATGCTAGTAGTTTTTCGTGTAAATCAAACTCTAGGCTTTCTAGTTCTTGACTTGTTGGTTCTGTGTGTTGTTTCTTTTGAACCATCAATTTATTCTGGGCATTTACAATAATTGATCTATCGATCTTTAAAATACTTGTTTTTAAAGCGCAAGGTTCCAATAGTTGTCTTATTTCATAATAGTTCTGAATGTCTCTTGAGCTTAAAGGGCCAACCATCCAATGGGAGCGTTCATCTTTTCGTACCAACCCGATAGATTGTAATCTTGCAAGAGTTTCTCTAATGACAGTGCGGCTAACGCTGTAGTTCTCAGCCAAAAGATGTTCGCTGATTCTAAAGGGCCCAAATGGTAGCGCATGAGCCAGAATTTCTCTAAGCAATGGCGTGATTTGATCTGGTGTCGAGATAGACCCATATTCAGTGCCAGATGTCATTGGGTCAAAAAGTAGATTCTCTACATTTATTCTGTTGGGTAAAAGAGTCGAATTATTACCAACTAAGAAGCCTCGACCATCAAATTTGGTAATCTTTTTTTGCATTTTTAATTCAGCAAGCGCTTTGCGTATGGTGGTTCGGCTTGTGTTAAAATGCTTTGAGAGAGGCTCTTCCGTTAATACCATTCCATTTAGCAATTGCCCGCTATTAATTGAATTAGAAATAGCGGTGGAAATAGCTAAGTATCTGGGAATACGAGGGATATTAATTTTCATAAGTAATGAATATCTTTATTAAATTTAATGATTTTGAGTTTGTTTGGCCGCCAAACTAAGATTATAGCTGCCAATATATCATATAATTTCTGAAATATCATGAATAATAATTTAAAAAACTTCTTGCTAATTTATATAAATGACTTTATGTATTCAAAAGATCAATAAAAGGGAGGAAGGGTATGGAAACCCAAAATAAGAAATCAGAGTCGCGCCTATTAGAGGCTTCGATTCTACCAACTTGGCTAAATCAACGATCAATTACGGGACTTGGTTATGTGTGGATTTGGATTGGAATGGCGGTTATTATCGCAACGTTCCAACTTGGTGCAGGTGGTGTGGCTGGATTGCCGCTTAAAACCGTAATAATGACAATATTTTTTGCAAATTTAGCATTGGGTATTGTTATGGCCTTAACTGCTGATATCGGTACTGAACATGGTGTATCGTTTGCAGTTTATCTTAGGGCACCATTTGGCACTGTAGGCACTCATTTACCATCGATCACTCGTGGTATTGTTGCTGCAGCATGGTTTGGAGTGCAAACCTATTTAGGAGCATTAGCTCTTAATGGAATTGTAACCTACCTAACGGGCTTTGATTCTTGGATTTTTTGGTATGTTGCTTTTGCAATTGTCCAAATTGTTAATACAGCAATGGGAATTAGAGCGGTGCAAGCTCTGGCTAGTATTGCTGCGCCTGCAATCATCGCCATATCGATTTGGATGTATTATACGCTCGACAATATTGCAACAGAAAGTGGCAATGACATTTGGACCTTTGCAGGAGATGCAGAAATGTCAGTTATTGCTCTGTTTGTTGCTAATATGGCATTTTGGTCAGCTCTTGCAGTTGATATTCCTAATATCACTCGGTTCCTCAAAGTTGAAAAGGGAGAGAAGAGTTTCTTCAAGCGTAACAAAAACGTATTTGTAGCTCAATTCATCGCATTACCAGTAGCACAATCGTGGATTGCGCTGATCGGTGCGGTTTCATTTATTGCTACCGGCGATTGGAACCCAATCACTGTAATTCAAGGTCAAGGTACAGGTTTCACCATGGTGATGTTATTGCTGATGGTTATTCTTGCTCAGTGGTCAACAAATACAAGTGCCAATCTTATTCCCGCGGCGCTGACATTTGTAAATGCTGGTGCGCCTAAAATAAACTATGCAATGGGTATTGTTATTGCTGGCATAGTTGGCACTCTGTGTATGCCTTGGTTAATTTTAAACCATCTATTTACATATTTAGGTCTTTACGGAGCCATGTTATCTGCCGTTGGTGGTATCATGGTGTGTGATTATTATTTGATAAGAAAACGCTTTTTAAACGTGCCTGATCTTTATAAGGAAGAAGGACAGTTTAAATATAAAAACGGTTGGAACCCTGCTGGTATGATTGCTTGGATTCTAGGTGGCGGCCTTGCGGTATATTTTATTCAATATGCCTATGTAGTTGGCTTTCCCGCTGCGATGGTTATCTATTACATCCTGATGAAAGTATGGGTTTTACCACAACATCCACAAGCTGAAGTAACGGCACCTGATGACAATAAATATTTGGCGACAAGTGTTGGTAAAAGTTGGGTCTATACAGAAGAAAAAGGCATGCAACGGTTGGAAACAAAAGATATTCCAGCAGACGCAATTGCACGTGAAGATTTGTAAATTCACATTCTTCAATTAAAGGGCGCGGATTAATCCGCGCCCCACTTTAAATCATTTAAAAACAGTATCTAAACATATGAAAACCATTCATCAAACACATAATGATTATGTTCAAGGCAAAGCCAGCCCGATACAAGATGTCGAGGTTGCGTTACAAAACACTCAATCGAAAAAGGCCGAAAGTGTTTTTATTAAAACCACAAACGAATTGGCTATAGATCAAGCTCACGCATCTCAAAATAGGTATAAAAAAGATATTTCAATTGGCGCAATGGATGGAATGCGGGTTGTTTGGAAAGATTTATTCGATCAAACTGGAATGGTGACAACTGCCGCATCTAGCACACGCCAATCTTCGCCTGTAGCGGACGTATGTGCAACAGTCGTAAGACAGCTTAGTCGTGCGGGAATGTGTTCAATTGGCCGTACAAATTTATCTGAATTTGCTTTTTCTGGCCTTGGCCTAAATCCTCATTTCGGTACACCTCGATCGGTGTTGTCAGAAGGGGCTGATTTATTGCCAGGCGGTTCTTCATCTGGCTCTAGCGTTGCTGTGGGGTTAGGCATCGCACATGTTGGAATGGGAACGGATACCTCAGGCTCAATCCGAATACCTGCGGCATTAAATGGACTATACGGGTATCGTCCATCTATCAACCGTTATAGCCGTAAAGGAGTGTTTCCACTTTCAAGGACATTAGATTCAGTTGGCTGTACCACACGTTCGATGCAGGATATTTCTAACGTAGATAGAATATTGGCGGCCCCTTCAGTATCAAGAATAATTACATATAAACCAAAAATATTAGATCTTTCAATGTCTTTAAATATTCCTTGGGATGATGAAGTTTTTAACGGATATGTTGATGCCTTACGTGTTTTTGAAACAAACGGATATGTCATTGAATCTACAAATCTTGAAACGACTTCACGGGTTGTTGATCTATTTGATTATTATGGAACTCTAGTTTCCATAGAAGCAAAGCGCTTGCATTTTAATCTATTGCATAGCCCTCAATCTAAAATGTTAGATCCTATGATTTGTCGACGTTTACGTGCTGCACCGACGCTTTCAGAAAGTAAGTATCAAGAATATTTAACTGAGCGGCAATCGGTCATAGAAACGACTAATTCAGCAATTGGCAATGCATTGATTGCATTTCCGACAGTCACAAAAATTCGCCATAAAGCACCTGATTATTTGAATCATTCAGAGCTTGCCCAAGAATTAAATGTAAATTTATTGGCAGCAACCATGATAGGCAGTTTTTTAGACACCCCAGGGGTGTCTCTTCCCATACTCGATGGAACCGGCCGTGTCATTAGTTCGATACTCATTTCAGCGGCTCAAGGTGAAGATGAATCATTGCTTGCCCACTGCGGCAACCTAGCTCGAGTTTTAAACGCAAACACAAATACTGAAGCAGTAGCATAGACATTAAAAGGAGAGAGAAAATGACAAAAAAAATTCTGATAGCATATGGGGTCGATGTTGACGCTGTCGCAGGTTGGTTAGGCTCTTATGGCGGGGAGGATTCACCTGATGATATCTCTCGCGGGCTCTTTGCGGGTGAAATTGGTTCGCCTCGACTTTTGAAATTATTCAAAAAATATAATATAAAAACCACTTGGTTTATTCCAGGCCATTCGATAGAGACATTTCCAATGGAAATGCAGGCCGTTGCCGATGCTGGGCACGAAATTGGAATTCATGGATATAGCCATGAAAACCCAATTGCAATGACAAGAGAGCAGGAAACCGCGATTTTAGACAAATGTATCGGACTGGTCGAACAATTGTCAGGAAAACGACCAACTGGATATGTTGCCCCTTGGTGGGAGTTTTCAAATGTAACCAATGAACTGTTGTTAGAACGCGGCATTAAATATGATCACTCTTTAATGCACAATGACTTTCATCCATATCGTGTTCGGGTTGGAGATAGTTGGACAAAAATTGATTATTCACAGCATCCTGATACGTGGATGAAGCCTTTAGAACGTGGCACTGAAACCGACTTAATCGAAATTCCTGCTAATTGGTATTTGGATGATTTACCACCGATGATGTTTATAAAAAAATCACCCAACAGCCACGGTTTTGTAAACCCCAGAGATATTGAGCAAATGTGGATGGATCAATTTGACTATGTTTATCGTGAGAATGATTATGCGGTATTTACGATGACAATTCATCCTGATGTTTCTGGTCGACCTCAGGTTTTGGCAATGCATGAACGGATCATAGAATACATAAATAGTCATGAAGGTGTCGAATGGGTGACGTTTGATGAAATTGCCAATGATTACGCGGAAAGATTCCCTAGAAGCGAATAATTAGGCAAAGTCAATGGGCAAGCAGCCTATCCCCAATGCTTGCCCATTTGCATTTTAGGAGAGCTCAATGTGTGGTTTATGTGGAATTTTTGGTGTTGAAAATCATTGGACAACTGGCGTGCAGACAGAAGCAAGCGCAGATCCAATCATGCGCAGACACGCACGGGCAAGGCGGGTTAGAGCCGTCAATCGTTTGCTAAAAAGCAAAGGTTTTCGGTTAAGCGATTGGCAAGCCGTTCAATATATTTTATCCAACCAAACTGGTAAAACTGTGATTGTTGACAATGTTACTGAGGTTTGGCGCGCATTGGAAATTGAATTCAATCAAGTATTTGATCCGCTTAACTCAATTGAAATTTCACGATATTTGGAAAATGGTGATGACTGAGAATAATTTGGTACCCATAATTTTACTCACTGGATTTCTAGGAGCTGGAAAAACCACTTGGTTGAAAAAAGCACTCAAAAACGAAGAGTTTGAGCAAACTGCTGTTCTGGTCAATGAATTCGGCGAGGTTGGCATTGACCATTTATTGGTTGACGCAATTGCTCCTGACATTGTTTTATTAGATTCTGGTTGTATCTGTTGCCAGATAAGAGGCGAGTTAAAACAAGCTATCTTGGATTTGTTAAGCAAGCGCCATAATAAAGAAGTTCCATTCTTCAATAAAATAGTGATTGAAACAACCGGACTTGCTGACCCAACTCAAATATATTCAACATTGTTGATGGATAATGTTTTAAGAAATCAAATTTCACTCGATCAAATTGTAACAATTGTTGACTGTCTTAATGGAGATCTTGTACACGCGAAACAACCTGAATGGCTAGCTCAAATTGCGGCTGCTAGTCTTTTGATATTTTCGAAATCAGATTTGGTTGCAAAAAATCATCAGTTAAAAATGCGTCAGATAGTTGCAAAAATCAACCCAATTGCCGAAATTGCTACTGTAGATGAAAAAAATAAGTTATCTGATTTAGTAAGAGGTGAAATCGTCATAAATGACATTGAGCAAACGACCCATGAAAATCATGGCAATGCTACAACTCTGGCTATGTTGATTGATAACCAAATCGATTGGACACGCTTTGTTATTTGGTTGTCGGCGTTAATTCATATTCATGGTGATCATATTTTGCGTGTGAAATGTTTGCTAAATACCCATGAGAATGGTGTATTGTTAATTGATGGGGTTGGCCATACCCTCCATCGACCACAGCATTTAGAAAAATGGCCAGACACCGATTCTAGATCACGCTTAATTTTTATCGCAAGGGGGCTTGACTTAAAGCAAGTTGAAACCTCGTTTAAAGTTTTTGTTGAGCCAAATGATAAAATAATGAATGAAGAGAAAGCCTGAATTTATGAAAAAGATTGCTAGTCCCAACATTGTAAAATCTTCTACAGTCTTGCGCGTGTTGGGAACAGAAGTGACGTTAATTGAGCCTATTAAAAAGCTTGCGGAACAGGATTTAGGGATAAAGCTAGAATTTATTGTACTTGATGGCATTCGCGCACAAAGGCGCGGAGCACTTTCGCCTGAAAGCTTTGATGTTTACGATCAATGGTTTCATGATGTTGACTTGATATGGCCCACCCAATCAATAAAACCGATAGATACGCTTAAGATTGAGCGTTGGACTGAGGTTTTGAATTTACCTACATTTGACCCGGAAACTTCTACTACCACAGGTGTCGCAGCCCCTATACGTCGACTATATGTTCAAGAAGATGGACAATTGGGGCAAAACCCAACTCAGTTTATTTCTATGTTACCGAGCGTACATAATGCAGATAGTTTTGCTATAATTGGTTCTGATAAACCGCAATATAATTTAAGTTGGAGCGAATTGTTATCGGATAATTGGCAAGGGCAGGTGGCAATTCAGGCTGATGCGGCGATTGGTGTGTTGGATTTGCTGATGGCCTTTCAGTCGAAGGGAGAATTGTCCTTTCCTGATATTGGAAATTTAACTTTAGAAGAGATTGATTTATTCATCCGGACAACGAGACAATATCAACTTAAAAATCAATTTCAAAATTTTTGGACCGATAAAGCACCTCTTCCGGAAACCAAGAGAAACAAACCAATTTTAAGCACCATGTGGTGGGCAAATTATATTGCCATGAAAGCTTCTGGTGTTGCCATCACCATGTGTACCCCTAAAGAAGGGTACAGAGGATGGTTTGGCGGCATGGCAATCTCCGCAAGTTTGACTGAAAATAGCGAAGGCGCTGCTTATGAGTATTTGAACTGGTGGCTCTCTGGTGCAGCTGGGGCAATTATGGCGCGTAATGGTGCTTATATTTCGACACCAAATGCATCACGTGAATTTTTGACAGCTGGAGAATGGGATTTTTGGTATGAGGGTAAACCAGCAAAAGAAATTATTTTAGACCCTTATGGCAATGAAATATTCAAGGTTGGTGAATTGCGTGAAGGTGGAAGCTATGAAAATCGCACCACAAAAATAGTAAGCTGGAATTCTATTATGGATGAACACAATTTTCTTGTGAGGCTGTGGGATACTTTGATACGTGACATGAAATCTTAGGAGACTTAAATGTTATCAGCAATTGCATTAACTGCTCCATTTTTTATGATGATCTTAATTGGTTATATAGCTCAGAGGATCTTTAAAAAAAGCGAAGGTGCGCTTGAATGGCTTAATTTATTTGTAATATATATTGCGCTTCCCGCTTTGTTTTTTCAAAATATACGAAACACCCCTTTAACCGCACTTAATCAGTCCTCTTTCTTTTTTATAACCACTGGCATAACTGGGTTGGTTTTTTTATTTACATTTCTAATGGCGCGCCGTAAGAATAATAGGGGAGAATCGACTATATTAGGGCTGGTCGGATCTTATTCTAACATTGGATATATGGCGCCTGGCTTGACTGTCATTGTGCTTGGCTCTCAAGCTACATTGCCAGCTGCTTTGATCTTTTGTTTTGACGTCTTATTGTTATTTACAATAACCCCTATTTTCATGGGGAACAAAATGGGCCATAAAGCTAGTTTGCTTTTAACTATATCTCGGACAACTAAAGAAATTATATTTCACCCTTTTATTATCGCTGTTCTGGTGGCTCTAATTGCCGCGATGATTAAACTTGAATTGCCAATTTGGTTAGACATAACGTTAGATAATTTAAAATCGGCTGCAGCGCCATGTGCCTTGTTTTCCATGGGCGTTACTTTGGCAAGGCAAGCATTTGTTGTTGTTAAGCCTATATTAGGTTTCGCACTTTTGGTGAAACTCATCATTCACCCTCTATTGATTGCAATTTGCCTGATTATCTTTGATGTCTTTGACCCTGTTTGGGTATGGACAGCCGTGCTAATGGCTTCATTGCCACCCGCAGCCAATGTTTATATTATGGCAAGACGCGCCGATCAAAGTATCCAATTGGCTGGGAATGCAGTTCTAATTGGCACTGTCATATCGTGCATATCGGTTCCAATTGTAATTCAATTCATCCAGTATAATTTAATGCTCTGAAATCATAGATGGTAAAATAATAAACAGTTAATTTCACGAGAATAAACAGAAATGGGTAGTCGTTTATATAGTTCTAGTGATCGCCATTTTAAGGTGGCGTTTCCGAGTTTTATCTTTGAAATTTAGCAATGCGGAGCTGAATTGAGTATTGAATATTTTAGTCATACGCGGCTCATTCAGGAGTAATGTTGTATTAAATGTTATATCCTGAGCGGCTTCCTAACTATCCACTAGGAAGCCGTTTTATTATATTAATGAGATTTAATACATACATTTTTATTACTATTATTGTTAACTCTAACTCTTTGAAATAATAATATCTTTATATTGTTTGTGGTTTTTTTATATTGAAGGTCATGTGAAGAGTAAGGGTGCAGAATTTAATTGAGTATTAATCTTTGGAGTACAACCTATAGATGTTCTTAATATTTTGTGGATAGACATTTTGAGTCAAGATTTGAATTTAAATATTTTGATCAAAATTTTAGCTTTAAGATTTTTCTTGTAACTTTACATAGAGAAATTTCGTATGACTAAATTATCTTTTTGCACCAAAAATCTAAATTTTCTAAGCATAGAAATATCACCACCTCCAAATACATCTTAGGGTTTTCAATTTTGAATTTAGGCATAACTTTTGTTGCCTAAATCAATTTAATGGCTTTTTGAGCGCGCTTGATGTTTCAACGTGGTGGATCGTTGACGTCAAAATTACGCAAATAATTATCTGGTGGGCGGACTGAACTGAGTTTCAGAATGGCCGAAGGCTTTGGTGAATTAAATTACTCAGATTATGATTATTTGAAAACCCGTCCCGTTCAGGCATGGGCATGGGAATATTTGCGTCGTAACCCTGCTTACATTGAAGCATGGAATGCTCACATGAGTCAGGTTTCTAGTCAAAACTCGTGTATGGACTTTGTTGAAAACGATGAGATGGAGGCGGCTGCTAAGTTTGGATTGTTGTTTTTTCGTTGATCCAGATTTGGACTCCGAATCCGCAAACCTATTTTGGGTAGAACCTATTGATCCTCATGTTCTGAGTTGTAATTTATTGCCTTTGGATTATCAAAAACCATGTCTGAAACTTGTTTTGAATGATATTGGATGTGACTACAGCATTAAAACAACCTGTGATAGCGAATGTCATATACTTGTTTCTGATCAGAATGGTTGCATTCAGCTTATTTTTGATCAAGCTCCTGCTTTGGATTGTTCGTTTAATTTTTCAATTAATCTAATCTCATCAGTTGGTTTAGCGCAAAAGGGTGATGCGTTGGTTTGCTTAGAATATTTGTTGCATCATGGCTATTTTGAACATTCTGATATTCCTTATCCGCTAAATAAATTTGCTTCTCGGGAATTGCTTTATGCCTATGATTTATGGAAATTAGGTTTGTCGCAGCGGGAAATTGGGCTCAAAATATATGGTAATGCTGCTATATTAGATGGCTGGCATGGTATTAGTGATAATATCAGAACTCGTACAAAAAGGCTTATTTCTCGAAGTCGAGAATTAGTTGCTGCCGGGACTCTGACTTTTTTAGAAGTCAATTGATGTGGGGGAATTATTCTTCGAATAATCACGCTCTATTCGCAATCTAGCGATTGCTCATCAAGCCGCTAAAGCGTCTTGACCAAAGGTGACGATCCTTTTTCCAAAACAAATATATATGGGTCCAAATTTTAAGGCCATGCAATTAGCGCATGTCTTATAATGGCTAGCAACTCTTTAAGTCACAAAATAAATCACTATATATAAGTCAACAGATCGCTCTAGGATCTATAGGAACTTCCTCCCTCTTGTTCCTAACACAACCAATCTCCTCCCTTTTGATTGGTATCTAGAGAAAACTTTAAAGGACGGTGCTTTTTGCATCGTCCTTTTTTTGTTTAATAGTCAATTCCATAATCATTTATTTGAATTATCCAACTTCGATTTTGAAGCAAATAAGGGCGCAGGCTAAAACCTACGGCATTAATAATTGTTTTCATCGTCGGCTAGAAGGTGGACGGCTTTGATAGCCCAGAGCGGTCAGAACGCAACCATTTTGGCTATTTGTTCGTCTGGGTTATTTAAGCTCTCCTACCAAAACAGTTGCGTTCAGCCCTCTCACTCTGGGCTAGTCAGCCTCTTACCACCTTCCAGCCATGGGAGGAAAACGGTGAAGCGAAACGGAGAATGAGACATGCAAGCGCAAAACAAAACACTCACAGACATAACTGTTACCCCTAGAATTTATGTTGCCTGTTTGGCCGCATATAATAACGGCTGTCTTCACGGCAATTGGATTGACGCAACTCAAGACGAAGATGAAATCAATGAAGAGATTTCGGAAATGCTGAAAAAGTCACCCGAAGAAGATGCCGAAGAATGGGCAATACACGACTTTGAAGGTTTTGAAGGCGTAAGCATTGGTGAATATACAGGCATAGAAGATATTGTTAATTATGCTGCTTTTATCGCCGAGCATGGCGAATTAGGCGGTGCAGCCCTTTCTAATTTTGGTGACAATTTAGAAGATGCTGCAACAGCATTTGAAAGTTATGCAGGGGAATATAAAAGCCTTGCTGATTTTGCCGAAGAGCTAAAGGAGAGTTCAATAGAAGTTCCCCAAAGCTTAGCTATCTATATTGACTATGACAGCATGGCGAAAGACATGGAAATGAGCGGAGATATTTTTTCCATTGAAATTTCCCATGATGAAATTCACATTTTCTGGTCGCAATAATTCACCAAACTCGAAAAAACTAAAACCTAACCTTGACGGAGAAAAATCATGGAACTTGCACACATACCTTTAAATAAATTATCTATCTCAAATCAAAATATGCGTCACAGCGCGAAATCGCCAGATGTATCTGACATCCTGCCAAGCATTAGAAAACTTGGCATTCAACAGCCCTTACCTGTCCGTGAAAATGGAGAAGGTTTTGAAATTGCCGCAGGTCGGAGACGTTATTTTTCTCTCATGGAAATTGCAAAAAATGATAAAAGTGACAAAAAAGTTGAAGATGTGCCATGCTCAATTATGGGAGCAGGTGATGATGCAGCAGCGTTAGAAGCTTCATTAATTGAAAATGTCGCTCGTGTTGACCCTGATGTAGTGAGCCGATTTGAAACTTTTGCCAAGCTTGTAGAACAGGGAAAAACGGTTGTCGATATTGCAGAAACTTTTGGCGTAACTGAAATTATGGTCAAGCGGTCGCTTGCATTGGGAAATCTTATCCCCGCCATTAGAAAGCTATTCCAAGCCGAAGAAATCGACATGGAAACCATCCGTTTGCTTACACTTGCCAGTGTCACACAACAAAAAAAATGGCTCAAACTTGCGAAAAATAATGATGAACCGCGCACTTGGCAGCTAAAACAATGGTTGTTTGATGGTGAATTGACATTGTCAGCTGCATTATTTCCGCTCGAAGATTACAAAGGCCAGATTGTTACCGACCTATTTGGTGAAGAGGGTTATTTTACCAATTCAAAAAAATTCTGGGGTTTGCAAAACCGCTATATCGTTGAAATGCGCGAAAAGCGCATCAAAGAAGGGTGGGACGAAGTCATAATTATGGAAACTGGCTACCAATTTTGTGAGTGGGAACACGCCAAAACACTAGAAACCAGTGGCGGTAGAGTCTATATTGAAGTTTGTAAATCTGGTGAAGTGACCGAATATAAGGGTTACATTACAACAGAAGAATTTAACCGCAGAGAAAAAAGGTTACAGAATAAAGACAAAAACATCGAACCAGTAAGTAAGCCTGAACTTACTAAAGCCGCGCAGAACTATGTTGCTCTACATCGTCACAATGCGGTCAGGGTGTCAATGTTTGGTCATCCCAATGTTGCCCTGCGTCTCATGGTTGCTCATGCTATTTGTGGTGCATTCCATTGGAAAGTAAATCCAAATCCTCAACGCGCAGATAAAATTGAAACAAGCCAAAGCATTAGTGAATCTACTGCCCAAAAAGCATTTTTCAAAGAACGTGACGAAGTTTTTAAACTGTTGAATTGGCCTTCAGATGAAGGAATTGAAACGTGTACTAGCAATTATTCATTTGAAGCCATCAATGTGTTCCTGACCCTTCAAACGCTATCTGACGAAGATGTTTTGCGTATTATGACTTTTGTCATGGCTGAAACAATGGAGTCAAGCACCTCCATGACCGAAATTTTAGGCTATGAGTTCAAGGTGAATATGTGGGACTTCTGGCAACCTGAAGGTCATTTCTTTGACCTCATACATGACAAAAATGCAATTAATGCAATGGTTGCTGATGTTGGTGGCAAAGAAGTCGCAGACGGTAATGTCACCTCAACCGCCAAAATACAGAAGAAAATAATCGATGATTACTTGACTGGCACAGGTCGTGAACGTGTACTTGATTGGATGCCCAATTATATGAAATTCCCATTCAAAGCCTATACCAAATCTGGGGCAGGGGATTTGTCAGACAATGCGAAGTTAGCCGAAGAATTAACAAAATAAGCAAAAAAAGTTATCCGCCGAGAGGTCGCCTAACCAAATATGGTTAGGCGGCTTTTGAAATTCAACAAAAATAAAACAGAATGAATGCTGGTAATGTTGCTTTAGATAGAAGTATTACCGAGAAGCTAATTTGAAAACTCACTTAATGAACTTTGCATAATTGCATTACTTTTATTTAGTCATTCAGGTCTCTTTTTATCTGAGTAACCATCATGAAAACCCATTTCTTTCCTAGGATGATTTTCCCAAAATTCGCCCTTTTGTTTCATTTCTTCGTCTCTGGCAGGATGTTTAGGATAAAATATTTTATCAGCTGAGACATCCCTTTCACCAACAACAATAGCTCTAACTTCACTATTTGAATTGTTTATTAGTGTATGTGCATGTCCTGTTCCAGGTGCTAAGCCAACACAATCGCCGTGATTTAAATCATAGACATATCCGTCAATCCAAATTTGAGGCGTTCCCTCTAAAATGAAAATAAACTCTTCTTCTTCTTTGTGTGCATGAGGCCATGAGGTTCGGTCTCCAGGTTGAAGAACTTCATAGTTAATTGCAACGCGCCCAAGCCCAAGTTTTCGTCCTAATGCTGCGCCTGTACCAAAAGTTTCAGTGTCGTTAGGGTATGAAAAAGTGTCTTCAGTTCTCAATTCTTCACAATGTTTTATAAATTCTGGTCGCTTCATCACTAGCCCTTAAATGTAACACACTGAAATAAATACAATCTATACCACTCATTTCTCGGCATCATCAAGTTTATTTGAATTGGCTAACCTTAAATCCGAAGATGTACAGGCTAATGTCCATTGGACTGGATTCCAAAGAATGATCGTTAAGTCTTCATCATCTTGGCCTGAAGCTTTTCCGAAAATGGCATATAATTTATAAACTAATAGCAACAAACAACAGAAAATACGAAATTCTCAACTTGCCAATCAGTATGCAAGGCTACCAATTTCAGTTTGGTTGTCAGAATAAAATATTCAGTATTTGAGCAATTCTATTGCATTTATTGTTGCAAGGATGATTTGATTTCTCATATTCATCATTTCAAACACAACATATAAATTCATCCACACAACTTGCCTTAACCAATCTCTTGCACCATTTTTGCCTCTCCTAAACTCATCATCTTTCCCTAGTTTAAACGCGTTTGAAATGCGACAAGCTGTGAACATAAAAAGTGTTAAAGCGAGATAGGCGGTGGTGCCCGGAGGCTGGGTGAATATGAAAAAATCCCTGAAGCGCGTTTAGAAAGCTGAGCTGGATTATGTATATGATTCTGAAGCTTCGTTTATGGCACTCTCTGGAAATTATGTTGTCCTGCTGTATTGACCATCCTGGGATATAAAAATTGTAAAACTGATTTTGTTTGGAGTGTGTGGGATATAATTTTTGTATAGACAATGGTGTTATAAAACAGGAGTGTTCTGGCAGCTAAGCGAAGTTCTGTCGAAGTGAATATCAAGAGTTAAAATGTTCAGTCATATCAACCAGATTTAAATTATTTCTTAGGTCCAAATCCACCTAATCAACGCAAAATTCTGAATAGTATTTTCTGATTGTTGAGGATTCTCACCGCAGATGGCGGAGGGAGCTGCTGAGCAATTTGGAAACAATTTTTGGTGTAGGTTTTTGTAAGGGTTGCTTGGGTTTTTAAGGCTCTTTACTCAAAAGTAAATCATACATTTTGAAATAAGCATTGACATGATATTTTAAATAGTCCAAAAATGGACAATCTAAAATGAGACAATATTTAGTTTTAAGATGTTTCTATATATGTTTATTGCGGAAATATTTCTTAGAAGTGACTTATGAGGGAGATAGCTATGCTTGATGTGGATAGTCTTGTTGCGATTGATTTTCATACCCATGCAGAAGAATCATGTGGGTTACATGCTGACGACGGTTATGACGATTTTCAAGATGCAATGACAAGTTATTTTAAATCTCCTTTTAAGCATCCTCCAACTATTCCTGAGACTGCGGCCTATTATAGAGAGAAAAAAATTGGTGCCGTTATTTTTCCGGTAGACGCGGAACGAGAAACAGGTTTTCGCAGGTATAATAATGAAGAGATGGCTGAGCTATGTGCAGAAAATGATGATATATTAATTCCATTTGCCAGTATAGATCCTGCTAAGGGCAAACTTGGCGCACGTGAGGCTCTTCGATTGGTCAAGGATTTTGGCATTCAAGGATTTAAATTTCATCCTACAATGCAGGGGTTCTATCCAAATGATCGCAATGCATATACATTGTATGAAGCAATTGCTGAAACTGGAAAACCTGTTTTATTTCATACGGGGCAAACCGGGGTAGGCTCTGGCATGCCTGGTGGAATGGGAATGAAATTAGCTTATTCTAACCCTATGTATATTGATGAAATCGCTGCCGATTTTCCTGACATGCCAATAGTTTTAGCTCATCCTTCGTTTCCTTGGCAGGATGAGGCATTGTCAGTAGCAACCCATAAACCAAATGTTTATATTGATTTATCTGGTTGGTCTCCGAAATATTTCCCACCTATTTTGATCCGTTATATGAATAGCATCTTAAAAGATAAAGTGCTTTTTGGATCTGATTGGCCTGTTATTCTGCCTGATCGCTGGATTAATGATTTTGAGAAATTAGATATTAAACCAGAAGTTAGGCCTCTTATCATGAAAGAAAATGCTAGGAAGTTATTAAAAATCTAAAGTAGATTTCAGATTTAATTCTGGAGCTTATAAGTACAAAGAAAACTCAATATTCGATGTTGTTAGAAAAAACGAGGATGTGCATTATTTTTTGTAATAAATTCGAAAAAATTTGGATTTATTTAGTGTGGCGCAAAATAATTTAGCCAATTCATTGCCTTTAAGTTTAAGGAAATATGGAACTGCCTTTAAAATCAATATAATTTTAATTGACAAGGGTACACTATATTTAAAATCATCCAAAAATGGACTGTTTGATTAGAGATGTAAATCAAGTTTGATTAAATAAAATCGGAGAATACAAATGACAAATAATTTTACCGAAGACGCCTCTTGGTTAGATGTTCCATTTAAACCAGTTAAATTTGACCAACCTGAGGTAATAACTCGCAATGGCGAGAATGGTGAAATTTATGTTAGTCAGGTAGAAGAGTTACCATCTTATAATGAGAGAATTACAGATGCGCTATTGCATTATGCCAATATTCACCCTGATAAAGTTTATTTGGCTGATAGAGGAGGTGATGGAGAATGGAGAACCCTAACCTATAGCGAGGCAGCAGAAAGAGTTAAATCTTTAGGACAATTTCTAATCGACAATGGTGTTTCAGCAGAAAGACCGCTAGCAATTCTTTCTGGCAACTGTATTGAGCATGCGTTACTTGGCTTGGCGGCTGCGCATGTGGGTGTAGCTTATGCGCCAATTTCACCTGCTTACTCAATTGTATCGAAAGATTTTGAGCGTTTAGTTGATATTTTTTCTACAATTACTCCATGTATGGTCTTTGCCGCAGATTTGGAAATGTATTTACCAGCGATCAAAGCTGCTGCAGAAGAAGGCGTGAAAATCTTAACCACAACTCTCATTTCAGAAGATCATATACACTTTGAAACAGCTTTGAAGACCACTATCACTGATGAAGTTAGTCAATCATATGAAAAAATAAATGGTGATACGATCGTTAAGTTTTTATTCACCTCAGGTTCAACTGGTTCACCGAAAGCAGTGATTAACACTCATCAAATGATTTGTTCCAACAACATGATGGTTAGGGAGGCTTTTACTTTCGTGAAGGATGAACCTCCAATAATGCTTGATTGGGCACCTTGGAACCATACAGCTGGTGGAAATCAAGTTTTTTATATGGCGTTATTTAATGGTGGAACACTATATATTGACGATGGTCGACCGACTCCAAGAGATATTCATAAGACAATACGTAATATCAAAGATGTCTCTCCAACATGGTATTTTAACGTTCCTAGAGGATTAAATGCGTTGGTCGAAGCGATGCAAGACGATGCAGAGTTAAGGCAAGCGTTCTATAAAAATTTAAAAATGATTTGGTATGCAGGGGCAGGGCTTGCTCAACATACTTGGGACTGTTTGGAACAAATGGCCGTTGAAACTACGGGAACCAGAATATTGATTGCGACAGGGTTAGGAGCAACTGAAACCTCACCTGCCGCATTGTTTTGCACATGGCCACAAACCAAGCCAGGAAATATTGGTGTACCCGGTAAGGGACAGATTTTGAAGTTGGTTCCATTTGAAGGCAAATATGACGCAAGACTTAAGGGGTTAAACATCACCCCAGGATATTGGAGGCAACCTGAGTTGACAGCTAAGGCATTCGATGAGGAAGGCTACTATATGTTGGGTGACGCGCTAAAGCCGAAAGATCCAAATGATTATAATGAAGGATTTATGTTTGATGGGCGTACAGCAGAAAATTTTAAATTAGATACGGGAACATGGGTTTCAACTGGCGCCTTGAGAACGCAATTTATTGATCATTTCGAAGGCATTGTTAATGAGGTGACGATTACTGGAGCCGATCGTTCCTATTTGGGTGGGTTGGTTTTTCCAAATTATGATTTGTTACGTGAAATTGCTCAAATGCCTGATGCAAAAATTGAGGATGTCTTGAGAAATGAAAAAGTGCGTAAAGCCTTTGCAGTAAGGCTCAAATCTTTAGCCCTAACCAATACAGGCTCTTCAACTCTCATAAGAAACATCATACTTGTTGAAACGCCTCCATCACTAGAAAGCCATGAATTAACAGACAAAGGGTCAGTTAATCAACGTGCTGTGTTAGCA
Source organism: Hyphomicrobiales bacterium (assembly GCA_051531935.1). Classification (GTDB taxonomy): domain Bacteria; phylum Pseudomonadota; class Alphaproteobacteria; order Rhizobiales; family OSC116; genus OCS116. The sequence continues at coordinate 143,534 of JAOPTR010000018.1, forward strand.
AATAGGCCTGACTTGGTTGAGGAAATTTATAACTCCTCACCTCGAAATATATATGTTTAATAAAAACCTGACGAAGGAATATTAGAATGCAAATTAAAAATAGTGTTGCAATTGTTACTGGTGGAGCATCTGGGTTAGGTAAAGAAACGGCTATTCATTTGGCTAAACTTGGCGCCAAAGTGGTTATTTTTGATCTAAATATCGAGGCTGCAAATGAAGTGGCTATGGAAATAGATGGTTTGGCTATCGAGACTAATATTTGCGATGACGAAAGCGTGACCGCATCCCTATTAAGGCTAAAAGAGCATTTTGATTGTCCAAGAATTCTTGTTAATTGCGCAGGAATAGGCACAGCTAGTAGAGTTGTCGGCAGAGATGGACCGATGCAATTGAATGTTTTTAAAAAGGTAATTGAAGTCAATTTAATTGGAACATTCAATATGATTAGGCTTGTAGGTGCATTAATGAGCGAAGAAGCTCCCCTCGAAGATAATGAAAGAGGTGTGATCGTTTCAACTGCTTCTGTTGCTGCTTATGATGGTCAAATTGGTCAAGCAGCATATTCTGCATCTAAAGGGGGGATTATCTCTATGATGTTGCCTATCGCGCGTGAATTTGCGCGTTTTGGAATACGGCTTAATACAATTGCACCAGGAATATTCCACACTCCTCTATTAGGTACTCTACCTAAAGAAGCTCAAGAATCTTTGGCATCAAATATTCCGTTTCCTTCAAGGTTGGGCAAACCAGAGGAATTTTCTGCTCTTGTCGAAACGTGCATTACAAATCGGTATATCAATGCAGAAACTATAAGAATTGATGGTGGCGTGCGTTTAACACCGCGTTAAACCTTAAAGGAATACTTGCAAAAACGATTGACAGCCATGGAATTTTTATCCATTATTAGAAAGTCCATATATGGACAATAAGGTTGTACAAATAAAATATTTTCTTATTGGCACCGCAGGGATGGATCAATGGGACATTAGGGGTAAGAATGAGTCAAATTTCATATCAACTGAAGAATGATATAGCGATTATAAAGCTTCTTCGTGCTGAAAAAAGAAATGCCATTTCGGATAGCATGTTGTCTGAATTAGAAATTGCTATTAAAAAAGCAAATGTGGAAGCAAAGGCAGCAGTTATCTGGGGTGATGGAGATCATTTTTGTGCTGGTTTAGATTTATCTGAGCATATTGACAAAACTGCAATTGAAGGCATCGCTGGTTCAAGGAGGTGGCATGCAATTTTCACAGAAATTCAACGTGGCACAATTCCTTATTTCTCAGCTTTGCATGGTGCGGTTGTTGGCGGAGGGCTTGAGCTTGCCTCAGCAACTCATGTGAGAGTTGCTGATGAAAGTGCGTTTTTTGCTTTACCTGAAGGTCAGCGAGGTATTTTTGTTGGCGGTGGTGGCTCCGTAAACATATCTCGAGTTTTAGGCGTTTCTAGAATGATTGACTTAATGCTTACGGGAAGAGTGCTCTCTTCATCAGAAGCCGAACGATTTAATATTGTTTCATATATAACTCCTAAAGGAGGTGCGTTTGAAAAGGCACTTGAACTTGCAAAATGTGCGGCTAAAAATTCAGCACTATCAAATTATTGCATTATAAACGCGATACCTAGAATTCATGACAGTGGCTATGATGAAGGGTTGTTTTTCGAATCTATGATAGCTTCGTTTACACAAGAATCTCCTGATGCTAAAATGCGTCTCAAAGCATTTCTGGACAAAAAGGCTGCGCGCCTTGCTGTTCCAAACGAGGTGCAATCTGAAGCAAGCTTTAATAAAGGAAATTAATTATGTCACAAAATCAATTGGTTGAAGAAATACTAATACCTGTAAAGGCAATCGAAAATGTTGATTTTAAGGAGTTTGAGCGCATTGCTGGGCTAATGATTCAGTTAGGACAGTTAAAAGTATCAAAGTCATTCCAGGAGATTTTTAAAGGTGAAGAATTAAACGTCGGGCGTTTTACGATATTATGCGCCATTAATGATAACCCAGAAATTAATCAAGGAATTCTTGCGAAGGCTTTAGAAATAAAACGCTCAAATATGACAACCATAATAAGAGCTTTTGAAAATAAAGGGCTGCTTGAAAGGATAGTGCCAGAGAATAACAGAAGATCAATTGCGCTTATTCTAACAAAGGAAGGCAGGGATCTTGTGAAGGAATTTAGGCCAAGGGTCTTAAAGGCGGAAAAACAAGTTTTTTCGATGTTGAGTGATGAAGAGTATTCGAGTTTTGTTGTGACATTGCGTAAAATTATGGGTCGCAATTAAATATTTTAAATTCCTATAGCTGAAGATGCAAAATAGAAGCCTTGGTTTGTTGCCATGCCATGGCCGTATAGTCGCGCGCAACACAAAGATAATGTAAAATTCGAGTGGTCTCGAATGTAGGTAAGTGTAGCAATATAGTTACAAGCTATTGGGTTTCAATTCGCATAAAATTGGAAACCATATCATGAAGAAACTATCATAAAAGGGAGAGAATTATGAAAATGTTTAAAATAAAATCCATAGTAGGGGCTGCATTAATTTGCACTGCAGGGTTAGGGATTAGTACTGTTTCTGTTATTGCAGCAGATACTGTTACGTTAAAATTGCATCAATTTTTACCACCACAGGCAACAGTACCTAAAAAAGTACTCGAAGTCTGGGGTGCTAAAGTTGAAGAGGCTTCAAAAGGGCGAATCAAAATTCAGCAATATCCCTCGATGCAGCTAGGTGGGCGGCCGCCTGAGTTAATAGATCAAGTGCTTGATGGAGTTGTAGATATTGCATGGACTGTAGTTGGTTACACTCCAGGTCGTTTCCCCCGCACAGAAGTCTTCGAATTACCATTTATTCAATCTGATGCGCAAGCAACCACTAAAGCTTTTTGGATATTGTTTGAAAAAGACATGAAAGACAATGAATTTAAAGATATGCATGTGCTTGGTACTTGGGTTCATGGGCCAGGATTAATTCATTCGAATACACCTATCAAGGATGTTGAAGATATGAAGGGTTTGAAAATTCGTGGCGGTTCTCGAGCCATTAACATGATGTTAAAAGAATTTGGTGCGACTCCTGTCGGAATGCCAGTTCCAGCTGTCTCTGAAGCTTTGTCAAAGGGTGTTATTGACGCAACAACCATTCCTTGGGAAGTTGCAGCCTCTTTAAAAGTAAGTGAATTAGTCCATAATCACACTGAATTTACTGGTAATGCTCTTTACACAGTTACGTTTGTAATGGCAATGAATAAAGAGAAATATGAAAGCCTGCCAGATGACTTGAAAAAAATTATCGACGATAATTCAGGTCTTGAATTCAGTGTAAACGCAGCTAGAATAATGCAGGAAGCTGATGCCCCTGTACGCGCTCAAGCGGTTGAACTCGGCAATAATGTTATTGTTCTAAGTGCCGAGGAAAGTGATAAATGGCATCAAGCATCTGCCGCTGTTTACGACCAGTGGGCCAAAGAAATGGATGCTAAGGGTTTTGATGGCAAGGGTTTGATTGATGAAGCAAAAGCCTTGATTAAAGAAAATTCTAGTATGGCTAAATAAAATGCAAAAGGGAGTGAGTTGATGATACAGCTTGCTCCTTTTTTTACATTGTTCTAGGAATAAATGTGTTTCAAAACGCCGACATACAAAATGAGTGGTTTTGTGAAATTAAAAATCAGTTTGTCAGTGGTGAACCAGAAAATAATTCAAATTCATGGCTAGTTCATCATGCAGTTTTGAAATGCGTGTTTAATTATATTACGGTTTCGAACGTCTGAATTCTTGTTCACTGGATAGTAGGTTGTTTTAAATCAAGCGGCACATGAGGACACAGAGTTTAATCTTACACAAATAACAAACGTTTCGCAAAAGCCATATTGAAATAAAAAACAGTTCTAGAAATTTGTGCGGACTGTCGACAGCGAAGTATCATATTTAGCTTATGGTGCGATTGATTAAGGAGCTGGTTGAGGGTTGTTGCTTCAAGATGATCGGGCAATTTGGCTCAAATAATTTTACTGTTCTGCGAAATCGTGTTCTTTGCAAATTTTTTGAATGTCTTGATTATCTAGTGATTCTGAGGTCAATTTACATTGGTAGCTGTTGTCACTCTTTGTCAGGAAGTATTTACACGATTTACATTGCCCGAAGCCTTTTTGGTTGTTTTGAATTTGCCATGACTTCAAAATTGACTTTAGCATTTCGATTTGTGTTGTGTCATCATCGGTAACTCTGGTGAATATATTGTCAGATTGCTCAACAAATTCTTCGCCTCGAGTGGTTAATTTTAAACGAGAGAGGCGCTTGTCTGCAAGGTCTTGACTTCGGCTAACAAATTTTTGCTTTTCCAATATTTTTAGGCTTTAGGAAGTGCTGCTGGTGTAAGCCGAGAAGAGATGTCGATGGCGCAGAATGGGTCGTCAAGTGATACCAAAACGCAATCCGCATTAACCTTCGCAAGTTTATTGGTGAAGAATACGGGACATGTGTCTCAATCGGATATCGAGCTTGTGAAACTTGCTGGGTACAATGAAGCAGAAATTGCAGAAATTTTGGCTCATGTTTCGCTTAATATTTTCACCAATTATACAAATGTTGCATTCGCAGTACCGCTTGATTTTCCGAAGGTTAAGCTAACTTAGATTTCACATCTTCATGCACGAAACTAAATGGAATTCATTTACATGCACATCGACGTTTTTGATACATACGCAAAATCTAAAAATGGAAACATTATGCATTTTGACGTTTTAGTAGATCAGGGAACTGCAAAGAAGCTTGCGCTTGGTTACGCCAAGTCGTGGCTATTGGGAATTGGCGAGACAACCTATGAAGTGGAGCAATCAAATTGCAATTTTTGTCATAGTGAAAAAGCCAATACTCAAATTCAGCAGTCAATAGAAACTCGTGGACATTTTATCCTTCAACTTGATGGATGCCCAGAACCAACAAAATTTTAAAGAAAGAAAAAACAATGAAATTAAATTTTATAAAATATGTGAGCATATCTTCATTAATAGTGATGGGGATGATAACATCGGCACAAGCTGATGAAAACCATTCTTACGAAATTAATGCGGATGTCGGTAATGCCAAAATAACAAGTTTTGATATTGTAAAAACAAACATTAAATCATCTGACAATTGGATTACTTTTACTATGAACGTTAGTGGGGGTGCTGGAAAAGTTAAACCAACCGCCTCTGGTCAACTAGCAGGTAGTGATGTGTTTTCATATGTTTGGCCTACAAAATTAAATAGCTCATTGGTTGGTTTTGAGAAAAATCAAGGTATTTTATCAATGGCAATTACCTCTCAGCCTGACTTTGATGACACTCCATTGTTTGATGAAAATGGCGATGGTAATTTGGAGAATGATGGTAATGTTTGGCATTCACATTGGGTTGTTTTAGTTCCTGATGATAAATGTGGTGCCGGGGCTCTTAAAGTTAAGGATATTCCTGCTGGTTCGGTTCCTCAATTACCTGTGACTTGGCCGGGTTTGCCATTATTATTAGATAGCCCAGGTTATTCGCCTGTTTTTTCTGAACAAACCGTAGAGGTTAGAGTGCCCTTTAGAAACGCTAAAGAACTTGTTGGTATTTCATTTGATGGAGTGACTGCTGGATTGCGCGTAAACGCAAGCGCTCACGCGCCTTTGCTATGTGTTGTTGATGTTTTTGACATCGCATCGGGTGATTTATTGCTGACGGGTATGATTGGGAATTAAACTAGATATGGTTCGAAGGAGGTATTTGAAATGCTTCCTTCGAACTCATAATTGTTGTCCATAAAGATCTCTTGTATCTTTCACTTATAATGCGGTTTTTTTTAATTTGGGCTTAGGTATGAGCATAGGAATATCAACTTCCAAATTCCTCTTATATTGAAGCATGGAATACTCATGTGAGACAGGTTTCTGGGCATAAACCACATAAATAGCGTTGTGTGGCGGGGAGTTAACAAAATCATCGTTTTATGGAGCTAGGGGCTATGGGAGGATTATTTGGTTGTGGTTTTTGATTAGAGACTTGAAAATTGAACTCAATGTTATAAATATGATTGTTAATGAGAATCAATAATTGGGTATTTATAAATTGAATGAACTGCTTCGCCAAAATACGCTAAGTCATATGCGTGATGTTATGGAACAATATGCCCCAATTTCGGATGAATTGTGGGCTGAATTGTTGAACATTGTATCTGTGGAACATGTGCAGAATGGTGCAAACGTAATTAAAATTGGTGATGTTGCTCGCTATTTTTATTTTTTGAGTAAAGGGTTGTTTCGGGTTTATTTTTTGGGCGGGGTGGATTTTGACAAAGAAATAAACAAAAATTTCTTCGTTGAAGGGCAATTTCCAGCCAGCCTTGTTGCTAGCCTTAAAAATCAAGAATCTGATTTTTGTCTTCAATCGTTGGAAGATTCGATTGTTGTGAAAATTAATCACTCGAAATATCGGGAATTATTATTCAATAACAATGAATTGATGCAATATCATATTATTTATCTTGAAGCGAATTGGGTGCTAAAGGCTGAGCCATTTGTATCTTCACTTCTGGCGGATGATAGTATGAAGAGGTATGAAGACTTCCTTCGTGATTATCCAAACTTAGTTGACCGTATACCGTTGCACCACGTAGCCTCTAAAATTGGAATTACGCCTACGCAGCTTAGCCGCATTCGTAAAAAAATAAAATAACCTCTCAACATATGTAAAGGCGCATTAAAAAATAGGCCCTTATAGTGTGTGCATGAACAATATTATATTAATTTTCTTCGCTATGCTTTCTGGTATGGCCATTGCCATGCAAAGTGGAATGAGTGGGCAGTTGGGTAAACTCCTTCAATCGCCTTTTGCTGCGACTTTTGTGGTGTCATTTGTTACTGCTATGCTGATTTTAATTTTGGTGAGTGTGACAAGGGTTGGGTTGCCAAGTTTTTCTAGCATTAAAGACATACCTGTTCATTTGTGGTTTTTAGGCAGCATATTTAGCGCGGTGGCATTATCGACAATTTACTGGTTGATGCCGCAAATTGGGGTGTCTAACGTTATGGTGGGGGTGTTGATGGGGCAAATTATTATGTCGATTTTGGCAAGCCATTTTGGTTGGTTCAATATGCCTGTAAATTCTGTTTCTATAATGAAGCTTGGTGGTGTTATGATGTTGTTTGCTGGTGTGGTTTTAGTGAATTTATAGGTGAGATATGCAAGATTTTAAAGCTGAATATATAAAGCAATTGGGTTTGAATGTGGATGCAAACCCTATCGAATTAATTAATCAAATGATAGTTGAGCACCAAACCCGTTTCACATTTAATAATTTAGATGTTTTGCTCAATAAATTAGAAATAATTTCATTAGAAATTGAAGATCTCTTTGAAAAGATAGTGTTAAAAAAACGCGGTGGATACTGTTTTGAACATAATAAGTTGTTTTTTTATATGTTGGAACAGCTAGGCTTTACCGTGATGCCTTGTTTGGCACGGGTGGTTTATGGCAGTAATAAAGACGTGCCTCAAACTCACCGCATGAACATTGTCACGATTGACGGGCTGGAATATGTAGCCGATGTTGGGTTTGGGCCGTATTCGCCTATGTCGTTAATTCCAATGTCTGGGGATGAAATAACTGCGCCCGACAAGCAGGTTTTTCGGGTTGTTAGCTCAGAAGAAGGGTTGTTTAAGCTAGAAGTTCAAAATAAAAAGGGTTTCTTTGCCCTATATACATTTACAAGAACCAAAAGCTTTGAATCTGATTTTGAACTGGCTAATTATTATTCAAATACGCATCCGAAGGCCAAGTTCACTCAGAAATTAACGATTTCGCTTAAAAACAAAGGAGACACTAAGTTTATTAGCGAAGGCGTCTATTCGACTATAAGCTCAACTGAAAGAAGTGACGAAAAATTAGAGAAGCCGCAGCGACTGCAGGAGCTTTTGTCTCAAAATTTTAATATTGAAATCGAGCCTGATGAAGCAGATTTCATTTTCAAAATGTTTAATTGAGGTTGTTAAAAGTTACACCGCTTTGCTAAGTTCAGCGTTTTGATCGTCTGAACTTGGCGTGCATGGCTCAACCATTTTCCATTTCACAGAAAGATCACTCAATTGATTGAGAACCTCGCGCAGCTCTAAACCGCGGGCGGTTAGTGTATATGAAACTTCGGGTGGAATTGTGGGCTTGAACGAACGCGATACAAAGCCTGTATCTTCGAGTTTGCGTAGCCTTTCGGTTAACATGCGGGATGAAATTCCCGGAACCATCCGTTTAAGCTCGCCAAACCGAACTGTGCCATTATTGGCTAGTCGCCATAATATATAGGTTGTCCAAGGCCCAGAAATGATACGTAAAAGCTCATCCATCGGGCAGGAGATTGGGGCATCTGTAAATTTCATTTTTAAAAGTTATCCCTTGGTTACGCCAAAATTACTACTAGTTACTTAATAATACCTACTTACAAAAAATAATCAAGTTGCTATTTTGACACCGAATTTAACTAAGGAGAATATAATGGGAAAACAAGTGAGTGTAATTGTTGTGTATCATAGTGGATACGGACATACAAAGGTACAAGCTGAATCTATTTTCGAGGGTGCGCAATCGGTAGATAATGCAAATGTTAAATTGTTGGATGCTGATTATGCGGCGGCCAATCTGGATGAATTGGCATCAGCCGATGCTATTATTTTTGGCTCGCCTACATATATGGGCACTGTTTCAGCACCGTTTAAAGAGTTTATGGATGCATCATCAACCGTTTGGATGGAACAGGGTTGGAAAAATAAAATCGCTGGTGGTTTTACCAATTCATCTAGCCAATCTGGCGACAAAACTGGCACATTGCAAACGATGTCTGTTTTTGCTGCGCAACATGGCATGGTTTGGGTTGGTTTAGACCTACCGCCAGGTAATAACTCTACTGCAGGGTCGGAAGATTCTTTAAACCGTATGGGTGCAAGCCTTGGCGCAATGGCGCAATCTTTGGCAGATGTTGGGGCAGACATTGCACCACCATCGGCTGACAGAAGAACAGCACATTACTATGGAGCAAGAATTGCAAAAGCGGCTCTTCGTTGGGCTGAATAGTATAGTTTCCGCTAACTAATTATTCGAGTTGTGAAAATAGCTTTAAAGTGGCCACTCAACCTTAACGGGGTGAGTGGTCTCTCTTTTTGATCATGTTATTTTGACATTCAGCCATGTCACATAAATTGATTGAAATAATATGCTTGTTTTTGCATGAAACTCCCAAAAGACTCCCTTGAACATTATTTTAAAATGTCCATATACCTAAAATTATTATATTTCTTGGGAGGGAATCATGACTAAAGGGCTTCGCCTATTCCAAATAATTGGTAGCATTTTAATGTTTAGTGGGATTTTTGCATCAATTGTGATGAACCAAGTGGTGGGTGTTCAAGTTGACATACAGCTTATTTATGCGCATCGACAATTTGTTTCTGCGATGACCTATGCGTTAACAATACCAGGTATGTGGCTTGCTATTTTAGCGACCGTTACAATGTTTTCTATCAGCAAAAAAAATCCATTGGGTAACATATGGTATGCGTTAATGACAATTTTAATGTTGCTCATGGCACTTAATGCAAACTTGATACTTATGCCTTTGGTTGACCAAGTTAGCCAAATGGCTGGCAAAAGTCTAGATACTGGCATTTTAGCAGAAAACTATGCGCCTCTTAAATTAAAAGAAGATATATTTGGTGCAGCGAATTTTTTCATGGCACTAATTACCTTTAATATTGGATACTTCAAGCCAATCTCAAAGGCGGAATAGGCCAGCTACCTTAGCGGCTAGTCTTTGGACCAAATAGCTTGCTCGCAACCAAGAGCCACTCAACAAAAAACAGATATGCGTATAGTCGCGTATTCTAGTGAAGCGCTGGAAATTTCTTTAGGGCTTAAACCAGTACGCGCCATGTCATTATTCCTGTTGTATCGTTATCAGTTTTGATGGTTTTGAACAAAAAATCTTGCACACACTCTTGAATTTTAGTCAAGAGGTAAAGGCTAAGCCCAGTTAAATAGCGACTTAGCGGTTGATTGTTTGAGATAGATACTGAATATATTAATATGAAATGTTACTCAGTTATATACCAATTTCTTGAGAGGCAACGCCGTGAACTTACATCATAAATCATATGAAAAACAGAATTTTGAAGACTTAGCTTTGCCCCATTCAAACTTGGCTGATAAGGAATTTGTGAATTGCGTTTTTACGAAATGCGATTTTAGAAATTGTGATTTTTCCAGAACAACATTTATTCAATGCGTGTTTAGTTCATGTAATTTGTCAAATATAAAGATTGATGATTGTCGGCTACAGGATATAAAATTTACACGATCTAAGATTGTGGGAGCAAATTTTGCTTCGATTAACAGGCTTATTATTGATTTTTCGTTTGATGATACGATTGTTAATTTTTGTAATTTTGGTGATTTAGATATCAAGCATACTAAATTTATTTCGTGCGTGATGAGAGAAACAGATTTCTTTAAAGCTAATCTGAGTGGGTGTGATTTTAAAAACGCCGATTTACAAGGCGCTCGTTTTCAGAATTGTAATTTGAAAAAGGCGAGTTTCATTGGGGCTAAAAATTATTTTGTTGATCCCGTTGATAATGACGTAAGGCAAGCAAAGTTTTCTGCTCCAGAGGTGTTGTCCTTATTGTCAAAATTTAAAATCGAAATTGTCTAACCTTCAGAAAAATGAGCAAATATATGATAAATTGCACAATAAATGCAGACATTCGAGATGCTTGTAACGAAGACCAAGCCATCAGCCAACACTTCACCACTCGCTCGCCCGAAAATTGGTCATTTGAACAAATGACCTTTATTGACTGTGTTTTTGAAGGGTTAGAGTTTTATAATTGTAAATTTACCAATGCAAAGTTTGAAAATTGCCAATTTAGGCAAGTTATTTTTAACCAATGTGACTTGAGTAAAGCTAATTTTACGAATTGCACCATCGAAGAGAGTGACTTGAATAATCTAACTTTTCGTGAAGTGAAATTAAATGGTAGTGAGTTTGTTGGCTGCCACTTTCCATCAATAATTGTAAAAAATAGTGGCTTTATTGGTGCTTCTATCCATAAAACTAACCTTAAAAACTCTGCATTCTATGAATGTAACTTTGCGCGTAAGGCAAAGGGTGCGTATTTTAACGGATTAAAAGTAACAAAATCTAAAATGCAAAATATGATGTTAAATGCCAATAATTTATCGGGTTTACAATTTGAAGAGTGTGATTTTACATCCACCGATTTGAGTGAATGTACGTTCGTGAATACATTATTTAGTGACTGTCAGTTGAATGATGTTAGTTTTCGGCATTCTAACCTACATGGACTAACTCTTGAAAGAGCACAGATTTTTGATGTTGATTTTGATAAATGTGCTTCTATCAGTGGCCTTAAAATATCGAAAGATTTAACCGAGCAAATGCTTGCAACTTGCGGAATTTCTATTGTTTGATAAGTCTGCTCATAAAAATATATCTGATGAATGGCTACTAAACAGTGAGGTGTCAACTCGTGTATGTGAGTGAGATGTTTCGCTGCTCTAGCATATTCACAATGTCTGGATTTGGAGTTTTGTCGGTTATCAGCATGTCGATTTTTGTTTCTTCATCTATATGAATGGGCGCCAATCTGTCGAATTTTTTACTATCTGCGACAATTATGGACGTATTGGCACGTTTTGTAGCTTCTCGCGATAAATCGGCCTCCTGCATATCATGTAGCATAAAACCGTTTTCAGAATTAATGGCACTTACTGATAAGATGGCATACTGAACATTGAAACGGCGAATGAATTGGATGGCATCGAAACCGAACGCGCCGCCATCATGTGAGCGCAGCTCGCCACCCGCTTGGAAAACCCGATTATTATTTCGTTTGGAAAGTATGTTGCTTATATTCACAGAATTGGTGACGATGAAAAGATCGTGATGATTGCGCAGAGCTTGCGCAATATAGGCCGTGGTGGAGCCAATGTCTAAAAATAGTGAATCACCATCCTTTATCATATTGGCGACAGTTGCGGCTAACAGCTGTTTTACACCTGCATTTTTGTCCATACGTGATCTGAATGGTTGTTCGACTTGATCTAAATCGGCAATCAGTAAAACCCCACCATGTATTTTTTTAACAAGCGACTTTGCTTCTAGTGTTTTGATGTTTCGTCTTACGGTTTCATCCGAAACATTTAAACTCTTGGCTAAAAAGCTAATGCGGCAATTGCCCCCAGAAAGACGAATCTCGCGTAAAATTTCATGTTCTCGGTGACTAATGTGTGAGAAATCCGCAGGTGTATGGCTCAATTTTGATCTCCGTAAGGTTTATATTTTGGCATAATATCATGATCAGCCATCAAAGCCACATATTATGTGGAATATTTAATTGAAAAACTACACATAGCCACAAATTGAAGTAAATGTGTTGACAAATGTGGAATTAGTGAGCAAATTTTATAAAAAGAAGTGTTTGTAATAACTGAGGGAGGAAGTTGGTTTTGAATAAATTAATGAAAAGCACACTGATGAGCGGAGTTATCTGCGCGTCATTATCGAGCATGGCGATGGCTGCAGAAATGTCGACCGATCCAATTAAGTTGACCTTACATGATTGGTCTGGACAGCTCATAAATACTAAAATTATGGGGTCGATCCTAACTGAAGCTGGGTATAATGTTGAATATGTGCAGGCAGACTATATTGCACAATTTGCTGGGCTTAAAACTGGCGATCTAACACTCGCTATGGAAATTTGGGCGACTACAGGGCAGGAAGCTTTGGATGAAGCCGTTGCCACAAATAAAGTGGTGAATGTGGGCGAAACTGGCTTACAAGCCATCGAAGAATGGTGGTACCCGCTATATATGAAAGAGAAATGCCCTGGCTTGCCAGATTGGAAAGCACTTAAAGCCTGTGCTGAAGTATTCTCGACCGCAGAAACAGCACCTAAAGGCCGTTATGTTGGCGCGCCAGTGACATGGGGTGGGTTTGATGAAGAGCGTGTTGAAGCGTTGGGATTAGACTTTGATGTGGTGCATGCGGGTACAGATGCGGCTTTATTTGCTGAACTAGAATCGGCTTACCAACGTAAAGCACCTATTGTATTATGGGCATATGTTCCTCATTGGGCACCTGCCAAATATGATGGTGAATTTGTGGAATTCCCTAAATATAGTGCGGAATGCTATTCTGACCCATCTGTTGGAATTAACCCAGACGCTGCCTATGACTGTGGCAAACCACGTGGCCCAATTTGGAAAGCCGCATGGTCGGGCATGGAAGAAAAATGGCCTGGGGCTTATGCCACTGTAAAAGCCTATACCATAGATAATGATGAAATGAGCGCCATGGTTGGTGAAGTTGATCTAGATGGTAAAGAAATTGATGAAGTTGTTGCTAGTTGGATGTCTAACAATAAAGCGCGTTGGACTGCTTGGACTTCTCAATAGTCTTCCTCCAGGATAGGGTTGGATTGATACTAATCCACCCTATCTCCTGAGGTTGCTAGTTATTTTATTTAATTTATTCTTTTAATTCTGAGTTTGTATATATGCTTGGTTCGCCAAAATTCATTTGTAAAAATATATGGAAGTTATTTGGCCCTGATGCCGAGGATTTTCTATCTAAAAACCCAAATCCTAGCCTTGAACAAATTAAACAAGCGCATTTGATACCTGCTTTGCGCGATGCGAATGTTGAGGTAAAAGAGGGCGAAATTTTTGTGATAATGGGGCTTTCTGGCTCTGGAAAATCGACTCTAATTCGTTGTATGTCGCGGCTTATTGAACCAACAAAAGGCGAGCTTGTGCTTGACGATGTTGATTTGAGAAATATAAGCGACAAGCAAATGATTGAAATTCGCCGCGATAAATTAGGTATGGTTTTTCAGCATTTTGCACTCTTGCCGCATCTGAACATTTTAAAAAATGTGGCTTTTCCTTTGACCATTCAAGGCATGAGTGTGCGTGAGGCCGAAGAAAGAGCCGAGCAAGTGATCGAACTTGTGGGGTTGAAAGGCTATAATCAATCTTACCCAAGAGAATTATCTGGTGGGCAACAACAAAGGGTCGGCATTGCGCGCTCGTTGGCTGTGGAGCCTGAGTTATGGTTTTTAGATGAGCCGTTCTCGGCACTAGACCCGCTTATTCGGCGTGAAATGCAGGACGAGTTTTTACGTTTACAGGCCATGCTAAAGAAAACTATTATTTTCATTACTCATGATTTTGATGAAGCCATTCGGCTTGCTGATCGAATTGCCATTATGAAAAACGGCGAAATTATTCAAATAGCAACACCAGAAGATTTGATTTTAAACCCTGCCGATGACTATGTTAAAGAATTTACCAAACATGTATCTAGAGCCAAAATATTAAGTGTAAAAAGTGTGATGTCTCCTGTGATTTGTGATGGAGATGCCGAAGTTGATGCGAGTGCCAAGATTGTTGACGTGGCCGAACAGGTTGTCGCTGCAAACAGGCCCATTCGGGTGGTTGAGAATGGCCAAACAATTGGCTCTATTGAAGCCGAAAAGGTCATTGAAATTTTGGTGAAACAGGTGTGAAATGACAAAAACATTTAACACAATTATCAATTCTATTTGGTTTTGGGTCGGGCTTTTTGTCCTGACCTACATAATTGCGATGAATGGCAAAATCATCGCAGAATATTTTGAAGCGCCTTGGCTTTTAAAATACCCAAAAAGTTGGATTTTTTCGACAAAAACTTATATTTCCTTATTTATGAAATGGTTGATTGAAGACGCGAGTTTTGGCCTGTTTACGTTTACCGAGCTTACGCGCGGCATTTCTTGGGTCATTGAGCAACCGTATAAATTTGTTTTGGCTTTATTATCTACTGGATTCACCAGCGGCTTTGGAAAAAATATCGTTCAAATATTACCACCACTTAGTTGGCTTGGTGTTTTGGCTTTTGTTATTGCTTTGGCGCATTTTGCCAAGAATTGGTTTTTGGCCTTTATTGTTGGGGTTTCATTCCTTTATTTGGCGGTATTTGGGCAATGGGACAGTGCGATGATTACATTGGCCTCGATTGTGATTGCGGTTCCCATTGGTGTGGGGTTGGGTTTGTTTTTTGGCATTTATGCATATTACCACCCCGTATTTGCAAAAATTCTCAATGTAATATTAGACCTCATGCAAACGATTCCGATTTTTGCTTATTTGGTGCCGATTTTGTTTATGTTTGGGTTTGGCCCTGTTTCGGCATTAATTGCAACGGTTATTTATGCTGCACCGCCTATGGTGCGCAACACGATTTTGGCGCTTAAATCAGTTGATCCAGAAATTAAAGATTTTGGCATTATGGCAGGGTGTACACGGTTTCAACTTACGTGGCGCATTTTGATGCCCGCTTCATTAAACCAATTAATGGTTGGTATCAATCAAGTGATTATGCTGTCGTTAAACATGGTGATAATTGCTTCGATGATTGGTGCAGGTGGATTGGGTTTTGATGTTTTGTCGTCATTAAGGCGGCTCAACATTGGCGGTGGTTTTGAAGCGGGCATTGCGATTGTTATTTTGGCAATTGCGATTGATAGATTAAGCCAAGCTTTTGCTGTGAGGCAGGTTAGGGTTCATAAAAGGGATCAAGATAAAAGCCTGTTTGGCCGATATAAGCGCACATTTATTGTGGTCGGTATCATGTCGGCTGCATTGGTTTTTGGACAATTTTTACCACTTTTGCAAGATTTTCCCAAAGCTTACCATCTGAGCACTGGTACATTTTGGAGTGATTTAATAAAATATTTGAACATTAATTATTTTGACTATTTTGAAGCTGTAAAGATATTTTTGCTCAAGGGTTTTATGTTACCGATAAAACGCTTTTTGCTAAATGTACCTTGGGCGTGGATGATATTCATTCTGTTTTTACTTGGTTGGCGTTTTGGTGGGTGGAAACTGGCCGTGCTTAACCTATTTATGTGCGTTTTTATTGTTATGAATGGTGTTTGGGACAAGGCAATGATTACGGTTTACTTGTGTGGCGCATCGGTGATTATTGCGGTGGCTATTGGCCTGCCTTTGGGTGTTTTGGCGGCAGTGAACGAACGCGCTGGCAAGGTTATTGGAGTTTTTATTGATACGTTACAAACTCTGCCTAGTTTTGTGTATTTAATACCTGTGGTCATGCTGTTTAGAATAGGCGATTTTACGGCAATGATTGCCATTATATTATATGCTTTGGTGCCTGCGGTACGCTATACCGCACATGGTGTTAAAAATACCCATTCTGAAATTATCGAAGCAGGCATCGTATCTGGTGCCACGAAATGGCAAATTTTAACAAAAATTCGCTTACCGTTGGCACTACCAGAGATATTACTTGGCATCAATCAGACTATAATGTTGGCTCTTTCAATGTTGGTGATTACTGCATTGGTAGGCACAAGAGATTTAGGCCAAGAAGTTTATATAGCACTGACCAAAGCCGATACAGGGCGAGGATTGGTTGCTGGTTTGGCGATTGCATTTATTGCCATTATGGCCGATCGGATAATTTCGGCGGGGGCTAAAAAGGCACGCATTCGCTATGGGATGGAGACTGAATGATGAAAAACGATGACAAAATTAGCGAAATTTTGAACTTAGATATTTGGCAAAATGAAATCTCAATGTCTCCATTGGCGGGCGGCTTAACCAACGCAAATTATCTAGTTGAAGATGGCGCTAAAAAATATGTGGTTCGGGTTGGGGGAGATATTCCTGAGCATCATGTTATGGGGTTTAATGTGCTTGCGGCCAGTAGGGCAGCGCACACTGCAGGCCTATCACCCGCAGTGATTTATGCGCATAATGATATATGTATTATTGATTATATTGAAAGCCATACATTGAATGTTGAAGATATTTGTGATGGTGACTATTTAACCAAAATTGTACCACTTATTCGTGATTGCCACACAAATGTTGCAAAACATTTTAGTGGCCCTGCGCTTATTTTTTGGGTTTTCCATGTGATTGAAAATTATTCAACAAAGCTGAAGGATAGTCCTTATAAAAACCAAAAATTGGTGACGGAATTACAAAATATCGGGCGACATTTAGAGCAAAAATCGGGCCCTTTTGATATTGTTTTTTGCCATAATGATTTATTGGCTGCCAATTTTTTGGATGATGGTCAAAGACTATGGCTAATTGACTGGGATTATGCTGGTTATAATACACCTTTATTTGATTTGGGCGGACTGGCATCGAACAATAACTTAAGCCAAACCCAAGAGGTTTGGATGCTTGAAAATTACTTTGAACAAAAAATAGATCCGAAGTTATGGCAGCAATATAGCACCATGAAATGCGCTTCTTTGCTGCGTGAAACCATGTGGGCAATGGTATCGCAAGTTAACTCGAATATTGATTTTGATTATGAAAACTATGCAGCAGAGTGTTTGAACAACTTTCGCAAAGCATACCAAGAATTTATACAAATGTGAGGACAGAATATGAATGATTTAGCCAATAAAATTAAGCCAGAAGATGCTGCGAAAATACCAAAATCTGCCAAAACTATCGTGATTGGTGGAGGCATAATTGGTTGTTCGACGGCTTATCATTTAGCCAAAATGGGCGAGGAAACATTGTTATTGGAACGCAAAAAGCTAACCTCTGGCACTACATTTCATGCCGCAGGATTGGTGGGGCAATTGCGCTCTAACGCAAATATAACTCAGTTATTGGGCTATTCGGTTGAGCTTTACCAGAATATAGAAGCTGAAACTGGCCTTGGCACAGGGTGGAAAATGAATGGTGGCTTGCGGTTGGCATGTAATCAAGAACGTTGGACAGAAGTAAAACGCCAAGCCACCACTGCACATTCTTTTGGCCTTGAAATGCACTTGTTAACGCCCCAAGAAGCGCAAGATATGTGGCCAATGATGAGCATTCACGATGTTGTGGGTGCGGCTTTTATGCCAACTGATGGCCAAGCTAACCCTTCTGACATTACCCAGGCTTTGGCAAAAGGCGCACGGATGGCAGGTGCTAAAATTGTTGAAGATTGCAAAGTGTTAGATTTAGTGATTGAAAAAGGTAAAATTATTGCCGTTGAAACAGAATTTGGACGCATTGAATGTGATAAAGTAGTGGTGTGTGCAGGGCAATGGACGCGAGAATTTTCTAAACGATTTGGCGTGAATGTACCTTTGGTTTCAATGGAACATCAATATATGGTGACCGAGCCAATTAAAGGCATTCCCAAAGATTTACCAACCTTACGTGACCCTGACAGATTGACTTATTATAAAGAGGAAGTAGGTGGCTTGGTTATGGGTGGGTATGAGGCCAACCCAATTCCTTGGGCGAAAAGTGGCATTCCAAGTGGTTTTCACTACTCGCTATTAGATTCTAACTTTGACCATTTTGAGCCATTAATGGAGCTGTCCCTCGGGCGAGTGCCAGCACTTGAAACTGCGGGTATTCGTACTCTTACCAACGGCCCCGAAGCTTTCACGCCTGATGGTAATTTTATCATTGGTGAAGCTCCTGAGCTTAAAAACTACTTTGTAGGAGCGGGTTTTAATGCCTTTGGTATTGCCGCAGGTGGCGGGGCAGGTATGGCACTTGCCGAATGGGTTGTGAATGGTGAGCCGCCGTTTGATTTGTGGTCTGCTGACATAAGGCGTTTTGGTCGCCCACATTTTGATACAGATTGGGTGAGAACCAGAACCATTGAAGCTTACGGTAAACATTATACGATGGCATGGCCAAACGAAGAACATAAATCGGGCCGTCCATGTCGCAAATCGCCGCTTTACAATATATTATTAGAGCAGGGCGCGTGTTTTGGTGAAAAACTGGGTTGGGAAAGACCAAATTGGTTTGCCGATAAACAACTTGGCGAAACAGCCGAAGATGTTTACACGTTTGAACGCCAAAATTGGTTTGATGCGGTGGGACGTGAGCATAAGGCCACCCGCGAAGCGGCAACGATATTTGACCAAACGTCATTCGCAAAATTTGCTTTAAAAGGTAGCGATGCCACCACGGCGCTTAATTGGATTTGCGCAAACCAAATTGATAAGCCTATTGGCAGCTTAATTTATACCCAAATGTTAAATGATAGAGGCGGAATTGAATGTGATTTAACCGTGGCTAGAATAGCTGAAGATGAATATTATATAGTGACGGGTACAGGTTTTGCCACGCATGATTTTGATTGGATAAAACGCAATATTCCAGAAGGCTTGAATTGCCAGTTATTTGACATTACCTCGTCAAACTCAGTGCTTTCGTTAATGGGGCCACGGGCGCGCGACATTTTATCGGCTGTGACTAATGATGATGTTTCTAACGATGCATTTGGTTTTGCGACGGTTAAAACCGTTGGCATTGCAGGCTGCCCTGTTAAGGCATTGAGGGTTACTTATGTTGGTGAACTAGGTTGGGAGCTGCATTTGCCAGTTGAATATGCCACCAGTGTTTACCAAGCTATTTTTAAAGCAGGCGAAAAATTTGGCCTGAAAAATGCAGGTTATCGTGCGATTGAAAGTCTGCGGTTAGAAAAAGGTTATCGGGCTTGGGGCAGTGATATTGGTGCCGACCACACGCCTTTTGAAGCAGGATTGGGATGGGCAGTTAAGTTAAAATCTGGAGTTGATTTTAAAGGCCGCGATGCAATGATGGCGCAAAAGCAAAATGGCGTTAAAAAAATGATGGCTTGTTTTACAGTTGATGATCCTAATGTTATTTTGGTAGGACGCGAAACTATTTACAGAAATGGTGAGCGGGTCGGGTGGTTGTCATCTGGTGGCTATGGTTATACTGTCGAAAAATCTATTGGTTATGGCTATGTTCGTAATGATGATGGAGTTGATGCTGCATTTGTGCGAGACGGTGAATATGAGCTTGAAGTTGCAACTGAGCGGGTGAAGTGTAATGTGCAGCTAGGGCCGCTTTATGATGCCAAGATGGAGCGGGTAAAAGCCTGATATTTTGGTTTTTATAGGATGAGACGATGACCAATGTAATGAATGAAAATATGCTAATGTGGTTTGATGCTCTCACTACCGAACAAACGGTGCTGGCAAAAGAATTGCGGGATTTAATATTTGCCGCAAATTCTGATTTTTGCGAAGAAATTAAGTGGAAAATGCCTAACTATTCGCTGAATAAATTGGTTTGTTACCTACAGAAATCTAAAGCTCATGTGACGATAGGCTTTCAGCAAGGCGCGCATTTGAATGATCCTAATGGTTGGCTTAGCGGCACTGGAAAGGATATGAGGCATGTGAAAATTGCCCTAGGTGATGATGTTGATGTAGCTAAAATCAAATTTCTAATTCAACAAGCCATTCAATATGATGAGCAGAAGGCATGATTATAAAACTGGATTTTATTTTGCGACCAAAGCATATACGGCCATAAAATGTAGAATGGCTGCAACATTGACTAGTAAGTGAAATACCTCGTGATAGCCAAAATATTTTGGGTATGGATTTGGTTTTTTAAAGGAGTAAATGGCGGCACCTATTGAGTAAATAAAACCACCTGCAACCAATAAATACATGCCGTTAGCACCTAATGAGGCGGATAATTCGTCAATATATGGGTATATGACATATCCTGCGCCAACATAGAGGGCTGCATTTAGCAGTTTAGGTAGATTTGTAAGCCAGATAGATTTTACAACACCCAAAATAGTCACACCCCAAATGGTTAAAAGTAGAATTTTTGAAGATTCGGCGGACAGCCCGAGCATCGCCACAGGCGTGAAAGTGCCTGCTATCATCACAAAAATAGCGCTATGGTCGAGCTTGCGAAACAAAGCGCGGTTTTGCGATGACCAATTTATTCTGTGATAAAGTGCGCTTATGCCAAACATGCTGAGCACTCCAAAAGCATATACCAATATTGAAATTAATTCGCGGTTGCTGTTGGTGAGCGACGCCAATACCGCTAAACCACCAAGGCTGATGAAAAACATGGCTTGATGAAAATGGCCACGAAGGATGGGTTTTGTCATTGGTTGCTTGGTCATTATTGCTTGGCTCAGATAAGAATTATTAAAACGGTTACAGTTATATTTAGCCTAAATATTTATATAAGAAACTACTTTTCATGCCTAAATATTTATAAGCGACATAGGATAATAGAATTTTATTGATCATGAGTGCAATTGCCGTGCCGATGGCCGCACCAATGATGCCGAAATAAGGCACCAAAGCCAAACCAATGATTAAGTTTGTGAGCGCGGAAAAGAATGCGACTTTTGAAGATTGTGCTTCTAGGCCTGTCATATGGCACATAAAGCCTGCTGAGCCCGTGATGGTGTGGAATAAATTGCCTAAAACTAGGATGACAAAGCAAATACTGATTGTATATTTATATTCACTCTGGATGCCAAAATAAAGATATGCCGCTGCACATATTGTTGCAATGAGACTAAGCCAAATGCCCATATAGCTACTGAAAAATGCTATTTTGTTAAGCTCTGGAATGTCGTCCTTTAATTGTGCAAAAAGGGTTGGTGTGAAGGAGTTTACAATCACGATTCCAATGGCTGCAAATGCAGACAGACCAACAGCCATTGCATAATTTCCCAAATGTTCATAATCGGAATAATAAAGAATGATGAATTGATCAGTCGCGCTGAGGATGAGATAAAATGTACTAAAAAAGAACATGTGATTGCTCTTTTTTACATTTGAGATGATGCTTTTTGAGAATTCCCGATCGGAATTCTTAAGTGATTTAACGATTAAATAGAGGCAATATAGGGCAATTATCAAGGATATAAACGCCGATATGTTTATGATTTTTTGAATGCTGAAACTGCTTGAAGTAAACATGCCAATAAAGATAGCCATCAGTAAAATGGATTGTACGGCTGATTGGTGCAGAAAATGGGCAATGTTATAGTAATTTAAACCTTGCAATGCCGCTGCCAATAGGCCGATTAGCGACACGGGAAGCGCAATTTTCAGCAGAAATTCGACGTTGAAAAATTCTAGATTATACCATGTTGCAATCATCAGAAGAATGACACTGGAAACCGAGAATATAATGACAGTGGCGCGAAGCGGAATTTCATCTTTTTTGTTTGCAAGGGTGCGAATTAGCAAGCTTGACATGCCGAAGCTTGAAAAAGTTCTTATAACGCTGACGCTGGTGATTAGAAAAGTGAGTTTACCAATGGTGGAGCTTGAATAAAATTGAACTAATATTATGGGAAATAAGCCGATAATTGATGTGGTTAGTAAAGTAACAAAAGTTGATTTTGCTAGATACTCGATCAGATTATATTTTTGGAATATTGTTTGTTCGGAGTTCATTTATGAGGCTTTGAAATATACTGATATGAGACCGTCTTCAAATATGGCCTGAGAAACGGCATCGGAAATGGCATTTGAATTTGTATGCTTTTGTTGAAGAAAACATAGCATGATTGAAATGGAATCATATAGGCTATTTAAGATATATTTTAATTGGCTGTTTTGGCTGAATTGAGGATTTAAAATGCAGAAATTAGCGATCATAACAGGTGGTAGCATAGGTATTGGCCGCTGTTTGGTGCAGGCCTTTTTTGAAGCAGGCTTTGCGGTTGCATTTAATTACAAATTTTCGGATGGCGAAGCACAGGAACTGGTTGCGGAAATAGAAGCCAAAGGTGGCCGTGCATTAGCTGAACAAAGTGATGTGGGCGTTGAAGCCGATGTGATCGCATTTTACGCCAAGGTTGTTGAGTGGTTTGGTGCGGCACCAGATGTTTTGGTTAATAATGCAGGCATACAAACGTGGGCGCCTTTGTTGGAACTGGCTGAAGATGATTGGGACAATGTGCTGCAAACCAACTTAAAAGGCTGTTTTTTGAATATAAAACACGCGGCGAAAGCCATGATTAAAAGTGGCAAGCAAGGGTCAATTATTAATATTGGGTCGGGCTGTAATAAACTGGCTTTCCCAAATTTAGTTGATTACACGGCTTCAAAAGGTGGCATTGAACAATTAACAAAATCGGCAGCTGTTGAGCTTGGTGAGCATGGCATTAATGTTAATTGTGTAGCACCGGGCGCAATTATGACCGCCAGAACCGAAGAAGAAGACCCCAATTATGCAAAGACATGGGCCAAGATTACCCCATTGGCACGAGTGGGCACTCCCAAAGACATAGCCGGGCCTGTTTTGTTTTTGACAACCGAGGCTGCTAGTTTTGTGACAGGGCAAACCATTTGGGTGGATGGCGGCTTGTTTTCAAAAGCACCATGGCCATATGAAAATTAGGCTGAGAAGGTGGAATTTTGTTTGTGAACGAAATTTCAGACCAGATGGGTTTTGAAGTGGTCGATTGTACGTTGCCATGCTAATTCGGCCATTTTTTCATCATATCTTGGTGTTGAATCATTGTGAAAGCCATGGTTTACGCCTTGGTAAATATGACCAACATAGTTTTTATCATTAGCTTTTAGGGCTTTTTCATAAGCTGGCCAGCCCGCATTGACGCGTTTATCTAACGCGGCGTAGTGCAACATCATTGCAGCTTGAATTTTGGCGACATCTTCAGGTTTTGGTTGGCGGCCATAAAAAGGAACTGAGGCTTTTAGTTCTGGGTAGGCGACAGCTAATGCGTTGCAAACGCCACCACCATAACAAAAACCAACACAACCTACATTGCCGTTGCTATTTGAATCTTGCAGTAAATATTCTGCGCCAGCAAAGAAATCATTCATTAATTTTGTGCTGTCTACGCTACGTTGTAGCTTGCGGCCATCATTATCGTTGCCAGGATAGCCACCGACAGATGTAAGCCCATCTGGAGCCAATGCAATGAATCCAGCTTTAGCGAGGCGTCGTGCTACGTCTTTTATATAAGGGTTTAGGCCACGGTTCTCGTGCACAACTAAAACTGCAGGGCGAGGATAGGGAGCTTTTAACGGGCGCACCATGTAAGCTTTCACTTCGCCATGGCCATTAGGTGAGGGATAGGTGATGAAATTGGCTTGAATGTCTGGATCATTAAATGACACTTGCTCGGCAAGCGCATAATCAGGACTTAGCATATTTAGGAGTGCAATGGCAGTCATACCGCCTATTGCAAATTTGCTCGCACTTTGTAAAAATTCACGTTTGGTAATTTTGCCATGGGCATAATAATCGTATAAATCTAATAATTCTTGATCGAAATCCGCTGCTGTTAAGCGTTCCATTACTGTGTCCCTTAAATATACTTAATTACCTAAGGTTATCATTGGAATGAGGCTTTGTCGTGACACAATAATGTGATGAATATTTGATATATTCATCACATTGGGGAGGTGGATATTGGGTTTATAGTGATACCTAAACCAAACCATGTTGGCTGTGTGACAAAGCAGTAATTATACCGCGAAGTTCCGCTAAGCCACGCATACGGCCAATTGTTGGGTAACCAGGCTGGCCTCTGCGGTTAAGGTCTTCCATTAAATCTTGCCCATGGTCGGGTCTGAACGGAATGTTCCAATCGGCACGGCCAGAGGCTTTGCGTTTTTTCTCTTCTTGTAAAACCGCAGCAATAAGGCTGACCATATCGGTGTCGCCACCTAAATGTTCGGCTTCATAAAATGAACCACGAATGCCATCTGGGTCGCTTGGTTCTATGCGTTTTGTATTGCGCAGATGTAAAAAATGTACATGTTCGCCCAAGCGCTGCATCATACCTGTTAGGTCGTTGTCTGACCTCACACCTAAAGAACCTGAACATAATGTAATGCCATTGGCAGGGCTTGGAACCGCTTCAACAATATGTTTAAAGTCAGATTCAACTGACATCACGCGTGGCAAGCCAAGTAATGAAAAAGGAGGGTCATCAGGATGGCAGCACATGCGGATGCCGAGTTGTTCGGCAGTTGGAATGACTTGTTCGAGAAAATCGACAAAATTGGAGCGTAATTTATCAGCATCAATATTATCATATTCGGCCAAATGGCTACGAACGTCATCCAATGAAAGAGTGTCATTTGCACCAGGAAGGCCAAATGTAATATTTTTAGTGACCAGATCAATCACAGTGTCGTTCATACTCGCAAAACGCTCATCTGCTTGTGCTAAAATTTCTTCGGAAAAATCGGCCTTTGCATTGGGTCTGGCTAAAATATGCACGTCATAAGCTACAAAATCAATATAGTCGTAATACATGCACGAACCACCATTTGGTAATGGCATCATTAAATCTGTACGTGTCCAATCTAATATTGGCATGAAGTTATAACAAATGGTTTGAATGCCACTAGCTGCGATATTTTCGAGGCTAGTTTTATAGGCTTCAATATGTTGCTTCCAATTGCCTTGTTGCTTTTTAATATCCTCAGAGACTGGTACACTTTCGACAACATCCCAGCTCAGGCCAGTCGATTTTCCATCGGTACCAATTTCAATTTGTTGGTGACGTAAATCGAGCTCATGTTTTGTCCAAACTTCGCCATTTGGAATGTGGTGTAAGGCCGAAACAACGCCCTCAACACCTGCTTGTCGCATGTCTGCTGTACTCGTTAAATCATCAGGGCCAAACCAGCGCCATGTTTGTTTCATCGTTTTTTCCTTTACCCAAATACCAGATTTGGCAAAAATAATACCAGTTCAGGCAAAAATAACAGTGCCGCTACCAAGCCCAAGATTGCCAACATAAAGGGCAGGGCTTCTCTTACATATTCTTCTATTTTTACATTTAGCAACGAGCAAACCGTATACATGGCAACGCCTACTGGCGGGGTCATTGAACCAAATGTTACAATGGTCATCATCAAAATACCGAAATGCACGGGATCAAAGCCCAATTGTTTGATTATGGGCACAAAAATTGGTGTGAGTAATAATACCAAAATAGTGCTCTCAAAAAACAAGCCTGCCACAAATAATATCGCTAAAATAACCGCCACAATTGCATAAGGGTTAGTGAGGCCATCGAGTAGGAATTTAGACAATTCTTGCGGCATTTGAAGGAATATAATGGCAAAGCCGATCATGCCTGACATTAGAATGATGAGCATGATAAGCCCAATGTCAGCAATGGCATGAGAAAAGGCAATTTTTACTTTTTCAAATGTCAGAACTCTGTGGCCTAGAAAACCAACCAATAATGAATATACAACAGCGAATGCGCCAACTTCAGACGGGGTGAAAATACCGCCGCGGATAGACGCTATTAATAAAACAGGGAATAGCAATGCCCACTTAGCTTCCCAAGCAGCTTGGCCTAAGGCTTTTGCCGTTGGTTTAACAGCACCTTCGGATACATAATTACGCTTTTTGGCAATGATATAAGTTGTGATCATCAGTACCGACATCATGAGTATACCAGGGACGATACCCGCCATAAATAGACGCCCAATAGACACTTGACCGACATATCCGTATAGAATAAGGCCAATGCTTGGTGGGATGGTAGCCGTGATGAGTGAGCTTAACGCAATAACTGCGGCCGTGAAGCCTTTGCTATAGCCTTGAGACAACATTTGAGGGCCGAGGATACGGGCTTCCATTGCGGCATCCGCCACTGCTGAACCAGATACACCACCCATAAGGGTCGATAAAATAATGGACACTTGAGCCAGACCGCCTGCCATCCATGCCACGGCAATGCGTGAGAATTTGAATAGTTTGTCGGTGATAGCGCTTTCATTCATAAGATGGCCAGCGAGTACGAAGAACGGCACGGCTAGCAACGGAAAACTTTGTGACACAGCGGCAATTTTTTGCACGCCAATGGACATAGGCATAATGTCGGATGTTAAGAAGAACATAAAGCCCGAAACACCAATGGCAAAAGCCACGGGGGCGCCAATGAGAAGTAAGACAAAGAATACAACGATGATAAGTAACATATTTAGCGTTCCCTATAACTGTGTGGCGTCATCTGACGCGCTGGGGTTGGGTGCAAATATATATAGTGGCTTGTCGGTGCCACGGCTTTTCCAAGCTTCAACGGCATTTGCAATGATGGCAATAGACAAGAAGCCACAACCTACGGAAACTGCAATGGTTACATAATAATATGAAATTCCACTGTCGCCAAAAACGCGTTCTTTATTGAGTACGGCAAGGCCGTAACCTTCTTTGGCGATGATGGCCATGAAGATAAGGAAAATTATGGCCATAAGGGATTCGATGATTAAACGGTTTTGATGACCAAAATGGCGGACTAAATAATCGACACCTAGATGAGCGCGCAAGCGCATGGCGCGTACAGCACCTACAAAACATAACCAAATAAATAATAATTCAGCAAGATCTATCGACCAAATAATGGGATGACCTGCAAAGCGCATAATTGCAGCAATAAAAACTAAAAAAGTGATGACGGCAAGTAATATAGCGCCAACGAAAAATTCTATTTTTGTCACCAGTGTAGACTTGGGTAATGACATTTTAAATACAGCCTCTTTTAATGATAATGGGCGGCCACTTGTGCCGCCCATCAACTTTTTATATTTGTTTAAACTTACTCAGCAGCGATTTTACGCAATACGTCACGTAGTTCGCCATAACCAAGTATGTCATACACTGGAGCTGTTGCTTCTTTAAATGGTGTTACGTCAACTTCGTTGATAATAACGCCAGATTTAACCAATTCAGCTTCGATAGTTTCGAATGAATCACGTGTGCCGTATGAAGCGATGTCGCCAGCGATTACACTTTCATCACGTAGGATTTTTTGCAAATCTGCAGGTAGTGTATTAAACCAACCGCCAGATGTTACCAAACCTGTAATGAGGTTAATATGACCAGTTTTGGTTACATATTTAATCACTTCGTTAAGCTTTGCGCCACGGATGGCAGGAATTTGAGCTTCAGCACCGTCAATAGCATTAGAGCTAAGAGCAGAGTAAACTTCGCCCCAAGGATATGGAGTTGGTGTTGCACCCATAGCTTTGATGGTTTCGATCCACACTGGAGCACCAGGTGTACGCATGCGAATGCCAGCCAAATCAGCAGGGACTTTTACAGGTGTTTGAGTGAGCAAATGACGCTCGCCTTGCCACCAGTTAAAGCTAAGAACTTGTAGGTTTGAACCTTTGTTCAATTTGCCAACCCAACCTTCGAACATGTCAGATGTAACAACTTTACGGATGCCATCATAACCGCCCGCAAGGAATGGAGCGCCAAGAACGCCAAATTCGTTTTGGAAAACAGCTAAACGGCCGCCATCGACAACCACAGCAACAGGTGCACCAGCACGAGCTTGCTCTAGAACGTCTTCATCGGCACCTAGTTGAGAATTTGGAAAAAGTTTAATTTCCAAACGACCTTCTGATGCTTTATCAACATTTGTTACCAAAGCTTCAAGACCTGCGTAAAGCGGGTCATTTGTTGCTAGGGCTGTGTTTACACTTAGTGTAAAATCAGCAGCAAATGCACTACCGGCAACCATTACAGCCCCAACAGTAGTTGCCATTAATAATTTAATAGATTTTAACTTCATTTTATATCCTCCCAGATTATATTCAAAATTAACTTATGAAAATTATATCAATTCGTTAACTTGTATGGTAGTATATCGGTTGAATTGGGGATGTCAAGATGAAACTAAAATTTGAACTAGATGCCATGCAAGATGATAATGGTTCATCGCGCCGATCGACCATGGGTTACCGTGTTTTTGAAGTTTTAAAGCAAGCTATTGTACAGGTGCAGTTGCGGCCTGGAAACTTGCTAAGTGAGGCTGAGGTTGCAAAACAGCTTGGCTTGTCGCGCCAACCAGTGCGTGAGGCATTTATAAAATTGGCTGATGTAGGGCTTGTGGAAATTAGGCCACAACGTGGCACATTTGTCATGTTCATATCTGAAGAAGAAGTGCGTAATGCGCGTTTTATCCGCGAGGCAATTGAAGTTGCAATCGTTAAGAAAACCGCAATTTCAGCCACGGATGATGACATTGGGAAGTTGCAAGATTTATTAGTGATGCAGCATGCTGATGAAAAAGCTGGAAATATGACAGCTTTTTTACAACATGATGAAGAATTTCATTTGGCAATTGCCAAAGCTGGCGGTTGCCAACGTGCTTGGGGCATTATTGAGAATTTAAAAGCCCAAATGGACAGAGTGCGTTATTTATCAATGGATAATGAGACGCCAATATCAACTTTGATTGCACAACATGAATTAATTGTGAAAGCCGTTATGGACCGTGCGCCAGAACGTGCTGAAGCCGCCATGCGCCTGCATCTAAGTGAAATTCTCAACAGTTTGCCAAAGATTCGTGAAGCCAATACCGAATTATTTGTCGACTAGTTCTTGTAATGCATTGGTGACTTTATCAAGGAATTTTTGATTTTTAGCAAAATTGCCGAATATGCTGGTAATTGAAGCGTAGGATTTTACCATTTCTGCGAGGTCTGTTTGTTTGCCTATCTCATGGAGCTGATCAGCAAGTGGATCACGCACATCTATATCATTACCCTGCAAATCAATAGCGGTTGCATATTGCATCCAAGCTGCAACACATAGTATTAAGCTGTCATAAGGGCGATTGGTTGTGATATTGGCTCGGATGGTGTCTAGGATGCGCTGCGGAAGTTTTTGCGAACCATCCATAGCAATTTGCCATGTCAGATGATTGAGGGCAGGGTTCTTAAACCGCTCGATGAGTTGGTCTCGATAGATTGGGAGGTCGACATTGGGCAAATAAAGACTTGGAATTATTTCAGTTGTCATCATGTTGGTGATGAGGGTCTCAAATTTTGCATCGCCCATAACTTCGGCAACTGTTTTATAGCCCGCTAAATAACCCAAATAAGCAATGGTCGAATGACTGCCGTTAAGCATGCGTAATTTCATGAGTTCATATGGTTCGACATCATCTACCAATTGTGCGCCAACAGTTTCATATGCGGGGCGGTCATTGCAAAAATTGTCTTCTATTACCCATTGGGTAAACGGTTCGGCCATAACAGGCCACGCATCTTCAAAACCGATGGATTTACTGATTTGCTTGCCATTTTCATCGGTTGTCGCAGGGACAATGCGATCTACCATGGTGCTTGGAAATGTTACATTTTGCTCTATCCATTGTGCTAAGTTAGCATCTCGAAAGGCAGCATATTGCAATATTACTTTTTGAGTTATTTTGCCATTTGTGGGTAGATTGTCGCAAGAAAGTACAGTAAAAGGCGCTACATTTTCTTCATGCCTAATACGTAATGCCTCGACAATATAACCAATGGCTGTTTTAGGAGTTGATGGCGTTGCGAGATCGGCAATGATATCTGCATGGTTTTGGTCTAGGTTGCCTGTTGCAGGGTCGTGACAATAGCCTTTTTCGGTAATTGTCAGCGAAACTATGCGGGTGGTAGCGGCACAAAGTGCATCAAGTACAGCCTGTGGGTTTTTAGGTGCTGTGATGACATCGAGCACACTGGCGATGATGCGGTTGCTTTGTCCGCTTGCATCATTGGTGGCAACTGTGAATAAATTGTCTTGTGGGTTGAGGGCCTCTGCAGTTTTATGGCTTCGCAATGAGATGCCTAAAATTCCCCATTGTGGGTCTTTCGCGAGTAAATCATCAATGTAAACGGCTTGATGGGCGCGGTGAAACGCACCTATGCCTAAATGAACAATGCCCATTTTTACATCTTCGCGGTGGTAATTCGGCTTTTGTGCTTTGGCTTGCGCTAGGTTTTTGGCATTCAGGCGGTTCATAATTTATAGGCTTTCTTAGCGAGGCCGTAAGCCAATTCATGCGCCAATATTAGAGCTTCATCTTCATCTATTATATGTTTTGCCACTTGGTCGGCAAGGTAAGCGCAATCGACACGGCGTGCCACATCGTGACGAGATGGGATGGATGGGAAGGCGCGGGTATCATCGTTAAAACCAACGGTATTAAAGAATCCAGCGGTTTCTGTAACCTGTTGGCGATAGCGCATCATGCCTTCTGGTGCATCATAAAACCACCATGCAGGCCCCAATTTGAGTGCTGAATAGACACCTGCTAATGGTGCTAATTCGCGGGAATAAGTGGTTTCATCGAGCGTGAAAACAACAAGGGTTAAATTGGCATCGAAACCGTATTTATCGAGTAATGGCTTTAGTGAGTTTACATAATTTATACGTTGTGGAATGTCTGTGCCCATATTGGCGCCAAAGCGTTTAAACACACCATTGTTATGGCTGCGGTGTGAGCCGCAATGAAGTTGCATAACCAAACCATCTTCGCAGCTCATGCCAGCCATTTCGGTAAGCATTTGCGCGCGGAAAACTTCGATTTCATCTTTAGATGCGCGGCCTAAAATAACGCTTTCATATAATTGTGCGGCTTTTTCTTTAGGTAAATCGACAGTGCGGGCGGTTGGGTGACCATGGTCGGTCGTTGTGGCGCCAAGGCTTTTGAAAAATGCGCGGCGGTTCCTATGTGCGGCTAAATAACCATCCCAAGTGACAATATCTTCACCAGTGATTTCTCCAAATTTTTGTACATTTTGTTTGAAATTTGGCGTATCTGGGTCGATAACGCTATCGGGGCGATAAGAGGTGACCACGCGGCCATTCCAAGAGCTATCTTTAATGGCTTGATGGTGAATAAGCGGATCGAGTGCGGTTTCAGTAGTGCTTAAAAGTTCGATGTTAAACCTATCAAAAAGCGCACGAGGTTTAAAGCTGTCTTTGGCTAAATCTTCCGAGATTTTATCGAAATAATCCATGGCATTTTTTGAGGTCAAACGCTCTTCAAAGCCAAACAAGTTTTGGAAGCTGTAATCTAACCACATACGCGTTGGGGTGGCTTGAAATAGATAGTAATTATCGGCAAATAATTGCCAAATTTTGCGGCCATCAGTTTGTTTGGTTTTACCGTTGGTAT
Source organism: Hyphomicrobiales bacterium (assembly GCA_051531935.1). Classification (GTDB taxonomy): domain Bacteria; phylum Pseudomonadota; class Alphaproteobacteria; order Rhizobiales; family OSC116; genus OCS116. Next base: position 175,363 of record JAOPTR010000018.1, read on the forward strand.
CGGTCATGCCTAAATCTTCTAGCTTGATACCTTGTGACATGAGCATGCGGAAAATATAATGATCGGGAACAATTAGCAATTGTGCAGGGTCAACAAAATTTTCATTTTTTGCAAACCATTCTGGGTCGGTATGCCCATGCGGAGAAAGGAGAGGTAGGTTTTCGATTTCGGCAAATAGTCGTTTGGCAATGTTGCGCGTATTTTTGTCGGTAGGAAATAACCTATTTTCATTTAATAACATATAGTTATCCAGTATATTTAAAGTATTTCTTGAACTTGTGATCGGTTTGGAATGGCAGCAACTGCACCATATTTTGTGACGCAGATAGCGGCTGCTGCACAAGCATATTTTGCAGCGCGGACTGTATCATTTGTATGCAGTAGTTCGGCTAAGAATGTACCGCCAAACGTATCGCCAGCGGCTGTACTATCTACAGCTTTGACTTTATGCGGTGCAATGTCGTAACGTTTGCCACAACATGCCAAACGGCAACCATCGCCACCCAATTTTAAAGCCACAATACGCGCACCTAAATTTTGATAAAAATCAATAATTTCATCAGGGTCGGTGAGGCCAGTAAGTAGGGTTGCATCGTCATAACTTGGCAATGCAATGTCTATATTTTTCATGGCATGGTGGATGGCTTTTTTAGCGTCATCCAATGACCATAATTTAAGCCTTAAATTTGTATCGACGCTGACCATGGTATTATTGGCTTTTGCGTGTTCGATGGCAGCAAATATCATATCGCGTGCCGTCGTCGAAATGGCAAGGCTAATGCCTGATATATGTAAAATTTTTGCATTGGCAATATAGTCCAATGGCAAATCTTTAGCGGTCATCAACGCTGCGGCAGAGTTCTTGCGAAAATAAGTATATTCATGACCATCTGGAACGGGGTCGATAAAATATATCCCCGTTGAAGCGTCAGCGCTGAGCTTTATAGTTGAGGTATCGACATTTTCTGTTTTCCAGAGATCTAATAAGCCTTTGGCAAATGGGTCATCTCCCAGAGCGGTGATATAACCCGTGCTTGCCCCTTGGCGCGCAGCGGCTATCGTTGCGTTAGAAGTATCGCCACCAAAGCCTTGGAGGTAGAATTTGCCTTGCTCTGGCGCAATATCAACACGAGACACAAATTCGGCCAACGGCTCACCGATGGATATAATATCTGGATGGTGAACCATTACGCTTTACCTGCCAATATTGCTTGAACCTGCTGTGCTGCTTGGCGGATGATATGATCATCACCAGCTTGCAATGCTTTGTCATTGACTAAGTTACCACCCATACCAACACATAGGGCGCCAGCGGCTAAATAATCCATCATATTTTCGGGTGTGACACCGCCTGTTGGCATGAATATGATGTTCGGGAATACGGAAAGCATGGTTTTTACAAATGAAGGGCCACCCAAAAGACCTGCAGGGAAGAGTTTTACCACTTCGGCACCAGATGTGTGTACGCTTAAAACTTCTGATGGAGTGGATGTGCCTGGTAAATATGGTAAGCCCAGTTTTTTACAATCGGCTGCCATGCCATCCACTATGGCAGGTGAAACTATGAATTTTGCGCCTGCATCGGCAACAGCATGGAGGTCGGCTTGATTAAGCACAGTGCCTGCACCTACTAAAATACCAGATTTTTGTGATAAGTTTTTGATGATTTTTACGGCATCGGGGGTTGTCATAGTGAGTTCGAAGCAAGTGAAACCTTCGCTTGCGAGGATGTCGACAGCGCGCTCGGCAGCTTTGGCAGTGCTTGTGCGGATGACGGGTACGACTTTTACATCGCGCAACTGGGAAATGATATTTGACATGAAGACTCGCTATAGGTTCGAATTTTATCTAAAGTAGCACTGGTATGGTAGTTATGCAATTGGTAAAAAAGGGTTTGTAACAGAGTATTTAAAGCAAAAGTCAGTTTTTGGGTAATTATTTATTTTTGAGTGTCAAATAATTTCGTACGGTCAAAAAGGCTTTCGAGTACTTTCATACGTTGTTTTGTATCATCCCAAGTTTCAGCTTGAACCCCTGCCAAAATGGCTTCAATCATAAACATGTTGACCATATTGCTATCCCAAGCTGATGGTACTTCGATGCGTGCATGAAACGCGTGGTCGGCATATTTGGCAACGGGAGAACCCCATTGGTCAGTAAATAGGATGAGTTTTAATTTTTTGGTTTTGGCCATTTCTGCAAGTGTGAGGATGTCGGTTTCGTAGCGACGGATGTCGAAAACGATGAGTATATCGCCTTCTTGCATGTTGATTATATAGTGCGCCCATGTATTCGAATTGGGCGCGATAAGTGTGATTCCGTCACGCATTACCTGCATTTGGGTGTAGAAATAATCGGCTAGTGAGCGCGTGATGCGACCGCCAACCATAAAAATGTTGCTTTTCTTATTGATCAGTAAGTTAATTACGGCATCAAATGTACTGGCATCTATATGGCTAAGGCTTTGGCGCATATTATCAGTCACCGCATCAGCGAAACGGTTGAGGATATGCGTATTTGCGGCACCTTCCGCCCATCTATCATGCTTTGCTATGGGGTTAGATATTGTATCTTTTAGCTCGGCCTGTAGCTTTTTTTGCATTTCGGCATAGCCGTTAAAGCCAAGTTTTTTAGACATACGCACAAGAGAGGGTGTGGAAACATTGGCCGATTTTGCAATGGTGGTGATGTTGCCAAGACCTGATACGGGGTAATTTTCCATTATAACTTCGGCCAAGCGGCGCTCGGATTTGGTTAAGCTGTCAAATTGGCTGCGAATGCGCTCGGCAATTGTGTGATTTGATTTTTCATTCATGGTGTGACTATAGCGCAAAGGAGCTCATAATGTAAATTTTTTTACAAAATCTTATTGACTTTGATTCATTTTTGAAATTATATTTACAAATTAACCTTTAATTAAGTATGTTTTTATGACTGTAAATGAGCAAATAAATGAACCGCAAGTGGTAAAGCTGCACAATGAATGTGAGCGGCCTGCGTTTATTTTATTATGCGAACATGCTTCTAATTTTATCCCTGCCGATTTGAATGGTTTGGGCTTAGATGATGCGACAAAGGTAAGCCACGCTGCATGGGATTTAGGTGCGTTGGCATTGGCAAAACTATTAACGAAAAAGCTGAATGCGCCGCTTGTTGCGCAGCAGGTCTCGCGCTTGGTTTATGACTGTAATCGTCCCCCCAGTGAGCCGAGTGCGATGCCTGAAAAAAGCGAAGTTTACGAGATTAGCGGTAATGTAGGGCTAAGCCAAAGTGCTAGAACTGACCGCGTAGAAAAATATTACAAACCGTTTAATGATATGTCTGTTGATGTAATTCAAAATCAATTATCCGTTTCAAATCAACCGATTATTGTAACTATTCATAGTTTTACTAGAAGTTACTATGACCAAGATCGCGCCACGGAAATTGGGATGTTGCATGATGAGGACAGCCGCTTTGTAGACGCCATATTGAAAGTGGCTGCGGATGACGCAGACTTTGAATTTGAGCGCAATAAACCTTATGGCCCCGAAGATGGAGTGACCCATAGTTTGAAAGAATATGCATTGCCGCACGGTTTGCACAATGTGATGATTGAAGTGAGAAATGATTTGCTTGCTGATGAGGCCGCACAAGAAATTATGGCCGATAAATTAGCTAAATATTTGCTTGAGGCAAGTGAAATAATTAAGGGGAAATGATGCCAAACGCCATTATAAAATATGTGCGAGTTGTCGAGAAAATGAGTTATTGGACAGGGCGATTTGCCATGTATCTAATTTTTGTTCTCATGGGGATTTTGCTTTATTCGTCAATTTCTAAAACGTTTTTCGTGCCGTCTATTTGGACGTTAGAAATGGCGCAATTTACAATGGTGGCTTATTATATTTTGGGCGGGCCTTATGCCATGCAACTCGATGAGCATGTGCGGATGGATTTACTTTACGCAAATTGGTCGCCTAAAGCCAAGGCTGCTATTGACGCGTTTACAGTGTTATTTTTGATTTTTTATCTTGTGATGGTGCTTTATGGCGGTTGGGCAAGTACAGAATATGCGCTTAAATATGGCGAACGATCTTACAGTGCTTGGGCGCCTTATATGGCACCACTTAAAATACTAATTTGCTTGGGTGTGTTTTTAATGTTGTTACAAACGATTGCGGTTTTCTTTAAGGACATTGCTACATTGCGCGGCGTTGATCTGTCGACCAAATTTCCACATATGGGGGATGCATCATGAGTTATGAAATGATTGCGATTTTGATGTTCCTGTCGATGATGGTGATGTTGCTAACAGGCAAGCGTGTATTTGGTGCCATTGGTGCTGTGGCCGTAATTTCGGCATTGTTATTATATGGCGATGGTGGCGGCGATTTTGGCTTCAACGCCACAATGAAACTGCTGAAATGGTATCCACTACTCACACTGCCTTTGTTTATATTTATGGGCTTTATGCTTTCTGAGTCTGGCATTGCTGATGATTTGTATAATGCTTTCCATGTCTGGATGGGGCCATTAAATGGCGGTTTGGCGATTGGCACAATATTATTGATGGTGCTAATTTCAGCCATGAACGGCTTAAGTGTGGCGGGGATGGCCATCGGCGCAACAATTGCCATGCCTGAATTATTGCGACGAGGCTATGACAAAATAATGGTTACAGGTGTGATTCAAGCAGGTAGCTCGTTAGGTATTTTGGTACCGCCAAGCGTGGTGTTGGTATTATACGGCATGATTGCCCGCCAACCCGTTGGTAAGCTTTGGCTTGCTGGTGCTGTGCCTGGCCTTATGATGGCTGCATTATTTATTATTTATATTGTGATTAGGTGTAAAATTAACCCAGAGCTTGGCCCTGCGATTAGCCAGGAAGAGCTTAAAAAATACAGCACAAAAGACAAATTAAAATTGTTGAGTGCAGGCATTGTGCCGTTGTTTATTTTCTTCTCCATGACTGGTTTGTTTTTGATGGGCATTACGAGCTTGGTTGAAAGCTCGGCTGTTGGCGCGGTGGCTGCAACGCTTGCGGCATTGTTTAAAGGCCGCCTTAATAAAGATGTGATGGAAGAAATTTTACGCAAAAGTTTGGGCGTAAGCTGCATGTTTATGTGGATTATCCTCGCTGCATTGGCATTTGGCGCCGTGTTTGATGGTGTGGGCGCAGTGAAGGCGATTAAAGGCTTCTTCATTGGGGATTTAGGGCTTGGCCCATGGGAAATCCTTATTCTCATGCAATTGTCATTTATTATCATGGGTACGTTTTTAGATGATACAGCCATGCTGATTATCATTGCACCGCTTTATATACCGCTTGTACGGGCATTGGGCTTTGATTTGGTTTGGTATGGTGTGCTTTATACAATTACCTGCCAGATCGCTTATATGACACCACCATTTGGTTATAATCTGTTTTTAATGCGCGCCATGGCGCCACCCGAAATTAGCATCATAGATATTTACCGATCGGTCATTCCATTTGTGATGATTATGATTTTATCACTCGGTATCATTATGATTTTTCCTGATATAGCCCTATGGCTGCCAGAATTATTCTATTCTAGATGAATGAAAACACGACCAAAAAGCAAGAACCTCAAAAGAGGCGCTATTTTAATCGGAAGATGATCTTCCAAAATATATATGAAGGGGAATATTATGACAAATAGACGTGAGTTTATTAAAAAAGCGGGTTTAGTGACTGCAGGTGCTGCAGCTTCTACACTGGCTGCACCAGCTGTGCAAGCTGCTGACGCGCCGATTAAATGGCGTTTGCAAACTTATGCCGGTTCATCACTAGCTGAGCATGTTATCAAACCTGCTATTGATGATTTTAACAAAGCTGCCAATGGCGAAATGGAAATCGAGCTATTTTATGCTGACCAACTTGTACCAACAAGTGAGTTATTCCGTGCGATGCAACGTGGTACAATTGACATGGTGCAATCGGACGATGATTCTATTGCTGCGCCTGTTGATGTATCTGTATTTGGTGGTTACTTTCCATTTGGCACACGCTACAGCCTAGATGTACCTGTATTGTTTAATCAATATGGCCTGAATGAAATTTGGGAAGAAGCTTATGGCGAAGTTGAAGGTGTTAAATGGTTGAATGCTGGCGCATGGGATCCGTGCCATTTTGCAACCAAAAAACCAATCACTAGCCTTGAAGACCTTAAAGGTCTGCGTATCTTCACATTCCCAACTGCGGGTAAATTCTTAACTCGTTTTGGTGTTGTACCTGTTACATTGCCATGGGAAGATATTGAAGTGGCAATGCAAACTGGCGAACTTGACGGCATTGCATGGTCTGGTATCACTGAAGATTACACAGTGGGTTGGGCAGATGTGACTGACTATTTCTTGACCAACAATATTTCGGGCGCTTGGTGTGGTTCTTTCTTCGCCAATGAAGAAAAATATAACGCATTACCAGAGCATCTTAAAGTGTTGCTTGATCTTTGTATGGACAGCTCGCATTATTATCGTCAACATTGGTATTGGGGCGGTGAAGCTCAATTGCGTACAGAAGGTACGAAAATGAAACTCACAACCATTCCTGATGCAGAATGGAAAACTGTTGAAGATGAAGCGCATAAATTCTGGGAAGAAATTGCAACCCGTACACCACGTACTAAAAAGGTTGTCGAGATTCTTAAAAAGTATGCAGATGTTATGGAAAGAGCTGGCAAGCCTTACCGTTACTAGGTTAAATACGATTATCGAGCCATCATATTATTGGTGGCTCGAATATATAAAATAGAGGGTGTAAAATGGCGAATAATCTAAGTTTGGATGAGCTGAAAAAAAGCGTTGCTAATGGCGAAATTGACACAGTATTAGTGTGCCAAGTGGATATGCAGGGTCGCTTAATGGGTAAGAGATTTCATGCCCAATATTTTATTGACAGTGCGGTTGATGAAACCCACAGCTGTAATTATTTATTGGCAACAGATTTTGAAATGGAAACCGTTGAAGGCTATAAAGCCACAAGCTGGGAATCTGGCTATGGCGATTATACGATGGTGCCAGATTTAGGCACGTTATGCCTTACACCTTGGTTAGAAGGCACTGCTTTGGTGCTGTGTGATTTAATTGACCACGCAACCCATAAACCTGTGCCGCATTCACCGCGTGCTATATTAAAAGCCCAAGTGGCAAAATTAGAAGCCATGGGCATGGTGCCGATGATGGCATCTGAATTAGAATTCTTTTTGTTTAATGATAGTTTTGAACAAGCACAAAAAGGCGGCTATAGAAATCTAGATTTGGTGAGCGGGTATAATGAAGATTATCATATATTCCAAACCACAAAAGAAGAAGACGTGATGCGCGCCATACGTAATGGGTTATACGGCGCAGGTATTACTGTTGAATGTTCAAAGGGGGAAGCCTCTGCCGGACAAGAAGAAATAAATGTAAAATATGATGCTGCTTTAACATCTGCGGATAATCATGTGGTGATTAAAAATGCCTGTAAAGAAATTGCATGGGCAAAAGGCAAATCACTAACATTTATGGCAAAATGGAATGATGCGGCGGCGGGTTCCTCCTCCCACGTCCATCAATCACTTTGGTCTCTTGACGGCGAGGCGCTTTTTGAAGACAAAACGGCAGAACATGGAATGAGCGAATTAATGCGCCAATATGTGGCAGGATTGCTTAAATATGCCAAAGATGTGACCTTGTTTTTAGCACCTAATATTAACAGCTATAAACGTTTTCAGGCGGGTACATTTGCACCCACTAAAGCCATTTGGAGTTTAGACAATAGAACGGCTGGCTACAGACTTTGCGGAGCAGGCAGTAAAGCTGTGCGTATTGAATGCCGTGTTGGCGGTAGTGACCTTAACCCGTATTTAGCATTTGCAGCATTGCTTGCAGCGGGTATGAAGGGCATTGAGGAAAAATTGGAATTACCAGATGCGTTTGAGGGTGATGCTTATGCTGCCGATGCAGGGGTTGAGGAAATTCCAACAACTTTGCGTGCCGCTACTGATGTGTTGGATGCTTCTGAAATGTTGCGCCAAGCATTTGGTGATGAAGTGATTGACCATTATGTACATGCCGCGCGTTGGGAGCAGCAAGATTTTGACAATCGCGTAACCGATTGGGAAATTAACCGTGGATTTGAGCGGTCGTAACTAGTGATTGCAAATAAAGGAAGATAAAATGTCGAAATTATCATGTATTTCGCCCATTGATGGCAGTGTTTATACCGAACGAGATATTCAATCTGTAAGCGAAGTTAAGGCAATTGTTGCCAAAGCGCGCGATGCCCAAAAGCTATGGGCCGAAGTTGACGTTGCTGATCGGGTTAAGATTGTGGATGCAGCGATTAATGCGCTTGAAGTTATGAATGGCGAAATTGTTATTGAGCTTGCGCACCTGATGGGACGACCTGTGCGCTATGGTGGTGAAATTGGTGGCGTTAAAGAACGTGCTTTTCATATGTCATCAATCGGCCAAGCAACTTTGCAACCGACTGTTATTGAAAATAGTGATGAATTTAACCGCTATATTGCGAAAGAGCCTGTGAGTGTGGTGCTGACCATTGCGCCGTGGAATTACCCATTTCTAACGGCTGTGAATAGCATGATACCTGCTTTGGTTGCAGGTAATGCGGTGGTGTTGAAGCATTCTACACAAACCATCACCGCGGGTGAATATTTCGCAAAGGCCTTTGCCATTGCGGGTTTGCCTGATGGATTATTTTCCACTATTTTTGTATCGCATGATGTAAGCAATGATTTGATAGAATCTAGAACATTTGATTATATTAGTTTTACGGGTTCTGTTGGTGGTGGCAAGCAGGTAGAACGTGCGGCTGCTGGCACATTTGTGGGTGTGGGTTTAGAATTAGGTGGTAAAGACCCTGGTTATGTGCGTGCCGATGCAAATTTAGATGCCGCGGTGGATACACTTATTGACGGTGCCATGTTTAACAGTGGCCAATGTTGTTGTGGTATTGAACGCATTTATGTGCATGAAAGCTTGTTTGAAGAATTTGTTGCCAAAGCCAAAACCATTGTTGATGGCTATACATTGGGTAACCCATTGGATGAAGCCACAACTTTAGGTCCTATGGCCAATAAGCGGTTTGCTGATGAGGTGAGGGCACAAATATCTGAAGCGTTGGATGCAGGCGCGACTTCGGTAATTGACCGCACAAAATTTACCCGTGATACAGGTGATGATGCCTATTTAGCACCCGAAATTTTGATCAATGTCGATCACAGCATGCGGGTTATGAAAGATGAGAGCTTTGGCCCTGTTGTGGGTATTATGAAAGTTTCATCCGACGAAGAAGCGATTAGACTGATGAATGACAGCGAATTTGGTTTAACGGCTTCTATTTGGACTGCTGATGTTGATGCCGCAGAGAAAATCGGCCGCCAGATTGAAACAGGCACAATTTATATGAATAGGTGTGATTATTTGGACCCTGCATTATGTTGGACAGGCTGCAAAGACACTGGCCGCGGTATATCGCTATCGGCATTTGGTTATGACAGTGTAACCCGCGCAAAATCATATCATCTTAAAAAGAAATAAAGACAGTAGAAAGCTAGATTATGGAATATTTTGGTAATTGGGGATACCCAACGCAGATTAAATTTGGCAATGGTCGTATTAAAGAACTTGCCGAAACTTGTTTGGCAAATGGGATTAAGCGCCCCTTATTGGTAACTGATAAGGGCTTGGCAGCTTTGCCAATCACTTTAAACACGATGGATATATTGGCTGCAGGCGGCGTGCGCGCTGCTTTGTTTAGCGATGTTGACCCAAACCCTAACGAAAAAAATATGCAAGATGGCGTTGCTGCATTTAATGCAGGTGACCATGATGGTGTGATCGCATTTGGCGGTGGTTCTGGCCTTGACCTTGGTAAAATGGTTGCATTGATGGCGGGACAAGAACTCAAAGCACCTTTGAATAGTGTTTGGGACTTAGAAGATGTGGATGATTGGTATACGCGCGCAAATGCCGATGCAATCTACCCCGTAATTGCTGTACCAACAACAGCCGGCACCGGCTCGGAAGTTGGTCGTGCAGGTGTCTTGACTGACAGCGAAACGGAAACCAAGAAAATTATTTTTCATCCCAAACTAATGCCTGTTACAGTTATTTGTGACCCCGAACTAACAGTGGGCATGCCGCCTATGATTACAGCAGGTACGGGCATGGATGCGTTTGCACATTGTTTGGAAGCTTATTGTAGCCCCCATTATCATCCGATGAGCCAAGGTATTGCACTTGAGGGTATGCGTTTGGTGAAAAATAACTTGCTTAATGTTTACAAAGACGGCACCGACCTTGTTGGCCGTGCCGAGATGATGAGTGCTGCGGCCATGGGCGCTACAGCTTTTCAAAAAGGCTTAGGTGCAATCCATGCATTATCGCATCCAATTGGCGCCGTTTATCATACCCATCATGGCACAACCAATGCCGTTGTTATGCAGCCAGTGTTGAATTATAACCGTTCTTATATTGAACCTCGTATAGAAGAAGCTGCAGCTTATTTAGGCATATCTGGCGGATTTAATGGGTTTTATGATTATGTTGGCGAATTAAATAATGCACTCAATATACCTAAGAATTTAGGCGAATTGGGTGTCGATATAAACGACATTGACCGTTTAGCAGCCATGGCATTATTAGACCCTAGCACTGGTGGTAATCCAATTACCATGACGCTTGAAAATACAAAGCAGCTTTTGAAAAACTGCTTCTAACAGTATTGCCACATTATGAGCTAATTTCGCAAATATGAATATAACATAACAAGCCGTTCAGTTTTAATTCAGCTTAAATGAGTTATTGTTTGGCATTGGATGATAACCCCGAGGGATATTTATGTTTTTACGAAATAAGATTATATTTGCATCTGTCGCTGTGTTTAGCATGTTGGCCGGCACAATTGCCGCCCATGCAGGCGCAGCACAAGCCACCACTGCCGTTAATGTACGCTCTGGCCCAGGAACTAATTTTCAGGTTTTAGACAGGCTGAAGGCACAGGAAAAAGTTGATGCGACTGAATGCCACCAGAGAAAATGGTGTTATGTTAAACATCAAGGTATAAATGGATGGGTGAGCATTAAATATTTAACAGCGGTGCGAACCTCGCGATCTCATCGCGGAAGAAATTGTAAATTTGTATTCAAATTAGATAAGAGAGGCCCAACCTTTAATACAGAATGTGAAGCCCCACAAAACCTAGATAATTTTGGCCAAGGCCCCGAAGAAAATGACGTTCAAGGGTTTAGAATAAATAACCGCGCTGCTGCGACGGCTTGTTTTTATACTGGGATTAATTATTCTGGCACCGAGGCATGTATCGGCGCCTCTAATCATAAGAATTTACGGGGCATGAATGATAGTTTTGCATCTCTACGCCTGTATAATGGAGCTGCGGCAAAACTTTGTACTGGCCATTCATTTAGAGGTAAGTGCAGAACCTTTACTAAAGACCGTGCCAATTTACCAAAAGACACTAACAAAAAAGCATCATCTGCAATGATATTTGCTCAGTTTCAACAAGCTGTCGTAAAACCAAAACTTCCAAACGAGAGTAAACCCATTACCAAAAAATTAGGTGGTAAAGCCATTTTGAGGGCGAGCCAAAGGTTTGATTTGGACACGGGCAAAATTGGCCGGCTTGGTGCAGATGTACAATATGCCCGCACAAGTGATGGCCGCACATATCTTCGCACTGTAAATGGTGCAGAAATCGCGCTTATAAGTAAACGTAGAGTTGGTTTCAGAGGTTGTCGTGCTGCTGTTTATGACATTAGCACTCTCAGCCAAAGCCAAATGCCTAAAGGTTCTTACCTATGCGTAAAAACCAGCGAAGGCCGTATTGCACAGGTGCAAATTGGTAATATTTCGAATTCGAGAATTGATTTGAATTTTTCTACATATAAATAAGTGACTGAATACAAACGGCGCGCATATAAAAACAATATGTGCGCCGTTTGATATTTATTTCTAATCAGAAATAAGCTAATGTCGATCATGTTTTTTGATGTTAAAGGCTTACTTCTATGAATAATGATAGATATTCTCGCCAAATCCAAGTGACTGGGTTTGGGGACCAAGGCCAGAATGAATTACAAAATTCTAAAATTTTAGTGGTTGGTGCAGGGGGCTTAGGTGCTGCTTGTTTGCCATATCTGGCAGGTGCAGGTGTTGGGCAAATTAGCATTATCGATGCCGATATTGTAGAGCTATCTAATTTACACCGCCAAGTTTTATATGATGAGCGTGATCTTGGATTGTTTAAAGCCGAAGTTGCACAAAATAAACTTAGCGCCCAAAATTCTCAAATATCCGTAGAGGCGATGGTTGCAAAATTAGGCGCCCACAATGCTGATGATATGGCACAAAATTTTGATCTTGTTGTTGATTGCACGGATAACTACAATGCTAAATATGCCATAAATGATGCTTGCGAAAAAGCAGGAATCCCTATGGTTTCAGCATCTATCGAAGGCATGTCTGGTTATTTAGGGGTGTTTGGCGGAGGCGATTATTTAAACTATCGGGCTTTGTTTCATGAGCCATCATTAAATGCATTAAATTGTGCGGATAGTGGCGTTTTAGGTACTGTTGCAGGCATGTTTGGCCTTTTGCAGGCACATGAAGTGGTTAAATATCTTTCGGGCGCTGGTGAAGTGGCCGACAGAGTTGTTATGTTAGATTTATACGATTTTTCACTTCAGAAAATTGGTCTGCCAAAGCAATATGAATCTCACTTTAAGCCATTTACGATTATCGACCTAAAAGATATTGGCAATGCGCAGCTTATAGATGTGCGCGAAGTGGATGAATACACGCGCGGCCACCATGATGACGCACTAAGTTGGCCATTGTCAAAAATTGTGGCAAATGTTAATTGTGATTTGAATAAGAATGAAGATTTTATTTTATACTGCGCAAAAGGCAGCCGTGCCGAAACAGCAGCAATTAGGTTGCAGAGCGCAGGATTTGAAAATTTGGCACTTTTAAGCACAGGAATTTTGTAAAATTAACTCAAATGTTCGTTTTCTGCCTATATGTCAAAAAATTCATTGAAATTGTTGTCACAATGTGGTTTTACATGCCTAGCTGTTTCGATAGTGACTATCGATATCTAGGGGTGTAGCTCAGTTGGCTAGAGCACCGGTCTCCAAAACCGGGTGTCGGGGGTTCGAATCCCTCCACCCCTGCCAGCTATTCAAAAGCTAAGTATTCGATTTTAAATAAAAAATCTCAATAACTGGCAATCCAAAACCATTACAAACTAGTTACTGTGTGTTTTCGGTACTTTCTCACCATTTTGGTTGACCTTTAGGGCGGCAGAAGAATTTCCCGAACACGGGTGAAACAGATTATATGAGAGTGCTAACCGTTTGGGTGGTGCTCTTTTTTTGTACCTGATTTTTAAACGTTAAGGTCGCTTTGCGGTATCTGCTTAACTAGCACGTTAATCTAAAGTTTGACGGAGATAAGATGGAGCTATTGGCATTATTTCTGGGGCTCACAGGAGTTAGGAATGTCATATAGTCTAAGTGACAGAATAATTAAAAATGCTAATATTATTGGTAATTGCCATCATTTTTACATGAGATTAAATTGCCCGATGATCTAGAAATTGTGAAATATTTACTGACCTGCATGAACTCAAATGAGATGCGCAAATTATCGCATGTTATTTCGCCAGATATTGAAATTATCGATCCTATATTCACCAAGACGACATTTGAAGAATATGCCAAACATTTGGGGGGCATGGTTCAGCATGTGGAATCTCAACTTGTGAATATTGAAAAAGCTGGTGATGTTTATTTGGTGAATATGATTTTTACACTAATAGACAATTCGGATGGGTATCACTCTAAATTTGATGCTACTTTTCATTTTACTTTCGCCAAGCACATGGTTGTTAGATCCGAATTAGTTAGAACGGCGACAGAAGAAGATTATAAATATCTTTATAAATATGCGAATTTTTACAGTAAAATCAAAACCTAATATCAACTTGGAAGAGGTGATGTTTTTAAACCTACTGCCATGGTGAGGTAGGTTTCTTTAATTTTAGTTATTGGAATGAAACCGCGAATATGAACCTAAGATAACGAGGCGTTCAGGATTGGTTAAGTTGATGAAGAGTAAGTTGGTTTTACAAATTGATGCTATAACATCCATAAAATTTTTGAGGGAAATAAACCAAAATGAATAAACTTTTAAAAACACTCGTAGTTGCTACCATGCTTGCAAGCCCACTTGCTGTATTTGCACAGGGTGGCAATAACCCGATCGAGGGGATTGATATTATTATTAAAGAAGACCCTAGCCAAGCACCAATTAGACCGATTAGTTTAACTGGTGGCGAGCTTAAAAAGTATAATTCAATGAAAGCTAGTGGACGCGCTATTTATTTATCTAAATTTGTATCTGAGAGGATGAATAAGATTACTGATGGTGCTAACCCTAAAGACGGATGGCAGAAACTTTTGCATAGCTCACTTGCTAGCGAGTGGTGTGCTCCATGTAAAATGGTTGCATTTACGGTTCATGCTGAAACTAAAGAAACGAAATACAAGATTACATTTAATCCAATAATCAACAAATAATAATTTACCGGTTAAAGGACAAAGAAATATGTTCAAAATATTAAAAGCGTTAGTCGTCACAGCCATGCTTGCGATACCAGTTACAGCATTTGCTAGTGGCGGTGATACTCCGATCCCTGGAATTGATATAATCATTAAAAGTCTAAGCAATTCAGCTAAACCGCTTTCCTTTACCGAGTCGGAACTAGCTACTGTAAACAAATTAAAGGGTTTGGAAAAACCTGAAATGATTGCAAAAATAGCTGAACGCAAAGCCAAGATGAGACCTTTGATTACGGCTCCAAAAGGTGGTTGGTTTACTGTTTTAAAAGATGGCCTCGTTGAAGATTGGTGTGTTGATTGCAATGGTGGTGAGACAGAAATCAAAGCAATTTCTCAAGACACTGGCAAAGCATTTGTTGTGCTGATTAAAATCAAATCTCATAAATAGTCATTGTCGATAATATATCACACTAACAGAGCCTCGCTATTTGCGGGGCTTTATTGTAATGGCTTCGCAAACTAAATGTCAGTAATTTCTAAACCCACCGTTGTTGCGTGGTGTGATTGTAAAATGAGCAGATGATGCGTTTCTATTTTCGATATTTTTATGATTATTTATTCGATACGAAACTGCTTTTTGTAAATGTGTAAATCCATCTATCCCTGCTAACTAATTTCAATTTTATTATTATTATTTGTCTCTTGGAATATCATGTTTATCTAACAATTCGTTTAGTTTTTCTTGCTCGGATTTAGCGTTGAGTTTGAGGTTTGTTAGAAGGGCTGGCGTTCCAATTGCAAGTCTGAGTATTTTTGGCAGGATATAAATCAATGTGCTTAAAATGGCAATAAACGTTGCTGCACATGAGGCATAGAAATAAGATTCTAGAATAAAATTATATTGGGCCGAAGAATTTGATTCAAAACTTGAGCTCTGAAACGCTAGCCAAATTAGCAAAGCTATGTAAATAAATGTGTGGCAGATCACTAAAAATGTTTGCACGCTATCGGTTAAGGAAAGCGGTAGATAATCTTTGAGTTTATAAGCTTGAGAGCTTTTGTGCGGAAAAATATATCGACCCATGGCTATTAGCCAAATTATGTAAACCACGATTACCCAGAATGAGTAAGATAGAATTTCTGATGATGAGCCTCTGCCGCCGCCGTAAAATGCAAGCGCCATAAAACTTAATAAGCCAAATATGGGCACATAGCTCCACATGATTAGGGATATTGAAATTCTGAGTGAATGAAGCAATATATGTTCTTCCAAGACTTAGCGGACACGGCTAATCTTTCATTTAGCTGAAATCTAAAGCAGTTGTATTAATTTTGAAATTGTATCATTTTTAAGGTTTTTATTCAATATATAGGCACCATATTGTTTCTTGATGAGGGCAAACGGAATTTTATCTAACACAATGAAATTATTCATTACATCCTCATTGGCTAAGAATGGTTTGGCAATGAATGTGGCTCCAATTCCTTGTTTCAGAATGTTGAGTTGTAAATTAATGTCGTTCACTTGCCATGAGCTTTTAAAATAATCGCGTATTTTCTTTTTAGATGGGCGCTCATCGGGGTCGTCTAAATAGGATGTCAGTAATATTGTTTGTTTTAAAAATTCTAGCGGGTTATGCCGATATATTTTTAGGGCAGGGTTGTTTTTACTTGTAATTAATTGGCTTTCCTCGGTCGAAAATTTAATGGTGTGCAAGCCTTCCATACCTTTTTGAAAGGGTCCGATGCCTATTTGATATTGCTCACTTTTAACAGCATTGATAATTTCTCTTGCAGGCATTCTCATGATTTTAAAATCTGCTTCCGGAAATGATTTATGGAAGTCGGCAATGATTTTGGGGCTATAATAATTGGCTGCCATATGATCGACCGCCAAAGTGAATGTTTGCAAATGCCCGTGCTTCATTTTGGCAAGTTGGAATGTAAAATCGGCCTCACTCTCTAATATAAAACGTGCATGATTTAGCAGTTTTTCACCAATAGCGGTTGCTTTCACCGGTGTTGAGCGGTTGAGGAGTTTTTCATCTAATTTGCGTTCTAGGTTGGCGAGCGATTGACTAATGGCCGATTGGGATAGGCCCAAATACTGTCCTGCATTTTTAAAGCCACCTTGATCAATAATCGCACAGAAAATGCGTAGCTCCTGTATTTCCATATTAATACATCTTATATAATTATCACAAATATTAATTTTACTTATAATTATAAAAACGACATGGTTCAACCAATTTATAATAAAGGATAAACTATGAATGAATTGCCGAAAATCTATAAAGGGCTGACTGGAATATATGTCGATACAACTGAGATTTCGAAAGTGGATGGTGAAGCGGGAAGTTTGAGCTATCGGGGGGCGAGTATTGAGGCACTCTCCAAACGAAATTTTATTGACGTTTGTTATTTGGTTTTGTTTGATAAATACCCAAATGATAAAGAAGCGCAAAAATTCAGTGCATTCTTGATGGAGCATGCTTATTTAACCAAGCAAGAGGAAGGTATGTTGCGAAGTCTAAAGCGTAATTTACATCCGATGAAGGTGCTACAAGGTATTGTGCCACTATTATCATTAGAAACACAAGGCGCCCAAGAATATGAGGGCGAATTGGCCAAAGGCTTAATCGTTGCCGCTAAAGTGCCCGCTATTTTAGCGGCCTATCACCGTATTTGTATTGATAAACCAGTGGTGGAGCCGAAAGCTGGTTTGTCATTTAACGCAAATTTTTTGCATGGATTCACAGGCAAATTGCCCACCGAGCAGCAAGTCAGAACATTAGATGTTACGCAAATATTGCAAATGGAGCATGGCTTTAATGCAAGCACATACGCATCCTTGGTGACAGCAAGTACATTGGCGCCTGTCGAATGTGCAATCTCCACTGGGTTTGGTACTTTATTTGGCAAGCTACATGGCGGGGCGGATGAAGCTGCGCTTGATATGGCAATGAATATTGCCGACGTTGCGGGTGTAAAAGAATTTGTGACCAATAGTCTTGAAAATAAACAAAAAATCATGGGTATGGGGCATCGTGTTTACAAAGTGATTGACCCTCGGGCAAAAATTTTGAAGCCAATGGCAAGAGAATTATGCCAAGGCACTCCTTTTGAAAAAACATTTTTGATTTTAAACGCCATCGAACAAGTGATGGGTGAGGAAATGCTCAAGAAAGGCAAAGACATAAAGGCCAATGTTGAATTTTACAAAGGCCCTGTTTTTTATGCGTTGGGCATTCCCGCAAATTATTTTACGGGTCTATTTGCGATGTCAAGAGTTTTTGGTTATTTGGCGCATATATTGGCAAGCCGCAAAGACAATAAATTAATTCGCCCCAAAGCTTTTTATGTTGGCAAATAAACCAAGCGCGGCTTGTGATTATTCGGAAAGCCGCGTTTTGCTCATTTGAGAAATTGTTACAGCGATTTCTTCGATCAGGTCACTATAATCAATATTATTGGGGTTACCAATTATGTGTTTCATTCTGTCCCATTCTTTCATTTGTTTCCACGGATAGAAATTTGTACCAGAACCATGCTTGCCATAAAATAATAGCATTTTGGCGTTTTTATCTTGGTTCCAAAGCCGTTTGAATTTGTTTAGGTTATTGGGCATGCCTGATGGGTAGCGACTGTCTGACCGTTTATACCAAGGCGCCCAACTGCTTGAAGTGGTGATTAGGCCATTATCGACTGCAGATTTACGCTGGTTTTTAAGAGGAATGGCTTCTGCATCTGTCCATAAAACAATGATTTTGTTGGCGATAGCTCCTTCGATACGTGAGGGGGCTTCGGCATCAATTGCAAGTTTAATCGCTTCTAACCCGCTCTCAGGTAAATCGCCACCGCCTGAGGCTCTGATGGGGCTAATAATGGCGGAAAATTGTTGTTTTTCGGCAGGCAGATGGTAGAATCTACTTTCGAACATTGCGTCTGAATCGACCCAATAATCTTTATATGAAATCACCTTTGTGTCGATGTTATCTAATTGGATGCCTTTGGTCTGCAGTTGTGTCAAAATGTCATCGGTGAAATTGGTTGCATTGGATTTTACCTTTGCAATGATGCCGCCCATACTGCCTGTCGCATCGAAAATAAGCACAATTTCAAATGTCGTGTCTTTTTTATAAAGAGCGGTTGCAGCGCTTGTGATTTTAAAACTATTAATATTTGCCAATGCAAGGATGGTGGTTTTCACTTCGTCCAAAGAAGTTACTGACATGCCGCTTTTGGTGAATTTAAACTTAAATGTCGGTAGCTTTTTGTCATAATTTATTTTGTATATTTTGCGGAAAATAGCTTTTCGAAAGCGACGTTTTTTGCGCTCGCTATTGTGTTTTATAGGGTCGGGTATGGCGACAACGGCAGCTAAAATTGCGGCATCTAAAGCATGCTGCTGTTTACTGGAATGGTTTACTTTAATGGCCCAATCTACCGCGCCGCCGAACAAAACGGCTAAGGGCACAAATAGAACTGCCATTAGGATTGCAATTTGGCCGCGCTCGTTTTTAATGAATCTGCTTATGAGGTTTAGTGATTTAGGCGGCATTATATTCGTCCAAATTATTTTATATAATAAGTTCAGAATATCATTTTCGATGTAATATGAGGATTGAACAATGGTTGCTTGACCTATTGTTAATGAGCAAATTAACCAAATATTTGTACTTTTTGGGTTTGTTACATTTTTCTTGTGAAGCTGAACTTGGTTTATTAAACCAAAGCTAAGTTAATGACATGGATTAATTGAGAAATTGATTCAAAGCGATCTAGACCACCGGCTATTTATCAACGCTTTGTCTGGTGATGAGGCGACCGTCTATGGCAATGAGACCAGATAGGATGAGCGCCATACCCAAATAATGCCTTAATTCTAGCTGTTCATCTAGAAATAATGCACCCAAAATAATAGCGCTTACGGGCACTAACAATGTAACCAAAGCTACATTAACAGCGCCCACTGAGGCGAGCAGCCTAAAGAATATTAAATATGCAAATGCAGTTGAAGCGACGGCTAGGATAATAACTGAAAAAATGGCATTGTGGCTTGGCAATACCAGAGAAAAAGGCGCTTCGAATATGAAAATTATGGGCAACATCATAATTGAAGTGCCTGTCAATTGGCCAAAAGCGGTTTGAGTTGGTGTGACACCCATTTTTTTAAACCGCCGCCCAAAAACACTAGCAAAACCGTATGACAAAGCGGCACCCAAACAAGCAATAATGCCTAGTGTGGCAATGTCATTTTTACCGATTGCAGTGGTGCCGAACAATACAACCACACCCATAATGCCAAGAACAACCCCCAATAAGCGATTTATCGTTAGTTTTTCGTCAGTAAGTGCAAAATGCGCGACCAATATTGAAAAAATGGGTGTGGTGGCATTTATGATAGATGCCAAGCCGCTACTTATTGAAGTTTGCGCCCAGAATAATAGTGAAAACGGAATGAGGTTATTGAGCATGCCCATAATGAAAAATGCAAGCCATATTGATTTACCGCGAGGAAATTGTTCGGCACTAAAAAGCAAGTATATCAGCAGCGTGAATGCCGCTATGGAAACACGTAAGAACACAAGGATTAAAGGGGGTATTTCTTTTACCGAAATAGCCGCGAAGAAAAATGCGCCACCCCAAAGTAGAGATAATAAAACGAGCAATGCCCAGTCTTTAGAATTCATTTGCATAGATAAGCCTTGCTTAAATTACCAAATTTAATTGGCTTAAGCTAACAGCGCCACCCGAATTTGGTGGTATTTCAATATTTATACGAGTGCTTAGGTAATTAACGGCAAAGTATAACATATTACGGTTGCAAGTGAGAGAGAATGTTTTATCCTAACTTTCATATAAATTATGGGCAGTTTTATGAAGAATTTTGAAAAATTAGAAAAACATTTTGTGAAAATTTCACGTTTTGGGCATTTAGCTTCTATTTGCAGTTGGGACCAAGCGGCCATGATGCCTGCAGGTGGTAACGCAGCACGAAGTGAAGCCATGGCCGAGCTGGCACTACATGTACATGATTTGCAAAGCAAGCCAGACTTATCGGACTGGTACGCAGCAGCCGCAGAGGAAGATTTGTCCAGCGATCAGAAAGCTAGTTTGCGCGAGATGAAGCGCGTTTGGGAAAATGATAAAATCATCCCTGCAGATTTGGTTGAAGCGAAGTCGCTTGCCAGTTCTAAATGTGAACACGCTTGGCGCACACAACGTGGCGCCAATGATTGGGATGGCTTTTTAGAAAACTTTGAAGATGTTGTTGGTTTAAGCGTGGATGAGGCTCAAATACGTGCCGACCATGCGGGTACGAGTGCCTATGACGCTATGTTGAGCCTGTATGAACCTGGTACCACAACGCAAAGCCTAACAACTTTATTTGACAGTGTGAAAACGTGGTTGCCCAATATGGTGGATGAGATTGCAGAAAAGCAGAAATCTGAATCCCTGATAGATTTTGGCTATGATTTTCCGATTGAAGCACAGAAAAAACTTGGTTTGAAAACCATGAAGTTATTAGGCTTTGATTTTGACCATGGTCGTTTGGATGTATCTACTCACCCATTTTGCGGCGGTGTGCCAAGTGATGTGCGCATTACCACGCGTTATGATGATAGTGAATTTGTCAGTGCGATGATGGGTGTTGTACATGAGACTGGCCATGCTTGTTATGAGCAAGGTTTGCCAAAATCACTTGCAGGTTTACCCGCAGGCATGGCGCGCTCTATGGGGATACACGAATCCCAAAGCTTGTTTTTTGAGATGCAACTTGGCCGCAGTGCCGAGTTTTTGAATTTGATTTCACCTTTGTTGCGAGAGCTATTTACCGAAGCTAATGAAAATGCATTTGGTGCAGACAATCTTACTAAAGCCTATACGCGCGTGAAATCTGGCTTTATTCGGGTGGATGCAGATGAAGCGACATATCCTGCACATATTATTTTGCGTTATGAAATTGAACGTGACCTCATGAACGGTGTTATTTCGGCCAAAGATGTGCCTGAATTGTGGAACCAGAAAATGGGCGATTATCTTGGGCTATCCACTTTAGGCAATTACGAAGATGGATGTATTCAGGATATTCATTGGCCGATGGGCGCATTTGGGTATTTTCCAAGCTATACGCTTGGTGCTATGTATGCAGCGCAATTTAAAGCGGCAATGCTTAAAACTGTCGATGTTAATGGTGCCATTGAAGCAGGTGATTTATCACCAATTTTTGATTGGTTGCGCAGTAATATATGGCAAAAAGCCAGCTTGTTTAATACTGATGAATTGGTGACACAAGCCACTGGTGAAACTTTAAATGCCAATTATTTTAAGGCGCATTTACAAGCTAGATATTTGTAAAAACTAACTTGCGGTGGTTTTAGGCTGCCGCAAGTTTATTAAAATTCCCAGCAACACGATAAACACGACACTACCAGAATATAACGGTGTTGGCGGTAAAATAAATAGTCCTAAAAGCCATAATGTACTAAGGATTATTGGTATAACTATGGCTTTGATACCGCGCTGTATAAACACTAAAATGGCGATCAGTAAACCTGAAATAACGATGAAGCTAAACCACATAAGATCATTTGCGGGTGAAAATGCTTTGCCATTGCCAGTTTCTATGCGCTTTTTTAACCCTATAATAGTGGCGCGTTCCATAATAAAATGTAGAGCATATGCAAAATAGTCGATTTGGTTGTTAAGATAGCTCTCTTGGGTGAGGGCGACGGTTCTAATGATAAGGCGGGTTTGGTTTTGATCTAAGGATTTAACTTGGATGGTGCCCCAATTTTGCATGGTTATGTAATTTTTTGTGCCGACATCAGTAATTGGAAATTCATATAATATAAGGCTAGATTTAGGCTCAATAGAACCACGCACTACATCGCCAATTACAAATTCGGGGAAGTCTGGTGTGATGATTTCTTGTTCACGGGTGTAGTAACCCATGAATTTCTCGATAAAATAATAACTAAAAAAACCGCTGCGGTCGGCACCTAATTGGTTAACCCATGTCCAAACCAATTCTAAAGGTTTGTCGACAGTGATGGCACGGGTGGAAATAATCCGATCGGCAAGGCCATCGTTGGGCATGGATGCCGATATTTCAGCATCAGTGGCGCCCCATTTATTGACAAAATCATTTACAAATAACTTGTGATTACCTATTTGAAAAGCAATGAGGAAAATAATAATTAGAATTGACTTAACGAGGTTTTTCATAAAATTAGACCCAAAAAAAGGCAAGTGGTTTAACGCCACTTGCCTTTGAAATTATAGGTTTATGTAGCGATTATTTGATGATTTCGATTAATTCTACTTCGAAAACCAAAACGCTATTGGCTGGAATTTGGCCTTGCGCTTGTGCGCCATATGCTAGTTCTGAAGGAACAGTTAGCTTCCATTTATCGCCAACTACCATAAGTTGTAGAGCTTCTACCCAACCTTTAATTACGCCAGTTACTGGGAATGTGATAGGTTCGCCACGTGCTACAGAGCTATCAAACACTGTGCCATCGGTTAATGTGCCGTGGTAATGAGTTTTCACTTGGTTGCTTGGTGCTGGTTTTTCAGTGCCAGTACCTTTGGTAATCACTTCATATTGTAGGCCAGATGCTGTTGTTGTAACGCCATCTTTTTTACCATTTTCAGCAAGGTATGCAATGTTACCAGCAGATGCAGCTTTAGAAGCTTCGGCAGCTTTTTCTTCGGTTAGTTTTTGGATATATTCAAAAGCAGTTGTGATTTCTTCGCCTGATAGCGGAGAATCTTTACCTTCGAAGCCGTCTTTTAGGCCTTGCATTAAAAGTTCGATATCGACTTTAAATACATCTTTTTCGCCTTGAACTTGGTTACCAATATTGTGACCAATTGAGTATGATGCGATTTCTTCGTTGGTTTTCATGTCTGCTCCTAATGCAGTTGAGGTCATTAATATAACGCCCATTGCAGCTGTTGTAATTGTTTTTGTAATATCTAGCATTTTCATAAGATTCACTACTCTTCATATAATGATGATGGCGACTTTAGGTCGTTCGGATGTATTTATCCAGATGAATATTGGCTTTTTTAAGATATTATAAGGATAACCTGATTGAATTGGGTATATTAACCCTATGATTGAAAAAAAATATATCAGCTATAATGTGCCAAAGGCGCCTGTGACCTACGAGGAAGTGGTTAAGAAAAGCCAATTTATAGTTGATATTGCCAACACCCCTACGCTCGAGAAAGCCAAAGACTTTATTACCAGCATTAAACAAAAATACCCTGATGGGCGGCACCATTGTTGGGCGCATGTGGCAGGCATTCCTAACGGTAGTCATGTTTTGGGCTTTTCGGATGATGGAGAACCAAACGGCACGGCAGGCAAACCCATGCTTAATGTTTTAGTGGGCTCTGGCCTTGGTGATATAACCGCCATTGTAACGCGATATTTTGGTGGCATAAAATTGGGCACTGGTGGCTTGGTACGTGCCTATGGCGGTAGCCTAAACACGGCCATGAAATTGCTAGAAATAACCGAAAAGATTCCATACCTGACGATTGTTGGTCAATCGGATTACGCACATCAATCGTCGATAGAACAAATTTTGCAAGCCTATGAAGTTATGGACATTGATAAGCAGTTTGATGATAAGGTGCGTTGGAAAATTGAAATAGATGCGCGCAGAGTGACAGAGGTTATTGATATAATAACTGAACGTACGAGCGCCAACGCTATATTTGTGATGGATGAAGAATGACTGATATCCTTTCGAGATTTGAAAAAAGCCTGACAGGGTTAGAACGACGCAATCGGCGGCGGAAATTGTCCTTGGCGGGGAATAGCTTTGATTTTTCATCTAATGACTATTTAGGGTTAAGTCATCACCCCAAGCTTTTATCGGCAGTTAAAGACGCTGTGGATGATGGAATGCTGGTGGGGGCAACTGGCTCGCGTCTTTTACGCGGCCATCATAATGAACATGCAGCATTAGAGCAGCAAGCCGCAGATTTTTTTAGCAGTGATTCTGCCTTGTTTTTTGCCAACGGGTTTATGGCGAATTACGCTTTATTCACCTGTTTGCCAAAGTCTGGCGACTTGATTGTATTTGATGAATTGGTACATGCGTCTATCCATGATGGTATGCTAGCAGGTAAAGCCAAATCGGTGATGGCAAAGCACAATGATGTGCAGGATTTTGAAGACAAAATTAAAGTGGCGCGCGCTGATGGCGTGAAAGGCCAGATATGGATTGCCATCGAATCTATTTATAGTATGGATGGTGACATTGCGCCATGTGCCGAACTTGTGGCTCTGGCAAATAAATTTAATGCCTTTTTAGTGGTTGATGAAGCCCATGCCACTGGAGTGTGGGGTGTAGACGGTAAGGGGTTAATGACAGAGTGGGAAGGCGCAGATAATATTATTTGTGTTCACACTTGCGGTAAGGCATTGGGCGCCTCTGGCGCGTTAATTTGCGCATCTAAGAGTATTTGTGATTACATGGTCAATTTTTCTCGACCGTTTATTTATTCAACGGCGCCATCGCCATTGGCGGCTTATACGGTGAGCCAGAGCCTAGCGATTATAGAACAAGAAGGCGCTCAATTACGCTCCCGTTTTAAAACCCAAATGGCATTGGCAAAAAGCCTGTTGGCGAATGTTGGGGTTCAGGCATCTGCAACGCAAATTCAGCCTATTATAATTGGAGATGCGGGTGAGACCATGCAGATGGCGACCAATATGCAAAGTCTGGGTTTTGACATTAGGGGCGTTAGGCCACCTACAGTAGCTGAAGGTAGCTCCCGCTTGCGCATTACATTGACGTTAAATGTAGTTGAACAAGACATACGAAATATGGTTGATGGTTTAAAACCGCTATTTGAGGCAAAGCATGGCTAAGCAAAAAAACATTCTCATTACAGGCACAGACACGGATGTCGGCAAAACGATTTTTGCGGCAGGTTTAACTGCTGCTCTTAAAGCAAGTTATTGGAAGCCGATCCAAGCAGGATATGCCGATGGTACAGATAGTGAGGTTGTGGCAGAATTATCGGGCAGGCCATTGTTGCCTGAGGCCTATGTTTTAAAAACTCCTGCATCACCACATTATGCTGCCGAGCAGGATGGGGTTG
Source organism: Hyphomicrobiales bacterium (assembly GCA_051531935.1). Taxonomy (GTDB): domain Bacteria; phylum Pseudomonadota; class Alphaproteobacteria; order Rhizobiales; family OSC116; genus OCS116. The sequence continues at coordinate 201,084 of JAOPTR010000018.1, forward strand.
AGATCGAAACTGGTGAACTGGAAATACCACGTGTTGAACAGGGTGGATATTTGGTTGTGGAAGCCGCAGGTGGGCTTATGGTGCCATTAACCCGCCCTCAAAACGGTATGAATGGCCTATTGTCGATAGATTTATTTGCCCAATGGGCAATGCCGACAATATTATGCACTCGAACAACATTGGGCACGATTAATCATACACTGCTGTCAATTAAGGCGCTAAAAGATGCCCACATACCGATTATGGGCATTGTATTTATTGGTGATGAGAATATAGATAGTCAAAAGACAATTATTGAGTTTGCGAATGTGCCCAATTTGGGGCGTTTGCCAATATTAGAATCGTTAAACAAAGATAATTTGCTAGTAGCGATAAATGATAATATTTCGATGGATTTAATTAAGCGATGATGGTTGGTAGCGAATTGGTTGGATTTGGTCATTACGCACCAGATAACATAGTAAAAAATGCCGAGATTGAACAACGACTTGGCCTTGGTGAAGGCTGGATTGAAAAGCGTTCGGGCATTCAAGAACGGCGCTATGTTGATGATGACCAAGCGCTCACCGATATTGCGCTACCCGCAGCAAAAATAGCGATTGAAAAAAGTGGCTATGCGTTGGCAGATTTTGCGATGTTGATATTAGCAACAAGTACACCAGACCACTTATTGCCACCATCTGCGCCTTTACTGGCGCATAAATTGGGCCTTAAAAATGCCGGTGCTATTGATATGGCAGGCGCTTGTAGTGGTTTTTTATACGCCCTTAGTTTTGCTGATGGGTTTGTGCGCACGCAAAACAAACCTGTGCTTGTGGTGGCTGCGAATATTTTAAGCAAACGAATTAACCCTGCTGAAATTGCTTCGGCTGTGTTATTTGCCGATGGGGCAGGGGCGGTGGTACTGGCACCTAAACAGGGTGAAAGCTGCATATTGTCATCCAAATTAGTGGCTGATGCTAGTGATTATGATTTGATTAAAATTCCAGCAGGTGGGTCTCGCCAACCATTCAGTTCTGAAACTGATTTAATGGACACGCGCATGAGCATGCGCGAAGGTCAAAAGGTATTTACAGGCGCGGTGGAAACTATGACCGAGGTGAGTGAATATTGCATGAATGACGCGGGAGTTAGTGGGTTTGAGATTAATCACTTTATTCCGCATCAAGCCAATATTAGAATCATCAATAAAGTGCGTAAGAATTTGGGTTTAGAGCCCGATATTGTGGCGATAAGTCTCGATAAATTTGGCAATAGCAGTGCGGCGACCATTCCGTTGACTTTATCACTATATCATGAGCGCGGCCTGATTAACGCAGGCGATACCATATTATTGGCGACAATTGGCGCAGGCTTTATTGGTGGCGCAGCCATATTGAAGATATAGCTTTTAATTTACCGTGCTAGCAAAGTGAATGCGGATAGCCATATAGGCAAAAATAACCGTTGGCGACAATATGACTATGCTAATGAACGCGTCAATATAAGCACCATAACCAAGCGTTTCTAAATAATATGCTCCACCAAAACATATGGGTATGGCAATAAAATACATGCCCAAAAGAAAATATATAGCGGTGCGAATTCTCATCTGAAATCCCGTAATAAATTAACCTAGTGAAACACTATCTTACAATTTAGAACCTAAAATTTGGTTGCCAAGTTTGATTAATTAATTTTAACAACGATTGGGTTTTTAAAATCTATTGGGTCTTTAAATTTATTCGGTCTTAATGGCGGATGCAGTGCTGATGAGCTGATCTAACACCTTGTTAAGCACCTTTTGATGGTTGCCATCCTTGAAACTGCCATCATCATTATAAGCTGCGCTACCAATGGCGGCTTGGGCGGGAATAACGAGGCCGCCAATATGGTTGATCACCAAACGCAAAGCGGTAAGGCCACCCAAACCACCACGCGGGCCAGGAGAAGTTGATGATATCGCAACAACAGAATTGCTAAATGGAGCAATTTCAGAATCATGGTTTTTGCGAGACATCCAATCTATGGTGTTTTTGAGCAAGCCTGTATAGGCTCCATTATATTCGGGTGATGCAATAAAAATACCATCAGCACCTGCCAATATTGCTTTTAATTTTTTAACATCAGTGGGTGTACCAAGGTCACTTTCGACATCAGAATGATACATGGGAATAGTAAAATCGGCTAAATCTATGAATGCAGATTGCACTTGGCTATTTTGCACGCTTTTTGCCGCAATTTGAGCCAATTTCTTATTTAACGAATCGCGGCGTGCGCTGCCAGCAAAAAACACCAATTTAATCATTCTTGAAATCTCCAAATTTTCCCCCATATATATGCAATGGCAGCGATCTGTCAATGTGTTTGGCGGCTTTCCTGTGTTTTGACTTAGGAAAAAAAACTTGCATAATTTGGTTTGTTTATGGCTTTAATGCTTGCTTGACTTATAAAAGCATGCAATAAGCCACGAATAATTATATGAATCTGTCTACTAAGTCTCACTGAGAGAGGCTGAAGTGGGCTTTTTACTGTTGGTGATTAGAATGGCGAAAAAGTCTCCTATTAAGTTTGCTCAAGAAGTGAAAGCCGAAGCGCAACGCGTTGTATGGCCTACACGTCGTGAAACAATTGTGACGACAATCATGGTGTTTATTATGGCTACATTAGCTGCATTATTCTTTTTGGTTGCAGATAAAATTTTTAGTTGGGGCATTGGCGCATTACTTGGCGCCTAAGCAATAAAATAATTTAACAACAGATTTAACGGGATTATAACCATGGCAAAACGCTGGTACATTGTGCAAGCTTATTCGAACTTTGAAGGCAAAGTTGCAGAATCAATTACACGTGAAGCAGAACGCAAAGGCTTAACGCATTTGTTTGAAGAAGTATTGGTGCCAAAAGAAGAAGTGGCCGAAATTCGTCGTGGTAAGAAAGTAACTTCGGAACGTAAGTTTTTCCCTGGTTATGTGCTTGTAAAAATGGAAATGACAGACGCAGCGCATCTGTTGATTAAAGATACACCAAAAGTGACTGGCTTTTTGGGTGCTAACAATAAACCACAACCTATTTCTGCTAAAGAAGCTGAGCGTATTCTCGGTCAGGTTGAAGAAGGTGTTGAAGCTCCTGAAATTACCATCACATTTGAAGTGGGTGAAGAAGTTAAAGTTTCTGATGGCCCATTCGCATCATTTTCTGGTCTTGTGGACGAAGTTGACGAAGAACGTAAACGTCTTAAAGTATCAGTATCTATTTTCGGTCGGGCGACGCCTGTCGAACTTGAATATACGCAAGTTGAAAAAATTTCAGTTAACTAACTGATGATTTGGAAATTTGGGTATTTGTTGTGGGAGGAAGTTTAGTACGTTTGTTTGAGTTTACTTGAATGAATGTAAAGCAGTTAGAGCCTGTTACTAAATAACCGAACCACGTTAACCCTTCAGCTCCTTTTAAATAAGGAAGGGAAAATAAAATGGCTAAAAAAGTCGAAGGTTTCTTAAAGTTGCAAGTGCCAGCCGCTAGCGCAACACCATCACCTCCAATTGGTCCGGCCCTAGGTCAACGCCAAATTAACATTATGGAATTCTGTAAAGCGTTTAACGCTAAAACAGCTGATCTTGAAAAAGGCATGCCTTGCCCAACGATCATCACTGTTTACCAGGATAAATCATTTAGCTTTGAAGTTAAGACTGCACCTGCATCTTACTACTTGAAAAAAGCTGCCAAAGCGAAATCTGGTTCTAACCACCCTGGCCGTGAAATGACTGCCACAGTGACTATGGATCAATGTCGCGAAATTGGCGAAGCTAAGATGAAAGATCTTAGTGCAAATGACATTGAGGCAGCCGCATTAATTATTGCTGGTTCTGCGCGCTCAATGGGCTTTAATGTGGAAGGTAAATAATCATGGCTAAACTTGCAAAACGCATCGCGAAATCTCGCGAGGGTATTGATTCTGAAAAGCTATACTCATTAGAAGATGCTGCTAAACTTGTGAAAGCTAGCGCTCTTTGTAAATTTGATGAAACTATTGATATTGCCATCAACCTAGGTGTTGACCCACGCCATGCTGACCAAATGGTTCGCGGTGTGTGTAACCTACCTGCAGGTACTGGTAAAGACGTACGCGTAGCTGTATTTGCTCGTGGTGACAAAGCTGAAGAAGCTTTGGCTGCTGGTGCTGATATTGTTGGTGCAGAAGACCTTATGGAAGCCATTCAAGGCGGAAAAATGGACTTTGATCGTTGTATCGCTTCTCCAGACATGATGCCTATCGTTGGTCGTTTGGGTAAGATTCTTGGCCCACGTGGCATGATGCCAAACCCGCGCGTAGGTACTGTTACACCTAACGTTGCTGATGCGGTTAAAGCTGCAAAATCTGGCTCTGTTGAATTCCGTGTTGAAAAAACTGGTATTATTCAAGCTGGTGTTGGTAAAGCAAGCTTCTCTGAAGCTGATATTTTGGCTAACCTACAAACAATTATCGGTGCTATCATTAAAGCCAAACCTTCTGGCGTTAAAGGCACATATTTGCAACGTATATCTATCAGCTCTACAATGGGCCCTGGTATCCGTGTAAATCTTTCGACTGTTGCTTAATAACAGTTGACGAATAGAATTTGAAGGGGTATAGCCCCTTCAATATTGCTCGTATCTAAATTTATTTGGCTACGGGCAGTCCTGTCCAAGACTGCGGGTTAGGTTTGGTTTTTAAACCTATTAAATCGTAAGAGCCAGTAATAGATAGGGGCGAGTAGAATTTTAGCTATATTATAGCTGTTATTTTGTTTGACTTCTTCACTCAGGACAGGCTTAGAGATTGTTTGGATTTATTTGAACAATTAAAGCCAACATGGTTGTTGCATTTATGTGATGGCCTAAATACTGGAGAAAGCTAGTGGATAGAGCACAAAAAGAAGAGCTTATTGCCTCATTACATGACGTATTTTCAAATAGCGCTGTGTGTGTGGTTGCCCACTATAAAGGTCTTTCGGTTGCCCAAATGACTGATTTACGTCGTAAATCAACTGCTGCGGGCGCGACTGTTAAAGTTGCAAAAAACCGTTTGGTTAAGCTTGCTCTCAAAGGCACAGACATGGAAGGCATTGCTGACCTGTTTGTTGGGCAAACTGTTATCTCGTATGCAGATGACGTGATTGCCGCGCCAAAAGTTGCCGCAGCATTTGCTAAAGATAATGAAGATTTCATTATTCTTGGTGGTGCAATGGGAACAACAATACTTGATGAATCTGGCGTTAAAAGCCTTGCCTCTATGCCATCTCTTGATGAGCTACGTGGTAAGATTGTCGGACTCGTTAATGCTCCTGCTACAAAAATTGCTGGTGTGCTTGCTGCACCTGGTGGTCAAGTAGCTCGTGTGATTGGCGCTTATGCTGATAAGGGTTAAGTTGCCGTAAGGCTCTTATAAGAAGATCGGGTGTTAAAACCCATAATTTTAATGAAGTATCAAACCTAATAGGATTTATAACATGGCTGATATCGAAAAAATCGCAGAAGACCTATCTGCATTGACAGTAATGGAAGCAGCAGACCTTGCTAAACTTCTTGAAGACAAATGGGGCGTTTCTGCTTCTGCTCCTGTAGCTGTTGCTGCAGCTGCTGGTCCTGCTGAAGCTGCTGAAGAGAAAACAGAATTCGACGTAATTCTTGCTTCTTTCGGCGAAAAGAAAATCAATGTGATTAAAGAAGTTCGTGCTATTACAGGTCTTGGCCTGAAAGAAGCTAAAGAACTTGTTGAAGGCGCACCAAAAGCTGTTAAAGAAGGCGTTTCTAAAGATGAAGCTGCTGACGTTAAAGCTAAGCTTGAAGCTGCTGGCGCGACTATCGAAGTTAAGTAATTTAACTTACGTCTTTATATTGGGGATAGGGCTTGCGCTCTATCCTTGATATTTTTGTGGTCTTGGGGTTTTATTAACAAATATATATTGCCTTTAGAATCGAATCTCTTATATTGTGATTTGTGAAGCCACTTTTAATTATTGAACCGCACTCAAAAGTTTCCAGAGCATGGATATTTTTGAGTGCGATTTGTGCTATGTGACATAAGCACCTATTTTGGTGCGATAAAATTTATACGAGGATCGAATATGCCTAACACCTTTACCGGTAGAAAACGTATCCGTAAATATTTTGGAAAAGTAAAAGAAGTGGCTGCAATGCCAAATCTTATCGAAGTTCAAAAATATTCTTATGATCAATTTTTGCTAGTTAAGGAACCAGAAGGCGGTCGCCCAATGCAAGGTTTGCATTCGGTATTCAGCTCTGTTTTCCCGATTACTGACTTCTCTGGCAATGCGATGATGGAATATTCTCGCTACGAGTTTGACAAACCAAAATTTGATGTAGAAGAATGTCAACAACGTGACATGACTTATGCAGCGCCCTTAAAAGTAACACTTCGTTTGATCGTATTTGAAGAAGACGAAGAAACTGGTGCGCGCTCTGTTAAAGACATTAAAGAGCAAGAAGTGTACATGGGCGATATTCCGCTTATGACTAAAAACGGTACATTTGTTGTAAATGGTACGGAACGTGTAATTGTTTCACAAATGCATCGTAGCCCTGGTGTTTTCTTTGATCATGATAAAGGTAAAACTCACGCATCTGGCAAATTGCTATTTGCTGCGCGTGTTATCCCTTACCGTGGTTCATGGTTAGATCTTGAATTTGATCCAAAAGACATTGTTAATGTACGTATTGATAGACGTCGTAAATTGCCTGCAACTGCTATGTTGCATGCTTTAGATATGTCCGATGAAGAAATTCTCGATACTTTCTATGATAAAGTTTACTACACAAAAGTGAAAAATGGTTGGAAACGCCCATTTGATTTTGAAGCCTATAAAGGTGCTAAACCTTCAGTTGATTTGATTGATGCGAAAACTGGCGAAGTTGTATTTGCTGCCGGTGCTAAAATTACAGCGCGTAAAGCTAAAAAAGCCGCTGAAGAAGGTCTTAAAGATCTATTATTTGCTGATGAAGATTTGTTCGGTCACTATATTGCCGAAGAAGTTGTAAACACTGAAACTGGCGAAATCTATGTAGAATGTGGTGATGAGCTGAATGAAGAAGTGTTGGCCATTTTGGTCGAACAAGGCTTCAAAAAGCTACCTATTCTAGACATTGACCATGTGAATGTTGGTCCTTATATCCGCAATACCCTTAAAGCTGATAAATCTGTAAACCGCGAAGGTGCGCTGTCTGATATTTATCGTGTTATGCGTCCTGGCGAGCCACCAACCCTAGAAGCTTCTAGCGCTTTGTTCGAAAGCTTGTTCTTTAGTGATGAGCGTTATGACCTTTCTGCTGTTGGTCGTGTTAAAATGAATATGCGTCTTGACCTTGACTGTGAAGACACAGTTGGCGTTTTGCGCAAAGAAGATGTTATTGAAGTTGTGCGTACATTGGTTAACCTGCGCGATGGTAAAGGCCTTATCGATGATATTGATAACCTTGGTAACCGTCGTGTTCGTTCAGTTGGTGAATTGCTTGAAAACCAATATCGTGTTGGCTTGTTGCGTATGGAACGTGCCATTAAAGAGCGTATGAGCTCTGTCGAAATTGATACAGTGATGCCGCATGATTTGATTAATGCGAAACCTATTCAAGCCACTGTGCGTGAATTCTTTGGTAGTTCGCAATTGTCACAATTTATGGATCAAACCAACCCACTTTCAGAAGTCACGCATAAGCGTCGTATTTCTGCGCTTGGACCCGGCGGTTTGACACGTGAACGTGCTGGTTTCGAGGTTCGAGATGTTCATCCGACTCACTATGGTCGTGTATGTCCAATCGAAACGCCTGAAGGTCCAAACATTGGTTTGATCAACTCACTTTCTTGTTATGCAAGAACAA
>JAOPTR010000019.1:0-2784 GCA_051531935.1 Hyphomicrobiales bacterium
ATATTGGTCTGATTAACTCACTCGCGACATTTGCGCGTGTGAATAAATATGGCTTTATTGAAAGTCCATATGTTAAAGTTGTTGACGGTCAATTGACTGATGAAGTGACTTATCTTTCAGCAATGGAAGAAAGTAAGTTTAAAATTGGACAAGCCAACGTACCTTTAACTGCTGATCGTAAGTTCATTGATGATTTGCTAATTTGTCGTCAAGCTGGTGAAGTTTTGAAAGTGCCTGCTAACGAAGTTGACTTTGTTGACGTTTCGCCTAAACAGCTTGTATCTGTTGCTGCTTCACTTATTCCTTTCTTGGAAAATGATGATGCGAACAGAGCGCTTATGGGCTCAAACATGCAACGTCAAGCTGTGCCATTGCTGAAAGCCGAGGCTCCATTAGTGGGTACGGGTATGGAAGCGATTGTGGCTCGTGATTCTGGTGCTTCTGTAACAGCGCGTCGTCCTGGTATTGTTGACCAAGTGGATGCGACACGTGTTGTTGTTCGTGCTACTGGTGATATCGACCCAAGCAAATCTGGTGTTGATATTTATAACTTGCTTAAATTCCAACGTTCTAACCAAAATACATGTATCAACCAACGTCCACTGGTTAAAGTTGGCGATCATGTAAATACGAATGACATTATTGCTGACGGTCCTTCAACTGACCTTGGTGAATTGGCGCTTGGTAAAAACGTGCTTGTGGCATTTATGCCTTGGAACGGTTACAACTTCGAAGATAGTATTCTAATCTCTGAACGTATTGTACGTGATGATGTGTTTACTTCTATTCATATTGAAGAATTTGAAGTTTCAGCTCGTGATACAAAACTTGGCGCTGAAGAAATTACCCGTGACATTCCAAATGTGGGTGAAGAACAGCTTAAAAATCTCGATGAATCTGGCATTGTTTATATTGGTGCCGAAGTGAAACCTGGCGATTTCTTGGTGGGTAAAATTACACCAAAAGGCGAGAGCCCAATGACACCAGAAGAAAAACTTCTACGTGCCATCTTTGGTGAAAAAGCTGCTGATGTTCGTGATACGTCTATGAAATTGCCACCTGGTGTTGCTGGTACTGTTGTTGAAGTTCGTGTCTTTAACCGTCATGGTATTGATAAAGACGAACGTGGCATGGCTATTGAGCGTGAAGAAATCGAACGTCTTGCAAAAGACCGTGACGATGAAATGCTGATCCTTGATCGTGCTATCTTCGGCCAATTAAAAGCCGCACTTGTTGGTAAAAAAGCCGCATCTGGCCCTAGTGGCATTGAAGCTGGTGAAGTATTGACAGACGCTATTCTTGATGGTGTTCCTCGTTCTCGTTGGTGGGATATTGCTCTTGCTGATGAAGCTGAAATGAGCTTTGTTGAAGCGATTATTCGTCAATATGACGAAAGCAAACGTTTGCTTGAAGAACGCTTTATGGACAAAGTTGACAAAATCCAACGTGGTGATGAATTACCACCTGGCGTTATGAAAATGGTTAAAGTGTTTGTTGCGGTAAAACGTAAACTTCAACCTGGTGATAAAATGGCGGGTCGTCATGGTAACAAAGGTGTGATTTCTAAAATTATGCCACTTGAAGATATGCCTTATCTTGAAGATGGAACTCCTGTCGATGTGGTGTTGAACCCATTAGGTGTGCCATCACGTATGAATGTTGGCCAAATTTTGGAAACTCATATGGGTTGGGCTTCGGCTGGTCTTGGACGTCAAATTGGTGATGCGCTTGCAACTTACCAACGTGGTGCCGAGAAAATTGAAGGTCTTAAAGAAACGCTCAAGATCGCATACGGTGATGATCATGAAGTGCTTAACAGCATGAATGATGAAGACATTGTTGAACTTGCAGGTAACCTAAAACGCGGTGTGCCGATTGCGACGCCAGTGTTTGATGGTGCGCATGAAGAAGATATTGTTGATTTGTTGACACGCTCTGGTTTGGATGCATCTGGCCAATCTTGGTTACGTGATGGCCGTACTGGCGAGCAATTTGACCGTAAAGTGACAGTAGGGTATAAATACATACTCAAACTTCATCATTTGGTTGACGATAAAATTCATGCTCGTTCAATTGGACCGTACAGCTTGGTAACGCAGCAACCATTGGGTGGTAAAGCTCAATTTGGTGGTCAGCGCTTTGGTGAGATGGAAGTGTGGGCGCTTATGGCTTATGGTGCAGCTTATACGTTGCAAGAAATGCTAACGGTTAAGTCTGATGACGTGGCTGGTCGTACTAAGGTTTACGAATCTATTGTACGCGGTGATGATTCATTCGAAGCTGGTTTGCCAGAAAGCTTTAACGTTCTGATTAAAGAAATGAGATCGTTAGGTTTGAATGTACAGTTGGAAAATTCTGCGGAGCTTATTGCCAAGCAATCTGCTACAGAAGAAGAAACACCAACTGCTGCCGAGTAGCTTGAGTTAAGAGGAGAGGGGATGCCCTCTCTCTTCGTTATCGGATATTTTATTTTTTGAAGGTATAAGAAACCTTCAGCTCTGAGGAGAAGCCCATGAACCAAGAGGTCATGAATATTTTCAACCCAGCCGCTGGTCAACAAAACTTTGACCAAATCCGGATCTCCATCGCTAGCCCAGAAAAGATACTTTCCTGGTCACATGGCGAAATTAAAAAGCCAGAAACTTTAAACTACCGTACGTTTAAGCCTGAAAAAGACGGCCTATTTTGTTCGCGTATTTTTGGCCCAATGAAAGATTATGAATGTCTTTGCGGTAAATATAAGCGCATGAAATATAAAGGCATTATTTGTGAAAAATGTGGTGT
>JAOPTR010000019.1:2839-3272 GCA_051531935.1 Hyphomicrobiales bacterium
TTGAAATCATTGCCAAGCCGTATTGGTTTGCTATTGGACATGACGCTTAAGAACCTTGAACGTGTTCTTTATTTCGAAAGCTACATCGTTATTGAGCCTGGTTTGACTGATCTTAAACCAAATCAATTACTCTCTGAAGAAGAGTATATGGATTGCTGCGATAGCTATGGCGAAGACAGCTTTACTGCTTCTATCGGTGCTGAAGCGATTCAAGAATTACTACGTAATATGGACCTTGAAAAAACAGCTGAAGAGTTGCGTGTTGGCATTGCCGAAGCGACAACAGAGCTTAAACCTAAGAAGCTTGCCAAGCGTCTTAAAGTGGTTGATGCCTTTATTCATTCTGACAATAAGCCAGAGTGGATGATCATGACTGTTGTGCCAGTGATTCCACCTGAATTGCGCCCACTTGTACCACTAGATGGTGGCCGTT
>JAOPTR010000020.1:0-26812 GCA_051531935.1 Hyphomicrobiales bacterium
TTCGCCAAAGAGACGGCTCAACTCTTTTGCCATGTGATGGTTTTGTTTGGTTCTTGGGCGTCCTACAGGAAGCTTTCATGTTTCTGTTTCGTGCGCCTAATATTTCCAAAATTTCGGTGTAAACAGCACCAAGATTGTAAAAATCTCAAGCCGTCCAAGCAACATAGATGCACTCAGCACCCATTTCGCTGCATCAGGTAGTGGCGCATAATTACCTGCCGGGCCAATAATGTCGCCAAGGCCAGGGCCTACATTTGCCATGGCCGATGCCGCGGCAGATAGCGCAGTAATATCATCCAAGCCAAGTAAGCTTAAAATCAAAGCAATAATGCCAAATGCAAATAAAAACACCACAAAGAAACCCATTACCGAGGCCGATACCTTGTCATCAATCCGCCTGCCATTATAACGCGGAATAAACACCCCATTAGGGTGTAACATATGTGCTATGTGCATTTTCATATTCTGAAAAATCACCTGAAATCTAAATATTTTAATGCCGCAACTGGTCGATCCCGCACAGCCACCAATAAACATAATGAAAAAGAAAAACACACTGGCAAATACACCCCAAAGCGTATAATCAAGCGTCGCATAGCCCGTACCCGTCATAATCGACGTCACATTAAACGCGCTAAATCGTATGATTTTTTCTAAATCCGTATTGCCTTGGCTAAACTGGTAAATCACCATAATGCCAATAAATACCGCCAGTGATGTTAAAAACCACCGCACCTGTGTATCTCGCATTAACGCCCATCGGTTGCCGTTTACAATCTGGGCGTATAATAAAAACGGCATGGATGCCAAAATCATAAACACCACACCAACATATTCAATCGCGGGGTTATTAAAATAACCAATTGATAAATCATGGTTGGCCATTCCGCCTGTTGCCACAGTTGTCAACGCATGCACCAACGCATCAAATATGTCCATGCCACATAATAAATATGCCAAAAAACACAAAAATGTTAACGAAACATATATCAGTGTAATCGAGCCTGAAATTTCGGCAATGCGCGGTGCCACACCATCCACATTGTCAGTAAATTCCATGCGGAACAATTGCATACCACCAATTTGCAACATAGGCGAGATAGAAATCGCCATCACCAAAATACCAATGCCGCCCATCCATTGCAAAATACCACGCCATAATAATATGCCAGGCGCGGTAAAATCCAAACCAATAATAATCGTTGCGCCTGTGGTGGTAATGCCCGACATGGCTTCAAAATACGCGTCAGTAAAACTCGTATTCTCGGCGCTGAACATAAATGGTATAGAGCCAAATAATGGCATCGAAATCCATATCACCGCCACCAATAAAAAGGCTTCGCGCACTCGTAAAGGCGCTTGGGTTCCCCAACCTGCCACAACCATAGATGCGCCAAAAAACACAGTGAGGAATGAGCTGGCAAAAAACACAACCCAATCATCATTATTAGCCAATAAATCAACAATGGCAGGCAATAGCATCATCAAGCCAAACATGGCCGTAAACAAGCCTATCACCAAAAGGAGCGGACGAAAATTCAAATTTTTGCCTCTGTTATGAAACCATCAAAAGAACCATTTCGCCCAACACTAGCAGTGGTTTTAAAGCTGTGCAAGCGCTTGCTCTATATCTGCAATCAAATCCTCAACATCTTCAAGCCCCACATTCAAGCGTAATAAGCCTGCCGTAATGCCAAGCTTCTGCCTAAACTCTTCGTCTAAACGTTGATGGGTTGTGGTGGCAGGGTGGCAAATCAGGCTTTTTGTATCACCTAAATTGTTACTGTATAAAATCAGCTCAAGCGCATTGCAAAATTTAAAGGCCGTTGCTTGGTCTTTAAACTCAATCGCCAACATATTGCCGCCTGCACTCATTTGTTCTTTGGCAAGCTCATATTGCGGATGGCTCTTGTGGAACGGATAAAGCATATTCTTCACATGGGTACGGCCATATAAAAAATCAGCTACCTTTTCAGCATTCACTGTTTGAGCATTCACCCGTAAGGCCAAAGTTTCCAAGCCCTTCAGCATCACCCAAGCGTTAAATGGCGCGCATGATGGCCCCGTTTGGCGTATATAAGTCAGCACTTGTGCGGCAATTTCTTCGTCGTTACAAAGTACAGCTCCCGCCATAGCACGGCCTTGGCCGTCTATCAGTTTTGTGGCGCTGTAAAATACAATGTCCGCTCCCAATTCAAAGGGACGTTGCAAAATAGATGTGGCAAAAACATTATCAACAATTAACAATATGTCATTGGCCTTACAAAGCTCAGATACAGCCTTTATGTCTACCAATTCAATGCCGGGGTTAGTTGGTGTTTCTAACAAAAATACTTTGGTGTTGGGCTGTATTGCATCTTTCCATGCGTTCACGTCACGGCCGTCCACAATTGTAGATTCGACACCGAAACGAGGTAGCAATTCACTGGCAATATAAACGTTAGATCCAAACATTGCGCGCCCTGCAACAATGTGGTCACCTGCTTTTAATATTGCAAATAATGAAGTGTTCGCTGCGGCCATTCCTGTCGCGGTCGCGTAACAATATTCAGCGCCATCAAGTATAGCCAAACGGTCTTCAAACATTTTGGTAGTTGGGTTGCCAAAACGGGTGTAAATAAACCCTTCTTCTTCACCTTTAAAACGCAATTCAGCAGTTTCAGCACTTTCATAAGTGTAACCGCTATTCATAAATATAGCTTCAGACGTCTCGCCAAATTGCGAACGTTCTGTGCCACCATGAATTAAATTAGTTTGCGCGCCATATTTGGCATTTCGTTTTCTATCGCTCATTTTTTTCTCGTGTTTCTGGGGAGTGACCTAAGTCAAGACCCTTTAGCGTTAAATTCAGCTCATTGGCTTAATGAGCTTGGTGGCGCAAGCAGTCGCAAATTCCACCATTAAAAAGCAATTTATACGCATAGTTATCTGCGGTCAATCCCTATTCACCTTGTATATTCAACATGATTCAGATAATAATTGGGCAATTAAGTCATTAAAACAAATTGGCCATTCACTATGTCAGGTATCTTACCCGCTCACAGCATTCAAAATATGTTTACCGATGGCCAAATCATCGCCGCTCATGAGCTAGATGATGACCAAATTCAACCCGCTTCGCTCGATTTGCGCTTAGGGAATATCGCCTACCGCGTACAAGCGAGCTTTTTGCCTGGCGCCCACAAAACCGTCGCACAACGGCTTACCGAATTATCACTGCACGAAATCAATCTCACCAATGGCGCGGTGCTCGAAACTAATTGCGTTTACATTGTGCCGCTGCTCGAAAGCGTAAAGCTTAATGACGATATTTCGGCCATGGCCAACCCCAAAAGTTCAACAGGCCGTATTGATGTATTCACAAGGGTGATTACCGATTATGGTCAAGCGTTCGATACCATTCCAAAAGGCTATCAGGGGCAATTATATGCCGAAATTAGTCCCCGCACCTTCCCTATATTAGTGCGCATTGGTTCACGGCTGTCACAAATTCGTTTTCGTTTAGGCGTCGCCAGTCATAATGATGCCGAACTGTTGGCCTTGCATGAAAGCCATCAATTGGTGCAATTACCAGCCGATAGTAAACTCGAAATCAACATTGATAATGGCATCGCCTTTCGGGTCGACCTTCAAGGCATCGCAACAGATAATCAACAAGGCCCCAATTTAGTTGGCTACCGTGCCAAGCGTCATTCTGGGTTGATTGATGTCGATAAAAAGGGCGGACTTACAATTGCCGATTACTGGGAACCTATCTATGCCAACAAAACCCACAGTCTGGTATTAGACCCCGATCAATTTTACATTCTAGCCTCAAAAGAAGCCGTGCATGTGCCGCCTCATTTCGCCGCCGAAATGGTGCCGTATAATACCCTCGTTGGCGAGTTCCGTGTTCACTATGCTGGGTTTTTCGATCCCGGTTTTGGGCATGATGCAGCAGGCGGTCATGGCAGCCGTGGCGTACTAGAAATGCGCAGCCATGATGTACCGTTTATATTAGAAGATGGGCAAATTATCGGCCGCTTGGTCTATGAAAAATTGACCGATACACCCGAAGCACTCTATGGCCAGTTGACCACCAGTAATTACCAAGCCCAAGGCTTAAAACTGTCAAAACATTTTAACAATAATTAAATAAACACTTCGCCTTTGGCAATAAAGTACCCACGTTGAAAATCTGCCACGCCACTCGCGCCCTTACCTGCACGCTGTAAGCGGTTAATTTTCAAAGCGCCAGAGCCACAAGCCACAGTTAATTCATCGTCAAGTAACTGCCCTGCAGTGCCTTCGCCTTCAACAATTTCCGTATTCAATATTTTAACACGGCTGGTTTTTTCGTCTTTTTCAAACTCACACCATGCCCCAGGGAATGGTGACAGACCGCGGATATGGTCATGCAGTTCTTGCGCGTTCAAAGCCCAATTAATTCTAGATTCAGTTTTGGCTATTTTTTTTGCGTAAGTCGCGCCTTCAGCCGCTTGCGGGGTTTCACTATGCCCACCCCATTCAACAGCCGATATCGCGCGTGCCATTAAATTAGCACCCAATGGCGCCATTAAATCATGCAATTCGCCTGCCGTCATATTGGGAGTGATTTGAATTCCCTCAACCAAACACACGTCGCCAGTGTCCAAACCCTCATCCATTTGCATCACCATCATGCCGGTCTCTTTGTCACCTGCCATAATCGCCCGTTGAATCGGTGCAGCGCCCCGCCATCGTGGCAATAATGAAGCATGTAAATTCAAACATCCATGTTCAGGTGCATCCAAAATTGCCTTGGGCAGCAGCAATCCATAAGCCACAACCACTGCAATTTCGGCATCATGTCCCACAAATATATCAATGTCAGCTTGGTCTTTAAAATTAAGCGGGGTAAATACCTCTAACCCCATATCCTCCGCAAATTCATGTACAGGTGTTTTGCGTAATTCTTTACCTCTGCCTGCAGGTCGTGGTGGCTGACAATATACCGCCACAATATCATGGCCTTGCGATATCAATTCGCCGAGCGTATTGACCGAAATCTCAGGTGTACCCATAAAAATAATACGCAAATCTCTATCCACTTCATTACAAAAGTTAACTTTTGTGCGAATAAATTCGCTGTTAATGTCTTGCCCTTTGGGCGCTTAACTCCGTTAAGCTTTTAGCGAATAAATTCGCTATCTATATCTTGCCCCTGCGGGCGCTTAACTCCGTTAAGCTTGCCACGTCCTAACGGACGGCCTCAAATGTCTATACGCCGCACACATATGTGTGCTAATTGGCGGCAAGTTCGCCAATAAATTCGCTATCTATATTTTGCCCCTGCGGGCGCTTAACTCCGTTAAGCTTGCCACGTCCTAACGGACGGCCTCAATCGGCAAGTTCGCCAATAAATTGGCTCAGCTCATTTCCCATTTTCAAAGTATTTACTTTGCTTCTTCGGCTTGTTGTTTTTTGTATTTCTTCATAGCGCGGCCGCGTTTTAGGCGGGATATGTGGTCAATAAATAATACACCGTTTAAATGGTCAATTTCATGTTGAATAATGGTCGCAAGAAAACCTGTGCAATGTAGTTCTTGTGCTTCACCCGCATAATCCAAAAATGAAACCTTGCATTCCGATGGCCGCGTCACATTTTCATAAATATTTGGTATCGACAAACAACCTTCTTCATATTCACTAGTTTCGTCGCTCGACCATGTAATCACGGGGTTGGCAAAACAAATCGGGGTGCGTTCATCTTCTGGGGCATCACGCACAGCATCTAACACCACAATACGGCGCAAATCACCCACTTGCGGGGCGGCTAGGCCAACACCGGGGGCATCATACATGGTGTCTAACATGTCATCCATAAAGGCGCGCACTTCGTCGGTCACAGCTTCAATTGGCTCGCAATTGGTGCGTAACATTTCGTTGGCATGTTTTACTATCGGCAATATCGTCATGGCTTTAATCTCTTAAATATTCGTACCGCATTCAATAGTCAAAACTTCGCAACTCGTCAATGTGTAACTATTAATGTACTAGTTTTGTTCTCAATTTTATGATAGGCTCTGCAAAACTTCGAATCGGATATATACATGATTAAAGACCAGTCATTCACCTTTGGCTCCCTCACACTTTCAGGCTATGAGTTTTATGCGCTGCTGGGTTTTGCATTTGTTGTCCTGCTAATCGTCATGGCTATATATACGTTCAGCCGTCATTCCAAACAAGCCACCTTGCTGCAATTTGAGTTGGAAAACAGACGTAATGAAAATGACATTGCCCGCTTCGAAGTCGAGAAAAGCAAAAATGAGCAGCTCGAACATCGCTTGCTCGATCTGGTCAAAACCAATGCCGAACTATCAGGCAAGATCAAAAACCTTGGTGACATTCAAGCCCACCAACAATCTGGCCTTGCCCGTCAGCTTAACGATCGGATGGACAATCTCGGCCACAAAGTTGGCCATAGCCTCACGCAAAATCAAAAAAATACTTTTGAAAGCCTCAATCACATCAGCTCTCGATTGTCGCTAATTGATAGTGCCCAAAAAAATATAACTGACCTGTCTTCACATGTTGTAGATTTACAAGATATTCTACGCAATAAACAAGCCCGTGGCGCATTCGGTCAAGGCCAAATGGAAGCCATCATTGCCGATGGCCTGCCAACCAATGCCTATAACTTTCAAGCAACATTAAGCAATGGCAAACGTCCCGATTGTATTATCAACCTGCCAAATCAAGCTGCAGGCATTGTTGTAGATGCTAAATTCCCGCTCGAAGGCTTCCGTGCATGGCAAGAAGCTCGCAACGACCAAGAAGCAAAAGTCGCAAAAGCTCAAATTCGCACCAGTGTCAAAAAACACATTTCAGATATTGACGATAAATATTTCATTCCAGGCGAAACCCAAGACACCGCCATTATGTTTGTTCCTAGCGAATATATCTTTGTCGAAATTCATGAGAATTTCGATGATCTCATTCAAGAAAGCCACCGTAAGCGTGTGTTTATTGCCTCCCCCAATATGCTGATGCTCGCCATCCACACCATCCAATCCATCCTTAAAGACGCTAAAATGCGCGAGCAAGCTCACCTCATTCAAAATGAAGTGGGAAATATGATGGATGATATGCGCAGACTCGATACAAGAGTGACAAATCTGTCCAAACATTTCGCGATGGTCGAAAAAGATGTAGCAGCCATTCAAACCTCCACCACTAAAATATTCAAAAAAGGCCAACGGATTGATAGCCTCGAGCTTGCCGAACAAGCTGTAGAGCCAGAACCCACACAAAAGCCTCAACAATTCGATAGCAGCATTGAGCAATATCTACAGTCAGATAATGTTAATGATGTTTAGCAAAATTCTATAACTTTATAAGATATTAAGACTCTGCGCATACACTGCGAACCAGTATTTTAGGCTTAATTTAGCTTTCTAGTTCGAGGTAAAATGGCAACTCAATTCAAATTATTTAAACTCCATCCGTCTTTCGGTGCCTTCTGGGCGTGTGAAAAAGGCAGTAACGCCGTCGAGTTCGCCCTCGTCGTTCCTATGTTTTTGGCAGTCATCTTTTCTATTTTCGAAGTTGGGTTTGTATTTTTAACCGATTTGGCAATCGAATCCGCCCTTGGCGATGCCTCACGCCTCATCCGTACAGGCCAAGCACAAAATACAGGCGTCTCACCAGAGGGTTTTGCAGATCTTGTCTTTGATAACTCCTACGGTTTGATTAAAAGAGACAGTCTCAATATTGATGTCGATGTATTTGAAAGCTTCGATAAAGGCAACCAATTACCACCATTACTAGATGAAGATGGAAAATTAGCCGATAATTCAGTATTTAATATGGGCACTTGCGATTCAATCATCGTCATCCGAAGCACATATATATACGACATTCTTAACCCACTCGGAAAAGTCGTTCAGCTTTCCAACTATGGCGACAATCAATATTTACAAGTCCACATCGTTGCCTTTAAAAACGAACCATATAATGGCTGTTAACTCTGACGGATAATCCCATGTTTAAAAATAAACCTACAAAAAATTTCAAATCATTCCTAGCCGATAATTCAGGTGTGGCATCAATTGAGTTCGTCCTTACATTTCCTCTACTCATCATGCTTTTCTTTGCCTGTATCGAGATTTACGGTCATTTTCACGCGGTTCGCAAACTTAGCAATGTCACAGCCAGTATTGCCGATATTGTTGCCCAAACCCGTTCAATTTCCGAAGATCAGCTCAACGCTTTATCTCCGCTCACATCTATTCTCATGGCGCCACTGGATGCCACGCAGATCAAATACACCATCACCAATGTCCGCCAAGCAGATGCAGATGATGATCCTACAGTCGTTTGGGAACATGCTCAACCGGTCGGCAGCACACCTGGCGAAACCACATTAGGTGGCCCTTCATCCAATGGCAATGGCAGTTGCCAAGACTATGATAACGCGGCAGGAAAAACCTTTCCACCCAATCAAGATGTTATCTTTGTAAAAGTGACTTATACTTATGAATCAATATTTTCCTCCTATATAAGCGGCCCGACAGAATATAACGATACAATGTTAGCAGTGCCTCGTGCGTCACGATCCGTCAAAATAACAGATAAAAACCATTGCACCTGAAGCATATTATATTTGTGATGTGCAACGGAACGAATCAACAATATTGGTATATGTATTTGACAAAAGAAGAGCCCAAAAGGCCGTTATTCTATGATATTTATTATACTCCTTAGGAGTTATTAACAAATAATTAATATTCCCCTTTTACTGATTAACCTATTTAAAATCAATTACTTAACTGTCATTTTCAACCACTGATTTGTAGTATTCGCATTCAGTGGTCTAGTTGTTTTACAGTATAACTCATCTTAAAGTTGTAATACTTTCACCTTTGTGCAACCTTTTTCTAGCGAAGAGAAGAAGAGAGGACAAAAAATGCGGAAAAACAACCAGCCAATATGGCTCAAAATTTCAAACAAAATACGCGCAGACATCGAAGCAGGCATCTATCGGGCCAGCAACAAATTACCATCACTAAATAAATTAGCGAAACAGTTTGATGTCAACCGAAACACGGCTCGGCAGGCCTTGCTATACCTTCAAAATATCGGTCTGATATCGGTAGAACAAGGCCGTGGCACCTATATATTAGACAAACCATCTTGTATCAGTGTCAATGAAAATAGCTCTACAGGCAATAATTATATTGATTTCAGCCAGTTAGATGAAAAACTAGTGTCATCGGAATTAGTCATTCCAGATGTTAAGAGTGAGAATATCCTATACCTGAATGAATCCGACAAAATTTGGCGCATAAAATCGCTCATTCAAAATGATGAGGAGGCCATTGCGCTATATAGCTGTGAAATCCAATCAAATATGTTGGTCTTTTTCAAGGGCACAGACATACTAACACCCATCACTTTAGAGGAAAGCGCACGAAAGAATGAGCATTTATTCATTCCGCAGCCCACTCAAGTGTCGGCAGGGTTGCCAGAATATGAGTTTAAAAACTTAATGGGCATCAAGCATACAATCCCTGTATTGGTCGCCGAAACCAACTACATTCATTCAACAGAATATGGTGGCGATGGTAATGTGGTTCTGAGCTTTAAACGCTATTATGTCAGCAACCGGGTTAATATCGGCTTCGAAACTGCCAATATAATGCCTATGTCAGCAATCGCATAGCGCCTGTTTAACAGAGGTAAAAGTTCCTAAACTCCCCCGAGGCTCTGCCGAATTTCCGTTCGGCAGAGAGATCATCAAAAGATTATCACCTTGAATTTTATAAAAAATTCAGTAATAATACGGCTACGAAACGATTTTATTCCAATCAAGTAGAGATGATTATGGCCGATTTAAGCAATAGAGATGCGTTAGAATTATGGCATGGTGTGGTTATGCACCAAGTCGAACAAGGCGCACATGATTTATCAATGCGCCAATTCGCCATTCTATTCACTGTCTATTTAGAGCCTGGGCCACACACGGTTCGTGGTTTGGCATCAAAGCTAAATGTCACAAAACCCGTCATCACCCGAGCGTTAGATGCCATGGGGCAACTCGATTTATTGGCCAGAAAACGCGATCAAGACGATAGACGCAATGTGCTCATTCAACGCACAGTCGCAGGCGCATTATATGTCGAAAATTTCGGCGACCTCATCATCAATAAATCAATGTCGCAAGGTTAATAGCCACGGACTAAATTCACCACATGCTTTAATTTACCGCCCTTTTTATGGTTGGCGATTTGCTCTAATATTTGCAAACTCACTGTGTTGCGGTCAGATGTTGCAGCATTATGCGGGGTTAGCACTAAATTATCTAAATCCCAAAGGCCGCTATCTGTCGCTAACGGCTCTTGTTCAAATACATCCATAGAAGCCGATTTTAAGCAACCACCTTTCAAGGCTCGCAATAGGTCTTGTTCAACATGTGTCTTGCCGCGTCCCGCTGCAATATAGCTAGCTCCGTTTAAAGCGCCCGTTGCATTTAGCTTACCCAAAAATTCATAATCAACCATTTTGTCGGTTGCATTTGTATGGGGCAATATATTCACTAAAATTTCAGTTTTCCCTAAAAACTCATCCAGTTGATCAGCGCCAGAATAGCTTTCAACACCATCAATATGTTTTGGGCTGCGGCTCCAGCCTATTGTCTTAAACCCCATTTGGCTCACTAAACGTGCGCAATGGCCACCAATTTCACCAAGTCCCATAATGCCAACAGTCACATCCGCTGCATTAGGGTCATATTGGTCAAGCCAAATGTGCTTAGTCTGTGCCACCCGTAATTTTGGCATTTCGCGCAGGTGATATAAGCACTGCATTAAAACATATTCACCCATGCGACGGGTCAGGTTTTCATCAACCACACGCACAATCGGCACATTTTTCGGTAAACTGTCATCCAATAACAAATGGTCAACACCTGCACCTAAATTAAAAATAGCTTTTACATTGGGCAATTGAGCGCAAATGTCATAAGGCGGCTTCCAAACGGCCAAATATTCCACCGCCGCCAAATCCTTAACTTCCGGCCAATAAGCAATTTCAGTGGCTTCAATGCCTGCTTGCGGGGCAAGGTGCGTAAATGCATTAAACCAACTCACATTCGATTCTTTAAGTGATGCAATTAAAATACTCATCATTCTGCTCCTAAAATCATTACCTCAAAACACAGCCAATAAAAAGGCGCTGATAACTTAATATCAGCGCCTTTAATACTCTTCAAATCAAAATATTTTATATATTATTCGCTCGCCATAGCGGCTGGCAATGCAACTGGCTCATCACTTAAGCTACGAAGGTATGCAATTAAGTCAGCGCGCTGTGCGTCTTTCTTAATACCACCAAAGCCCATTGCTGTGCCTTTGATAAAGCTTTTAGGCTTTTTGATAAATTCAAATAATTCATCATAGTTCCAAGCTAAACCTTCAGCTTTTTTCTCAGCAAATGCTTTTGAAAATTTAAAGCCATCAGTGCTAGCAATTTCACGTCCCAAAATATTAAACAAGTTTGGTCCAGCGCCATTTTTGCCGCCATTGTCAAATGTATGGCAAGAGGCACATTTTTTAGCAACCTTTTCGCCCTTTGCGACATCAGCGGCTGCCATTAGCGCGGCTAAATCAACTTTTGGTGCTTCTTCTGCATGTCCAGTATCATGCCCGCCTTCTTCCACAGCCACTTCAAAACCTGGTTTTTCGGGTGCATGAGGAGCATATAAAAAACTGGTAAATTTACCAATGATAATTAATGCTAATAAAGACATAACAACTGCTGCTGCAATTTTTGTGAGTTGGGTAGAATTCATTCCGCTCGCCTTACCATTCAAAATTGGTTTTCTGTCAGATTTTGGTTATATACCAAAGACTTTAATCAATATCTAACATCATCTATTTTTTTGCTAGATTAAACATTTTTTAAACTAGATTGCAAATCAAAACAGCTATGTTTCGGCATATCTACGACAATTTATGGCAAATACACATGAATTCGCTATAAACCACTTGAATTTTACACCGATTTGTTCATACCTTTGGTCATATTTACGAAAGACTGATTATGAATATGACCGAAAAAGGAATCATTGCATTTCAAGGCGAACTTGGCGCAAATTCCCACATTATTTGCAAACAAGCTTATCCCCAAATGGATGTATTGCCATGCGATAGTTTTGATGTGGCGTTTAATGCGGTCGAAGATGGCACTGCCGATTACGCCATGATTGCCATTGAAAATAGCCTTGCAGGTCGGGTGGCAGACATCCATCATTTATTACCCAATAGTGGCCTTAAAATCATTGCCGAATATTTCCTGCCCATTCGTTTTCAACTAATGGCGCTTAAAGGCGTTAATTTAAGTGAGATTACCGATGTTTATAGCCATATAGTTGGCTTGCCTCAATGTCGTAAATTCATAAAAAAACACAAGCTCACCACACATGTTGCAGCCGATACAGCTGGCAGTGCCCGCTTGGTTTCAGAATGGAAAGACCGCTCAAAAGCCGCCATCGCACCCGAAATTGCGGCCGATATTTATGGCCTAGAAATTCTAGCCCGCGATATTGAAGATGCAGCACATAATACCACCCGTTTTGTGGTCTTGTCACGCAAAGAGGCTAATTTTAGCCTCACAGATGGCCCTATGATTACCAGTTTTTTGTTTCAAGTCAGCAATACCCCTGCCGCTTTATATAAAGTCATGGGCGGTTTTGCCACCAATGGCGTGAATATGATTAAGCTAGAAAGTTATCAAGTCGAAGGTAATTTCAGCGCCACTCAATTTTATGCCGAAATAGAGGGGCATAAAGACGATAAAGCCGTGGCCATTGCCTTTGATGAAATGAAATATTTCACTAAAATCATTAAAGTATTTGGCACATATAAACGTAATGATTACCGAAATACCTTTGATGTTGAATAAATAACACTTGTAATTTCACTGCTGATAATACATATATGCACTGGGAAGCTGGCGATGGACGTGTCTTTCGCCAACCTGGTCAGATCCGGAAGGAAGCAGCCACAACGAATTCTTCATGGGTCGTCGTCCAGTTTCCTCTTTTCTCCTCATGTATATATTTAAATTTCGACATAATCCTTTTGCGTATTTGTTGTGCCATGTTTACTATATAAAGTATAAAAACTTCCAAATAGTGGGTTCTAAATGAGCGACGATAAGCAAAATCCCGAAAAAAAGACCGACGAGGCCTATCAGGTTTTGGCGCGCAAATATCGCCCACACAATTTCGAAGATATGATCGGCCATGATGCCATGGTGCAAACGTTGCAAAATGCGTTCGAAACAGGGCGTATCGCTCAAGCTTACATTCTTACAGGTGTCAGAGGCATTGGCAAAACCACAACAGCCCGTATTTTGGCGCGGGCGCTTAATTACGAAAGCCAAGATGGCAGCATAAACGCACCCACCACCCAAATGCCCGAAATGGGCGTTCATTGCCAAGACATTATCGACAGTCGCCATATTGATGTGTTCGAAATGGATGCCGCATCCCGCACAGGCATTGGCGACATTCGCGAAATCATCGAATCCGTACGCTACAAACCCGTCAACGCCCGCTATAAAGTCTATATTATTGACGAAGTGCACATGCTCACCACAGCCGCCTTTAACGGCTTACTTAAAACGCTTGAAGAGCCACCCGAGCATGTTAAATTCATCTTCGCCACAACCGAAATTCAAAAAATCCCCGTCACCGTATTATCACGTTGCCAAAGGTTCGATTTAAGACGCATAGATGCAGGATTGTTAAAAGACTATTTCAACAAAATTGCCACAAAAGAAGACGTAAAAGTCTCAGATGATGCCCTCGCCATCATTGCCCAAGCCGCCGAAGGCTCAGTCCGTGATGGCCTGTCTATTCTCGATCAAGCCATCGCCATGTCTGGTAATGCTAAAGAAGGCGTGAATGATGAAGATGTAAGGCGCATGTTAGGCATTGCCGATAGAATGCGGATCTTCGATCTATTCGAAAATCTAATGCAAGGCAAATTGCCCGAAGCATTGGCCGAATTTAAAAATCAATATGATGAAGGCGCCGATCCATTGCGTATTTTGGCCGAACTTGCCGAAATTAGCCATTGGGTCACCCGCCTTAAAGTCATCCCCAACTTACAAGATAATGTTTGGTCAAAAGAAGCCCATCAAAAAGGCAATGAGTTTGCCCAAAAACTCTCCATGCGCAGCCTTGCCAAAGCGTGGCAAATGCTTCTCAAAGGTATGGAAGAAGTAAAAAACGCCCCAAAACCTTTCGCAGCAGCCGAAATGGCGCTCATTCGTTTGGGCTATGGCGCGCAATTGCCAAACCCCGATGATGTGATTAAAAAATTAATGGCACAACCAACGCCAAACACAGCTGCAGCACCCACACAAAATACAACATCCGCCCCCGCCAATAATGGCAATGGCAACAATCAAACACGGGCTCAAGCCACACAATCAACAGCTCCACAAACAGGCAACCAACCATCAGCAAACCTGCTCAGCTTCCCACAAAACAGCAATGCCGCGGTAAAATTAGAAGCTTCGCCCGAAATTAAAATCATCGAGGAACCGGTTAAGGAGCAAAAGCCCGATAATGTCGTCGCCCTGCACCCCGATGCAAAAACCAAACCTGCCGATGAGTTAGCTCAATATGCCGACAATTTATCAATGGATCATGGCGAAGAGCCAGCAGGCGATGCAGCCTTTTACGACATTTCAGATGAAGCCACTCAAGAATACGGCCATTTAGAAGCCGATGCCGAGCAGCTATCCTCTGGCGATACTTATATATATAGCCCTACAAATTTCGAAGCTCTCATCACATTGGTCGCTCAACAACGCGAGTTATTGTTGCGCCGAGAACTTATGGATAATGTTTTGCTTATCTCTTATGAAGTGGGCGAAATTCACCTCAAACCTTTACCACAGGCCGATAAAGGCATGCCAAAGCAATTATCCACTTTGCTCGAAATTTGGACAGGCGAAAATTGGCAAATCACTTACGACCATAAAAGCCAAAGCGCTCAAAGCATGACAGTGCGCGAGCAAAGATTTGAAAAGAAACAAATTAAAGTCGCAAAGTTCAGCCAAGAAGATATGGTAAAATATATTCTAGACCAGTTCGAAGGCTCAAAAGTAAGCGAAATTATAGATTTAAACCAAGAAGAATAGGAAATAATATGTTTGGTAAAATGGGTGATATGGGCAAAATGATGAAACAAGCCCAAGAAATGCAAGCCAAAATGGCCGATATGCAAAGCCAGATAGAATTACTCACTGTCGATGGTGTCTCAGGCGGCGGCATGGTAAGCGTCACGCTTTCAGGCAAAGGCCAAATCAAAGCCATTAAAATCGATCCAAGCCTACTGACGCCCGATGAAGCCGAAATTTTAGAAGACCTCATCATGGCCGCTCATAATGATGCCAAGCAAAAATCAGAAGCATTAGTGGCCGAGAAAACCAAAGAAATCATGGGCGATTTACAATTGCCAGAGGGTATGAATTTAGGCCTCTAGACAAAAAATCATTTAAGATTGCGGAAAAATATGAATGGACATAAAGCGGGTGCCGAAATTGAACGGCTGATACAAATTTTGTCTCGCCTACCTGGCCTTGGGCCACGTTCGGCACGGCGCGCCACGTTACATTTAATCAAGAAAAAAGAACAATTATTGCGCCCCTTGGCACGCGCGGCCGAGGATGCTGCCGAAAATGTCGAAACCTGTAGCGAATGCGGCAATTTAGATGTATCAGACCCCTGCGCCATCTGCACCAATCCCAAACGTGCAAAAGATGTTATTTGCGTGGTCGAAGATGTCGCCGATCTATGGGCGCTAGAGCGCGCAAATGCAGTCAAAGGCAGATATTTAGTATTGGGCGGCACACTTTCCGCATTAGATGGCATCGGCCCCGATCAGCTCAACATCAGTAAACTTGTCGAGCGCGCTGCAAAAGAAGATGTTACAGAAATTCTACTGGCTCTCAATGCCACAATTGATGGCCAAACCACCGCACACTACCTAACCGATGCACTTAATCCGTGCAATGTCGAGGTCACAATGTTGGCGCATGGCGTGCCTGTTGGTGGCGAGTTAGATTATCTGGATGAAGGCACATTAAGCGCGGCCGTCAAGGCTCGTAAGCCGTTTTAAAAGTCAAATATCAACTAAATCAAGTGAATGTGTAAACCAAAAACCCAGTCACAGCCACAAACAACAACCCCGTTTGCACCCGCGCATGCCGACGCGTAGATTTAGCAACCTCTGCCATAATCTCATCAGATTTCGCAATGTCCCCAAGCCGATCAATACTGGTTTTCACCTGCTCAATATAATTTGGTATGCGCGGAATGTGTCCCGCCAAATCCTTGATCGTTTCCAGCCCGTCTTTCACTTTAGCCTCCGCACCAAGGGTTTTTTCGAGCCAGTTTTTCAACAATGGTTCAATCGCGCTAAACATGTCAAATTTTGTATCCAGCATCCGCGCAACACCTTCCACAATCACCAAATTTTTCTGCAACATCACCAAATGTAACTGAGTCTTCATATCAAATGTTTCGGTGGTTTTTAACAATTGCCCAAGCAACATGCCCATAGATATATCTTCGGCATCCAAACCTGCTAAGGGTTCGCCAATGGCACGTAAGGCCAATGCAAAGTCCTCCACTTTATGATGAGGCGGCACAAAGCCCGCTTCAAAATGTATTTTGGCATTGTGTAAATAGTCGCGGCGCACAAAGCCATATAATATTTCTGCTAAAAAGCGGCGCTCTTGTTTGCCAAGACGGTCAACAATACCAAAATCCACCAAAGCAATCTGCCCATCTTTTTTAATGAATATATTGCCAGGGTGCATGTCGGCATGAAAAAATCCAAATTCCAAAGCCTGTGTTAAAAAGCAATTGACTATGTTTTTAGCCAAAGATGGCATGTCCAAATCCAAAGCCTTCACCGCTGCTAAGTCCGATAAAGCGGTGCCTTCAATCCAGTCAGTAGTCATCACATTTTTATTGGTCAAAACCCAATCGACATTTGGCAAGCTAAAGTTCAAACCGTCACTAAATTTGTCGGCAAAATTATCACGTAATTCCCGCATTTCAGACATAGCAGCCGCTTCAAACCGCAAATTCATCTCAGCGTCGACAGATTTTTTAAGCGTTGCCACCACCTCAACCAAACGCAATCGTTTGGCTTCAGTGTCAATCGCTTCAGCAATCCGCGCAATGAAGAAAAAATCCGAAATATCACGGGCAAATCTTTTTTCAACGTCGGGACGCAATATTTTAACTGCCACAATGCGGCCATCCAATGTTGTGGCTTTATGCACTTGCGCTATAGATGCTGCGGCAATCGGCTGGCTAAACTCGCTGAATATTTCATCAATTTTTTTACCGAAGCCTTTTTCAACTTCACGCACCGCGATGGCTTGGTCAAAAGCAGGTACATTATCTTGCAATTGCTTTAGGCTGCCTGCAATGGTTTCACCCACCAAGTCTGGTCTGGTGGTTAAAAATTGCCCAAATTTAATGTAAGAAGGCCCCAATTTGGTAAGCGCCAAACCCATATTTTTATCAATATTGTCAGATTTTCTCAGCCCAAAAATAACGGTAAACGGTGCCAATAAAAACAGCCCCAAACGCGGTAAAAACGGCAAACTTTGGCGCACGGCTTCTGGTATCACACGATATTTCGCAATGATGTGCCCTGCGCGCATTAATCTAAAAATATGTAAAATACTGTTCATATCAACCTATCTTATAACCCGAATGAATGGCCGAAACCCCACCCAGATAATTACGATAATCCACATGGCTAAAGCCTGCATCTTTAATCATCTGAGCAAATGTTTCTTGATCAGGAAACCGTCTTGTCGATTCAACTAAATATTTGTAAGGCGTGCCATCACCGACAATCATTTCGCCAATTTTCGGCACTAAATTCAAGCTAATCTTGTCGTAAATGCCTTCAATGGCAGCCACTTGCATCTTGCTCACTTCTAAACATAAAAACCGCCCACCGGGTTTTAAGACACGATAAGCTTCTTTTAATGCCACATCCATACGGGTAACATTTCGGATGCCAAAAGCAATGGTGTAAATGTCAAAATGATTGTCTTCAAAACTTAATGTTTCAGCATTGCCACAGGTAAATTCAATTCGGTCATTATATGGTTTTTCAATGGCGCGTTTTTCGCCAACCTTTAGCATATGCTCATTTATATCACACACGGTCGAATGGGCATTTTTTCCTGCTTTTTCAAGCATTCTAAAAGCAATGTCGGCCGTGCCGCCTGCCACATCTAAATGTTTATATTCACCCGCATGTTTTGGCGGTGCCGCCCAATCAATCAACGCGTCTTTCCAAATGCGGTGCATGCCGCCTGTCATCACGTCATTCATCAGGTCATATTGTTCGGCAACTTTTTCAAATACATTATATACAAGGGCTTGCTTCTCGTCTTCTGCAACGGTTTTAAAGCCAAAATGTGTGGTTTTTTGTTGCCCATCGGCCATAATTATACTCTTCTCTAAATCACTTTAATCTGTTTATATAGCAGTTAGATACAGGCGAAAAGTATTTTATCAAGATAAGGTAATTTGTCGCATACAAGTGAGGTCAAAATGCCCGAATTACCCGAAGTCGAAACCGTCCGCAAAGGCTTACTGCCTGCCATGAAAGGCAAAACACTGGTTAAGTTAGAACTTAACCGCAAAAATTTACGGTTCGATTTTGATGCCAATCTCGCGCAAAAACTTCAGGATAAACAAATTACAGAAATTGAGCGTCGTTCAAAATATCTGTTAATGCATTTTCAAAGCGCAAAAACCTCCACCCATTCAGAACCTCAAGAAACACTGATAGGCCATTTGGGCATGTCGGGAAAGTTCACGATATTCAGCCATAATGAAGCCAAAATGCGCGAAAAACAAAAACACGATCATGTGGTGTTTTATTTAAATGATGGCACCGAGGTCGTTTATAATGATCCCAGACGGTTTGGCTTTATGCTATTGGCCGATGCGGGCAATTGGCAACAGCACGATTTGATAAAACATATCGGCCCCGAGCCGCTCACCGATAAATTCGATGCTGCTCATTTGGCATTTAAGTCCCAAGGCAAAAGCGGCAATATAAAAAACCACCTGCTCAACCAAAAAATTGTGGCTGGCTTGGGCAATATATATGTGTGCGAGGCTTTATTTCGCGCTCAAATCAACCCCACCTCTCCCGCTAATATCCTCGCCACAAAAACAGGCAAACCAACCAAGGCTTGTATAAAACTTGTCCCCATTATCAAAGACATTTTGGCCGAGGCCATCATTGCTGGCGGCTCAACCTTAAATGACTATCGCCAAACCGATGGCAATTTGGGCTATTTTCAACACCGTTTTGTGGCTTATGGCCGCGAGGGCGAAACCTGCACAGAATGTAATGATAAAATCATCCGCATCACTCAATCCAGCCGCTCCACATTCTATTGTCCGTCTTGCCAAAAATAGAATTTGAAAATGGTTAATGACTAATTTTCTTCAATAAATCCCGGTACCATTTTCGGGTAAATTTATTGCCCTCAACACCATAATCCAGTGTGGCTAATTGATAGGTCAAATGGTCTTCAAGTCCTTTTGGAGGCTTTATATCAGCAAACTGGTCTTGTAAGGCTTTCAAATGCGCATATTCCGCATCAAGTCCAATAATATGTTTTTCTAAATGGTCAATTTGTGCCTGCTTATCCGTAAAACCCAAAAAGAACAATTTTGCCAATGTCGGGTTTTTCCCATTATGTGAGCCAATGCCTTGTGCTAACCATTGCTCAAATATTTCAGCCCCTTTGGCATTAATGGTATAGATTTTTTTCAGCCGACCATTCTCGGTTTTTTCTTCTATCTCAACAGCCTGTTTTGAGGCTAGTTTTTTAAGTGCAGGATGGATAGAACCCATGGAGGCGTTGTAAAAATTACTTGTCGTGCGCTCAATGCATTTTTTAATGTCGTAAGATGACATAGGCTCAAATTGCAACAGCCCTAAAATTATCATGTCCTGCATATTCGCCACTCATTCATTAATCAATTCAAGAACCGCAATTTCAGCATGCCTTGGTAGATAGTCTTCACTAACATCTTTCAACATTTTATCAAAATACCAAACCATCATATTGTTTAGTTCTTCACCCATTTTCTTCTGGTCAACTGCGCCAAGTTGTCCAAACAACTTCATCACACCGACATAATTCATATCTGTGAAATTCATATGAGCCGCGCCTTTAAATACGGCATTACAACCAAATTTTTCTGTTTCCAAAAGCGGCGGCTTGTTAATATGTCTAAAATCTAACTCGCTGCCACCCATTGTCATAATATCAGACATAAAGTAGCAATTGGATTTATCTAAGTTCAAGCCATTCACATCAGCTGTATAGATTGGCGGCGCATCCAAATTCACCGCGGCCACCACATTTGCATTGGTATAATTTGTATATGTTGCCACAACGCCACCAAGTGAATGCCCCATCATTGCAATTTTATCAGCAGCCATATAACTGCCAATTGAGGGTGATACTTTTTCAGCTTCTCCAGTCGCAATCAAATCCACAATTGCCGAACTATCCTCTATCCATCGTTCAACAACAGGTTTCAAACTCGCATAAATGCCAAGCTTAGAAAATTCCGCCATATTTTCCCAATAAACCTCAAACTCATCACTTTCATTATTGTTATTTTGTAAAATATCGGCCAATTTCGCACCAACAATCCCCAAATCTTCCGCCTGTTTGTCAAAAGCTAAATAAGCTGGATGTTGCGCATCATGAGCGACAAAACTTCCGTCTGCATATTCCGTCATTAAACTAATATCTGGGTGCGCAATGGCTAACACAATATATCCGTGGCTCGCCAATTCCTGCATCTGAACTGTGTTCTGTGTCATAAATGAAGCAAACCCATGGTTAAAAATCACGACAGGATATTGCTCTTCATCCTGTGCAATGGCTGCGTTTAAATAAGATGCAGAATGATCACGAGATGCCAACGCTTCAGGCAGCTTAAATATCTTGGTCACAGCAATGGCTGTTCTGGGGCTTTGCTGCAAATCTAATTCACCATTATCGACATGAGATGGATACCAAGCCTTAATATTTAACTTGCGTGGTGAGCGGCTAATCTTCGATGAAAATTCATAATCAAAATTTACACTACCCACATTAAAGCGTCCAGTTGGCTTCATTCCTTCAATCGGCCGCAAATAATTATAGTAAAAAATTGCGCCCAACAATAACAATATGGCAAGCCCAGAGGCCGCCCAAATAATATATTTCATGATATTTTAATTTCCGCTTATATTTCTTTTAGATATATATCTATTTGATATATAGTCAAGGCTGTCTAAAAAGGATTCTCATTTTTAGGCATTTATTGAGCATACAAAGCGATCTTTGCTTGACCTTTCCTAAATCAGAAGGTATAAGCTCGCCAATACAGAAATTCCAATTCGATATCTCTACCCTATATAGAGACATCAAAAATAAAGAGCTTATAAATGGCAAATACAAAATCAGCTAAAAAAGCTATCCGCGTGATGGCACGTAAAACAGCTATTAATAAAACACGTCGTTCACGTGTTCGTACATTCCTTCGTCAATTAGAAGAAGCAATTGTTTCTGGTAATTACGAAACTTCAACAGAAGCTTTGCGTGAAGCACAATCAGAAATGATGCGCGCCGCTCAAAAAGGCATCTTTAATAAAAAGACAGCTTCTCGTAAAATTTCACGTCTTTCAAAACGTGTAAAAGCACTTTCTGCTTAAGAAATTTTTCAAAGGCTCTTCTATCATTTTAGAAGGGTCTTTTTTTGCGCATTTTTTCCAAAAGTTAATTGGTTAATTTTATACATAAATGGTGATAAGTTTTTATTGCCCTTGGGTCAAAAAAGCGAGTCAAATCCGATTCTTAGAAAGATTCAGAAGTTTTATAAATTGTCTTTTGCTGAATCTATAGGCAATTTTCAAGTCAAGTATATTTTCTTTTTTATTTGAATTTTAAAGCCCACTTTCTATTGCCTCCCACACCCATTTATGTTTACAATGAGCCATCATCACCTCGCGGTATTAATCAAATAGCCTTAAGCATTTGGCTGTCCATATTATTATTGTAAAAGTGATGGTCGTAAACAAGTTGTTGATATTTAAGGATTATATATGTCACTCATATATGCAGATGATTTAGCACCAGATGCCGCATTCAAATTGCTCCTTGAGGAACCATCAACAATTCTTATAGATGTAAGAACAAAAGCCGAAACTATTTTTGTCGGATTGCCAAACCTATCTAACCTTGAAAATGGTCAAGATTTATCGGCAAATTACTGTCTTATCGAATGGCAGTTATTCCCGTCTATGCAAACCAATGATAACTTCATTGCCGAGCTAGAAGCAAAATTGGAAAGTTGGCAACAAAAAGATGGCGTCGAGAAGCAAGCACGCAATTTGCTTTTCTTGTGCCGTTCAGGGGTGCGCAGTGCATATGCTGCAGATGTTGCAACCAAAATGGGTTGCAGTAAGAGTTATAATATATCTGGTGGTTTTGAAGGCGATGTCAACGAAGGCGGTCATCGCGGCACATTATCAGGTTGGAAATTTACGGGATTGCCTTGGTCACAATGATTTTAGTCATTAGATTAAATCACACACCAAAGCTATAAGGATCGGTTATTATGGAAGCAGCAGTTGTTGAACTAGACAGCAAATGGGAAATCGTACGCGAAGGTCTACGTACAGATTTGGGCGAAGATATTTATTCAAGCTGGTTTACCCGCATGATGCCCGAAAATTTTGATGGTGCAAATTTAACCGTCTCTGTACCAACACGTTTCCTGCGTTCATGGATTCAATCTCACTATCGCGATAATTTGCTCGAAGGTTGGAAAAAAGAAATCAACTCTCTTGCTCGTGTCGATATTTTGGTGCGCACTTGTTCAACACGCCAAGCCCCTAAAGCTAATAATAATTTGCAAATTGGTCAGGGTGAAGCTGGCGACAATTCATCTGCACCAGATTGGTCACAAAAAATCGGCGATTCTCGTGGTTTTGGTGGCGCAGCTCCTCAAGCAGGTGCTCGTATGGGCGACACTGGCTTTATGGGTCGTTCTCGCGGTAATGTTGTTGATCCACGCCAAAGCTTTGAAACTTTTGTAGTTGGCGATAGCAATGCCCTTGCTTATCAAGCCGCTAAACGTGTTGCCGATGGTATGCCAAATGAATTTGGCGGCTATCGTCCATTATTTATATATGGCGGCCCGGGCTTAGGCAAAACTCATCTACTTAGCGCCATTCGCCAACAGGTAATGATTAAATATCCAGAGCGTAAAATGCTCTATTTAACTGCCGAAGAATTCATCGTGCAATTTGTGAACGCACTTAAGTCCCGCGATACCATTGGTTTTAAAGAAAAAATTCGTTCCGCAGATTTATTGCTTATTGATGATCTTCAATTCCTACAAGGCGATAAAGTCCAAGAAGAATTCGATCATACATTCACTGCTCTTGTCGAGTCTGGCAAGCAAGTTGTTTTGGCTGCCGATCAGTCACCTATTCAACTGAGCTGCTTGAATGATCGTATGCGCTCTCGCTTATCTGGCGGTTTGGTTATCGACATCTGCCCTAATGATTTTGATCTGCGCGTGCGCATCCTCAAAGCCAAAGTAACCGAGGCACAAAGAGTAAACCCAACACTTGCTGTCCCCGCAGACGTAATTCAATATATTGCCGAAAACGCATCTCGTTGCGCTCGCGGCCTTGAAGGCGGCTTGGTTAGTGTCTTGTCTCGCGCTCAAAATGGCGTCATCACACTAGATATGGCACGTAGCGCCTTGCGCAACCAAGTGTCAGTCGAAGAAAATCGCATCATCCGCGTGCACGACATCATCAAATCAGTTTCCGATTTCTATCAAGTGTCTAAGGCCGATCTTTTCTCTGCCCGTCGCCATCGTTCTATTGTGCGCCCGCGCCAAATCGGTATGTATTTAGCTAAAATGCTCACATCCCGTAGCTTGCCCGAAATTGGGCGTCGCTTTGGTGGCCGCGATCATACAACTGTGTTGCATGCCGTGCGTAAGATTGACGATCTACTCAAAAAAGATCCTATTTTGGCCGAAGAAGTGGCACGCCTAAAACGCGAAATCGAAACAGGTGATATTCATCATTAATCGTGGCTTTATTGGCACTAATGAACAAGTTTTTAAAGCATCAGCCATCCGCTGGTGCTTTTTTCTTTGACCTAGGCGCAAACTCTTATATTCTAGGCTTCTAATTGATTCTGATTGGCAATCGCCATCGGCCCAGAATGGGCAAACAAGATGTAAGGATATTCAAAATGAAAGTGACTATTGAGCGCGAAACATTGCTGAAATCACTCAATCATGTGCAAGGTGTGGTCGAGCGTCGCAACACCATTCCCGTATTGTCCAACATCCTTATTGCCGCCAAAGGCGATAGTGTTAATTTCACCGCTACCGACCTAGACATCAGCATCGTCGAAAATGTATCCGCCATCGTCGATCAAGAGGGCAGCATCACCGCCCCTGCGCATTTGCTTTACGACATCGTGCGTAAGCTACCAGATGGCACTCAAATTTCTATTGAGAAAGTCGAAGATACGCGCATTGACGTGCGTTCAGGTCGCTCTCAATTTACCTTACAAGCACTTTCTGCCGATGATTTCCCCAACCTATCTTCAGGCGATATGAGCCACGAGTTTAATCTCTCGGTTGGCGATTTGAAACGCATGATCGAGAAAACCCGCTTCGCCATCAGCACCGAAGAAACGCGCTATTATCTAAATGGCATCTACTTCCATACAATCGAAGAAGATGATGCTAAATTATGTGCTGTCGCTACCGATGGTCACCGTTTGGCAAAGGTCGAAATTGCCATGCCTGAAGGCGCATCTGGCATGCCAGGCATCATCATTCCACGCAAAACAGTTGGCGAGCTTCACAAATTGCTCGAAAAAGATGATGAAAACGTAGCCATTTCTTTGTCAGACAGCAAAATAGAATTCCGCATTGGACAAACCGTCGTAACTTCTAAACTTATTGATGGCAACTACCCAGATTATAACCGCGTGATTCCTGATAACAATCAAAATGCAATGACAGTCGAAACCCGCCCACTTACCAAAGCGGTTGATCGGGTGTCTACCGTGGCGAATGATCGTGGTCGCGCCATTAAATTGGCACTTGCCAAAGACATACTCACGCTCGAGGTTAATAACCCAGATAGCGGCCATGCCGAAGAAGAATTGCCCGTCGAATATAGTGATGTGAATCTAGAAATTGGCTTTAATGCCAAATATATGCTCGATGTTTTAAGCCAATTAGAAGGCGAAAATGTCGAATTTCTGTTTGCCGATAGTGTCGACCCTGTACTGGTTAAAGACCAAGGCGATGAAGGCACAATCTATGTGCTTATGCCGATGCGGGTTTGAAAATAGGGAGCTAAATCATTCCCTATATTTCGCACCTTCGCCTCGATAACTTTCGTAATTATGATAAGTTATCACTAGAGTTTTCTTCTCAAGCAACCATTTTCCATGGCTCTAATGGCGCAGGGAAAACCAATATTCTCGAAGCACTATCCTACCTATCATCAGGGCGCGGTATTAGGCGTGCAACATTGGGTGATGTGGTCACAAATGGTGCGCCTGCGCAAAATGGCTTTACCATTTTTTCACAAATTCAAACCGAGTTTGACGAAATAAAAATCGGCGTTGGCGCCCGCCCAAACCAATCCTCACCCGAAGATGTTGGCCAGCTTAAATATTCTAAAGAAATTCGTATCGATGGCGAAACGTATAAAAATAGCACCGTTCTAGGTGATTTTGTGCGCGCCATTTGGCTCACTCCATCGCTAGATCGGCTATTCACAGGCCCCGCTGCCGAGCGCCGTAAATTTTTCGATCGCTTTGTCACAGGCTTCGACCCCGCCCATAACGCCCGCACTTCAAGGTTCGAGAAAGCCATGCGCGAGCGCAATAAATTACTCGAAAAAAACATTATGGATGATGTGTGGCTAGCAGGCGTCGAAGGCCAAATGGCCGAACAAGCCGTGGCCATTGCCGCCGCACGCCGCGAAGTTGCACTGCATTTAAGCGCCCTGTTAGAAGCAGGCTCAGAAAGCGCATTTCCGTTCGCCCGCATTGCCATGGAAGGCGATTTAGAACAATTAATAGGCGAAAAACCTGCCATTGAAGTCGAAGATATTTATCTTCAAAAACTTAAAGACAACCGCGCTTACGACCAAGCCAGTGGCCGTACACAATTCGGCCCTCATAAATCAGATCTTATGGCGTGGCACGGCCGCAAAAATATCGAAGCCAAAAAATGCTCCACTGGCGAGCAAAAAGCATTGCTCATCGCCCTACTTTTGGCTCATGCAAAATTAGTCACCCAAGTTGCAGGTGATGCTGTTACCATCATGCTGCTAGACGAAATCACCGCCCACCTAGACGCCCACCGCCGCGCCGCATTATTCGAAGAACTTGGCGACCTAGACGCCCAACTCTTCATGACAGGCACCGACCACGACCTCTTTTCAGCCATCACCGACAAAAGTAATGTGTTTGAAATTAGCGAAGGTGGTGTGAAAATTTAGTTTAAATTTTTCGTTCGGCTTCGCCTCTCTATTGGCACTGCGTGCGTTCGCTCCGCTCTCTTGATACGTCCTAACGGACGGCCTCAGTCGGCAAGTTCGCCGAAGAGATGGCTCAACCTATTTCCCATGTAAGGTCATTATGTATTTGGGGGCGACGGGCAAAAAAA
>JAOPTR010000021.1:0-53966 GCA_051531935.1 Hyphomicrobiales bacterium
CGGCGGTCAACGCGTCAAACAAAGTCACGGCTTGATTGTTCAGGATTTGCGGCACAGGTTTTTTCACTTGGCCAGTTAAATAAATTTTCTTGGATAGGTATTTTGTAACTTTTACAGACAGTTGCGGGTTTTCAATATATTTAGCCAATGCCGTGCTTAATGAGGCTTGTATTGCAAATATTGACTGACCAGCAACATGAAAACGGCCAACATATGGGTAGAAAATAAAGCCCTTATTATCTACATCAAAACCGCTCACGGGAATGACAGATTCTTTGGTACCTAAATTTAGAAGCTCTGGATGTTCCCAAACAATAACCCTTAGTACATCACCAGCACCAACTTTATAAACGTAACTTGATACTTGCTGCTCTAATTTAGCGTTTCGGTGTGGGCTGCCACTTCGTTCAGATTTACGTTTGGTATTTGCAGAAGTAATTTTATGAAATTCGATTTGTTCAAGTGTAATTGATGGGTTCTATTCAGAGGTTTTTTTATCGGCCTCTGATAAAAACACTTCGCCGCCTGGTACCAAGGCACAAGAACTTAGAAATAAAGCAGAAAATAAAACCGCGGGGAACCAAAATTTACGCATCACAAAACCAGACACAGTTACAAAACTCAATACTCATTAACTATAGTAAATTGCAAATAAAGTCGAATCAAATTGTTAGCTAGCACGTTTGAAATTCAGGTGTTGAACTGATCTGGGGTTGATGGAAACTTCTATTCTGCAGTAAGTAAGGAGTTATTATAAATAAACCAAGAGACAAATCTTTACTTGAAGTGTGCGCAAGAACCGTACCGATGATGTTCGAGAATGAAGGCGATTGTCTATCTCAGCGGGCTGCAATTATTTCAATCTATGTAAGATTGGCTGTTCACCACAAAACTTAAATAGTTGGTTCTGGCGCGATGAAGTTAATTGTGGTTCTTGATTAGCTATAGCAACAGAAATTCGGGCAAGCTATAGATTGGTTGAAACCGTTATAGATACAAATGGATCTTGTGCAAGATCTCTTTTCTTGGCCGTATGGCGACTTAAACCAAAGCCAAAAGTCTTTGTTCATTCTGACCAACGTGGTTAATATGCCAATTATGGATTGCAAAAATTCCTGCAAGATAACAATCTAGAAGTCAGCATGAGCTACATAGGTTTTTGCTACGATATGCTGTTGGAGAAAGCTTTTTTACAGTTAAAAAAGTACAAGGAAAGGCGCAAGATCAATGCAAGTTGCAAAGTGGTGCGGTTGGATATATTTGATTATATGGAGTTTTTTTCTAACCCGAAACGAAAATATGATAACAACAGGACATTGTAGCCAATAGAATTGGAACAACATTTAAGGTAGACTCGGTGTGTTTAGGAAATCAGTGGCGGTTCACACTGTAAAAGTACTGAATTTGTTAATTACTGTGTTTTTTATTGGCTTACTGACAGGCACTCTGTTAAATATGGGCTTGTTGGTCTCTTAGCTCAGTTGGATAGTGCACCAAATCCCTAAAATCAAAATGTACTGTTGTTTGTTGCTGTTGAACGCCGATTAATGCCGTATTTTCATATAGTTACCCATTTATATAATTTTAAACGTACTTATGGTTGATGACCAATGTCGATAACCTTTCGGTACTTAAGACTGCGTTTTAAGGAGACTGGTAATGACTGTAATAAAATTGACAGAAGCCAAAATACGAACTCTTCCATTAGGTTCGGGTATTCACAGGGATGAAGACGGTAAAGGGTCTTATGTTGATATGCCACAAATCGATCCGTACATATGCTGTGCAAGGTGACGTAAGACGAAATGGTCGTCATATAAGGTCCGTGGGGCTAAAAATTGATCGTGCCGATCGTATTGACTTGGCAGAGGCAAGACGTCGTGTGAAAGGCCTTATTTCACAAATTCAGTCGGGTGTTGATCCCACTGCTGGTCCAAATGAAACAGGCATAACACTCTCTCAAGCCTTGGAGTACATTTGGCGGAACGCGATCTTGCTAGTGGCACAGTAATTGGATACAAAGCTCATGTTCATAAATACTTGAAAAAATTTAGAAATAGAGCCGTTGCGGATATTTCTAGAACTGACTGCCGTAATATATTGGAAACTGTAACGCAGAAAGATAGCAAAGTTGAAGCGGGTGCCGTTTTAAGAATCTTGAGAACTGTTATTAATACCGCAATGCGGATGGATGAAACCATTCTCCGCAACCCGATAAATGCAGTAAAAATTCCTGTGCCGCCCATACGCAAAGTTGCTAGCATTGACTTGCAAGATTGGTGGGATAAGACTGAATTACAAACACCTCTTATGCGTGATTTGCATCGTGCACTACTATTATCAGGAGCCCGCCGAACTTCTATGCTGAGAGTGCGTTACTGCTCGGGCATAAACTACCAGGTGCTAGTAGCCGCTATGTGCACCCCGAACACTTAGTAGAGGTACTACGTGTTCACGCGCAAGCACTTGAGTTATATATATATTAAAAAAGTTATACAAGTGCCAAGCGAAGTAATAGGTTACTAGCGCATTTTCCTCTGCCACACTGTCTTTGAGTATTTCGAAAAACCTTTCTTGAGGAGTTTTAAAGCAAGTATTGCGCCCAAACCAAGAAAGGAAATACACATGCCCCCAAATCCCAAGGACATGAAACATCAAATTGCCCCGGAGTGGTATACCACTTTGGAGGCAGCAAATTAGGAATCATAACATGCCTTGAATATTAAACTAACTATATCAAGGCCATGATCCGAATAGCCTTTCACTAAATACCGAATATGTTGATTACAGTGTTTTTTAATAGCTTGCTAACAGGCTCTCTGTTAAATATGAGCTGTTGATCTCGTAGCTCAGTTGGATAGAGCACCAAATTCCTAATTTGGGGGTCACAGGTTCAATTCCTGTCGAGATCACCAATTTTTTATTTATAAATTAGTAGGTTATTTTAGTGATAAAACTAAGAACTAGATTTTACATTAAGAACTTCCAACACGAAGAAAATATTGAATCGCCCCTAGATTAGTAGACATCTTGCAGGTTACAATGGAAGCAAGGAGAATATGTATGTCAAACAGTTGCTACACTGAGATTTAAACGAAATGCTGTGGTTCAGATCACAGAACGAAGCTATTCAGTCCAAGAAGTTTCTGAGAGGTTTTTTTGGGGGGGCTCCAAATCACTTTATGTTTGGCGCCGACTTTATAACCAATCATAGCCAAAGATTAAAAAAGACGCTGCGCAGAGTTCCGAGATTGAAAGCCGAACTTGTACGGATAACTGAAGAGTGGTCGTGTCCTGCTTTCGTGCCGCTCCGGTTCTCATTTAAGCAGCCATTCGTTCAAAAGCCAACGGGCTTTTCCAACTTAATGCAGAATGCCTTCTCCTAGGATTGTAAAATCCATGAATGTATTCAAATACAGCAATTTCTGCCTGACGTCTAGTTTGCCATGTGTGTCTCCATATCAGCTCAGCCTTTATGTCTTAAAAAATGCCTCCATAGCCGTATTATCATAGCAATTTCCTTTGCTAGGCATAGATGTTTCAAAATTAACATCGCGCAATCGTTTTTGATAATCATGTGAGCAATATTGGCTACCACGATCAGAATGATGAATGCAGCCTTTAGGTGGTCTGCGTAAGGCAGTCGCCATATCTAAGGCACGTATCGCTAAATCCTTCTTCATCCGATTGCTAACTGATCAACCAATCACACGACGTGAATGTAAATCCAACACAGCAGCAAGATATAACCAAGCTTCATGTATCCAAATATAGCTGATATCCACCGCCCACTTCTGATTGGGCCTATCGGCGGTAAAGTTTTGTTTTAACAGGTTAAGTGCGATATTGAACTTGTGATTACTATCTGTTGTAACCTTGTGTTTGTGGGTTCTGATCACAGATATATTGTTCTGGCGCATCAACCGACCAACGCGGCGATGTCCAACTTCCAAACCAAGTTCCTTTAATTCTTCTGTCATCCGTGGTCTGCCGTAACTGTTGCCACTCAACTTAAATTGGTCATGTATATGGGCCAACAAAACCATATCAGTTCGTTGTCTTTGGCTCATCGGACGCGTATGGTAACCACGATAACCACGGGCGCTAAATTTCATGATTTGGCACAAACGCTTAATCAGTAGCTTGCCAAGCTGTTCTTCAATAAACTTAAACCTCATGATTTTAGCCTCGCGAAGAACTGGGTAGCCTTTTTTAATATTTTCCGCTCCTCACGAAGTAAACGGTTTTCTTTGCGTAAATGTTCATTCTCTTGAATTAAATTACCTTGCGGTTCTGATTCAATAACGTTACCACGTTGCTCTCTAATCCAACGGCTCAGCGTTGAAAAAACAATTTTAAAGTCTGAGGAAACTTGTTTACGTGTTAGATCGCTAGTCAGTGCAACACGAACAAGCCTCCTGTTTAAATTCTGATGTAACTTTCTGTCCAATTTATATTCTCCCTGTACCCAATATATGCGATTAGAGGAGCGGCATCAAACCGTGACACGACCATGGTGGAAACAGAAAAGCCAATACCGCTTTATACAGAGTTGCAATCGTACGCATGAGAACTCATCCACCAGCATTGAATTATGTTCAAAAAAGAACTGCTGATGGCAAAACAAAAAGTGAAATCATTCGCTGCTTAAAGCGATTTTTTGCTCGTGAGATTTATCGCTACCTCTGCGTCAGAAAAACAAATTAGAAAATGCATTAACAAATATAGGAGCATCAATGCCGTTGCTGAAAGCTTCTTTCAATTGCTAACAGGAGAAAAGGTAAGGCGTAAAACCTATGCAAACCGCAAAGTGGCTAGGCAAGACATATTCGATTATATTAAATTTTTCTATAAGCCGAAAAGAAAATATGGCAACAACGGAATGTTGTCGCCTATAGATATTGAACAATAACAATTATGGAAGACCTGATGTGTCTAATAAATCAGGGCGATTCGCATAGTCTCCCTGGGCTTCTTTTTATTACAAACGGCTTTAACCTCACCCATTATGCACAAAAAAATAAAAATCACGGAATAGTTTTCTATGAAGTTTGCCATTATTGCAATAAGTTGAATTGGTAATTCAAATAGCTGTTTATTTATGCAAAGTCATATGTTAAATATAAATATTTGAAAATTAGGATTTTCTAAGAATTTATATTTTGGAGTGTCT
The DNA here is from genome assembly GCA_051531935.1 of Hyphomicrobiales bacterium. GTDB lineage: Bacteria > Pseudomonadota > Alphaproteobacteria > Rhizobiales > OSC116 > OCS116. The sequence continues at coordinate 5,174 of JAOPTR010000021.1, forward strand.
AGTATGACGCAGGTTGTTTTAACCTTTATATTTACGATAATCTTAATTTGCTTTTTAATTCCTATCGCAAAAAAAATGGGCCTTGTAGATACTCCTAATCATCGGAAAATTCATACTGGATCAATACCCTTGGTTGGTGGGATTGCTATTTATTTTACAATTTTAGCATACTTTGTGTTTTCAAGTCATTTTGATCAATATACGATTAGCTATATCATTGGTGCAAGTATGATACTTATAGTTGGGATTTTAGACGATCTGTATGATGTTCGTGTACGATATCGGCTAATTGCACAAATTGCTTCGTCAGTTATAATTATTGCTAGTGCTGGATTATATTTCGACTATCTTGGTCAAATTGGCGGTATAGGTATTGCTGTTGGTATTGTTGGTATAATCATAACAATGGCATTTTTTGTTGCTAATATAAATTCTTATAATATGGTTGATGGAATTGATGGTTTGTTGGGTATGTTATCACTTATATCAATGATCACGCTGGCAATTTTTTTATCGATGGCTAATTCGATATTTATAAGTATTCCCGTCGTGATATCTGCGGCAATCATTGCTTATTTGGTTTTTAATTTTAATGTTTTAAAATTTTTACCAAGGGTATTTGTAGGTGATTCTGGTGCTATGTTTTTAGGCTATACAATTAGTTGGTTAATTCTTGTTGCTGTTGTTGTCGAACATGCATTTAGACCTGTAATTTTATTTTATATTATTGCTGTACCCTTAATGGATTTAGTATTTAATACTTTTAACAGACTTCGAAAAGGCCAATCACCAATCCGCCCACAACGAGATCACGTGCATCATAGGTTAATGAACAGAGGATACTCTAGCCTTCAGACCGTAGGCATTATTTCTTCACTTGCAGTGTTTATATCTACGGTCGCTTTTGTTGGTGAATATTACAAAATTAGCGATTTATCAATGCTTATGATTTTTATATTTTTTATGATTTGTTACACCTATTATTTTGTGCATACATCAAAATTTAGTTAATATAAGAATCAACTTTTTTCAATTAAACATATCAATTCCGCTGTTTTGGTTTTCATCAACTTTACGTCCCCTCGGGTTTCTAAGTTTAGGCGGATGAGGGGTTCGGTATTAGATTTACGTAGGTTGAATCGCCATTGCTCCATTTCTAAGCTAATGCCGTCTGTATTATCCATATGAAGAGCGGAAGACTTATAATTATTCAATATTTTTGTTATTACGTGGTCTGCTTTATCTACGGTTAGGTTGATCTCTCCTGGTGAAGGGTAGGCTTGCATTGCATCGACTACCATCGACGACAGACTGGTTGATCTGACAGACAATAATTCAATTATTAATAACCAGGGTATCATGCCAGAGTCACAATAGAAAAAATCTCTAAAATAATGATGTGCACTCATTTCGCCACCATAAACAGCATCTTCTTTACGCATAAGCTCTTTTATAAAGACATGGCCAGTTTTACTTTGAATGGCTGTACCTCCAGCTTTTTCGACCACATCTATTGTGTTCCAACTTAATCGTGGATCATAAATAATTTTTTCGCCTTTATTCTTTTGTAGAAAGGCATCTGCGAGCAATCCGACAATATAATACCCTTCAATAAAGGTCCCAGCTTCGTCAAATAGAAAACAACGATCAAAATCTCCATCCCACGCAATGCCCATATCTGCCTTATGCTTTTTCACCGCATCAATAGTGCCTTGGCGGTTTTCGGGCAATAATGGATTGGGAATGCCATTTGGAAAATTTCCATCGGGTTGATGATTAATTTTAATAAATTCGATGGGGGTAGCAAATTTTTTAAATTTTTTCTCTAGAAAATCTATTGTTTTACCAGCCGCACCATTGCCCGAATTAACCACCAATTTAAGTGGTTTAATGTTCTGAACATCAATATAATCAAGTAAGTGGTCAGTATATTCATCCATTAAAGTTTTTTGAGTAAGCTCACCCCGAGAAATGCTGTTAAATTTGCCACTTTCAGCAAGGCTTTTAATCTCCAACAAACCACTGTCATTGCTAATCGGTTTAGAATCCTTACCAACCATTTTCATGCCATTATAATTTATTGGGTTATGGCTGGCAGTCACCTCAACCCCACCATCAACATTCAAATATGAAGTGGCAAAATAAATTTCCTCGGTTCCAGTTTGACCAAGGTCGATAACGTTTACACCTGCGTCTAACAACCCATTTGCTAAAGCATTTTTAAGTTCGGCCGAGGTTAAACGTACGTCACCACCGACCACCACTTGCTTAAGCTTTAAATACTGCCCAAATGCACGGCCAATACGGTATGCAACCTCAATATTTAGCTCAGAGCCCAACTTTCCCCTGATGTCATAGGCCTTAAAGCAGGTAATCTCAATCGGTGCAAACTCAATCATTTTATACCCGCCCATATCTATCTTCAAACCGCACAATATCGTCTTCACCAAAATAGGTGCCAGTTTGCACCTCTATCAGCTCCAATGGAACTTTTCCGGGGTTTTCCAAGGCATGAATGGTGCCCAAAGGAATATATGTTGACTGGTTCTCGGTCAGTAGAACCGTTTGGTCGCCATTGCTAACTTTGGCGGTACCCGCAACTACAATCCAGTGTTCGGATCGATGATGATGCATTTGGATAGAAAGTTTCGCGCCTGGATTAACAGTGATGCGTTTAACTTGAAACCGTAATCCATTGTCAATACTATCATACTTGCCCCAAGGGCGGTATACTTCACGGTTTAACTTTACTTCTTTGCGTGCTTCAGCCTTTAACTCATTAACAATTTTTTTAACGTCTTGAGTGTGATCTTTATGCGCAATCAACAATGAATCTTTTGTGTCGATGATGACTAAATCTTCAATACCTACCGTAGCAACGAGACGTTCGCTAGATCTTACCAATGTATTTTTGGTATTGACGGATTTAACATCCCCTTCAAAAGAATTGCCATCGACATCTTGCGAGGAAACTTCCCATAACGCAGCAAAACTACCTACATCATTCCAACCAGCATCCAATGGAACAACCACCGCATCTCCATTAGCAGCAACGCAAGAAGGCTCCATAACGGCATAATCAACCGACTCTGCAGGACAAGCCATAAACGCTTCTTCATCTATACGAATAAAATCTAAATCAAGTGTTTCGCTGCAGATGGCTTTTTGACAGGCATCATAGATTTCTGGTCTATGCTGCTTTAATACCTCTAAATAACGACTTGCCTTATACATAAACATGCCGCTATTCCAATAATATTCACCACTATTTAGGTATTTTTTCGCCGTGGCTAAGTCAGGCTTTTCAACAAAACTACTTATTTCAAAAGCATCATCAATAGATACCCCACCCTTAATATAGCCAAAACCAGTTTCTGGCGATGTGGCTACAATACCAAATGCGACTAATTTATCATTTAATGCATGAGTTTCTGCAATTTTAACCGCCGCATGAAAGGCGTCTTGATTTTCAATTACATGGTCTGCTGCTAAGATCAGGAGCACAGCTTCAGCATCTTCTTTCATCGCATGAAAAGCTGCCAATGCAATGGCCGGCGCAGTGTCACGGCCAGTTGGCTCCAACAATATGCCACCATGTTTAATATCCAAATTACGCACTTGCTCAGCAGCCAAAAACCGGTGTTCTTCATTACAAATAAACACACAAGGAGAGTGAGAAAGACCGTTTAAACGTTCAGCAGTTTGCTGAAACATTGTTCGTTCACCAACAAGAGATAAAAATTGCTTAGGGTATCCACTACGTGACAAAGGCCATAAACGCGTGCCACTTCCACCAGCCATAATTATAGGAGTAATCATTTCAACCTTCCATTATCATTCAAAATACCGTTTGGTATATGTGTGTACGAGTGGATTTGTCTTTAAATTTTCAGTTTCAAACCATTGAAAGTTTTGATATTGAATATTTAGCAGCAATTCCTTCAACTCTTGTTTTATTTCTAATTTATACGCCAAAGCCACATAGTGAGTGCTGAATTTATCATTAAATACACAGTCATCATAGAAATGATTATAGGCACCCAACAATTTGGCTTCATTCATATCAAATTCATGACCTAGCTCTTCTTTTGTCAATCGTAAAAAAGCAGTTTGTATGGTTTTATTTTTTAAAATTCGCCCACCGGGTACAAACCATAAAACCCTTTGCTGGTCGGTTTAGATAATAGTCTAATAAAACGTGATTTTGTTGGTTTTTTGCAACTAAATCAATAGAAATAAGCTGCGTATTTTCAACCGCAGCACCAAATTTTGAATAAGACAAAAACATTATTTTCTAAAACTATCCTGATTGTTTAAAAACCATTCATATGTATTGGCTAGGCCTTTTTCTAATTCAATAGAATATTGCCAACCTAAAGTTTTCAATCTATCCACATTCAATAATTTACGTGGTGCGCCGTCAGGTTTTCCGGAATCAAAACATATTTTGCCTCTATATTGGGTAACTTTAGCAACAGTTTCCACTAATTCTCTAATTGTACAATCAACACCTGTGCCGACATTAATATGACTTAGCATAGGATCAGTATTTTTTTGGTAAGTATCAGAACTCAAGTTCATCACAAAAATAGAAGCCGCCGCCATATCATCAACATGCAGGAATTCCCGCATTGGTTTGCCTGAACCCCAAGCCACAACTTCTTCAAGACCATTCAATTTAGCTTCGTGAAATCGACGAAGCAATGCAGGAATAACATGCGAATTTTCTGGATGAAAATTGTCATTTTCACCGTATAAGTTTGTAGGCATTACCGAGCGATAATTACGACTATATTGACGGTTGTAAGACTCGCAAAGCTTAATACCAGCAATTTTTGCTATGGCATATGGCTCGTTTGTAGGCTCGAGTGTGCCGGTCAACAATGCTGTTTCCATCATTGGTTGTGCAGCCAATGACGGATAAATACAAGATGAGCCCAAAAACAATAAATCTTGTACATCATTCTCATGAGCTGCATGAATGATATTACATTCTATCATCAAGTTTTCATAAATAAACTCAGCCGGTAATGTACTGTTCGCAACGATTCCACCTACTTTAGCTGCTGCTAAATAAACCTGGTCAATTTTTTCGGTTGCAAAGAATTCTTGCACCTGTTGTTGATTGCTTAAATTCAATTCAGACCGCGTGCGGCTGATGATTTTAACCCCAGATATATTTCGCAATTGCCGTATAATTGCACTCCCCACCATCCCTTGATGCCCGGCTACAAATATCTTTTTCATCATTCATTCTCCGAGATACTTTGATTATTCAATAGATATATTAATGTTATAGCCATGCTGTTTAAGGATAGCCACTTGTTTCGCTTTGTCTAAATCTCTAGCGACCATTTCGGCACACATTTCTTCGACCGTAATTTCTGGAACCCAACCCAATTTTTCTTTCGCTTTTGCGGGGTTACCAAGAAGAGTTTCAACTTCTGCAGGCCGAAAATAGCGGCTATCAACTTTAACAATAACATCGCCGACTTTTAACGCATTGGCATTGTCACCTTCAATTTTAGCAACAGTGCCAATTTCATCAACACCTTCGCCGGAAAATTCCAATGTAACGCCAATCTCTTGTGCCGAAAGGCGTACAAATTGGCGCACAGAAATTTGCGTCCCTGTTGCAATAACAAAATCGTCAGCTACTTCTTGTTGCAACATCATCCACTGCATGCGAACATAATCTTTAGCATGCCCCCAATCGCGCAACGCATCCATATTGCCTAAATATAAGCAATCTTCCAAGCCTTGCGAAATGTTAGTCAGCGCCCGAGTAATTTTGCGGGTCACAAATGTTTCACCGCGGCGCGGTGATTCATGATTAAACAATATGCCATTGCAAGCATAAATACCGTATGATTCACGATAATTAATGGTGATCCAATAGGCATACATTTTAGCCACAGCATATGGTGAACGCGGGTGAAACGGAGTGGTTTCGGTTTGGGGTGTTTCTTGCACTTCGCCATAAAGCTCTGATGTCGAGGCCTGATAAAAACGTGTTTTTTTCTCCAAACCCAAAAACCGTATGGCTTCTAAAATACGCAAGGCGCCTAATGCGTCCACATCCGCCGTATATTCAGGTGCCTCAAACGACACTGCAACATGTGATTGCGCACCCAAATTATAAATTTCATCTGGTTCAATTTCTTTGATCAATCGAATTAAATTGGAACTATCTGTTAAATCACCATAATGTAAAAATAATTTTGGATTCTTGAAATGTGGGTCTTGATATATATGGTCAATTCGTTCTGTATTAAACGAAGATGCGCGCCGCTTAATCCCGTGAACTTCATAACCTTTTTCAAGCAACAACTCGGCAAGATACGAACCATCCTGTCCTGTAATACCAGTAATAAGAGCTTTTTTCACAAAACATACCTTTATAATTATTGTAATTTAAATGATTTAAGAATTTTTATTTAGCAACTTTAGACGGGCACGAAAGATATCAAAAAGAAAAATAGGAGCTGAAATAAACATGCGCCGCCAAAGTCGCTTTGGTTGCTGCAATAGTCGGGGCAACCATTCTAAGCCTAGTTTTTGAAAGACTGGGTGAGAGCGCTGTACTTGACCCGTATAAAAATCGAACACCGCGCCAATGGCCCCTGCAAAAGACACCTCGAGCTTATCTTTATTATCAAAAATCCATTTTTCTTGCTTTGGAGCGGTCATGCCCACCCATAATATATCAGCGTTAGAAACATTAATACATTCAATAATTTGATCAGTTTCTGTTTCAGAATAACTTGCCTTAAAAGGCGGGGAAAATGTCCCAGCTAACCTAATATTGGGGTAATCAATCACTAACTTACTTCGAATGAGATCAAGTGTTTTTTCTGTTCCACCTAAAAAGAAAACACTTCCACCTGTTTTATTTAGACGCGCCATAACACCCTCAAATATATCCGCTCCAGTAATACGTTCTTGTACAGGTCGGTTTAAAATACGGCTCGCAAGTACTATACCGACGCCATCAGGAACAAGCCAATTTGCAGATTTTAAAGCCATTCTAAACGATGAATCATTTCGACTCACCGCATAAGAATGGGGGTTAATACAAGCCAACCACCGACAATTTTTTTGTTCGTTTTTGATTACAGTAAAAATTTTATTTACACATTCATCTATAGAAGTTCCATCCACCTCAAAACTCAAAATATTTTTTTTCACATTTGGTCCTTTGTTCCATTGGCTTTACTTAAAGCAATTGCCCCATTGTAAATACTAATGAGTTTATTATAATTGACTTCTTCTGTATAAGATTCTTCATATGCTGAACGAGCTTTCAAAGCCATATTGGCAAGTTTTTCCTTGTTTGGCCAAAGCGCCATAACTTTTTGCCGTAAATCTTCGGCATTTCCGCCTTGAAATACCAAACCTTCGCCTTTTGCAACCAAAGCAGGCAATGGCCCAAGGTCTGAAACAAGTGAAGGTGTGCCCAAAGCAAAGGCTTCTCTTAAAACCATAGGAAAACCTTCAAAGCAAAGAGATGGTAAGATAAATAGACTGGCTTCACTCATCTCTTGCTGAGCTTGTTGACTTGATATTTGACCGAAAAACTTGATATTTGATGTGTCTCCTGCTTGGGACTCAAGTTGTGAGCGCAAGGGACCATCGCCAATCAGGTGTAGCATTGGTGCCCCGCCCCCCCAATCAAGCCAAGCCTTCACTAAATCACCCACACCTTTTTCCTCACTTAAACGTCCTATAAAAACAACACGGTTTTGTCTTTTTTCGTATGGTATCATTGTTGGGCTGCCCTCATAAAAATTAGGCTTCACTTTTACACTATTCTCTGGCAAGCCCGCAGAAATCATAAGATCTTTTTGAAAATCTGTGAGTACAATAAATGCCTCTATATCCTTTTGCCAAGTTTTTCGCATACGTTGTAATGCAACATTAGCAGCAATGGGAAGAGTAGCCACACGGTTATTCCGATAACATCCATGTTTCAAAGCAGGCCAAACACTATGTTTGTCTATGCACTGGGTGCATACTTTTCCATCACGCATAGGAATACCGGCGGGGCAAAATAAACGATAATTGTGAAGTGTAAGAATTCGCCCAACACCCTTTGCTGCCGAAAATATTGAGGGTGACAATAATGGAAATGTATTATGTGCATGAATAACGTCAGGCTGAAAATCCGTTATAGTATTACGCATTTCACGTGCGGAAAAAGGGTTCCATGGGGTCGACAAGGCGCCTTGAATTAATCCTGTAGCTCCTTTTTTTCGAATGTCATCACTATAGCGTTCAAAAACCTGTATTTTGTGACCGCGTCGCTCAAGCATAGTGCGCTCAAGTTCAAACACAACATTCTCCCCTGAAGGAGCTTCGGAACCATAATGATTGTGGGCAAGAAGGATTTTCATAGTGTATCTTTTTGTGAATTTTCTTTTAACCGTGTGAGGTAAATGTTACTGATATAGTTTGCCTTTGTATTCCAATTATATTTACGGGCTCTTTCTATCGCCCCTATCGCCAATTGAAACCGTAAATTCTCGTTTTGCTCTAAATCGATTATACTTTGGGCAAAATCGGTTGTAAATTTTTTAGGTGTGATTAGAGAAATTTGTATTCCACATTCACTAGTAACGGCATCAGCAAATCCGCAATGATTGGGGCATATAATAGGCAAGCCCAAGGAGAGAGCTTCAATAGTAACTGTTGAAGTTAAATCTCGCAGACTGGTGATGAGCATTACATGAGCATTTTGCATTATATTTAAGGCTTTATCACGCGGCAGGTTGCCATAAAAGTGACAATGTTCATCAATATTTAATTGTTCAGCCATTTTTTTCCACGCGGCCGTGCGTCGACCACTACCAAGAATGTCAAGTTGCCAGTTTATGCTTTTTGGTAGTTGTGCTAGAGCTAATAAGGCGAGATTTAACGCCTTTCCAGGTGTGTGTTGACCGGACCAAACAAGGCGAAATGGTTGTGCATTCTTCAGCCGAGAGTTGGGACTATCGACAATGTTCTTAGGCACGCCAACTTCTGCAAGTACTTGGCCATCTATATTCCATCGATGCAATGCAATTGTTTTATTTTCGGAAGTCGCAAGCAAAAGCCCCGATTGAGCTTTTTGCGCCGCCATTTTGGGCCTTTTTAAAAATCTCTCTTGCAACCAATTATATGTATTATAGCCTAGAAAATACACCCCTCCATATAAACCAACTTGCCCCAAAAAACGCCACGGGAAATATCCCATTCCACCAACAGGCCCCCAAACAAATGGAATACCCATTTTCCACAAATAGCCAGGCTCACGATATCCGACCATGGTTAATTGATGAACCAAATCAAAGTCAATTGCGCGATGAAGCTTTTCGGCAAGTTCAAGGGCATCCTGATGCCATATACGATAAAACCAGTAATAAGAAGGCGGCCAAATTTTTCTAAGTTTCCGATTGCGTTTTTTTCTTAAAAAATGAAAATGTATATTTTTTGCTTCTTCTGGGCTTTTAGATTGCCACAATTCTATATCGGCGCGGAATTTTTCTTCCTCAACTATAACCCATAGATCATGCAGTTTCGATAGGGCTAAAACAAAGCCCCAGCCGACGCCTGGTTCCGAACCCTTATAAGGGCTACAGGCATAAGCAGAAATCAAAATTTTATGGCGAGGGCTATTCATTATTTTTTCCTAATAATTCAATCATTTGTGCAAATAGCGGTGCTGGAGTACTTGCATGTTTACGTTGCAACCAAATTTTCCAACATATTTGGACATCGGCAGGATCTAAATTTGCGGCATGGGCAATATGTGTGGCAAACCTTATGGCGTCATTTGCAATTTTTTTAGGTTGAGGTTTTTTTTCGATATATAGCGCAGGCGCAACGATAAAATAAAAGGCATCTGAATAGGCGGGGGCCCAAGCCACGCTGTCTTCCCAATCAAATACAAATAGGCCTCTCTTTGTCCATATCATATTCCATGGCGCAAAATCTCCATGTTGACGATGCCCCGGCACTGTCGGTTCATTTTCAATTTCTGTTAACACGCGCCTTTTCCAATCAATTTTTGTCATTCCCACTAGAAAACTAACGATTGCAGACTGTAATTGATTTGAAGTGGGGGTGCGGCGTTCCCAATATTGTTGTTTTAATAGTGTTGTTGGCTGTGTATCGACTATGGAAACAAGCCTCGGCACATTGCCCGCAAGATGCGTTTTCGCCATAGCACATAATGCACTGGCTTCGTTATGTAACGCAGCTTGAGACTGGGGGTTGGCCCCATGTTTGAAGATCGTATGTTTTTCTACAGGTAGAATTGTTGTTTTTCTATTAATGTCCGACGTGCCAAGGTAAAGAATCGCATCATCACCAAAGTTGGGTTTATCACAGCCTGATATCCATAACACGCGGCGTTTCAATGGCGCTAAAATATTAAACTGCACGAGTATTTTAGTCGCTGCAATAACCCATTGAGCAGTCCTTCTTCCCGGTTTATGCATTGATAACCCACGTTGCAATTGAGCGCTGTTATGTAAGGGCAGCACAAGCCGTGGTTCAGCCGTTGGCAGCAACGCATAGGTAAGACCTTTTTTAATCAGCTGTGGAATTGAGTGAATTTGACCAACCACTACGCAGCCTTCTGGCCCGGCTTGCACGTCTTGCGAATGAGGATTCCAAAAAAAACGAATGTCAGCAGTGCTAGGGTCTTCAACAACAATTTCTTCGCGGTTTTTTTGCCAGTGTGAGGCTGAGCCTTTCGGAAAACCCTGTAAATGTACGCGACGGCCAGCACGGGGCGGCACCATTAAATGCCAACCGAGTAATTTATCTAATTTCCCCTGGTTGCTCATTATTTAATATTTCGCTGTTCTAAATAATCTTGAATAGCAGTTAGAACCGCATCACTCGTTTTTTCAATATTACAATTCGTTGATATTAGCACCGCCCCTGGTGTGTATTCAGCAAGCTCACGCAAGGCTTGGATTTGTCGTTGCACCTCTTCTAAAGGCAGTTCTTTTTTTCGATCTGCTATGATTTTAGGATCACCATGTAAACATATAATAATGTCTGGCATAGGCGCTAATTTAGGCACTATCTTTAATATCCACTCTGGTAATTTAATGCGAAATCTTTTAGGATCTAGGTAAATATCATGTGCATAGCGATCGAATAAGAATACAGCAGGACTTTTCGAGATTTTTGGTCGAACGATGAGCCAATATCCAAGCATATAATCTAACCATAACCATGTGATACGAAGAATTGACCCTAACACGCCTGATGGTTTCGATCCATGCGGGTTTGTTACAGGTGAACCATTTAACTTCTGTCCTCGCATTCGTCCTAAAGGAGGCAATAAACCCGGGCGTAAATGGCGTTGATAAAATGCTCCATGCGTGGCTTCGCCCAAGATCGGAGAAATGGCGCCAATTATGGTTGATTTACCTGATCCGTCTGTCCCAAGGATTGCTAGCATAAGCCCCGGTGGAAAAATTAACCGTTTAATTTTCGAAAATCCAAAGGATATTCTACCGCTTATGAAAGATATTGGCGCCTTTTGAAACGCATACCACATCAATGCTCGGCGCATTTTATGGCACTGCTTTGGCAAGTGAATTGATGCAACATCTCCAACACAAATATCTCTCAGAATTTTAAAGACTCTTGGGCCCATAGTAGATAGAGCCTCCCTCAAAGAATCCTCATCATTTTCGAATGCTTTCTTAGCACCCTCAGCATAACGCAGTGGAATTCTGTTACTATGAAGAAGTTCTTTTAAAACACCCAATACATTTGCAAGTGAACCAGGCAAAACGCAAATATCTTTATGACGATCAATTTTTTTTAAAACAACGCTAGTATCAAGTAAGTTTACACATCCACGAAAAATATGTCCAAAAGATAAGTCTAACCGAATACCCCACCAATCACTTCCCTCCTCCTGCCTTCCAAAAGAAAAATATTTTGAAAATCCTCTGGTATGAGTTTCTCCAATGGCTTGACCACCTGCCTCAGCAAATGATTCAGAAACAATTTGCTTGATCACTTTAGCATCTTTCGGAAGAAACAATACATCCAAATCACTTCCGTTGGTTGTTTCAGGTAAAGAGTCATAATTACGCATTACAGCATAATATATTTTTTTTTCTTCCAATTTTTTAAAGAATATTTTAAGAAACATTTTATTTATTTTCTGTAGTTTTCTTTTTTTGGCGCTTTGAGCACATATTAGGGTGCTTTTTGTGGTGATATAATTTAGATTTGGAAAAAACCTACTCTCCAAACAATAATCAGTACTTAGCCATTATTGGGAAGATAGCTGTCCTTTAATCTGCCATTATATTGTTCTAAAAATTTCCTCAATAAACCATAAAAAACGTTAAATCACAATAGAATTTATGGTAATGCACACATTTTGATTGTTTCGAATTACATACCACTCTCTGTTCTTTGTGCATTCCTTCAACACTCTCGTTCTTGGGCGCTTTTCATGACTATTCGATGTTTTAAAAATCATAGCTTGGCAACATTATTTCATTGTTGTATATACTTAGCAAATTCATAGAAAAAACAAACATAACTAATGATGTGTTTTAATTTGACATTGTCAGATGGTATATATTTGAAATAAGGATAGAGATAATTAAAAAAACACATTCGTCAGCAATCTGGGTGATCGGTGAGCAATTAATATCAAGCGTCGTTGTTTTTTTATCTGGAATGCTATTGGCTAGATCTGTAGATAAAGAAGAATTTGCAATATATGTTTTATTATTGAGCATTGTCTCAATTGTTATTGGATTTCAAAAAGCACTTATCACAACACCGTTTTCAATATTATATGGGTCCTTTAGAAATAAAATTAAAAAACAATATTTCATTACGACCGTCTATTTCCAAATCATATTTTTTGTATTCACATCTATATTATGTTTGCTATATTATTTTACAAACCCTAGTGACATTACTGAAATTTCTTATCAATATTTTATGTGGTGTATTTTATTTCTAATAGGCCAACAACTGCTCTCCTTTTTCAAACATATATTTATTGCTCAACTCAACACATTAACAAATTTTCTATTCTGTATTTTGATTTATATTCCGGTTATTTCTTCTCTATTGTTTCTTTATTATCTAAATGATTTAGACGTGTCTTCAGTGTTCATTATTACGGGTAGTATTTGCATAATAATCTCATTGTTATATTTTGGGTTTTATACAATTCCAGAATTACAGAAAAATAATTTAAAATTTCAGCGTAGCTTTTTAAAGAGAAATTACAATTTAGGAAAATGGCTTGCAGGAACAAACGTTGTTTTCTTTTTTACTTCGCAAATTTTTCCATGGCTGTTATTGTTTTTTTGGAATAAAGAATATGTAGCAGAAATGGCGGTAGTGTTAAGTATAACGAGAATATTGGCGCCATTAATGACCGGTATTTCTGCATATTTGCTGCCAAAGTTGGTGCGAGAATTTAAAAATATAGAAAACTTTAAAAACATAATTATAAAACTTTTAATGGGTATGTTGGTCGTAGCTGTATTTTTAATTACATTTGGATATTGGTTTGGAGAGATATTTATTGTACTACTCTATTCAGATACATATTCAGGGTTAAGCGTGTTGATAATACTCGCCTGTTTCTATCAATCCATTCACATAATTTCTTTACCAATCGATGCGGGCCTAAATGCTCTTAAACGAACAGATTTAGGCTTTAAAACTCTGTTAATTTCAGGCATAGTTGCAGTTTTATTTGGCATACCTTTGACCTTATATTATGATGTAGCTGGTGCATTGATTAGCATGATCCTGTCTGCATTTACCAGTTTAGTTTTCCGATTTATTGCATTATTTAAAATATTGGATTTGAATTGATGGTAAAAGTAACAATTTCGGTATTTAATTTACTCCTATTAATAATCAATCCATTCTGGGCCGTAATTTGCAGCACTTTTTACATGCTAGCTTCGTCCAAAATTCGTTTTTTTTACCCAAGAGTTTTAGGAATTAATTTATCCATTTTTTTGGGCGTACTAAATAGCGTTAAAAGACTTGATAGCGATCTTTTCGCCTATCACAATATATATTTGTCCGCCGAAAACAAAACGCTTCTTCAATTTACATCTGACTTTAGTGCCGATTATTTTTACTACGCCTATACTTATTATTCTTACTATCTATATAATGGTTCTTGGGACATGTTTATTATCGTCACAACCGCCCTACCATATCTTTTCATTTTTGAGTCAGTCATTATTGTTTTAAAAAAAATGACTGTAAAAAATGACATAATGATACTAATCATTTTAAATGTCGGATTATTTTATCCAATTTTTCTCTTCTCTGGCCACTTAGTAAGAAATTCAATCGCCGCCACCATAATGCTTTACTATATCACTCAGTACTATTTTAATAAGAAAAATAAATTCTACCTTGTCTTTATCGCTTTGACGATTCATATCTCATCAATTATATTCTTGATTATATATTTATTTCCACAAAAAAGAACACATTCAGAAATCTGGATCAAGTTACTCGTTGTCGCAACCTTACTGATATTTTTATGGTTATTTACTGCCCATGACTTTGATTCCGTTTATATAGTGTCCAGACTTCAAGGTTTTGGTGTTGCGTTTTACACCATTTCAATCATAGACATTGTATTCATTTTTTCCTTAACTTTACTCATTTATTATATGTTAAACTGGAATTTTTTGGTCAGGCTATTCAATAAGCATCAGGCTTATTACTATACTGTAATTTATCTCTCTATGCTTTACGGCATAACACTACAGTATGCTGTTATCAATGGAAGGGTAGCGGTATTTTTCTTTAATATTATCATCCCTTTTGTCGTTATGGTGCTGGCTCAACGCAAATGGTATATGAAAACATTCTGCTATTTATTTCTTGCAATTAATATTTTTTATTTTCAAGATGCGATTATCAATAAAGAATGGTATTTTGAAATTCTATTAATCGACATGATAACTCCCATTTGGAAACACTTTTAGAAAGATCAGAATAAATGAAACAACCTAAAATTATTCTTATCTCCTACAGGCTTGGGTATAATTCTTTGCTTTATTGGGATAGTATTTTGAGTGCTATTTTTGAATATAGCCCTAATCTAAGAGTGTTCACAGCGTGGCCAGGGCTCGCTTTACTGAATAACAAACTAGTGACAGAACACGTTCTATCTGGTATCAAATATTATGCAAATAAATCCAAAATAAATCAAAGACTATACTTTTTTGCTTTTCCTTTTTTTATTTTAAAAATATTTAGATATAAGCCAGATGTAATTATCGTAAACGAATTTAATCTGGCAATTTTTTATACCGTGCTATTTAAATTTCTATATAGGGAAAGTAAAATCCTTCTGCTCGTTGAAAGTGATCCGTTTTTAGGTAAGTCAACAAAAAAAGAAAATTATTTTAAAAAGGCTTACAGAAAATACATTGTAAAAAACGTTGATTCAATCCTTACTAACAATCAATTAGGTAAAAAATACCTAACCCATATTTTAGGCGCTAATTCTGAAAGAATAACAACTTTACCTTACCTCACTTCTTGTCCGCCCAAAGCCAGAAGTTATGAAGAGACAGACCAACCCAAAAAAATTGAATTTCTCTACATCGGTCAGTTGGTTGAGAGGAAGGGCATCAAATTCTTACTCAAAGCCATCGCTGAATTACCAAAAAACCACCAAAATAAAATTTGCTTAACTATTATTGGCGAAGGCGCTGAACGCAGCGTACTAGAAGAATTTAAAATTGAAAATAATCTAGATTTTGTCAATTTTAAAGGAGCTATACCTTTTGATCAATTGTATCATTATTATGTCCGGGCAGATTGCTTTATTCTCCCTACACTACATGACTACAGAGCATTGGTCGGTTTTGAGGCAATACAATTTGGTTGCGCAGTCATCACAAGCATTTATGATGGCTCTCGGTTTGAAATAGTTGTGAATGAAGAAAATGGTTACATAATAGACCCAGAGGATATAAGTTTATTTACAAACGTAATTTCCAACTTAATTACCAAGCCTGCTAAATTAAGTTTATTTAAACAAAAATCATTTGAAATATCTAAAGCTTTTACGCCAGATATTTGTGGCCAAAATTTAGTCAATCAACTTATTAAATTTGAATCGCCTATAAATTAATGGCCGTCTTACAAGCTATAATTCCATCATAGATCTTGCCTTTATAACTAAATTGCGTTCTTATATTTACTTCACGGGCAATATGGACGTGTCACGGGGTAATGCCCCCATTTTTCGTGGGCTTCAAAAGTAGAACCATTTATGCAGCTTTGTCCTGAGCCAAAGCTAGTTTTTGTATTGGCGTTATTCCGCCTATGGCCATGTTAGGCCTCTCGTTGTTGTAAGACCATAACCAGTTAGTTGCTGATGTTTGAACCTGCTCAATGGTCGTAAAGATATGCTGTGCTAACCAATTATATCTGACGGCTCGGTTGTAGCGCTCAACGTAGGCGTTTTGTTGTGGATTGCCAGGCTGATTGAATTGCAGACTAGTATTATGGTTCTCTACCCATATTGCCAACAGGCTGTTAATATATTATGAACCATTCTCACAACGAATGGCTTTTTGGCTTACCGCGCCATTCAATTATCTGCTCAAACGAACGTATAACTCGAACTGTTGGTAAAAAAAATCAACATCAATACACAAGCCTTCACGTTAAAATCGTCAATCACATTTAAGGTTCTAAAGCTATGGCCGTCTGATAGCTGATCGTGCATAAAGTCCATTGACCAAACTTGATTAATCGCCATTGGCACAGCTAAAGCATCAGGTTTATCTCGGCGTAGTCGCTTCCTTGGTCTGATCCTTAAGTTAAGCTCCAACTCACAATAAATACGGTAAACTCGTTTATGGTTCCATGCAAAACCTTTAACATTACGCAAATGCAGAAAGCATAATTTAAAATCCCAATTACGTTGACTATCTGTAAGCCCAATCAAACAATGAGCAATAAATGCGTTCTCATCACTTAACTTCGGCTTATAGCGATAACAACTCTCACTGATCGTGAATGCCTGACAAGCCGTCCGAATGCTTAATATCCCTTTGCATACAACAGCTTTAGTTAAAGTGCGCCGAAGGGACGGCTTTACCACTTTTTTCCAAAGCTTCCTTTATCACATCATTTTGAAGTTGAACATCGGCATACATCTTTTTGAGCCGGGCATTCTCTACTTCAAGTTCTTTCATGCGTGTGACCACGGATGCATCCATACCACCATATTTGGATCGCCACTTATAAAAACTGGCGTTACTCATGCCATGTTGGCGACAGAGTTCTGGAATTGGCGTTCCTGCTTCGGCTTGGTTTAAAATACCAATGATTAGGCTATCCGAATATCTAGACTTCTTCATGTAAAATCTCCTAAATTAACTTAATAGAAAATTCCACTTAAAAATACCCTCTTTTTTAGGGGGTATTACCAAAGCATTCGAAGACGGACAATAGTGTGATTGACGAAGCGCTTACAGATGGTTGCTGATGCTTCAATCAATTTTTTAGCCGATTTCAATATAGCTTCTACCTAGTGTTTCTTAGGAGCAGCAATAAAAATCATGTTTTGATTAATTGTATTTACATGCTGATATTTTTTCAATTTGATTTGAGTTCTAAGCCATTCCCAATTCTCTAGTTTAATGGAGTTAGTACATTTCTCAAATTGCCCGAGTACAATTACTGCTGGTTCTTTATCTAGTATTTCTGATACTTTATCCCGAACTTTAAACCCAAATGCCTTTGCATAACTCTTATCAAAATGATGAATATAAAACGGGTATCGTGTAGGAGGAGTCGTTTCTAAAAGTTGGTATATTACCGGCTGAGCGCAAACAACATAAATTTTTTCATTGAGACTTATATATTGTTTTATGTTATTTGCGATGATACGTGGGGTGTCATATTTTAATTGGCGGTCTGTTAAAGTTCTTACAGAGTCAATGCCACCTTTAACTGCATAAAAAACGCCATGAACACCTGTCACAATACCTGTGGTAAACATTATCAGAAAAATTAGTACATATGCATCCTTTGAAAGAGATGCCGTTCTAAATAAACAGGATACAAATAATAATACAGTTGGCAAATTGAACAAAAAATAATGCCCATAGAATCGACCACTAGCACTTGTTGCGACTATTGAACCAATAAGTAAAAAAGCAAATAAATAATTTTCTGCTATATTTTTTAAATTTGTAATTTCTTTTTTTCTCATAAACGATTTATAAACAAGAAAGATTATGACAATAATGAAAGAACTTAAAATACCCAGAAGATTGGACAGTCTAATCAAAGAGCCTTGCTTTGGAAGATAACCAGACAAGAACCTGGTTTGAAGTTCAAAATACTGATCTATATTTCCCCACATAATTATAGGTAGTAACAATATGGAAACGGTGAAAATAAAGCCTAGTAAACCTAAAATTGTTGCAGATGAAATTAATTTGAGACTATCTTTACTGTTGTTAAAGATAGTAACTGCATAAAAAATCAGGCCAACATAAAATCCAATAATAATGACAACGGATAAATAGTTACTTTGAAATGCTATGCCCATCAGAGCACCCGACAAAAAAAAGTACTTCTTACTTGAGTAAAGAGCATTAAAGGTGCTCCAACACCATAACAATACATAGAAGTTGACTACATGCTCAGAATTACTAGATATTCCACCTAAGCCACTACACATCAGTAAAAAAAGCAATGCAAATAAAGTACTCCTTATAGCAGAAACATTTAGTCTCTCTTGAAGTAATGATTTCAATATCAATGAGGAAAATAAAACTAAAATAAAGCTTAATATTCTACTCGCTGTTGGATTATCACCAGCAATTGACATAATTAATGCAAAATGCAGATAAAGGCCTATGGGTTTGTGATCAAAAGTACTTGAATAGGGCCAGTTCCCCATGAGTATTTCTCTCGCAACAAGTGCATAAGCTGTTTCATCCCAGTCAATAACTGATAGGCTGAAAGTTGGAATACGTAGGATGCTTGCAAACAACAATATTATTAGTAAATGCAATAAAATTTTTTTTTTCGTCTCGGAGATTTCAATAGAAAACATAGTTAGGCCTCATTTTTATTCACAAAAGTAATAGTCCTGATTTTGACACTTATACAAAATATACTAATAGAAAATTACATTTTCCTGCTAGTATATTTCTATACTACATTTAAATTGTCCATATCAATATTTCTGCATAGTATCGAAATTTAACTGGAATAAGATTTAAATATTTGATATGTAGTTCAGTTAATAATAGACTCGTGCTTTGACCGAGTGTAACAAAAATTCGTTGTGACTATACAAATTTATAAAATATATTTAACGTCTTAAAGGTCATGAAGTGTTCGATATATTGCCAATTTTAGCATTCAATTGAACGGTATGAAGGTACTAATATGAAGTTTAATAAAGATCAAGTTTTATCTGTTGTTGCACCTGTGTATAACGAGAGTGAAGGCATCAAGCATTTTATTGCCGAAACCGTTAAAGTATTGTCAGAAATGGAGTTAAATTACGAAATACTTTTGGTCAACGATGGATCAAAGGATAATAGTTTGCAGGTTATGCAAGCAATCGCGAAAGCAAATAAAAACATAAGAATTATAGAATTATCAAGAAATTATGGCAGAGAA
Organism: Hyphomicrobiales bacterium; assembly: GCA_051531935.1. Lineage (GTDB taxonomy): Bacteria > Pseudomonadota > Alphaproteobacteria > Rhizobiales > OSC116 > OCS116. Next base: position 24,851 of record JAOPTR010000021.1, read on the forward strand.
ATTGCAATGACAGCTGGGCTCGAAAGCTCCGTAGGAGATTATGTGGTTGTTTTAGATAGTGATATGCAAGACCCTCCAAAGTTAATACCAAAATTACTAGAAAAACTTTTATCCGATAACTTAGATATAGTTTATGCTGCTCGCACTTCCCGCCGTGGAGAGTCGTTTATTAAAAAATTATCTTCCGTTGCTTTCTATCGTATTGCAGGCAAAATGACAGGGCTCGATATTCCAGATAATGCTGGGGATTTTAGAATTTTTTCTCGAAGTGTTATCAACGCAGTGACCAGTATGAAAGAACATAACAGGTATTTAAAAATGTTATATGCGTATGTCGGATTTCGTGTTGGTCACGTTCCATTTGACCGACAGGAACGGTTAGCCGGTGAAACAAGCTACAATTGGAAGTCATTAATTGGCGCAGCTATGGATGCTATTTTTGCGTTTTCAAATAAACCTCTTCGAGCAATGAGCTTTCTGAGTATTGGGATAAGCTTATTATTATTCGTTTATGCAAGCTATATATTTATAGAAAAACTTCTAGGGGCTGATACAGTAGAAGGTTGGAGTAGTTTGATGTTTATGATTGCTTTATTGTTTTCAATAATGTTCATATTTTTAGCACTCATAAGTGAATATATTGCTCGAATATTAGTAGAATCTAAGAATCGTCCTCTCTATTATATTAGAGAAGAAATAGGGGGAACTGAATTTGATATATCTGAAATGGTTCAAAAAGAATCGGAAAAAATGTAACGCTTATGGAAGTGGTAAAACAGTTTTTCAAATATTCATTAGTCGGTGGCATTAATACCATTGTATGTTTGGGGTTTATACTTTTTGGTATGACAATGGGTTGGGGGTACATAATTTACACTTTAATTGGGTATTCCTTTTCTTTTATTGTGAGCTTTATTCTTAATTTCAAAATTACATTCAATATTAAAAAAAATGAGAAAATAAAAAAACGTTTTTTTGTTTTCCTGTTAATAAATTCTATAAACCTTGTATTCATTCAATTCATCCAACTTTTACTGATTGAAGAATTTTTACTCGTGGAGATTTACGCTGTTCTTATTGGCATGGCATGTTATACTAGTTTCGGTTTCTATCTAAATCGTAAATTTGTTTTTAATCTCTGATAGGAATAATTAAATGCCCAAAACTATCCTACTTTCAGGTGCAACTTCTGGAATCGGCCTAGCTATCTATGAACGACTGATCAGCTTGGGCAATAATGTTGTTGTTGTCATGCGTGATACTTCAAATTTAAATGTTTTTTCAAAACCACCCTATAGAGTTTTAAAAGCTGATTTCGCAAAACCAATTTCTATAGAACAAGCATTTGAAGGTTTTTCCACCCCAATACATGCTCTAATTAATGTTTGTGGTGTATTGCATGGTAATAGCTATGCTGAAAGTGATGCCAATACACTTGAAGAATTATTCAATGTAAACGTAATTAGTCCAATCTTATTGCTTAAGTATTCTGTTCCAATGTTGACAAAGGGGTCTAGTGTAATTCTATTCGGATCTATTTCTGGTCATAAAGGCAGCTACGATGATGGGTATGCAGCAAGTAAAGGGGCAATTCATACACTTGTCAGATCTATGGCTTCAAAGTTGGCGCCAAATATTCGCGTAAATGGGATAGCGCCTGGAATGATACAAAATACGGGAATGACAGATAGTCTTGTTGCTGGGCGATTTGAGCACAATTTAAATTTAATACCGACTCAAAAGGCAGGTCAACCTCAAGATATTGCCGAGTTAGTTGAGTTTATGTTAAGTGATGCTAACCAATTCATGACAGGTAATATTGTTGATTTAAATGGAGGACAGTATTTAAGAACATGAAAACATCATCAACAAATATATTTGATATGATTGTCATAGGCGGGGGGCTGTATGGCTGTAAAACTGCTTTATTCTTTGCAAAGAAAGGCTTCAAAGTTGCACTGGTAGAGCAAAATGAGAGTCTTCTGCTAAGAGCAAGTCGTAATAACCAATCTAGGATTCATAATGGCTATCATTATCCTCGTAGTCTGATGACAGCAATAGGGTCCAGCCGTAATTATGAAAAATTCAAATTTGATTTCTCAACATGTCTTATCGATGATTTTGAGCACATTTATGCGATCGCAAGTAATAATTCAAAAATTAATTCTAATCAATTTCACTCGTTCTGCAAAAATATTGGTATTCCTTTAAAACCAACAAGTAAAAGCCAAAGATCCTTATTCGATTTCAACCGAATTGAGGAAATATTTTTAGTTGATGAAATTGGCATAAACACCATATCGATGGGTCAAAATTTGTCGATGCAAATTGAAAAAGAAAAAAACATTTCTCTTTTTCTAAATACACACTGTAGTCGAGCTGAAATTGAACCTACACATATGTCAGTAGAAACGTCTAGTGGAAAATTAAAAGCCCAAGGAGTAATGGTAGCCGCATATGCTCAAATTAATAGCTTTTTAACTGCAAGTTCTTTCAAACCGCTAAAGTTAAAAGTCGAAGTAACAGAAATGGCACTCGTCAAGCGTCCCTCTAGTTTAGCCAACATAGCTACTACTATAATGGATGGGCCTTTCTTTTCTATGATGCCTTTTGGAGGAAATGATTTAAGTACACTAAGTCACGTTCGCTATACGCCACACTCATCTAGTACATCAACCAACAAAAATTTTGTTAAGACACTTCAAAAATACAAAGCTCTTCAGAACACTCGGTTTCCATTCATGAGGAACGATGCAGCTCGCTATATGCCAGCTATTCGCAAGGCAAAATACATCGATAGTTTGTACGAACTTAAAGTAGTTCCAGAAAAAAATGAAATTGATGATGGACGGCCAATTCTTATCTGTGAACATGTGGGAACTCTCGGAGGAAAAACTCCATTCTTAATATCTGTATTAGGTTCCAAATTAGACGCAATATATGAATGGGAAAACGTGTTGAGCAAACACTATTGATTCATTTCTCTAAGTATCGCTCTTAAATTAAATTTCTGGTGCCGATCGCACTTTTAAGGTAAACGCTTCACGGTAATGCCCCCTAAAAAAGAGGATATTTTTAAATGGAATTTTCTATTAAGTTAATTTAGGAGATTTTACGTGAAGAAGTCTAGATATTCAGATAGCCAAATCATTGGTATTTTAAACCAAGCCGAATGGGTGCATCCATGGTACCAACGGAATGTTGTCGCCAGTAGATTTTGAACAACAACAATTATGGAAGCCCTGATGTGTCTACTAAATCAGGGGCTATTCAATTCGACTAAATTTTGAAATCCGGAATGACCTTGAGTTAATGAGAATTAAAATGATTGAGCTATTGGATCCAATTAGGGCTAATTTTAATATTGGTTAAGTTTGTCAGAATATCGACTATTTGGTGACTAGAGGTCTTCATAAACAAAACCTCTGCCCTACTAGGTGGCTAGCATAATATACAGAATAGGTTTGGATGTCAGTGTGAACCGCTCCAGGTTTGCCGGAGCTGTTTGGTTTAAGTTATGCAACTCTGGGGATTTTGTCCAGCGCTGCGTAGTATAGTTCTTCTGCTTCGGCAGGCGGTATGTTGCCAATTGGCTCTAGTATCCTTCTATGATTATACCAATTTATCCATCTAAGTGTTGCAAATTCAACTGCATCAAACGATTTCCACGGATCACTTAGGTGATTGACTTCGGCTTTGTATAAACCGTTGATTGTCTCAGCCAAGGCATTATCGTAACCATCACCAACACAGCCAACTGAAGGCTCAATACCAGCCTCAGTCAACCGTTCCGTATATTTAATCGACACATATTTACTGCCCCGATTACTGAGAAGAACGAAGCCAGATTTGTGAACAGGACCTCGCTCGTGCAGAGCTTGCTCCAATGCATCCAAAACAAAACCTGCATTTGGCGTTCGGCTTACGCGCCAGCCAACAATCCTGCGGGCATAAGTGTCAATTACAAAAGCCACATAAACAAACCCTGCCCATGTGCATACGTAGGTAAAATCTGACCTATAATATATTGGGAGCAGTTGCTTTGAATTGGCGATTGACCAGATTTCGTGGGCAAATATCTGTTTTATTACCGATAGTCGTGCGTTGGCTTTTACCGCGAATAACTCCTTCAAACCTAGTTCAAGCATCAACCGTGCGACAGTGCAGCGTGCAAAGTTAAAACCCTCACGCTGTATTTGTCGCCAAGCTTTGCGTAGCCATAAACTTCGTAATTTTTTTCGAACACGCGCTTAACCTCTGGTTTTAATATCAAACCCCACTTTGCTCGGTCACTCAACTTACTCGGATCATCTCGCATTACTATGCGGAAGTAATAGGTAGATGGGACAATCGAAATAACCTTACAGATTGGCTCAACCCCATATGTACCCGGATATTTATCAATAAAATCGATTATCGCATGAATAGGCGGTCGAGCTCCGCCTGGGCAAAATATGTTGATGCTTTACGCAATATCACATTAGCTTGACGAAGCTCGCGGTTCTCGCGCTCTAGCGCCTTCATCTTGTCCGTGACATCCGTTGGAACACGAGCTCGAGAACCACTGTCAACTTCGCGGCGTTTAACCCAACTACTTAAGGTTTGTGGCGCACAGCCAATCTTGCTTGAAATTGACCTGATAGCCGCCCATTGAGATGGATAAGCAACCTCATTCTCGAACACAATTCGTACGGCTCGTGCTCGCATCTCAAGTGAAAATTTGTTTCTTGTTTTGCTCATAATAACTCCTTTTACTACAGAATAGGAGCCCCCGGCAAACCTGGAGTGGTTCAGTACTAGCAATGATTTTTAATTAAGTGAAGTGAAGATACTAAATCCCCCAATTTTTTGAGGATGCAGGTTAAACTCCTGTTGAGATTACTTGTTTATTTTTTCTTTTAAATTTGACTTGATCGTGTTTGTTTTAACGTTAATATGCGGTCATATATTTTATAAAAGGAGGGGTTTATGACTGTCATTAACGTTGGTGTGATTGGTTGTGGTAATATTTCTGATGCCTATTTTAAAGCGGCACCGCAATTTGGGGTGTTGAAAATGGTGGCGGTGGCGGATATCAATATGGATGCCGCTGCGGCAAAGGCTGAAACTTACGGCCTGAAGGCTATGAGTGTTGATGCTTTGTTGGCTGATGACAGTATTGACATTGTGCTGAATTTGACCACGCCGCAATATCATGTGCAAGTTGGCTTGGCGGTGATTGCTGCTGGTAAGCATGTTTATAGTGAAAAGCCTTTGGCGCTCACTGTCGGCGAAGCCGCAGAGCTTGTGGCGGCCGCGAAAATTGCGGGCAAACGCGTGGGTTGTGCGCCAGATACATTTTTGGGCGGCGTTCACCAAACAGCCCGTCAGGTGATTGATGATGGTGTGATTGGTGACGTGATTGCTGGCACTGCCTTTATGATGTGCCCTGGACATGAAAGATGGCATCCGAACCCAGATTTTTATTACCAAGCCGGCGGTGGTCCATTGTTGGATATGGGGCCTTATTACATCACCGCTTTGGTGAATATGCTTGGGCCTGTTGAAAAAGTTGTGGGCATGGCCAAAGCGACTTATGACAGCCGCACCATAAAATCGGGTGACCGTGAGGGTGAGAGTTTTGACGTGAATGTTGACACTCATTTTTCTGGCATTATACAATTTGTCAGTGGCGCTACTGTGACCATGACGCAAAGTTTTGATGTTCATAAACATGAACATACACCCATTGAAATTTATGGCCAAACGGGCTCTATGCTTGTGGCTGATCCGAACCAATTTGAAGGCATTATTAAAACATCGACTGGTTTGGATGATTGGCAAGAGGTGGCGCAAACCCATTTATATGGTGATGGCAATTACAGAATAATTGGCCTTGCTGATATGGCATCGGCAATTGTTGCTGACCGCCCCCATCGCGCAAGTTTGGAATTATCTTTACATGTGCTTGAGGTTATGGAGGCCATTCAGGTTTCGGCAGATGAAGAAAGAACTGTGAAATTGGTGCATCAATGTGAACGCCCTGCGGCACTAGATGCAAGTTTAGAATTTGGAAAATTAGATTAGGGAATGACGAGATGAGCAAGAAAACAGCATTAATTGCATGGGGTGGCTGGGAAGGCCATACACCAGAAGCCACTGGTAAAGTGGTGAAAGAAATTTTAGAGGCGAATGGTTTTGAAGTGACTTTAGTGGCGGGAACTGCGGCATTTGCCGACCCAAAACTTGGTAATTTCGATCTAATTGTGCCTATGTTTACCCAAGCCACGATTGAAAAAGACGAAGTTGAAAACTTGATTGCTGCTGTGAAAGCAGGCTCTGGTTTGGCTGGCTGTCATGGTGCTATGGGTGATAGTTTTAGAAGTGAAACTGCTTATCAATTTATGACAGGTGGGCAATGGGTTGCGCATCCTGGTAATATTATTGATTATAGCGTGCAGATTTCCGAAACAGATGATCCAATTGTAGCGGGCATCGAAGATTTTGATTATCATAGCGAGCAATATTATTTGCATGTTGACCCTGCGATTGAAGTTTTAGCAACAACGACTTTTACGGGTGAATATGACCCGCATATTGACGGAGTTGTTATGCCTGTTGTGTGGAAGCATAAATACCACAAAGCGCGGGTATTTTATAGCGCGCTTGGCCATACGGCTGATGAATTTAAACACCCAGAAATGCGCACAATATTGGAGCGCGGGTTACTTTGGGCGGCGCGTTAGGCCTGTATATTTATCTAAAAATTTAAGAAGCGGGTGTTTTGGCACCCGCTTTTTTTATGGCATATTATCGACCCTTCTGAACATGCAATAAGCTGTCATTTGGTTGACTTTCAACTTTTGTGTGAGGTGGAAATTCCATTTTTCATATATCGCAGTGTTTGACTGATTTTCAGTATCTAGTGCAATGCCTGTTGATGTTGGGTCTTGGTTGCTGCTTTTAATGGCGTGCTGCATCAGTTTGCGCCCCAAACCTTTGCCTTGTTCGGTGCTTAAAATACCAATCATTGATAAATAGTGATGAGGTTGCTTGGGAGCTGATTTACGGGTGAGATTCATATAGTCATTTAAAAATTTTGCGGTTTGACTGCCCACATTTAGCATTGTGGGGATGAATGTTATGAGGGATTTGCTCATACGCCAAAAATTTTCGAATTTAGTTTTCATCGGGCGCTCTAAAAGCATGCAGCCGATTAGCTTTTGACCATTATACAGGCCAATGGGGTGGTTGCCGAGTTGAATATTCATATCAAACATGGCGTTTAGAAATTTGGTCGCGCTTGGTTTGTTTTGTTCTGGCTTACCAAAGGCTGAAATGAAGAGTGGGTCTGACTTAAAAGCATCATACATGATTATTGTGAATTGCGGTTTTTCGTCATTGGCTATTGGTCTGATGGAAATGTTGGTCATTTAGCTTTCCTTTGCTGTAGGATAATGATCGACTGAAAAGCTGAAAATAACTTTGAGCATGAATAGGCTTTGCACAACAGCCATAATGGGATGAATGTCTGGCAGAAGTAAGCCAAATGTGACGCCACAAGACAGCAGAAGCCCGCCGATGAAAGTTTGAAATTGTGAAGTTTTGAATGAATTAACAATGACGGCGGCAATAATGGTGTAAGCCCATATGTAAAGGGCGTTGAAGATATCGGCACCTAGTGCATAAGCCACGATGATGATGTGAAAATGGATGGAGATAAATATCCAACGATGTTTGGGGCGTTGTGCGTAAAAATTATTTGTTGAGCGGGTGAAGTTGGCGATGCAGCCAGCGGCTATGTCTAAAATAAATACCATGGCCAGGATTAGCTTCCAAAGCTCTAATTGGCTTAGGAAATCATTGTGCAGCCAGAAGAATGACGCGGTTGCTACAATGCCAAAAAGAATAACTGATGTAAGTTCAAATATGGATTGTTGTTCACCGAATACATCGTGTAATTGCGGGTGAATTTTAATGGATTTGGCCATGTTTTGCTTTCTTTTTGGTTTTGGATTCTTTTAATTTGATTTTTTAATGATATTTGCTATTTATTATAGGTAATCACTATAAAATTAGAGTCAACTATAAAAATGAATTAACTTCAATAAAAGCTCAAAATATGCCGAAAATTATGCAGAAAAAACGGGAAAGAACCCAACAATCAATCATCAAAGCAGCGGCTTATCTATTTGAAGCGCGCGGATATGACGAGACTGCGATGGAGGCAATTGCTGAACGCGCTGAGATTGCGGCAGGCACTTTGTATAATTATTATGCCTCTAAGCCGATATTGCTGATGGCGATTTATGCCAATATGACTCGGGAAATTAGAAAAAATCCACCAAAGCGAAGCCAAAAAGCACTACGCAGTGACACAGCTTTGGCAGATATTGTTGAAATTTTGGAATTTGTATTTTTTTCGAGCATGGTGTTTCCCAAGCCGATTATGCGCCAAATATTTGCCCAATTATTTGTATTAGATGCCGAAGAAATTGCAGAATTAATGGCGATGGATATGGAAATGGTGGCAATGTTAAAGCCGGTAATGACTGAAATGCAAAGCGCGGGTATGTTGAGCCAAGAGACCGATGTTGAAGCGGCATCCATGCTGTTATTTGGCAGTGTTATGACATTATATCAAACATATATATCGGTAGAAGCGCTGACCGAGGCTGAATTGAAATTGCAAATTTCAAGCCACGCCAAAATGATTTTATTTGGTTTATTAGCGCGCTAGGATTTTTTGTAGGGCGAAGGTGGCAAGCGGCACAAACAGCGCTACGGCCACATGATAGCCGATATACCATATAAAGCCTGCAGTGGATTCGAAATTGGCGCTATCTATGAAGATGCGGGCGAAATAATAGGTGAAGCCGACTGCCATGATAAAATCGGTTAAGATTAGAATGGGCAGCCATTTTGCCATTGCGGGATTTTTGGACATGACCCAAGTGAGTGCCAAAGTGAGCAAAACACCTGCTGCGCCACCAATAAGTGTGGCTTGGCCATACCAAGCTAGCCCTAAATATTTGCTGAAGCCAGTTATGTAGGCAATAACCAATAATAAGACGGCGCCAAGTAGGGGGAGATTTTTTGTCATGTTGCTGCCTTATTATTGCTTGTGATTGTTTATGCTACAATTTTGTATCACTGTAACCTCAATATTATGTGATTGGAATGTTAAACTTGCGCTGCTTTGTAAGCTGCGACATATGCTTTGGCGTTTTTATAGACCTGATCGGCAGCCATTGCTGGTTTGTATATGCCTGACCCAAGGCCAAAACCTGTTGCGCCTACATTTAAATATTCGGCTATGTTACCCGCGTTTACACCACCCACCGCAAATAATGGAATTTCGGGTGGTAATACCACTTTAATGGCTTTTAAGCCTTTGGTGCCGAGGGTATCGGATGGGAACATTTTGAGGCCATCTGCACCCGCTTCTATGGCAGTGAAAGCTTCGGATGGGGTGTAAAATCCTGGTATTGAAATCATCCCCAATTGTTTGGTGCGTTGAATCACTTTGGTATTTGTATTGGGGGAAACGATCAGCCGCCCGCCAGCCTGATGTACATTTTCGGCTTGCTCAACACTGGTTACCGTGCCAGCACCGATGATACATTCTTCGCCTAAATTATCGGCCATTAATTGGATGCTTTGGTAGGGATCGGGTGAATTTAGTGGCACTTCGATAAAGATAAAGCCTGCTGACTTTAAGGCAGTGGCAATGTCTAATACCTCGGTAGGTTTTACGCCTCTTATGATGGCGACTAATGGCATTTTGGCGACGGCATCGGCAAAGGAAATTTGGCTCATTTGTAGAACTTTCAGATAAATTTAGCTTGTTTGGCAATGGCGTGCATGCCTGTATATGCTGCTTTCTCGCCATTTATGAGTGCGCAATTTACGCCTAAATGGTTGAGGGCAAGGCTGTAGGTTTGATTGAGCTGGTCATTGCCAACTAAATACACATGTTCGCATTTAGGCAGGAGGTTGAGCATTTCTTTGATTTCGCTGCCGATGAGAATGCCTGATAGATAGGTTTCTATATCATTTTCGGCCAATACGCCTTTGAGCATATTGGTGCGGGCGCTGAATATATGATGTGACAGCCCACCATCTTGCTGCGCGCATTCAAGACCTTTTAAAAATATTCTATCGCCATTTTTGTGATTGCCGCCTGAATTTGGGGTGGCCAAAATTGAATGTTTGGTGAGAATGTCGAATATCTCGCCCGTCATATGGGTGGTGATATTGTCGATTTTACTGTCTTTTACGCTCATCCATTTTGAATGAGTGCCCGGCAAGCAAAATATGGCCTGTGGCTCTAATTGTTGACCAACTAATTTTAACGCGCCGATTAATTGGGTTTCTTCACCACGTGCGACATCATATTGGCTGGCAGAATTGTTATTTTCGATGCCTGCAATGATGGCGATGTTGCGGCTTTTATTGTGTTCGATATGGGTTAGGTTGACGGCTAGTTTTTTAACATCAATGGGGCAAGTGACATAGGCAGTATTGCGCCACCCGCGCAAACTACCAACCATGCCCGAAAGAATGATGGGTAATTGGGGCCAGTTTTTAAGCATATGTAATAAAATGGGCTCGAAGGCATTTTGTTGAATGCCCATCATGCCCTGATTGGTGAATATAGCATCAATAAGCGTCCCATCTGCGCTGAGTAGAAAAGCCCTCAAATTAGTGCTTCCCCAATCAACGCAGATGAGTTCCCCCTCGCTTATTTGTTGTGCTGCCATCTATTGTCCTATTAAGATTGTAATTCTTGAGGCAATAGAGCAGTTGGAATATTTTGATAACAAACAGGGCGCAAGAAACGTCTGATTGCCATTGTACCTACCGATGTGGCACCAAAATTGGTAGATGCTGGGAACGGCCCGCCATGTACCATTGTGTCTGAAACCTCAACCCCAGTTGGGAAGCCATTGGCCAAAACGCGACCTGCTTTGCGTTCTAATATTGGCATGAGGCTTTGGCCGAGTGCGGCATCAGCATCATCTAAATGCAATGTGCAAGTAAGTTGACCTTTGAGTGAATTTGCAATCTCGATCATTTGGGCTTTATCTTTTGCGGTGATGATAACACCAAGAGGGCCAAATACTTCTTCGGTTAGCGCTTCATTGGCCAACCATGTATCGCCATCTGTGGCATAAAGATAAGGTGATGCTTCACGTAAGTTGCATGTTGAAGTGAATAATTCTTGCACGCCTGTGGCCGTGGCAATGATTTTGTTACCGCTTTGATAAGCTTCGGCAATGCCTTCGGTTAGCATTGTTTGTGCGCCAATTGGCTCTAGAGCTGCGGTTGCGGCTTTGGTGAATGCAGCGGCATCGGCACCAGCAATGACCACGGCAACACCTGGGTTTGTACAGAATTGACCTGCGCCCATGGTGAGTGAACCTGCCCAACCTGTTGCCAAATCGCTACCTCGTGCGCTGAGCGCTTCTGGCAATAAGAACATTGGGTTTACTGAACCTAATTCGCCAAAGAATGGGATTGGGTTTTCGCGGTTTGCGCAAAGATTAAACAATGCACGGCCACCACCAAGTGAACCTGTAAAGCCGACAGCATTAATGAGCGGGTGAGTGACCAAGGCTTGGCCAACATCGCGGCTATTGGCTTGAAGCAGGCTAAACACACCCACATCTATGCCACAAATTTTAATGGCGGCATGCACAGCTTCGGCCATGATTTCGCATGTGCCTGGATGGGCGTTATGAGCCTTAACTACAACGGGGCAACCTGCAGCAAGTGCAGACGCGGTATCACCACCTAAAGCCGAAAAGGCCAATGGGAAGTTCGATGCACCAAACACGGCAACAGGGCCAATGGGGCGTTGCATCATACGTAGATCGGGGCGGGGTAGTGGTGCGCGGTCGGGCAGGGCTTCATCGAAACGTTTATCGAGATAGTTGCCAGCTTCTATATGAGATGCGAACAAGCGCAATTGACCCATTGTACGGCCACGCTCGCCTTGTAAGCGGGCTGTTGGCAAGCCAGTTTCATTGGAGCCAATTTCGGTGATTTGGTCGGCGCGCTTATCAATTTCATCGGCAATTGTATTGAGGAATTTTGCGCGGTCAGCATTTGAAGAATAACCATATGTTAGGAAAGCTTTTTCGGCAGCTTTTACCGCTGAATCCACAAGTGCAGGTGTGGCAGATGAAAATTCAAAGCTCTCACCAGATGCGGGAGTTGAGTTGAATTTATTGTCACTAGCGACCCAGTCGCCTGCAATTAAATGTTTGCCATGTGGTGTGAAAATTGAATCTGTCAAAATATTATCTTTCATGCTTATTCGAATATGCGTAAGTTAACGTTTACCTAGGGTGATTTGTCAATTAAAACTTGCTCAAAACCCGTAAAAAGTAACCAAAAATGTGCGGTTTCTGTTGGGTTTTGATTATTTGCTAGTTTTAGTCTGTATTACAATGTCTCTATGGGCATTAATTTGTTGTCATTTTGAGGAGCCGAAGTGACTTGATGCGCGTTCCGTAATGGCAAGCCAAAATCGGCTGAGGAAATTTCGAAAATATCGCCATCTTGAGTTTTTATGTTTTTGGCAAAGGATAAAGTGGCTGTGCCGAACATGTGCACGTGTATATCGGCAGGTTGGCGGAAAATATCATATTTAAAATGATGATGCTCGAGATTGTGAATGTAATGGGACATATTGGCCTCGCCTGTTACAAATGGCTCATCGAATATAGCCACACCATCCCGAATGATGCGCGACCTGCCTTGAATATCTTGAGGTAACTCACCTACCAAAATTTCGGGCCCGAAAGAGGCGGGGCGTAATTTGGAATGAGCGAGGAATAGATAGTTTATTTGCTCGGTGACATGATCGGAAAACTCATTTGCCAACGCAAAGCCAATGCGAAATGGTGTGCCGTTATCTGAGATGATGTAAAGCCCTGCTAACTCTGGCTCTTCGCCACCATCTTTGGCAAAGCTTGGAGAAATTAGCGGCTGATTGGGGGCAGTGACGCAATGACCATTGCCTTTGTAAAACCATTCTGGTTGTGCGCCGACTTGGTTATTAGGGGCTTTGCCATTTTCTAAACCCATTAAGAACATGCGTTTTGTGTCGGTAAGGCTTTCGTCTGTTTGGGTTTTGGCTTGTTGGTGCATCTCATCGCGGGTGGAGGCTGAACCCAAATGGGTGAGGCCAGTGCCTGTAAGGTGCAAATGTGTTGGGTCGGGGTGTGATAAAGGAGAAAGCATACGGCCTTCATCGAACGCTTGTTGCAGATTAACCTCATCGCCCAGACCAAGTTGAGTGATGCGGTCGGCTATTTTAATTTTATGATTGGCGCAATATAAGGCCAATTCATATGTAGAATTAACGCCATTGAGCATGTTGGCTTTATCGCCATTACGAACGACAAGTTTTACGCTGCCAGAAGCCGTTTTTATTTGAGAAATTAACATAGTATATTGGTGCTTTTATATTGTTTTTACTCACTATATCAAACAATCTAATAAGCACAATAAATTATATTTTACTTGCATATATGGGCTTAATATTCCTAATCTATGGGCTGGGAATAGTATTGATTAAAAAAGGGGAGTTTATAATGTTAAAGAAAATTACAACTTTAATGGCAGCAACTGCATTGATGGCGGTGCCATTTGTAGCTGAAGCCAAAGTAAAAGTAGGTATGATTACCACATTATCTGGCGGTGGATCTGGCCTTGGAATTGACGTAAGAGACGGTTTTTTATTGGCGATTAAAGGCAATGAAGAAATTGACTTGGTGATTGAAGATGACCAACGCAAGCCTGACGTTGCGGTGCAATTGGCCGACAAAATGATCCAAAGTGAAAAAGTGGATGTTTTAACGGGTATTATTTGGTCTAACCTTGCGATGGCCGTTGTGCCTGCCGCGGTGAACCAAGGTAAATTTTATTTATCGCCAAATGCGGGCCCAAGTGCGCTTGCGGGCAAAGGTTGCCATGCAAATTACTTTAATGTGGCGTGGCAAAACGATAACCTGCATGAAGCAGGTGGTGAATATGCCAATGGTGCTGGCCTGAAAAACAGCTTTATTTTGGCCCCAAATTACCCTGCGGGTAAAGACGCTTTAACGGGCTATAAACGCTATTTCAAAGGTGAGTTAGCCAATGAGATTTATACCAAATTAGGCCAAACAGATTACGCAGTGGAAATTGCCCAAATTAGAGATAGTGGCGCGGATAGTGTTTATCTATTCCTACCTGGTGGCATGGGCATTAGCTTTATGAAACAATGGGCGCAATCTGGTATCGACATTCCATTGGTTGGCCCTGCATTTTCGTTTGATCAAGGTATTTTACAAGCCGTTGGTGATGCTGCATTGGGTGTGAAGAATACATCGCAATGGTCTAAAGACATTGATAATGAAGCCAATAAGAAATTTGTAGCTGATTTTGAAGCGGCTTATGGCCGTTTGCCATCACTTTATGCAAGCCAAGGTTACGACACAGCTAACTTGTTGCTATCGGCCATTGCCAAAGCGGATGTTGCGGATGCAGATGCCTTTAGAACAGCATTAGAAGCTGCTGACTTTGCATCGACACGTGGTAAATTCTCGTTTGCGAGTAATCATCACCCGATACAAGATATTTATGTACGCGAAGTGATTAAAGAAGGTGACATTTTGACCAATAAGATTGTGGCGACAGGTTTAACTGACCGCTCTAATGCTTATGTGGATGAATGCAAAATGTAAGATATTTGGGAGCCGAGGTTTACGCCTCGGCTTTTATTTTTTGATTTATTCATTCCAAATGTAGAAAATATCCCATTCTTCTTGATGAGTTTCGACAAAGCCTTGGTTTTTGTAAAATTGATTGGCAGGACTTAGTTTTAAAGCTTGTAATTTAAGTGGCTTATTTTGTTTTTGAGCTAGGTTTTTAACGTGATTTATAACTGCTTTACCAAGCCCATGACCTTGGCCTAAGGTGGAAATATATAGGTGTTTTAGCCATAGGATGTCGTCTTTTAGGGCAATGGTGAAAAAGCCTGCAAGTTGGTTGTCGACCATGATTTTTTGGGTGTTTTTGGCATCAAAATCGGATAATAGGCGATCGCGCACTCTTATCGGGTCGAACCTGCCTAGAATTTCTAGGCTTGGTTTCATGGCTTGAACACGCAAATCGGCAAGTTGGGTTTTATCGCTATCAGAAGCAGGAATGAATTTGAATGACATATGGTTTCTTGAGAATTAGTTTTAGATGAGTTTTAATTTAATTATAGAGCAATTGCTGAACGGATTGCAATTCGGTTTTATGCTGTTTTTAATGTCAGCAGGTTTGACATTGGTTTTTGGCGTGATGGGTTTGATTAACCTCGCGCATGGTTCACTATACATGATCGGTGCTTTTGCGGCCGCTGCAATTGCTGCTTGGACGGGCAGTTTTTGGCTTGGCCTTGCGGCTTCGCTTATGGGCGCAGCCATTGTGGGGGTGATTGTTGAAATGGTGGTGATTAGACGGCTTTATAACCGCGACCATCTTGACCAAGTGCTGGCGACTTTTGCGCTTATTTTATTGTTTTCCGAAGGCACGCGGTGGATATTTGGGGCGTTTCCGCTTTATTTGGATGTGCCTGATATATTATCGGGCAGTGTGACATTGCCATTGGGTATTATTTATTCAAAATACAGGTTGGCGATTATCGTCTTGGGTATATTGGTGGCGATTGGGCTTTATTTATTGATTGCCAAAACGCGGCTTGGGGTGCGCATTAGAGCGGGTGAAAACGACCGTGAAATGATTGCTGCATTAGGTATTGATATACGTAAATTATTTACCTTGGTATTTGCTTTAGGGGCAGGACTAGCAGGGCTTGCGGGCGCGTTGATCGGCACAATACAAAGTGTTGAGGTGGGCATGGGAGAGCCTGTGCTTATTTTGGCATTTGTGGTGATTGTGATTGGCGGCATTGGCAGCATTAAGGGGGCGCTTATTGGCTCGTTATTGGTTGGCTTGCTCGACACAATGGGGCGGTTTATGTTGCCGGTTATATTTGGACAATTTTTTGATGCTTCAACCGCCACTTCGGTTGGCTCGGCCTTGGCATCTATGTTGATTTATATATTTATGGCAGGGGTTTTGCTGTTTAAGCCATCGGGCTTGTTTGGCAAGGTGGGTGCATGATGAAGGAATTACATTTTAACATTTTATGCATTGTGGCTTTGGTTTTATTTGTTTTATATGGCCAGTTTTTTGATGAGGCTTATTATATAACCCTTGCCACCAAAGTGGTGATATTTGCCATGGCGGGTGTTGGGCTTAACTTGGCACTCGGATATGGTGGGTTGGTGAGCTTTGGCCATGCAGCATTTTTTGGCATTGGTGGTTATGTGGCGGGCATTATAGCCTCGACCGCGTTGAATTATGAAACCATGTTTAGCTGGCCGTTTTTGTTTGAGGGCAGCACCAATATGTTGGTGATTTGGCCTGTGACCATTGTGGTATCGGCTTTTTTTGCATTGCTGATTGGTTTGTTGACCTTACGCACCACGGGGGTTTATTTTATTATGATCACCTTGGCATTTGCGCAAATGATTTATTATTTTGCCATTTCGTGGCCTGCATATGGCGGCGAAGATGGGTTATCGGTTTATTTGCGGTCTAGCTTATTTGGTTTGAATACTATGGACGGCTTTACGTTTTTTAGCATTTGTTTTGCATGGATGTTATTTGCCATCTGGCTGACATCGCGCTTGGTGAACTCGCAATATGGCTTGGCATTACAATCGGTTAAGCAAAATGAGCAGCGGGTGGCTGCGGTTGGCATTGCGCCATTTAAAATAAAACTAATTGCTTTTGTGATTTCGGGCGCTATTTGTGGCCTAGCGGGGGCTCTTTATACCGATTTGAACCGTTTTGTTAGCCCTTCTACGCTTTCGTGGCATTTATCTGGCGAGATTATGGTGTTTGTGATATTGGGCGGTGTTGCGCGGTTATATGGCCCACTTGTTGGCGCGGCATTGTTTATTATACTGGAGCAATATCTTGGTAGTGTGACTGAAAACTGGCAGTTTTGGCTAGGCTTAATTTTGATTATTGTGGTGCTGTTTGCCAAAGGTGGCATTATGGGCTTGTTGACCAAAGATAAGAACCAAACGGAGGCCACACGATGAGCGAGCCGATATTATCTATACAAGGTCTCACCAAAAACTTTGGTGCTTTAACCGCTAGTGATGATGTTACCATTGATTTACATAAGGGCGAAATACATGCGCTGATTGGGCCGAACGGGGCGGGGAAATCGACCCTGATTAAGCAAATAGCGGGTGAATATAAGCAGGATTTCGGACAGATATATTTTGAGGGTGTTGAAGTTTCGAAGTTAAATGCTGTTGGCCGCGCGCGGGCTGGTTTGGCACGTAGTTTTCAGGTTTCGTCGGTTATGGCCGATTTAAGCTTGTTACAAAATTGCATGCTAGCAGTGCAGGGTAAAAAGCGCAGCACACTGAAATTCTTTAAACCTGCTTTGAAAGACAAAAAACTAATTGCTGAAGCCCAAGATTATTTAGGCCAAGTGGGGCTGGTTGAACAGGCGCATATGTTGGCATCTGATCTAAGCCATGGTGGGCGACGGCAGTTGGAAATTGGCATGGCTTTGGCAATGGAACCAAAAGTATTTTTATTGGACGAACCCATGGCAGGTGTTGGTGCTTCTGGCACACAAGATTTAATTGGTATATTGGATGCATTAAAACAAAAAGCGCCAATATTGCTGATTGAGCATGATATGGATGCGGTGTTTAAACTGGCTGACCGAATATCTGTTTTGGTATACGGAAAAATTATCGCGACAGGCAGTGTTGAAGAGATTAGAAATAACGCAGAGGTGCAACGCGCTTATCTGGGAGATGAAGATGAGTAAATTATTAGAAGTTAGAAATTTACAAGCTTGGTATGGCAAAGTGCAAGCGCTTTATGGCGTGGATTTAACCATTGAAGAGGGACAAGTAGTCTCGTTAATGGGGCGTAACGGCATGGGGAAATCGACAACCATTAACAGTATTTGCGGCATGATGAAACGTGTTGAAGGTGAAATGAGCTTTGAAGGCGTATCCTTGGTGAAGGCAGACAGCCACAAAATAGCACAACTTGGCCTTGGTTTGGTGCCAGAGGGACGGCGGATATTTAGCAATTTGACCGTGAAAGAAAACCTAACAGCTGCCGCGCGATTTGGAGCATTAAAAGGCGTGTGGGATTTAAAACGGGTTTATGAGATGTTTCCGGGCATGGAAAGCCGTGCCAAGCAGAATGCCGATACGCTATCGGGTGGGGAACAGCAAATGTTGGCGATTAGCCGTGCGTTGCTAACCAACCCTAAATTACTGATTTTGGATGAAGCAACCGAAGGGCTTTCGCCTGTTGTGCGCCAAACCATTTGGAAGGCGATTCATAAATTAAAAGCCGAAGGCATGTCGATTTTAATTGTCGATAAAACATTAAAACAATTACTTAAAATTGCTGATCATTGTGTGATTTTGGAACGTGGCATCCATGTTTGGGATGGCAAGCCGAGTGATTTGAGCGAAGATATTTCGGATAAATATTTAGGCGTTTAATCTTTAGATGTTTGATCTAATGGCCAATAATTTAAAGCATCAATAGCGGTTTCGTGCGATATTTCAATGATTTCCAGCAATTCGACATCGCTATTTGTGGCAAATAATATAACGCCTGCTTTATTGTTGCTGAGGTTGGAGCCAACATAGGTGGTTATGCCTTGTTCGCCGCCCTCATGCCCCCACATGCGGCTTTCTTGGTTATTATAATATATTTGCAGGCCGACGGTTTCATCAATATCAGGAATTTGACTTTTGAACATTTCGGTCATTAACTTATGACTGACAATGCGCGGGCCATCGAAACGGCCATAATTGGCAATTGTGTATATGAATTTATGCATATCTAATGCGGTGGAATATAACCCGCCATTTGGGTAATCGGTAAAGGTATAATTTTCGACAGGTTCGCCATCTTCATACAGGGTGACAATATTGTTTTTGATATTTGCCAAGTGCCAATGAGAATTAGTCATACCCAGAGGTTTGAAAATGTGTTTTTGGGTGTATTTGGCGAAATCCATGCCCGAATTATATTCGACTAGATAGCCAATAAGTGCCGAACCGACATTACTATAGTTAAATTTTGCACCTGGTTTATGTGAGTGAAAATTGCCTTTGGCATTATAGAATTTGCCATTTGGAGTGAAGTAATTTTCTAGAAAATATTTGAGTTTAATGGGGCTATCTTTGCCATAAAAATATTGACTATCGAGGGCAGCTCCATCGGCAATGGCGGATGTGTGGGTGAGTAGCATTCTGAAAGTGATTTTTGTCTCTTGATGAGGAATGCTGACAGTGAACGGCAGGAAATCATTGATATCATCATCTAGCGTGAATTTACCTTGGTCGATAAGTTGCAACAATGCTGTGGCGGTGACCATTTTGGAAACTGACGCCATGAGGAAGACATCATCTTGATTTAACGGTGTTTGGGTTTCTACATTGGAAAAGCCAAAATTTCCTTGGTATAAAATTTGATCCTCTATGAATAATAACACCGCGAATGCCTGAATGTTTTGCTTTTTCATTTGTTGTTTGATGTAATTTTCATATTCTGACTGGCTGATGAGTGCTTGAGTGGGGCTGAAAAATAGGATTATGCTGATGAAAATAACGGGTAGTTTAAGCTTCATTTTTATCATCCTTTAACTTTGCTTGCCCTAAATATTTTACGGCCAAAAATTACCAATGCAATGCCGCCTAGAATGAGCAATGATGCGATGGTAAGGCGCAGACCAATGGGCTCGGCAACAAATATAACCCCGCCCGCAGCAGCGATGACAGGTACCGAAAGTTGCACAACAGCAGCGGTGGTGAGCTGCAAATGTTTAAGCGCTGCATACCAGATGGCATAACCAATACCCGAAGTTATGGCACCAGAAAGCACCGCATAGACAATACCTTGCCAAGAATAGGCAATGTTACTGAAATTATATGCCAGTAAAATAAGCGCAAAGGGTGTGGCGCGTAGAAAATTAAACGCGGTATCGGCAATTGGTAAATGGCTACCACGGCCTTTAACCGTATAAAAACCCCATGCAATGCCTGCCGCAGCCATAAGCATAAAGCCATATAAAGATGGCGAGCCTAAATTTGGTAAGATGAGATATATAAAGCCAAAAAAGGCTAAAATAATTCCCGCCCATTCGCTGATGTGTAATTTATTGCCATTGAATATGGAAATGGCAACCATGGTGATTTGTACCATGCCAAACAAAATAAGCGCGCCTGTTGCGGTATCGAGGCTGACATAGGCCATGGAAAAGCAGGCGGCATATATGAACAACATTAAACCTGAAAACCAACTACCTTTGGCCGTTTTTTGCGGTTGTGTGGCGATTTGGAATAATGATTGGCTATGGTTTGTGGTGTTTTTTTGGTTGATGGTGAATATGAGCAAAAACAGAATAACTGTGCCAGAGCCAAGCCTTAAAAAGGTAAAACTTGCGGGGTCGATGGCTGCATTATCGAGCGCCAAGCGTGCCAATACGCTGTTGGCGGCAAAAGCAATGAGCGCGAGGCTGGTGAGGGCGAATGTTTTTAACATGGGCTAAAGACTATCTTTTTTTACTAATGTTAGGAAGCATAAAATACTCAGAACACCGCCAACAACCATGCTTGTGATCATAGGCGTTGTGGTGCCATTGTGAAAATAACCAACGACAAATGTGGCCAATGCGCCCATTGCGATTTGCGTGAAGCCTGCAAGACCTGATGCAGTGCCTGCGATTTCTGGCCTGATAGACAACGCGCTAGCCATGGCGCTTGGAATGGCCAAGCCATTGGCGCATGCGACAAAGGACATGGGTAGAAACAAATATAGTGGTTTGCTGATGCCGATATAGCTGAAATATAGCAATACAATCATAGCAATAAACAGAATGATATTGGACAACATGAACATTTTGAAGCTACCCAATTGCGTGGTGAGTTTTCCTGATAAGAAATTACCGACCATGTAACCAATGGAAACCATGACAAAATAGAAACCATAAACGCTTGGTTCTAATTTTAAAATCTTTGTGACTAGGAATGGTGCGCCTGCGATGAAACTGAAAAATACTGATGATGAGAATGCCATACCTGTGACAAAGCCTAGATATTGTCTTTCTTTCAGCAGGATGAGATATTTGGATGCGATTTCCACTACATTTATGCTTTGAATGCGGTTGTGATTGGTTTCGTGTAGGCCTTTAAAGGAAAAAATAAATAGGATTATGCCCATGACGCTGACAAAATAAAAGGTACCACGCCAACTTGAATATTGGTCGATAAACCCGCCAATGGTAGGGGATGTAAGTGGCGCTAAAGCCATGACCATGGTCATATAGCCTAGAATACTTGCGGCTTTATCGCGCTGATATAAATCGCGGACGATGGCGCGGGTTATGACCACGCCTGTACAACCGCCAATGGCTTGAAATATCCGCCCAATGATAAGTTGCTCGATATTGACTGCAAAGCTACATGCTAAACTTGAGATTATATAAATAGCAATGCCGATAAGTAGAACGGGGCGACGGCCATATTTATCGGATAGTGGGCCGTGAACGAGTTGGGAGAGTGCGAAGGCCACCAAATAAAGCGTGAGGGTGAGCTGCGCGATTGTATGAGTTGTGCCTAGGCTAGCCGTTAAGTTTGGCATAGACGGGATGAAAATATTGAGAGCGACAGGACTGATTGCCGATAGAAATATCAGGAGAACGATATGCGGTTTAGCCATGTTTATTGCCTTTTTTGCCAACAAGGGCATAAAAACTTATCGTCATAAGAACGGCAAATATGGTCATAAAGCCCACCATTGAAGAGCCCGATTCTTGGTGGAAAAAGCCAACTAAGAATGTGCCTAATGCGCCTGACGTCATTTGTAGAAACCCTGAAAAACCTGCGGCGGTGCCTGCAATATCTGGGCGTACATCGAGTAAACCTGCAATGGCATTGGGGCTGATAAGGCCTGCTGAAATGGCAATTAAACCCATGGGGCCAAACAATATAATGGGATGGCTATAGCCAATGTAGAAACAATAATTTGCAACAATGATACCAACGAGCATTATATAAATGCCTAATTTAATCATACTATCGGTACTGATTTTGTTGGCGAATCTGCCAGCAACAAAATTACCAATCATATACCCACCGCTCACGAATAAAAAGTATATGGCATAAACACTAGGCGCGAGGTGTAGGATATCGGCAACGATAAAGGGGGCGCCTGCGATGAAAGCAAAAAATACTGAATTGTTAAACGCCACTGACAGTGCATAGCCCATATATTGCGGCTCGCGCAGCAGTGAATAATATTGCTTGGGAATGTTTTTGATGTTTAACTTTTTAACGAGATTGAAGTTAGTCTCATGCAGGTTTTTAAGTGCAATGGCAGCAATGATGATGCCAAAAGCGCCTACAAAATAAAAACTTGCTCGCCAACCATACCATTGATCGAGAAATGCACCGATAATAGGCGCTAACATGGGCGCTAATGTAACCACGGCAGTGACATAGCTTAAAATAACCACGCCTTGAGTTTTTGAGTAAACATCGCGGATGATGGCGCGGGTGATGACCACGCCACTACAGCCGCCAATGGCTTGAAATATACGGGCAATGATGAGAGTTTCGACATTGGTGGCAAAGGCAGAGCTAAAGCTCGCAATAATGTAAACCAGAATACCCAATAAAAGAATGGGACGGCGGCCATATTTGTCTGACAGGGGGCCGACCACGAGCTGTGCGAAGGCCAAGGATAATAAGTAAAAAGTGAGGGTTAACTGCGCCATGCTTTGGGTTGTATTGAGGCTTTTTACCAAATTAGGCATGGAGGGGATGAAAATATTTAAAGCAAGTGTGCCGATAGACGCCACAGCAAATAATACCCACATATTGGGTTTAGGTTTGTTTTTGGTTTGGAGATTCATAACACTATAAAGCATTTAAATTTGATTCTTTAAAGTCAATTTTATTGATATATGCGGGGTGTATTTTATGGATTATATTTTTTATAGCTATATATTTGAATAAGAAGTTATTGGAAGGTTTAAAAATGCCCCTAGAAACACCGTTTGAATTGTTTGAATATTGGTTTGAAAAAGCCAAGAAAAATGACAATGTGAAATATCCTGACGCGATGAATTTAGCCACGGTATCTGCCGATGGACAACCATCGAACCGCAACGTATTGCTGAAAGACTGGGATGCCGCAGGGTTTGTTTTTTACACCAATTTAAAATCTCGTAAGGGCAATGAAATTAGCGCCAACGGCAAGGTGGCATTATGTTTTCATTGGGATGACATGGATGTACAAATACGCATTGAAGGTGTTTGTGTGCAAGTTGACGACAAACAAGCTGATGCTTATTTTGACAGCCGCGCCATGCAAAGCCGTGTGGGTGCGTGGGCGAGCAAACAAAGCCAGCCATTGGAAAGCCACGGGCATTTGTTAAAGCGTGTGGCAAAAGAAGGGCTTAAACTGCCAATGGGAAAAATGCATAGACCCGATTTTTGGTCGGGCTATCGTGTGGTGCCGCATCGCATTGAGGTTATGCAGATGAAGGATTACCGCTTGCATGAAAGGCGTGAGTTTAAGCTTGAAGGTGGCGCTTGGGTTGAAGGCTTGTTATATCCGTAGCTTTACGGCAAATATTGGCGTTAAATGGACGTAAAAAAACCCGCTAATCAGGCGGGTTTTTTAAGCTGAGATATTATTCTGTTTTATTTTTTGAGAAGATCGCGAATTTCGCCAAGTAATACTTCTTGTGCTGCTGGTTCTGCAGGTGCAGCAGCGGCTTCTTCCTCTTCTTTTTCCATGGCTTCTTTGGCAGAGTTGATGCCTTTAACGATGAAGAAAAGTACGATGGCTAGAATGAGGAAACTGATGACATTGTTGATGAATAGGCCATAGTTCAAAGTAACAGCGCCTGCTTCGGCAGCGGCTTTTACTGATGTACCGACGGCGAGTTCTACATCGCTTAAGTTTACATATAGGTTTGCGAAATCAACGCCGCCCATAAGCAAGCCAACTGGTGGCATGATGATGTCGTTTACCAATGATTTAACGATTGTGCCAAATGCACCACCCAAAATGAAACCAATTGCTAGATCGACCATGTTGCCTTTCATGGCAAACTTTTTAAATTCTTCGAACATGTGTTTTTCCTCTTTCACATAATATTGAGGTTAATAAAGGTTAATTTTGTTAACACTTCAAGTTTTTCATCAAGTTATGGTTAATTTTATTAACTATATGGACTTTAGTACACAAAAAGGCGCGAAACAGAAGAATCGCGCCTTTTAATTAGAGTATATTTAAACTACATGTGCATTTTTTTCTTACGTTTTGCTATAAGCTGTAAACGCAATGCGTTTAGTTTAATGAAACCTGCAGCATCGTTATGATCGTATACTTCGTCTTCTTCAAACGTTACATGCTCTTCACTATATAGAGAATATGGTGATTTACGGCTGACAACTGAAACACTGCCTTTATAAAGTTTAACAACCACTGAACCAGTGACGGGTTCTGAAGCTAAATCAATCATGGCTTGTAGCATTTCGCGTTCTGGTGAGAACCAGAAACCGTTATAAATAACTTCGGCATAACGAGGCATTAGCTCATCTTTAAGATGCATAGCACCGCGATCAAGCGTGATGCTTTCGATGCCGCGATGGGCTGTGAGCATGATTGTGCCGCCTGGAGTTTCGTAAATACCGCGAGATTTCATGCCAACATAACGGCCTTCAACAAGGTCTAAACGGCCAATGCCATTGGCGCCACCAAGTTCATTAAGGCGGGTGAGCATGCTTGCTGGGCTGAGAATAACGCCATCAATTGACACTGGATCACCTTTTTCGAAGCCGATTTCTATATAAGTGGCTTTGTCTGGTGCAGCTTCTGGGCTGACTGTGCGTTGATATACATATTCAGGAGCTTCGACGCTTGGGTCTTCTAATGCTTTACCTTCTGATGATGTATGTAGCAAATTGGCATCGACTGAGAACGGGGCTTCGCCACGTTTGTCTTTAGCGATGGGAATTTGGTTCTTTTCGGCAAACTCGATGAGTTTTGTACGGCTTGATAAATCCCATTCGCGCCAAGGAGCGATAACTTTAATGTCTGGGTTTAGCGCGTAATAGCCGAGTTCGAAGCGCACTTGGTCGTTACCTTTACCAGTGGCACCATGTGACACAGCATCGGCACCTGTTTTTTCGGCGATTTCGATTTGTTTTTTAGAGATTAACGGGCGGGCAATGGATGTGCCTAATAGATATACGCCTTCATATAAAGCGTTGGCGCGGAACATTGGGAATACATAATCTTTAACAAATTCTTCACGCACATCTTCGATGTAAATTTCTTTAATGCCCATTAATTCGGCTTTTTTGCGTGCTGGTTCTAGCTCTTCGCCTTGGCCTAGGTCGGCCGTAAAAGTAACCACTTCGCAATCATATTCTTGCTGTAGCCATTTTAAGATAATGCTAGTGTCTAGACCGCCTGAATAGGCCAAAACAACTTTGTTTATGTCTTTTTTATCCATGTTTTTAATCCGTTTTAATATTATTTTTTAACTTGAGAAGAATTGGGTTTTGGATCTGGTCGTCGGATGGCCAAATACCAGAAAATATAGCCTGCTAAACTGGCAGCGAGAACCGCCATAAAGGGTATCCATAAAGCGGTTTCATCGCCATCGACACCTGCAAGGCCAGGAATGAAAGCCAATGTGGTCATAATGGCGAAAATGCCTGCGAAAACAAAAAAGTATGGAGAATCTATTTTTTTGAAAAATGCAAATAAACCTGCAACTAAGGTGATGGGGGATGAAAAAATCGCGATAGAAACTGTGACCACCACAACCATATCGACCAAGCTTTTGGTGTCAAATGCGCCTTTGCTAGAAATTTGCGGCCAGTAATAAGTGACTGCGATGCAGACGGCGGTAAACATAGTGGCGATTAAATAAGCCATAAATACGTTGATGCTTTTTAAAACCATTAGGCTTCGTCCTTTTTAACGCGAGATTTTCTTTGTATTTTACTCTCAGATTTAAGTTGGCCGCAAGCTGCCATAATGTCACGCCCACGTGGTGTGCGGATAGGGCTTGCATAACCTGCTCTGTTAACAACCTCGGCAAATTTTTCGATTTGCTCCCAATCTGAACATTCATATTCACTACCTGGCCATGGGTTGAACGGAATGAGATTGATTTTTGAAGGAATGCCTTTGAGCAATGAAACTAATTTTTTGGCATCTTCGATTGAATCGTTAATGTCTTTTAGCATGACATATTCGAATGTGACGCGTCTTGCATTCGAAATACCTGGATAGTTGCGGCACGCCTCGAGTAAAGTTTCGAGGTTAAATTTTTTATTGATCGGCACAAGAATGTCGCGAACATCATCGCGCACAGCATGTAGGCTAATGGCGAGCATGCAGCCTGTTTCTTCGCCAATTTTTTCGATGAAATTAACCACGCCTGATGTGGACAATGTAATGCGGCGGCGCGATAATGAGATGCCATCGCCATCGGCCATAATGTTAATGGCATTTTTAACATGCTCGTAATTATACAATGGCTCGCCCATACCCATATAGACAATGTTGCTTATCATACGGCCAGTTTGAGGCAGATTTGGGTCGTTAACGCGTTCCATACTTGGCCAATCGCCAATGCGATCGCGTGCCACCATGATTTGGGCGATGATTTCCTCGGATGTGAGGTTACGCACCATGCGCTGTGTGCCCGTGTGGCAAAATGTGCATGATAAAGTGCAACCCACTTGGCTAGATACACATAGTGTACCGCGTGTTTGTTCGGGGATGTATACACATTCAACTTCGTGGCCGACAAGGTCGCCTTGTTGCTTGGGCATACGCATGAGCCATTTGCGGGTTCCATCGACTGATATTTGCTCTTCGATCACGTCGGGACGGGATAGGGAGTATTTAGCGGCCATGGCACCGCGCAGGTCTTTGTTGACATTGCGCATTTCATCATAATTAGTCACGCCTGCAATGTAGAGCCAGTGCCAAATTTGGGCAGAGCGCATTTTAATGGCTTTTTCTTTAACGCCTAGATCGGCCAATGCTTGTTTTAGAACCTCACGCGGCATGCCAATAAGACTTGGCAGGGTGGTTTCTTGCAAATCGGCTGTGCCATCTTGCACCATATCTGACGGTGTGGCTGCGTTTTCGTTATTTTTTGCTATATCTAATGTGTGGGACATGTGGAGTGCTCATATTAAAAGAGCCATAAAAAAGCCCTTACATTTGAGCCGTATATAGCTGAAAATGTAAGGGCTGTAAATATTTTCTATCGGATGGGTTAACTGCACATACCGAGTTATAAGCAATATTAAAGTTTGCAATGGCTTTTTGCGGCACCAATAGCGGCTGTTATGCCTGCTAATGAATAGGTATCGGTTGTATTTGTGCCACGAGTTGATGTGCCTTTGATGATCATTTTTTGACCACGTTTCATGGCACTCACCAAAGCTTTTTGAACATTATCGCCTGCTGGCCATGCTGTTTCGGCTTGGGCGAACATAGAATAAACTTTACCGCCAATTGTTATGGTTGGTGTGCTGTTGGCGCGCAATGGATAACCCATTGATGTGCTAACTGCATTTAAAGTTTTATCGGTTTGGCTATGGGTAACAGAAAAGAAGATAGAGCCGCGCTTTACGCCTTTTGGCAAACTTTCGGCAGGTTGTGTAACTGCGAAACAAGTTTTCTTACCGCCTTCTTCATAGGCAAAAACTGTCCAATCTTTATGCTGAGACACGGGTTTTGGATCGCTCGCAAAAGTTGGTGCTGCGCTCAAAATGAATGCAGTTGTAAGTGCTGCAGTTATGGCTTTAAATGTGCCAATATTTTTATTCGTCATGTATTTTTTCCAACTTTGATTACGCAAGACATAGGGATGCCTAAATCAAATTTTATTCAACTAAGGTTAACATTTGGTTAGCAGATAAACGTCGCATTAATTATTTGCACAATAGATTTTGACGGATTTCTACTTTACGTTTACGTCAATATCAACAAAAAACGGCAAAAATAAGATTTAAAATGTTTCTAAGTGCTTGAGTGAGATTCGTTTTTTGATATGATGGCTCGAATGATAATGGATTGGTAAATTATGTCACATGATGCGAAATCGACAACAATTAACCCCGATGATGTGGCTAATTTTGTAAGAATTGCCGAAGAATGGTGGGACCCTAAGGGTAAATTTGCGCCATTGCATAAATTTAACCCGATTCGACTGAAATATATTCAAACTAAATTGTTTGAACATTTTAGCTTGCAACAAAAAGCTGATTTTGACCCGAGCCAGCCCTATAAAAATTTACGCATGTTAGACATTGGCTGCGGTGGTGGCTTGTTGACAGAGCCAATTGCGCGCTTGGGCGGCAATATTGTGGGTGCAGATGCAGCGGAGAAAAACATTAGCATTGCCTCTGCTCATGCAAATGAACAAGGTTTGGAAATTGATTACCGCGCCACAACCAGTGAAGATTTAGCAGCCGACGGCGAAAAATTTGACGTAATTTTGAATATGGAAGTGATTGAGCATGTATCTGACGTGCCATTATTTTTGCAATCTTGCGTGGACATGCTTAACCCTGGCGGCATTATGTTTGTCGCCACATTGAACCGAAATTTGAAAAGCTTTGCCATGGCGATTGTGGGTGTTGAATATGTTTTGGGATGGCTGCCTAAGGGTACGCATAACTGGAGCCAGTTTATTGTGCCGAAAGAATTGCAGGACATGGTTGAAGGCTTAGACCTGCAAATGATTGACGAGACTGGGGTTAAGTATAATCCGTTGAGTGATAAGTTTTCGTTGAATGCGGATATGTCTATTAATTATATTCAGCTTTTTAGTAGAGCTTAAAGTGTTGTTGTGCGTTGGTGAGCGTGTTTGTTGAGGCTCTGGAAGTTTGCTTTTTTTCGTTCGGCTTTGCCTCTCTAGTAAGCACTGGCGTGCGTTCGCTGCGCTCTCTTGCTTCGTCCTAACGGACGGCCTCAGTCGGCAAGT
>JAOPTR010000022.1:0-66015 GCA_051531935.1 Hyphomicrobiales bacterium
TCGCCAAAGAGATGGCTCAACTTTTTGCCCTTGTGGGGGCATTAATGTTTGGGTGAGTAAGTGTTGGCAGGAGAGTTGCCCAGTATTGGCGGCATAAAGACAGGTGGTGGGCTTGTTGTTTAGTATTTGGGTTGATTACGAGGTTAGCTTAACGGCCAGCCATTAGACTTAGTCGGGTGACCAGGCGGTTTAGGATGTCTTTTGATAATTGGGCGTTCATTCTGGCGTCTATGTCGGCTTGTGCGATTAGGGTTTGGGCTAGGTCGGTTTTGCGCATGTTCCAACGATTCACCTGCGAAATGATTGCGTTTTTGCGGTTGAAAAATACGGGTGGGCGCATGGATGAGACGATGCTATCAGGGGATTTTCCCTTTGATAGACCGTATGAAGCTGCATGCAACATATTGAAATGATTGCGTATAATTGCGAATATCATCACTGGGTGATCGCCTGACGAAATGAAATGGGTTAGCTCATGATCGGCGGCTTGGGTTTGACCTGCGCAGATGGCATCCAGTAATTTATCGAATGAGAATTTGGCGGCATCGCCTGTTAGGCACGCTGTTATATCGGCTTCTGTAACTTCATCTTGTTTGAGGCAATAGGTGATTAATTTGTCTATTTCGCTGCGGGTGAGGGCGCGGTCATTACCCAAAAGTGATTGTAGATATTGTAAATTATTGGATGAGATTGTTAATTTATGTTCGACCAACATATCGCGTATTAACTGGCTGACATCTCGCAGGTTATCTTGATAGCAAGGCAGGGATGCAGCTTTTTTGCTTTTTATGCAAAGCTTAACCAAAGCTGAGGTTTTTTTGAGATCGCGACCCTCGATGATGACGATGTTACCTTCTTTAGGTTCTTCCAATAAGCTTTTGATTTGTTTTTGGATTTGGGTGGCGTCATCGAATATCCAAAGGGTTTTTTGACCACCAAACATCGGGATTGAAAAATATTCATCAAATAACGGGCTGTTATCGCCTGTCACATCTGAACCGTTCATACGGGAAATATTAAAAGCATCGTCAAGACTGCCTGCATAATGCTTGACCAAGGCGCGGGTGCGCTCGGCAACCATGCCGCGATCTGGCCCGTAGACCAAAATAACCCGCAGACCAGCCGTTGGAGATTTAAGAAACCCAGAAATTTGTGCTGCTTTAATCTCCACTGACTAAACCTTTATTTGACCACGATGTTAACAATACGACCCGGTACAATGATTTTTTTAACGATGGTTTTACCTTCGATGTTTCTCATCACGCCTTCGAGTTTGAAAGCTGCGGCTTCGATTTCATCTTTTGTAGCATCTTTGGCGATTTCTAGAATATCGCGTTTTTTGCCATTAACTTGCACAGCGATGCTGACAGTATTATCGACGGTTAATGCCTGTTCAAAATCTGGCCACGCTTGTTCTGCGGCTAAATTTGAATATCCGAGCTGTTTCCAACATTCTTCGGCCAGATGGGGCATAATGGGCCCAAATAGCTGAACGAGGCGGGTTAGCGCTTCAAATAACACAAATTCGGCAGCAGCATCTTTTTTATCGGCTTTGGCCGCAAAGCTAGATATAGCGTTGGTTAGCATGTAAATTTGTGCGATTGCGACGTTAAAATGCAGGTTTTCGATCGCCTGTGATACGTTTTTAATCGACTTGTGGGTGATTACACGTAGTGAGGTGGCCTGAGCGTCCAGATTTATGGGCACATTTGCGAGGTCGATTAAATTGCCTGTTGAGTTTTCGCAGACCAAACGCCAAACACGTTGGGTGAATTTATACGATCCATCGACGCCTGCGTCTGTCCAGAGGAAATCTCTTTCGGGTGGGCTATCGGAAATTGTAAACCATCTTGCAGTATCGGCACCGAAATTGGTGACAAAGTCTGTTGGGTCGACAACATTCTTTTTGGACTTGGACATTTTTTCGACGGAGCCGATGGTGACTTGTTCGCCTGTATCGGAATGTTTGGCGGTTCGGTTATCGCCTTCGGCATCCAAAAGTACAAATTCTGGGTTTAGCCATTGGCCATTTTGGTCTTTATATGTCTCATGCGTAATCATGCCCTGAGTGAACAGGTTGGTGAACGGCTCATCGACATTTGTATAGCCGCATTTTTTCATCGCGCGATTGAAGAAGCGAGAATAGAGCAAATGCAGGATGGCATGCTCGATGCCGCCAATATATTGATCGACGCCGAGCCAATAATCGGCTGCTTCGGAATTTACGGCTTTTTCGGCTTTGCTATCGGCAAAACGGGCATAATACCAACTTGAATCTATGAAAGTATCGAAAGTATCGGTTTCACGTGTGGCATCTTTTGCACATTTTGGGCATGGCACATGCTTCCATGTGGGGTGATGATCTAGTGGATTGCCCGGTTTGTCGAATGTTACATCGTCTGGCAGTTTAACGGGTAGGTCGGCCTTATTGACTGGGATTGTGCCGCAGGTATCGCAATGGACGACAGGGATTGGACAGCCCCAATAGCGTTGGCGGCTAATGCCCCAATCGCGCAGGCGGTAGTTGGTTTTGCGTGTGCCTTGTGGTTGGCCGTTTAACTGTTGATTTTCGAGTTTTGTGGCTACAGCTTTAAGGGCTTGTTGCTTATTCATGCCGTTCATAAAGCCTGAATTGATGAGCAGGCCATCATCTGTATTGGCTTCCAGGCTTTTAGCGTTGAAAGTTTCGCTGTCAATGGCATCATTTTCCATAACCAATGTGACGGGGAGGTCATATTTGCGTGCGAAATCCATATCGCGTTGGTCATGTGCGGGGCAGCCGAATACGGCGCCTGTGCCATAGCCCATTAGCACGAAATTGGCGATATAGACTGGTAATTGCTGATCGGGATTTAGCGGGTTTGTGGCAGTGATGCCTGTATTATAGCCTTTTTTCTCGGCGGTTTCGATGGCTTCCTCGGTTGTGCCGATGGCGTTGCATTCATCAATAAAGCTTTTTATATCTGCATTTGCACTGGCAAGTTGGGTTGCAAGTGGGTGACCTGCACTGATGGCCATGAAACTTGCGCCAAACAATGTATCTGCGCGGGTTGTATATACCTTAAGGCTTGGGAATTCTGCAGGTGATTCGTTTAGCTGGAAACTGACTTCCATACCCTCGGAGCGACCAATCCAATTTGACTGCATGAGTTTAACTTTGTCTGGCCATCCATCCATATCATCTAATGCGGAGATTAACTCATCGGCATAATCGGTGATTTTGAAGAACCACTGCGTTAAATCGCGTTGCTCGACTGTGGCGCCAGAGCGCCAACCTTTGCCATCAATGACTTGCTCGTTGGCAAGCACTGTATTATCGACAGGATCCCAATTTACGCGGGATTTTTTACGATCGACTAGGCCTGCGGCTAGAAATTCTAGGAATAATTCTTGTTGTTTGCCGTAATATTCGACATCGCAAGTTGCGAATTCGCGCTCCCAATCGAGCGAAAAGCCCATGCTTTGCAATTGATTACGCATATTGGCGATGTTTTGATATGTCCATTCACCAGGGTGGACATTATGTTGTTGCGCAGCATTCTCGGCAGGCATCCCAAACGCATCCCAGCCCATTGGATGCAGTACATTAAAGCCTTTGGCACGTTTATAACGTGCGATTACATCGCCCATTGTATAGTTACGCACGTGACCCATATGCAGATTGCCAGAAGGGTACGGAAACATTTCGAGCACATAATATTTAGGTTTGCTAAAATCATTAGTGGCATTGAATAATCTTTTATCGGCCCAAACTTGCTGCCAATGCTTTTCTTTTTCGGGTGCATTATATCTAATGTCGCTCACTTTTTGATACCTTATATATAGAGAGTGTTTTTTGCTGTTATTTTCTTATTAGCGACTTACGCCTTTGGGTGCAACTTTGTTTATGTGATTTTGTATAAATTGTTGAATGACGTGGGGTAAGAGGCCGGGTTTGAATAAGAGCTGGTGGTTGCTGAATATGTGTTAGGTAAAAAAACAACATATATTTGATGCTAACTTAAGTCTAATCTGTGGGAAAATGGGTAGGAGATGGTAAATAAAACCTTTATTTAATAATACGTTAACCAATATCAGCCCGAAACTGGTGTAATTTTGTCACATATTGGCAGAAAGCTAGCGAGGAGGGGGAAGTATGGTTGCAATCTTGCTCAAAATTGGCGATTAATACTTATCGAATTTCGGGCACGTGTGAAAAACGGGTTTTGGTTCGTATCTAGATGGAATTTCATTTGTATATTCTTATCAGATATGAAAATGAAATTTTCGGACTTGAAGCTTGTGGTGAGCATATCTGGAATTCGGTGTTGAAAATAGGCAATGATGCTTATTTAGCTGAGAGATAAAATTATGAAAAAAATTCTTCTTGCGACATCTGCACTAGTTGCAATGTCAAGCGTTGCAGTAGCTGGTGATATTCCTGCTGCTCCAGTAGCTCCTTTGGTAGCTGGTTGGACTGTAACTGCTACTGGTTCTGCAACTATCTTTGGTTTCTATAACCAAACTGGTACTGTAGCTCTAGGTACTCAATATGGTATCGGTGGTGATTTTGAAGCTTCTTTAAAAGCTGCTAAAACTCTAGACGACGGTTCTGACGTTTATGTTAAAGTTGTTGCTGACAAAGACGAAACTTTAGAAGCTCTTGTTGGTTACAAATCAGCAATTGGCGAATTTAAAGCCGGCGCTGTTGGTGGTAAAGACGAACATGATGTTGAAGTACCTGGTGCTGCTGGCATTCCAAACATTGGTGACGAACTAGAAGACGGCGACAAAGGTCTAACTTTTGCTTCTGCTGATCTATCTAAATATGTACGTTTCAATGCTGCTGCAGTTCTTACTGGTGCTGTTTACTCAGTAACATATGCAACTCCTGTACTTGGTGGTTTCCAAGCTGGTTTTGGTGTTGACGGTGACGGTTCTGTTGATCTAGCTGTTGCTGGTTCATTCGACGTTTCTGGCGCGACTGTTAAAGTTGGTGCTGGTTATATCGCTACTGCTGTTGCACTTGACAAAGGTGTTGCTAAAGTAGGTGCTTCTGTTGCTGTTGCTGGTTTCACAATCGGTGGTGACTTTGCTGCTGATCTTGCAACTTCTGCAAACAACAACTTCACTGCTGGTGTTGGTTATGCAACTGGCCCATTCACTGTAGCTGCTCAATATGCTGCTCTAGCTAACAATGCTGGTAAAGGCGTTATTACTGCTGGTGTTCGTTACAAAGAAAACGGCGTTGATGCTATCGTTGACGGTTCTTATGACCTAAACAACACAACTGGTTATAAAGCTGCTGCTGGCGCAACTTACACATTCACTGACATCACTGTTGGTGCTACTGTATTGTTCGACAACGGCGCTGCAAACAAAGTATCAGCTTCTGCTGGTGTTGATTATGCAATTAGCAGCAACGTATCTGTTGGTGCTGGCGTTGGTTACAACGGCGCAGACTTCGGTGCTGCTGCTGGTCTTAAAGTTAGCTTCTAATCTAATTAGAATTAACTTACCAAAAGTTATGAAGACGGATCCTTTTAGGGTCCGTCTTTTTTTTGTCTTGCGGTTTGTTTTTGACTGGCATAAATTGGCAAAAAATAATGAGGTTAAGCTATGTATCAAGATGTTCTCAATGAAGTTGCTTTTGCAATTGATAAAGAAGAGCGCACTGCGCAAGATGTAAATTTGCTAGTGGTGAGTAAGACATTTGCTGCAGATGATATAAAGCCGATATTAGAACAAGGTGCGCGGGCATTTGGTGAAAATAGAGTGCAAGAAGCACAAGCCAAGTGGCCTGACTTAAAAACTGAATATGAAAATGTTGAATTACACCTAATTGGCCCGTTACAAAGCAATAAAACGGCTGAGGCTGTGGCTTTGTTTGATGTGATTCATACGGTGGATCGAAAAAAGATTGCTGACCATATTGCGGCTGAACAAATAAAGCAGGGTAAAGCGCTTAAATTGTTTATTCAGGTGAATATTGGCAATGAACCGCAAAAATCGGGCATAAATTTGGATGAACTTGCTGATTTTTATCAATATTGCAAAACAGAAAAAGGCCTGAATGTCATTGGATTAATGTGCATTCCACCTGCTGAACATGATAGTGGGCCTTACTTTGCCTTATTATATAAGCATGCGAAACAATTGGGTTTGCCTGAGTTAAGCATGGGCATGAGTGCTGATTTTAAGACAGCTATAAGATTGGGCGCGACTTATATACGTGTTGGATCGGCAATTTTTGGCTCGCGTAGTTGATCTTTGTTGTTTGAAAACAAATGCTTAATTATTGTAGTATTGGGCACAGGTATCACCAAGACGTAACGCTTTTGTGAAATATAGTTATTGGCGAATGGGTTATTAGGTGGTTATATAGTGGCAACCAGATATGAGGCAAAATATGAGTGACAATAAAAAAATACTAATCGTAGAAGATGACGACTTTTTACGTGAAGAATTGATTGAGCAATTGAGCTTGTATAATGAATTTGAGCTTAAAGCCTGCGCGCTTGCGTTTGACGCGGTGAAGCTTTCGGATAAAGAATATGTTGATTTGATTTTGATGGATGTTGGCTTGCCAGATATGGATGGCCGCGAAGCTGTTAAATTAATCAGGCGCAATGGCTTTAAAGGCCCTATTATTATGCTAACCGCACAAGATAGTGAAGCTGATATTATTTTAGGGCTTGATAGTGGTGCTAATGATTATGTTTTAAAACCCTTTAGAGTGGGCGAGCTATTGGCGCGCATGAGAGCGCAATTTAGACAATTTGAGCAAAGTGAAGATGCGGTATTTAACCTTGGCCCTTATGTTTTTAAACCATCAATTAAACGCCTAACAAAAGCTGATGGCGAAGAAATTCGTTTGACTGAAAAAGAAACGGCCATTTTGAAATATCTGTACAAAGCTGATGGCAGCTCAATTGGCCGCGATGAGTTATTGACTGAGGTTTGGGGTTATAATTCGGGTATTACCACCCATACATTGGAAACTCATATTTATCGGTTGCGCCAGAAAATTGAACCTAAGGAAAGTGGTATTAAAATTATTATCACTGACTCAAAAGGTTATAAAATTAGCAAGTGACCAATAATAGTATTTTAAAACAATTGCTGATGGCTCTGCCGATATTTCAAAACCTTTCTGACGATGAGTTGGGTGTTTTGGCAATGGTGGGGCGGCGCCGTGAGCATAGGCCTGAAGAATTGTTATATGGTGCTGACCGACTAAGTGACAAAGCTATTTTAATTAGCGCAGGGCGGTGCATTATCCGCCATCAAGCCGATGACAAAGCCGATATTGTGGCGAGACGCGGCATGTTGATTAATGAACTTTCGCTTTTTACCACAAAATTATACGACCATAGCGCAGTGGCCATGGAGCAAATGACGGCTTATCACTTTGCCTGTGAAGATTTTATGAGCCTGATGGAAAATTACCCAAAAATTGGCCGTAAAATACAGAATAATATGGCTTTGCGCATGGCTGTGGCAAGCCAAGTGTTTAGCGCTTAGATTGTTCGAAAACCTCTAAATTATTCTTAAGATGCTCAATATTGCTTGTGCCAGATAATATTATGCCGCGGTTAATTTTTTGATTTAAAAACTGCATGGCTTTGCTTCTGTCTGCCAATTGGCCAGAAGCAAGGGGGCGATTGATGATTGCCATAGGTGGGTTTTCATAAGTTAGATAAAGCGCTAACAATTCGGTATTGATGAGGTTGGCAGGAAACTGGATGCTATCGAATATCTGCACATCTAGTGCAGCTTTGAGGGCTTCTGTTGTGGAGATACTCACGCCAATGGCAGTGACCGCCCCTGTTTTTTTGAGGTTTTGAAACCAATTTAACAATTTATCATCCTGCATATCTTTGGGCGTAGTTTTATGCAGTTGCAATAGATCTATAGTGCCAAGATGTCGAAGCGAATTATTGAAACTTGTTTCGAGCGCTTTGAGGGAATGATTTATTGGTTCATTGGCTGGCATTGGCCAGATTTCACCCGTTTTTGTGGCAATGATGATGCTATCGCGTATATCAGAACCCAGGTTATTAAGAAATTCTCCGAGCACTTTTTCGCTTGTGCCATAAGCGGCTGCTGTATCGAAGAAACGCACACCATTGTCTATGGCTGCTTGTAACAATTGATGTGCCTGCGCAGGATTGCAAACGGGATGTTTGTCTGTTGGCCATGGTCGGCCGATGCTGATTAAACCTAAACCTAGCTCTAAATCTGTGATGTTTTTGAACATAATTGGCCTTATTTTTTGTCCGTTTAGTCCTGTAGGTGATAGGTTATTTGTTGTTCTATCTGAGCGGTTGCAAAATTATTGATGGCATTTATCACTTGGCCTTGTTGGAGTTGAATGGATTTTGCGGTTCCCATTCCTTTGAGCACAGCGCCGCGTTCATTGGGGTTTGGGCAATTATAATCACCCCCACCTTGTAGATTGATGTTGCGAGCAGATATAAGCCCGAGAATTTGACAACCTGAACCCAGTTGGCTATTGCCCATCAATTCTGCACCATTCATAAGCCGCGCGCCATTGCCAATGGTGAGTTGTTGATTGGGACCTTGGCATAAAACCCTAACACCACCAGAGCCGAATTGACAATGATCGCCAATGGAAATGCTGCCACCATTTTCGCTGATTATGGTTGTCATCGGCCAAAAGACATTATGATTGCCAATGACACATTGCGCTTGGGTGCAAATGATGATGGTCGATGGATAGAAGACATTGCCAGTACCGATACTGGCAGACTTAGAAATGAGTGTGGAATGTAGATCGTAAATGACGTTATTTTGGCGTAAATCGGCCATCTCGGCAATGGTTAAGAAGCCATTTTTTTGTCTAATCTCATCGTCAGTTAAGGGCATCAACAATCCGTAATTTAGCTATGGTCGCGAATGAGACCTTCTTGGGCTGTGGAGGCCACTAGCTCGCCCTGCATGTTGAATATCGACCCGCGGTTAAAGCCGCGTGCGCCACTGCTGCTTGGGCTATCTTGGCTGTAGAGCAACCATTCATCTGCTTTGAACGGACGATGGAACCAGATGGCGTGATCGAGACTTGCTACCTGCATTTTGGGATCGAAAATGGATGTGCCATGTGCCACCAGTGAGGTGTCGAGCAATGAAAAATCAGAAGCGAAGGCCAATACAGCTTGATGAATGTCGACATCATCTGGTAGTTTTGATGACGCGCGGAACCAAATATTTTGTTTTGGTTCGGTTGGTATGCGATCGAATGTATAACGTGATTCGACATGGCGCATTTCTATCGGCCGTTCGCGTGACCAATATAATTGCATTGGTTTTGGCAACCTATCCATATATTTGGCTTTAAGTTCTGATTCGCTTGGTAGCTCATCGGGCATAGGCACTTTGGGCATGGTGAGCTGATGCTCTAAGCCTGGCTCTTGTTTTTGGAACGAAGCGATCATTGAAAAAATGGCATGACCATGTTGGATGCCAACAACGCGGCGGGTGGAGAAGCTTTTGCCATCACGCACTGGATCGACCTCATATACAATCGGCACTGACGGATCGCCCCCGCGTAGGAAATAGCCGTGCAATGAATGGGTGTGGCGGTCATTATCGAAACCCATGGCTTTTACGGTTTGGCGTGCTGCAACCAAGGCTTGGCCAATAACTTGGCCACCAAAGACACGTTGCCAACCATTTTTGGGACTGACGCCCCGAAAAATATGCTGCTCTATTTTTTCGAGATTTAGGGTTGTGTTGATGAGTGTATCGAGTGCCTTATTCATATTATACCTATTATTGCATATTTGAAATTTGACTTATATTAAGCCAAATGCTTTTGACAACAAGCAAAAAACACGTCATTCATATTGATAATAGTGAATGACATACTGGTAAGTTGAAAAATATGTTTAATAAAAACCTAGATTTTGATGCGATAATTGTTGGTGGTGGCCATGCAGGTTTAACCGCGAGTGTGGCTTTGGCCAAACTGGGATTTAAAGTGGCGGTTATATCGCCCATAGAAGTGACAGCAAAAGTTGCCGATAAAGGTGACGGGCGGGCTTTGGCAATATCGGAAGCGCCACGCCGCATGCTTGACTTATTAGGTATTTGGGGACGATTGAACGGCAAATGCCACCCCATGCAAAGCGTGCATATTTTGGACGGGCATGTTGGCAATATTTTGCAAGATGCTTTGTTGGAATTTAATGCCGAACAATCTGACGATGATACGGCCGTTGCGCAAATAGTGGAAAGCGGACATTTGCTTGGTGCTATGTGGGATGCCGCGCAGCAAGACAAAAATATTGAATTTAAAACTGGGGTGAAGTTTGAAGCTGTCGAAACGCATAATAACCATGTTGAGGTGACTTTGGATGACGGAAGCCAGATGAGCGCGGGCTTGTTAATTGCGGCAGATGGCCGTGGCTCGTTGGTGCGCCAGAAGCTTGGC
The DNA here is from genome assembly GCA_051531935.1 of Hyphomicrobiales bacterium. GTDB lineage: Bacteria > Pseudomonadota > Alphaproteobacteria > Rhizobiales > OSC116 > OCS116. The sequence goes on from JAOPTR010000022.1 coordinate 10,433, forward strand.
ATTAAGACATTTGGCTGGGGATATGGGCAGAGTGCAATTGTTTGCCCTGTAACCCACGAAAAACCGCATTTAGGGGCTGCTTACGAGCATTTCTACCCCAATGGACCATTTGCAAGCTTGCCATTGCCAGATGACGCTGACGGGCAGCATAGGTCGAGTTTGGTATGGGCGGAAGATCCTGAAGTGGTGGCTGAGCTTATGGCCGCAAATGATGATGAATTTAATGCTGAAATGGTTAAGCGGTTTGGGCTGCATTTGGGCGAAGTTGCCTTATGTGGTGAAAAATTCACTTATCCGTTAGGTTTGCAAATTGCTTATGAATATATGCAGCCGCGTGCGGTGCTTATTGGTGATGCTGCGCATGGGATTCACCCAATTGCCGGGCAAGGATTGAACATGGGTTTGCGGGACATTGCGGTACTTGCCCAAGTGATGGTTGAGGCGCGGAATTTGGGTTTGGATTTTGGCACACACACTGTGTTGAACAAATATCAGCAATGGCGGAGGTTTGATGTGTTAACGCATGCGGCCTTTGCTGATGTGATTAACCGCCTATTTAGCAATGACATTGCGCCTGTGCGCTTTGTGCGTGACTTGGGTTTGAAGCTTGTTGATGGCATGGCGCCAGTGAAGAAATTTTTTAATGATGAGGCTGCGGCTAAGAGCGGTGATTTGCCTGATTTGTTAAGGGGTGAGTGGCCTGGTTGATGGGAGTTATGTTTTTTCGTTCGGCTTTGCCTCTCTTGTATGCACTGGCGTGCGTTCGCTCCGCTCTCTTGCTGCGTCCTAACGGACGGCCTCAGGCGGCAAGTTCGCCAATAAATTGGCTCAATCCTTTTCCCACGTCAACGCCAAATTCAAACTCTCGCATCCACACAACGTGCCATTTGGTGAGCGCGAAAGATGACGTTCGAAGCCGCGGCCTTCTAACGCGCGGTGGCTAGCGCAGTGAGCGCAGCGATTGAAGCGCACGCAAGTGCTAACAGGGAGCTTAAGCGACCGTATAAATGGAGTACCTGAGTATTGGCAGGAGTGCTACCCTGTGTCGGCTGTTTAAAGACAGTTAGCGGGCTTGTTTAGGCTCTGGAAGTTTCATCTTTTTCGTTCGGCTTCGCCTCTCTTTGGTCCCTGCGGGCGCTTAACTCCGTTAAGCTTGCTCGCCCTAACGGGCGGCCTCAGTCGGCAAGTTCGCCAAAGAGATGGCTCAGTTTTTTGCCCATGCTGAGGCATTAATGTGGGGACTGGAATATCGGCAGGTGTCTGCGGTGTTAAGACAGTTTGCGGGGTTGTTAATTGGGGTGTGTGAACCTTCTTAACTTAGATCGCGGGCTTCTTCTATGAGCATGATGGGGATGCCGTCGCGGATGGGGTAGGCTAGTTTGGCTTTTTCGCTGATCAGCTCTTGAGCTTTTGCATCATAGACCAGCTCCTCTTTAGTGAGGGGGCAGACTAGGATTTCTAGTAATTTTGGATTGATGGATGTTGAATTGCTGTTGGGCATAGGGCTGGTCTTTATTATTGAATGAGGTCGTAATTATCGGACAGGTCAGTTAACGTCATTTTTGCTAGGGTGATGAGTAGTTCGGCGCGATCGGCAGCGGTTGGCGCTTCGAGCAGGGCTTGTTTTTCGGCAATTTGGAAGGGGCTGGTCATGCTGATGGCATTGACGAGCATTTCATTGGGGGTATTTGAAAGATCTGTCCAGTCGATGTCTAGATCCATCTGCAGGAGCATATTTTTAATCGAATCAATTAGCTCTTTGCGGTTGATGAGTTTTTGACGTTCGGCACTTGGTTTGCTGAAATCATCACCAAAATCATTATAATCTATTTCGGCCATGCGGAAATTTTCGTCTTCGCCATCATCTGGTTTGGTGACAGTTAGCTCTTTTACCAATTTAAAACGGCATAAGCCTAGCAAAGTGATGTGATACTGGCCTTTTGAGGCTTCTTGGAACGAAGTGATGCGACCAATACAACCAACTTGGTGTAGTTTTTCATCGCTGGTTTCTTGGATTGGTTGAATCATGGCGATTAAACGATCGCCTGCCAAGGCGGCATCGACCAATTTAATGTATTTTTTTTCAAAAATATTGAGTGGTAATTGCGTTTGCGGCAAAAGCATAGCTTCTGGCAGAGGGAATAATTTAACCTCGCTTGGCAATTGGGCAATAGATTTTTGTTTTTTGAACATTTTCATACAATTACAATAGGCGGTTTGGAGCAATTTGGAAAGTTATAAACAAATAACTGAAATGTGTGAATAAACTCTGGAAAAACTACAATATGGCTATTGCTTTATTTTTCAATTAAACTATAAACCAGATCACGAATGAAGCGCGGGCGTAGCTCAGGGGTAGAGCATAACCTTGCCAAGGTTAGGGTCGAGAGTTCGAATCTCTTCGCCCGCTCCATTCGATAGAAATAAGCAGCTTAACGGCTGCTTTTTTTATGCCCAATTGAAAGTTGGGTGAAATATCTGACTTGATAGCTTTGGGTGGCTAAAATTTTCCAAAAAAAAGAGGCAGCTAAAAGTCACCTCTCTCCTAATAATATAAAGACTGATTGATTAGTCTTGTACATATTCGCCTTTTGTCCATGTGTACCATGTATAGTCAGCAGATGTACGATCGCCTTTTTCATCAAATGCTAGGTTACCGATAACTGATGAATAGTCTGTACCGTCATGAAGAGCAGCAGAAACTTTATCAGCATCTGTTGAACCAGCTTTTTCAACTGCAGCAGCCCAGATTTGGATCGCAGCATATGAATAAAGTGTGTAGCCTTCAGGATCGAAGCCAGCAGTGTTAAACTTAGACACGATGTCTGAAGCAGCTGGGTTTTTACGAGGATCTGGAGCAAATGTAAAACGTAGACCTTCGCCAGCATCGCCAGTGATTGACCAGAATTCAGCAGTCGCTAGAGCATCACCAGAGATGATGTCGATATCTAGACCTTGGTCTTGCATTTGACGTGCAATAAGACCTAGCTCAGTATGGTAACCACCATAGTAAAGAGCGTCGATGCCTTCAGCTTTAAGTTTTGTTACGAACGCTGTGTAATCGCTTTCGCCTGGGTTTACAGTTTCATATAGAGCCACTGAACCGCCAGCTTTTTCAAAAGCAGCTTTTGTTAGATCAGCAAGACCTTTTGAATAGCCTTGTTTGTCATGTGCGATGGCAACTTTTTTACCAGCATAGTTAGCTTGCAAATATGCACCACCAACATCACCTTGTTGATCGTCACGGCCACATACGCGGAAAACATAATCAGATTTATCATCTGTTAGTTTAGGGTTTGTAGACGCAGGCGTAATCATAATGATGCCTTCTTCGTCATAAATTTTAGACGCAGGAATTGATGAGCTTGAGCAGAAATGACCTGCTACAAATACAACTTCGTCATTTACGAATTTGTTAGCAACACTAACAGCTTCTTTAGGGTCGCAACGGTCATCACCAAGGCTAAGAACTAGTTGTTCGCCCAATACACCGCCAGCAGCGTTAATATCGGCAACAGCTTGCTCAGCACCTTTTGAAAGTTGCTCACCAAATGAGGCATATTGACCAGAAAATGGACCAGCTGAAGCAATTCTGATGTCAGCCATGGCTGTTGTTGTCATAAGCGCAAGCGCAGAAACAGCAGCTAAAGTTTTTGTTAAATTTTTCATTTTATATTCCCTTAATTTTCTAATGTGGATTGCTCCAGTTAGACTTCCCTTTTGGGTTTGATACTGGTGTTAAGACCAGCACTCTCTACCAATTGGCTGTGGCTTGAGATAGAGCAAGGTTAAGCCAATTGAATTGATTTTCAACCTTTATCTTGTGTGACAAAGATTGTGGTTAATGCCGTAAATATTCAGAATAAAATGCGGCAAAATTTTGTTTTAGCGACTATTCTTCGATTTTAGACCAACTAAATAGGCCTTTTTTCTTTAATTCCCACGGATATTGATTAACCATTTTATTGGCCTTATCACGCAGATAAGTGAATATGGAGACGCTGAACATAAGTGCGGTGGACATAATGACACCAGCAATGTTTAAAAACTCGGCATTGCGCAAAGTGGTGAGCAAGAAGCGATGGCCGACCACAACAATGATGGCAAAGAAAATAACTTTGCTCATTTTGCGCCAGTTTTTTGCCATGTTTTGGCCGCTTAAGTAAGCACATAACATCATAAGGCCAGTGATGACCACAAATGTAACTGGTTCTTCGCCCATAATGGCGCTGGTTTCGAAGCTGAAAATTCTGTCCATTAGTGACCACCTTCCAAGTAAGCTGCTTTAACCTCGGGGTTTTCGAGTAATTCTTGACCTGTACCACTGAGAATAATGTTGCCAGTGACCAAAACATAACCGCGATGGGCTAGCTTTAGGGCATGGTTGGCATTTTGCTCGACCAGTAAAACAGTCATACCTTGTTCTTCGTTAATTTGCTTAATGGCGCGGAAAATATCTTTGATGACCAAAGGCGCTAAACCGAGTGACGGTTCATCGAGCAATAGGAAATCTGGATTGCTCATAAGAGCCCGACCCATGGCTAGCATTTGCTGCTCTCCACCTGATAAAGTACCGCCATTTTGCCATTCGCGCTCTTTAAGGCGTGGGAAAAGCTCATAGACATATTTGAGATTATCATCAAATTTAGCGGGGTCATTGGTCATGGCGCCCATTTGAAGGTTTTCGAATACTGTCATTTTGCTGAAGATACGACGACCTTCAGGTGAATGGGCGATGCCTTTGCGTACGATCATATCGGTACGCATTTTTGTGATGTCCTCACCTTGATAGGTGATGGTGCCGACAGAAGCGGGTGTGATGCCACTTAGTGTCATAAGCAAAGTGGTTTTGCCTGCGCCATTGGCACCGATGAGGGTTACAATTTCACCCTTTTCGACGGTGAGGCTGATGCCTTTTAGAGCTTGGATTGAACCATAAAATGTTTGTACGTCTTTAAATTCTAACATTATTCATCTTCCTCCACACCAAGATAGGCGGCGATCACATTCGGATCTTTTTGCACATCCTCTGGCAGGCCATCGGCAATTTTACGACCATAATCTAATACGATGACATGATCTGAAATTTTCATCACCACATTCATATCATGCTCAATAAGCAATATACCGACATTGCACTCGTTTTTAAGCAGCAATAATAACTCGTTTAAATCGCCACTTTCTTTAGGGTTTAAGCCCGCAGCGGGTTCATCCAAACAAAGTAAATCTGGCTCGGTACACATGGCACGGGCAATTTCTAATTTACGTTGCTCGCCATAAGGCAAGTTGCCTGCATTCCAATCGGCATGTTCATAAAGACCGGCTTTGTCGAGATAGTATTTTGACAATTCTATCGCTTCATTATGAGCTTTGCGATAGCTTGGCAAACCCAACACACCAGCAATTGAAAACATACTGGCTTTTTGAAGTTTATTATTTTGTGCCACCAAGAGGTTTTCCAACACTGTCATTTTTGAGAAAAGACGAATGTTTTGGAATGTACGTGCCACTTTGGCTTTACTGGCAGCGACATAAGCTTCCATTTGTTCGAGCTGATGATAGCTGCCATCTTTATGATAGATAGTGGCGCGACCAGATGTCGGTGAGTAAAAGCCGGTAAGGCAGTTAAACATTGTGGTTTTACCTGCACCATTTGGACCAATGATGGCGGTAATCTCGCCACGTTTAGCCTCGAATGATACATTGTCAATGGCAAGTAAGCCACCAAAACGTTGGGTGATATGCTCGGCTTTGAGCAGTAGATTTGGGTCTTGATTAATCATGCGCGACCTCCTCTACTTGAGATTTTTTGGCTTTTTTGCCAAACAGCAATACTGTTGGATCGCGGAAGGAGATTAAGCCTGTTGGTCGCCAGATCATGATAAGTACCAAGCCTGCGCCAAATGCCGCCATACGATATTCATCTAACTCGCGGAACACCTCGGGTAGGCCAATGAGTAATATGGCTGCCAAAGCGATGCCCATAAGGTTGCCCATGCCGCCCATAACCACAATGGCCAGAATGATCGCACTTTCGATGAAAGTATAGCTTTCTGGTGAGATGAAGCCTTGACGTGATGCAAAGAATGCGCCCGCAAAACCACCCCAAGTGGCCGAAATGGCAAAGGCTGCTAGTTTAATATTGGTACGGTTGATGCCTAATGATTCGGCAGCAATTTCGTTTTCTCTAAGCGCTTCCCACGCTCGCCCAAGCGGTTGTTTACTGATGCGGATGGTGAATACGGCAACAAGCAGACAAAGCACAAATACGATGTAATAGAGAAATATAATACGATGGCCCGAGCTATAATCAATCGCCCAGAAATTATCACTAAAGAATTGAGTGAAGGTTTGCGTGCCTTCTTCTTTTGCGCGTTTGGCGAAAACAACATTACCAAAGCCAGGACGTGGAATGCCGTTAATGCCATCTGGCCCACCAGTAAGCTCGTAAAGGTTGAGCAGTAGAATGCGGATAATTTCGCCAAAGCCTAATGTTACAATGGCGAAATAGTCACCACGTAATTTAAGCACGGGAAAGCCGAGTATGAGGCCAGAAAGCATAGCTAAAAAGCCTGCAAGTGGTAAGGCTGTCCAGAAACCAATGTTAAATTCGCGCGCGAGGATGGCGAATGAATATGAACCCACGGCATAGAAAGCCACAAAGCCCAAATCGAGCAGGCCAGCATAGCCAACTACAATGTTTAAGCCCCATGCGAGCAATACATAAGTGAGAATGAGCGTGCTAACATCGACCACATAACGTGATGACATGCCAGCTACAAATGAGCTATCGCCACCTAAAAATGAAGGCAGAAGACCGCTGAGAATTTCGGATAAGAAAGGCAAAAGCGCAGCGATGAGAATGACCACAATGGAAATATAACCCGTGCTGTTTTTGAGCAATTCTTCGCGGCGTTTTTTGCCATCTTCAATATCGGCCTCGGTGATACCTTTGGCTTCTCGCCACATACCAAACATGGCACGAATGATGAGAATGGCGCCTGCGCCTAGCATAAAGACTTTGAGCACTTCGGTAGGGAAGTGCATGAACCAACCCGCGGCCGCCATGATGATGCCGACAATGAGTGCGAATGTTGGTTTTTGTTTGTCGAGTAAAATAAGCCCAAAACGGCCAACAACTAACAAAACCAAAGCAAAAAGCATTTCTTGCCAATGACGCTCGATAACCAATGAACCGTTTACATCGGCGGTGCGCAATAGAATCATTGGAATCATGATACCTACGCCGACAGCAAAGGTGATGACAAGTTCACGCGCTATTTTGGCAATGTCGAACTCGGGTTTTGGAGGTAGATTTGAAACAGTGTCTGACATTGATTTATACCTTCTCGATTTCTGGACGGCCTAACAAGCCTGACGGACGGAAGATAAGTACCAATACCAAGATGACAAAGGTTGCAACATCTTTATATTCGATGGTGAAATAGGCAGACCAGAAGGCCTCGATAAGCCCAATGAGCAAACCACCTAACATGGCGCCTGGTATAGAACCAATGCCACCTAAAACGGCTGCGGTAAAGGCCTTCATACCTGCTAAGAAGCCGATGAAGAAATGCACTACACCATAATAGAGTGTCACCATAACGCCTGCAAAAGCGGCTAACATAGCGCCCATGACAAAGGTCATTGAAATTGTATGATCGACATTAACACCCAATAGAGCGGCCATTGTTTTATCTTGCTCACAAGCGCGTTGCTGTCGACCGAGCGAGGTTTTATTAATGATGAGCGTGAAGACAGCCATTAGAGCTATGGTGGATACTATGATGATGAGCTGTAAATATGTGAGGTTAACCACAAAATCGCTGTCTTGGAAAAACTTAAAGCTACCTTTAATCATTGGCGGAATGGGGCGTACCCGCGCGCCTTGTAATAATTGCACATAGTTTTGCAAGAAAATGCTCATGCCAATGGCTGAAATAAGTGGTGCTAGACGGAATGAATTACGCAATGGGCGGTAAGCTGTGCGTTCGATTGTCCAACCGTAAATGGCCGTGAATATCATGGATAAGGCAAGAACTAACAGGATGGCCGAAACCAATGGTAACCCTGAAAATAATGTGAATCCGATGACCGCGATGAAAGCGCCGATCATATAAATTTCGCCATGGGCAAAATTGATCATGCCTATAATGCCGTAAACCATTGTGTAACCAATGGCAATGAGGCCGTAAACAGCCCCTAATGTTACACCATTAATAAGCTGCTGTAGAAAATAAGCCATAGCTCTCCCTAAACTATTTGTAATCTTAATTGATCTAGTTAAACATTTATTAAGGCTGATGAAAAGCGATAATAAGTCTAGCAGCATTTAAATTGGGGGAATAGAATACTTAAAGTGATAAAGACTAATTACTACTAATAATTCGGTGATTTGTTTGGAATTTTAGCCTATTTGCAGAATTTATTTAAATATTTTTTGAAGGGTTAAAGCTCTTGCGTTTTGATGTCTGGGCTTTTAAACTTTAAAAAACAGCGGGAGAGCGACATGAAATTATTGAAAATATTTGCCATGGTGGCAGTTTTGTTGACATTAACAAGCTGCGGTATAAACAACATTCCGACTTTGGAAGAAGAAGCAAAGGCACAATGGAGCCAAGTGTTGAACCAATATCAACGCCGTGCAGATTTAATACCTAACCTTGTGGCAACCGTGAAGGGTTATGCCGAACATGAGCAAGAAACGCTAACTGCAGTGATTGAAGCCCGCGCAAAAGCCACGCAAGTGACTTTGCCCAAAGACATTTTAAGCAACCCTGCTGCTTTTAGCCAATTTCAGGCCAGTCAAGATGGTTTAGGGGCTGCATTGGGTAAATTAATGGTGGTGGTTGAAAGATACCCTGACCTTAAAGCTGATAAGAATTTTCAAACTTTGCAGGCGCAACTGGAAGGCACAGAAAATCGCATTTCGGTGGCAAGACGAGATTATATTGGTGCAGTGAAGAATTTTAACACTGAAATCAAGACATTCCCTGGCCGTATTTGGCATAGCGTCATGTATTCAGGCACTGAATATATGGAGCAATTTGAAATTGCAGAAGAAGCCAAGGCAGCGCCTAAGGTGAAATTCTAGCAGGTGATAATTATATGCAGCCTTTCAAGATCTTATGGGTGATATGTTTTGCGATGTTGGCACATACTGCCAATGCCGCGCCTGATTTTCCGACGCTCACTGGGCGGGTGGTGGATGAGGTTGGCATTATTGCGGGTGATGTGAAACTACGCATCATTGACAAATTGGCTGCATTTGAAGCGAAATCGACTGCGCAAATTGTGGTGGCGACGGTAAGCTCGCTTGAAGATTATGAGATTAGGGATTATGGCTACCAACTTGCGCGCCATTGGGCATTGGGCCAAAAGGACGTGAACAATGGTGTGCTGTTACTAATTGCCCCTCATGAGCGCAAAGTTTCTATTGAAGTGGGTTATGGGCTTGAGGGCGCTTTAACCGATGCGCTGAGTTTCCAGATTATTCAGAATGATATTTTGCCATTGTTTAAAGCCGGCAATATGAGCGCGGGCATTGAAGCCGGCGTGGACATGATATTGCAAGGCGTGGCGGGCGAAATTAGTGTTCAACCTGCGCTAAGCCAAGGTGAACCAGAAATTGATACAATTCAGATTATATTTTTAATATTCTTTTTTGGCGTTGTTATATTCATCATCATTCAGGGCATTCGAAACCCTGGCAGTGTGACTTTTGGTTCAGGCGGCGGGCGCAGTAGTGGTTCATCTTGGGGTGGATCGTCTGGTGGGTTTTCGGGCGGCGGTGGTAGTTTTGGCGGTGGGGGTGCATCTGGTGGTTGGTGATATTGATTTTGACAGGATAAAGGCCAAAATTGCGGCAGCGGAAATAAACACGACGGGTGAAATTGTTTGTGTTTTGGCGAAACAGAGCGACAAATACAAGTATATTCCTATATTGTGGGCGGCGATATTGGCCTTGGCTGTGCCTTTGTTTTTTATGTTATATGAAGGCGTATTTGTTGAATATGGATCGTATGCGGATACGAGATTTGGCATTTACACTATATATATAGCCCAATTATGCGTATTTTTAATTGCGTTTTTATCTGTGCAATATCAACCTCTAAAATATTGGTTGGTGCCTAATCTTGTGAAAACGCACAGAGCAAAACGGTTAGCGGCAGAGCAATTTATGATGCAAAAAGTTCATTTAACCGATGAGCATACGGGCGTTTTATTGTTTATATCGCTTGGTGAGCATTATACAGAAGTGATTGCTGACAAAGGGATATATGGCAAATTGGGCGCTGAAATATGGCAAGATATTGTAGATGAATTGGTTTTGAAAATAAAAGCCAATCAAATGACTGAAGGAATAGAACAAGCAGTTGAAAAAATTGGGGTTCTATTAGCGGAACATTTTCCTGCGTCTGGGAATAACCCAGATGAGTTGCCTAACCATCTTATACTTATAGATTAATGCGTAGAATAATTGTTGTCATTATTTGTTTGATATGCGTGGCTTCAAATGTTGGTGCTGCGCCAAATTTCCCAAAATTTACATCGAATGTGGTTGATGAAGCGGGCATATTAAATGCAGGCAATCAACAAAATATAAATGCAAAAATTGATGCGTTTGAAAAAGCAACAGGCATACAAATTGCTGTTGCGACGGTCTCATCGCTTGAGGGATATGAAATTAGAGACTATGGGTATCGGCTTGCGCGAGAGTGGCAACTTGGCCAACAAGATTTGAATAATGGCGTGCTATTGTTAGTGGCACCTCATGAACGCAAGGTATCTATAGAGGTTGGTTATGGCCTGGAGGGCGAGCTAACTGATGCATTGAGCTTTGTGATTATTGAAGAATATATAATACCCAAATTTAAGCGTGATAAAATAAGTGGTGGCGTTGAAAAAGGCGTGGAGCTTATTATTAAAAGCCTAAAGGGTGATTATAAAAACAAGAAACTATCGCAGAAGATTGATGTTTGGAAAGGCATTAGACTAACTTCGATACTATTTTTACTTGTTATATTTTCCTTACTTCCTGTTTTGTTTGAAGAATATCTAATTGGTAAAGTGATAAGCCATGCTAGAAAGCGCGCGAATTTGCAGCCAGACGAACGGGTTGAATTGAAATTTCGCGACCATTCATTGATTTTGCTCATTAAAATTGCAGCCCAGATTATAAAAATCTTGTTTATGATTTTGGTGGGTGGCAAGGGTAAATCAAAAAGCGGTGGTGGCGGTAGCTTTGGCGGTGGCGGCGCATCGGCTAAATGGTGATGAGACTATGTTCTGTCGTCATATTATTTATTCCGCTTGGCAATGATTATATTCATCTAGATTTATATGCAAATAAATCATCGGCTATGTGAAATTTGCAATTTCACCGTATTTTAAATTCGCTTACGGTCACTTTAAGTATTTTTTGGTTTATAGTTAACGGTTTATTATACACTATGGGGCAAGGGTATTGTTAATTGTATATTTTTACAAATTATAGTTGAACTTGGGGGGCTGGTTTGACTTACGGAGGATAAAGATGAGCGCAGAATCACAGAAGAAAAATGAAATCGTTGATATGGTTGTCGATATTTTGACATCTGATAAATCTCACCAAAATTCGGAAGTTGGATTTGAAACCTTTTTGGCGGCATTTTTAAAACGTGGCAATGAAGATGATTATATACGCATGGGCGTTGATCATCTGTGCGAGCAATTATCTGGCAGTTGGGATATGGCGCAAAGCCGCAAGTTTGGCAGCCCAAAAATTACCATTCATTCTGACACTCATGACAATCATGATGCGCAATCTTATGTTCATATTATCAATGATGATACGCCGTTTTTGTTTGATTCGATTTTAAATGAGCTTAACGAATTATCGCATAGCCCTAAATTTGTATTGCATCCGCTGATTATTGTGAAACGTGATGCCAAAGGTGCCTTAACAAAAATTGTTGGCGATGACGAATATACGGGCGATATGGCGGGTTCGGCACGTGAAAGCCATGTTCATATTGTGATTGATAAACTTGGTGATATTGAACAAGATGTTTTGATTGCTGGGCTTGAAAAGACCTTAGAAAATGTACGTTATGCGGTGCAAGACTGGAAGCCAATGGGCGCCCGATTGCAAGCCGTATTAGATGGTTATATTAAACAAGCGCCAAATGTGCCACCTGCTGAACTTGAAGAATCTATGGATTTTTTACGTTGGTTGATGGATGATAATTTTACATTTTTGGGCCTGCGTGAATATTGCTTTGAAAGTGAAAGCTTAGACGGCAGTTTTGTGCATGTGGCGGATACCAGTTTAGGTGTGTTACGTGACCTAGACGTGGAAGTGCTAAAACGCGGTGGTAAAAACCTAACCATCACGCCAGAAATTTTGGATTTTATCTTACGCCCTGAGCCGATTTTTGTGGCCAAAGCCAATATAAAATCAGTTGTGCATCGTCGCATCTATATGGATTATATTGGACTTAAATTATATGATGCCAATGGTGATATTTCGGGCGAACTGAAATTGGTTGGTTTGTTTACATCGGGCGCTTATACTGCCTCGCCAATGCGCATACCGTTGTTGCGCCGTAAGCTTGAGCATGTGATTGAGGCATCTGGTTTAAAACCGAGCAGCCATAGTGGCAAAGCGTTGACCAATGTTTTGGAAAGCTACCCGCGTGATGAATTATTCCAAATTGAAGGTGATTTATTACTTGAATTTGCAACTTCGATTCAGCGTTTAGATGAACGCCCTTTAACACGCGCATTTATTAGGCCTGATAAATTTGACCGCTTTGTTTCGGTTTTGGTTTATGTAGCACGCGATCATTATAACTCGGAAATTCGTGAAAAAATTGGCGAATATTTAGCCGAAAGATTTGATGGACGTGTATCTGCGGTTTATCCTTCATTTCCTGAAGGTATGATGGCGCGCGCGCATTTTATCATCGGACGGAATGAAAACCCATTACCTGCATTTGATGCACTTGAAGTTGAAGCTGAAGTGCATGAAATTATCCGTACATGGAAAGATAAGTTTTTTGATGAGCTGGACAATAACAGCCTTGGCCTCATTGCGCGTGAATTAATGCGCCAATATGGTGATGGTTTTAGTGCCGCTTACCGCGAAAACTTTAGCGCGGCGACTGCCATAGAAGACATTGCTGTGATGCATAAATTACGCGAAGTTGGTGATATTAACGCCAAACTTGTGGAACGTAATGCGGTGAATAATGACGAAGTTTCTTTGAAGCTTTACCATTATGGCGAACCAATTGCGCTATCTGACCGTATGCCGATTATTGAGAATATGGGTTTTAGAGCCATTAATGAACGTTCTTACTGCGTAAAACGTAGCAATGGTGAGCAGAATGAAATTTGGATACATGACATTTCACTTGAAAGCCATGATGGCAATAATATTGACATCAGTGTTAAAGGTGATTTGTTGCAAGAAGCGTTTTTAGCGATTTGGAAAAAACGTGCTGAAGATGATGGCTTTAACAAATTAATATTAAGTGATGCTGTGCATTGGCGCGATGTAGCTATGTTGCGGACTTATGGCCGTTACCTAAAACAAGCGGGGCTATCGTTTAGCCAACGCTATGTTTGGGATACATTACGCAAACATGGTGAAATTACTGCCAAATTTGTTGAATTATTCCATATGAAATTTAATTTGGACGATAAGAAAAAGGACTTAAAAGCCCAAAGAAAAGTTGAAGACGGAATTATTGCTTCTTTAGAAGAAGTTTCGAGCCTTGATGAAGACCGCATTATTCGTGCTATTTTGAACGTGATGCAGGCGACCATTCGGACAAACTTTTACCAAAAAGCGGCTGATGGCAATGAAATGCCAACCATTTCGCTGAAAATTAGATCTCGTAAAGTGGATGCTTTGCCTGATCCGAAACCATTGGCCGAAATATTTGTTTATTCGCCTAGAGTTGAAGGTGTGCATTTACGCGGTGGTGAAATTGCCCGTGGTGGTTTGCGTTGGTCTGACCGTTTAGAAGATTTTCGTACCGAAGTGTTGGGCTTGGTGAAAGCACAACAAGTGAAAAATGCAGTGATTGTGCCTGTGGGTAGTAAAGGTGGCTTTGTGCCAAAACATTTACCTGTTGGCGGCACACGCGAAGAATTTATGGCCGAAGGCATCGCTTGCTACAAATTATTTGTCGGCAGCTTGTTGGACATTACCGACAATTTGGATGGCGAAACAGTAATTCCGCCGAAAGACGTTGTGCGGTTAGACAAAGACGACCCTTATTTGGTGGTGGCGGCTGACAAAGGCACGGCGACATTCTCGGACATTGCCAACGGTTTATCTGACGATCGAGGTTTTTGGCTTTCGGATGCTTTTGCTTCTGGCGGTAGTGTTGGTTATGACCATAAAGTGATGGGCATTACAGCCCGCGGTGGTTGGGAAGCGGTGAAACGCCATTTCCGTGAAGAAAACCATGACATTCAGAATGAGCCATTCCGCGCGATTGGTGTCGGCGATATGTCTGGTGACGTATTTGGTAACGGCATGTTGCTTTCGGAGCAAACCAAGCTTGTGGCGGCATTTGACCATAGAGATATTTTTATTGATCCAGACCCTGATGTGGCCAAGAGTTTTGTTGAGCGTAAGCGCTTGTTCGAAATGCCAAGATCATCTTGGGTTGAATATAATAAAGAGCTTATTTCTAAGGGTGGTGGCATATTCAGCCGCGCGCTAAAATCTATTCCGTTGAGTGATGAAATACGCGAAATGACTGGTTTGACAGGTGAAACTGCCACACCAAACGACTTAATGCGTGCCTTATTATGCGCTGAAACTGACCTATTGTGGTTTGGTGGTATTGGTACATATATTAGAGCCACAACAGAAACCAATGCCGAAGCAGGTGACCGCGCCAATGATGCGATACGCATTACCGCGCCAGAACTAAAAGCCAAAGTATTAGGTGAGGGTGCAAACCTTGGCATTACCCATAATGCGCGGATTGAATTTGCCAAATTAGGCGGCAAAATTAATACGGACGCGATTGACAATAGTGCGGGTGTGAACAGCTCGGACATGGAAGTGAATATTAAAATTGCGCTCGGACGTGCTGTGCAAAATGGCAAGTTGAACTATGAAAGTCGCAACGTGCTGCTAGCCAGCATGACAGACGAAGTGGCGAAACTGGTGTTGCGCAATAACTATTTGCAAACATTATCTATTACGCTTGCAGGTATGCGCAACAAAGAAGATATGGGCTTTTACGAGCGTTTAATGTTGAAGCTTGAAGAAACTGGTGAGCTAAACCGCGAAATTGAATTTTTGCCTGACAGCGCTGAAATGGCGGCACGTGAAACAGCTGAAAAAGGCCTAGAACGCCCCGAATTGGCAGTATTGCTGGCTTATGCCAAAATTTCATTATATGAAACTTTGTTGAAATCTGACGTTGTGGATGATGAATATTTGGGTAAGGAATTATACCGTTACTTCCCTGAAACCATGCATGCTGGTTATAAAGATGAAATTGAAGGCCATAAATTGCGCCGTGAAATTATTGCCACGCGCCTTTCTAACCTGATGATTAACCGCGGTGGCCCTGCCTTTGTGCGTTCTATTGCCGATCAATCTGGTGCTGAAGCTGACCAAGTGGCGAGTGCATTTGCCATGGCATATGATAGTTTTGAATTGCTATCATTTAACGACCAAATTGATGATTTAGACAGCAAGATAGATTCTGATATTCAATTGCGGCTTTATATGAAAGTGCAAAACTTATTACGCCGCCAGACCATTTGGTTCTTGCGCCATGTGAGTGAAGGCAAAACCGATATGGCCAAAACTGTTGGCCGCTATAAAGATGGTATTAAGACACTTGTTGACGGATTTGCAGATTATTTGCCTGCGGAGAGCTTTGACTTTGTGCAAAAACAAGCCGCTGAATTTGTGGCTGCCGGTGTGCCTAAGAAATTTGCGGAAATTATGGCATCGACCCGTTATTTGGACAATGCCTCTGACATCGTACGGGTGGCGGAACGTTCTGGTGCGAAACTTGAGGATGTGGCGAAGCTTTACTTCTCGGTTGGTGACTTTATGGGCATTCAATGGTTGGTTTCGGGCGCACGCAAAATGCCTGTAAATGACCTTTATGATCGCTTGGCTGTAAACCGCACAATTGATGGATTGCAAGCCACACATAGACGCATTGTGATTGACATTTTGAGCCAAGACAAAGACAAAGAAAAAGCTTTGGCATTGTGGAAGCAGAAAAATGCTGATGAAATTGCACGGGCTAACATTGCGATTACCAATGTAAGTGCCTCTGGTGATTTGAGCTTGGCGAAATTGGCTGTGGCCAGTGCGCATATATCGGACGTTGTTGAGAGCTAAACAATACTGAATTTAGTTTATGGCTCCTGCATTTATGTGGGGGCCGTAACTGTTTTTGCTCTCTAAAAATATGTGCTTATTGATGGCTGAATTGCCAAGGGACTGGTTGACCTTTTTTGCTTGTTGCCCATTGCTGCTCGGTTGATGATACTGACGTTGGGGTAAGTGGAATGTGGCTTGTCTCGGTTATATTTTAGTGCTTAACTGTGGTCATTCTTTTAGCGGGGAGGCTTATGAAGGACAGTTTTGCGAGTAAGACACCAAATGCAGGTGCGGATTTTAAAGGCCGATTTGGCTGGATGATGTTTGACTGGGCGGCACAGCCTTATTTTACGCTTATTTTGACATTTATTTTTGCGCCTTATTTTACCAATCATTTTATGGATAATGGTGTGGAGGGGCAAGCTGCTTGGTCGTTTACTCAAACTGCAGCGGGCATTATTTTGGCAATTTCGGCACCTATATTGGGTGCGATTGCAGACCGAACTGGCCCGCGTAAACCGTGGATTTTTGTTTTTTCCATCATTTATGTGGTTGGTGCGAGTATGTTATGGTTTGCCGCGCCCGGTGCTGCGGATATGACAACATTTGTAATTATCGGCATTATATTGGCGGCGATCGGCATTGAATTTACAGGTGTATTTAACAACGCTATGCTGCCCAACGTGGCGCTGCCCGGCAAAATGGGCAAGCTGTCTGGCTTTGGCTGGGCGCTTGGTTATGTTGGCGGTTTGATTACATTGATTGTGGTGCTGGGCTTACTTTCGGCCTCGAAAGAAACGGGACTGACCATGTTAGGGCTGACCCCGATTATTGGGTTTGACCCGCACCAATATGAGGCTGACCGATTTGTGGGGCCTCTTGCGGCCATATGGTATGTGATTTTTGTGATTCCTTTGTTTTTGTTTACGCCAGATGAAGTGTCTAGCGAAGTGAAAAAAGCCAAAATTTTGGATGCAGCGGTTGGTGGGCTTAAAGACACTTGGGAATTGCTGAAAGGCCTTAAACACAAACCGAATATTTTGAAGTTTTTCTTTGCGCGGATGATTTATTATGATGGATTGTCGGCTTTATTTGCCTTTGGCGGCATTTATGCGAGCTTCGTATTTGATTGGACAATCACAACTTTGGGCATATTTGGCATTATATTGTCGGTAGCGGCTGCGCTTGGTGCTTATGTTGGTGGGTTTTGTGACGACTTATTTGGCCCTAAGAAAACCATTATTATCTCGTTAATTGGGCTTATTATTTCGGCATTAGGTATATTGTCTGTCACTAAAACCAGTGCTTTATGGTTTGTGGAATTGCCGCAAAACACTGGTGAAACGGGGCTTTTTGCGACATTGGGTGAACAGATTATATTGATATTTGGCATTGGCATTGGTTTGTTTGCCGGCCCTGCACAAGCAGCGAGCCGCACCATGTTGGTAAAGATTATACCAGAAGGTGAAACCACTAAATATTTTGGTTTATTTGCTTTATCTGGCAAGGCAACCGCGTTTTTGGCGCCATTGGTAATTGGCATTTTAACCCTGACATTTAATGACCAGCGGATGAGTTTGGTGACTATTATTGGCTTCTTATTGGTTGGGATTGTGATTTTTGCCATGGTGAAAGAGCAACGAGATTAATATTAGGTTTGGAGACGAAGATGAGTAAAATATTTAAATTGGTGGCTGCATTGGTTTTTTTAATGAGCATGAGCCAAACCGCATTTGCAGCAGGGGTTTATGGCAATTGGCTAACCCAAGATGCTGATGCGGTGATTACCATTAAAAAATGCGGCGATAGCATTTGTGGTATTATCAGCAAGCCGAGCGTTGTTGGATCTAAAGACAAGCAAAATAAAAACCCAAAATTGCGTGACCGCCCGATTAAGGGTTTGCAAATGTTTAAGCTTGGTAAAACGGCTAACCCGAAAAAATGGGAAGGCAAATTATACAACCCAGAAGATGGTGGGACGTATGATGGCAATATTGTTTTGGTGAATGACCAAAAACTTGAGCTTGAAGGTTGTTTTTTGTTTATTTGCAAAGCCAATAGCTGGACTAAAATTAACTAGGCTTTGGGTGGCAAGCGGTACGAATGTACCGCCGACCTTATTGAGATTTTTGTGCTTTGAATGGCGCTAACCATTAATGCTTGTACTTCTTAATGCTTAAAGTGACGCATTCCAGTGAACACCATGGCTAAGCCTGCATCATCTGCAGCCTTGATCACTTCATCATCGCGCATACTGCCACCTGGTTGGATGATGGCGGTTGCGCCTGCGGCGGCAGCGGCCATAAGACCATCTGCAAAGGGGAAGAAGGCATCTGAAGCGACCACTGAACCTTTAACTAATGATGTTGTTTCGCCTGCGGCTTCGGCAGCATCTCCCGCTTTTTGAGCGGCGACACGGGTTGAATCAATACGGCTCATTTGACCAGCGCCAATGCCAACTGTTGCGCCATCTTTTACATAGATAATGGCGTTTGATTTCACATGCTTACAGATTTTGAATGCCAATTTCATGTCGGTTAATTCTTGCTCTGTTGGGCTGCGCTTGGTAACGGTTTTAAGTTCTAAATCGTCGACACAGCCGTTATCGCGCGATTGCACAAGCAAGCCGCCTGATACGCTGCGGATGTTCAGGCCTGCATCTTTTACATTTGGCAATGCACCAGTGACCAACAAACGTAGGTTCTTTTTAGCAGCAATGATGGCCTTGGCCTCATCTGTTGCATCTGGAGCGATGATGACTTCGGTGAAGACTTTTACTATTTCGGTTGCCAAATCGGCATCGATTGTATCGTTAAGTGCTACAATGCCGCCAAACGCTGAAACAGGATCGCATTTAAGGGCTGATTTATAGGCTTCTACCAAGTTTGATGCTGTTGCCACGCCACATGGGTTGGCATGTTTAATGATCGCAACGGCTTTGGTTTGTGCTGGGTTAAACTCGGCAACAAGTTCGAACGCGGCATCTGTGTCGTTAATGTTATTAAAGCTCAGCTCTTTGCCTTGTAATTGTGTGGCTGTGGCAACACCTGGGCGGTTATCGCCATTTACATAGAAAGCTGCGGTTTGATGTGGGTTTTCACCGTAGCGTAATGTTTGTTTTAGGTTGCCGCCAAATGCGCGATAATCGGGCGTTGGGGTGTTGAGCTGATCGGCAAACCAGTTAGAAATGGCGGCATCATATGCTGCGGTGCGGGCATAGGCTTTGGCGGCTAGTTTTTTGCGTGTATCTAATGTTGTGGCGCCTTTGTTGGTGGCCATTTCGTTTAACACGAGGTCATAATCTGAGTTTTCGAGAATGACAGTTACAAAGCCATGATTTTTAGAAGCGGCGCGGATCATCGCGGGGCCACCAATGTCGATATTTTCGACGCAATCTTCATAATTGCCACCTTTGGCGACTGTTTCTTCGAACGGGTAGAGGTTTACCACCAATAGATCTATATTTGGAATGTTATGTGCTTCTTGTGCTGCAACATGGGCTGCATTATCGCGTAGTGACAGCAAACCACCGTGTACGGCTGGGTGAAGAGTTTTAACGCGTCCGTCCATCATTTCTGGGAAATTTGTGATGTCTGCAACATCTTTAACAGGAATGCCTGCATTGGCAATGGCTTTTGAAGTGCCGCCTGTTGAGAGCAATTCTACGCCCAAATCGTGCAATTTTTGTGCAAATTCGATGAGGCCAGTTTTATCTGACAATGAGATTAATGCGCGCTTGATGGGAAGGTTTTGAGCCGTCATTTGATTTCCTCTTCGGAATGTTTGAGACATTTAGCTATTTCAAGGTGGCAGTAACATATTGTGTGTGGTGTCGCCACAAATATATGGGGCTATCTACATTTTTCTGAATTGCCATTTAACCTCGGCATAGGTTTCGACCGTGCCAGAGATGACAATTTGTGAGGTCTTTTTCTTTTCGTGGCTTTCGCCTAGATAGACGCTGTCTTCGAGCCTAAAGGTGGCGAAAGTGGACAGGAATTGCCAAACCTCTTGGTTGGGCAGAGTGATGAGAATGCTATGGCCATCGCGTGTGGACTGGGTTTCGACATTGGGATGCAGATGAAAACGAATGTCGAACGGGAACTCGCCTTGTTTGGCCGAAGGTTTTTGTTTTTCTGAGGTGAGAATATCGACCCCTGTGATGAGATCGCCTGTTTCGCTGAGTGTGATTTGGCGCTTATGCAGCAGGCCAAAAGCATTGATATAGCCATCATGCGAAGCGGTGATTTGCGCGCCTTCCGGGGTTTTGCCAATGGCGACAGGCATTTTGTGATGGCCATGGAAAATTTGGCTGCCAATGCGGCTGTTGAGCCATGCAGGTAATTTTAATATGGCTGTGGATTCGTTGTTTATACCCAAAGTGGAATGAGCGGCCGTGGAGCGGGTGATGGTGAACCAGTTATAATCATATTTAGGTGCAGCGCCGCAATTGACCACCATGCGGTGACCGCCACTTGAAATTTCGATAGCCAGTGGCCCTGCGTGGGCGGTGGTACTATATTGGGCTTCTGGGGTTTCGCCAGCATCTATAGTGAGTTGTAAATCGGGTGCATAGAGGCGGTAATATCCACTATGTGGTGCTTGTGTTGGTGGGTTTAGACCTTCGCCTTCGGCATCGAATATGCTGAGGAAGGCTGCCCAATCGGTAGGCCCTGCGCCATTGAACTGGATGAAATTACCATCGGGATGGCAGAAGAAATGCAAAATGGGGATGATGCGGTCGATGGCATTTTGCAGTGCGACTGGCACGGGCAATTTTTGATCGGAATAAGAAGCTTTTAGCGGCACAAGATCGAGCATGATTTCGAGTAAAATATCGGGATTACGGCTAATATGACCGCCATCGGGCAAGATTTGTTCGGCCAATTGAGCGGTTAGCATTTTTTGGAATTGGCTGTTTTTAATGGTCGATAGATAAGAGGTTTCTAAGCAGGTATTGGCAAAACAAAGTGCGATGGCAATGTCTAATCTATCCTTACTATGTTTGGCATTTTTATAGCTACGGATGAGAATTTGGATATGTTGGTCGATGGTTTTGAAATAGGTGACATCGGCCGCATCTTTGCCATTGCCATAGAGTATTGAACTATGGGTGAGCAGGGCAATGAGCCGTTTTGCAGTGACGGATGAGCGCCAATTGTTGCGTTTGTGATAATTATCGCTATACAGCCAATCGACAAATAAAGCCCTGGCTTGCAATGTGGCGATGGGGGAATCTAACGCTTTAAAATGGCGCAACCATGAAAAACTAATCAGCTCGTCATGCCAATCTTGATTGGGGGGGATGACATTAAACGGTGAATTGGCGCCAATGTTGAAGCTTAGACCCGCGAGTGAGATGTGGCCGTCATAAATATCTTCGGCGATTGTCGGGTCTGAAATGTGGAAATCTTGCGGCTCGAACTGAATGGCTTGGGGCAGGTTTTTACTTTTACGCCATTTTAGCACATAAATAAGGGTGATATTTTGCTTTAAATGGCGAATGAAATAGATCAGAGCTAAGTAGACTAGCTTTAATTTCTCAGGAAATGAAAAATGTGCCATATTTTACGCCGCATACCCATAAATAACTTAACTTAAACATAGCTAGCAATCATGGGTATTGCAAGGCAAGGCTGATTTTCTCTGTAGTTATGCAGTTAGTTTTTGCGTAATTTGGCAATGAAAAAGCCATCCATGCCACCACCACTTGAAATTTTACTAAGGCCATCTTGCAGGTTTGGCAATATACGCAACCAACCTTTGGGGCTGATTGTGAGATCTGCAGTTGTGGCAATGAGACCCAGCATTTCGGCCGTGATTGGCTCGACCGTTACATCATCGCGGCGGCCTAAAATGGCATCTATTTGCTTTTCGCCTTCTTCTGGCTCAAGAGAGCAAGTGACGTAAATAATTTCGGCATTTGGAGCGGCTATGTCTATACATCTATTGAGTAATTCGGCTTGAATTTTTTTCAATTTGTTGATGTCGTCGTGTGTTTTGAGCAGCAGAATTTCGGGATGTTTGCGCATGGTGCCAGTGGCGCTACAGGGCGCATCGAGCAAAATATGCGTTGGTGGGGTTTCTGGCTCATATTTACGCACATCCATTTGGACGATGTCTGCGGTTAGTTTTGTGCGTTGAAGGTTTTCTTCTAGGCGTTTAATGCGGTTTTTGTTGATGTCCACAGCGGTAACATGTGCGCCCATTGCGGCCAATTGCATGGTTTTACCACCAGGTGCGGCACAAAGATCTAGCACATTTTTACCTTGCACATCATCAAATAGAGTGGCGGCAATGGCTGCTGCGGCATCTTGCGCCCAAAAAACGCCTTCGTCAAAGCCTTCTAATTGGGTGAAGCTTTGGCGTTGGTTTAGCCTGATGCTGTTATCGCCAATTTGTACGGCATCGAGCTTTTCAGCCCAAATTGCGGCATCTGCTTTTACCGTTAAATCCATTTTTGGTTGCTCGGCATAAGCGTGGGCAAATTGCAGTGTTAGCTCTTCGCCATAATAATTATTCCACTTTTGATCAACCCATTTTGGCAGCATTTGCGCTGATGTGAGTTTTAGGAAACGTAATTTATCTTGCTCGCGATTGACCTTGCCCAAAATGGCATTGATAAGTTTTTTGAAATGCTTGGCATCATTGCTATCAGCTAGGTTTAAGCTAAGTGAAATGGCGGCATGGGGTGGGGTTTCTAAATAGAGGAGCTGTGCTGCGCCTAAAATGAGGATATAATGAGCTTGGTACGCCTTACGAGGTAGGCTTTTGCTCATATAAAGTTTGATGAAATATTCGATTTTAGTGAGATGGCGCAAACTGGTGATGACAAGATTACGCACAAATGCTTGGTCGCGTGCATCTAACGCATCCCAACTTGGCTCGGCTTGAATTTTGAGCAATGCATCATCAAATGTGAGGCGGTTAAACAGTATATAGCCTAATAATGTGAGTGAAACTTGGCGCGCGGCAAGGCCTTGTATATTTTTTTTAGAATGACGCTGTGGGCGCGTGGTTTTTGGTTCTGGTTTGTTCACAATTGGCCTTTATTGACTAGTGGTTAGAGCCAAAAACGCTTTTTTGCTGATTAAGTCAAGTTTTTAAACTATTGTAGCGCTATGACAGATGAAATTAAATATACTGAAGTGAAATTGCCGAGCCATTTGACCGAATTGGAAAAATTGGGCGCAGCAAAGGGCAAGAAAATATCGGCTGTGGCTGAACAAGCCATCCGTGAGGCTGCTGAACGGCGCAAAAGCATTGATAATGTGGCCGAGGACATGGAAAAAGAATATGACGGCCGTAAAAAAGGCTTAGAGCCTACCCGATACTCTGATTGGGAAAATAAAGGCATTACATCTGATTTTTAGACTTGTTCGTTTGGGTCGCTTCATTGCAACCTTAGGTTACACTTGAATTCGATCAAGTAATTTCGAAGTATAGCTGTTTAGTTCCTCATTAAATACCCACAAGACTTTAGTATAACTTGCCGTAGGGTTATGCGTTTTTAGCTATATACTTTGGTATTTAGACAAAAAGAAGGGCGAAGAAAAACTTCGCCCTCGTTGCCTCTGGGTTTGGAAAATGGTCCGCTAATCCAATAAATTAGAATAGATATCTGCTTTTCCGAATCACCCTACTTTATATTTATAAAGCTTCGTGGTTTTTAATCAACTCTTCTACGACTTGTGGCTCAGCCAATGTTGAGATGTCGCCTAGATTGCCATACTCATCTTCGGCAATTTTACGCAAAATACGGCGCATAATTTTACCTGAACGGGTTTTTGGAAGACCTGGAGCGAATTGAAGCTTATCTATGGTTGCAATGGGGCCGATTTCTTTACGTACCCATTTAACCAATTCTATTTTCAATTCATCGGATGGTTCGCCATCATGCATTAAAGTGACATAAGCATAAATGCCTTGGCCTTTAATATCGTGCGGGAAACCAACCACAGCGGCTTCGGACACGCTATCATGCGAAACAAGTGCGCTTTCGATTTCGGCAGTGCCCATGCGATGACCAGATACGTTGAGCACATCGTCAACGCGGCCTGTAATCCAATAATAGCCATCTTTATCGCGTTTGGCGCCATCACCTGTGAAATATTTACCTTTAAAGGTTGAGAAATATGTTTGGATGAAGCGTTCATGATCGCCATAAATTGAGCGAGATTGACCCGGCCAACTATCGGTAATGCATAACAGGCCTTCGGCTTCGCCTTCTAGAACATTGCCTTCTTGATCGACAATTTCGGGTTTTACACCAAAGAATGGATGGCTAGCAGAACCAGGCTTCATAGCGGTTGCGCCAGGAAGTGGGCTGATGAGAATGCCACCCGTTTCGGTTTGCCACCATGTATCGACTATTGGGCATTTTTCATTGCCAACAATATGGTAATACCATTCCCAAGCTTCTGGGTTGATAGGCTCTCCTACTGAACCTAACAAGCGCAATGATGAGCGATCTGATTTTGTGACAAAATCGTCGCCTTTGCCCATAAGGGCGCGGATGGCTGTTGGGGCTGTGTAGAATGTTGTGACTTGATGCTTGTCGATGACATCCCAAAAACGTGACGCTGTTGGGTATGTTGGCACACCTTCGAACATAAGCGTTGTGGCGCCATTGGCAAGAGGGCCATAAAGAATATAGCTATGGCCTGTAATCCAACCTACATCGGCAGTACACCAATGGATGTCATTTTCATGATGATCGAAAATATATTTATGGGTCATGCTGGCGTAAACAAGGTAACCACCTGTTGTGTGCAAAATACCTTTTGGTGTGCCAGTAGAACCTGATGTGTAAAGAATGAAAAGCGGATCTTCTGCATTCATTTCTTCGGGTTCGCAAACCTCGGATAGGCCTTTAATGGCTTCATGATGCCAAATATCGCGCGTATCATCAAATGCGACATCGCCGCCTGTGCGTTTAACAACGAAAACTTTTTCGCCGCCAGCGGTTTTTGTAAGTGCTTCATCGACATTGGCTTTAAGCGGAACGGCTTTGCCTGAACGATAGCCCTGATCGGATGTGATCACGAATTTGGATTCGCAAGCTTTAATGCGGCCAGCCAAAGCTTCTGGTGAGAAACCACCAAAAACCACACTATGTGGCGCGCCAATACGGGTACAGGCGAGCATAGCATAAGCGGCTTCGGGAATCATCGGCATATAAAGGGTGACAACATCACCTTTTTTAACGCCATTGGCTTTTAGCATGTTTGCGAAGAGGCAAACTTGCTTATGCAATTCGTTATAAGTGATGTTTTTAGATTCATCTGGGTTATCGCCTTCCCAAATGATGGCGGTTTGCTCGCCTTTTGTGGCAAGATGGCGATCAATACAGTTGGCAGAAACGTTTAAAGTGCCGTCTTCATACCATTTGATATCGACATTGCCTTCGAAACTTGTGTTTTTGACTTTTGTGAATGGTTTGATCCAATCCAAACGCGTGCCATGATAAGCCCAGAAAATGTCTGGATTATCGGATGAGCGCTTATGTAACGTGTCATATCTTGAATGATTTACATAGCTTTTGGCGCTAAACGCTTCGTGCGGATAATGTGTTTCAACTTTAAACATTGAGTCCCTCTTAGTTTCTAAAATTATTTAACGCGATAAAATTGGGCAAGGTTATAGATCGGTTGCCCGCTATCTTCACTGATTTAAACAGTATGATATTCGTTGTGCAATTGGTAGTAGTCCATTCGTGCCAATTTTACATATTTATTGGTAGAATGAGGCTGTAAACGGTTTTGCAGGACTAGGCTTGGGTTAAATTGGGTTTGAAAAAGCAATTTTCATGGGTTTAACGGTTACTTTTTCGAACAAGCCAGCAACGGCGTAGGGATCGGTGGCTAAAAAGGCGTCTAATGCAGCGCGGTCTTCAGCTTCGATAATAAGGTGAGAGCCTATCATGCTGTCATCGGCACCTAGTAGAGCGCCGCCAACAATGATGCGGGCGCCTGCATTGGCTGAAAATGCCAAATGCTTTTCGCGGGTGGCCATTCTGAGATCGAGGCTATTGTCTTTATCGTAACATGAAACTGCGTAATACATATTTTTCCCTTTTTCACTAATACTTATGTGATGTGTTTTGAAGATATTTTATCTAGCTTTATGGCGTTTATCAACCAATCAGTTAAACATTTTCTAGCTTTAGCGGGCGGTTGAGCAAGTTGGTGATGGCGCTATCGACATCTAAATTACCTGCCACAATATCGGCCACTGTTTGGCATATCGGCATATCTATGCCCAATTCTTTTGCCCATTTGGCCAGAATTGCAGAGGTATGCACACCTTCGGATACGCTTTGGCGTGAATCCATAATCTGTTGTAAAGTTTGACCTTGGCCGAGCAGCATGCCTAGTGACATATTGCGCGATAGGGTACTGTTGGCGGTGAGTGTGAGATCGCCCAAGCCAGACAAGCCAAACAAGGTTTCACGTTTTGCACCGAGGGCAGCGCCAAAGCGGGTTAGCTCGGCAAAACCACGTGTGGTAAGGGCAGCGCGGGCGCTATCGCCAAAGCCTTTGCCATCTGAAATGCCTGTGGCGATGGCCAAAACATTTTTAACCGCGCCGCCAACTTGGGCGCCAACGATATCGGTTGAATGATAAAGCCTGAAGGTTGGAATGGACAAAGCCTTGGCAAGTTGTTGGCCTGCATGTTGATCTTCTAACGCTAACGTAATGGCGGTGGGTAGGCCTTTGGCGACATCTATAGCGAAACTAGGGCCTGACAAAATGCCTGCTTTGGCAATGGGTAAAGTTTCGGCCATAACATCGGATAGCAGCATGCGTGTAGAGGCCTCTATGCCTTTAGCACAGATGAGAATGGGAATTGATTTTTTAAGATATTGTGCAAATTGGACGGCAATGGGGCGCACTAATTGTGCGGGAGTGACCCATAATATGGCATCCATATCGGCCATATCGGCCAGTTGATTGGTGGCCTTAATATTATGTGGTAGTGGCACGTCTTTGAGGAAGATGCTGTTTTCGTGATGGTTGTTGATGGCATCGACCACCTCGGTTTCATAAGCCCAAATGGTTGTTGTGTGCCCTGCGGTTGCGGCGACTGTTGCCAATGCTGTGCCCCAAGCGCCTGCGCCCATAATGCCGATTTTTAGATTCATTTAGTTGCCCATTAATTACACTATTTGTGGCCATTGCGCTGCGCTTTGACCAAGATGGTTGCGCCAATAAACTGGCTCAAGCGAACTATAATCTATTTATTATATTTGGCTATATTTTTTAATTTAATTGGCAGTGCCCTAACGACACTTGCTCGCTAGAATCTTGCCGTTAAGACAAAATTAACCGTTAGCTCGCGAGATTCTATGGTGAATTGGTTAATGGCGTAGCGATATATATGACACTATCAATGGTGGTGAAATTAAATTATTCGTAAAGTGGCCAGCGGGCGCGAGGTGGGGCAGTGAGGTTGTTTACATTGCCCTGCATATACTGAGTGATGCCTGCCCATGCAATCATGGCGCCATTATCGGTGCAAAGATTTGAGGGGGGAACCACAAGATTGAAGCCGTGATTTGCGCCTAGCTCGGTTAGTTTTTGGGCAATGGCTTTGTTGGCGGCAACACCACCAGCAATGATGAGGTTTTGCGGAGACTCTGGAGTGAGATTTAGATTTTCGCGAAATAATACCATGGCGCGTTTGACGCGATCGGCCAATACATCGGCAGCGGCGGCTTGAAAGGCAGCACAAATGTCGTGTTTATCTTGCTCGGCAATGGGTTCGATTTTTTTGGCGGCATGAAGCACCGCGGTTTTAAGACCTGAGAAAGAAAAATCGCAGTTTTTGCGGCCTTTCATGGGACGGGGTAGGGTGAACCTATCGGCACTACCTGTTTTGGCATATGCTTCTACATGGGGGCCGCCCGGATAGCCTAGGCCTAGTAATTTGGCTACTTTATCAAAGGCTTCGCCAATGGCATCATCTATAGTCGTACCTAGTAATTGGTAATCGCCAATTGCATTCACTTGTAATATTTGGGTATGACCGCCAGAAATGAGTAAAAGCAAATAAGGGGCTTGGATTCCATCTGACAGGCCCGCAGTGAGGGCGTGGCCTTCGAGGTGGTTGACGGCTATAAATGGTAGATCATGGGCTAAACTAATGGCTTTTCCGCTCATGAGGCCGATAATAACACCGCCCAAAAGCCCAGGCCCTGAAGTGGCTGCGACTAAATTTAGGTCATTATAGGTTAGGTTTGCCTCTTGCAGCGCTTGGGTGACCATGTGATCCATATATTCGATATGTGCTCTTGCCGCTAGCTCGGGCACAACGCCACCAAAGGGCGCGTGCACATCGGTTTGGGTGTGGATGATGTTGGACAAAATGTCGCTGCTGCCATCGGGATTGCGTCTGACAATGGCGGCTGCCGTATCATCGCAACTGGATTCTAGTCCTAAACATATAATTTCTTTATTCATGGGGTCGAATCCTGCTTGACCTATTGGCGTTTGACGCTCATATATTGGATTGCTTTTATAATAAACGCCATGACGAGGCAAGCTGTGAATATGATTCCCCAAAATTTAACCCTTCCGATTAAAATTGGTAGCCGTGGTAGCCCACTGGCGATGGCACAAAGCCACCAAGTGCGCGACCGTTTAAAATCGGCCTATGGACTTGAAGAAAAAGACTTTGAAATTATTGCGATTTCGACCAAAGGTGACCGCATACAAGATAAGCCGCTTAAAGATTTTGGTGGCAAGGGCTTGTTTACCAGTGAGATTGAGCAGCAATTAGCTGACGGTGATATTGACATTGCCGTGCATAGTATGAAAGACGTGCCAACAGCATTGCCAACTGGTTTAATAATGACAGCAATTTTACCGCGTGAAGATGTGCGGGATGCTTTTATATCGGTTAAATATAACGCGTTACAAGATTTGCCAAATGGCGCTGTGGTTGGCTCATCTTCATTGAGGCGGGCGGCAATTTTGTTGAATAAACGCCCAGATTTAAAGATTGTGAATTTTAGAGGCAATGTGCAAACTCGGCTTGAAAAATTATCAAATGGTGATGTGGATGCAACTATTTTGGCCGTGGCAGGGTTAAACCGTTTGGGCATAAATGAAGTGATGACCCACACCATTGCGGCATCTGACATGTTGCCAGCTGTGGCGCAGGGAGCCATTGGCCTTGAAGTGCGCGACAATGACGTGGCGATGATTAAATTGCTTTCGGCGATTAATTGTGGTGAATCTAAAGCTGAAATAAATATGGAACGTGCGTTTTTAGCAGCATTGGACGGCTCGTGCCGCACACCGATTGCGGCATTGGCGCAAATATTTGGACAGCAGATTGAATTTAAGGGTATGATTTTAACGCCTGATGGCAAAGTGAAGCATGAAGTTGCGATTACCGCGCCATTAAACCAAGCTGAGTTGTTTGGCCGTAATTTGGGGCTTGAATTGCTTGAAAAAGCTGGCCCTGACTTTTTTGAACCGCTTTACGAAATTTAAGCGCTGGCAAATTTAAGTCGAATGAATTGAGATGAGGCGTGGATAAGCTATGGATAAAATTCTGATCACACGACCGCAAGAGGATTTTGGCCGCACCGCTGATTCTGTGGTGCAGTTGGGATTTGAAGCTATGTCTGCCCCGAGCTTATTGTTTGAAACTTTGGATTTTGGCCATGTTGCGCTTGAAGATTATGCGGCATTGGTATTTACCTCGGCCAATGGCGTGCGGGCGTTAAAAAACCATAAAAACATGAACCAACTTGCTTGTTATGTTGTGGGAAAAAATACCGCTAAAGTTGCCAAACAACTAGGTTTTGAGGTTTTGGTGCAAGGTGACAATGACGTGGTGAGCCTTGCTGAGAAAATTGAAATTGACTATAGAGATCGTGGTTTTTCAAAGCCATTATTACATATTTCGGGCACACATATGGCTGGAAATTTAAGCAAAATATTGGCCGAAAAGCTCATTGTGACTGAGCGTATTCAGGCTTATATTATGCAAGAAGTGAATGAGGTTTCGCCAAGATTGAACGCTGCCATTAATGAGGGAAAAATAGCGGCTATTTTATTTTATTCGACCCGAAGTGCGAAAATATTTATTAAAAACATGCAAAAACATGGGCTTTTATCGAAAATATCCGAAATACCTACATTTTGTTTGTCAAAAAACATTGCAGATGCGGTGGCTAGGCCTTATCTTAAAAACATATATTTTGTAAACCAACCAGATGAAGCAAAATTACTAAAATTAATGCAATTGAATATTAAAATTTGACCCCTCTATTTTAGGCCTAAATGATGAGCGAAGACGATAAAAAAACTCCAGAAGATGAAGCTGTAAAAAATCAAGTGATTGAAACTGTTGATGCGATTGAAGAGATCGAGGAAGACGTTGAAGCTGCTGTTGAAGAAAATATAGTTGAGCTAGATGAAAAGCTGGAAGATGTGAACCCAATTGTCGCAAAATCTGGCGCGGGATTTGGCTCTTTGTTAGTGGCTGCGCTTTTGGGTGGTGTGGTAACCGTGGCGCTTATTGGTGGGCTTGGTTATTATGCCGTTAGCTCGAATAATTTGGGTGGCTTAGGCAATTTGTTAAATGGTGGTGACGCGGCTGCAGCAAATGAAGAACGCTATACAGACGTTTCGACACGTATATTATCGCTAGAAGGTGAGTTTGCGGAACTGCAAAATGTTGCGCCAGCGACGATCGATTTAGCGCCTATTTCTGATGAAATTACGGCTTTGGCCGATAAGCTTGCCACTGAAAGTGACCAAGTGACTGCAATTGGCGAACGCATTGGTAGCGTTGAACAATCCATTGCATTTGTTGCGCAAAAGGATGATGGCGGATTTGACAATACGATTATTATTGCGTTGCAAACTGAGCTTAATGACTTGAAAAAAGACATGCTAGCGAATAGTGGCAATGTTGTTTCTGGCAATAATGAAGAGCTAAGCGCGGCTGTTGAAGCGGTTCAGAGTAAAATGGCTGAATTAGAAACAGAGATTGCGGCCGTGAAAAGCATTGCTGAAACGGCATCGGCTGCTGGCACACAAATTAGCAATGGTGATGCTAGTAATATGGCATCGGCATTGGCTGTGGCGGCCTTAGAGCGCGCATTGCAAGATGAACAACCTTTTGAGGTTGAATTAAACGCCATTAAAGGTGTGGCTGGTGACAATGACGCCTTTGACAATGCGGCTTTGACCAAACTGGCTGAATATGCAGTGACAGGATTGGCCAGTGAAACTAGCCTAATGGGGCAGTTTGATGGTTTGTTAGAAGCGGCTTTGGTGGCTGACCTTAAAGGGGAAGGCACATCTGTATTGGACAAGTTTATTGGCAATGCAAAATCCATAATATCTATACGGAAAACAGGTAATGTGGATGGCAACAGCGCGGAAGCTGTATTGGCGCGGATGGAAGTGGCTGTGCAGGCCAAAGATTTAGGCGCTGCGGTAGAAATTGGAAATGCACTTGAAGGCCCCGCTAAAAAGGTGTTTGAAAATTGGCTGACATCGGCAACGAGCCGTTTGGCAGCAAAAGATTTAATGCGCCAAGTGAGCGCGGATATTTTAACATCATTGCAATAATGAGCAGCAAATTAGGATAAGTGATGATTAGATTAATTGGATATTTTATTGCCTTTGCAGTGTTTGTAAGTGCGATTGTTTGGATGAATAATAACCCTGGCTATGTTGAGTTTGACTGGTTTGGGTACCATATTAAAAGTTCTATTGGACTATTTTTTGCCGCGATTATTATACTTATTGTATTGTGTATTATTGGCTGGCGTTTTGTGCGTGGCATTATGGGCGCACCAGATGCTTTTGGCGTGTTTTTTAGCAGTCGTCGCCGTAAAAAAGGTTATGAAGCTTTGTCTAAAGGCATTATTGCCGTTGGCAGCGGAGATGCAAAAACAGCACATAAATTTGCGCGCATTGCAGGTGAGAAACTTGATGATGAACCGCTTACCTTATTGTTAAAAGCCCAAACGGCTCAGCTTGAAGGCAACAAAGAGTTAGCTCATAAAGCCTTTGAAAAAATGACGGAGCAGCCAGCCACTAAAATGCTTGGTTTGCGTGGCTTATTTGTGGAGGCGCAGCGCCAAGAAAATGGTGCTGATGCTAAGTTAATTGCACTTGATGCGGTTGCACATGACAGCCAAAGCAAATGGGCTTTGAACGGATTGTTTGACTTGCAAACCACTGAAGGTGATTGGGGTGGTGCTTTAAACAGCCTATTGATGATTGGCCGTTTGAGCGGAACTGACGCGGTTGAAACCAGGCGCAAGCGTGCTGTATTGTTAACAGCAGAGGCGTTGAACTTACAAGATAATAATGCAGAACGTGCATTGGAACTAAGCCTTGAAGCCAAAGCTTTGGCACCTGAATTGGTGCCTGCAACTATATTGGCTGCCAAATTGTTGCTGGCTAAAGGCAGCATTAGAAAAGCCCATAAGCTTTTGGAAAAATGCTGGCGTTTGGCACCTCACCCTGAACTTGGTGCATTATTTGCTAAAGTTAAAGACGGTGAAAAAGACAAAGCTTGGCTAAAGCGTGTTCAGACTTTTGCCGAAAAAGCAGGGGCTGGCAATGCAAAAGCCCAAGCGCAAGGCGCAATTGAAGCTGCGGTGATGATTGCAAAAGTTGCAATTGAGCAGGGTGATTGGACAGCGGCACGCAAAGCACTAGAAAATATTGTGGTTGATGACCCAAGTGCACGTATTTGCACATTGATGGCGAAAATTGAGCAAGGCGAATTGGGCAGCAAAGGCCTTGTTGCCGAATGGTTAGCCCGCGCGCAACGTGCGCCGAGTGATTCTGTTTGGTTGGCTGATGGACATATTGCCGAAGTTTGGGCGCCTATATCTGCTGTGACAGGTGAGTTGGATGCTTATGAGTGGAAACTGCCAGATTATAATATGGCGCAAGTTGAAGCTGATATGGCGGCAAATATTTTACTTGAACATCATGAAAATGAGTTACAAGCGATTGAAGCGCAAGCTCAAACCATTGTTGAAGTGAAAGAACAGGCTAAAGCTGAAATTGCTAAATTGACTGATGAACGCAATGATGATGAACCAGACGATGAAGGCTCCAGCGGCAATGGTGATGGCGGTGCAAGCCAACAAGTGATTGTGGTTGAAGACAAGCAAGCTAACGAAGAGCCTAAAAAAATTGAAGCCACGCCAGAAAGCGCAACAGCGATTGTGGCCGTTGAAAAAGTGGAAGAAGTTAGCGAAGATATTGTTGAAGAGAAAGCGATTGAATTGCAACCTGCTGATGCGAGCCCACAAAAATCTGGCGAAGAAAAATCGGGTGGGTTATTTGGCAAACGTCGTAAAGATGATGGAAAATCGGCAAGCCCTTATAGCAGCAAACCCATTACAAAAGATGATGAATTGCCCCGCCGCCCTGATGACCCAGGTTTGCCTAAAGAAGGCGCCAAAGGTTCTGGCAGCGAACGTTATTATTCTAATTAATATTAAGAAGTGAGTGAAGTTATGTGGAGTAAAATTAAATCTTTTACCGATAAATTAATGGGCCAAAAACTGAGCGGTGCAGACTTGGAAGATGATGATTTTCAATTGTCAGCCGTAGCATTAATGGTTCATGCCGCCCGTATTGACGGCTTTTATAGCGCTGAAGAAGCCAGAGTGATGCATGGGCAAATTCAGAAGCATTTTAACATTAGCGAAGCAGAAGCGGCTATTTTGATTAAAGACGCTGACAGTGCTGAACGTGAAGCGATTGACCTGTATAAATTCACCAGTAAATTAAATGATGAGTTGGACAATGATGGCCGCAAAGAAATTGTGCGTCTATTGTGGAAGATTGTTCTGGCTGACAATGAAATTACGCCTTTTGAAGATAATTTGGTGTGGCGTGTTTCGGAACTGCTTGGTGTTACGACCAATGACAGAATTGCCATGCGTGAACAGGTGAAATCTAGCTTATAATTGGATAATGGATATATTATGAAAAAACCAGTGGCAGTGATTACAGGCGCATCGGGCGGTATTGGCGAGCATTTGGCTTATCAATTTGCGACCATGGGTGAAGATTTACTATTGGTGGCGCGCTCGGGTGATAAATTGGCAGAGATTGCCGCTAAAATTACCCAAAAAAATACAGTTAAGGTTATGATTTTGGCCTTGGACCTAAGCCTGGCCGACGCTGCTGAAACATTGGTGACATATCTAGATGAAAACAAGCTTTGTGTGAAGCATATGGTCAATAATGCTGGGTTTGGTTTGAATGGGTCTATGGCCGATTTGGATTTAGCCGCGCAAATCAATATGGTTGATTTGAACGTGCGGTTATTGACTGATTTGTCGATACGGTTTTTACCTGAAATTGAAGCTAATGGTGGTGGCGTATTGAATGTAGCCTCGACCATTGCCTTTTTGCCTAGCCCTTATATGGGTGTTTATGGGGCATCTAAGGCTTATGTTTTGTCGTTTACTGAAAGTTTGGCCGAAGAGAATAAGACTAAGAATATAAAAATTAGCGCGATTTGCCCAGGCACAACGGAAACAGGTTTTGGCGAGCGAGCGCATTTAGACCGTTCTATTTTATTTGACTATTCGCCATTAATGAGCCCAGAAGTGGTGGCCAAAATTGGTTTTCAGGGATATATGCGCGGCCAAGTGATTGTGATTACTGGCAATACAAATAAGGTTTTGCCATTTATGTTGCGCTTAACACCAAGATGGTTGGTACGGTTGATTGCGAGTAAATTACTTTCTACTGACGCTAAAAAATAACTTTTTTATATCTGTATTTTGGAAGCAACAAGCCTAACTGAGTTAGGCTTGTGCAATATTGTTATGCGTGTATTAGTTATCTAAAATCTGTGCATCAACCACGCTGAGTGCGGTTAGGTTCATCAACCCTCTAGAGGTTGTAGTGTCGGTTACGATGTGCACTGGCTGCTTCATTCCCAAAAGAATTGGCCCAACGCTGAGGCCGTTGCCGACTGCTTTAAGCAAGTTAAAGCTAGCATTTGCGCTGTCCAAATTAGGGAACATAAGCAAGTTTGCACGGCCTTCTAGGCGTGAATTGGGGAATAATGCGTGACGAATTTCGGGGTCAATGGCGGCATCGGCGTGCATTTCGCCATCAACCTCTAAATCGGGTGCGATTTCATTGAGAATTTCGACAGCTCTGCGCATTTTTAGCGCGGATTTTGTTGGGGCATTACCAAAATTACTATGGCTAATCATCGCCACTTTTGGCGTGATGCCAAAGCGTTGTAGCTCTTCTGCCGCCATTAAAGTGGTTTCGACAATCTCATCGACCGTTGGGATGGGCGTTACATAGGTATCGCTGAAGAAGAGCGCACCACCATCTAAAACCAAGCCCGACATGGCAGAAACATCACCAACTTCTTTGCGTTTGCCAATGATGTTTAGCACATATTTTAAATGCCAAAAATATTGACCATATGAACCACAAATCATGGCATCGACCTCGCCACGTTTTAACATGATGGAGGCAATTGCGGTTGTATTGGTGCGGATGATGGTTTGCGCCTCGGCAGGTGTGACGCCATCACGCTCCATAAGGCTATGAAACTCTGCCCAATAATCGGAATAGCGGGCATCGTTTTCGGGATTACAAATTTCGAAGTCTTTATGGGGGCGAATGTGCAAACCCAGTTGCTCGCAACGGTTTTCGATAACCTCGGGGCGGCCAACGAGTACAGGAATGGCGATGCCCTCATCAATTACCGTTTGTACTGTGCGCAGGACGCGGCGGTCTTCACCTTCGGCATAAACCACGCGTTTTGGGTTGGTTTTAGCGCGGTCAATCACCGGCTTCATTAACATTTTTGAGCGGTAAACAAAGGCTTCTAGTTCGTTGCGATAGGCTGCAAAATCTTCTATTGGACGGGTGGCGACACCGCTATCCATTGCGGCTTTGGCAACAGCAGGGGCGATCTCTACCAGCAAACGCTGATCGAATGGTTTCGGGATGACATAATCTCGCCCGAAGGTGAGTTTTTCGCCACGGTAGGCGTTGGCGACCACTTCGGAAGCTTCGGCCATGGCAAGATCGGCAATGGCGACCACGCAAGCGCGTTTCATTTCTTCGTTAATTGTGGTGGCGCCTACATCTAACGCGCCTCTGAAAATAAACGGGAAACAAAGTACATTATTAACTTGGTTAGCACTATCGCTACGGCCAGTGGCGATGATGGCATCTGGCCGTGCGGCACGAGCTACATCGGGCATGATTTCTGGATTTGGGTTAGCGAGCGCAAGAATAAGCGGATCGCGTGCCATGGGTTTAATAAGCTCTGCATTGAGTAGATTTGGTGCAGAAAGACCAAGGAAAATATCGGCAGCGACCAAAGCGTCTTTAAGCTCGATTTTTTTGGCTTGTGCAAAATCCATTTTTTGGGCTGATGCGTCTTTATGGCCTTTAAAAATGGGGCCAGTATGATCGAATAGATAGATATTTTCGCGTTTTGCGCCCAGTGTAAGCAGGAGGTTTAGGCATGCAATACCTGCTGCACCGCCGCCTGTTGAAATGATTTTTACATCTTCAATTTTTTTATCGACCAGACGTAATGCGTTGAAAATAGCAGCGCCCGCTACAATGGCGGTGCCATGTTGATCATCATGAAAAACAGGAATGTTCATGCGTTTGCGCAAATCATTCTCGACGATAAAGCATTCTGGTGCCTTGATGTCTTCTAGATTAATGGCGCCAAAAGTTGGCTCTAACGCTGCAATGGCATCGGCTAGTTTTTTAGGATCTTTTTCGTTTAATTCGATGTCGAAAACATCAATGTCGGCGAATTTTTTGAAAAGAACGGCTTTGCCTTCCATCACAGGTTTGGAAGCGAGTGGCCCAATATCACCCAAGCCCAAAACGGCTGTACCATTGGTAACAACGCCCACTAAATTACCGCGAATTGTATAATCACGTGCGGTTTGAGGGTCTCTTACGATTTCGAGACAGGCCTCGGCAACACCAGGTGAATAAGCGAGCGAAAGATCGCGTGCATTGCCCAACGGTTTGGTGGGGGTGATGGTCATTTTACCCGGTCTTGGGAATTTGTGATATTTTAGTGCCCGTTCTTTCAAACTATCGTCTGCCATGTAGCTGCCCTTGCTAGTGATTCGTTATTTTGTTTAGACTAAATGACAGAGTGAGCGCGGTAAAGCGCTATTTGGAAGAACCAATATAGGTCTAATATGGATATATTGGCGCTTGAGTATTAACCAAGCCACGCAAAAATTGGGGTGCTGCTATTGCTTTGGTAAATAAATTGCTTATATCTACAGCATAGTCAATTATTTAAGGTTACAAAATGTTTGCGATTCTTTCTCTTATTAGCTCGATTATCAGTATTTTATTATTCATCCTGATTGCGAGCGCCATTATGAGCTGGCTCATTGCTTTTGGCATTATTAATATGAATAACCAATTTGTAGCCACAGTATATTCTAGCTTGCAACGTTTAACTGAGCCTTTGTTACGCCCGATTAGACGCTTTGTACCACCAATGGGTGGTTTGGATATTTCGTTTATTATATTGATTTTGGCACTTTATTTTATTGATAATATTGTGAAAGTTGATCTGCCACGTTATTTGGGCATGTGATAAACACCCATTGGATAGATTTTGAATTTTAAAAGGCTTGCCATTTGGGCAGGCCTTTTTTTGGTTTTGAGCGCTAGGGTCTGGAAAATTAAATTGATTTAGCCTGTAAAGGGGCTATAAAGGCGGCATATTTATACTTTTGGGCAAGGGAAATATCGCCATGACAGACCAAACTTCACAAATTGCAGAACGTATTGATGGCCGCGCTGTGGCGCAGAGCTTGCGCGATAATCTGGCCAAAGGTGTGGCTAAAATTCAGGCTGAACATGGCATTACGCCTGCTTTGGCAGTGGTTTTGGTGGGTGAAGACCCTGCATCTGAAGTTTATGTGCGCATGAAAGGCAAGCAAACCAAAGAAATTGGTATGATTTCGATTGAACATAAGCTGCCTGCTGATACGCCTGAGCAAGATGTTTTGGACTTGGTGCAACGTTTAAATGAAGATGCGAGCATTCATGGAATATTGGTTCAATTTCCTGTGCCTGAACATATTAGCCAACAAAAGATTATTGAACTTATTTCGCCTGCCAAAGACGTTGATGGTTTGCACCCGATTAATGCGGGTAAACTGGCGGCAGGTGTTGAAGGCTTGGTATCATGCACGCCATTGGGTTGTGTGATGTTGGCCAAACAGACATTGGGTGATTTATCGGGCTTAAATGCCGTGGTGATTGGACGCTCTAACTTGGTTGGCAAGCCTGTTGCGCAATTATTGCTAAAGGAAAATGCAACGGTGACGATTTGTCATTCGCGCAGCCGTGATATTGAACAAATTTGTGCCAATGCTGATTTGCTGATTGCAGCAGTTGGGCGCCCTAACATGGTCAAAGGCAATTGGATTAAAAAGGGCGCTTGTGTGATTGATGTGGGTATTAACCGCGTGGTACAAGGCGAAGGTAAAAAAGACAAATTAATTGGTGATGTTGATGCCGCAGAAGCGCAACTTGTGGCAGGCAGTTTAACGCCAGTACCTGGTGGCGTTGGCCCGATGACCATTGCGTGTTTATTGCACAATACATTGCAAGCTTGTTGCGCACAGAATGACATTGAGATGGTTGAGGTTTAGTCGCTTAAACTACCTGTAGATTTTACTATTTATGCATAAAAAAACCCGCAACGAGAGCTGCGGGTTTTAATTTGGAATTTGTGCGTATTATGCGCGGTCAAAACCTTCGGTGATTTTTTGTTTGGCGGTTTCGGCGCCTTCAAAACCAACCACTTTAACCCATTTACCAGGTTCAAGGTCTTTATAACGTTCGAAGAAATGTTGAATTTTATCGACTGTTAGTTTTGGTAGATCATCAAGTGAATTGACATCTGTATATTCTGTTGTGACTTTATCATGTGGCACAGCGATGATTTTTTCGTCGCCACCGCTTTCATCTTCCATCAAAAACACACCGATTGGACGGGCGCGGATGACGCTGCCTGGTACGACAGGTTGCGGTGAAACCACCAATACATCTACAGGATCGCCATCATCTGAAAGCGTTGCTGGAATGTAGCCATAGTTACAAGGGTAGTACATAGGAGTGAATAGAAAACGATCTACAAAAACAGCGCCAGATGCTTTATCGACTTCATATTTAATTGAACTTCCTTGCGGAATTTCGATGATGACATTGATATCGTTAGGCACATCTTTGCCTGCTGGAATTTTACTTTCGTCCATATTCTTACTCTTTTGTTGGTTTCATGGATTGTGGGAATTAGCTATCGACTGGCTCGGCTGGTTTTTCAGCTTCTGCGGGCGTATCATCTGACAAAGCATTAGCAAGGGCATCTACAGTTTCGCTTTTAGGTGCAGGTTTGCGCTTTGGCCGCGTTACGCGTTTGCGCTTTGGTTTTTCTTCGGCTTTTGCAGCCTCGACTTGTTCCAAATCTGGTTGTTGATCTGAAGTTTCGTTATTGTCTAAAATGCTCACGGGCGCGTTTTCATTTTGCTCGGCAGCAGGTGCTTCGGCTTGTTGTTCGGCATTTTCGGCAGCTTGAGCGGCTTGCTGTTCGCGCTCGGCGGTTTGTTGATCGCGGCGTTCTTGCTGTGCTGCTTGTTGGGCATCAACTTTGGCTTGCTGAGCGGCTTTTTGCTCGGCTTGTTGCTCTTGGGCAATGCTTACAATGCGTTTGTAATGCTCGGCATGTTGGAAATAATTTTCGGCCATAATGCGGCTGCCTGCTGATATTGCATCATTAGCAAGCGACGTGTATTTATCGGCAATGGTTTGTGCGTTACCACGAATTTTTACATCTGGCCCATTGCTGTCGAAATTGCGGGTCAGCATGTTTTGTGGTTTGCCGCCATTATGGTTGTGATTATTATTATTGTTACGGCGATTATTATTATTATTGTTATTGCGGCCACGACGGTTATTTTGCTGGCCTTGTCTCGTACGATTGTTTTCGTTAGGGGATCTCACTTAGGATCTCACTCTTTAATTTAGATTTGAAGTTTTTCTAATCAAGATATTCTCAATGATTAGCCATATACATTTACTGGTCAAAGTTTCAGCATGTTAGGGGAAAATAATGCGTTGTGCATTTCTATTTCTAATAAAACTGTATAATGAATTTTGATCTATTCCAACCGTTTATTGTAAAAAAACCGCAAATATGATTAAAAAATAGACTATTTATCCCCAAAACTAACAATAAGCCTTATATATTGGAATGATTTTTGATTTTGCTAATGATGACGCGCGGGTTACTGCCTAGATCAAATGCCAAGCCGTTTGGGGCTTGTTGGTTTTTATCTGCTCTATTTGGCATTTTGAACGATTGTGAATCGAACCCATGATCGGCCAGAATTTTAAACAGACCATCAGCCTGATCGAAGCCCATTTCGAAAATTAATATGCCATTTGGCTTGAGGTAATGCGCGGCTTGTTTAATGATGATGTGATAAGGGTCTAGGCCATCATCACCGCCATCTAAAGCCGAAATTGGATCATATAATTTTACATTTTCATCCAGACTTTTGATATCTGCACTTGGAATGTAAGGCGGGTTTGATAGTATAATGTCGAATTGTTGCGGTTCTATATTGGTGAACCAATCGGACTGAATGAATTTTGTGCGGTTTGCGAGGCCGAGATTATCGGCATTTTGGGTGGCAACTGACAGGGCTTTATCCGAAAAATCGGCACCTATGCCTGTGGCGTTTTTATATTCGCTAAGCAGGCTTAACAAGAGGCAACCTGAGCCAGTGCCAAGATCTAGAACGCGCAATGGCTTGGTGAGATTTGGTTGGAAATGCAATAGGGTTTCAATGAGGATTTCGCTATCTGCCCGTGGATCTAGAACATCTTCGCTAATGACGAAATCTAGGCCCCAAAATTCACGGGATTTTAGAATTTTCGACACAGGCATATGGTCTAGCGCTTGAGTTTCGGCGATTTTAAGCGTGGCTAATTGAGCTTCATCTATTATTGTGTTTTGTTGCAGGATGAATTGCGTGAAATCCAACTGTAAAAAGTGGCAAATGAGCACGCGTGCGTCTAGCTCGGCAGTAGGATTGCCGATTGAAGCTAATTTTTGAGTGAGAAATTGGTGATATTGCGCAATTGTTTGCAATTTACATCTCTTCTTGTAGCGCTGAAAGCTTGCGGGCTTGATCATCATTAATCAAGGCGTTGATCATTTCGTGTAGGCCATCACCTGCGATGAGTTTATCGAGTTTATAGAGAGTGAGGTTGATGCGATGATCGGACACACGACCTTGTGGGAAGTTATAGGTACGAATGCGTTCTGAACGATCGCCACTGCCGACTTGATCTTTACGATCGCCTGCGCGGATGTCGTGCAAGCGTTGGCGTTCTGCTTCGTAAATACGTGAGCGCAATACCATCATGCCCTTGGCACGGTTTTTATGTTGGCTTTTTTCGTCTTGTTGCGACACAACAATGCCTGTGGGAATATGTGTGATGCGCACCGCACTATCGGTGGTATTTACTGATTGTCCGCCTGGACCTGAGGCACGGAAAACGTCGATACGTAGGTCTTTATCTTCGATATGTACGTCGACTTCTTCGGCTTCGGGCAACACAGCGACTGTTGCGGCTGATGTATGCACGCGGCCACCAGATTCGGTAGACGGCACACGTTGCACGCGGTGAACGCCAGACTCATATTTAAGTTTGGCGAAAACGCCTTTGCCCGTTACGGTGGCAGTGATTTCTTTGAAACCGCCACGTTCTGAAGCGCTGGCAGTCATGGTTTCGACCTTCCAACCGTTAAGCGCAGCATAACGTTGATACATGCGGAACAAATCTCCTGCGAAAAGGGCAGCTTCATCGCCACCTGTACCTGCACGCACTTCTAAAATGGCGTTTTTCTCATCGGCCATGTCTTTTGGAAGCAGTTGAATTTGTAGATCATGCTCTAATGTAGGTAAAGTTTTTTCGAGGCTTAAGGCTTCTTCTTTGGCCATTTCGATCATTTCGGCATCTGAATCTTTGTCGTTCAGAATTTCTTTTAGATCTAAGATTTCTTGGCGGGTGTCCATAATCGCACGAAGCATTTCGACCACGGGTGCCAGATCGGCATGCTCTTTAGATAGGCTGACAAGCTTATCGGGCGCAGGGCCTGATGAAAGCTCTGATTCTACCGCATCGAAACGGCCGATTAATTGGTCTATTTTTTCTTGTTTGATCATAGCTTACGCCTTACCCTGCCTTTTACGCCAGGGTAATTTCCTATCTAATTTGTAATTTGATTTAAACGTTGTTCGATGAGAACAAGGTCTAATGTTTCATCTTCTGCGCCCAATTTACCGACTAATTTTTTGCCTTTATAGACTTCAATCGCACCAGCATTGGCGAGCGAAATAATCACGCCTTTGGTTTTGGGCAGGGTGATTATTTTTTCGGGTGTTAACTCGTCGGAGAATAAAATTTGAGCTGCGCTATCCTCGATCAATACCCAGCTATTTTTGGTAGCATGCAAACTGTATTTATTGACATCTGAAGGGAGTTGAGACAGTGCTTCTTGAATTGGGTTTTCGGGTAGTTCGGCAGTTTTTGGTTCTGGTAAAGCTTTTGCGGCCTGCTCGGCAGCTTGTTTGGTCGCGTTTTCGATGGCGTCTTTTGTGGCTTGGGCAGCTTTTGCAAGCTCACTTGCTTTTGCC
This sequence comes from Hyphomicrobiales bacterium, assembly GCA_051531935.1. Classification (GTDB taxonomy): domain Bacteria; phylum Pseudomonadota; class Alphaproteobacteria; order Rhizobiales; family OSC116; genus OCS116. Next base: position 53,527 of record JAOPTR010000022.1, read on the forward strand.
AAATCGTCATTATTATTGGTATCAATCACTTGGGTGATGCTGTCACTGGCTTTAACGGCTGCGTTTTTAATGGCATCGGTGCCAGTGTCGATGGTTTCAGAAATAATATCGGTGATTTCTGTGTTTTTAGGCAAGGTTAAAGTGGGGGCTTCGGTTTTGCCATCATTGGTTTCTTGACCAATGAGAACCAGTGGTTTTTGCACCATTTCGGCAGTTGGTGCGCTTAAATCATCTGACCCTTGTTTGAGCACTTTGCTTTCAAGTTGACCGATTTTATTGGCTTTTTGCGTTTCAGGAATGCGGTCAGTATCTTTGGTAATATTGGTGGTGGCCTCGTTAAGGTTCGCCACTTGCTCGGATTCAGGGCTTGCGCTAAATTGGGCATTTACAAAATAAATACCAACTGCGGCAAGTAAAATAACTGCAAATGATGCGCCTAGCTTTAGCCATGGCAATGAATTGGTTTGCGACGCCGAAGTGAAGGGCTCACCCGATAAATCGGCTTGCAAATGTAGTTCATTAGGCATTTCAGTTTGTGTTGTATTTTCGAACTGAGGTTCTGTGTGGCCTAGAGTTGCCTCGGCATACTCGATTGCGCGCTCATCACTTGGTTGCGTGGCGTGCATTTCGGCAGAGTTTTCAATTTCTAATCTGTTGGCGGCTTGAAGCGCGTTCACATCGGACGCATCGAGGGCTTCTAGAGTTTTGCGGGCTTCTTCGGCGAAAGCGTCTTCATATTGGCTTTCATCGTGAAAATCTATGGTTTCGGCATCTTGTGCGTCATCGGCATCATAGAAATTTTGTTTAAATTCTTCGAGAAAATCATCGGCATCGAGGCCTAAAAGTGAGGCATATGTATGTACATAATAATCGACATAATCTTGTTGTTCGATGTGCTGAAATTGGCCGTGCTCTAGGGCTTCTAGCTCGGTGAAAGATAGGCCTGTATGCTCATTTAAATCGCTAATATTATAGCCAAGAGCCTCGCGAGCTTGCTTGAACTTATCGCCTAAAGCGACTAAATTTTCGCGTTTTTGTTGCTTCTCTTCAGCCAACTTTTTACTCTCTTCTAAATCACTCGGCCAAAGTTTGCTTAGGGCAGAATGTTGATTTTCAATATTTTCAGAATTGGCATTATCTGACATGAATATGGCTTTTTTTATCTGTTTAGACGCTTATTTTAATTTATATAGTTAAGGAAGACCAGTTCTTTTTACGCTTTGTTAATATTCATCAAATTAAATGCTGATTTTTACATTATTTTCGGCGATATAATCGGATATCAAATCGTTAATACCTTCGCTCGCATCATCAAGATGGGCATTGAGGAACTCTGAAAAATTATTGATGTCTAATGATCTGATCATCATTTTAACAGGCCCGATGGTTGAGCTGTTCATGGACAGGTTTTTAAAGCCAATGCCCAATAAAGCCAGAGCCAATTTTGGTTTGCCAGCAATTTCACCACATAGAGATAGAGGGATATTTGCCTGTTCTGCCGCCACAACGATGGTGCGCAACATACTTAAAATCGGGGTGGTGAGGCTGTGGTAGCGGCCTTGCAATAGTGGGTTTCCACGATCGGCCGCATAGGTGAATTGCAATAAATCGTTGCTGCCAACTGACGCGAAATCGGCCTCTTTGAACAAAGCAGGCAATTGCCAAAGCAAAGCCGGGACTTCGATCATGAGACCCAAATTGACTTTTGTTGGCATGCCGATATTTTTGGATGCCAATATTTCTTTTTCTTTTTCGACAAATTGTTTTGCAGCGCGAAATTCGGAAATGTCGGTAATCATGGGGAACATGATGTTAAGCTCGTACCCACGTGCGGCCATAAGCAAAGCACGCAATTGATGGCGAAAAATACCTGGGCGATCGAGTGCCATGCGGATGGCACGCCAACCAAGGGCGGGGTTTTCTTCTTTGGTGCTACGAATATAGGGCAGAACTTTATCGCCACCGACATCGAAGGTGCGGAAAGTGATTTTTTTATCGCCCAATTGCTTGAAGGCTTTGAGGTAATTTGCAGTGAGAGCATCTTTACGCGGGTATTTTGAAAGCAACATTAATTGCACTTCGGTGCGGTAAAGGCCAATGCCTTGGGCGCCACTTTCATCAAAATGTTCTAAATCGGCATCGAGGCCTGCGTTAATCATCAGGTTGATATGTTGCTGATCGACTGATTGGGCGGGTAAATGGCGTATTTTTGCGTATTCTTGTTGTTTTTCGGCAAAAAGAGCTTTTTTATCGTTAAAGGCTTCGGCTACATCTTTTGACGGGCGGATGTATAATTCTCCGCCTTCAGCATCAATGATGGCTTGGTCGTCTTGTTCGATATAATTGAAGATATCGGTGACGCTACCAATGGCAGGGATGCCCATGGCGCGTGCGACTATGCCTGCATGGCTGTTGGCTGCACCTTCTTCTAACACCAAGCCTTTTAATTTGTCTTTATCGTAATCGAGTAGCTCGGCAGGGCCAAGGTTACGGGCGACTAAAATGGCGTCATCGGGTAAATCGGCCGATACGGAGGTGGCTAGATTGTTGGTGAGTATGCGCAATAAGCGGTTGCCCAGATCGTCTAGATCGTGCAATCGCTCGCGCAAATATGGGTCGGTTTGGCGCAACATACGGGCGCGGGTGGCAATTTGTACTTTCTCGACGGCAATCTCGGCCGTGAGGCCTTGGGTGAGTGCTTCGTGAATTTTACGCTTCCAACCACGGTCGTTGGCGAACATAAGATAAGTTTCTAGAATGTCGCGATGTTCGCCAGTGCGGGCAAGATCGGGATGTTCTAACATATCGGATATCGAAGCACGCAAGGCTTTGATGGCTTTGCTGACGCGTTTATGCTCGGCCTCGACATCATCGGCAATGAGGTTGGTGATTTTAATTTTAGGTTCATGCAGTACCACATGGCCAATGGCAATGCCGTGCGAAAATGATATGCCTTTTAAATTTACCGGCATGCTGTGGGTTGCATCGACAATTTCTGGTTTGTCATCTTGACCGCTGACGAGGCCTGAAAGATTGATGCTTTTACTGGTTGAAATAACTTCGGCCAGCAACATGGATACGGTATATAAAACTTCGCATTCTTCCTCGGAATATATACGCATGCTTTTATTTTGCACGGTCAATACACCGATGGATATGCCATGTTTTAGAATGGGCACACCAAGGAAGCTATGATAAACATCTTCGCCAGTTTCGGGCAGGAACATGAAATTATCGTGCGAACGGGCATTGGCTAAATTTAAATGATTTGCTGTTTTTGCAATGTGACTTACCAAGCCTTGGCCTGCGGGCATTTTTGCATTATGCACGGCGTCTTTATTAAGGCCTTCGGTGGCAAATAATTCTAGTTCACCAGTATTGAGAACCAGATAAATTGAACACACCTCGGCCTGCATATTGGTTGAAACCAACAGGGTGATTTTGTCGAGGCGTTCTTGGTCGTCGACATCTGACGCCATAATTACTCGTAGATCGCGCAGAATTTGGTGCGGCCCCGCGGCTAACAAGCTCATGGGTTCACCAGAATTTACATTCAGGATCTGTGGTGGATTATTTATGTCATTATCGCTCAAAATTTGGCCTTTTGGTCACGAGCTATCCATCATTAAAAATGATTCGAACCGCCGCAATGCTCATTATATGGATTATTGCGGATTTGTAAATTAATTCACATCCAAATCATATGCGGTGTGCAATGCGCGCACTGCCAATTCGATATATTCGGCGTCGATTAAAACTGAAACTTTGATCTCACTTGTGGTGATGGCAATGATGTTAATGCCCTTCTTAGCCAAGGTTTCGAACATTTTTGCAGCCACACCTGCATGGGAGCGCATGCCCACACCAATGACCGATATTTTAACAATATTGGTAGAGGCAAGTATTTTTTCATAACCAATGTTTTCGGCATTTTCTTCGATGACTTTTTGCGCTTTCTCGAGGCTATCGGAAGGCACAGTGAAAGTCATATTTGTGAATTTACCGTCTTCTGATACATTCTGCACAATCATATCGACATTGACATTGGCTTCGGACAATGGCGTGAAAATACGGGCTGAAATGCCGGGGCGGTCAGATATATTAACCAGTGTGAGCTTGGCTTCATCTTTTGAATAAGTGATGCCACTTACAAGTTCTTGTTCCATAATTTCATCCTCATCGCATACCAAGGTACCTGGGTGGTTGCTGATACCTGTTTTTAAATTTTTAAAATCATCGTCACGCGTTGGGCGTGCGGTTTCTGGGTCTTCAAAGCTTGAGCGTACGGCAAGGCGTACTTTGTGTATCATTGCTAACTCGACAGAACGTGTGAGCAAGACTTTAGCGCCTAATGATGCCATTTCGAGCATTTCTTCATAGGAGACGCGTTGTAATTTTTTGGCATTGGGCACAATGCGGGGGTCGGTGGTGTAAACGCCATCGACATCGGTGTAAATATCGCAAATATCGGCATTGATGGCTGCAGCAATGGCAACGGCAGTTGTGTCTGAACCGCCACGGCCTAAAGTTGTGATGCGGCCATCTTCGGCCAAGCCTTGGAAACCTGCAATGACAGCCACTTGGCTTTCATCTTCCATACGTTTGATGATGTCTGTGCCGTCAATATCTTCTATCCGCGCCGCGCCATGGACTGACGATGTTTTAATGGGAATTTGCCAGCCGAGCCAAGATCTTGCATTTACGCCCATTGATTGCAGGATTATTGACAAAAGGCCGATGGTGATTTGCTCGCCTGTGGCGACAATGGCATCATATTCGCGCGCGTCATGCATGGGGCTTGCTTCACGTGTCCAATCGACTAATTGGTTGGTGGTACCTGACATGGCGCTTAATACGACAGCCACTTGGTTGCCGCCATCAATTTCGCGCTTAACATGTTTGGCGACGTTGCGAATGCGGTCGATATCGGCCACGCTTGTGCCGCCAAATTTCATGACTATCCGTGCCATAATTTATCCTACTTTATGTGCAGATTATTTTTGCAGAATATATAGAGGGAAATGGGAGTAAATGCAACGAATTTTGGTTAGAATCGTTCTGATTTGGTTTGGCGCAATACTGTTACGCCATATTGTCGGCTAAGGGGCTAAATATTCGGGGGCATTATCTACCAATTCATCTAGCGGGTAACCTGTGAATTCTTTGATATTTTGTAGCACCACAAAGCTTTTAACTGTAGCGGCATTGGTTTCGCTTAAAATGTCATCTGACAATTTGTTATATTCTTCCATATCCTTACAGATAAAACGGACATAATAATCGAACGAGCCTGACACTTTAAAACATTCGACAATGCGGGTGTGGCTGCGGGCATATTGCTCGAATTGGACAAAGCTTTCTATATTGTGTGAACTAAGGGACACTTCGGCAATGACTGTATCGTGATGGCGTAATTTTGAAAGATCGACACGCGCCATATAGCCTTTAATGATGCCCGATTTTTCGAGTTTGCGCATGCGTTGATGGCAAGGGCTGGCGCTTAGATTGACTTGCTCGGATAGGTCGGAGTTAGAAATACGGCCATTTTTTTGCAATAATGATAATATTTTAACAAAAATACGATCCATTTTTATATGTGGCATGATTCATTTCCTCCATATGATTTAGCGAAAATTAGATTATTGAAACTTCGCCATCTTTAACTATGATGGTTTGATTTTTGGCGTCTGCCACCCAAGTTGCGGTTGCGGGCGCAGGTGGTGGATTGCTGGCCCTAAAGGCTTCTTGCTCGAGCTGTAATTTTTTATTCATCATGGCGCTGTGTAATTGTTCGGTAAAATCTTCACGTTCTAAATCTTTATCAATTAACGGCATAAATTCTATGACCACTTTGCCTGGATGGCGTAGAAAGCTATTGCGCGACCAAAAAAGACCTGCATTTTGTGCGACAGGCAAGCAATCTAGGTGCAGCGCTTCGTATATGGCAATGACGCCTTGTTTTAGTTTGAGCACTTCTCCTGGGGCAACGCGTGTGCCTTCGGGGAAGATCATCACTTGGCCATTATCTAAGATGCGAGATTTTGAGGCTTCGACAATGAATTTGATGGTTTTGGCACGGCCACCACGCACGATGGGAATGAAACGCAATTTATATAAAGCCCAACCAAAGGCAGGAATGCGGCCAAGGCTGACTTTAAACATCATAAGTGGGAATTTTAGATATTTGGCCAATAAGATGATTTCTAAGAAGCTTTGGTGATTACAAGCCACAATAACTTTGCTTTCGGGGATGTTGTTTAGGCCACGCGCCTCGATTTCGATGTTACAAATCCATTTGAGTAAATATGGCACTTGGTTTGCCCATGTGACCATGACCCAACGCGTCATAGCTTTGGGGAAAGGCAATGCAATGATACAGACCACGAGCCAACAAATCATATGAGCGTAAAAGACGACGTTAAAAACCAGTGAGCGTATAAAAAGCATAAGAATCCCTAAATTATATTTTGCTAAAATAGTCGCAAAGTTGATCGTAAACAAGCCTTATTCGGCGAGAGGTTTTAAGCTCGCGGTGGGCAGTGAGCCAGACGGGCATGGTGCCGAGTTCAAATTCGGGCAATATACGGTGCAAATCGGGCTGATTTTGGCAAGAGCTTATGAGCTGGAAGCTTATGCCTAGCCCCGCTTTAAGGCTCTGCCATGAAACTTCATGGGTGTCTGATCTAATTTTAAAAAAATCTCGATCTATGGTTTTTCCGTTCAACTTTATGCCGAGCTGTTTAAAGCCATCTATAATCATTGTTTCGCGGTCATAGCCAATGAAATCATGGGTGAAGAAATTATCTATATTTGCTATGGATAATTGAATGGCTTCTTGAAAGCGCGGGTAATTTTCGCTAACAAAAATACCCATTTCCAAATCGTTGACTTTGCGGCTTATTAAATCATCCTGATGTGGTTGATACATGCGAATGGCGATGTCTGCCTCGCGCTCTAGTAGATTGTCGGTGCCGTTATTGGCGACGATTTCGAAGCTAATTTCGGGATGTTTGTGTTTGATCTTGAAAATTGCTTTGGGTAGGTGGTTTACGGCAACCATTTCGGATGCGGTGATGCGGATGGTGCCCGCCACCTGCTGCGATTTGCCTGCTGCGATGAGGCTGATATTATCGGCATATTGTTTCATGTTTTTGGCTTGCTCGGCCAATTGCATACCTAATTCGGTGATTTTATAGCCTTTTTGGGTGCGGTCGAACAGGCGAATGTCGAGTTTGGTTTCGAGCTGTTCAATATGCCTGCCAATGGTGGGTTGGGTGCTGCCCAAGGAGTTTGCAGCTTTGGAGAGGCTGCCCAGATTAGCCACTGCTAAAAAACTATTTAAGAGATTCCAATCTAAATTTTGCATTCATCACCTATTCATTATTGTATATCTATATAACATATTTGGCAGCTATTTATATATAAATGTTTGGATTAAATTGGTCTCAACTTAATTATGAATGGAGAATGATATGAAAAAAGCATTAGTTTTAGGCGTAACTGGTAATTTTGGCGGCGCTCATGCCCAAGCTTTGTTAGATGATGGCTGGCATGTGAATTTATTGTTGCGCTCGCCTGATAAATTTAAGCATGCAGACATGATGAACCATGCCAATGTGAGCATATTTAAAGGTGATGCGATGAATATGGCTGACCTTTTACGGGCGGGTTCAGCGTGTGACGCGATTGTTCATGGAATTAACATGCCATATGATAAATGGATTGAGCTCATGCCTAAAATTACTGACAATGTGCTAAGTGCGGCTCACAAATTAAATGCGACGATATTATTCGCTGGCAATATTTACAATTTTTCACCTGAAGATGGCCCTATATATGATGAGCAGACGCCACAGAACCCGATCACTAAAAAGGGTGCTTTTCGGAAGCGGTTAGAGCAAGATATGGCTGATTTTGCCCGCGCCAATGCGGTGCAGACAATTGTATTGCGGGCAGGGGATTATTGGGGGCCAGATTCTAGCGACAGTAGCATGTTTAAATATTTGGTTTTAGATAATGTTGCCAAGGGTAAGATATCTTTATCTGGCGACGCCGACAAAAAACACGCTTGGGCTTATTTGCCAGATGTGGGCAGAATTGGTGTCGCTTTGTTAAACCGTAGAGCTGACCTTGGTTTGTTTGAGATTTTTCACAGTGAAGGCCATACTTTAACAGGGCAAGAAATGGTGGATGCTGTGCGAAAAGTTTGGCAAAAACCCTTGAAAATTGGTAAGTTTCCATGGGGTTTGATATGGGTTCTAGGCATATTTAACAAAACAATGCACGAAATGTTGGAAATGCGGTTTATGGCGAATGTGCACCAGAGCTTAAACCAAGACAAGCTTGTGAAGTTGCTTGGAGATGTGCCACATACGCCATTGCCAGAAGCGTTGAAAGCCACATTTAGAGCGCATAAGTTGCTTTAATCGAGAAATTCGAGTTGTTCGGGATGGGTGGCTTCAATCATCGGGCCCCCGCGCTGCTCTAACCAACCACGTATGCGGATGGTTTTGCCTACCAATGCCGAAAAATCTAATTTAGATTGGGCGAAGGCCAAACGATTGGCTTTTCGGACATTTATGGTGAAATCGGTACGGTAATCACTGCCAAAATTAAAGTATAATTGCCCATATCTATATTCAAATTTAAGCAATTTACCTTCGATCAATTGATAAGTGCCATGCTCTTTATTGAGTTTCTTAAGATCGGTTGCTTGAATGATATCGTAATATTTTTGGTTCCAAATATTCTTATTGGCCTTGCGTGCTTGGTCCTCGGCGGCATATAAATTATATATGCAGGAACGGTTGTCCTTAAAACTATATGTACGGGCAAGGCCTTGTTGCAGCATATATTCTTGCAGCCATATTTTTTGTCCGTCATCATCTGTTATGAATAAATGTGCGAGGATGCGACGATGGCGATCTATTTTTTGACCACCATATTTAAGTTCGACATCTTTACCAAGGGCGATGTTTTCTAGCTCGTTTTTGGCGATGTCTGCCAATGGCCAATCTATGAATTTTTTGCGACTTAGTGCCAGCTTTGGGGCTTGCGTGCCGACCATACGCACTTGTTTTCCAGAGCTGAGAATGACGGTGTCGCCATCGACGATCTCGACGATTTTATCGGTTCCACCTTGTTTTAAGTTGCAACTTGCATAGGCTTGGCCGCCAGCCATAAGATACAGGCCAGAAGCCAGAATGTTGCTGTAGGTTTTGCGCTTTATAGCCATGAAATTGCGTATCCTAATGAGCTAGCCCACCGTGAGGTGGGCATAGATTTATATATTATGTATTGTGCAACAGGCCTTGGAAAGCACGGTAAGACGCTTTTGGCGTTCTCACTTGGGTTTTATAATCGACATGCACCAAACCAAAACGTTTGTTATAGCCTTCTGCCCACTCGTAATTATCGAGCAAAGACCACGCGAAATAGCCTTTCATATTAACGCCTTTGGCTTTGGCGTCTAGTACAGCTTGTAAATGATCGTTATAATATTTAACGCGGCGTGGATCATCCATACCTTCGACCTCGGCCATGCCGTTTTCGGTTACATAAAGTGGTATTTTTGTGTAATCGTCAGATATGCGCGTGAGGATATTTTCTAGACCTTGAGGGTAGATTTCCCAGCCCATTTCGGTTGTTTCGAGGCCACCTTTAACGGGAGCGATTGGAAATACAGGTAGGCTTTCATCGTATTTGATTACGCTGCGGGTATAATAATTTACGCCCAACCAATCGAGCGGTGTGGAGACTGTTTTCATATCGTCTTCAAAACCTTTTGGCATATTGCCGCCGAATGTTTCGAGCATATCATCTGGATATTGGCCTTTAAACACGCCATCTAAGAACCAACGGTTGAAAATACCATCGGCGATATGTGCGGCTTTTTTATCTTCGGCGCTATCGGTTGCGGGCATATCCCACTCGAAATTAAGCACGATGCCCATATTGTCGCCGCCTTCGGCACGCATGGCTTCGACCGCTTTACCATGGGCAAAAAGCACATGATGCATGGCGCGGGCAGTGGCGCGGATGTCTTTATAACCTGGAGCATGTGCGCCTAGGAAATGTGATAGGAATGATACGCACCAAGGCTCGTTAATTGTAGCCGTGGTTTCGATGCGGTCACCATAGCGTTGTTGCACTAGACTTGCATAATCGGCAAACCATGAAGCCACATCGCGGTTCATCCAGCCGCCTTTATCTTGCAATTCTGAAGGTAGATCCCAGTGATAAAGCGTTGCGAAGGGTTTAATGCCGCGCTCTAACATGCCGTCGATGAGGCGGTCATAATAATCGAGACCTTTTTCGTTAACAGCGCCTGTGCCTTCGGGGATAAGGCGTGGCCATGAAAGTGAAAAACGGTAAGCATCAAAACCAGCGTCTTTGATGAGGTCTAAATCGCCTTCCCAAAGGTTGTAATGATCGCATGCTTGAACGCCAGATTCGAAATTATGGACATTGCCTGGCGTGCGGGAAAAGCTATCCCAAATAGATGTGCCGCGGCCATCGGTTTGGCCGCCTTCGATTTGATAAGCAGCGGTGGCAGCGCCAAAAATAAAGTCTTTGCCAAATTGATCGCGTTTTACGTTAAACATGAATTCCCTCATCATTGTATTTGCGCACGACTAAACCTCCTGCGTGCATTGCTATATCGTAAATATCGCGATTGGATTTGACAGTCAACCGCCATGTTGAAATTGGTAGCTACGGGGTTAGTTTTGTGTATCATTTTGCGTAAATGCCGTTATAAAAAACTATGTATTTTATTTTCTCAGTTATTGCGCCGATATTTATTCTCATTGGAATGGGCTATCTTGCGGTTAAAGTTAAGTATTTTCCGCAGGCGGGCGTGGCAGGGCTAACGGGCTTTGTAAACAATGTTGCTGCTCCAATTTTATTATTTAGAGCCGTTTTGGGCTTAGATTTTAGCACGGCATTTCATATTAAACTGGTAGCGCCCTATTTTTTGGTGGCATTGCTTGTATTTTCTATCGGCATAGCTGTGGCGCGGGTGGTGTTTAAACAGCGCCCCGGCCATGCGGTTGCCATTGGGTTTAGCGGGTTTTTCTCGAATGGATTGTTGATTGGTTTGCCCGTTATTCAACGTGCTTATGGCGATGAGGGTTTACTTTTATTGTTTACGATACTTGGCATTCATGCGCCCATATTGTTTACGGCAGGCATGATAACCATGGAATTATCGCGCAAAGACGGGCAGCCATTGGGCAAAACATTTGTGATTGCCATTAGGAATGTTTTAAAACAGCCTTTGGTGATTGGCATCTGCTTGGGATTTATCGCCCGTTTTGCGGGTTTGGAATTGCCGCAGATTTTAGATGAAACCACAAAAACCATTACTTTAGCCGTGTTGCCGTGCGCATTATTTGGCATTGGCGGGGCTTTGGTGCAATATAAATTATCGACCGTTTGGCATTTGGCGGGGGTGATGGCGCTTATTAAGCTTGTATTGCAACCGTTTATTTTGTGGCTGGTATTGATGCCCATTATGGGCGTTGAAATGGAAGTGGCGCGGATATTTATTGTATTGGCGGGAATTCCGACAGGTATAAACGCGTTTGTATTTGCCACTTATTACGACCGCGCGGTGAATGTAGCCACTAATGTATTGCTAATTAGCACTGTTGGTGGCTTTTTTAGCCTTAGTTTTTGGTTGTGGTATCTAAGTTAAGCAATGAAACTACGATTGAATCGGTGAGCGTTTTGGCGGTTGACCAAGGGTAATCGGCAATTGTATTGGCACAAAAAACGATTCCGATGAGGGCGCTGATAAGACCATCGGTTTTTAGTTTAATCTCTTGGTTATCGGGTGTGTGATTTTCGCCGAGTGCCAACATGACCAGCCCCGAAAAATATTTAAAATGTGCCAATGTGGCTTTGTTTTTTAAAAAAGAATCTACATCTGGGCGCTCTATGCCTGCGGACATAAAGACCAAGCGGAAATGGTCGGGGTTTTTGAGCCAGTAATTGGTGAATACCTGTGAAGCGACTAATATGCGTTGGGTTGGGCTTTTAGATATATCTACTTGGATGCGAATTTCTGTGAATACAGTTTCTAAGACCACTGCCCATAAATGTTGCAGAATATTAATTTTACCATCGAAATGGGCATAAATGGTCATCGGGGCGCAACCGACCTCTTTGGCGAGGCGGCGCATGGAAACGGCATCATAACCCTCCTGTTGAAAGAGCTTTAGTGCATGTTCGATGATTGTGGCACGCACCGCATCAATTTGTGCTTGATTGCGGGGTTTTCTACCTTGTTTTTGTGCCATTTGTGCCTCGACGCATTTAATTAGTACGCGTTACATTAATATTGACTTGTGTGCTTGTTAATTATATATAACGCGTATCAGTAAAATAAATCCTGTATTTATGTTCAAATAATCATTTTGATAATATACAGGTCATATTACCGATCATTATAAATATAGCCATTAATATCAATATCAATAATTTTTA
>JAOPTR010000023.1:0-25828 GCA_051531935.1 Hyphomicrobiales bacterium
GGCGAACTTGCCGACTGAGGCCGTCCGTTAGGACGCAGCAAGAGAGCGGAGCGAACGCACGCCAGTGCCACTAGAGAGGCGAAGCCGAACGTAAAAATGAAACTTCCAGAGCGCCAACAAGCGCGCCAACTGTCTTTAAACAGCCGACACCGTCTCAAACTCCCGCCCAAACTCAGGAAGTTTATATTCAACCACCAACCATCAATAAATTTGACTGGTGTTTATCAGTATCCCCATTAACATACCCAAAACAATAACATTTACGGAACGAGCGAATGTCTTACGAAACTTGGGTTGCCTATTTAATTGCCAATGTTGTTCTCACCCTCATTCCTGGGCCTAGCGTCATGTTGGTTGTATCGCTTGCTTTAACTCGTGGGTTGAAATCGGCACTTACGAGCATATTGGGTGATATGTTTGCGAGTGTAATTTTAACCATTTTGTCATTGGTTGGCGTGGGCGCTATTTTGGCGGCTTCGGTCACTCTTTTTGTGATTGTGAAATGGGCAGGCGTTCTATATATGGCGTATTTGGGTTATAGCCAAATTAGAGACGCGCGCAGTGGTGGTGGCTTTAAAATAAAGCAGCAAGCTCAAAAAACAGCAATGGATAGTTTTAAATCGGGCTTTCTAGCTGCATTGCTAAACCCCAAAGCCATTATATTCTACATGGCATTTTTAACGCAATTTATGAACCCAGAGGCAGATATGATGTTGCAGTTTACGATACTGGTGACAACATCAACCGTTGTTATTGGCGTTTTGTTGGCGGGATATGCTTTACTTGCTGCGCGCACCAAAAAGGCTTTTAAAAGCACGAAGGCACAAAAATATTTTGGGTATACAGGTGGTAGTTTTCTTTTGGGTGGCAGTGTATTAATGGCGACGACCCGCTAGGCAATGCCGCTGACAATTCGTGTGACATAGTCAATTCTAAGGTTACCATTTTTATCGGCAAATTCTGCGATTAGCCTGTTGAGATCAACTAAAACAGCGTCATCAGTTGCTTTACGTGCAGCAGCCATTTTACTGCTCGAGCAAGACATGTCGATGAATTGTGCTTTGGTCATAACGCGTTGCCAAATGCATTCATGTGTCGTCACGTTTTGGAAGCCCGTCTCCGTCATTTCTGCCGCATAATCACTGTTGCGGTAGTGGCGTGAATAGTTGGGGCTGTGGGCTTCGAGTAAATCCTCGTATTTTGCGAAGAATGGATCAGTTTGCCAAGATCGGTTATTTTCGATTAAGGCTAATGTTCCGCCTTTAACGAGGATACGTAACATTTCGGGGTAGAATTTGGGGCGGTCGAACCAGTGTACCGCTTGTCCAACTGTGATGAGGTTAAATCTATCATTATCAAATGGCAAGTCTTCAGCAATATTTTCGAAGAAATGAATGTCACTGTTAGATTGTTTCGCCTTCGAAATCATATCCTTATTTATGTCGCAACCCTGAATGTTGGCCGTGGGTATGGCTTGCTTAAGCTGGCGTGTGAGGATGCCTGTACCGCATCCTATATCGAGAATTTCGGCTTTATGATTTGCAACAAAGGATGCAAGTTCAGCGAGGCTTTCGGCAGGATATGTTGGCCGTGCTGCGTCATATATATCTTGCAGGCCAGAAAAGGTATTTGTGTTTGAGTGTAGTGCCATAGCTATTTCTCCACGGGGAGTTAGATGACTTGTTCAAGAAACTCAGTTAAATTCTTAGTTTTATGTTCAATATGCGCATCATCGCCATTAAATGCCCAACGGCTATCGGGATGTTGAACCTCGGCAGGTTGTACCAAGACAGTGGTCATGCCGCGTTGCTTTGGCACCACAAGGTTTTTTGGTAAATCTTCAAACATCACACTGGTTTTGGGGTTGATGTCCACCATATCGAAAAACATATCAAACGCTTCGGCATGTGGCTTTGGCACAAAATCAGTTTCTCGAATGCCCACGATGATGTCGAATAAATCGGTAATTTCGAGTGCGTTCATAACGTTAATGGCATGTTTGCGTGTGCCATTTGTATAGACAATACGACGGTTAAAATCGCGTTCTTCGGTGATGCGTTCCAATTGAGTTCTTAACTCAAGGTTTGGTGGCATATGGCCTAAATCTAACCGATGTACATGCCCTAAAAACTCATCAGGGTCGATATTATGTTCGGTCATCAGGCCATTGAGAGTTGTACCATAAGTGTGGTAGTAATGCTTTTGTTTGGCGCGGGCATCATCATGCTCAAGCTTAAGAAAGTCCATGATGAAGGCGGTCATATTGACATCAATTTGATCGAATAATTTATATTTAGGCGGATAGAGCGTATTGTCTAAATCAAAAACCCAATTTTTTATATGTTCAAAACCTGTCATATAACCTCTTTAAACTTTGGTAATTTGTGTTCCCGCGCCATGGTCGGTGAAGAGTTCGAGTAGCACAGCATGCTCTTCGCGGCCATCCAAAATAGTAGCGGCCTCAACACCATCATTAATGACGCTTAAGCAATTTTCGACTTTAGGAATCATTCCGCCTGCAATGGTGCCATCAGCGATTAAATTAAGCGCCAGTTCTTCTGGTAGTTCGCGGATTAATTTTTTATCTGCGTCTAAAACACCCGCAATATCGGTTAGCATAAGTAAGCGCTTGGCTTTCATAGCAGCGGCGATAGCGCCTGCTGCGGTGTCGGCATTAATATTGTAAGTTTGGCCATTTTCGGATGTACCAATAGGCGCAATCACCGGAATGATATCGCCTTCTTGAAAGCTATCTAAGATGCCCGTATTGACATATTTAACTTCACCAACATGGCCTAAATCGAGCACTTTTTCGATGGCGCTATCGGGATCTTTAACGGTTTTGGTGAGCTTTTGCGCGACAATTAAATTGCCATCTTTGCCACAAACACCAACGGCACAACCACCAGCATTATTAATAGCGGCAACAATTTGCTTGTTGATTTTGCCCGCTAAAACCATTTCAACAATTTCGATTGTTTCATCGGTAGTGACTCGCAGGCCACCTTTAAATTCACTTTTAATGTTGAGTTTTTCGAGCATCTCGGCAATTTGAGGGCCGCCGCCATGCACCACAATGGGGTTCATGCCGCTTTGTTTTAGCAATACAATGTCATGTGCGAATTGTTTGGCAAGGCGCGGGTCACCCATCGCATGACCACCATATTTTACCACCACGGTTTTATCATCATAGCGCTGCATATATGGCAAGGCTTCGGATAATATATGCGCCATTTCGAAATGCTTGCTTTTTTTACTGCTCATTATTTTACTCGATTATTAATTTTCAAATTTAATTATGCTGTAAAACTAGACCAATCGCAACATCTCGGCACGTAGCTCGCCAAGGCCCCAACCTTTGGCACTGGATGTTGCCAATATAAAGGGATGTGCTGCAGGGCGTTTAGACAAAGCTGCGCTTGTCTCATCGAATAATTTTTGCTGTTCTGGTTTTGGTACCTTATCAAGCTTAGTCAGCACGACTTGGTATGAAACAGCAGATCTGTCGAGCATCATCATAATCTCAGTGTCATTGCTTTTAACGCCATGGCGGCTATCAATAAGCATGAAGACCCGCTTTAACTGCATACGCCCACGCAAATAGTCACGTATCAAAGCGTTCCAAGATGAGATTTCGGTTTTGGAGGCTTTTGCATATCCATAACCTGGCATATCGACCATTTGGAGATCTTGACTGAGGTTAAAAAAGTTAAGTTCGCGCGTGCGGCCAGGTGTATTGGATGTACGCGCCAAAATTTTACGATCAGTCAGTGCGTTGATGAGGCTAGATTTACCAACATTTGAGCGACCAGCCAATGCAATTTCAGTCATGGTAGTGTTGGGCAAGCCCTCCATATCCACCACGCCTTTTACAAATTCGCACTCTGCTTGAAATGCCACCCGTGCGTCTTCAATCTCGGCATCTGAATAACTATCAAATATGCTTAGCTTAAAGTTGTTTGGATCTATCTTTACATCATCATCTGACATAATCGCGTTTCACTTTTCTTGTATGTAGACGACTTACTTAACGTCTAGCTCGGATTTTTTCTTGAACATGCTTTTGATGTTATCCAAAATAGCCACTTCAACGCCGTTCTTTTTCATAATATATGATTGTTGAATGACACCTAAGAAGTTACTCCATGTCCAATAAATAACCATGCCTACAGGGAATGAAGCTAATAAGAACGTAAAGAATACTGGCATCCAACCAAATATCATGGCTTGGATTTTATCTGCAGGCGCAGGGTTTAGGCGCATTTGGATAAATTGTGTGATGCCCATAAGGATAGGCCATACGCCAATCATTAGGAATTGTGGAGGGTCAAACGGAATGAGGCCAAACAAGTTAAACAATGATGTTGGGTCTGGTGCTGAAAGATCTTGAATCCAACCAAAAAACGGTGCTTGGCGCATTTCGATGGCAATATAAAGCACTTTATAAAGCGCAAAGAATACAGGAATTTGAAGCAACATTGGCCAACAACCCGCCATTGGGTTTACTTTTTCTTTTTGGAAAAGCTCCATTTGTGCTTGGCGTTGACGGTTTTGATCATCTGCAAAGCGTTCTTTAATGGCTGCAATTTCTGGCTGCAATTTCTTCATCTTACCCATAGAGGCGTATGATTTACTAGCAAGCGGATAGAATAGGGCTTTTACCACCAATGTAACCGCTAGAATAGCAAAACCAAAGTTACCGATATAGCCGTTCATAATGTTCAGCAACCAGAATAATGGCTTGGTGATGAAGTAAAAAATACCCCAGTCAATAAGTAGGTCGAATTTATCAAAGCCATTTTCATCACGATAAGCGGTGATGACATTGTCTTCTTTTGCACCGACAAACAGATTGTTGACCACACTCACTTCGCCGCCAGCCACTAGGCTACGTGCTTGTAAAAGATAATCAGTTTGATAAACATCTTTTTGAATGCCAGACACGCTATAGCGGGCTGTATATTCTTCGGCTTGAGGTGGGATGATGCTTGTGGCGAAATATTTATCGGTAAAGCCTAACCAACCATTAGTTTCGGTAAAGCTTTGTGCGCCATCATCGACAACATCTGCATAGTCAATTTCTTGTAAACCTTCTTCACCCATTACGCCGACAAGGCCTTCGTGCAAAATATAAATGCCCGTAGTTGTTGGTGTGCCATGGCGTGAAATAAGACCATATGGATGCATGCTTACAGTTTCTGCGCCAGTGTTTTTTACATTTTGTTCAATTGTGATGAGGAAGTTTTCATCAATTGTATAAATGCGGTTAAACACAAGGCCAGCACCATTATCCCAAGATAAGGTAACAGGGTTGGTTTCGCTTAATTCTTTTGAAGTGGCTGTCCATAATGTATCTGAGTTTGGAACAATAACGCCATCAATAGGCGCCCAACCAAAATCGGCATAATATGGGTTTTCAGTGCCAGAAGGGGAAAAGATAACCACTTTGTCTTCAACGTCTAACTCGGTTGTATAGTCGTTAAGCTGAATATCATCAACACGACCACCGACCAGAGCGATAGAACCGCTTAGGCGTTTGCTGTTCACAATTACCCGTTGGTTTTGATTTTTTTGTTCTTGTAGGCTTAAATGCCTAACTTGTGTAGCAGGTGCTACAGCAGTTACGCCATTTGTAGCAGTTGGCAATGTGCTCGTACTGCCATTACCTTGTGGTAAATTACTAGTTGTTGCTGTGGAAGCTGAAGGATTAGCAGCGTTAGCGGCTTCTTCAATTTTTAGCTGTTCTTCGTAAAGAATTTGCTCTTTTTCTTGTTGTGGGCCAACCACGAAATACTGCCAGCCAAACAAAAATGCGAAACTGAGAACCAGCACCAAAATTAAATTTTTATTTTCCATTCTAACTTCCTACAAATGGGTGACATCGCCAAGCGATATATTTTTAACCCTTATAGCCATTAATGGCAGATTGATAAACTCAAAAAACACGAATATAGACTTATATGTGTTGTTAATTTCATATGACAAGAAATTAAGCTGTTTTTGTTGGTTTTTTGACTGGTGATACGCTCTTTTTATATGGTTTGTGAATTTTTTTAATGGCAATGGCTATATCTTGCTCGAGCCGGGCATATTCCATATCGAGGATATTTTTGCGGGCGATAAATACATAATCAAAACCAGTTTTTGCTTTTTTGAGAGCTATGTTACGGGCAAGTTCTCGCAAACGTCGCTTGGCGCGGTTGCGACAAACAGCATTACCAACTTTTTTTGATGCCGTGAAGCCAATGCGAATGCCATCTGTATTTGCCTGATCTTGAGGGCGAGATTGCAAAACAAAACCGCGGGAGACATATTTAAGTCCCTTCGCGGTTTTGAGAAAATCTGATCGTTTTTTCAATATATTCATTTAGCAATCCATCATTTGGTGCAAACGACATGTTGAAAATAGGTTTTAAGCTGATAAACGCTTACGACCTTTAGAACGACGACGTGATAAAACTTTAAGGCCGCCATTAGTAGCTTGACGAGCACGGAAACCGTGACGACGTTTGCGAACCAAAACGCTAGGTTGAAAAGTACGTTTCATTTACATTCTCCAAAATTTGGAAATCTAATGCTAGATATACTGATTAGACAATTAATAGATAGTTGAGTGGGTTATAATGGATGTTTTCACAAAGTCAATAAATTATGTGATATTGTGGGAAAAATTGGGCATAGAGTGCTTAATAAACCAAAATTATATCTGTTCAAATCATAATCACGAAAATTTGCAAATATGTGAGCGGCAATAGTAAGTTAAATATATATATTAAACTCAGTTTATTGAATATTGAATTAGGTTATACGCAAATATGTACAAAAATATAAAGAAGTTTTTACCACTTGGTGTGTTTGTCGCCATTTTCGCAGGCATTTGGGCAACGGGTTTGCACAATTATGTCTCGTTTCAAACCATTGCTGAATATCAGACTGACTTAGAAAATTATGTAACCAATAATATAGTGTATGCCGCTATTGTTTTTGTAGCTATCTATATTACGGCCGTTGCTTTCTCGTTGCCTGGCGCATCTATATTGAGTCTATTGGGCGGGCTGTTATTTGGAGGGTTGTTAGGCGGTGTGTTGATTGTGATTGCCGCCACATTGGGGGCTATCTGCATCTTTATGATTGCACGCACATCTGTTGGCGATTTTTTAAAACAAAAAGCTGGCAAATGGATGGAGAAAATTGCTGCGGAATTTAATGATGGCGCCGCAAGTTACCTATTGTTTTTACGTCTTGTGCCGCTTTTTCCATTCTTTGTGGTGAATTTAGCACCCGCTTTATTGGGCGCAAGATTTTGGACATATTGCTGGACAACATTTGTAGGTATAATGCCCGCAACATTTGCTTACTCTTATGTAGGGGCGGGTATTGGCTCGGTTTTGGCAAATGAGAATGATAGGTATCAACAATGTTTGGTACAAAATACGGGCGCTTGTGAGTTTGAGGTGAGCGCCAGTTCATTTTTTAGCCAAGAATTAATAATAGGCCTTGTGGCAATGGGTGTGGTAGCTTTGATACCAATTATTCTAAAGAAATTTAAACAACGCCGTACTAATGGCGAGGAAACATTATGAGCAAGACAATTATCAAGCCCGACATTTGCATTATTGGTGGCGGTTCTGGCGGTTTATCTGTGGCATCGGCAGCGGCGCAAATGGGTGTCGATGTGGTGTTGATTGAAAAAGGTAAAATGGGTGGTGATTGCTTAAATTATGGCTGTGTGCCCTCTAAGTCACTGCTTTCTGTAGCCAAAAGCCTGCATGATCACCATTCTGCAGCACCTTATATGAATAATTTCATACCTGCTGAGGTGAATTATGAAGCGGCTAAAAAACATGTTGCCGATGTAATCGCTACAATTGCCCCCCACGACAGTGTTGAGCGGTTTGAAGGTTTGGGCGTTAAGGTGATAGAATCTGGCGCTACATTTATCGACAATGATACGCTTGAAGCGGGTGAGTATATTATCAAAGCCCGCCGTTATATTATTGCCACGGGTTCATCGGCTTTTATTCCGCCAATTGAAGGCATTGATTTGGTGAATTATCACACCAATGAAAGCATTTTTGAATTAGATAGCAAGCCTGAACATCTTATCATTATTGGCGCAGGACCTATTGGCTTGGAAATGGCACAGGCGCATAGGCGCCTAGGTTGCCAAGTGACGGTTATTGATGCGTTTAAAATATTGGGCAACCAAGAGTTAGAGTTTGCTGAAATTATATTGGAAAAATTATCGCAGGAAGGCATTGAGTTTTATAGTGAAACACAGGTCGAGAAATTAAACACAGTCGACAATAAAATTTGTGTAAGCATTAAACAAAAAGATGGCTCGCAGCAAATATTACGCTCCTCTCATCTGTTAATTGCCACTGGCCGCAGCGCCAACGTAAACGGTTTGGGGCTAGAAGAAACGGATGTGCAATTTGACCGCAAAGGCGTGAAAGTAAGTGATGCTTTGCGCACCGATGCCAAACGCATTTACGCCATTGGCGATGTGGCGCAAATTAAAGGCGCTGCATTTAACCCACAATTCACCCATGTGGCTAATTACCATGCTGGCTTGGTGGTTCGGTCTATATTATTTAGAATGCCAACCAAAGTGAATTATGATTATTTGCCGTGGGTAATTTATACCGACCCAGAGCTTGCTCATGTAGGTTTAAGCCTTGAACAAGCGCGTGCAAAACACGGAGAAATTAGAACGTTATCGGCAAGTTATGATGGTAATGACCGCGCTATCGCGACGGGTAAAACCATTGGGAAGGCTCAATTTTACGTGACTAAAAAGGGTCTTGTTGTTGGGGCGACTATTTTAGGTGAGAATGCGGGTGAGTTGATTTCGATTTTGGCATTGATGATTAGCCAGAAAATTAAAATATCTAAGCTTGCGACACTAACTGTGGCTTACCCTACGCTTGCCGAATTGGTAAAACGTGCCGCGCAAGATTATTACACTGGATTTGCCGAAAATAAAAAATTGCGCTTTGCAATTAATCTATTGCGTAAATTTGGATAGCTTTTTAACTGAGAATCTATTAGTTGTGACACATGTTAAATAAACCGACAAAAATAAAATTCTGGGGTTTGGGTGGGCTTTCTGGCCGCTTGCTTATGCTGACCATAATTTTTATTCTACTCGGTGAATTTTTAATTTTTGTACCATCGCTCGCCAATTTTAGAAATAGCTGGTTGAACGAAAAGCTTGCCAAAGCGCAGATAGCGTCGTTGGTACTGGATGCCACGCCAGATGACATGATTGATGAAAAGCTTGAATTAGAATTATTAAACCATGTGGGTGCTGATATTGTAGCCTTAAAGCGTGGGGAAACCCGTCAACTTATGTTGCAGCGCCCTACAGATGGTAAAATGATAGCAGAGAGCTATGATTTGCGTAATGAAAATGTGATGAAGCAAGTTATGGCGGTGTTTGATGCTTTGTTAGCTCCTGAAAATAGGTTGATAAAAATACGTGGTGCAACAAAGTTAGATGCAGGCGATTTTATTGAAATTGTGATCGACGAAAACATGATGCGCCAAGCTATGTGGGCTTACGGTAAAAATATCCTATTTTTGTCTATTGTTCTCTCGGTTATTGTGGCGACGATGATTTACCTCGCGCTGACATGGCTTTTGGTGCGACCGATTAAGCGCATCACTCAATCAATTGTTGATTTTGGCAGTAATCCAAATTTATCCAAAAACATGATTGTGCCTTCTAAACGTACCGATGAAATGGGCATTGCTGAAGTGCAATTGCTCGAAATGCAACGGGAATTGCAATCAACTTTAAAAGAAAAAAATCGTTTGGCGGCGCTGGGACTGGCGGTGAGTAAAATTAGCCATGATTTACGGAACATGCTGTCATCAACTCAAATGATTAGCGACCGCTTGCAGAATATAGAAGACCCAACAGTGGCGCGATTGGCACCGAAAATGGAAGCTGCGCTTGACCGTGCAATTGATTTTTGTGTTCGGACGCTTAAATATGGCCAAGCCAAAGAAGAAGACCCGCAAAAGACCTTTTTTGCTTTGCAGCCGTTATTAGATGATGTGGCGGAAACATTGAGCTTAAGCTATGTGAAAACCGCAGGTGATGAAACCATTGGTTGGGATTTGAATGTTGATGCAGATGATATGGTTTATGCCGACAGACATCAATTGTTTAGAATTATATTGAATATTGGACGAAACGCGGCAGATATTTTAAAAAACCATAGCCATGTTGCGCAGACATCGCCTAAAATTTTCATCAGTTACATGACTGATAAAAACATGCAATATCTGGTGGTTGCCGACAATGGGCCTGGCGTGCCAGAACGTGCCAAACAATCGTTATTTAATGCATTTCAGGGTTCACTACGCCCTGGCGGCACAGGCTTAGGCTTGGCTATATCGCATGAGCTAGCTGTGGCACATGGTGGAGATATCCAATTGATAGATGAATTGGATGATGACATGCCTTATGCCGAAATTATCGAGCCTAAAGCGATGAGCGGTGCAATATTTTTAATTGAACTGCCAAATAAGACTGAAGACCAATAGATATCTAATTGATTGCAATGATATTCACAAAATGTGGGATAAAACCAAAATCACAAAAGAATCTATTTGCCTTTTGCATCGCAAGGGCTTAGAAACCCCTTATCCGCACCGGTAGCTCAGCTGGATAGAGCACTTGACTACGAATCAAGGGGTCGGGGGTTCGAATCCTCCCCGGTGCACCATTACTTTATGCCCCTCAAAATCACCCTTTAAAACCTTGAACGGTAACGATAAATTCGGGGTTCGAAGTCCTGTTTTTCGGCAGTATGATATTCGCTCTGCAAAGGCCAGTTTTAGCAAGGTTCGCTTCATAGCCAATTGCCCGTTATCCCATATTTTCTTAGGGTTTGAGAGTAATGTGAACGCGAGTTCGAACATTTCATCGAAGGTGTGCGTTGTTGGTGTCAATTTTAGTGCCTTTTCGACCAAAACTAGCTTCTTAGTTTCCAACTTTTCGATTTTCTATTTAAAATTTTCATGACGGATAGGTCTGAAATATTGACAATTTAATCGAGCAACCCTTGAATTTCTATATCAACCAAGCTTACTTCTTGTTTTAAATCGACCTGATGGGCTTTTGATTGTTCTTACCTACGCGTAGGTGCCAGTGTTCGTTTCGAACTCTAAACTTTGAACACATAATTTAAATATAAATGTGGAATGACTATGCAATTTTGCAATTTTGTCCATTACTTACACATGTGTTACTAAGTAACACTCATGTAACTAATTGGAATATCATGTATATTTTAAGTATACTTCTTTATTAACCATAAATATCCACTACTAATTAATATTAAATTTCTAGTGTCTTGTTTGGGGGAAGTGCAGACATGCTGATTAACTACAAATATATAGAGGCAACTATGGTTCGGGTTTCAAAACAAACGACTTTAAGCAAATTATCATCAACAAGTCTTTCGACGCAAAAAAGCGCCATTGCAGGGTTGATTATGGCCGCAACATGTGGTGCCGTATTATCTGCCGAACCTGTTTTGGCGGCTGACCCGCCTGCCGTAACCGCAACCGCAACCATCACTCATTATAATGGTGACGAATGGGGGACTGCCCCTGAAGGATACAGCTATATAAACAAAAATGATGCAACTGGCGTTGATGTGACGCGCGGTGAGGGTAATGGTTCATTAGACGGTTTAAAAGTAGAAGTTAATGCTGACATTTCTGGCACTTCATATGGCGTTGAAACACATGCAGTTAACGGCGGCCCAGTGGCTATAGTGCTAAATGCAGATGTGACTTCAACCGCTAACCACGGCATTTCCACCGCCACCCCAACATCAGATTTTGAACTCAGCGGAACTGGCAATGTAACTGGTCAAAAACGCGGCATAAATGTTTGGGGCAGAAATGTAAGCATTAATGGTACAGGTGATGTCACAGCTGGCAGTGGGCTGAATTCTGCTGCCATACGCGCAATCGCAGATTCTGGAGGAGATTTAACAATAACCCAAAGCGGAGCCATTACATCCTCAAATGGATTTGGCATAGTGGCTGCTCACCGAGGCTATGGTAAAATCACGGTTGGTAAACCTGGGCAAAGCATAGGCACAGTAACCACTGGAGCTACGGGCTATCAATCTATAAATATATCCAATTTGGATTCTTTTTCTGATTCAATTGGCGATATAAGCCTTTATACTGATAATGCAATTATTAACAACAATACTGGTGGCGCTTCTGGTATTTTTATCACAACAAAATCTAGTAAAGTCGACATCTCAGTGGCTGATGTCACTATGGTTGACGCCACAACAGGCCACGCTATAACTTTATACGTCGATGAGAATACGGCAAAAAGCTCAAACGTCACCATAAACGGCACAATCACCTCTGGTAACGTTGCAAATGGCTCTAAAGCAATTTATGTTAACGGTAATGCCGCGCAAGCCGCTAACATAACCAATAATAGCAACGGCGTTATAAATGGTTTAATTGATGTCGCCTCTTCAAATGTTGCCACTTCGGTTTTTGACAATAAAGGCATTTGGAACAATTTTAACACTTCAACCTTTTCTGGCAAACTGCTCAATAGCGGCACCATCAACATGCAAAACAGTATGGCCGATACGAATATCAACATATCAGGTGATATAGAACTCACCTCAAGCTCCATACTTAAAATTGATGTCGATACGAGCGGTAATTCTGACTCCATCACCACGACCTCGGGCAATATGGCGCTCGGCGGCACACTAGATGTTGTCGCGGTGGGTGATCAAGCGCTTTATTCGGCAACCAGTGGCACAAGTTACACACTCGTAGCCAATAGCGGTGCAAGCACAGTGTCTGGCGCATTCGCAACCTTAACCGAAGATTTCGCATTCTTAGATTTAGAGGTAGATTATGCAGGTGGCAGTGGCAATGATGTAACGTTTAAATTTGTTAAACATGTCGAGCCTGTTGAGGAGACAACAGAAACAACAACGACGCCGACGACAACACCAACAGCTCCATCCTCTTCGGGCATTGATTTTAAACCCCACGCCACAGGCAATAATCAAAATGATGCCGCAATGGCAATGGATAACTTTGACTATGGCACAACCGATGGCGCAAAGCTTGAGACTGAATTCCTAAAACTAACCAATGCTCAAGCCAAAGATGCCATTAAACAAATTTCTGGTGGCGATCATCAAAGTGCCAATCACTCAGCAGCCCCCATTGCGGCGGCTTTCCAAACCGCAATGATGGGTGGCTCTATTGGTAGTGGTGCTTCTACAGGTGGCGGAGCTTCTTCTGGCTCAGAACCGCAAGTGGTAGGCTATACAGTCAGCGCAACTGGTGAAGAAATTGACATTAAACTCTGGGCAAGAGCATTGGGTGGTTTCTCACATCTTAAAAACCCATCAGGGGCTGCTTTGACCACACAATCATTCGGCGTCATCGCAGGGGCAGAGTTTGCTGCGGCTGATGACCTGACACTAGGCGCGAGTGTCGGCTACACAAGAGCTAATTTTAGCGTACAAACCGCAGGTTCATCATCGCAGGCCGATAATTTCCATACTGGTCTAAGTGGCTCTTGGGGTGCACGTTCAGCGTTTGACACCGGTCTTGGCATTTCTGGCGGTCTCGATGTAACATCACATCAATATAAAACCGTCCGTAAAATCAACATCGGCGCGATCACAAGAACAGCCTCTTCAACTTCATCAGGCCTTACGATTGGCGGCACATTAAATGCACGTTACGGCATTGCCATTGGCGATATGGTCGTCAGCCCATTCGTTGGCCTAGACCTTGCCCGCACAGCAAATAATGGCTTTGTCGAAACTGGCGCAGGTGCACTTAACATCACCACAAAAGCTAATTCTAGTAAACATATTGGCACACTTGTTGGCGCTCAACTTGCAGGTAAGTTTGATGACAATCAAGTCAGTATATCTGCTGCATGGCGTCATGAATTTGGCGACACAAGCACCGCCGCAAGCAGTAAGCTTGCAGGTTCTGCCGTATCGTTCAACAGCACAACGCCAACCGAGGCACGCAATAAGATCATCGTCAATGGCAGTTTAAGCATTCCAACATCTGACAATGGTTCACTCACCTTCTCGGCCTTTGGTGAAGCGTCACGCACAAGCCTAAACCTAGGTGCAAGTGCTAGTTTTAAACTCAAATTCTGATAATTAAATATATCAGTAGAATATAGAAAATCTTCACTACAGCTCTGTGAGTGAAGGTTTTTTATGAAAGAAAATTGAAGTTTTAAGAGAGTGTTATTATACTCCAAATTAGCAAACAAAAATTTGCTTATGAAGCGTGACTTAATTGTGTTGGTGGTGAGTGGGCATCTGACAATGTTAAAAAGTGATCGAGAGAGAGCTACAGCTCATTTCAACGACCTATTTAAATTCTCATTCATAGCTAGACAATATAATATTTTGGCATCAGCATCAAACGCAATGATTTTTAATGAGGTGGCATTATGCGCACTACATTGAAATATAGCGGTTTAACTGAATGCTTATCCCTGAGTTGCCGGAAAGCATTAATGTTGCAGTGACACCTTTTTCTATTTTTGACGAGGAGTTAAAATAGGATTTGGAAAAGACAACTCCGAAGGAATATTATTTGAAGAGAAACTCAGAAACTACAGAAAATCTGAATTAATTGCCATATTCATAAAACCTTCATAAGATTAAACCGTATGATATTTTATGCAATGGCGATTTTTGCCCAGCAGTAAACGACGGGAAAGCACTATATTTCGATGATGATCAACTCAGCGTATGTTGAGCCAAAAATTACACAAAGATAGTGTGGTTATGCAGTTTGTCGAAAATAAAAATCCATACTTTTTTTGCCACTATTAGCTGTTGAGCTTGTCTTAAAAATAGATATGACTAATTTAGCACCTAACTATTTTTATCATATAATATGAAGAATATCCTGGCTAGGTTCTACATTAAATCTGATCTAGAAAAACCTGAATGAGTCGCCAGAGCTTTTTAAACTGGGATGTTTTAATTGTCTCAACCCAGTTCGTGTTTTCATCATCAACGGCGCACCATTTTTCTTTATATATCAAAATGTTACGACAATACAAGGCAAGTTTTTTTATGGACATATTTTCGTTTTAAAATTCAATTAGTTATGTTTTGTAATGTGAAATTAAGTGTGTAGCACTCACTCCTTGCAGATATTTCTAATAACTTGAGTTGGTAATGGTAATATTGGCGTGGTCTCTCTTGAGCGCCATTGAACATTTAAAATTAATGTAGCGCGGAGTTTTGCGTGATACCGCCGCAGCGTTTTGATTGATACCGATTTAGTAATTTATTTTCATTTAGGGAGCTATTTAGTATCTTCCTAAATGTCGTTTAGGTATCAATTCAAAAGTCGTGTTACACATGGAGCGTTGACATTGGGGCTTAGTAACCCCGATGCTTATTTAAGCATTTCGGCCTTTTCGCCAATCAGTAACCTGTCAAATTGTCCATGGGGTAAAAAGGCATTCACTGGATATTTAGGCAAAAATCGTGACGCGTGGAAACCATATGATGCAACTCTGTTGATTGCCCAAGAAAAATCTAAAACCCAGATCTTAATTGAGCAGGGCTTAGATGATGAGTTTTTGGAAGAGCAGCTAAAACCGCAAAATCTGATTGCGGCGGCTGCGCAAACCAATTACCCACTCGAATATGCCGAGCATAAAGGTTATGACCACGGATTTTACTTTTTAAGCACATTCATGGAAAAACATTTAGGCTGGCATTACGAGTATTTAACTGCTTAATGGTTAATTACTTGTTTTTTAACGGGCAGGTGCTCAAGTCAAACATGGCATAAATAGAGCACCTGGCGGTTAAAGGTGTGAAAGCTAACATCAAAGCTATAAGACCCAAAGCCTAAAGCCAAAGGTCCGAAAGCGCTGATGTTTGCCACACATATATTTATCCTTTGTTTGTTGGGCTTATTGCTCCGGGTATATAAATGCAGGCGCGAAAACCAAATTGCCAAATTCAGTGGCATCTAGGCGCAAGGGAACAGCATTTTTCTGATAATCGTCGGATTTGTACCAAGTGTCGGCTTGTTCAGGCGATGGGAATTCAATGACAACTGTCCAATTGCCTGTCCATTCGCCTTCTAATAATTGCACAGTTGGTGTGGCTACAAGTACTTTGGCTTCATTAGCCACCAATGAAGGGTAGGCAGCGGCGCTATATTGTTGGAAAAATTTATCTTGTTTTTCAACTTGGATTTGCGCGATCATATAGACAGGGTCGGCAATTGCCAATGTGCTTGAAAGCATAACTGCACCAAAACCAATGGCGGCATATAGTGATTTTAATTTCATTTTATTTCCTTTTATGATTGAGTGGCTTGCGCCAAGAAGGCAATTAATATATTATGTAAAAATACATTTCAACGCGATATATTGCACATATATGGGTAAAATTGCACATATGACATTGCCATGGACGGACATTCCAATTTTTTTAAATGTTGCTCGTGGCGGCAGCTTAAGCGCGGCTGCTAGAACTTTAAAGTTAGACCGCACAACGGTTTCACGACGGCTAGACAATTTAGAACGTAATATGGCTGAGATTTTATTCGACCGTGCAGATGGTAATTTTGTGCTGACCAAATATGGTAGACAGGTTTTTGCTGCGGCCGAAAATGCCGAGCAAGAGTTAATGATTTTGGAAAAACAACCACAGAACGCGCTCTATAAAGGTGGAAAATTGCGGGTCTCCATGTCCGAACATTTATTGCTTACCCTTGCTGATTGCCTCAAAACTTTTGCTCTAGAACATTCCGACATATTGTTAGAATTATCAGTAACCGACCGTTCGGTCGATTTGCAACATTTGGAAGCAGATGTCATATTGCGTATTACAAAAGGCGCGCTGAGTAAGCTAGATACGCGGCAAATTGGTAAGCCGTTATTTTCGCTCTATCGGCGCAAAGACGATACTTCGGCCATGCAGCATTATATTTCCCGCCCGCACGAAAAAATAACCCCTAAATATGTAAAAACCCTTGCAGCAGATGCAAAAAAAATATTATCAGTCGATGGATTGGTCTCAATGCGCGAAATGATTGCCCAAGGCGCAGGAATTGGTATTTTACCCAATTATTTTGGCGATCTGGATCAGAGAATTGAAACTTGCTCCGAAACCATGCCTTCCCTGAATTACGCTTTACACATTGCTTATCTGCCCGAAAAGCGCCGCCTGCCACGGCTAAAAGTATTTGCCGATTATGTCGAACAATATTTAGGGCAGCTTAGTGGCTTTGAGGCTCGACCTTAAACTCATGTCGCATATCGAAGAATAAAGCTACGAACAAGCACGCGTACATAAAAGTGAGGTTTCTAATATAATTAGATAGGTCAAATTTTGGCACCTGACTATTTCCATCATATAATATTAAGAATATCCTGACTAGGTTCTACATTAAATCCGATCTAGAAAAGCGTGGATGAGTCGCTAGAGCTTTTTAAATTAGGATGTATTAATTGTCTCAACCCAGTTCGTGTTTTCATCATCAACAGTGGACCACTTTTCAAATAGAAAAATTAGACACCCATTCTATGGGTTCGAAATTTGTTCGGCTGTGGGTGCTTTACTGTTTTTCAAATGAATCAGATGTAAACTTAGATTTCTTGAGCGCACTTGGCCTCTTGGCTAGTGTTAACTTACCATAAGCTTGCGTTGTTTGCTCAAAACCGTGAAATTTGGGGGTGTGTCGTTGAATAAAGAAACATTTTATGAAATTGCTCTTTTGAGCGGTATGATAAGTTCGGTTATATATCTATTACACGTGTTGGTTGGTGGAGCTTTATGGGTCAACTATAGCCATGTGGAGCAATCTATAAGTGATTTAACCAGTGTTGGCGCACCTCATAAAACCTTACTTTCCGTGATGACCAATATATATGGGATTCTTGCTCTGATTTTTGCAGTCGTTTTATATAGGCTTATAAAACCACATGAATCTAAAATACTGCGAATTGGGTTATTTCTATTGGTTGTAATGGAAGCCGTCTCATTTGTTGGTTATATGTTATTTCCGTTAAAAATATCTGATATTGAGCCATTTTCATTACAAAATATTATGCATATAATTGTGACAATTATTGTGGTTGTAACCACAATTAGCTTTACATTTTTATTGGGCATTGGATTTTCAAGAATACCAAGAATGAAAAAACTGGGTTTGTACGTTCTTGCTAGTGGCATAGTCATAACAGTATCGGGTGTTTCAACGGGATTTGTGATCGCTAATGAATTGCCGATCTTAGGCCTAATTGAACGGGTTAATATATTTGCATTACAGGGTGTGATATTTACATTGTCATTTGTCATGTATAGAGAATACAAAAATTATGGGTGCCTGAATTTTTATTCGACGGAGCGTGTTATTATTTGATACCTAATTCAATCAATTCGTCATCGGTAAAAACGCGAGATCGGGTTAGGAAGCGCATGCCTTCGGGGGCTTCTAGAGAAAAACCTGCACCACGGCCTTTTATGGCATCAATGATTAATTGGGTATGCTTCCAATATTCATATTGATCATGTGCGATGTAAAATGGACAATTTTCAATGTCGCCTAAATGTACATCATTATCGCTAAGTTTAAATTCTCCGCGTAAATAACACATGGGAGCGCTGCCATCGCAACAACCGCCAGATTGGAAAAACATTAATTCACCATGAATGTTTTTTATGGTTTCAATTAATTGATTTGCAGCGGGTAATGAAACAACTTTTTGCAACATATTATACATCCTTTGGAAACACTCCTTTCACCTCTAATTCAGATGAAAGGAGTGATATTTATGACCTAGTAGAAACCAAGTGCTTTTGCATCATAACTAACCAATAAATTCTTAGTTTGTTGATAATGATCTAACATCATTTTATGGTTTTCACGGCCAATACCTGAGTTTTTATAACCGCCAAATGCTGCATGAGCAGGGTATAGATGGTAGCAATTTGTCCAAACTCGACCCGCCTCAATGGCACGACCTAATTTGTAGGCCGTTTGTCCGTCACGTGTCCAAAGCCCTGCACCCAAGCCATATAATGTATCGTTGGCAATGTTTAACGCTTCTGTTCTATCGCTAAATTTTGTCACAGCAACCACGGGGCCAAAAATTTCTTCTTGGAAAATGCGCATGCTGTTATTGCCTTCAAAGATAGTCGGCTCGATGTAATATCCACCCGCCAAATCACCTTCAAGCTCCAATGCATTACCACCTGTAAGAATTTTAGCACCTTCTTGAGTGCCAATATCCATATAAGACATAATTTTTTCGAATTGGTCGTTACTGGCTTGTGCACCCAACATTGTGCTTAGATCTAGTGGGTTGCCTTTCACAATTTTTTCAGTACGCGCAATCGCTTTTGCCATGAAGTCATCATAAATATTTTCCTGTACCAACGCACGGGATGGGCATGTGCAAACTTCGCCTTGGTTAAAGGCAAATAAGGTAAAGCCTTCTAGGGCTTTATCAGCAAAATCATCGTCTTTATCGAATACATCACCCATAAAGATGTTAGGTGATTTACCGCCTAGTTCTAGTGTCACAGGGATGAGGTTTTCGGCTGCATATTGCATTATCAAGCGTCCCGTGGTGGTCTCGCCTGTAAACGCAATTTTTGCGATGCGTTTGTTGCTTGCAAGTGGTTTACCCGCCTCAACGCCAAAACCACTGACTATATTCAGCACGCCTGCAGGCAATAAATCGCCAATTAACTCCATAAGTACCATGATACTGGCAGGAGTTTGTTCCGCGGGTTTTAACACCACGCAATTGCCTGCGGCTAAAGCAGGTGCTAATTTCCAAACCGCCATTAATATTGGGAAGTTCCAAGGAATGATTTGCCCAACAACACCTAATGGTTCGTGAAAATGATAAGCCACAGTGCCATCATCAAGCTCGGCCAGTGAGCCTTCTTGTGTGCGAATGCAAGATGCAAAATATCTAAAATGGTCGATAGCTAATGGAATGTCTGCCGCCAATGTCTCGCGTATTGGTTTGCCATTATCCCAAGTTTCGGCAACCGCCAACATTTCTAAATTTTCTTCCATTTTATCGGCAATTGCGTGCAGAACTGCAGCGCGGCCAGTTGGTGAGGTTTTGCCCCAAGCGGTTTTTGCTCCATGAGCTGCATCCAAAGCCAATTCAATATCTTCTGCTGTTGAACGGGCGAGTTCAGTAAATTTTTTGCCGTTAATCGGGCTGGTATTTTCAAAATACATGCCTTTAACGGGCGCGACCCATTTGCCGCCAATAAAATTTTCGTATCTAGATTTATAGGTTACTTTTGAACCTGCTTCACCTGGGTTTGCGTAAATCATATGTATATCTCCCTTAATTTTTTTAATTATATTTACTTAAATAACAAAGCAAACGGCATGCCAATTGGGGGTTTGAATAATTCATTATTAAAATCAAATGATTATAGAAAAGGCTGAATTTATCAGTAATTTGGAGAGCGATATAATTGTTCAATTTATGAACAATTGTTAAAATATCTAACAATTTATTCTTTAGCGAAGAGCGGGTCGGGCGGTTTTGAAATTTGCGCACCATTCAAAATTATGTAAAGTTAGTCCAACGGTCAGTTTGAGAGATGTTTTGAACGCTGATTAGGGAGGCGTGAATGGGGCAACAATCAAAGGTTCTGGCGTTAAAAAATGCAGTTTTTAAAGCCAATCCTAAAACTGAAATCGAAAAATATAATCACGTCCAAACAGAGATAGTCAGCCAGAATGTCTATCAATCTTGGCAGCGCTCATTTGATAATGGCATTTATATTGATGACCAAATTGATGATCGCCCGTTGCAAGCCGATCAACTTAGCGACGTATTGGAACAAAACCGAGCGGTTATCAGCCTGTCCACTCCTGAAGTTAATAAATTATACCAGCTTATCAAAGGTGCAGGCAATGTGGTGTTGTTGGCAAATAAAAACGGTGTGATTATTAATCAAATGGGTGATGCGCAATTTGTCGAGCGTGCATCTAGAATTTTGCTCACAAAAGGAGCGAAATGGGGCGAGAATGACAAAGGCACAAATGCAATTGGCACTGCGATAAAAGAAGACCGCGCCATCACCATTCATGGTGGTGAGCATTACCTAAATGCCCATGCGTTCTTAACTTGCTCTTCAGTGCCAATTCATGACCCCTATGGAGGTATTTTAGGTGTATTGGATATTACTGGTGATTATAGAGGTGGCAACCCTCACACGCTCGCCCTCATTAATATGAGCGTTGAACATATTGAAAATGAAATGTTTAACCATCATTTTCATCAAGACATTATTGTTGAATTATATAGTGAAAAATTACGCAGCAACTTGGAAGCAATATTGTTCCAAAAAACTCTTATGGTGTTTAATTTTGAGGGCAAGTTAATTGCTGCCAATAAATGTGCAATGAACCAATTTAACTTAACGCCTCGGTCATTAAATTATGAAACTTTTGAGGGCATGTTTAGCCAAAACATCACTCGTTTAATTGATCATATTATGCTTTCAACGGGCAATGGGCTGAAATTGAACCATAAATTGGGTAAGGTGTATTTTGCTAAGGCCAAAACTAGCTATGCGCGGTTGCGGAGTTTTTCTAATACAGAGACTAAGGTTTTGCAAAAAAAGCCGATTTTCAAAACAAGCGGCGGCTCAATTGGCTTCACGCAGATTGACTTAGGTGATGCCCAAACGAATAGAAATATTACGCGAATTAAGAAAATTATGTCTCATGACATTCCGATATTATTGCAAGGAGAAACAGGCACTGGCAAGGGATGGTTGGCACAGGCTATTCATTCTGAAAGCCAACGCACAAAAGCACCGTTTATTGCTATAAATTGTGCGTCATTGCCACGGGATTTGATTGAATCTGAATTATTTGGATATGTTGGCGGTGCGTTTACGGGTGCAAATAATAAAGGTTATGACGGCAAGTTGGCTGCGGCCAATAATGGCTATTTGTTTTTGGATGAAATTGGAGACATGCCGCTTGATTTGCAAACACGGCTGTTACGCGCACTAGAAGACAAACAGATTTGCCCTATTGGCAGCAATCAAAATATAGATTTAGATATTAGAGTTATATCTGCGTCAAATGCCAATTTAAAACAGGCGGTCGACAAAGGCACATTTCGGCAAGACCTATATTATAGACTCAATGGGTTGACGGTTAATCTTCCTAAGCTCAATGCAAGAGATGATTTTTATGAATTGGTAAATGCTATTTTGGCCAATGAATTCCCGAACATAGATATTGGACTAAGTCAGGATGTTTGGCGCATATTTGAAGGCCATACTTGGCCTGGGAATATCAGACAGCTACACCATATATTAAAGGTAGCGGCTTTGGTTTGTGAAGATAATATTGTTGAAATTTCGGATTTGCCTGACGATTTTTTATCGGAAACGGCTTCACCACAAAGTCACTCAAATGGATTAAGGATCTCTGGTGATTTACTAGAAGGGTCGACAGACAATAATATTCCAAGTTTAGAAGACAGCGAGAAAATTGTCATTATACAAATGTTAGAAATTTGTAACAATAACCTGTCTAAAACCGCCAAAAAACTGGGCATTAGCCGCAACACATTATACAGCAAAATTAAGCAATATTCAATTAACCAGACTAGTTAAGTGACTTGCAATAAGCTTGCCAAACCCTTCCCGTAAATTGACAGAAGCATTCATGCGGCTTGGCCTGTATTCTCCTCAGAGAAGACAGACCAAGGTTGCAAGAATTAAATTCTAACCTATTTTACTTTTTTAAGCACTATGTCGCTTGCTTTGAGCTTGGTATTCAAGATGCAAAGTTTGCCATCGAAAATAAAGCCTTTTTCACAAATCACCGGTTTTGGTTTCGTGATTGGGCTTGGCTTTGCCACAGGCTTAACTGCAATGGGCTTAACCGCAATGGGCTTAACCACAATGGGCTTTGGCCTTGGCTTAACTACAATGGGTTTCGGCTTTGGTGTTGGCTTAACCACAACTGGTTTTGGCCTTGGCTTTGGCTTCACAACCACAGGCTTAGGCCTTGGAGCAGGTTTAACCACTACAGGCTTCGGCCTTGGCCTTGGCTTCACAACCACAGGTTTTGGCCGTGGAGCAGGTTTAACCACTACAGGTTTCGGCCTTGGCTTTGGCTTCACAACCACAGGCTTAGGTCTTGGAGCTGGTTTTACAACTACAGGTCTTGGCTTAGGTGCAGGCTTCACCACAATTGGTTTTGGCTTCACAATAGGCACAGCCTTTTTGGTTAGTGGTGGCAGGTTAACTTGCACACATGCAGGTGCTTTAATGCCAGAGCCGCTCAGACCTAAAGCTTGCAAGACTTGAGTAAAGTCGTCCTGTTGCTTTAACCCTAACTTGCCTTGAACATTATACAATGCTCGCTTGGTTTTACCGCCCCAAACACCATCAATAACGCCTGGTTTTTCGCCATGTAGCGTTAGCCCATATTGTAACATTGCAACTTGCTGCTTGCGGCCTTGGCCAGGTGCGGCAACGCAATTTTCAAAATGCCCGCCATTGCGTGGCCCTTTAATGCCCATTTCCATATCAAAGCTAATGCTGTTACCGGGCAGCAGATTTGCTGCTCGGGCTACACAATTTACGCTATTGCCAACAGACCTATTACAAATCCAACCATCATCAGAATTGACTGACATTTGGCTAAGCGGTGCGCTAAAGTTATCGCTCAGACCAATGACACCATTTAAGGCGGTTGTGCCTACATTGGTGACATTAATACGGAAATCGCAGAATTGATTATTGTCATTGGCGCGACATCTACCCAACAATTCTTGGCTCAGTGCTATTTGGGGCACTGGAATGGCAACATGACCGACGTCAACTGATGGTTTAACCACAACAGTTCCACCGTTGTCGCCACCATTTCCACTACCGCCACCATCATTTCCATCGCCACCATTAGGCAAATCAATAGGCTGTGCAGAGCCTGTGTGAGATGTAAGAGTTCCGACATCAATGCCGCCACCGTTTCCGCCACCAGAACCGCCGCCATTTCCACCACCAGCAGGATTGGTTAAAATAACATTGCCAGCCGTTCCTAAAGTACCGCCATCAATAATCGTTGGTGCAAACGGAATGTCAACACAGCTCGTTACAGTGGGTAGCCCAAAGTCATTTTCGACTTTTACGCAATTTTGTGCGGGTCTTGTCCGAATGGCATTGCCACTAAATGCACCTTGAAAATCAAACCCAGCAGAACCGCCACCGTTGGTTATGTCGTCAGAATATATATCACAAGCGCTTAGCAAACCGTTTGGTAGTGAACTACCGCCGCAATTACCCGAGGGGACATTACTAGGTTGCAAGTAAGAACTTGTTGCCGAATGTGTTGATGAATTTGTCATCGCGTCAGTGACACGAATGCGGCCATTTGTGGGTAGGTTTTCACCTGTCACGTTAATGCTACATTCTACAGTCCATTCGCCAGTGAGGCTATTGCGAATGGCAGGTTCGCATATTTTCTCGGCCTCAATTTTTGGTTCCTTTGAATCAATAACAAATGGATAGCAAGTTTCGGCTATCTGTTCGGAATCGCCACTATCAGGTTTGCCAATATTTACAGTTACGCAATTTTCAACACCACCTTTATCAATCAAACCAGGAGGTATCATACCTAATGGATAGGTTAATGTTGACGTGCCTGATGATGGGAAGTTCACGCCATCAATGCTACACACTGGAGGTGTTGACTGGCTATAGGCAGCAGCTGAACAATTCCAATTATCTGTAGAGGTGATTTGGCCGATCAATTGATTGCCAAAGCCTGCGCCGCCATAGCCAACGCTGAATACATCGTCAATCCACATTGTTTGGTTAAACGGAGCGTGGTTGATGGTGATTGTACACTGGTAATAGCCTGTTTTAACTTCAACACAATCTTTAGTGACAGATGGTGGTGTGACGATGTCCCAATCAAGCGGCACACAATTGCCTTCCACACCAATCGGATCGCTATTTGGTGGCGAATAAGAACCGCTAACACAATTTTTCCAGCTTAAAGATTGAGCGCCGGTTTCGGCGAATAAATCAAAGGTTAGAGTTTCGCCCGATGGATTAAAGTTATTACCTGCAATGGTGCAATCAGTTATATTTGTCACTGGTTGCGGGTTACATGACCAAAAATTTGAACTTGTAATATTGGTAATATTGGCAAAGTTACTGCCTGTCACTGCCGTTGCATCTTCTGTAAAGGTAAATGTGCCAGCAAAAGGAACAGGTGTTGCCTGTATATCAACATAACATTTCCAAGCTACGCCTGTACGGTTGCCATATTCTCCAACACTTGGCCTATCGCAATGTTTATTGATTTTAATTTCTTTTGCTACAGGTGGCTCTTTTGGTGGTTCAATAATCACTGATACACAATTGCCTTCTGCATCAATGCCATCTTTTTCGCCTTTGCCATATCCTTTAACACAATTTTCCCATTTGATAGCTTCTTTGGGGCTGTTTGGCGTTAAGAATAATTGCACATCCAACGAAGCTGATGGTGATGTTGGGTTTGGAGCCAATGAGTTGCCATTAATTGCGCAACTTAGATTTGCAGTTGCAAAACCAGTACATGATGGATGTGATGCAGATATAAATTGTGCCAAACCGTTTGATACGTTAGAGGCATCTTCATCAATGAAAATTGTGCCACTATACGGTGTTGGCGCAACATCAATATCAATTTTACAATTCCACAAATAACCAGCCGCATTGGTGAAGGGGCTAAACCCAGCCACAGGCGCATC
>JAOPTR010000024.1:0-95614 GCA_051531935.1 Hyphomicrobiales bacterium
GACGATGGACAGGGCAAACACCTGCTGAATATCGTTCGTTAGCGACTTGATTGATAAATGCGAGCGCACCCCACAATAGTATAGGGGTTGAATTGTCTGGGATAGGTAGTATATGCGTAATTAAAGGCTTCAACCTAGGCGCAGGTTAAATACCAATATTTGTGTTGAGTTAATATTTTCGCACAAATTGGCCGCAAGCTATGATGAAATCGAACCCCCGCAACCAAAAAAAGTGATTGATGCAAAAGAACCGAATATACCAATTATCACTCGCATTATCGCTTAGCTATGATTGAATAAATATAGCGATTTATCACAAACCCTGCTCGCATGTAAATTTTGGCAGCGGAATTCTCAAGATCAGTAACAATATAAATGGATTTTGCGCCCTTAGCTAATGCGTAATCTCGAATGTGAGCGATAATTGCTGAGGCATAACCTCGGCCTCGATAAGCATCATGTGTGGCGACCGAGGCGTAACGGAAAACACCATCATTCCACAACAACCCTGCGATTGATACAATCATTCCATCTTGCCAAATTGCAAAAAACTGGGAGTTCCCGATTTTCATATTTTCCATTCTGCAATCTGCGACCCAGCTCAGATATTCTCGCTTATCATCGCCCATTGTGGCGCAATAAACATCAACCATTGCACCATAATCTTTTGGTTCAATCGCCACAACATCATATCCCTCCATTAACTCTGAAGGGTTATTAGAAGAATATTTAAACGCCACGTCTACGCCAAAGTCATACTCTTGTGTGATATTTGGATATGATAGTAATTGACAGCTTTCCCATTTAACAACCTGTCTATGTGCGTTTGGCGCTAATGGAGCTACATGTTTTTGCCAAATACCGGTTAAATAGTCACCACTTATATTTTGTAGTGGCGCCTCATATAAATCTATCGCATGGCCAAACCAGTAATCACACCTTTCGGGGCATTGGTAGGCGATACCATTGTCAAATGTTTGCCATTGCATGCCATTGGAAAATGGTAAATATTCAGTAAGATACGCTTCTGAAAACTTACTTAGTTTTGAAATTTCGTTATACAGTTTAAACATTTATGCTCGATCTTCAGAAGTGGTGTTATTTTTTGGTTCTATTAAAATGCACTCTAATTATAATCATGCCGCAATTCCTGCTTTATTTGTTTAGAAATATCCCTCATTTCGTGAGCGTTTATCTAATGAAGTGTGTAGATGATCTCTGCAAATAAATGCTCGATTATAACATGCAAAAGTGGTTCGTTTTTGCACGCAGACTCACACCTTATAACAACGAGTAACAAACTAAAAACTCTTTACTTATAACTTGAATGAATGGGAATCTTGTAATTTAATTAAACTCATCATAAATTAGATTGCTTGAGTTGACAATTAGTGGTGCATTTTCAACAAGGTATGTGCCGTTGGTGATCGACTTTTTAGCAATTTTTATTGACGGTATAAAATAAGCATAAAAAACCTTTAAGAATAGAAAGCTAACTAATTAGCTTTAGGTAAGGCACCTTTGTATCCGCGATATGTCGATTATAAGGAGCAATATCTCTGTTTTTTAAAAATACAGGAAGCCTCAATAAATGAAGCTTCCTGCTAGGGGAAAACCGAAATTAATTTTTAAATTATTACAAAAGCGCAACGGATAAAAACGGGAAGATGGATAATAGGACTAGGACTAATATCATCAGCAATACAAATGGTAATGCGCCTAGAAATACATCTTCGAGTTTTATGGATTTGTCGGATAAACTATCCTTGACCACAAAGCACCCAATTCCAAATGGGGGTGTGATGATTCCGATTTCAACAGCAATGATTGTGACTATTCCAAACCAGATTGGATCAACTCCGAATCCCACAAAAACAGGAAATGCTAAAGGAACAATAATGAGTAAAATTGACATGCTATCTAAAATTGCGCCCATGAGGATAATCACTAATAAATAGCAGAATAAAGCCATAGGGTAGGGCAAATTACTAATTTCAAACCACTGGCCTATCATGGTCGGTACTCCCGAAAGTGCAAGCATGCGGCTATACATTCCCGCAGCTATAATGACCATGCAAATAGCGGCAGTTATATGTCCCGTTTCAACCAATATATTCCAGAAACTTTTGAACGAGATTTTGCGTTTAAGCAGTGCAAGAATAAGAGCCGCGAACGCACCAATTCCACCTGCCTCTGTGGCCGTGTAAATGCCTCCGTAAATACCTCCCATAATGAGTGTAATGAGTATCACTATTGGCAACATCATTTTGGCTAATTGGTTGAATGTATATTGTTTGCTCATTGAATCTACACTCTTACTAGCGTCAACGAGTTCAGGCTTTCTCCACACCATAAAAACAATGCCGCCACCAAATGCAAGCGCCATTATAATTCCAGGAATGATAGCGGCAACAAATAAATGTCCAATCGATTGTTCAGTTAAAACGGCATATACAATGAGTAATAAACTAGGCGGAATAAGCATACCTAGAATTGAAGAGCCAGCCACAATGCCAACTGCAAATCTTTTTTGATAGCCAGCATTTACCATTTCTGGCACCGCAACGCGCGTAAAAACTGCTGCTGAGGCAATGGAAACACCCGTGACTGCCGCAAATACAGCATTTGCGGCCACGGTTGCCAAGCCTAGCCCACCCAAAAAACGTTTAAAAACTTGATTGGCTGCAATAAAAGTATCACGTCCAATTCCCGCCGCATTTACAAGCATTCCCATAAGAACAAAAAGTGGAATGACCCCAAAGATATAGGAGGAAATGGTCTCACTAGCCGCAATAGATAAAACGCTTGTGGCGATTTCAAAATCACCCCGTATAAAAAATATACCAATGAATGAAGCACCAGCCAAGGCAACAACGATAGGGAAGCCAACTCCCAATGCAAATACAATTCCTAAAATTGACAAAAATCCGATTTCTATTGCTGACATTATATGTTCTCTTCTTCTAATTTTATGTCCTCAGACATGTTTTGTAGATTTGTTTCCCATACAATCGCCGCGTTGGCACAAAATTGTATCGCAAGTATGGTCGACCCAAATAAGATGGCGGCATGTACTGGCCATGTTGGTATTGTAAAGATGCCCTGAGAGCCCACAAAATCTTGACCTTCATAAGCGTAATTCATCTGATCCAACGCACCAATTGCAACAAAAGCAAAGAGAAATGCGCCGCATAAATTAAAGAATGTGCGTAAAATATTTGCAAATATTGGTGATGCTTTTTCAATGCGCAGTAAAAATATATCTGATGAGGTAAATCTACCAACAGATAAAGTATGCGCGGCCTGTAAAAATACAATTGTTACGATGCTGAGCTTAATTATTTCTGGCACGCCGATGATGGGGTGAGAGAATACAGCACGTAAAAAAACATCACTAACAATAAGCATCATTATAAAAAAAATACCTATTGTGCCAAACGCATTCATTGTTTTTGTTAATAAGTTAAGTAGCTTGAAAGCCCCTGATATCATGTTCAATTGAGTTCCTCCCGATTTCAGAATTGACTGCAATCAACAATGTAGTATTGAATGATTGTAATACAATACTTGACATGCCGAAATATATTTGTCAAGTTACGGTTAGAGATATCAAAAGGGATATTGGTTGATTATCTAAACGAAAGTCAGCTGTTTTTGTTCAATAGACCAAAAATATCTGCAAAAAC
Source organism: Hyphomicrobiales bacterium (assembly GCA_051531935.1). Lineage (GTDB taxonomy): Bacteria > Pseudomonadota > Alphaproteobacteria > Rhizobiales > OSC116 > OCS116. The sequence goes on from JAOPTR010000024.1 coordinate 3,687, forward strand.
TTTGAAACTTGTTTTCAAAATTTCAATTCAATGAAGAGGGAAATAAAATGAAACGTCGTGAATTTTTAGTGGCAAGTGTTGCCACTGCAGCAACACTAGCAATGCCATCCATTATTAGAGCAGCTCCAAATAAAATTCGTTTATCCGTAGCCACTGGCCATGCGCCAGTCGTAACTTGGGTAAGTAGGTTAGATAAATTTTTCATTCCGGAGGTCAATAGACGTTTGGCACTAGAAGGCGAACACGAAATTGAATGGACGACTGCCTATAGCGGCACAGTCGCAAAAATTGGCGGAGAAATTGACGCCGTAGAGCAACAAATTGTAGACATCGCAATCGTGGGCGCAGCTTTTAATCCAGCAAAACTGCCATTACACGTTGTAAGCTATTTCACTCCGTTTGCATCATCAGGCTATGGCACAGTGGTGAATTCGGTTGATGCTCTAAACGATATTGTGCCCGAAATGGCCAATAGTTGGAAAAAGAACCGTTTGCATTATCTAGCTGGTATTGGAATCGATAACTTTCAATTATTCACTAAAAAACAGGTACATGGAATTGGCGATCTTGCCGGCATGAAAATCGGCGGCATCGGACCAAATTTAAATTGGTTAAAAGGCGCAGATGTGACTCCAGTACAAGTGGCACCACCAGCCATTTACAACGATCTAGAAACAGGAGTTTATGATGGCGTTCTTTTGCCAGCAGGACTCGGCTCTAACCTAAAAGTTCACGAACCTGCTTCTAATTTACTAACAGTAAATTTTGGCGCTATGTCATGGGGGGCGTTGGCAATTAACAATCGAAGAATGTCAAAACTTCCAGAATCTGTTCAAAAAATATTAAACGAAGTGGGTCGCGATTATCATTTTGATATGGAAAAAACACAGGAATCCGCCAAGAATAATGGCCTAAGTAAAATGCAAGAAGAAGGGCTGAATATTGTCGAAATGACCGATGATGCCCGAAGCGAATGGGCGCATTCGTTGCCACACCTTGCGAAGGAATGGGCAGAAGGGTTGGAGGCCAAAGGACTTCCCGCGAAGGAAGTTGTTCGTCAATATATTGCCTTGGTACAAGCCAACGGCGGTAAGGTCATTAGAGATTGGACGGTCGGCCTCTAAAGAATAAAATAAGTTTTAACCATGGTGGCGTATTTTACGTCACCATTTTTTTGAAAGAATAGAAATGGAAACAGAAAATTTCAAACGCGGCATGGAAATGCGCAAAAAAGTACTATCACCTGAGCATGTAGAGCGCTCTTTGGCAGCGGCAGATGATTTTACAAAACCAATGCAAGAGCTTGTGACGGAGTTTTGTTGGGGCGCCGTGTGGGCACGGCCTGGGCTAGAGCCAAAAACACGTTCCATGATTAACCTCGCCATGATTAGTGCTTTGGGTAGAAATAAAGAATTAGGCTTACATGTGGCGGGCGCATTACGCAATGGAGTCACTGTAGAAGAAATACAAGAAATTCTTATGCAAATAGCGGTTTATTGCGGTTTTCCTGCAGGGTTAGACAGTATGAATACAGCAAAGGAAGCGATAAAAAAATATCAGGAAGAAAACCGTGATTGATTTAAATGCTGTCTCAACCATAGGGCGTGATTTACAGAGGCCAGAATGCGTCTTAGCAACCAAGTCTGGCGATCTCTATGTTTCACATAAAGGGCATGGAGTGGCGCGAATATGCCCAAATGGAGACCAATATCTTTTAGCACCATCTACTCAATATCAAGAACAGTCAATTTTACCCAACGGAATTGCACTAAAAGAAAACGGTAGCTTTATAATCGCAAATATTTCCGATGCAGGTGGAATTTTTGAACTCGATCCAGATGGAATGAGACCGTTAGTCACTGAAATTGGTGGTCAAAAAATGCCGCCAGTTAATTTTGTAAAAGTTGATGAAGTGGGACGGGTTTGGTTTTCAGTCTCCTCAACTTTTAGTCCTCGCCATTTAGCGTATCGACGTGGCGTGAGAAATGGTTTTGTAGGGATCATTGAAAATGGTAAAGCCAAAATTTTACTCGATGGTTTGCATTATACCAATGAAATAAAGCCCGATTTAAAGAATGGCTGGTTATATGTAAGCGAAACTTTCGGCCAGTTTATTTCTCGTTTTGCCATTCGCAAAGATGGCACACTGGGGGCAAGAGAGGTATATGCTCAGTTTCCAAGAGGGGCTTTTGTAGATGGGATTGCGTTAGATGATGATGGTGGTGTTTGGGCAGCATGCATCGTATCTAATGAACTGTATCATGTTCCAAAAGGTGGGATACCCAAAGTTTATGTGCAAGAAAGAAACCAAGATTGGGTCGATGAAGTTGAGGATGCTTTGGATGCCAAAAAAATGAATAGGTCACATTTCGACAAAAGCCCTGCAATCAAGCTCCAGAATATTGCAAGTGTTGCATTTCATGGCGAGAGTTTAGATAAGCTTGTTTGTGGGTGTTTATTGGGAGAAAAATTGGTGTCTATGAAAGCTCCCGTTAAAGGGCGGCCACCAGTCCATTGGGAAGTTGAAGTTCCGCTTTGGGGTGAAAAATTCTAAAAAAATAGCGGCCAAAGAGAATCTCTCTGGCCGCTATGATTGCTTATGAAGCGATATCAATCTGCATGCACAGATATTTAATTTCTAGATATTCTTCTATGCCATGTCTTGAGCCCTCTCTCCCAAGTCCAGACTGCTTAATGCCGCCAAATGGGGCTTCTGCGGTGGATATCATGCCCGTATTAATACCAACCATGCCATATTCAAGTGCTTCAGCAACCCTCCAAACGCGGCTTAGGTCATTGGCATAAAAATAAGATGCTAAGCCAAAATCAGTATCATTGGACAACTTTATCACTTCCGCCTCAGTATTAAATTTAAAAATGGGCGCCAAAGGTCCGAAAGTCTCTTCGTGCGCTACTTTCATAGAGCTTGTAACATTAGAGATCACCGTAGGTTCAAAAAAACGCTGCCCGGCAGAATGTTTATGTCCCCCCGTTTCAATTTTACCGCCGTTATCTAGAGCGTCAGCAATATGTTCTTCAATTTTGTTAAGTGCAGAATCATTAATAAGTGGGCCAAGTAAAACATTCTCTTCAAAACCCGACCCAACGGTTAGTTTTTTCACCGCTTTGGAGAATTTTCCAACAAATTGATCGTAAATCTGTGATTGAACATAAATACGGTTTGCGCAAACACAAGTCTGGCCGTTGTTTCTAAACTTAGCCATCAGCGCGCCTTCCACTGCCAAATCGACGTCAGCGTCATTAAAAACAATAAACGGAGCATTGCCACCAAGCTCTAAGCTTAGTTTTTTTATTGTGCATGAACACTGGCTCATAAGTATTCTGCCAATTTCTGTAGAGCCTGTAAAAGTTAGTTTTCGAACGCGTTTGTCCGATGTTAGGACTGACCCAATGGCTTTTGCAGGCCCCGTTAGAACATTAAAAACGCCTTTGGGAATACCTGCTTGGTCGGCGAGCTCTGCCAGAGCAAGTGCCGAGAACGGTGTTTCTGAAGCTGGTTTTAATATGATTGAACAACCGGCGGCTAAAGCAGGGCCAACTTTCCTTGTAATCATTGCATTCGGAAAATTCCAAGGTGTTATGGCCGCAACCACTCCAATCGGTTGCTTTAGTACAAATAACCGTTTGTCAGGAGCGTGCCCTGGCAATGTTTCCCCGTCAATACGCCGTGCTTCTTCGGCAAACCATTCTATGAAAGAAGCTCCATAGATGATTTCACTTTTAGCTTCGGCTAAAGGTTTGCCTTGCTCAAGGGTCAGAAGGGCTCTAGATCATCGGCATTTTCGATTATGAGGTTAAACCAATTGCGCAATATATCGGATCGTTGTTTTGCGGTTAAGGCTGCCCATAAAGGTTGAGCTGTTTTCGCAAATTTAATGGCGTTAGTTGTGTGGGGTTTTCCAAGCGCGGGAACGCTCCCAATTGGTTCCCCAGTCGCAGGATTTTCAACAGATATTTGTTTTTCAGCATTGACCCACTTGCCATTTATATAAGCAGATTGTTTGTATAGACCGGACTTCTTAAGGGCTGAAATCCTCTCAGTAGTTTGATTTTTTTTCATAATTATCCCCTAGTATACAGAAGCGAAAGTAGCATCTTTTAAACGGCCCGCGCGTGGTCCATTGTCAACACGGTTGTGCATTTTGTTCATTGCGTAGGCAAAACCAATTTCAACCTTGCGGTCGCATAAACCAACAGAACCGCCAACACCATGGTGGCCAAAGGCCAGAGGGTTTGGTCCCATAGGGCTAATTGGAGGCGAGTTAAGCAACACGCCAAGGCCTTGATGATAGCTTCGCTTCATCACTTGCTCTTTCATGTTATGTTGTTCGCTACCCATTTTCGAAATTGCAGCAGGGCTTAACAAATCCACGTCACCAAGCTTGCCTCCTAAGGCAAGGCAGCCATAAAATTTAGCAACGGCTCTTGCGTTACCATGGCCTGATGCACCAGGAACTTGGGCTTTCATCCAAGCATGTGAGTTAAAGTCTTCTCCCTCAGGTAATTCACTCCAAGCATATTTGAGTAGATCATCATCGGGTAAATCTGCAGAAGCAAAAATGGTACCTATCACAGCAGGAATAAATTCAGCAACAGCTTCCATTTCCGCATCCCGCAGGCCAATGTTATAATTCAGCTCTAGAGGCTCAGTTATGTTTTGCCGAATGAATTCTCCTGCAGGTAATCCAGTCACTCTTCGTATTACTTCTCCCGCAAGTGTTCCCATCGTCAAAATATGATAACCCGCTTCCATGCCAGGCTTCCAAAGAGGCGCCATATTTGCTAATGCAGAAGTCATTTTATCCCATTCGTATAAAGACCCTTTAGGCAATGAAGGGCGTAATACAGCCAATCCAGCGCGATGATCCAATATGTACCGAAGTGGAATGTCAGCTTTGCCATTGGCCGCAAATTCAGGCCAATATTGAGCAACTGGCGTGTCATAATCAAGAATTCCTTTGTCCACCAACATCGCGATAGCAGTGGCTACAAAGCCTTTGGCAACAGACATCATATTAACAGTTGTTTCTTCCTGCCATGGTTTTGTTTTGTCATTGTCTGAAAATCCACCCCACAAATCCACAACAGGGCTTCCGCTTTTATAAACAGAAACAGCCGCGCCAACTTCCTCGCCAATCATAAAGTTTTCGACAAAGGCAGTTCTAACGCCATCAAATTCGTCTGCGCAATATCCTTTAATATTATAGATTTGACCATCGGGGCCTTTGACCGATTGATTTATATTGTGCTTTATATTTGTTTTTTCTTGCATCGTATTTCCAGTATTGTTAGATTGTATGACAATAATACATTATTATCATTTTAGTTTTTAAATTGCAAGCAAAAGGAATATCAATATGTCTAAAAAAATTGGCTTTATCGGCCTCGGTAAAATGGGCGCTCCCATGTGTCAAGCACTCGCAAAGGCAGGTTTTTATGTGGTTGGGTTCGATCTGGCCGTACAAGCAAGAAAAATGCTCGATGGCCAAGAGAACATCAAAACGACTGATGATCTGAAGGAAGTTACCAAGTGTGAAACCATAATTTTCATGCTCCCCAATGGAAATATTGTTCGTCAAATACTGTTGGGAGATGATGGTATAATTGCCGATATCGCGAAAAATTCACTTATAATTGATATGAGTTCTTCAGATCCTGTTGTTTACAAAGAGCTAGAACCAGCATTGGCTAAATATAATATTGAGCTAATTGATGCCCCCGTATCTGGAAATGTAAGCGGTGCAATATCTGGTTCTTTGACGATCATGGCAGGTGGTAATACAGTTTCAATAGATCGTGCGAAACCGTTCTTAGATGCTATGGGGAAGGAAACTTTTTGTACGGGGCCATTAGGAAGTGGGCAAACCATGAAAGCACTTAATAATTTACTATCTGCAGGTGGTTTGTTATTGGCTGTCGAGGTTTTATTGGTTGCCAAACAGGCAGGTCTTGACCCTCAATTGGTAAACAACATTCTCAATGTTTCAACTGGCAGAAACAATTCGACAGAACGTAAAATCGAACCATTTGTGCTTTCGGGCGCATATAATTCTGGCTTTGGTGTTTCTCTAATGGCTAAAGATTTAAGAACTGCCGCATCAATTGCAGAACGCATGAAGGTATCTATGCCACTCGGTGAAAAAGCAGTTGAATTCGCGAGCTTGGCCACCGACTATCTGCAGGAAGGTGCAGATCATACCGAGGTTGCACGTTGGTTAGAAAATGTAACAGGCGTGAAATTATAACTCAGCTTCGTCAAGAATCCTTATAATCAGATTGCCTGCATTGCGAACATGAAGAATGCAGGCTTTCTCCGCCGCAACAGGGTCTTTCGCTTCAATTGCCGTGATAATGTCTTCTATTTCGATTAAACTGGCAGCAGCTCTGGTCGGTTCTATCATTACAGTTGAACGATAATGAGCCACGCGTCGTTGAAGGTTAGAGAGTATGTCGGATAAATTGGAGTTATCTGTTATGCGCATTAAAATTTGATAAAATTCAGATTTCAACTTAATGAGATCGTTAAATTTTTTCGAGTTTACAGCTTTTTTAATGGCTTTGAAGTTTTTTTGCAATTCAGTCAGGTCTTTTGCTGTGCGCTTTATTGCGGATTGTTTACCAAGCAAACCTTCTAATTGACATCGAACATCATAAATATTTCGGGCTTCTTCGGCATCAACACTTGCGACGATCAAGCCTTTATAGGGAACGTTTTTAATAAGCCCTTCGGTTTCGAGCTCTCTTAAACCCTCACGCAAAGATGTACGGCTAACCCCAGTCATTTCGCATAATTCTCTTTCAACAAGTCTTTCACCAGGCTTGAACACAAGGTCGATTATGGCCTGTCTTATTAAGCTTGCAACTTGTTGACGAACTGGTGCAATCACAGGTTTTATGCTTTTAAGTTTTTTATCAGAAATTACCATTTAAAACGCCCTTTAGAATATTTCTTTGTCTGCGAATAATACAAAAACAAATTCAGTATTTCAATTAAAATCTACAGATTTTATCAGTTAATAAATTATCTATATCAAGGCTTAATATTATGAGACCCAATATTAGTTTGCGAGTTGCCATAATAGTAGCGAAATTATAAATAAACTGAAGTGGACTTGCTGAACTTGTGGAGATTTGATCCAATATCCAAACCACAGACCGCCGCATAAAAAAATTGTCCAGAGTCCAAAAAAAGAACCAATAGCCAAATTTATAACCGCTAACACCATTAACCCATCAACAAAACCTACCCAACCCAAAAACGAATAAATAGTGGCAAACCACAATAAAATTGCAATGGTAACCTGCGCAAATATAACAAAAACCAACGCGATTTTGGGAGCCTTAGGGTTAAGAATTCTCCGTTGCTTTAGACCTTGGCCTAGTACAGGTTCATCTTTCAATAAGTCTTGGCGCATCATTGTGCCTAATAGCAACCAGTTGGTCGGCTTGTCTAACCAATTGTTAATAACCGCAATTGTCAACCAACAGGAGACTGCTAAAAGCGCACCTGTTCTTGGAAAATCAGAAGAAGCAAATAATTCAATCATGGTGTTTCCTTAAATGTTTTATAACATTATCATACAAAAACTTTATTGACATGTCAATTTTATTAGCATATTGTATGACAATAATTTAGCGAGTAACGAATTGAGCTATATTAAACTATAATATTTTAAGCTCGTCTTTAATGGGAGGAAGTTTTAATGACTGAACAAAACAAAGAAATTGATTTATCAGACACTGCAATTTTATTTATAGAATTTCAAAAAGAGTGGCTAGAGGATGACGGCAAAATTAACTTCCTTATGAATGACAGGAAGCAATTTGAGGCCGCAATCGAAGGTGGTCGCGAATTATTGAAATTTGGGCGAGAACAAGGATTCAAGATTATTCATAGCGGTTTGCGTTTTCAAAAAGGTCATCCAGAATTAGGAGAAAATGGTCTTGGCTTACGCGGAGCTATAAAGCGACTCGGTACCTTTCCAATAGATGGAAAAGGCAGTGAATGGGCAGCTGGTTTTGAGCCACAAGATAATGAATTTATTGTTTATGGTCGAACTGGTGGTTCCGCATTTGCAGGATCAAATTTAGATGCGTTCATGCGCGCCAACAGATTAAATACGTTACTGATTGCGGGTTTTGCACTGCATGTTTGTGTAGAATCAACACTGCGGGCAGGGCATGATTTAGGCTATGATTGTCTCGTCGTAACAGATGCAACGGCTGCATTTACTTCGGCGCAACGCAAACATGTTCTTGAGGAAGTTGTTCATCATTACGGTGAGAACATTTCTTTAGATCAACTGAAAAAACAGTTCTAACCGAACTGTTCTAAAACAACCAAAATGGGAGAATTAAATGCTCAACTTTTCGAGCCACAAAACAATTGCGTCTACTTTTATGGCGGCCGCACTGCTTTTATCAACCACAATTACACATGCCGAGGAGGCCACTTTGAAAGCTGTTAACCCACCAGGTGCTGATATCCCTGGAATTTCACAAGCGATAATCGTTGAGGGTGGAAAAACGATGTACCTTTCTGGCCATGTAGGTTTTGGATCAGATGGTAAACTTGGCAAAGATTTTGGATCACAATTAGATCAAGTATTTGCCAACATGAAAATGACCTTAAACGAGGCAGGGACAGATTTTTCATCTATTGCCCGCATCACTTTTTTTGTTAAAAATTATGACATTAGTCAGTTGGATACATTGCGCGTCGTGCGTGATCGTTGGGTAAATACAAAAAACCCTCCTGCAAGCGCTCTTATTGGCGTTGAAACATTATTCCATCCAGATGTTTTGGTTGAAGTCGATGCCATTGCCATTCTTAAAAATTAAAAGCAATATTCTGAAAGTAGATGTTATGAATAAATTTAAATTAGTATCAGCAGCAATTGCCTTGCTTCTCGCTCCAAGTGCCGCACTTGCACAAGGCGAAATTAGAGGGCTGGAACATATTGCCATTACCGTGCCAGATATGACGCAGGCAAAGGACTTCTTTATCAATGGTCTGGGTTGTAAGTTTGTTTTAGACCTAGGTCCATTTAAAGATGAACAAGGCACATGGATGCAAGATGCGATCGGTACACATAAAGATGCAGTGATGTATATTGGAGAAATGCAATGCGGAAACGCTACAAATGTGGAGCTAATGGAAATTAGTTCTCCAACACAAAATAAAAAATTTCCAACTCGGGAAGATTTTGGCGCATCCTCACTAGGTTTTTATACTGATGATTTAAAAGCGACAATCGCTCGCGTACTAGAAAATGGTGGCGCAAAACTAGGCTCCATAACTTCTGTCGCAGAAGGCCCGCTTGCTGGCCGAAGCTTTATTTATGTTACGGCCCCGTGGGGACAGCAAATTTTCTTAATGAATGATGGCGATGGCATTGCCTATTCCAAGCAAGATGACGCTATTGATGTTTTCAGCCCTGCTGATATACCCGCAATAAAATAAAACACAAATCGAGCGATAAAAGCTTCTCTGTTTTTGATGGAGGAGCTTTTATTTTGCACTTCCCAGCACTCAGTTGAATTTGTAAAACCGAGTTCCATATCAAATATCGCAAAGGCATTGCAACGAGGCAAATTCCTTGTCATTTTCCCAATTTTCATTCCGCAAGAATCACTTTTTCTTCCGAAACATTGGTATTTTTAACCCAGATTCAGACGAACTAATCAATATGTCGAGCCTTTTTAAGCGTGTTTCTTCTCTCTTGGCGCTCATTACCCACCAGATAGAATCTCGTTTATAGGATGGCGCTAAATTAGTTAAGAATAGCCAAGCGGGTTGGTTTGCTTTGATTTTCTCTTCATACTCCGCGGAAAGTGGCACATTTCTTTGGTCAGCCGAATAGCCATGTGTATCGCTCCTGTTGTTAAAGAGTTCCATTCCTGCAGGTTTCATTTTTCCAAGCGGTATTAGTGTCTTTACCTTATTCACATTCACTTCGCTCCACACACTGTTTTTTTTGCGCGGTGTAAAGCGTATCTTATAGCTCTGGTCATCAATGGTTTTGCGTATGCCGTCAATCCACCCAAAACAAAGAGCAACATCTACCGATTCGGACCATGTAAGGCTTGCGCGCCCTGTGCTTTTCTTAAAATACCCCACCCAGATTTCAGTAGTTTTCGCATTTTCGTCTAACCATTCGCTAAATTCGTCTTGGTTGGTGAAAAAAATCACATCTACCATTCTCTAATCTCCATTTTCATCCAAATACTAGTCCCTTTTAGCGCACATTTGCTTCAATATAAACATGGCTTACTGTCAAATTATGTCAGTAGTATCTAATAAATCCGAGTTGCGACCAAAACCAGACATTTGCAATTATTATCTATAATTGCCCTTCCAATTATCAATGCGAAACTCGCTGTGTTTGCGTATATATTAAGGCTAACGTTGAAAGTATGGAGGTTAGATGCTTCAACAAGACGTCACGCAAGAAAACTAAGATGCGGTATAGCGGGAAAAGCGCCCCATTAAGCTATTCACTGCGTAGTTTACGCTTGGTCTTGTTGTTGTTTTGAGAGCTATTCGTTCTTTTTCGAGCAATGTAAAGGCGGTTTTCTTCGTCTTCTTCTTGTCTAATTGATGTCACAACAAATTGCATATGCGCTTCTGCTGTCGCTGCTGCCTCTTCAGGGTTTCCATCCAAAATCGCGCGCGCAATGCTCTTATGCTGATCCAATAATTTTTTTCGCGTACCAGGCTTTTTGTATAAGAACTCACGATTGTAAAATACGCCTTGGTTGATAAGCCCATATGTCGATCGCATCATATGAACCAAAACGCTATTATGCGCCGCTTCGACAATGAGATTGTGCAGCTTTATATCCAATTCAGCTTCTAAGCTTGGGTTTTTTAACTCATGGGCGGCTTCCATTTTTTGGATTATGTCACGAATTGAATCTTTGTCATAGCTCGTGGCCTTCTGGGCAGCAAGATGAGCTGCAAAGCTTTCTTGTTCGCAACGATATTCCAAAAAATCGTATATTGCCTCGCGATGTCGCGAGTATAATTGAGCCATCGCAGGCGCCATTGATGGCATAATCAGCTTGCTAATGTAGGTGCCGCCACTTTTGCGCACTTCAACCAACCCTCTTTGTTCAAGAGTTTGAAGGGCTTCTCTTAATTTGGGGCGAGATATGTTAAATTGCTCAGCCAATTCACGTTCAGCAGGTAGTTTTTGTTCGGCAGATAGAATGCCGTTGATAATGAGCTTTTCGACCTGATCAACCACTAAATCGGCAACCTTATCGGCATCGATAGGTTCGAAAACCATACTTAATCTGTCGTCATTATCAGCCATAAATACTCCATTTTAATATTATTAACCCGCCTAAGTCCATTTTGCAAGCACGTATAATGGTAATTAATAACAACCAATTGTTTGTTGAAACTTAGAATAATAACGAAATTCCCCAATAAAATGATGAGAATTCGACTTATTGGTAAATTAATTTGACCAATACTAAGGAGTGAGCTATAAAACCTCCATCCGCTATAAGGCGGCAAATTGGGAACGAGGGAATTATGAACAAAACAACCATTATAAAATTAGCGCTTGCAACGGGCTTGGCATTGTCAGCATCCACTGCGCTAGCAGCAGATAAGCTATTGCTAAAAACGCCAATCGCTTTTTCAACATCACTACCGGGCTTAGGCTCGCCAATTCCTAGGGTGGCTGAACAGCTTAACCTAATGTCTGGCGGCACATTAAAAATGAAAGTTTACGAGCCAGGTAAATTGGTAAAACCATTCGAGATTTTGGGTGCGGTGTCCGCAGGCAAAATCAACTCAGGCTATACAACTGCTGGTTATTGGGCAGGTAAAATACCTGCGTCACCATTATTTTCTGCTGTGCCATTTGGCCCTGAAGCAGGTGAATATATGGCATGGCTATATTATGGTAACGGTATGAATTTATACCAAGGCATGTATGATCAAGCAGGCTATAACGTGCATGTTTTACCATGTGCGATCATTGCGCCAGAAACATCAGGCTGGTTTTCGAAAGAAATTAACAGCAAAGAAGACCTAAAAGGCCTGAAAATGCGTTTCTTTGGCTTGGGCGGTAAAGTGATGCAAAAACTTGGCGTGGCGACTTCGTTATTACCAGGTGGCGAGATTTTCCCCGCACTAGAAAAAGGCGCGATTGATGCTACAGAGTTTTCAATGCCTGCAATTGACAAGCGTTTGGGTTTCCACAAGATCGTGAAATATAACTATTTCCCAGGTTGGCATCAACAGGCCACAGTATTTGAACTGCTCGTCAATAAAGACGTGTGGAACGGAATGAGTGATCAACATAAAGCCGTTACAGAAAATGCCTGTAAAGCTTCAATGACAGATAGCTTGGCCGAAGGCGAAGCCATCCAATTTGATGCCATGCAAGAGAATGTCGATAAAAATGGCGTTCATATTATGCAATGGTCAGACGAAATGTTGGCTCTATTCAAAACCACATGGGATGAGGTCGCGACAGAAGAAGCTGCTAATGACGCCTATTTCAAAACTGTATTGGATGATCTCACTAAATTCCGCGACGGTTACAAGCTATGGAAACAAAATGCGTTTTTGCCACGCAAATAAATAGCTATTGAACATAGCGCATTAGGGTGGCCTAGATTGGGCGAGGCCACCCTTTTTTTATAGGCATATTACGAAGAGGGAAAATCGTGGAAAAGCAATTGACTAAAGACACTGAGCAACAAAATGAAATTGATGCACTCGAAGTCTATGAACATATATTAGAGCAAGAGGATCAGGATAGGCATTCTGGCGCAGTTTTTATTGATAACGCAGTAAGAACCATCGGTCACACTGTAATGTGGGTTAATTTTATCCTGATGATCGCCATCGTCTCTCAAGTATTTATGCGCTATGCATTCAGTATGAATTTCCCACAATTAGATGAATTGCAATGGCATTTATATGGCCTAACGACAATGTTTGGTTTGTCATATGCGATGGTTTCAAATTCCCATGTGCGGGTCGATTTACTACACGTTTTATTATCTCGGCGTTCGCAACGCATTATCGAAATAATAGGCATTCTATTTTTACTATCCCCATTTTTATATTTGATGATAGACCAAGGCTTCGAGTATTTTTATGAAAGCTGGCGCGTCAATGAACGCTCCGATAGCCCCATTGGCTTGCCTGCACGTTGGGCGTTAAAAGCAGTCATTCCGCTGAGTTTTATATTGCTTGCTTTTGCAGCAGTCGCACGGCTCATTCATGATGTGCATGCTTTATATACAAGACGCGATTTAGAAAATGAAGGCCGCGGGCTGTTGCTCATTTTGGGTTCATTAATTACCTTCGCATTAATTGCCTATGGCCTAAGTTTTCTGGTCGAAACAACTGAAGAAAAACTCGTCATTTATATGTTTATGACCTTCATTGCTTTGTTATTTAGTGGCTACCCAGTGGCGTGGACTTTGGCAGGTGTTGGCGTTTTATATTGTGGCTTAGCGTTCTTGTTCGATGAAGGCATGATGAATTGGACTGGCTTAGATGAGACACTTATAGGCCTTGATTACTTAACATTAGGCGCCGTGGTAAACAGAGTATATGCCACAATGTCTAATGCCGTATTAGTGGCTTTGCCTATGTTTATATTCATGGGTTTGATGCTCGATGAATCAGGCGTGGCCGAACGTCTTATGACATCAATGCAAAAACTATTTGGCCGCACCCGTGGCGGCTTGGCCATTACCGTGGTGGTGATTGGTATTATTTTAGCAGCTTCTACAGGAATTATTGGTGCATCCGTGGTTCTCTTAGGGGTATTGTCATTACCCGCTATGATGAAGGCCAATTATTCTAAGAGCCTGTCAACAGGCATCATCGCGGCTTCTGGCACGTTAGGCATTCTCATTCCACCTTCAATTATGTTGGTGATTATGGCCGATCAAATGGCGCTGAGCGTCGGCGATTTATTTATGGGCGCAGTGTTCCCAGGCGTCATCATTGGCGGCCTATATCTAGGTTATATTTTCATTCTCGGCATTGTAAATCGCAAAGCACTGCCAATACCTGCAGATGCCATGCGTCCCGATTGGCAAATCATCAAAGAAGTGATTATGGCAGTAGTTCCTCCTCTAATGCTCATATTGGCAGTTTTAGGTTCAGTATTTGTTGGCTTGGCAACTCCAACCGAAGCGTCGGGCGTAGGGGCAATAGGCGCAACTATATTGGCCTTGGCTTATCGTAAATTAACTTGGAAAAAACTTAAAAATGTTTGTATTTCAACTTATAATACGACCGCTTATATATTTGCGATATTCATTGGCGCGACTTGCTTTTCATATGTCTTACGAGAGTTGGGCGGCGACGAGTTAATTGAATCCATGGTTTTATCGACTGGCTTTGGCCCATTAGCGACAGTATCATTTATTCTATTCATTGTATTTCTACTCGGCTTTGTATTGGATTGGATTGAAATCACACTAATCGTATTGCCACTTATGCGCCCTATTGTGAATGGTTTGGGTTTAGACATTCCGGGTTTTGAAGTTCTAGACGAACCATCACTTATTTGGTTTGTGATATTGGTAGCTGTCACGCTGCAAACTTCGTTTTTAACTCCCCCCGTGGGCTTTGCGTTGTTTTATTTAAAAGGCGTATGCCCACCTAGTATCAAGCTGATTGATATCTATAAAGGCGTTATTCCTTTTGTTTTGCTGCAATTAACAGGCTTAGCCATCATTTTCATTTTTCCCAAATTAGTGACTTGGCTGCCATCAGTCGCTTTTTAACCCCTAAAGTTTGAGACAGACATGAAAAACAATATCATTGCTGAGTTGACCAGCATCACGGGTCAAAAAAACATCCTCACCAAAGCACACAAAACCAAGCGTTACCGCACAGGTTTTCGTTCAGGTGAGGGGGCGGCAATCGCGGTTGTTTTTCCAACCTCGTTATGGATGCAATGGCAAATTTTAGAACTCTGCGTAAAAAATGACATCATCATCATTATGCAAGCTGCCAATACTGGTTTAACCGAAGGCTCAACACCAAGCGGTAATCAATATGGCCGCGATGTGGTGATACTAAACACCACTAAAATGAACGAAATCCATGTCATCAATGATGGTGAACAGGTTATTGCCTTGCCGGGAGCAACGCTTTATGAGCTAGAGGAAAAGCTCATAAAATACGATCGCCTACCGCATTCCGAAATTGGTTCATCCTGCATTGGCGCTTCCATAGTTGGTGGCGTATGTAACAATAGCGGTGGTGCTCTCATCCACCGCGGCCCAGCCTATACCGAGTTGGCACTTTTTGCGCAAATACACGATGACGGCCGCCTAGAACTAGTCAATCATCTAGCCATTGATTTGGGCCAAGATCCGGAAACAATACTTAAGAAACTCGATAGTGGAGAAATTGATCAATATGATCTAGAGCTTACCGCTAAAAAAGCATCCGACCATTCTTATCAAGATCGCGTTCGAGATATAAATGCGGCAACACCCGCCCGATATAATGCCGAAAAAACTCATTTATACGAAACAAGTGGCTGTGCAGGCAAATTGGTCGTGTTCGCGATGCGATTGGACACTTATCCAAAAAATGACAAAGAAGAATTATTTTATATTGGCACAAATAACCCAAGTGAGCTTTCAGAAATCAGAAACTACATATTGAGTGAGTTTGATAATCTGCCAATATTAGCCGAATATATGCATAAAGACATTTATGATGTTGCCAAAAAATATGGCAAAGATGTATTTGTGATTATCAACCTTTTGGGCACCAGCTATCTACCTATGTTTTTTACGTTAAAAGGCAATATGGATGCTTGGTTCGAAAAAATGGGTTTTTTACCCAAATATTTTGCCGATAAAATAATGCAATTCTCCAGCTTATTTTTGCCCAATCTCTTACCTTCAAAAATTGAATCTTATCGCAAAAAGTACGATCACTATTTAATGATAAAAATGGCCAATGGAGGCATTGAAGAAGCGCAACAATATTTTGACAAATATTATTCCAAAAATCAAAATAGGCAAGGTGAATATTGCAAACCATCATCAACGGATTCGGACAAAATATTACTGCACCGCTTTGTGGCGGCAGGTAGCGCAGTTCGTTATCAAGCAGTTCATCACAAACAGGTTGAAGATGTAATTGCGTTAGATGTAGCGCTGAGGCGTAATGAGAAAGATTGGTTTGAAGCTTTGCCACCAGAAATTGAGCAGCAGCTTACACACAAATTATATTATGGTCATTTTATGTGTCATGTTTTTCATCAAGATTATTTGGTAAAAAAAGGCGCCGATATATCTAAAATTAAATCTCAAATGTTAGAATTGTTCACCCAAAAAGGCGCTGAATACCCAGCCGAACACAATGTAGGTCATGTTTACAAAGCCAAACCAGATTTAGCAGATTTTTATAAAAAGCTCGACCCAACAAATAGCCTCAACCCGGGCATTGGAAAAATGAGCAAAATAAAACACTATTCGGAGAAGTGATAAATATTATCCATCAGCTTCATAATACCCTTTGAAACGTTAGAAGCTAAAAATATTGCACTTTCAAAATTATTTGGCTCACTAGATCATAATATACGCTGCCTAAAATATTTAAAAATTGAGTGTTTTGAATAATTTATCATGACAAATTATTATATTCATTTGTATTTTCTGGTTTTATTTTGTATTCTCCCAATGTACGGCTATTATACGCAACAGAAAATTCTGAAAAGTGCAGCTTAATATGAAGATAGATACAAAGCCAAAGCAAAATTTGACGCAAAAGGTGAAAAGCATCTTGCGCCAAAAATTAGAAAATCAAGAGCTATTGCCTGGTGATAAATTACCGACTGAACAAAAATTAATCAATGAATTTGGCGTGAGCCGCACTGTAATAAGAGAAGCCATATCTGGCCTTAAGGCAGATGGCTTGCTGGTTTCTATTCAAGGTTCAGGTGTGTTTGTGCTTGAAACCGATAAGCAGAAAAATAGCATCGACTTACCACACAGTAATATTAAAACAATTTCAAGCGTCATAGAGGCTTTGGAGCTTAGAGACGCGGTTGAGACCCGCTCTGCAGAGCTTGCAGCAAGGCGATGCTCCCCCATTCAAGAGGCCGAAATTTACGCTCGGTTTAGCGATTTTAAGCGCAAAGTAATGGCCGGTGATACGTCCGAAAAAGAAGATTTTGCATTTCATGTCGCGATCGCTAAAGCATCTAATAATGAACAATTCGTAGACTTCCTCACCCTGATTGGTAGGAATATCATTCCGCGTTCTCAATTGCGTATAGAAGCTAATTTGCAATTAGACCCCAATTACGAGAAGCGGATACTGCAAGAACATGAAGAAATTTTAATGGCCATCATTAATAATGACAGTGAAGCAGCTCGTATTGCCATGCATAGCCATTTGTCTAAAAGTGCAGATCAATATAAGAAATTGATAAGATTAGCGCGAAATTCTTAAGTTATACAGTAGTTGAAATGCATGTTAATTAGCGCTAATACATAACATATTTCTCATTCATCGTATGTATTTTAAGTAAATTTCAAAATTCATCATAACAAATCTTGACAAATTCATTTTTGCAATTACGATTATATCCAACAGTTCTTACTAATTTTGGATATATAAAAATGACTCCCAAAGAATTACAAAACGTAGTTGCCTCAGGCCTTTTGTCTTTTCCTGTGACTCATTTTGACGATGATCTAGAGTTTAATAAACCTGCCTATCAGCATCATATCGAATGGCTGTCTCAATATGATGCCGCGGCATTATTTGCTGCTGGTGGTACGGGCGAGCTTTTTTCTCTAACACCTAAAGAAGTGGTTGATGTAGTGCGCTCTGCCAAACAAGTTTCTGGCGATATGCCAATTATTGCAGGCTGTGGCTATGGTACAAAACTAGCCATTGAAATTGCTCAAAATGTCGAGCAGGCAGGGGCTGATGGCATTTTATTACTACCAAATTACTTAATTTCAGGCACGCAAGAAGGGTTGTTTCAGCACATCAAAGCTGTGTGTGACTCAGTGGATTTTGGCGTGATTATATATAACAGAGCCAATGCGATCGTAAATGCTCAAACCGTTATGAGACTTGCCGATGAGTGCCCAAATCTTATCGGATTTAAAGATGGCACTGGCGACATTAATTTAGTGCGCGAAATAGTCGTTAAATGCGGTGATAGACTGTCCTATATCGGCGGAATGCCAACCCACGAAATGTTTGCTGAGGCCTACGACGCAATGGGAGTGAGTACCTACTCATCCGCAGTGTTCAATTTCGTACCCGAAATGGCGTTGGAATTTTATAATGCATTACGAGCCAAAGACAAATTGGTTATGGATCGACTGCTAAAAGACTTCTTTTTCCCGTTTATGGAAATTAGAGATCGCGCACCTGGTTATGCCGTTTCTGCGATTAAAGCAGGTGTCAATATAATTGGTAAAAACGCAGGACGTCTGCGCCCACCTTTGTCGGATTTAACTGAGCAGGAAGTCGAGACTTTAGCTCAGATTATGAAGGGGTATCGTTAATAATAATTTTTCAATAAAGCACGCCGCTACGATTATTCCTAAAGAAAATAAACGTTAAAAAGAGCGTGTGAGAATGACCATTCTAAATGGCAGATTTGAAAATATAGATAGCTGATTTATGGTTTATGTTTTTTCTGTATTTTAGCTTTTTGTAATGAAGGTATTATTTTATTACAATGGTTTTTGGCAATAATTTCTCGCCACAATTCCGCAATGTATATTAAAAACAGCATGTTAACTTAATTTGTTTGGCATTTTGCCATCAAAAAATTATACACTCTGGGAGGGATGTATGGTGAAGATTGATCGTAGGAAATTACTAAAAGGTATGGCCATTGGGGCTGGCGGTGTTGCCGCTTCTTCAATGTTTGGCACAAATGCGTTTGCAGCCGATGCAAAAATTCGTCATTTTTGGTGGGGCAATCCATCACGAGATGAGCGCACATATAAAGTGATTGAGCTGTTTAAAGCAGCAAATCCAGGTGTTGATGTGTCTGGCGAAACCATTGGTTGGAGCGACTATTGGACAAAAATGGCCACTCAAACTGCTGGTAAGAACATGGCAGATTTAGTGCAAATGGATTACAGATTCTTATTTGAATATGTACGCCGTGGCGCCTTGTTACCACTAGATGAATATTTTGGCAAAACACTTCATTTAGAAGATTTTGACAAAAGCGCATTAGCTGGCGGTATGGTTGATGGCAAGTTATACGCACTTAACATTGGTTCCAACTCGCAAGTTTGCATTTATAACCCAAGCATGGTTGAAAAAGCAGGCGTTGAATTCGATCCAATTAATTGGATGCATGACGACCAAATGCGTGTCGGTCAAAAAATCACAGAATCTACACCTGATGGTGTTTGGGGTTGTGATGATGGCACATTAATGCCTGTTGTGTGGGAAATTTGGTCTCGCCAACGCGGTAAGCCATTTTATGGTGCAGACGGCACAGTCGATGCCACAGCAAAAGATCTCGAAGATTTTTGGATGTATTGGGCTGAAATGCGTGCTTCTGGCGCGGCACCTAATGGCGAACATTCGGTCACTAAGCTTGCAACAGCTATGTCTGAATCAGGCGTTGTGACGGGCGAAACCGCTATGTCTTACATGTGGTCTAACCAAATTGTGGGCGTGCAAGCATTGTCTAAAGATACAATTGCAGCCGCCATGCATCCGCATATGAAAGATGGCGATCCAGGACAATTTATCAAACCATCACAATTCTTGTCAATGACACGTGATACGGATAATCCTGAACTAGCCACTCAATATATGAACGCATGGGTGAATGACCCTGCAGCGACAGCAGTTCTTGGTTTAGAGCGTGGCATTCCTGCCTCATCTAAAGTACGTGCCGCTTTAGCGGGTGATTTTACTGAAGCTGAAAAAGTTTCTGTAAGTTACTTTAGCGCAATTCAAGATAAGGTTGGCACTTTGTCTCCTCCACCACCAAAAGGTGCTGGTGAAGCGCATGATGCTTATATTCGTGCAGCAACCAATGTTATTCTTGGTAAAGTTTCAATCAAAGATGGCGCTGTTGCTTTCATTGATGAAGCCCAGTCTATCATTGATCGTGCATCATAATATAAATGCCTCCGTAGCCGAATGCTGCGGAGGCAATTTCTTTTCTCATTTTTTACAGGTTACTTATGCGTAAATTATTTGCCAAAAATTTGCCGGGTTATGTCTTTCTATCACCGTGGCTTATTGGCTTTTTCTTTTTGGCGCTTGGCCCTATTCTGGTTTCACTTTATCTATCGTTCACAAAATACGATATGGTGGGAGACCCACGATGGGTTGGCTTTGCGCAATATGAATACATGTTTCTTAAGGATAAACGCTTCTGGAAATCACTAGAGGTAACCTTTACTTATGTATTTTTAGCTGTGCCGTTGCGCTTAGGTTTCGCGCTCATGATTGCCATGATATTGGATAAAGGCATACGCAGTATTGGTATATATCGCGCACTCTATTATCTACCGTCTATCCTCGGCGCATCCATTGCCATTGCCATATTGTGGCGGCAAGTTTTTGGGTTTGATGGGGTTATCAATTCATTTTTAGCATATATGGGCATTCAAGGTCCCAATTGGCTCGCTAACCCAGATACATCACTCTACACGTTGGTGGTTTTGGCAATTTGGCAATTTGGCTCTCCAATGCTTATTTTCCTAGCGGGTCTACGTGGTATTTCGTCCGAATTATACGAAGCCGCCGAAATTGATGCAGCTTCAAAACCAAGGCAATTTTTCTCCATCACCCTGCCTTTGCTCGCACCCGTAATCTTCTTCAATGTCATCTTGCAAACCATTGAATCGTTTAAAACATTCTCAAGCGCCTTTATCATTTCAAATGGTGATGGCTCACCAGCAGACTCGTTGTTATTCTTTACAATTTATCTGTTTAATGAAGCGTTCAAATTCTTCAGAATGGGCTATGCGTCGGCATTGGCTTGGACATTGTTACTCATTATCGGCACATTCACTGCCATTTCTTTCCTCACCTCAAAATATTGGGTCCACTATGAAAATGAGAAGGATTAAACCATGTCTGATATTATAAATACTAATGTTAACAGTCAGAACGTGGCTGAAATTTCTAAAAAATTACGCATTGCTCGGCATAAACGCGAAAATAAACAAGCTTTGCTTAAACATTTATTTCTAGGCATATTCGCCATAGCTATGCTCTATCCTTTGTTATGGATGTTTGCTAGCTCGCTAAAACCCGAAAATGAAATATTTGGTAAGCTATCCCTATGGCCGTCCGAGTTCCATTGGCATAATTATATTGATGGATGGAACCGCTTACAGGTGAGCTTCACACAGTTTTATGCCAATAGCTTCTTGGTTACATTTCTTTCGGTAATTGGCAATCTAATCTCGTGTTCATTTGCAGCCTACGCTTTTGCGCGGCTAACATTTTCATGGAGCAAATTTTGGTTTGCTTTGATGATGATGACGCTAATGATCCCTTATCATGTGGTGCTTATTCCGCAATATGTGATGTTCCTAAAATTAGGTTGGGTGGATACATATTTACCGTTGGTTGTGCCACGCTTTTTAGCCTCAGATGCTTTTTTCATCTTCCTTATGGTGCAGTTCTTTAGACAGTTGCCGCGTGAATTAGATGAAGCCGCAAGCATAGATGGCTGCTCGCCTTACAAAATCTACTGGGCAATTATCATGCCTCTATCTATGCCTGCCATGGCAACAGCGGGCATCTTTTCATTCATCTGGGTATGGGAGGATTTCCTCGCACCGCTCATTTATCTGAATGAGATGGAAAATTACACGGTGCCATTGGCACTTAGGCTGTTTGTCGATCAAGACAGCGAGTCGGCCTTTGGGCAGATGTTCTCAATGTCAATTTTGTCACTCGTTCCCGTAATATTATTCTTTGTAATATTCCAAAAATTAATCATTAAGGGCATCGCGATGAGCGGCCTTAAATAATAAAGTTCAAGTTGGAGAATATATAATGTCAGGACTATCTCTTAACGGCGTTTGTAAATCATACGGGTCGGTGGAAGTCATTAAAAATCTAAACCTTGAAGTGAATTCAGGTGAGTTTTTGGTGTTGGTTGGGCCTTCGGGCTGTGGTAAATCCACATTGCTGCGGATGATTGCAGGATTGGAAGAAATCAGTGATGGCACCATTGCCATTGGTGATAGAATTGTTAATGATCTTCCAGCCTCACAGCGTAAATTATCTATGGTATTTCAATCCTATGCGCTTTATCCGCATATGAGTGTACGTAAAAATTTAGCTTTTGGTTTGCAAAATTTAAAAATGCCTAAAGATGAGATTTTGCGCCGCGTGCAAGAAGCTTCTGATATTTTACAAATTAATGAATTGCTAGATCGCAAGCCGCGTCAATTATCTGGTGGCCAAAAGCAACGTGTTGCCATTGGCCGTGCGATTGTGCGTGAACCAGAATTGTTTTTGTTTGATGAGCCATTGTCAAATTTAGATGCCGAGTTAAGGGTTCAAATGCGTGTTGAGCTAGCAGGCCTTTATAACCGTCTAGGCACAACCATGATTTATGTAACACATGATCAGGTTGAAGCAATGACCATGGCCACCCGAATTGTGGTTTTACGTGCAGGCATCATCGAACAAATTGGCACACCGTTCGAACTATATAACAAGCCTAAAAACCTGTTTGTAGCAGGCTTCATTGGGTCACCTAAAATTAATATGTTGGCAGCTAGTTGCACAAAAAATGGCGATGGATTGGCCATTGATATCGAAAGTTTTGGCTCATTTAACCAAGCTAATTTGACGACCAGTAGCACACAACTTACCGTATGTACGCGGCCAGAAAATTTAATTGTAAATGGCGAAGGCGATCTAAAAGCCACTGGTAAAATTAGCCTTGTGGAATATTTAGGCAGCGAAGTCTATGTGCATCTAAAATTAGAGTCTGGGCAAACATTAATGGTGCAGGCATCTGGCGATACAAACCATAAAGTCGGTGAAGAAATGTCAATTTCTATAAATCCCGACCTTTGTCACTTCTTCGATGCGGATGGTTTGCGTATTGAAATCGAAAACTCAGAGGGTAACTAATGAAGAAAATTGCCATTGTTGGCGTTGGGTCGCGGCACTCCATGTTTCGGAATTCCGTTGTCGAAGATTACGCCTCCAACCATGAAATTGTCGCTCTATGCGATACTAATGATCATCGCCTAAATTTAGCAGCCGAGGCTATACCTAAAAAAGGGTCAAACGGAGTTGCAACCTATAAAGCAGACGATTTTGACAAGTTGATCAAAGAGCAAAAACCCGAAACAATTGTGGTCACAACGCCAGATTTTTTGCATGATGTATATATTGAAAAAGCGTTCAAAGCAGGCTGCAATGTCATTTGCGAAAAACCAATGACCATTAGTTTGGAAAAACTCAAAAATATTGTCAACGCACAAAAGAAATATGGAAAATCGGTTACGGTTACATTCAATTACCGCTACTCACCCGCCAGAACCCAAATAAAAGAATTGCTATCAACCGGTATTATTGGCGAGATTACCGCCGTTGATTTCCGTTGGCATTTAGATCGTGTTCATGGCGCAGATTATTTCCGCCGTTGGCATCGTCAAAAACAAAATTCAGGTGGCTTGTTGGTTCATAAATCAACGCATCATTTTGATTTGTTAAATTGGTGGATAGATTCAACTCCCACTCAGGTGTTAGCATCAGGGCGACGGGTATTCTACCGACCAGAAACCGCTCTAGAATTAGGCTTGCAAAATCATGGCGCCAGATGTTCCGATTGCCAAGTTTCAGAGAAATGCGAGCTAGAACTGGATTTGGACGAGCATCAAGGCCTGAAAGAATTATATGCAGATGGCGAGCATCTTGATGGGTATCATCGCGATCAATGCGTATTTGATGAAGATATTGAGATAGAAGATACAATTCAAGCGCATATCCGCTATGCCAATGGCGCGACTGCCAACTATTCACTAGTGGCCTATTCACCTTGGGAAGGCTTGGAGATTATTTTCCAAGGCACAAAAGGCGAGATTAGGCATAAACATATTGAAGTACATGGGGTGTTTGGCGGGAAACGCGAACAAGCTAAAGACGCAGTGACCACAAGCTTGCATTTGGCGGGTAAAATGGTTGAAAATCTCGATGTTTGGCAAGGTGAAGGCGCCCATGGCGGTGCAGACCCAGTTATGTTGGATCAAATATTCAACCACCAAGCCCAACCCGATAAATATAACCGTGCGGCTAACCATGTTATGGGCGGCTGGTCGATATTGACAGGCATTGCTGCCAATAAATCAATTGAAACTGGTAATATGGTGGACATCGACACAATGTTACGCAGCCACGAAATTGATTTGCCACGGCCTAAAAACATGGCCGAAGCGAGTGGCTTATAATGACCAAACAGATAAAAATGGGCATTCTAGGTGTTGAGCATCGGCATATATATGGACAATTAGGCAGCATGCAAAATATTGGTGCTGTTGGCCTAAAATGGTGGAATGAAGGCGCGCCTTCTGGCACCACAAAAGACTTTGCCACCACTTTTCCCGATATTCAACAGGTGGATGATAAACAGCAGATATTGGATGATGATGAAATTGATCTGATATTAATTGCTGCAATTCCATCAGAACGTGCCGATTTAGCCATTGACGCCATGTTGCATGGCAAGGATGTGATGGTCGATAAACCAGGCTGCACCAGTTTAGAGCAATTAGAGCGCATCAAGCAAACCGTTGCCGCCACAGGCCGCATTTGGTCAGTTAATTTTTCAGAACGTTTCGAAGTCGAAGCCGTAACCAAAGCAGATGAGCTGATAAGGGCAGGGGCGATAGGTCAAGTTGTTCAAACGATAGGCCTAGGGCCACATCGGCTTAACTTACCCACGCGGCCAGATTGGTTTTATGACGCGCAAAAATATGGCGGCATATTATGCGACATCGCTTCTCACCAAATTGATCAGTTTTTATATTTTACCAATTCGACAGATGCGCAGGTTGTTGCGTCTTCAGTGGGAAATTATGCCAACCCAAAAACACTTGGGTTGCAAGATTTTGGTGATATTTTATTGCGTAGTGACAGCGCCCAAGCCTATATTCGTGTTGATTGGTTTACGCCAGACGGCTTGCCTACTTGGGGCGATGGCCGCTTAACCATATTGGGCACAGAAGGCTATATTGAACTGCGCAAATATATTGATATAGATGGCCGTGATGGCAAAAACCACTTATTCTTGGTGAATGGCGATACCTGCAAACATATAGATGCCACCGGTGCAGGTTTGCCATATTTTCAAAACCTCGCTAATGACATTGCCAACCGCACACAAACGGCCATGCCACAGGTGCACGCATTTAAGGTGATGGAATTGGCAATAAAAGCACAAAATCTAGCCATAAGGGTCGGTAAATGAGCAATGAAACTAAATATAATGTAGCTATATTAGGCGCTGGCATTGGCGCCGCTCACCTAGAAGGTTATTGCGCGTGGCCAGATGCTTTTGACGTGACAACGATATGCGATTTAGATATCGAGCGCGCCAAAGCCATTGCTAAAGATTTGCCAAATTGTAAAATTATCAGTGATATTGATGAGGTTCTAGCCGATCCAAATATAGACTTAGTTGATATCTGCCTGCCACCGCATTTGCATTTTCCGATCATCATGAAGGCGTTAGATGCAGGTAAACATGTGGCTTGCGAAAAACCATTCGTTTCATCGTTAGAAGAAACAGACCAAGTGATTGCTAAAGCCGCATCAGTCGGTAAAAAAGTATTCCCAATTTTTCAATATAGATATGGTGTCGGTTTTCAACGTTATAAAATGCTGAAAGAAAAGAACCTGCTAGGTAAAGCTTTTGCGGGTTCTCTAGAAACCCACTGGGATAGACGCGCGCCCTATTACGCAATTGATTGGCGTGGCACATGGGCAGGTGAAAATGGCGGCACAATAGTGAGCCATGCAACCCATATTCACGATTTAGCAACTCAAATGTTGGGGAATGTAAAGAATGTTTCGGCCTTTTTAGACGTAAGAGTTAACCCGATAGAAACCGAAGATTGTGCAGCAATATCTATGCAAATGGGTTCAGGGGCTTTGGTCACATCTTCCATCACGTTAGGAAATGTTGGCGATATGTCACGCATTCGGGTTTGTTTTGAGCATGTAACCATCGAAAGTGGCTTGCAACCCTATACGATCGGCGCAGGGGATTGGACTTTCACCGCGCGCGATGAAACGCACCAAAAAATAATTGACGCCGAATTAGCAAAATTAACCAAAGTCGATGAACGTTTCACAGGCCTTATGGCAGATATTTATAAATCTCTAATTGGCGAGCCACAAGCATCACCACCCAATTTGGCAGATGCCCGTCATTCCATGGAACTCATCACGGCCATATATCAAGCAAACCGAACCAACCAAACGCAGTCAATGCCAATCACCACGAACCATCCATTGTATAAGGGATGGCGATTGTAACAAGGTCGTGACTAATTATATCACTTTAGGCGAGTGTAAAATAGAAGTTCCAATAGGTGAGGCAACGGCAGTCTGCAACCACATACGCCAATATGGCCAATAGCTTTGAGGGTTTAATCAAAAAATACATTCTACAATGTAGATTCATTATCTCAAATATATTTAGTATCGCTTATTCCTTGCCAAGGCGTGTCGACGACAAATAGATTTCCCGCTTCGTCATTAGGGAATTTGTAAATTTGTGAGGTGATGTATAGTGATTTTAAATCGGAGCCACCAAAGCAAATATTGGTTACATTTCGGGTCGGCACTTCAATAATTGCATCTATAGAGCCACTGGGGGTTAAGCGCAGTATTTTACCAGAATCGCTTGCCGCAATCCAGTAACATCCATCGGTGTCTACAGTTGCACCATCTGGTCTGCCATCCGTAATCGCTTGCGTGGCAAATAATCTTTT
Organism: Hyphomicrobiales bacterium; assembly: GCA_051531935.1. Classification (GTDB taxonomy): domain Bacteria; phylum Pseudomonadota; class Alphaproteobacteria; order Rhizobiales; family OSC116; genus OCS116. The sequence goes on from JAOPTR010000024.1 coordinate 30,690, forward strand.
ATTTGTAGGAATGCCTTGCTCAACACAAAAATCATATTGCCAAATCTTGGCCTTTGTTGGGTGTGAGTCCGAAACATACATAATGTCACCACTTGGGCTCCAAGCTAACCCGTTTTGGGTGACTAAACCATCCAGAAACGATTCAGAATTATTGTTTTCAAGACAATATATTTTGCCATTTCCAATGCCTTGTTGATTGTCTATTTGAAGACTACCCGCCCAAAACCGACCTTGTCTATCTAATGCGCAATCATTCATTCTAAAATCGGCTTTGTGTTCAAATATCGGGTCGATAAGTATTTGCTTAGCTGTCGAACCTTCAATTTTAAGATGTGAAAAACCGCTATTTGTGGCACAAATAAACCCACCTTCTTTATGTAATGAGAACCCCGTTATAGGGTCCTCAACAATAAATCTTTGATGTTTTTGATTTTTGTAACAATTTACATAACCATTTGTGAGATCCACCCAATAGATAGCATTTTCTTCTGCTATCCACACAGGCGATTCTCCCAATAAGTCTTTGGATTTACATAAAGCTTCTGCCTGCAAAACCTTCATGAAGATTTCACTCCAGATAAGAAGTTAGAAATATCTGCTTCTAAATGTAAAACTTGCGAACTCAAATTATTAGCAAGGTTAGACACATCATCAGATATCTGTTTTGTATGGTTTATTGAATTGCCAACAACATCCATTGAGTTTGCACTTTCTGTCGAAAGGTCAGATGCGTTGGTTACATTGGTGGCAATTTCATTAATAACAACACTTTGTTCTGAAACAGCAGATGCCACGTCACCTGATGCATCTGATAGCTTCTGAATGATATCCTCTACGTCCAAAATCGACCGGTTGGCTTTTTCTGAATCCGACTGAATGGTTTTTACTCGTTCGGCAATTTCATCAGTTGCTTTTGCAGTTTGGTTTGCTAAGCTTTTAACCTCATTGGCAACCACAGCAAAGCCTTTGCCAGCGTCACCAGCTCTAGCGGCTTCTATGGTGGCATTTAGTGCCAACAAATTGGTTTGCTCAGCAATCTCTTCAATCAACTTAATTACTTGTTCAATGTGTTTGGCACTTATGGTGAGCGCATTGATCACATTGACGGTTTCATTTGTTTTGGTTTTTGCTTCCAGTGCAATTTGTGTTGAATGTGATGCTTGGTCGGCAATCTCGTTAATTGAGGCAACCATTTCTTCCGTTGCACCAGCCGCACTTACAACATTTTCAGATGTATTACGAACATTTCCAATTACTGTTTGGCTTTGTTTTTGCATGTTGTCGGAAGAGTCATTCAAGTTTTTAGAAACATCTTCAAGTTTTGTTGATGCGCCTTGTACCTGGCTAATGGCTTGTGTTGAGCTGTCTCTGAATTCAGAAATAAGGTTATTCACAGATTTTGCCTTTAACAAAATCTCTTCATCTATTTCCCGTTTTTCAACTTCAGCTTCAACTCTGGCAATCGCATTGTCTTTAAAAACAATAAGCGATTTTGCCATATCTTTAAGTTCACTTATCCAATATTTTTTCGAGAATGTTTCGTCTGTTTTGCCATTGGCCAATGCACCCATAATTCTTGTTAATCTCGTAAGTGGGTTGGTAATCGCTTTAGATATGAGAATAGAAATTATCACAGCGATGAATAAAACAGCAATACTTCCATAGAGCATTCCATTACGCATTTGTGTGATCGAAATCATACTTTCCCGTAGCGATTGCTCAGCAACAATTATCCAATTTTGATTTAGGAAAGTAAATGGAAGTGCTGTCACTAAATGATCTTCACCAGCGTCATTTTTTTCAATACCGGCTTCTACTTTTAAACCCTGCATAACGCTTTGCACTGCATTATAATTGGATTGATCGCTAAGCGCTGTTTTATGAGAATATAATGCAGCGTTCGTGAGGAATTGGCCCGAATTATCCGTCATGAATATTTGGCCTGTTTTTCCCAAATTTTGGCGGCTTGATATGATGCCATCAAAATATTCAACATCTAAACGAATGGCAATAATACCGCCAAAAACAGGGTTCTTTTTCAAGTTTCCTAGCCAAACTGGTTGCGCCAGAAATATAGACCCTTGTTTGTCTGTAAATGGGTAGCTTTTAAATTCGCCAGCTATTTGTTCGCCAATAGCTGTTGTTTTTGCAGTTTCATATAAGTTAGCAAGCTGACTATTTGCTAATTTTTCATCACCTATATTTCTTAAGAAATCTTTTGATTTTGTAACAGAATATATAATTTGACCCGTTTCATTAATTATATAAACATCACCATAACCCGCACTTGCCCAACTTGTTGAAAAGGAATTATGGATGGATGCGTGGCGAAACGCATACATGGTACTTTCACCCATACCGTCAAGAGCAGCCCGCTCAATTTCAGTTTTTGGTGCTTGAAAATACTCTTTAATTTTTGGCACATCTTTTGGAAGTGTTGAGATGGATTGGTTAAGCTGCTTAAACGCAATTTTAGCAGCACTGCCTGAAACCATGCTTGCTAAATCCATTCTAACCGCGTCTAATTTTACACGCAATATTTGCGCTCTAGATTGGGCGAGTGTATTTAAAGCAGTTATGGTAGCTTTTTGAAGCCCCGATTGGCCATAATTGTAGCCAATAACACCCGTTGCAATGCTTGCAAGCGTCGTCATTATAATAATGACTATGGGTAAGAATATAACTATTCTTGTGAAATTTGATTTGAAATTTGTTGTGTTTTCTTCTTGAATGGACATGCCCCAATGTTCCTTTAGCCTAATATTATTAGCAATGTATTTGCTAATTATTGTGGTCAAATTGACCGTTTAATTTATCAGGCTAAATGGGCTATATACCTTCCTATGGCATTAGGAAAAAAGCAATTCATTTTCTTCAACGAGTTGCGGTAAACGCTCCATTGTTCCTGATAAATGCTCCCGCATCTTCATGATCGATTTTTCTACATCTTTTTCCTCTATTGCATTAATTATGGCTTGATGTTCACTCAATACCGATTTCATTTTTCCCGTTCGGGGTAAATCAAGTGAACGCACCCTGGCCAAATGGCCACATTTTGTCGATATATGATGGTTCAATTCGAGTTGATTAACGCCCGCGAATAAAGCCTGATGAAATGCTTCGTCCAATTGTTTAAATAAATCAATTTGGTCAATATCATCAACCAATGCCGCTTGCATTTTAACTAAACCTTTTGCTTTAGAGATGATTTTAGATTCGCCGATTGCCGCCAAATGACGAACAACTTCACATTCAACTGCTGTTCTAAAAAAATGTTCGTCACGGACTTTGGTCACGCTAATTGTGGTAACCACCGTACGAGATTGTGGGTATGAAATAACCAAACCGTCAGATTCAAGTCTAGTTATCGCTTCTCTAACAGGTGATTGGCTGACATTGAACATTTCTGCAATGTCAGCTCTCACTAGAGTTGTTTCCGGCGGCATATTCATCGAAATAATTCTCTCCCGTAATTCTTCGTAGACGCGAGTTGATGCGTGTGTTGTTGGTGTCGATTTTCCAAAATCGTCGCCAATACTATCCGAATTAATAGAAAAGAGTTTGTTTGCCATGGTCATTCTACTCACAATATTGATTTATTAGGGTTGTTTGATCTCCTTATTACATCATCACGTTGGGAAGGAATAGTGTTAACATTGGGAAAGCTGCCATAACTATAAAGAATACAAGCATTGCTGCCATAAATGGTAGTGATGCAATTGTAAATTCGCCAGTCTTGACACCCAACACCCCGCAAACTGTAAACATTATCACCCCGACAGGCGGTGTTAACCCACCAAAATTAATCAGTATGACAATAAGAATGCCCATATGTACTGGGTCGTAACCAGCACTCACTAAAACAGGTAATACAATAGGGGTGATGAGCAATATATTGGCAGCCCCTTCCAAGAACATTCCGCTCATAACCAAAACAACGACAATAAGCATCAACACAAGGGTTGGATCACTCGTTAGTGTTGTCACAAATTCAGTTATTTGTTGCGGAGCGCGCTCAATCGTAACGGCATAACCAAGCACACCAGCCATCATAATTAGTAACATAACCATACCCAAGTCACTGATGGTGCTTTTCATAGCCTCATATAATTTTTCAAGGTTTAGCTCACGATAAACAAAAATACCAATAGCCAATGCGTAGAATACTAAAAATGCACCCGCTTCAGTTGCCGTAAAGAAACCAAACCTAAAACCAACAATTAAGATAATAGGAAAGGCCAATGCCCAAATGCTTTCTTTAAAACTATCCCATAATTGTCTGCCTGTTGGCAATTCAGCATCATCAGGTTTGTAACCGTTTTTCTTAGCAACAATCCAAGTGGTAACCATTAATAAAATGGTAAGAACCATGCCTGGTATAATGCCACCTAAAAATAGCCGACCAATAGAAACTTCGTTAATAAAACCAAACAAGATTAAACCAATACTAGGAGGTATGGTTGCGGTAATGATAGAACCGAATGCCAGGATCGCCGCAGTGGACGCCTTGGAATAACCCTGTTTGATCATGCTAGGGCCGAGTAATCTGGCTTCCATAGATGCATCTGCAACTGCTGAACCTGAAATACCGCCCATCATAAGGCTTAGTAAAATAGAAACTTGAGCAAGGCCACCTGCCATCCAACCGGTGAGGAGGCGGGCAAAGTTTACAAGTCGTTCTGTAATGCCTGTCGCGTTCATCAAATTACCAGCAAAGATAAAAAATGGAACAGCGAGAAGAGGGAAACTTTGTGTCGCTGTTACCATTTTTTGCACAGCCACGGTAGGTGGCATAGTACCTGTAAGTAAAAATACGGGTATGGATGCTAGTGCCAATGCAAAGGCAACTGGCATACCTATAATTAAAAAAATCGCAAATAATGCTGCAATGAGTAATAGCATTATGAATGCCCCTTATCTCTAATTTTGTTATAAAGTAATACGCACATTGTGCGAATGAGGAGTGCTAAGCCAACTGACATTGATGCATGTACGTACGATGCATGCATTTGAGTTGCGCCAATTAATCTGGCATGCATTAGGCTTGTGTTTATCCAAGCGTAATAGAACAGTAATGAAAGCAATAAAAGTAAGATGCTCATGTTCATTATTTCTACAATTCTACGCAGTGGGGGTTTTAAATTATTTAATAAGACCAGTAAGCCAAAATGGCGACCGTCTTGCAGTGCGATGTCGGAAGCCAACATGCAAAGCCATACAAATAATAATTGTGCAATTTCTACTGACCAAATAATGGGAGAGCCAACCGCTCTAGAAATTGATGCAATTCCAACCAAAAAAACAATCGCGATTAGCAATGTTATGGCTCCTGCAATTTCAATTTTCTTATACATATATTGCCTATATTTTCGAAATTATATAAAGGACGTGCCAGCATTTGAGTTAACAAGTGCTGGCACGTCTCTAGTTTATGCTAAATTAGCGACCCAACACTTTGTTTACGAGTGCTGCTTCAGCTTCCAAATCAAGCATGGTGTAAACTGATTTAACAGCTTCTTTAAATGGAGCTAAGTCAACATCACTAATTGTAATGCCAGCTTCAGCAACTTTAACCATAGCTTCTTTACCAAGCTCAATAGTAAGGTTAGATGCATAGCGACCGTTTTCGACAGCTAGCTTACGCACAATTGCTTGGTTTTCAGCTGAAATTTCATTCCAACCATCAGCACCAACAACAATAGCAGTTACCAATTGGATATGACCAGTTTTGGTTACATGTTTGATAACCTCATAAAGCTTAGCACCCCAAATCGCTGTAGGTTGCGCTTCAGCAGCATCAATTGTACCAAGTTGTAGTGCAGAATAAACTTCACCCCAAGCAATTGGAGTTGGCTCAGCACCCATTGCGCGGATTGTTTCAATCCAAACAGGAGCACCGATAGTACGCATACGAACACCGGCTAAATCAGCAGGGCCAGTGATGGGCTTTTGAGTAAGCGCATGGCGTGCACCTTGGTACCAGTTAGAAGCGATCATCACTAAACCAGCTTTTTCTTCTAGTTCAGCAGCCCAACCTAGATAATCTTCAGAAGAAGCAAATTTGTCAGCTTGATCATACGTATCAAATAAGAACGGTGCAGACAAAATAGCAAGTGAAGGCACAAAGCTTGAAAGACGAGCAACGTCAGTAATCGTACCAACATTTGCGCCAGCGCGTGCTTGGTCAATCATTTCTGTTGTGTCACCCAATTGCGAATTGTGGAAGACTTCAATAACAACTTCACCGTTAGTGGCAGCTTCAACATCTTTTTTGAACTTGTCTAAGCCTTGGCCCATTGGGTCAGATGGCGCAAGAACTGTACCGATTCTTAAAACCGTTTCAGCCCAAGCTGGTGTTGCAATAGCTAAGCTAGCTGCAAGAAGCGCAGTAACGCTTATACTTTTCATTATATTTTTCATTTTTCATCCCTCGGAGTTATACTTTTTAAATTGAAATATCAATTGCATTAGGATATTAATTACATTAACATCTTAATGTCAAGGAATAGTTAACCTTGTTACCAAATATCGAAAATTACCCAAGCTCATTTCAAATTGATGCTATATATCGGAGGCGTTTATGAAAAAACCGCTAGAAACACCAAAAAAAGAATTACGTAGTGCCAGATGGTTTGAAAATGACGACCTAAGATCGTCAGGTCATAGATCAAGAATGATGCAAATGGGATTAAGTGCGGAGGATTGGATTGGTAGACCAATTATCGCCATTATTAATACATGGTCAGAAGCGCAACCTTGTCACTTACATTTTAAACAACGTATTGAAGATGTTAAGCGCGGTATATTGCAGTCAGGTGGCTTTCCTATGGAATTGCCAGCCATTTCACTTTCCGAAAGTCTAGTGAAACCAACTACAATGTTATACAGAAACATGTTGGCAATGGAAACTGAAGAGCTTTTAAGGTCTCACCCTGTAGATGGCGCTATATTAATGGGTGGTTGCGATAAAACAACTCCTGGGCTTGTCATGGGCGCCATTAGTGCCGAATTACCAATGATTTTCTTACCTGCAGGGCCAATGTTGCGTGGTAACTATAAAGGCGAGCATTTAGGCTCAGGCTCAGATGCTTGGAAATACTGGGATGAACGCCGAGCAGGCAAATTATCCGATACCCAATGGGCTGGTGTTGAAGGTGGTATTGCCCGCTCATATGGTCATTGCATGACAATGGGTACAGCAAGTACTATGACGGCAATTGCAGAAGCAATGGGGTTGACGTTACCAGGCGCAAGCTCTATCCCGGCAGCAGATGCAAACCATCCGCGTATGTCGAGCGCTTGTGGTCGACGGATTGTCGATATGGTATGGCAAGATGTTGTACCTTCAAAAATAATCACCCCCGCGGCTGTTAAAAATGCAGCTACCGTTGCGATGGCAACGGGCTGTTCCACCAATGCCGTGGTGCATTTAATTGCCATGGCACGTCGGGCAGGGGTAGATTTCACCCTAAATGACCTAGATAAAATTGGCCGTACAACTCCTGTCATAGCCAATATACGCCCAAGTGGTGATAAATATCTGATGGAAGACTTCTATTATGCAGGTGGTCTGCGTGCATTAATGAACAGATTGGGCGATAAGCTCAATCCAGATGCACTCACAGTTTCTGGCGCTACCATGGGCGAAGCCGTTGCCGATGCCGAAGTTTATAATGATGATGTAATCCGCCCACTTGTTAGCCCGGTGTATCACGAGGGCGCATTGGCCGTGCTTACTGGTAATTTAGCGCCAGACGGTTGTGTAATCAAGCCTTCGGCCTGTGCAGCTCATTTATTGCAAAATGAAGGTCGAGCATTGGTATTCGATAGCTACCCAGAAATGAAACTGGCGGTAGAAGATGAAGACTTAGACGTGGTCGAAACCGATATCATGGTATTGCGTAACGCAGGGCCGCAAGGTGGGCCAGGTATGCCAGAATGGGGCATGTTACCAATCCCTAAAAAGCTCATCAAAAAGGGTGTGAGAGACATGTTAAGATTGTCAGACTCCCGCATGAGTGGCACTTCTTATGGCGCTTGTATTTTACATGTAGCGCCCGAATCATTCATTGGTGGGCCTTTATGTCTACTTAAAACGGGTGATATCATTCGGGTAGATGTGGCCGAGCGACGTATTGATATGTTGGTATCAGATGAAGAGTTGGCAGAACGTAGAAAATTATGGGTTGCGCCCAAGCCTAAATTCCCAAGAGGCTACGGAAAAATGTTCGCCAACCATGTCACACAAGCTAACCACGGTTGTGATTTTGATTTTTTAGAAACACGGCAAGATGAAAAAATAGGTGAACCAGATATTTTTTAAACAACATTTGATCACTTTGACATTGAAACCTAACAGATAAAGATAATGAATATGAATTTAGAAACTCGTGAACAATTAATGCACGTAACTTGTGCAACTTTAACAACGGCACTGTTTAAACGTGGGTTACGCAATACGTTTTTGCAAAATGTCCACCCTGTGGCAACTAAAGGCCATAACATGGTTGGGCCCGCCTTTACATTAAGATATGTTCCCGCGCGGGAAGATCTGAACGACATCACAGTGTTTACCAACCCTAAACATCCACAACGTGTAGCTGTTGAAGAATGCCCAAAAGGTAGTGTGCTGATTATGGACAGCCGCCAAGATGCAAGAGCCGCGTCGGCTGGCGATATTCTGGTGGCACGTTTAATGGTGCGCGGTGGTGAGGGCATTGTCACAGATGGTGGGTTTAGAGATAGCCCCGCAATTTCAAAGTTAGCCATTCCCGCATATCATTCCCGCCCATCATCACCAACCAACTTGATATTGCATCAAGCTATAGAAGTGAATGGCGTGATAGCATGTGGCGGTGTCGCTGTCTTCCCTGATGATATTATTGTTGGAGATGGCGAAGGTGTCGTGGTTATACCCGCAGAAATTGCCGACGAAATTGCCGCAGAAGCCACTAAAATGACACTGTTTGAGAATTTCGTTGCCCAAAAAGTACTGGCTGGACAATCTATCATTGGCCTATATCCGCCAACCGACCCGCAGACTTTAACTGATTTCGAACAATGGAAACAAGATAAAACTAAATGAGAAATTATATGACAAATACAACGATAACTCCGCTTTACACCCCTTCAGGTAAACATCTAATTGCTGGTGAATGGGTAGCAAGTGATAAAAAATTCACATCAACACCTGCTTCAGGCCAAGCTTTTGAATTTTCATCCGCAACACCCGAACATGTAGATTTGGCTGTTCAAGCAGCCGAAAAAGCATTCCTATCTTACGGCTATTCATCAAATGAAACGCGCGCTAAGTTTTTAAATACCATTGCCGATGAAGTTGAGAAACGTGCCGAAAAAATAACCGAAATCGGTTCAAACGAAACAGGCTTGCCAACGGCACGCTTGCAAGGCGAAAGAGGCAGAACCATTGGGCAATTACGCCTATTTGCAAGCCACATACTTGCAGGTAACTATCAAGATAAACGCTTCGATGAGGCCTTACCAGATCGCGCACCCCTGCCACGTGCAGATTTAAGAATGATGCAACGCCCAATCGGGCCAGTTGCTGTGTTTGGAGCGTCTAACTTTCCACTAGCATTTTCGACGTTAGGTGGCGATACAGCCTCAGCACTTGCAGCAGGTTGCCCAGTTGTGGTTAAAGCACATAACGCACATCCAGGTACATGCGAAATTATGGCAGACGCGATAAATGCCGCCATTCAAATTTGCGGTATAGATGCAGGTGTATTTAGCTTATTACAAGCCAATAGTCGCGATGTTGGTCAAGCTTTAGTACAACATCCTCTTATAAATGCAGTTGGTTTTACTGGCTCATTAGGTGGCGGTCGGGCTTTGTTCGATCTTTGTGCAGCACGCGAAAACCCCATCCCATTTTTTGGCGAACTAGGCAGTGTGAATCCTATGTTCCTACTTCCAGAAGCGTTGGCTAGCCGCGGTGTCGAAATTGCAAAAGGTTGGGCAGGTTCCCTAACTATGGGCGCAGGACAATTTTGTACAAACCCGGGCGTTGCCATTATAATTAAAGGCAATGAAGCCGATTTATTCAGCAAAGCCGCTTCTTTGGCTCTAAAACCTATCGGCAATCAAACCATGCTTACAGATGGCATTGCCGAAGCTTATCGCAAAGGCAACAGCGCCATTGCGCAAACTAAAGGCGTGCAAGAATTATTCACTTCGAGTTGCGATTTGCGCGAAGCTGCACCATATCTGTATTCAGTTACAGGTACCGATTGGTTGGAAAATGAAGTGCTAGCAGAGGAAGTTTTTGGTCCATTAGGCATCATCATTACCGTTAATGATACGGCTCAGATGGTAGAAATCGCCAATGGTCTCAAGGGACAACTTACCTGTACATTACATTTAGATGATGGTGATTTACAGTTAGGCCAACAATTACTTCCAATTTTAGAACGTAAAGCAGGCCGTATCTTGGCCAATGGCTTCCCTACGGGTGTCGAAGTGTCAGATACAATGGTTCATGGTGGGCCATTTCCCGCATCGACAAATTTTGGCGCAACATCTGTTGGTACAATGTCGATACGTCGTTTCCTACGTCCAGTTTGTTATCAGGACATTCCGATGGCTCTATTACCAGAAGAAATAAAGTAATTCATTATATCAAGAATTCATGAAATTGTTTTCTCGCAAGGTTACTTTTTCATGATAGCGGCTTTCCATACTCCTGTCGGAAAGCCGCTCCCCCCCCCAAAAAAAAATAAAACCTAGCCAATAAAAATTCCACCATAATCACATCCTCTTTTAATTTGGTTCAATTCTACATCAGATAAGCTATTATGATCGTGTAAGAGCATAAACAGATTATGATTAAAAATATTATGACCAAGTCTATAACCATTAGAAATTTCGATGCTAAAGACGCCGCCGAGGCAGCAATACTATTTTACAATTCAATTCGCATCGGAACCGTAGATTACTATAACAAATCACAGCGCCATGCTTGGGCGGTTAAAATACCAGATACCGATAATTGGTGTGCGCGCCTTACATCACAACAAACCTTTATTGCTGAATTTAAAAACCAAATCATAGGCTTCATGACAATTGATGATAATGGATATATCGACCTTGCTTTTGTGAGCCCAAATCAAATCAGAATCGGGGTTGCCAGCATGCTCTATGCAGAGGTCGAGAAATACGCAATTAAGCATCGTTTAAACACGCTAACCACCCAAGCAAGTTTAATGGCCAAACCATTTTTTAATAAAATGGGATGGCTGGTTGTAGAGCAACAAACGATCATTCGCCAAAACATACCTATAGATAATTTTCTCATGGAAAAATCTCTAGCTATTTAACGCTGTTCTCTTTCCAAATTAAGCCATGCAATGTCATTTTGGCTTAATGGCAAATTCATTCCCGCCATTGTGGTTACAATTTCTCCAGGGCTTCTAGGGCCAATAAGGGCAAAAGAAGGAAACTCTTGAGCTAAAACCCATGCTGCAGCAATGTTATGGGCAGAAACACCCAGCTCTGCCGCTAATGTCTCCGCTCTATTACGCCGTTCCTCGTTAGCAGTAGAACCAAAACAAGCATCTGGAGAAGAGTCTGCAGGCAATCTATTGCGCATTTCTTGAGGAAAGAAAAACCCTCTTGCTTGTGATGACCATGCTAAATGAATAGTGCCGCTTTCGCGTAAGAAACCTAGTGTTTTCTCGTTGTTAGAAGATATACAACCATCCCAAACAGGTCTTTCCATGACAGCTAACGACAAATTATTATTCAAAATTTGCATTGGCTGTAAACCATTTTGAGAGGCATATTCATTTGCTTCCATAATGCGCTCTACAGACCAGTTTGAGCCGCCAAAAACGCCAATTTTACCTTTTTGATGCAGCGCATTTAAGGCATCAACAAATTCGGCCACAGGCACATCCAAATTATCTCGATGCATAATATAAATAGGGGCTTTGTTAATTCCAATCCTCTCTAAAGACATATCAAGCTCGGTTTCAATGGTGCGCGGTGTGCAATAAGGAGAGTGAGCCCCTTTAACAATAATATTCACTTCTTTTTCAACACCGCGGGCTTTAATCCAATCCCCCAGAATTCTTTCATGTTTACCACCACCATAGTGGAACGCAGTGTCAAAAGCATTGCCGCCTGCTTCCATCCACGCATCCCATACAATCGCGCCATCTGCTAAGGTATCTCGGTTGTCACAACCCATAATTAATTGAGAGATAGGTAAATCAACGCCTTCTAATTTAAGTTTAGGCATGGTGGGTAAGCCACTTGGCATGACGCCATTCAGTCGTCTTATATTACGCGGTGCTTCGCCTATTACTTCATAACCAAGCTCTTTTCGCCATGCGTCTAATAACTCATTATTGCCGATAGAGTCAGCATGTGTTGGTGCAGGGTAGGGCGCTTGCTTTAGCCCTTCGGCAATAGATTTCGAAACAAGCTCAGCTTCAAAGGCAAATAAATGTTCCTTATTTTTAAGTTCTTCAGTTCTAGCACCACCATCTAGAGTCACTTCAAGCGTGGTATCAGAGGGTCCAGCATTGCGGCCAGGCACCCAAGGGTCGTCAATGCGGATAGTGCCTTTTGTGCCATAAATAATGGCTCTATTGTCCATGTTTCGCGCAATCGCGACGGCAATTTCAGCCGTGAAGCCACTTTCAAAACCAAGCAAACTATAGGCAACTTCATCCACGCCAGATTTGCCAATCACACCACTACCTTTTATACTTGTAGGGTTAGCAAAAGCCTCCCCAACAGCAGCTCCAGCCACAAGTCGCGCCAAAGAAGCTGGGTAACCGCCCACATCCAATATACCGCCCCCACCTAATTCAGCATCATAAAGTCTAGATTTTGGGTTGTAGGGGGCATGAAAACCAAAATGCGTTTTTATATGATTAATCTCGCCAATCTCACCAGATTTAATGATTTCTAGCACCCGCGCAATTTGCGGATGGCAGCGATACATAAACGCTTCCATAAAAAACACATTTTCCTGAGTAGCTATTTCCGTTATGGCAATCACTTCAGCAGAACACATGCCTGCAGGTTTTTCGACCAAAACAGCTTTGCCAGCGCGCATGGCCAAAATTGCGAGGTTCGCATGCCATGGGTGTGGTGTCGAAACATAAATTGCATCAATATCAGGGTCGGCAACCAAGGCTTCATAATTATCGTAGCGTTTATCTGATGCAATATTATATTCATCACCAAATTCAGCGCGGCGTTCAGCCGAGTGGCTTCCAATAGCTAGCAATTCACCAGATTTAGCTTCTCTTAATCCATCAGCAAAATTATGTGCAATGCTACCAGGTCCAATAATACCCCATTTTGTGGATGTCATAATGTCTCTCCAAATATAGTCAGGTTTTGTGAAATTTCTCAATTTGTAAAAACCCATTGAGAAATAAAAGCGCCCAATATGTCAAATTCCAATTCGCCATATTGTTATAACAACATGGCTATAACGATTAAGAATTAGTGGTTTTGGTGGCATTAAAAAAGGTGAAGTTTAATGGAAGAAATCACGCAGTGACATAATGTTTTTGTTATATCTACATCTCAAATTGGAATTTGACATAATATCATTCTATTTATTATTGTCATCTCAATGAAGCTCTATAACTTTAAAATTAGTTCTTTAGAAAACTTCATTTCAAATAATAATGTAATAATTTCAAAGTTCCATGGGAGGAAACAATGAAAAAACCAATCAACGCATTCCTAAAGAGCGTCTCTGCACTCGCCGTCGCAAGTGTAACACTTGCGTCTGTTTCAATTGCTAGTGCTGAAGAAGTAACCATCTGGTGTTGGGATCCAAATTTTAACGTTAAGATTATGCAAGAAGCTGCTGATCGTTATCATGAAACTCACCCAGACGTTACGTTTAACATTGTAGATTTCGCAAAAGCCGACGTAGAGCAAAAATTGCAAGTGGCTTTGGCTTCTGGCGCAACAGACGTATTGCCAGACATTGTTTTGATCGAAGATTATTACTCACAAAGATACCTACAAGCCTTCCCAGGCGCATTTGCTGAAATCGGCAAAACTGTCGATCATTCTGTTTTCGCTCCTTACAAAGTTTCATTAATGAGCGTTGATGGTAAAGTATACGGCATGCCGTTTGATTCAGGCGTTGCAGGTCTGTTTTATCGTACCGATTATTTAGCTGAAGCTGGTTTTAAGCCAGAAGATATGCAAAATATTACGTGGGAAAGATATTTCGAAATTGGCCAAGCCATTTACGACAAAACGGGTCATAAACTCATGGGTATTGACCCTAATGATGCCGGCCTCACAAGAATTATGATGCAATCTGCAGGACAATGGTATTTTGATGAAAATGGTCAAGAACTAAACATTGTAGATAATAAAGCTTTGGCTAGATCTCTAGAAATTCAACAAGGTCTATTGCAAAGCGATATCTATAAACCAACTGCTGGTTGGGCCGAATATGTAGGTGCGTTCACTTCTGGCGATACCGCTTCAGTGGTTTCTGGTGTGTGGATGATGGGTACCATCAAGTCACAAGCCGAGCAATCTGGCAAATGGGGTGTTGCTCCTGTTCCAACAATGGCAATCGAAGGATCTGCAAACGCTTCAAATTGGGGTGGTTCAAGCTGGTATGCAATCGAAACATCCGAAGAAAAAGACATTGCGATTGATTTCCTAAACGAAATCTATGCTAAGGATCACGATTTTTATCAAACCATTCTACAAAGCCAAGGCGCTGTTGGTTCATTGCTATCATCTCGTGATGGCGAAGCCTACAAAACTGCTGATCCATTCTTTAATGGTGAGCCAGTATGGCAGAACTTCTCTAAATGGTTAGGCGAAATCCCTGCGGTTAATTATGGTATGTTTACGCCAGAGGCCGATAGTGCAGTTGTGGCAAACTTGCCAGCACTTAAAGATGGTGCTTCTATTAAAGATGTTGTAGCCGGAATTGATGCTCAACTTCGCAGCCAAACTCAATAACATTTATGGCAAAGGAGAAGGCATTGCTTTCTCCTTTGTATTCGTTCGCTTCAAAGCTAAACTCAAAAAACCACAACAAATTCGAGAAGTGTTATGTCTGCAAAAGGTGCCGTGATACGCGGTCGCAATAAAAATATTACAGGGTGGGTATTTGTTTCACCTGCCTTAGTATTAATCGGTATCTTTATGATATATCCGGTTCTTTGGTCATTATGGACTTCATTTCAAACAGGCCGAGGAATGCGCACAAAGTTTGGCGGGTTCGATAATATTGTTAGACTGGGTAACGATCCAGTTTTTATCAAAGCCTTAGTCAACACAATGACTTTTTTGGCCATTCAAGTGCCAATAATGATATTCTTAGCCATCATCATGGCTTCACTACTTAATAGGTCAAATCTTTGGGCGCGTGGTTGGTTTCGAACCGCAATTTTCTTGCCCTGCGTAACGTCCCTAGTTGCCTATTCAATTCTTTTCAAATCAATGTTCGCGCTCGATGGCATCGTCAATCAAACGCTTGCCGCTATCGGTATTATAAGCGATCCAATCTCTTGGATGACAGACCCATTCTGGGCAAAAACGCTAATTATCTTGTCCATCACATGGCGTTGGACGGGCTATAATATGATATTCTATCTTTCCGCCATGCAAAATATAGACAGCTCAATTTATGAGGCAGCGCGTATAGATGGAATTTCCGCATGGCGTCGGCTAATCTCACTCACAATCCCAATGATGAAACCTGTAATTTTATTCACTACGGTTACCTCAACAATTGGCACATTGCAGTTATTTGATGAGGTCGCCAATCTTACCCAAGGCGGTCCTGCAGATGCAACGCTAACCCTATCGCTCTATATTTATAATTTAACATTCAAGTTCATGCCAAGCTTTGGTTATGCGGCAACGGTGTCATATGTAATCGTATTCATTGTAGTGATATTAGCTTATTTGCAATTCAAAGTTTCAAAGGAGCGCAGCTGATGAGAATTGGATCTGTAAAATTAAATTTCGCCGATATAGCCACATATGTTTTTCTTTCGATAATGGCGTTTCTGTCTGTTTTTCCATTCATTTGGATGCTTATTGGCGCCACTAATGAATCAATAGACATCGCCAAAGGTAAAATATCCTTCGGCAATAAATTGATGGTCAACGTTGGTCACTTTTTTGAACAAGTAGATGTTCCTTTAATTTTTTGGAACTCAACTAAGATTACAGTTATTTCTTGTGTTTTAACGCTAACTATTTCTTCAATGGCAGGTTATGGGTTCGAGGTTTTCCGCTCAAAATCACGCGAAAGATTATATACAATTGTATTGCTAACACTCATGATCCCCTTTGCTGCATTGATGATTCCGCTGTTTATTTCAATGGCAAAGGTTGGCTTAATAAATACCCACACTGCCATTATTGTTCCTAGTTTGGCATCTGCATTTATAATTTTCTATTTTCGTCAAAGCTCTAAGGCTTTTCCGTCCGAGCTACGTGATGCAGCAAAAGTCGATGGCCTTAAAGAGTGGCAAATCTTTGTTTATATATATTTGCCAGTGATGAAATCCACCTATGCAGCGGCTTTTATCATTGTATTTATGGCAAGTTGGAATAACTATTTATGGCCTCTCATTGTATTGCAGTCAAACGAACTAAAAACCATCACACTGGTTATTTCGTCACTAGCATCAGCATATTACCCCGATTACGGAGTGGTCATGGTGGGCACAATTTTTGCGACAGCACCAACTTTAGCAATATTCTTCTTAATGCAAAAACAATTTGTGCAAGGGCTGCTTGGCGCAGTGAAATAATTTTAAGGTAAAAAAATGCGTAATTTAATAAAATTTAATAAATCTTGGGTTTTTCATGAAGGCTTTACAAGCGAGTTGGTAAACCAATTTGCAGCGGGCAACCCAATAACATTGCCACATAATGCCGTCGAGCTCCCCTATAGCTATTTCGATGAAGCAGTCTATCAAAAGGAATTCACCTACCAAAAACTCCTTGATTGGGATCCGAGCTTTGCAGATAAAGAAGTTAGCCTCGTTTTCGATGGTGCCATGGCAGACAGCGTGGTCTATTTAAACGGCGAACAAGTAGGTTCGCACCCAGATGGCTACACCCCATTTGAGATACGCCTAACTGATAAGTTGAAACAAGGTCAAAACCTTATTTCTGTAAAGATTGACGGGTCAGAAAACCCCGACATTCCTCCATTTGGAGATCGCATAGATTACCTAACCTATGCAGGTATATACCGCCATGTTTGGTTAAAAGTTGTCGACAATATCTCAATCCAAAATATTAAAATTGAAACCACAAATGAGCTAACAGACAGCAAGTCAGTTAAGGTACGTTGCGATGTTTATAACCCCCAATCTCTGACAATTTCAGGCACGGTCACAGCCAAATTATTAACCGATGATGGTGAGTTGATCGCCCAAACAGAAACTAGCATCAATTCACCTTGTGCAACCCTAACATTTGATAGTCTAACAGGCCTTTCATTATGGGATTTGGACACACCAACCCTCTACAAAATGCAAGTTTCAATCGCCACTGCAAATGATAATGACGTGGTTGCAGATAGCTTTGGTTTTAGAACGGCCGAGTTCACTGCAAAGGGCTTTTTCTTAAATGGCAAACCCCTAAAAATCATGGCTCTAAACCGTCATCAATCCTTTCCTTATGAAGGCTATGCCATGGGCAAAGCCGCACAAGTAAAAGACGCAGATATTATGAAAAATATGCTCAAGTGTAATCTTGTGCGCACCTCTCATTATCCGCAATCTAAATATTTTATGGAACATTGTGACCGTATTGGCTTACTGGTTTTTGAAGAAATTCCAGGTTGGCAACATATAGGCGATGAAGGCTGGAAGAAAATTTCCGTCGACAATGTAAAACGCATGATTGAGCGCGATTGGAACCATCCTTCAATTATTCTATGGGGCGTGCGCATTAATGAATCTGCTGATGATCATGATTTCTATGTCGAAACAAACAGAGTGGCACACGAACTAGATTCAACCCGCCAAACTGGCGGTGTACGCTGCATTAGCAACAGCGAAATGCTAGAAGACGTATATACAATGAATGATTTCATACAAGGTCAAGAAGAATTGCCTTATGAGAAACAAGAAAGAATCGCGCTGAGGCCACAACAAGAAACCACTGGCCTCAAAGAAAATGTTCCTTATTTGGTTACCGAATATAACGGCCACATGTTTCCAACTAAAAAGTTCGACCAAGAAGCAAGGCTCGCAGAACACACATTGCGTCACTTATCAGTATTAAATGCAAGTTATGGCGATGATAGTATTTCAGGCTGTATTGGCTGGTGCATGTTCGATTATAATACCCATGCCGATTTTGGGTCTGGCGATCGCATTTGCTATCACGGTGTTTTGGATATGTTCAGAGAACCCAAATTTGCGGCCTATGCCTATACCAGTCAATGCGATCCGTCAGATGAGGTCATTCTAAAACCCGTCACCATTTGGGCACGTGGTGAGCGCAATATTTGTGGCGTATTGCCGCTGATTGTGTTGGGCAATGTCGATGAAATTAAAGTCAGATATGGCGATACTTACAGCGCAAAAATATTGCCAGACCGCGTTAATTATCCCCACTTACCACATCCTCCATTTATTTTAGATCTAGAGCATTTTGGTGCCGAAGGCATGGGTGAATGGGGGCTGAAGTGGGAAGGTGCTGAGGTTATTGGCTATATTGACGGCAAACAAGTCGCAAAATGTGAATTCGACCGCGACCCACAACCAACAACATTAGAGGTGGATGTAGACGAAACAACTATCAGCGCTGAAGATTGTGATGAAGTTAGAGTGATCGTAAGAGCGCTAGATCAAGTTGGAAATGTAATGCCATTTTATGACGAAAGAATCCATGTTGAACTCGATGGTCCCGCCACATTGTTAGGTCCAAATGAACTAAGCTTAAGAGGCGGCACAACTGGTTTTTGGCTACGAAGCAATGGCAACACAGGCACGATTACCGCGCAAGTTATAGGCCAAAGGCTCGGTACGACGACAATCAATGTGCAAGCAAAATAGATTTTATAAGTGAGAGAATAA
Organism: Hyphomicrobiales bacterium; assembly: GCA_051531935.1. Lineage (GTDB taxonomy): Bacteria > Pseudomonadota > Alphaproteobacteria > Rhizobiales > OSC116 > OCS116. The sequence continues at coordinate 49,760 of JAOPTR010000024.1, forward strand.
TGAGCGATTTAAAATTAAATGAAGTTCGGAAAAGCTTTGGCAACTTAGAAGTCATAAAAGGTGTAGATTTAGACATCCAGTCAGGCGAATTTGTTGTCTTTGTTGGCCCCTCTGGGTGCGGTAAATCCACATTACTTCGTATGATTGCAGGTCTAGAAGACATCACATCTGGCGATTTGCATATCGGCGGCAAAGTGATGAATGATGTCGATCCTTCTAAACGTGGCATAGCCATGGTTTTTCAATCTTATGCTTTATATCCGCACATGACAGTGCGCCAAAATATGGGTTTTGCGCTTAAATTTGGTGGCATGCCAAAAGCCGAGGTGGCCGCTCAAGTTCAGTCTGCTGCCGATATTTTAGGTCTCGATGAATTACTGGATAGAAAACCCGCAACATTGTCTGGTGGTCAACGCCAACGTGTAGCCATTGGCCGTGCCATTGTGCGCCACCCAGATGTATTTTTATTCGATGAGCCATTATCAAATCTAGATGCCGAACTGCGTGTGCATATGCGTGTTGAACTTGCGCGTTTGCATAAACAGTTAGATACAACAATCATTTATGTAACACATGATCAAGTTGAAGCCATGACCCTTGCCGATAAAATTGTGGTTCTGCGCGATGGCTTGGTAGAGCAATTTGGCAAACCTCTTGAATTATATGACGACCCAAACAATAAATTTGTTGCGGGTTTCATCGGCTCACCCAAAATGAACTTTCTAAACGGTTATGTCGAAAAAACAGATAAAAATTCTTGTCATGTTAAATTAACGGACTTTGACGATGTGCTGTTCGAGGTGGAAATTAATTCAGACCGCCTCACGGTCAATGATCAAGTTTCAATTGGCGTGCGCCCAGAAAACTTTGTTAAAGACGGCGATATTAACATCGAACTTGTTGTCGATCTGCTAGAGCATTTGGGCGGTCAAACATTTATATATGCACGGAGCCAGTCAAATGAATCAATTATTCTTGAAACTGATGAGGGAAGAACCATAAAACAAGGCGATAATATTTCAGCTAGTTTTAACAAAAGTTCAGTCTTTTTGTTTGACGCCAATGGCGTGAGAGTTAGATAATTTAAAGAATTAAACCAAGAGAGGTTTTGTTGTGTTGCTTTCTCAAATGAAACTATCAAACGGGGCAATGAAAGTAATAGTCCGCGAAGGAACTGAGGCATTTGTGGTCGAAGGCGTCTCATCAATTTCCGAGCTATCTACAAAGTCAATTATGAATGGTTTTACCATTAATGAGCAATTATCACGGATGGATTTTAGCAATCCAATCGACATAGAATCATTGTTTAATCAAAATTCTCTAACATTTCCCCTCGAAAGTTTCGCCAATCAAGAATTTCATGTTTTTGGTACGGAAAAAATCAGCAAAACCCCACATATAGTCGAAATTAATATTTTGAATGATGAAAATTCTTTCTACAAATTGGGGTATTGCCTAGGCTATTCAGATCTAACGGCTTTGAAAAAAAACCATGCTACCTGTTATGTGTTTAATGCAACTAACGTCCAATTATATTGGGGGCCCGAAATCATCACAGGTAATTCTTATGAAAACCTATCAGGAACCCTATCACTGGTTCGCGACGGCGAAAAAATTATTAAAAAGGAAATCTTTTTAGGAGATTTTTTATACGAAAATCAACAAAACCCAGAAATTTTATCACATAAAAAAACCAAATCGGGCGACATTTGCATTCAAATTTTAGACCCAATCCCCGAGTTGTCATTGTTTAATTACCATCCCCAAAAAAATGATTTCTATGAATTAAACATGCCCCAATTTGGCATCCAACTGCATGATTTTGGCAGAAAAAAATCCATCAAGAAAAGCCGTGTGCATTCTTAATAATTATGGGGTTTAGTTCGGGTTAATGTTGCTAAAAAAATAAATACCCCAACCACAGCGGGGAGGCGCGTAGTTTTAAAACTGAACTGGGAATTTTAGCTTCATGGGATATCTATTTATATATAAATTTAGTGGTTAAAAAACATAAGTCAAATTTGTATTCGGCTGCTGGATATAACAATTAATACATATAAAATTAAGCTTCATCTTTTTCTAAACCTAGGCGATGCCACACTAAATCATACATTGCCTTGGATGCTGGCGAAAGCTCGGTATCAGATAATGTGATTAAAGAATATTCCGAAACATGTAAATCTTCAGCAACTGGCAAGCGGCTAATGCCTGCAGGATAACCATCCTCTTTATTCTCATAAAATTTTGCTATTGGATGTGAGACAGGCGCAATTGAGTTCGATTGGCTGATTATCGCAAGTGTCATCATCACGCTGGATGTGTTTAATATTTGTTTTGGCATTTTAAGGCCTTTTTCAGAAAAATACCGCTCAACTGCATGGCGGCTTAACTCCCCAGGAGCCTGTAATACCCAATCAAATGATGTGCATTCGCGTAGGGTAGGGTTTTCTCTGCTCAAAATCGGGTGATTGGATCGCACAATCAGCACTAATGGTTCTTTGCCAATTACAGTTGTCTTAAATGGTCTGGGGTCAATATCTTCAGATATACGCCCAATGTAAAAATCAATGGTTCCATTAAGCATTCCATCAGCAAGTTTTGAACTGGTGTCCACGGTAATGGATATTTCAATATTGGGATGAGATACTTTTGCGTGTTGAATCAGAGGAAGTAGTATATCCAACGCAGGCGTTGTCACGGCACCAATACTAACAGCACCACGCAGGCCAGACCCCGTTTCAAGAATTTGTCGGTTCATATCATCAAGACCACGTAACATTTTACGCGCCTTTTCTGCCATTAACTTGCCAGATTCGTTTAATATTATCCCTCTGGGATGGCGTGTGTAGAGCTTATTATCGACAATATATTCAAGTTCAGATAGCAATCGAGAAGCAGACGGTTGCGCCATGCGTAACTGAGCTGCAGATGCGCTAATCTGACCAGTCTCCTCAAGTGCAACTATTAAACGTAAGTGAATAAATTTCAAACCGCGTGAGATAAGTTGATCTTGAGTGATTTTATGGCCAGTCAGCTTTTTTGCCATTAATTATGTTCCTGCACAAATAAATAGATGAAGCCTATTTACGATATAATAGACAAGTTATAACAAAAGCACTATGCCATAAACATCCACTATTTCATATGTCTAATTAATCACCAAAACCATCAATTTATTTTGCAATATTCATTCTTAAAACGCCATGTCGGCAGAGTTTTTACTCTCCACTTTCTTCAATTGACTTAGCAATTGCATTCACATAATTTTTAGCATTTTCACCAACTTGGCTCACAGTCATTCCAGCTTTATATAAGCCCGAACCAAGCCCAAAACCTTTTGCACCTACTTTAATAAAATTAGCCATATTCTCCACATTCACACCACCTACAGGAAATATAGGAATGTCCTGCGGAAGAACCACCGATACAGCTTTTAAACCCGCAATACCCAAAGTGTCAGCAGGAAACATTTTCAAGGCATCTGCACCCGCTTCAATGGCGACAAAAGCTTCCGAGGGCGTATAAAAACCAGGGAAAGAATACAGGCCATGTTTTTTCGCATGCTTAATTACGTTAGCATTTGTATTGGGAGAAACGATCAACCTTCCTCCAGCTTTACGCACTCCATCAACTTGCGCCAAAGATATAACGGTCCCCGCGCCGATAACGGCCTTATCTCCCATTGCTTTTTGTAAAATTTCAATGCTTTTATAGGGCTGCGGTGAGTTCATCGGTATCTCAATTACCTTTATCCCTGCATTATATATTGCCATAGCAACATCAAAAACTTCATCAGGTGTCACGCCTCTTAATATCGCAATGAGTGGAATTTCTTCCAACGCTTCGTTAAGGGTAATACTATTCATTAATTCTATTCCTTTATCATTCCAGCTTTCAAGGCGATGCTGAACATCCCACTATAAGCGGCTTTTTCTCCATCCAATTGAATGGTTGCCAAACCTAAATGGTTCATGGCTTGGGCATAAATTTTGTTTAAATTCTCATTCCCAACCAGATATATATTCTCACTCATATCCGTAGATTCAAGCTCCGAAATCGCTTTCGTCATTTCCTTTATTTCTGTTCCAATCAGCACACCAGACAAATAACTCTCAATTTCATCATTTAGTATGTGCCCCTTCAACATATTGGTTCTTGCACTAAATATATGGTGAGCAAGCCCCCCACTTTTTTGCGCGCAATCAAGACCTTTCTTAAAAGCATCATTGGCTGTCTTTTTAGTATAAGGCTTTTGTGGTGCCAAAATACTGTTATGGCTCAATATGTCGAACAACTCACCAGTCATATGGGTGGTGAAGGATAATATGGTTTGGTTTTTAGTCACTACCCATTTAGAGTGCGTGCCCGGCAAGCAAAATATTGCCGTATCATTTTGTTTGGTGTCAATAAGCTCAAAAGCACCAAATACCTGCACCTCTTCTCCGCGGGCAACATCATATTGATCAGCTTTATCAGATGTCTCAATTCCAGAAATTATTGCTAACTTCAACTGTCTTTTGTTGGTAATATAAGTCAGTTCACTCGAAAGACCATTCTCTTCTATAGGGCAAGTTACATAACTGGTATTCTGCCAACCTCGAACACTACCAACCATCCCCGCCATAATAATTGGCAATTCATTTTCGCGTAGCCAAGGCCTTAATAATTCATATAAATTAGGTTCAAATTCCTCAGGCGCTAAGCCAAGCATGCCTTTATCAGATCGAATGTTATCTAATAAATTTGCGTTAGAATCCAAAAGAAAGGCTCTAAAATTACTTGTGCCCCAGTCAACGCAAATTAACTTGGCAGTGGCTAGAATGTCGTCAGACATATTTTCTCCCAACATAGAGCGGTTGCTTTCACAACCTTGCCTATTTTATTCAATAAAAGCTTCGGTGGTTTCTTGCTTGCACAACATAAAGCAATCCGCGACATGTATCAGTGGCGTAATATCAACATCAGATTGCCCTTGCGCTATTAATTCAGCAAACCGCGCATAAATACCTGCATATTCAGAGTCTAACGCATCCGATGATATTAGTGTTTCATTGTTTAAACTCACGTTAGAACCACCACCAGAAAGCGCCAATAAGCCCACTTCCGTTTCAATATTTACATCCCAAGTTTGTGGTCCCGTTTGTAGAAAATCCAAAACCATAGACAAGGGTTTCCCGCTTTCAGTCTCAAAGTTCAGTTCAGCTGCAATTGGGGTGTGTAAATTTGAGGGAATATGCAATACACCGTCAGTTAAGCGAAATTGCTCAGGCAATATTTCACTCACGATTGAAAGCGCATTAATACCGGGGTCAAACACGCCCAATCCACCGGGTTGCCAAATCCAGTCTTGTCCAGGGTGCCAGCGCCTCACATCTTCTTTCCAAATAACTTCAATGCTATTAATTTCAACTTTTTTCAGAAAATTCTTCGCAATGGGAACACCGTTTGCAAAGCGCGAATGCCATGTTGCAAATAACTGGCAACCATTGCGTTTCGCCAAATTTTCCAGCACTTTAACTTCAGCAAGTGTTGAGCCAGGTGGTTTTTCCAATAATACATTCAAACCTGCGTTTAAGGCTGTTTTTGTAATTTCAAATCTAACCTGTGGTGGCACACAAATAGCCACGGTTTTAATATCAGTTCTGTTTAAAATCAGGTCTTCAATGCTTTTAAAAGTATCTAATCCGTCAATAGAAGCATTTCTGCTCACAATTGCAGCAAGCTCAAAATTCGCACTTGCAGAAATAGAAGGTACATGTTGGTCTTTAGCAATTTTCCCCAAGCCAACGATCGCAATTTTTGTTTTCATATGTTCAATTTCTCTGGATATTTTAAAGGAGTTCAGCCATTTGAAAGCCAATCAATTTCACCATCTAATTATTGTTAATTTTAAACAATTTACAATGCGGTCGTCAAATTCATTTTCGGCTAGTGGATATAGCAAAACTGTATATCAGAATAGATAATTTCAAAATTAATTGAACTATGTGCGCCCAATAATCTGAGTGAATTTTTCAAGGCTAATGTTGGACCCGCAAGCAATTATGCTCACTTTTTTGCCTTCGCATTCTTGCCTTAAAGGTCCAATTATTGCCGCAAGCGAAGCCGAGCACGCAGGCTCCGCGATTAGCTTAAGATTATCAAACAATATTTGCATAGAATTACGCATTTCGTCATCAGTTATGCGCACAATTTCATCAACATTCTCATGGGTAACCGCAAACGAGTAAGGCAACGTATAAGGCGAGCCCAAGCTGTCGGCAATCGTATTCACGCTTTCAATCGTTTCAAGTTCACCAGATTTAAAACTCCGATACATCGTGTCCGCACCCATAGGTTCGACACCAAATACTTTGGCATTTGGAAGCATTTGCTTAATAGCGGCCGACATCCCACTAATCAGCCCCCCACCACCCACAGGGATAACAAATATGTCGCTGTCGGGGCGGTCAGTTGCATATTCATAGCCACATGTTGCAGCGCCTAAAGTCATATGCGCGCCTTCAAACGGGTGCAATATTGCCTTGCCTTCGTTCTTCGCAGCTTTTTGCATTTCTTCAAATGCAGATGTTATATTCTCGACCAATATCACTTCAGCCCCAAACGATCGACAACCCTCAACCCTCACAGGGTCAACCGTTTTAGGAATGTAAATTTGTGCCTGCACATTGGCTGCGCGCGCCGCCCAAGAAACCGCAAGCGCATGGTTGCCACCACTAGCAGCAACAATGCCTCTTTCTTTTTCAGCTTTGGATAAAAGGTTAATACCAAGCAATGCCCCGCGAGATTTAAAAGAACCCGCCTGTTGAAATAATTCCAATTTTATAGATACGTGGCTATTTGCGGGCAAAATATCTCTAAACCGATCAGAATTCAAATCGGCACAAGGTGTGCGCACTAAATGAGCTTTCAAATCTTGTGCGGCTTGTTTTATTTCAGTAAGGCTTGGTGAATTAGACAATTTTTATTCCCTTTAAATTTCAGTAATCTCAATGCTAATAGCGACACTATTTTCAATATTTCAGTAAATATATTCAGTTCAAATTGTTAGCGGTTGTTAGAAAATAATGCCATAAACAAGTTCTCTAAATTGGTCTTTGGCTATTTCCTTAGAATATTGCTTTCCTATAATTATTTTAAGTGAAATATTCTCAAGCATTGAGAGAATCACAACCGCTGTTGCTTCTGGCGATAATGCCAATTTTATTCGCCCGTCGGTAACTGCTCTTTTAATGGCTTTCAATAAATACTGCTCGTTTTTTTCAAAATCTACCAATTCTAAAGTACTTTTGTCATGAAGTGCTTCAGCTAATATATCTATATATATTAGATAGTTGCTCCGTATTGATAATATGTCCAAATACTCGTTGCCAATTTCAGCCAATGTTTCCTTAAAATATTTTGTATTGTTTAATAATTCAAATGCTTCTTTTAGTTCCTGACTATTCTTGCCAACAAATGCCTGAATCAACGCTTTTTTATTATCAAAATATCGGTAAATATTGCCCAAGCTCATGCCTGCCTGTTTGGCAATGTCGCGCATAGTGGTTTTAGATAAACCAATTTCCGTAAAACAAATATCCGCAGCTTGCAAAATTCGCTCTTGCTGCTTTTCTATTAGCAATATTGGTTTTTCGGTCATCTTTTATTCCATTAAGTGAACGCTTGTTCATTTTATATTGACATTCCATAAGCGTGTCAATATATGTTTAAATGAACAATTGTTCATTCGTGGAGTCAGGAGTGAAAATGGAAAAACAAAAATATTGGTATTTAGGTTTTTTGGGTTTTATTGGGTTCTATTTCATACCCCATATGGCCAATGTCATTTTAAACGCAGAAGGATCTTATTGGGATTTAACACATGCATTGTGGTTTCTTTGGTTTTTAGATTTTTTGCCTGTAAAAAAACACTCAACCGAATCCACCTAAATAAAAACCACCTAATGAACGATGACAATAAATGACACATAAAACAAAAAAATGGCTAAAAATAATCAGCTCAATAATTGCCATTATGGCTATCATTCTATTCTTAAGCTTTAAAACAGACCGTGGTGTAGAGGGCTTGAATAATTATAAAACCGAACATTTCTCTATCTATTATGCAACGCTTAAACAATCGACACTACTCGATATGGAAAAGGCACTAGAAAAAAATTACAACAAAAGCAATGCATTCTTCAACATCCAAAACCCAAAAACAATAAATGTCGTTATTTATAACGATGTAAATGAGTTCCAAAAGAAAGCCTATGGCCTATTCATATCATTCATATTGCAAGATTGGGCAGTAGGAGCCGCCATTCAAGATGCGCTTTATATGACATCGCCCGAAAATCCCGACAAAACACACGATTATATGGCCATGCTAGAAGTTTTGGTTCATGAATATACCCACGTACAAGTTTGGCGGGTGAAAGAATTCCCAGATATTTGGTTAGATGAAGGATTAGCTGTATATTTCGCAGATCAAAAATCAAATATTTCAACAGCAATGCCAACCTTTGTGCAAATGCAATTGCAAGGTCTAAACGATTTTGTAAATGCCGAAGGCTACACATTCGGCTATTATTATATTGAATTCTTGCTCGCTAACTATAAACCACAACAAATCATCAAACTGTTAAAAACAAATGACTACCAAGTTTCTCTGGGCGCCAATAAACGTGAGATATATAACAAATGGAAAGAGGAGTTAGAACGATAAAATGAAATTTTTAATTTACATCCTAACGGCAGAAAAAATAATCCAACATTTGCTTTTGGCAGTGTTTTTCATCGTTTATATTCCAGAGGTCGGAACTCCCGATATTGGCGATAAATTTGTAATTAATGATGGTATAATGGCATTTTTAAATCTGTTATATGTGGCATTTTTTGCAATTGGCTTATGGGCAATTATAAAACAAAAACGTTGGGGCAGCAGGTTAGTTATGGCCCTTGCATTGTTAGATATTATCCTAGAATTCACTTTTCATGGCTTTGGTTTCATCACAGTGTCGGTAATTGTGTCCATTTTTCTATCAACCTTTTTGGTATTCCATCTTAAAAACAAAAACCGCGCCATCAATTAAGATAGCGCGGTACACTTATTGTCAGTCTTGATGATTATTAAAACTGGTTCATCGTATTGTCTTTGCCACCAGCTTTAAGCGCGGCATCACCAGAGAAATACTCTTTATGTGCATCACCAATGTCAGATCCTGACATGTTTTGATGCTTCACACAGGCAATAGATTCTCTAATTTCTTTACGTTGAACATTAGCTACATAACCCAACATACCTTGGTCACCAAAATATTCTTTGGCCAGATTATCAGTCGACAACGCGGCTGTATGATAAGTTGGCAGAGTGATAAGGTGATGGAAAATTCCAGCCTCACGAGCGCTATCAGCTTGGAAGGTGCGAATTTTTTCATCAGCTTCCTCAGCCAATGGCGTGCCGTCATATTTAACATCCATAAGCGCAGCACGGTCATAAGCAGATACGTCTTTACCTTCATCCTGTAGGGCATCAAAAATTTGCTGGCGGAAGTTAAGCGTCCAGTTAAATGAGGGGCTGTTATTGTATACCAGTTTCGCATTAGGCACAGCTTCACGAACCGCAGCCACCATGCCACCAATTTGCGCAATATGAGGCTTTTCAGTTTCAATCCAAATCAAGTCAGCACCATTTTGTAATGATGTAATGCTATCAAGCACACAACGCGCTTCACCTGTACCAGCCTTAAACTGAAATAAATTACTAGCAAGGCGTTTGGGGCGAACCAACTTACCATCTTGCTTAATCATCACGTCACCATTCTTAATGTCATCAAGCGAAACCTCATCACAATCAAGAAACGAATTATACTGATCGCCTAAGTCACCTTCTTCTTGTGTAACCGCTATTTGCTTGGTCAAGCCTGCGCCCAAACTATCTGTACGGGCAACAATAATGCCATTATCAATGCCAAGTTCCAAAAACGCATATCTCACAGCGCGAATTTTCGCCAAAAAATCTTCATGCGGAACCGTCACTTTGCCGTCTTGGTGGCCACATTGTTTTTCATCAGAAACTTGGTTTTCAATTTGGATGCAACATGCGCCTGCTTCAATCATTTGTTTTGCCATCAAATAGGTGGCTTCTGCGTTGCCAAATCCTGCATCAATGTCAGCAATAATTGGCACAACATGCGTCACATGATTATCAATTTTATTCTGAATATTTTCTTCCAAGGCCTCATTTTTGACTTCGCGAGCTGCATCTAACTCATCAAAAAGGCCGCCCAATTCACGGGCATCTGCTTGGCGTAAAAAAGTATATAATTCAGCAATTAATGCCGCAACACTGGTTTTTTCGTGCATAGATTGGTCAGGTAGTGGGCCAAATTCAGAGCGCAGAGCTGCAACCATCCAGCCAGATAAATAAAGGTAGCGGCGGTCAGTGTTATCTTCAAAATGTTTCTTAATTGAAATCATTTTTTGTTGGCCAATAAATCCATGCCAGCAACCTAGTGATTGCGTGTAAAGGCTTGGGTCAGCGTCATAAGCGTCCATGTCAGAGCGCATGATATCAGCCGTATATTGAGCAATTTCAATTCCAGTTTTAAATCTGTTCTGAGTGCGCATACGGGTTGCATATTCAGCTTCAATTCCATTCCAAGACGCGCCATTTTTAGCTTTAACAATATTAAATTCTTGAATAGAGTTTCTATAATTAGACATTTTATTTCCTTATTTTCTTCAAATTTTTAAAAATGGGCAGCCCATAAGCTGCCCAAATTTCGCACCTTTGGGAAAAGATGCGGGGGAGAGGTCGAGGTAAAAGGGAGTAGAAGCGTATTATCTGGCTTTTACATATGTCGCTGCATAATAACTTTGACCATCAAATAATTCAGATACAACAGCTTCTTCATCAACAATTTCAAATTTATGCTGCAATACTTTTGAGTTCAAAATATATCCTTCTTTCGCCAATCTGCGGCGATGGAATTCAAAAATTGTCGCATGCGCAACTGGTGAAATAATGGTCAAGCAATCAGCATTGTCATCAATGCCTTGTAAATTAGGGGTGGTTGAACTTTCACTCATAGCTTTTTCCTTTTGTTGAATTAATTATGTGTCAATTATTGACTTACGCTGTAAACAATGCAATCTAATTGGCGTAACGAGGAGTTATCTTGTAAATTCTTTACTGTAAATAATTTACAATTGTAAATTGTTGAACACAGTTGGTAATTGGAGATTGTAAAACATGTCAAAAGAATCATTATTCATCGGCAGCAAATTAAAAAAACTGCGTCGTGATAAGAAAATGAATCAAAAAAATTTGGCTCTAGAATTGGGTATCAGTCCAAGTTACCTAAATTTGATCGAGCGCAATAGGCGCGGCCTAACCGCCAATCTACTGCTAAAACTATCCGACGTACTAGATGTAGAGGTTAGTGAGTTAAATCAAAATACTGATGTGCAATTGAATCACGATTTAAATGAGTTGCTAGCGCAAGACATGTTTTCAGATTTTGGCATCACAAATCAAGATATAGACGATTTAACCAACGAAAACCCTCAAATTGGCCGTGCCATGATACGCCTGTTCGACAAATATAAAATGCGTCAAAAGCAAAACCAAAAACTCACCAGTCAATATATCAATAATGGCGGGCAAGATACATCAACCGATCAAACAAATTTCGAAAATGACGCATCACCCGAGTATATTGCCGAATTGGTTTCCGACTTCATCCAAGATCAATCAAATTTCTTCCCAACCCTAGAGAAAGCCGCAGAACGCGTCCGCCAAGATGTCGATTTAATGGGCGAGGGGCTATTGCATGGGCTAAAAGCCTTTACCATGAACAGCTTCGCACTCAGAGTGAAGGTTTCAGATTTACCAAATGATGAAGGTCATATTTTCGATAAGGAAATGGGAATATTAACAATCTCAAGCTTTTCAAATTCACAAAGCCAAGTTTTCTGTGTCGCCGAGCATACAGGTCTCTACGCCGCCCAACATGAAATTGACGACATTATAGAGGATGCAAATTTCGAAGACGAGCGCATCAATAATTATTTAGAACTCGTCCTTGCAAGATATTTCGCTGCCAGTATTCTTATGCCCTATGACCGCTTCTTAGCCCGCGCCAAAGAAACCCGATATGACATTGATCTATTATGCCACTATTTTGATGTTAGTTTCGAGCAAGTTTGTCACAGATTGACAAGTATGCAAAAACCAGGGTCAAAAGCAGTTCCATTCCATTTTGTGCGCACCGACATTGCAGGGCATATTTCAAAACGATTCTCGCTTTCAGGCATTAAAATTCCGCGCTACGGCACAGCTTGCCCTCGTTGGAATATTTATGCAGCCTTTATGCAACCAGGGCGCATAAATGTTCAAATGTCCAAAACCCCCGATGGAGAAACTTATTTCTGTATTGCGCGCACAATTTCAAAAGGCGTCAGACGATTCGGTGAGCCATTAAGGCATTTCTCCGTCGGATTAGGCTGCAAAAGTATCCACGCCAAACACATGGTATATTCCGATAGTATCGACTTAAAAGACACCTCTCAAATCGTGCAAATCGGCGCAACTTGCCCCGTTTGTCAAAGATATGACTGTAAAGAACATTAAGGCCATTTTTTCGTTGTAACCATCTATATTGCGTGCTAAACGATGTCCTCGGATAATTCCAGTGAGTATAGATTTTCCCTGCCTTTCTCAAAGCTATTTACAAGCGTTTGAAATCGCTAAATCCTAAAATCTATTCCCCAATTTACACATCCGTAAACAATGGCCACATACCCAAATTAAGGCTATTTAATAATTAAGTACAGCAAGATTGCGTTCTGTATAAAAACAGTCTATTTTGCACGCAACTAAAGAATTTAAGGAGTATGTCGATGAGTGACGTATTTGAAGAAGTAAATGAAGACATCCGTCGCGAAAACATGACCAATCTTTGGAAAAAGTATGGACCATGGGTTATTGGCGTTTGTGTGCTAATCATCGCAGCCGTCGGTGGTAATCAGTTTTATAAAAATTACCAAATTTCCGAAGCGGTAAGCGCAAGCAATGCTTACGATGCGTATCTAACTGCCCTCAATGCAGATGGCGCAACAGGCGCTTCTGGCGCTGATGAGCTAGCCACGGTCGAAAATTCAGCTCACGCAGGCTATATTTTCCTCAGTAAAATGTCTCAGGCCGATGCCTATGCAAGTGATAAAAACCTCATCGAGGCTGTTAAACTTTATGACATCATTGCTGCCGATGTGAATATCGCCCAAAATGATCGCGACATTGCCACTGTTAAATCAGCGTATTTATTAGTAGATAGCGCAAGTTTAGCCGATCTTAAATCGCGTCTTTTTAATATCAATGTCGTTGAAAATGCGTTCCGTTTTCAAGCACGTGAGCTTATCGGCTTAAGCGCTTATAAACATGAAGCCTATGCCGAAGCGCAAGAGATCTTCTCTTCGCTTTCCCAAAATGCCCAAACGCCAAATAGCATTCGTGGCCGTGCCGCGAATTTAATATCTTTGTTGGCGTCCAAAATATAAGCCAGATGGCTAAAGACAGAAAGTAATTTAATGTCAGATGAAAAGTTGTCAGTAAGCGAGCAATTTGGCTTAGCTGAAGACCTCCATGTGGTCATAGTTGGCCGCCCAAATGTCGGTAAATCGTCTCTATTCAACCGTTTGGTGGGTAAAAAACTCGCTTTGGTCGATGATCTTCCGGGTGTAACACGCGATCGCCGCCATGGCGATGCCTCAATCGGCGATATGAAATTCATCATCACCGATACAGCTGGCCTAGAAGATGCCGATGATAGCAAGCTCGAAGGCCGCATGCGCCTTCAAACCGAGCGCGCAATCGAGGAAGCTGATGTCGCATTGTTTATGATCGACAGCCGCGCAGGCGTCACCCCGCTCGATGAACATTTCGCAGATTTAATGCGCCGCAGCAAAACACCTTGCATCTTGTTATGTAATAAAGCCGAAGGTAAAGCAGGCGAATTTGGCATGTATGAAGCCTATTCACTTGGCCTTGGCGATCCGATTGCCATCAGTGCCGCTCATGGTGAAGGCATTGGCGAATTGCACGATGCGCTCGAGCCTCATTATGCAGAAGTTCATGCCGAAAATTTGCGGTTAGATGCCCAAATGCAAGCGTCACTAGACAGTGATGAAAGCAAGGTCGATGAAGATAGTGAAGATTTCCAAGTTGGTATAGATCGCCCATTGCGCGTGGCTATTGTTGGCCGCCCAAATGCAGGCAAATCAACGCTCATCAACCAATTAATTGGCGAAGATCGTATGCTCACTGGCCCCGAGGCTGGCATCACACGCGATTCAATCGCTGTTGGTTGGGAGTGGCAAGGTAAAAAAATCAAGCTGTTCGATACCGCAGGCATAAGACGTCGCGCCAAGGTAAAGCAGAAGCTAGAAAAGTTATCAGTAGCAGATGGCCTACGCGCCATTCGTTTTGCCGAAGTTGTGGCACTAATTCTAGATGCAACAATCCCATTCGAGAAACAAGATCTAGCCATTGCTAGCCTTGTCGAGCGCGAAGGCCGCGCACTTGTCCTCATCGTTAATAAATGGGATTTGGTCGAAGATAAAACCGCAAAACGTAAAGAGCTAGCCGATTTGCTAGAATTGCAATTCCCGCATATGCGCGGCATTACAATGATCACAATGTCAGGTTTAACAGGCAAAGCGGTAGATCGCCTTATGCCTGCCATCTTCAAGACTTATGACATTTGGAACAAGCGTTTCGCAACTTCTCCGCTAAACCGTTGGTTGTCGCATATGGTCGAAGAGCACACACCACCAGCCCCTGGTGGTCGCCGCATTCGCTTACGTTATATGACACAGGTTAAATCCCGCCCACCAACCTTCGTGCTTTTCTGCTCACGTCCAGAAGATTTGCCAACCAGCTATACACGCTATTTGGTCAACAATCTGCGTCGCGATTTCGATCTGCCGGGTGTGCCAATTCGTTTCCAAATGCGTGCAGGTGAAAACCCATATGCAGATAAGCGTAAAAAACGTACAGTTGTATCAATCAGCCAAAAGAAAAAATACCAATATTAAGGGTGTGGTCGATTGCGACATAATGCCCCTTGTTAATAATCATTCGCAGTGATAGGTTGCCGTAAATATAAGAGGCATGACTATGATTTCAAGGCGAAAATTTTTAACAGCAAGTACAACTTTGGGAACTGCAGCTATTGTCACTTATGCTGCACCCTTTGCTGTTCAATTGGCAAAACCTCAAAAGCTCAACTATGTTCTCAAAGCACAGTTGAGTGAATGGGGCTTTAATGGTCACATCAGCAATCCAGCACCCATTTATAGCTATCAAAAAAACACTCCAACCCCAATTCTACGCGCCAAACAAGGCCAACCTTTCAGCGCGTTATTGCAAAACAGCCTTGCCGAGCCAACCAGTATTCATTGGCACGGTGTGCGGCTGCCCAATGCTATGGATGGCGTGCCATATTTAACTCAAGAACCTGTCTATCCGACCGATGAATTCCTATATCAATTCACCCCCAAAGATGCAGGCACATATTTTTACCACTCTCACTTTAACAGCTTGGCACAATTAGGCTTCGGCCTATCAGGCATGCTCATTGTCGATGAGGCCGAAGAACAAAATTTTGATGCCGATATACCGCTAGACTTGCGCGATTGGCGTATAGACGAAACTGGCAAATATCAAGATTTCCTAGAGCCAAAAACCGCGGCCAAAGCAGGTACATTTGGGCATCTTCACACGACAAATTGGCAACCAGATGCAGAATCTGAGCAACAAGCAGGTAGCTTGTTGCGTGTGCGTTTATTGGTATCAGATGTCACTCGTATTTTTAAACTTATGGTCAAAGATGGCAATGGCATCGAAATGCCAGCCAAAATCATTGCCATTGATGGCAACCCTATAGATGAAATCAGAGATATGCAGCGCGAGTGGCTTGGGCCAGGTATGCGGATGGACATTGCCATCATCATGCCCAAACAAGGCGAACTTGTCGAAATTGTCAACACCTCAACCAATAAGCCTTGGGTCGTACAGCGCTTTAAATCTGTGGGCGATAATCTAAATCGCACATGGGCAGATCTAAAACCATTACCACAAAATCCCATCGAGCCGATCAATCTTCAGGGCGCCGAAATTAAGAAATTTGAATTCTCAGCCAGTTCGGGCGAACAAGAAAACTTGGGCATTAATTGTGCCGCATCAGAATATATTTTCTGGGCAATCAATAAAACGGCCATAGGACATCTCGATCCAAATTCATCATCCATGAAGCCAACAGCCACACTAAAACTTGGTAAAACCTACATTTTCGAATTCACAAATGTCACCCCGCAAACACATCCAATTCACTTGCATGGTTTTTTCTTTCGGGTTCTGTCTTCAACTAAACGCAAAATCATCCCGCATTGGGCAGACACATCACTGATCCGTCCCAAAGAAACCGTAAGGGTGGCATTCAAGGCCGATACTGTCGGCAATTGGTTGATGCATTGCCATATATTAGAACATCAAAAAACAGGCATGACTGGCTTCATCAACGTAAGTTAATTGCGGTTTGGCCAATTTAAATGGTGTTCATCAATGTAAAAATCATGGGTATGCTTTAATTTCGCATGCTTGTGTTCATGCACATGCGGCTCTGGGCCTTCCCACCCTTCATGCTCATGTTGGTGGTGTTCGTCATGTATATGTGGGTGTAAATGTTGCAGCGCATCATGGCTATGTTTCAATGTCACCGCATCGGTTTTCTTCCAATTTTTCAAACCAATAAAGAGCATTGCCAATGCGCATATGGCCAAAATAAACATACTCAGTTCAATCGCCAAATTTTGTCCAAATTGTCCAGCAAGCACATAGGCAATAAGCCAGCCCATGTGAGTCAATGTAAATTGAGCCGAGAAAAATGCAGGTCTATTTGTGGCAGATGAGGATTGTTGTATTACCAACCCCGAAGGTGTCTGTAACCCAGCACTTGCAACACCCAGTAAAAACCAAACCACAAATAATCCAACTATATTTGCCAAGAAACTAAAACTAAGCAAACCCATAACCACTAAAGCAGCAGATCCAATCATCACGTGACGAATATCAAATTTTTCTATCAATCTTGGTAAAATCAAGCTCATAATCAAAGAACCACATCCAACAGCCGCGAATAAAAATGCAGTTATTGTTGCAGGTTGATCAAATAAATTTTGTGCAAAATGGGCGCTATTTACAATGATAAGTGCACCCGAAAGTGCAGCAATAAAGTTAAAACTCAACAGGCCGCGTAAGCGTGGTGTTTTTAAATAACTCTTCACGCCAAAACTTACATTGTGCCAAATTCCACTTTGTCGTTCAGATGGTAAATTAGCAGGAAAAACCACAAATTTTAAAATCAAAGCCGAGAGGACAAAAGCTAACGAGTTGATATGAAACAATACCGAAAATTCCATAGTGAATAATAAAATAGCTGCAATCGTTGGGCTTAATAAATTTTCTAAATCATAAGTCATCCGCGAAAGTGATAAAGCTTTGCTATATTCTGCTTCCGTTTTAAAAACCGAGGGCAATGTTGCTTGGTAAAGAGGGGTAAAGCCGGCGCTGCATAAATTGAGCGTAAATATCATAATGTAAATATGCCAAGTCTCACTAGCCAATGGCAATGCAATCAATATGCCCGCTCGTACCAAATCAAAACTAATCATCATTAATTTGCGCGGCAGCCTATCGGTAAAAGCCCCAATAATTGGTGCAAAACCAATATAGGCAAACATCTTGACCGCCAAAGCAAACGAAATTATTTGCGCCGCTTGGCTATTGTCCAATTTAAATGCAAATAAAGCCAAAGCAATGGTCGATAAACCAGTGCCAATCAAGGCAATGCTGTGTGCGGTAAAAAACAGTCTATATTGTCGGTTTTTAAGGGGTGCAAATATTTCAAACATAGCCATATGCTATATCTATAAACGCCCTAGATCAAACTCTTGTTTGTCAGTGTCGAATTTTAAAAGATTACTGTGGTAAAAGCAATCAGCTTGCCCCAACTTCACAAATGCAGACACCACTTCTTTTGGCTTGGTTATCGTGTCTTTATCAATTCCAGGGTAGGCTTTTGCCATCAGCCCCGTGTCAACCATAGTAGGGTCAACCATATTCACGTTCACCGTCATGTTTTCCATTTCGGCTGCATAAGTTTTAATCAATGCGTGCAGGCCAGCTTTCCCTGCGGCATAGCTTGCCCAATATGGCTTTTCACCATCACGTGCTTCAGTGGTTGCCACAATCACACGTCCCGCATCGCTTTGGCGTAACAATGTATCCATTGAGCGCAACAATCTGAAGTTAGCAACAATATTAATCGCCACGCTATCTTCAAAATCTTTAACAGGAATATGAGACACAGGGCTTGTCGCGCCCATAAAAGCGGGCATACACACAAGAATGTCTAATTTCCCATAGCGTTCGTAAATGATGCCACCCAAGCGGTCTAACGCTTCATAATCAGTCACATCAACAGGCACACAAGTTACAGTGCCGCCAATCTCATCAATTGCATCATTTAAATCTTCTAAGCCGCCAACAGTTCTGGCTGTCGCAATTACATGTGCGCCTTGGCGCGCATATTCAAGCGCCACTTGGTAGCCAATTCCACGCGTAGCACCAACTATTAATGCAATTCTGCCGTCTAATTTTTTATCGTTGATGCTCATATTATTCTTCTGATGGGTCGGTTTCAAGGAATGACAATTGTCTATTGGATACTTTATCTTGTAAGTCTTTCAGTGGCGTTGGGTATTCTCCAGTGAAATAATGGTCAGTATAAGCAGGTTGGTTATCATCACGGCCTTCGGGATGGCCCAATGCGCGGTAAACGCCATCAATAGACATAAAGCCCAAACTTGTTGCCCCCATAAAATCACGCATTTGGTCTAAATTATGAGTGGCTGCTAATAACGATTTTTGGGTTGGCATGTCAATGCCGTAATAATCAGGATGTTTAATAGGTGGGCAAGCTACACGCATATGGACTTCTTTAGCACCGGCATCAAACATCATTTTCACTATTTTAACACTGGTCGTACCACGCACCACACTGTCATCAATCAACATAATTTTTTTACCCTTCACCAAATGGCGAATGGGATTGAGTTTAAGCTTAACGCCTAATTCTCTGATGGCTTGTGTCGGCTCAATAAATGTGCGGCCAACATAATGGTTTCTAATGATAGCGAGTTCAAATGGCACGCCACTTTCTTGTGCGTAGCCGATGGCTGCGGGCACACCACTATCAGGCACAGGCACAACCATATCAATGTCAGCAGGGCATTCACGCGCTAACTCGCGGCCAAATTGCTTACGCACTTCATAAACAGTTTTACCACCAGCAACACTGTCAGGACGAGCAAAATATATATATTCAAAAATACAAGGACGAGGCTTAACTTCACCAAATGGGAAATAAGACTGAATGCCATCAGTGGTAATGACAACCACTTCGCCATTTTCAATTTCACGAACAAACTCAGCACCAATAATATCCAAAGCACATGTTTCAGAACATAATACATATGAGCCGTCTAGCTTGCCTAAAACCAAAGGTCGAATGCCAAACCTATCGCGCGCACCAATTAATTTATGTTTAGACATGGCAAGCAATGCAAACCCACCTTCGAGCGTCTGAAGAGCTTCAATAAATTTATCAGTCAATTTAGTTTTTTGGCTTCGGGCCACCAAATGCAATAGTGCTTCACTATCACTGTTCGATTGGTAGATTGCGCCGTCTTCAACCAATTCACGACGTAAAGTCAGGCCGTTGGTAAAGTTACCATTATGACAACAAGCAAAACCGCCAGATTTTAAATCAGCATATAAAGGTTGTAGGTTGCGTAATGCACCGTCACCTGTGGTCGAATATCTGGCATGGCCAATTGCGCTGTGGCCTGCCAATTTATCCAATACGCGTTTTTTGGTGAAATAATCACCAACCAAGCCATTGCGTTTTTGGCTTTTAAAAACTTTTCCATTAAAAGAAACAATACCTGCCGCTTCTTGTCCACGATGCTGTAAAGCATGTAAACCAAGTGCAGTAAGGGCAGGGGCGTCGTTATGTCTAAATACGCCAAATATACCGCATTCTTCGTGTAATTTATCATCATCCAGATCAATGTTTGTGCCATCTACAGCACGATTGAATAATGGTTCGAATGTATCAGAGCCGCTTGTTTCACCATCAAACATATCTGTCATTTAGGTATTTCCTTAAACAATATAGAACACAAAAAAAGAAAGCTGCAATCATGCAGCTTTTCAAAATCAACCCGGTAATGGTGTGGCTTGCTCAACTTTTTCATTCAGTTGATCTGCCGCGTTTTGGTTTATGCCTTCGACCTTCGCGGGGTCTGTAGCTTGCGCCGATTCGCTATTGGCTTTTCGAGCATTTTTAATTTTACCCAAAAAGTCAGAAACAAAATTGCCTGGTTTATCGGGCAGGGCATCTAATAATATATCACTAGAATCTTTAATCAGGCCAATGGATCGCGCGCCTGTAATTTCATCATAATGGTCATTTTCATTTGGCTGAAATAACAACATAAGCAAGTAACAAGCTACAACCAACAAAAAGCCGCGTATGGCACCGAAAATAAACCCAAGCGTTCTATCCAAAGCGCCAATTTTACTATCCAGTAATTTATCGGTAATCACATAGCTCAAAATAGATACTAATATCAAGGTGCCCAAAAATAATGTGGCAGCCAATGCAATTTTAGCAACGGTATCGTTGGTAATTAGCTTTTTGGCCTCTGGCTCAAGTGGAAAATAAAACACAACAACGGCAACAACCGCAGCGCCCCAAGCAACAATGCTAAAAAATTCTCTTAAAAAGCCTCGTGTCATAGCGAGTAAACCCGATATGATAACGATAAAAAACAATGCAACATCTAAAATTGTAAATGGTGAGTCCATATTTGCCCCATAGCATGATGAATTTGTGACAGTGATAATGCAAAAATAAAAATAATTCTATAGAATTATGACAATTGATACATATATTCTTACTTTTTAAGTCATATTTGCAGCTAATTTTGCGACCAAGCTTATTAAATGGTCAACTTCTTCAATTTTTAGGGCGTTTTTTACGTCTTTTTGATCACTTTTTGAGCCTTTTTGGCCATTTTTTGCCGCTTTTTTGCCCTGTTTTTGGCCTAAATTGGCAATAATCGCTTGGCTAAAACCAAGTTTTTCAGCTTCTTTTAGCCGCGCACTGCTTTGGCTTGGGTTTCTTGTGGCGCCACTTAAAGAAATTTCACCAAACATTATAGTGCCTTTTGGCAAGGGTTTTTGGGTGATAGATGATATTAAAGCCGCCGCAACTGCCATGTCGGCTGCGGGTTCTTTGATTTTTAGGCCGCCTGCAACGTTTAAATAAACATCGTGTTTTGCCAATCCCAACCCACAATGGGCATCCAGTACCGCCAAAATCATAGCCAAACGTGATGAATCCCACCCCACAACGGCGCGGCGCGGGGTTGCTAGTGAAGTTTCGGCAACGAGTGCCTGAATTTCGACCAATAATGGCCTTGTGCCTTCCATGCCTGCAAATACGGCAGCGCCTGGTGTTTGGCCGTCTCTGTCACCTAGAAATAATTCTGATGGGTTGGTCACTTCGGCAAGGCCAAGGCCTGTCATTTCAAATACGCCAATTTCGTCAGTGGCACCAAAACGGTTTTTTACGCCGCGCAAAATCCTATATTGATGGCCGCGTTCGCCTTCAAAGTATAGCACTGCATCCACCATATGTTCGACCACGCGCGGCCCTGCAATTTGGCCATCCTTGGTAACATGGCCTACCAAAATAACGGCTACATTATGCGCTTTGGCATAACGGATTAATGTTTGGCTGGAGGTTCTCACTTGAGAAACAGTGCCTGGGGGGCTATCAAGATTATCAGACCACATGGTTTGGATGGAATCAATAACCACCAAAGCTGGTTTTTGTTTTTCAGGATCATCCAAGGTAGCTATGATATTTGACAAATTGGTTTCAGCGCCCAATTCAACAAGGCTGTTTTCAACTTTTAAGCGTTCCGCGCGTAACCGAACTTGGGCAATCGCTTCCTCGCCCGATATGTAAACCACACGTTGGCCCGTATCAGCCAATTTTGCTGCAACTTGTAATAAGAGAGTGGATTTACCAATGCCAGGGTCGCCACCGACAAGCAATGCAGAGCCGGGCACAATGCCACCACCTGCCACGCGGTCAAATTCACTAATGCCTGTTTTATATCTGGGGGCTTCAACAATATCACCTTTAAGTGGCACAAGTTCAATTTGCCGACCTTTGCTTGCACTTTTAACCGGAGTGCCACCAATGCCACCAGTTTCACTACCTTCTTGGATGCTGTTCCATTCGCCACAATTGTCGCAACGGCCTGCCCATTTTGTATAGCTCGCACGGCATTCTTTACAAATATAGCTGACTTTAACTTTTGCCATTATATATAATTCCTCAAAAACCGTTTGCCTAAACTTGTCAATATTTCGTAAGCGATCGTATCTGACCAATTTGCCAGCATATCAAGGCTGATATTTTCACCGATAACCTCAACATAATCGCCTTCGCGGAGCATATCTTCAGGGAGTGAGCTTGCATCTACAACGATCATATCCATAGAAACCTTGCCTAGAATTGGCAATTTATAATTTTTAAAACAGAAATAACCACCATCAATATCGGCACTGCTGATTTGGCGGAATAAACCATCGGCATAGCCTGCCGCTATAATGGCGGTTCTCATCGGTTTATCTGCCGTGAAAAAATGGCCATAGCCCACCATGTCGTTTTTTTCCAAATGCGATATTTGCAATACGCGCACAGATAGTTTGAGCACAGGTTCAAGTTCAATGGGGTAGTTTTTAAATGGTTTAACGCCCCACAAAGCAATGCCTGGTCTTAGAATATGAACGTTTTCTGAACCATTATGTTGTAACGTTTTAAGTGCAATCGCGGCACTATTAGCAAAACTTTGGTCTGTATTGGGTAACAAGGTTGCAACCAGTTCAAACTGGTTCACTTGTGCCGAATTTTGCGCATCATCTGGCCAATCGGCACTGGCAAAATGGCTCATAATATGATGTATTTTCAGCTTGTCTAAAATATGAGGGGCGATATTTTTAAAATCACTTAGTGATAAGCCCAAGCGGTTAATGCCAGAGTTGAAATGTAATACACATGACAAGTTGCCAAAACCCGCCCATGCTTGTATTTGTGGCACACTTGCGAGACATGGGATTAGATTATGTTTTTGATAAATAGCTTCAGAGCCGATGAATAGCCCATCCAGAACGCAAATTTCGATGTCGGCAAACTCCGAGCGCAATGAAATAGCTTCATCGGGCGTTGCCACGTAAAATAAGCGACAACCAGCCATATATAAAGCGTGGGAAACTTCTATCATTCCCAAGCCATAACCATTGGCCTTAACAACCGCTGAAATTATAGCATTTGTATCAAATTTACGGCAATATTCGGTAATATTTTGATAGTTTTTTGCGATCGCGTTTCTATCAATCTCTAATATTCCTGTGGCAAGATTCTGGTTTTGTTCGTACATAAGGTTAGCTTATATTAATGGCTATAGTTAATCAAGAACAAAATAAGAACATTATTCGTGTCTTGCTGGAATATACTCATCTTGTTGCAAGTCTGAGAAGCGTGTATATTGGCCTTCAAATTGCAAGGTCACATTGCCAACAGGACCATGACGTTGTTTGGCGATAATCACTTCGCCTTTGCCATGAACATCTTCCATTTTTAGCTGCCATTCCTCATGTTCAGGCGTGCCTTCTTTTGGCTGTGCACGTTCAACATAATATTCCTCACGGAATACAAATGTCACAACGTCGGCATCTTGCTCGATAGAACCAGATTCACGTAGATCTGATAGCATAGGGCGTTTGTCATCGCGCTGTTCAATACCACGGTTTAACTGGGATAGAGCGATGATTGGCACTTCAAGTTCTTTGGCTAGTGATTTTAGACCCATAGTAATTTCGGTAATCTCTTGCACACGGTTTGCGTTGCTTTTGCCGCTGCCTGCAAGCAGTTGGATATAGTCCAAAACAATTAAATCTAACCCGTGTTGGCGTTTTAAACGCCGCGCACGCGCAGACACCTGACCAATTGTCAGGCCGCCTGTGTCATCAATATAGAGTGGTTTTTCTTCTAAAATTTTTGTGGTCTCAACCAATTTATCAAATTGGTTTTCATTAATATCACCACGACGGATATTAGATGACGAAATTTCAGCTTGCTCGGCAATGATACGAGTTGCCAATTGTTCGGCAGACATTTCCAAACTGAAAAACGCCACAACGCCGCCATTTGCGGCTTTCAGGCTTCCATCTGGAGCCACTTCTTGGCGATAGGCCTTGGCAACATTAAAAGCAATGTTGGTAGCGAGCGCGGTTTTACCCATTGAAGGACGACCCGCAAGCACAATAAGGTCAGATTTTTGTAATCCACCCATCATATTGTCTAAATCTCGGAGGCCTGTTGAAATACCTGATAATTTGCCTTCACGCTTATAGGCGGTTTCGGCCATTTCGATAACATCGGTAAGTGCTGTTGCAAAATTCTTAAATCCGCCACCATATTGGCCTGTTTCGGCCAATTTATATAATTCTTGTTCGGCTGTTTCGATTTGTTTTTGGGGCAGGGCATTAACATCGGCATCATATGCACTGTTTACAATTTCTTCGCCAACGGTGATAAGCCCTCTACGAATGGCTAAATCATAAATAGTTTGTCCAAAATCTCTGGCATTGATGATACTAGTGGCATCAGCAGCCAATCGAGCCAAATATTTTACACC
This sequence comes from Hyphomicrobiales bacterium, assembly GCA_051531935.1. Taxonomy (GTDB): domain Bacteria; phylum Pseudomonadota; class Alphaproteobacteria; order Rhizobiales; family OSC116; genus OCS116. The sequence goes on from JAOPTR010000024.1 coordinate 74,645, forward strand.
GCCAATTTCTTGAATGACGGGGTCATTTTCGAAATGGTTTTTAAGAGTGACAGGAGAGGCTGTTTTGCCCATGGCGATAAATTGCGACATTGTATCGTAAATACGACCATGGAGGCTTTCGAAGAAATGTTCCTCACGTAAAAAACTTGAAACTTTGTCATAGGCATCATTATTGATGAGAATGGCGCCCACTAAACCCTGCTCCGCCTCAATGTTATTGGGTGGATTGCGAAAATCGGCTTCTTCAGCCTCATTAAATTGATCTTTAATCAATGAGTTAAGCGCGATTGGTGGGGTTAAATTCATTTCGGACATATAGCTTCTTCGACTTTGGTGTGAGACTCATATTAACCAATTTAGTTAACGAACGGGAGTCTATTCTTTTTAAATTTCAATAATAAATTTGGCCTGTTAATAGCACGAATAACTCGAAATAATTATTGTAAACAGCGTTTTACATCCAAAAAATAAGGTAAAAAAAAAGAGAGCCTCAAAAATAAAGGCTCTCTTTAAAATCTATATAGGTCGAAGATTAATCGTTAGATTTTTCTTCAGCATCATCAGATGTAGTTTCAACGATATCACCAAGAACATCATCTGCATCTTCATCAAATGCTTCAAATTCATATTCGTCTTCGAACACTTCAACTGTGATGTCTTCACCAGCAGCTTGGCGTTCAGCTTCATCTTCAGAACGAGCAACGTTTACGCTAATGTCGATTTGAACTTCAGGATGCAATGTAACGTTAGCTGTTGAAATACCAACAGTTTTAATAGGCGCAGTCAAAGAAATTTGAGTACGTTTAACATCAATACCTTTTTCAGTGATCAAAGCAGCAATATCGCGTGTAGAAACTGAACCATATAATTGGCCAGATTCTGAAGCAGCACGAATGGATGTCACTGTGAAGTTAACCATTTGATCTGCAGCAGCTTGTGCTTGTGTCACCAAATCAGCATTCAAAGAAATAAGTTCTGCTTTGTCTGATTCAAATTTAGCCATATTCGCATCGTTAGCGCGTAGGGCTTTAGCTTGTGGGAAAAGGAAGTTACGTGCAAAACCAGGTTTTACATTCACAACATCACCCATGTTACCGAGTTTAGCGATTCTTTCGAGTAGAATAACTTTCATTTTTTGCTCCTTACATGATTTAACATGCTAATTTGAGCGGAATGAGGTTTTTGCAAACCTCAGCTGTCCCGCGTTTAATGCGGTTAGAGGTGTCGTTAAAACACCCCAACCATAACTTTGCCTATAATGGCGAAGTGATTACTTAATAACGTATGGCAATAGGCCTAAGAAACGAGCGCGTTTAATAGCTTTTGCAAGCTCGCGTTGTTTTTTAGCAGATACTGCTGTGATACGGCTAGGAACGATTTTGCCACGTTCTGACATAAAGCGTTGAAGAAGTTTCACGTCTTTATAATCAATTTTTGGTGCATTTTCACCAGAAAATGGGCATGATTTTTTACGACGGAAGAAAGGACGACGAGATCCACCTTGGCTAGACATAATTTATTTCCTTATAGATAAGCTGCGGATTAGCGGCGTGTTTTCTTTTCATTTTTGCTAGAAAGAACAGCGCTTTGGCCTTCTTCAAATGTGTCAACTTTAATAGTCATCACACGCAAAACATCTTCGTTAATTGATTCTAAGCGTTCTAGCTCTTTCATCGTTGCTGATGAGCATTCGATGTTCATAAGAGTGTAATGTGCTTTACGGTTTTTCTTGATGCGGTAAGCAATGTTGCGCAAGCCCCAGCTTTCAAGTTTCTCAATTTTACCTTCGCCATCTTCGATAACTTTTGTAAAATCTTCATTTAGTGTATCTACTTGAGCAGTAGAAATGTCTTGACGAGCAAGAACAATATGTTCGTATTTTGGCATGATTAGCCTTTCCTAAAAATATATCTCTAGCGCATAGCCCCTTTTGAGCCAGTTTTTGGAAAGACTCAAGAGGAAGTCAAAAGAGCGAGGACACGGGAAGTAAAAATATTTTAAAATCAAATATTTAGAATGATTTCTTAAACCAATGGCTTAAGTAACCTCTTCCGTTCAGCCCTCAACTAGAGCTTCATAACAGGCGTTTTATACCTGTTCTGGTGATGAATGCAAGCATTAAAACCGCAATATGCTTAAGTTTTGTGGCAGTTGTGAAAATAAATCTTTGTGTTGTGCCAAGTGCGGGTTATTTTAAAGATAACGAATCGACAAACAATTTAGGATTATATAAATGACAATTGCGTTCACATTTCCTGGCCAAGGTAGCCAAAAAGTGGGTATGGGGCAAGAACTTGCCAATGATTTTAGCATTGCAAAGCAAACCTTTGAAGAGGTAAATGACGCGCTTGGCTTTAATTTATCTAACCTTATGTTTGATGGCCCTGAAGATGAATTAACCCTCACTGAAAATGCGCAACCTGCTTTGATGGCAGTTAGTATGGCTGTTATGCGGGTATTGGAAGCTAATGGTGTGAGTGTTTTGAATAATGCAAGTTTAGTGGCTGGTCATTCGCTAGGTGAATATTCGGCACTAACAGCGGCAGGTACATTTAGTTTAACCGACGCTGCCAAATTATTGCAAATCAGAGGCCGTGCCATGCAAAAAGCTTGCCCTGTTGGGCTAGGCGCTATGGCCGCATTGTTGGGTTTGGATTTTGAAACCGCAATGGAAGTGGCGAAAGAAGCAGCGCAAGGTGATGTTTGCCAAGCTGCAAATGACAATGCCAATGGGCAAGTGGTAATTTCGGGTCATAAAGCCGCTGTTGAACGGGCTTTAGACATTGCAAAAAGCAAAGGCGCAAAGCGCGCCATTATATTACCTGTGAGTGCGCCTTTCCATTGTAGTCTTATGCAGCCTGCTGCTGAAGCCATGCAGGATGCGTTGGCAGATGTAAATATGAATGCACCTGCTGTGCCTTTAATTGCCAATGTGACCGCAAGCCCTACCTCTGATGTGGAGGCGATACGCAAACAACTTGTTGAACAGGTTACCGGCACAGTGCGTTGGCGCGAATCGGTTGCTTATATGGGGCAAAATGGCATTAAAACACTGGTTGAAATTGGCAGTGGTAAGGTGTTGTCGGGCATGGTGCGCCGTATTGACCGTGAATTAACGGGTATGCCATGTGGCTCTCAACAAGAAATTGAAGCTTTGGGCGCGTTATTATCTTAATTTTGGTGCCTAGCTTTGTTCATTCTGCATTCATCTAGATGAATATATGATGATTTTAGCTAGGCAATCGATTTTTGATTTTCTGGGGGAGAAGGGTCTAGTGAAAAGCAATAAAATACTATATTTTGCATATGGATCTAACATGTTGCCACAAAGGTTGGTAGATCGTTGTCCAAGTGCGAAGGTCTTTGGGATAGCTTCGGCAACTCATCATTATATTACGTTTGGGTTGCCAGGGCGTGATGGCAGCGGAAAAGCCGCCATTATTAAAACTGATGACGAAAACGACCAAGTGTTTGGTGTATTGTTTGAAATTGACGCCTCTGAATTGGCTGATTTAGATGAATTTGAAATAAAATATAAGCGAAATGATGATTTTGAGGTGGCCTGTGACGGGCAAACTCTGACTGCGATTACTTATTTTGTGCCCAAAGACAAAATTGAAATTGGCCTGCTGCCTAAAGATTGGTACCGAGACATATGCGTTGCAGGGGCCAAGTTACATGGTTTAGACGCTGATTACATAACCGAATTAGAAGCATTAATTGTGCGCAAAGACCCTGATAATTCGGCTCATAAATATTTGTTAGAACTAAGTTAGTAAAAGAGAATCATTGAAACTAGATTCAGATAACTTATATTTGAAACATTAAAGACATTAAAAGGCAGAAATATGTTTGATTTAACAGGCAAAAATATATTGGTAACAGGCGCAACTGGTGGTATTGGCCGCGCCATTGCCGAAGCAGTTCACGCACAAGGCGCGACAGTCACTTTGTCGGGCACAAGAGAGGCCGTATTGCAAGAAGTGGCTGATAGCTTGGGCGAACGGGTGCATTTTGTGACATGTAATTTATCTGATTCTGCAAGTGTGGAAGCGCTTATTCCTGCTGCCATTGAAAAAATGGGCAGCGTTGATGTATTGGTAAATAATGCAGGCATCACACGTGATGGCTTGTTTATGCGTATGAAAGATGCTGATTGGGATGATGTGATTGCGGTGAACCTAACAGCTGCCTTTAAGCTTTCGCGCGGTGTTATGCGCGGTATGATGAAGGCTCGTAATGGCCGTATCATTAATATATCTTCGGTTGTTGGTGTTGCGGGTAACCCAGGGCAAGCTAACTATGTGGCATCTAAAGCCGCTATCATTGGGTTGGGTAAATCACTCGCGCAAGAAGTTGGTAATCGCGGCATTACAGTGAACGCAATTGCACCAGGCTTTATTGCCACACCCATGACAGATGAGCTAAACGATGTGCAGCGCGATGCGATTTTAGCCAATATACCAGCAAAAAGATTAGGCACAGCGGCAGAAATTGCAGCAGCGGCTGTTTACTTGGCATCTGATGAAGCAGCTTATGTAACTGGCCAAACGCTACATGTAAACGGTGGCATGGCAATGATTTAAAGATAAAGGTTGAAGCACAACCTGTGTGAAACCCTACGAAAATAAACATAAAATGGCAAATTTTGTGTTTTTAGCCTTCAATTTCGAATCTTAACTTGATTTTTATTTGAAATGAGGGCAACAGAGAGCAAGCATTTTAGGATTGCGTAATGCAACAAATGTTTGGGTAATATGGCTAGGCCATAAAATAGACTATATTTGCGGCTAAGCATTACGCATAAACGCAGTTAAACGAAGGAAATACAATGAGTGATATTGCAGAAGCAGTTAAAAAAATCGTAATCGAACATTTAGGTGTTGATGCCGATAAAGTAACAGATACATCAAGCTTTATTGACGATCTTGGCGCTGATAGCCTAGACACAGTTGAACTTGTTATGGCATTTGAAGACGAATTTTCTGTAGAAATTCCTGATGATGCTGCAGAGCACATCTCTACAGTTGGTGATGCCGTTAAATTCATCACAGAAAACAAATAGTCAATATTTGATTTATTGTTTAAAAACAGCCCCCTTTTTATCGAGGTGGGCTGTTTTTTTATGTAAAAAGTTCAAAATATAGGCCAGAATGTGTATAAAAAACGGGCTGTGGAACAAACTTAATTGCAACCCTTTTATAAATATCCTATTTTGAACATATTATAATAATATTGATATTCAGAACTTAATGTTAGGTGCGTCTATGTTAAAACGTGTGGTAATCACTGGGCTTGGAATGGTAACGCCATTGGCAAATGGGGTTGAGGAAACTTGGAGTCGTTTACTTGACGGCCAATCGGGTATTTCAAAAATTGAATCATTTGATACATCTGATTTAAAAGCTACGATCGCGGGCACTGTACCACGCGGAGATGGCACAAATGGTACGTTTAACCCTGACGATTACATGTTGCCTAAAGAGCAAAAAAAGGTTGATGATTTTATCATTTTTGGCATGGCAGCAGCAACACAAGCTGTAGAAGATGCAAAATGGAAACCTGAAGGTCATGAAGAACAGTGCCGTACAGGTGTGCTGATCGGCTCTGGTATTGGTGGGTTAAGTGGTATCGCTGATGCCGCTGTGCTTATGGAAGAAAAAGGCCCACGTCGTGTCAGCCCATTTTTTATCCCTGGTCGGTTGATCAATTTAATCTCGGGTCACGTATCTATTAAATATGGCTTTAAAGGCCCTAACCATAGTGTGGTTACGGCTTGCTCGACAGGTGCGCATGCCATTGGTGATGCCGCGCGTTTAATTGCGTTGGATGATGCTGATGTGATGGTTGCCGGTGGCGCTGAAAGCCCTGTTTGCCGTATTGGCATCGCAGGATTTGTGGCCTGCAAAGCTTTGTCAACTGGTTATAATGATGAGCCAACTAAGGCCTCACGCCCTTATGATAAAGACCGTGATGGTTTTGTGATGGGTGAAGGCGCAGGCATTATGGTGCTTGAGAGTTTAGAACATGCACAAGCGCGTGGCGCCCATATTTATGGCGAAATTACAGGTTATGGCCTGTCTGGCGATGCTTATCACATTACGTCGCCTGCACCTGATGGTGATGGTGGTTATAGAGCGATGAAGGCCTGTGTGAAACGTGCAGGTGTAGAGCCAAGTGATATTGACTATGTGAACGCACACGGCACATCCACCCCAATGGGTGATGAAATTGAATTACGTGCGGTGGAACGGTTGTTTGGCAATGAAGGTGAGGGCTTAACGATGAGCTCGACCAAATCGGCAACGGGTCATTTATTAGGCGGTGCGGGGGCAATTGAAGCTATTTTTGCCACATTGTCGATTAGAGACAATGTTGTGCCACCAACTTTGAACTTGGACAATCCATCTATGGAAACCAAGACTGATCTTGTGCCACACGTGAAGAAAAACAAAAAAATTGACATTGCGCTTTCCAACAGCTTCGGCTTTGGTGGCACCAATGCCTCTCTTTTGATAAGAAGATTTGAAGCTTAATTTGTAATGATGAGTAGGGCTAAAATGTCTGACGAACAAAACCCATATGATGTTGAACCGCAATTGGAGCAAGAACGCCCCGGTTATTTTGCACGACGTAAAATGCAGCGCCAACTCAGAGTGAAAATTAAAAAAGAAAAACGCCAAAAGCCTTTGCGTGAAAAACGCAAAGTCGAAAAACCAAAATCAACTGTTTGGGGTGCGATGAGCAGCTTGATTACGCTATTTTTAGTGGTTGTTTTATTGATTGCAGGCACTTGGCTTGGCATCACTCAAACTTTTGAAGTTAAAAATGACCAAACACAAGAAACTTTATTTAAAGTGGCGCAAGGCGACAACTTAAATATTATTTCGCGACGGTTGGAAGAACAAAAACTGGTTTCTAACAGTACATTTTACTCGTGGCTTGTATCGCTAGAAGGCAATGATACGCGTTTAAAGGCAGGTGAATATAATATTCCTGCCAATGCTAGCATGCGCGATATTATGAATATTTTTGTTGGTGGGCAAAGCATTCAACATAAGCTTACTTTTGCTGAAGGGTTGACCACAGCACAAATTTTAAATAAAATTAAATCGGCTCCGCTGCTTAGGGGTGAAATTAGCTTGTCACCTGCCGAAGGATCATTAATGCCTGAAACTTATTTGTTTGAAAGTGGCACCAAGCGAGATGACATTATCAATCAGATGGCTGCGGCACAAAATAAATTTACAGCAAATCTTTGGGAAACCCGCGCCAAAGACCTGCCTTTAGAATCTATGGAAGAAGTGCTGATTTTGGCATCTATTGTCGAAAAAGAAACAGGTGTATCGTCTGAACGGCCAGAAGTGGCTGCGGTATTTGTAAATCGTTTGAAGAAGAAAATGAAACTACAATCTGACCCGACGATTATTTACGGCATCACATTGGGTAAATATAAGTTAGATAGGCAGTTGAAGAAAAGCGAAATTAAGGCCAATACGCCTTACAATACCTATACGATTGATCGTTTGCCTCCGACACCAATTGCTAGCCCTGGCCGCAAAGCCATCTTAGCGGTGTTAAACCCTGCTGATGTTGACTATCTTTATTTTGTTGCTGATGGCACTGGTGGTCATGCATTTGCCAATAATTATAAGCTACATCAAAAGAATGTAAAAGCTCTCAGAGCCAGAGAGAAAGCCGCCAAATAGGCATTAGATTAGGTGATGATATGGATAAAACTGAAATTCAAAATCGTGGCGTGATGTTGGTTATATCTTCACCTTCAGGGGCGGGGAAATCCACCCTTACAAAATTGCTTATGCATAAAGACCCGAATATTACCTTGAGCATTTCGGCCACGACCCGCGCACCTAGACCTGGTGAAATTGAGGGTAAGGACTATTTTTTCTTAGACCATGAAGAGTTCAGGGCCAAAATTGATAATGACGAGATGCTCGAATGGGCATCGGTTTTTGGCAATCTTTATGGCACACCTAAGACACCAGTTTACAAAGCCTTGGATGAGGGCAGGGATGTTTTGTTCGATATTGATTGGCAAGGCACTCAACAATTGCATGCGAAAGCGCAAAAAGATTTGGTGCGGGTATTTATTCTACCGCCAACTGCCTCGGCACTAGAACAACGCCTACATGCCCGCGCTCAAGACAGCTTAGACGTAATTGACAGCCGTATGAAAGGCGCATCGCGTGAGTTAGAGCATTGGGCAGAGTATGATTATATTGTAATAAATGATGATTTACAGGTATCAGAAGCTAAATTAAAAGCTATTCTATATGCAGAAAAACAAAAGCGTAATAGACAACAAGGCTTGGTTGAATTTGTACGTGACATGCAGGGCGAACTACGCCAGAAATTTGAGGATTGAATATGACTGAAGTGAAAACTAAAAAGAACTATCGTTTCATCACGGGTACTGATGATGACAAATTTTGCCAACGCATTAGTGACGCTTTGGATGATGGTTATGTGCTCTATGGCGAGCCAAAGCTCAGCCATGATGGCACAAAGACAATTTGCGCCCAAGCGGTGGTATTGAAAGAAAAACTTTAATTTGGCTTTATGGCGTATTCTCTCAGATAGATTACGCCATTTTTTCCCATCGGCCTGATGCGCCTTGTTGCCAATAGGTAATGGCCGATACTTTATCGGCTGCCAGTGCTTTGTATTTTTTCCATTGTGCGCGCGCCATGCCAACACTTTGCTCATTGGCACCATCAAACATCACAATTAGGCGTTGATATTGGCTTAGTTCTTCGGTGTCTATATCGCTGCCTTCTAGCAAAAACCTAACAGTTGAATCATTTGGGTTTTCGCCATCAGTGCCAATTAATATCGGCTGAACCTCGGCAAACTGTTCTTTTTTGAAATTCTTACGTTGTGCTTGTGGAGCATCATCTAACCCGTGCGGTAAAAAGCCTTCGGGTTTGTAGCTCCACAAATCTTTATCTATTTTTTGTGCTAAATTTTTGTTTTGGCATTGAATATATACCTTCCAATCGCGCTCAAAGCATTTTTCCAAGAGCTCTGGCAGCACGACTTCTAAAGGTTTATGTTCTAAATGATAAAACAGAATTTCAGTGGGCATTAATCTTCATACTCGCTGATAAAGCGTTCAAACAAACGCACACCATAACCAGATGTCCAACCTTGATTGGTTGGTGTTTTATCGGCACCAAAAATTGTACCCGCTAAATCTACATGCACCCAAGGTGTATCATTTACAAAGCGCTGTAGGAATTGAGCGGCATAAATAGCCCCGCCCCAGCGATCGGCCATGTTTTTAACATCTGCATTTGGTGTGTCGATTTTTTTGTCATAAAAACTATGCAACGGCATTTGCCAGATTGGCTCGCCCACTTCATCACCCGCATTTTTAACAGGGGTTACGAGGCTTTCATCATTGGTGAAAAAGCCACCAAAATGTACGCCTAAGGCCACAACGATAGCGCCAGTGAGTGTGGCTGCATTTAGCATCACTTTCGGGCTAAAGCGATCTTGCGTATACCACAGAATATCGGCCAAAACCAAGCGGCCTTCGGCATCTGTATTTAAATTCTCAATTGTCTGACCTGATAATGAAGTGACAATATCACCTGGCTTCATGGCGTTATGGCTTGGCATGTTTTCGACCAAACCCACCACACAAACCACATTCACTTTGGCTTTACGAGCTGCCAGAGCGCGTATGGCGCCAACAACCGCGGCACTACCGCCCATATCGCCTTTCATGGCATCCATGCCTGCAGATGGCTTAATGGAAATACCACCAGTATCAAATGTAACGCCTTTACCAACCAAGGCAATCGGGGCTTCATCTTCATCGCCACCATTATATTGCATCACGACCACTTGGCTTTCGTAAGCACTACCTTGGCCAACGCTTAGCAGCGAGCCAAAGCCTTTTTCGGTGAGGGCTTTTTCGCCCAATACTTCGACCTCAATACCTAATTTGCTGAATTCTTTAAGGCGTGCAGCATAGGTTTCTGGGTTTAATTTGTTTGATGGTTCATTGACCAAATCGCGGGCATATAATACACCTTCGGCAACATGTTGTTTGCTGTCCCACGCAGTTTCATCTGCTTTTGGGTGGTCGCTATAAACAGTAATTTGTGCCGCGCGGCCTTTGGTAACTTTTTTAACCGTTTGATATTTATCCCATTTATAAGCACGTAAGTTAGCGCCCATTAAAACATGGTCAACTTCTACACTTTCGTGACCCACAACAAAGCTGATGTCCTCAGATATAGTTTGCGCAGCACCTAATGCATTGGCGCCAATATCCATAAGCGATTGTTCGTTAAGCCCAAATGGTTTGCCCAAACCAACAATGATAATGGCATCTAATGAAGAATTGTTAGGCGCTAGAATTTGCAAAGTGGTTGCCGAAGCGGCAGTAAAATCGGCAGCACTGACAGCGCGAGAAAGCTGGCCATTTGTGGCTTTATCTGCCAGTTTTGCTTGGCTGTCTAAAACTGCTGCATCATTGTTATTTTGATGCGCAAAATAAACGGCTGTGCCATTTTCTGGTGCTTTTGATAAGTCGGTAAAAATATGTTTCAAACGAGTCTCCAATCGAATCTTAATTTCCGCCAGAATGCGGTGAAATATGCGGCATTTCAAGCCCTATCTTTCTTTCATTCAATATGTTGAAAAAAAACCTAAAATAGTACATTCTTAATGTTTAGATTCGACATTGTCGCATTGCCGCCTTATTGATAATATATAGGTACGGAATTGAAAATATAAACTGAGGCAATTATGCGATTAAAAACTTTTACTATAAATAAATTATTCATAGCATCCTTTATACTATTATTCGCACAACTTATAATCACCAGCCCCGTTTTTGCCGCTAGTAAAACCGTCGCAACCGTGGGCAGTGCTAAAATTACCGAATATGATGTTAAAATCAGATCTAATTTTTTGCTGATTGTTAAAAACAAATCTGCAAGTTCGCGTAACCGCGCAAATATACGCAAATCTACCATTAAAGCCTTAACCAATGAGCAAGTGCAAATTCAAGCAGGTGCTAAAGCAGGCATTCGTGCCTCTAACGGCGAAGTAAACCGCCGCATTGCAGCCATTGCCAAAGGTGCCAGAATGAGCAGTAAGCAATTGGCTAGTTTTTTAAAATCTAAAGGCAGCCATATTGATACGCTGAAGGATTTGCAAAGAGCTGGCATTTTATGGGGCGGCCTTGTGCGCTCTAAATTTGGTGCATCTGCAAAAGTAAGTGAAAAATTAATTGACGCCGAAGCCGAAAAATTGGGCAAAAAATTTGGCGGTAAACAAACGGTTTATGATTTACGCCGTATTGTTTTGCAAATGCCATCTAACGCCAACAAAGCCAAGCGCAACAAACGTTTAGCAGATGCCAAAACAGTGCGTGAGAATTTTACCAAATGTAGCCGCGTACGCTCTTTAACATCTGGTCTTGGACGTGTGAAAGTTGAAAACAAGCCCAATACAAGCCTAAGTAACCTAAGCTCTGGCGCGCGCAAATTAGTACGCAATACCAAAGTAGGTGCCGTCAGCAGAAGCCGTACAATTAAAGGCGGTGTTGAGCTTTATGTGGTGTGCAAAAAAACAGTGGCACGCAGCGAAAAAGCCCGTAAATATGTTGAAAACAAACTGGTTCAAAAGAAGTTTCAGACATTTGCTGAAGACTATTTAGAACAGTTAAGAGCAGAATTTAATGTAAGCATTAAATAAGGTTAGTCGTTGAAATGAGATTACCCCTTGCCCTCACTTGTGGAGACCCAGCATCTATTGGTAGCGAGCTGACGTTAAAAGCGTGGCTTGCAAAATCCTTAAAAGGCATCTCACCATTTGTATATATTGGCGATGCAGATCACTTGGCTGAAGTGGCGCGTATTTTGGATTTAGATGTTCCGATTCAAAGAATCAACAAAGCCGCAGAAGCTTTTGATATATTTGATGATTATCTTCCAGTATTGCAGCAAGATTTGGCTGTTGCGAGTGTGTTGGGTAAGGCTGATTCTGCCAATGCAGGCAGTGTGATTACCTCTATAGAAACTGCAGTTCAACTGGTGAAAACTGGCGAATGCCGCGCAATGGTAACCAATGCCATTGCCAAAAATGTGCTTTATGATGCGGGCTTTAAATACCCTGGTCATACAGAATATTTGGAGCATTTGGCTAATCAAAATTCTACATCTGCCTATAAATCTGTGATGATGTTGGCATGCAGCCAATTGCGAGTGGTGCCAGTGACCATACATATGCCGCTTATGGATGTGACGCAAAAACTAACAACCGATTTAATTTACGAAACAGCAAAAATTGTTGCCCAAGATTTACGCAAATATTTTAACATTGAGCAACCCAAATTGGCGTTTTGTGGCCTAAACCCGCATGCAGGTGAGGCGGGTTCAATGGGCATGGAAGATATTGAAATTGTGCTGCCTGCAGTGCAGAAATTACAAGCCGAAGGTTTTGCGGCAACAGGGCCATTGCCAGCCGACACTATGTTTCATGCCGCTGCGCGTGCGAATTATGATGTGGCGTTGGGCATGTATCACGATCAGGTGCTAATACCGATTAAGACATTGGATTTTGATAAGGGTGTAAACGTGACGCTTGGCTTGCCGTTTATTCGTACATCGCCAGACCATGGCACTGCGTTTGACATTGCGGGGCGGGGCGTTGCTAACCCGAGCAGTTTAATGGCAGCTCTTAAAATGGCGCATAAAATGGCCAATCACAAAATGCTAAATGAGGCTTAAAATGACTGACGATACTGATGTAAAACTTGCGATGGACGGCTTGCCTCCCTTACGCGAAGTGATTGCTAAGCATGAATTAGCGGCCAAAAAATCGTTGGGGCAGAATTTTCTTTGTGACCTTAATTTAACTTCTCGCATTGCGCGGTTTGCGGGCAACCTTGATGGTGTGACCGTTGTCGAAATTGGCCCTGGCCCAGGTGGTCTAACACGGGCATTGTTGTTTGAAGGCGCAAAGCGTGTTTTGGCGATAGAAATGGACGACAGAGCCATACCTGCGCTTGAAGAAGTGTCTGCACACCATGATGGCAAACTTGAGCTTATACTTGGTGATGCGCTAAAACAGGACATTCAGAATAAAGTGAGTGGGCGGGTTAAGATAATTGCCAATTTGCCTTATAATGTGGCGACGATGTTGCTACTGAATTGGCTAGAGCATGACCCTTGGCCTGCTTGGTTTGAAAGCATGACTTTAATGTTTCAAAAAGAAGTTGCGGAGCGGATTGTTGCAAAGCCAAATAGCAAGGCATATGGTCGGTTAAGCATTATCAGCCAATGGCGGTGCGATTGCCAAATTGCATTTACCGTTGATCGCGCCAATTTTATGCCACCACCTAAAGTGACTTCGGCCATTATCCATATGGTACCAAAACCACTGGAAGTGAATGCACCATCTGTGAAGACTTTGTCTAGCATTACGATGGCCGCATTTAACCAAAGGCGCAAAATGCTACGCGCCAGTTTAAAAGGCACGCTGCCAAATGTGATAGAGTTTTTGGGTGAACTTGATATTGACCCAACATTAAGAGCAGATGCGCTTAATGTTGAGGATTATCTGAAAATCGCAACAAAGTTTGAAGCGATTTAATCGGCATTTTCGGCTAGGAACGCCTGTGCTTTTTCGTGTTCGTCGATGAATTTAAGCCATTTAACTTCCCATTCGCCAAGCAATACTTTGGTTTCGCCGTGCATGCGGCTTATTTGAGCCGCTTTTGCAGGTGGGAAATCAGTGAACAATTTGGGGTCGGCTAGGGCTTTGGTGATTTTTGCCAATTTACGCTCTAGCTTTGCCACATTGGCTTCAGAGGTCGAGATGTTTTGTTTTAAAGGCGCTAGTTTGGCACGTGTTTGTGCTAGTTTTTTGCGCTTTTCTTTCATCGTATCGGTTTTATCGACTTGCTTGATTTTTACCTTTTTGGCCGATTTCTCGGTTTTGCGGCTTGCAAGCAATAATGTGCGGTAGTCGTCCATGTCGCCATCGTAAGGTTCGACGGTCCCATTGTTGACGATCCATAAAATATCGGCACTGGCCTCTACTAAATGCCTGTCATGGCTAATCAGCACAACTGCGCCTTCATACTCATTGAGCGCTATGATAAGCGCTTGGCGGCTATCGACGTCTAAATGGTTTGTTGGCTCGTCTAAAATAAGTAGGTTCGGCTTGTGGAATGTCGACAAGGCAAATAGCATACGTGCTTTTTCGCCACCAGAAAGATTATCGCATTTGGTATTAGCGCGGTCTAAATCGAAGCCGATTTGTGCCACGCGTGCGCGCACTTGGGCTTCGGTTGCTCCGATCATCAGGCCTTTGATAACTTGGTATGGCGTGTCGTTGCCGTCTAGCTCATCCATTTGATGTTGAGCAAAATAGCCGATGACGATTTTTTTATGATGGTAAAATTCGCCTGCCATTTTTTCGAGCTTATGGGCTAGTAATTTGGCAAAGGTTGATTTGCCGTTACCATTCGCACCCAATAGCGCAATCCTGTCATCAGGGTCCATACGCAGGTTGATGTTTTTAAGGATTGGCAAATCTTCTTCATAGCCCACAGCGGTGTTTTCGAAACGCATCATTGGTGGGTTAAAAGTTTTCTCGGGTGATGGGAAGTTAAATGGCGCAACGTCATTTTCGGACATGGCGGCAATTGGCTTTAACTTTTCGATCATTTTCATACGGCTTTGGGCTTGCTTGGCTTTACTAGCTTTGGCTTTAAACCTATCTACAAAGGCCTGCATGTGTTTACGCTGATCGTCTTGCTTTTTCTTGGCGGCATGTTGTTGCTCAAGATGTTCACGGCGGCGTTTTTCGAACTCGTCATAACCACCACGGTAAAGCTGTAGGCGTTGGTTTTCTAAGTTTAGAATGTGATTGACCGATTGGTTCAACAAATCCCTATCATGGCTTACAATAAGCACAGTGTATGGATAGGTTTTTAAATAGGCTTCAAGCCACATTGTGCCTTCAAGGTCAAGATAGTTGGTTGGTTCATCGAGCATAAGGATGTCAGGCTCTAGAAACAAGATCGCACCTAGTGATAGGCGCATTCGCCAACCACCAGAAAAATCGCCACATGCGCGTTGTTGGGCATCATCATCAAAACCGAGGCCTGATAGAATGGTTGCTGCGCGAGATTTGGCACTATGGGCATCAATATCGACCAAGCGCAATTGAATGTCCGAAATCCGCTCGGGGTCGGTACATGTTTCGGCTTCGGCAAATAGGTCGTTCATCTCGGTATGTTGGCTTAAAACCCACTCGATGAGGCTTTCGGGCCCACCAGGAGCTTCTTGGCTCACCATGCCAATTTTGGCACCGCGCGAGGTGGTTATGTGCCCACCCTCGGCATTTAGTTCGCCATTTAAAATTTTAAGCAGAGTTGATTTACCAACGCCATTACGCCCAACTAAGCCAACTTTATGGCCAGAAGGGATGTTGCAAGTGGCGTTTTCGAATAGAATACGCCCTTCAATACGGTATGTGAGGTCTAAAATATTTAACATGGGGCTTATTTAGCCGAAAAGCTTTTGAATTGCCACAGGTAACTTATATTATAAATATAATAGTAAAGATTTGACGATTCGGACTGCTAATATGCCTAAAAAACCAGTAAAAACCTATGGCGCACCCTTAAAAAAGCCCACAGGTAATT
This sequence comes from Hyphomicrobiales bacterium, assembly GCA_051531935.1. GTDB lineage: Bacteria > Pseudomonadota > Alphaproteobacteria > Rhizobiales > OSC116 > OCS116. Next base: position 90,339 of record JAOPTR010000024.1, read on the forward strand.
ATAGCCGCCCCCATAAACGTGGCGAGAAAAAACCAAAAATGGCTTCTGAGCATCGCTTGGCAATGTTTATGTTTCTAATTGTTGGTGGATTAATTGGTTATTCGGCCAATAGATTGGTAGAAACCACATTTGGCAAAACCACTCGCGATATTAATGAATTGGCAGTGCAAGCCCACGAAGTTTATGCAAGTGTAAAAAATATAGAGCAAAATAGGGTGGTGGAGTTAGAATCCATCGACAAACAAAAAATTGAAAACTGGTTTAACTTTATTGTTAAAACCGCATTTAAAGTGCCAGACCTGCAAGAATTTAATTTTGAATTTGTAGGCGCGCGGCTGACTGTAGCCGAAGGTAAACCTGCCGCTTACCTATTATATATAAATGATGATGACCAACGTATTGCTTATTATATGGCAAGATCTAAATCCAATAGTTCGGCTGAAATTTTAGCCACGCAAACCCAAAAATGGAATCTCTCCACTTGGCATGATGACAGTTTTGGACATGTGCTAATAGGAAGCTTAAAACCCGCTCAACTTACAAAAATATTGACCTCGTTTCGCCCAAAGTAAATTACCTAATTTAAAAATTAATAGTAAGTAAACCTGCATTAACTGTTTGGTTTAACTGTTTTTATACTTAAGATGCGGTAGTGTTACACCACTGCACAGATAGCTGCGGAAACAATTTGCCCAAAACCGATGAAGGTTAAGCATGAAGCTAACAATTAGAACAAGAATTGACGAGATTGTGAGTTTTAATCAGGTGATTAAAAGTGATGAAGTGCGGATACACCCTATGGTGCGGCAGATGATAAGTGCCGAAATGTTGAAAGATATAGGCAGAAAATCTGCTGATGTTGATGAAGTGGGTGATGTTTAGATATGAAAAAGAGATATATTTTTTTAATTGTTATTGCGCTGTGTTTTGGGCTTTATAAATTAGTCTATCCGACATATTCGTGGAACCAAAAGCTAACAGTTACCATAAGCACGCCAGATGGGGACAAATCGGGTTCGGCAGTTGTGAGTGCAACTGTTAGGTATCGGCCAACATTTGGATCCGGAGTTGGTGGAGTGAAACTCGAATGGCAAGGCGAAGCAACTGTAGTAGATTTGGGTGAGGGGCATTATATTTTTGCATTATTAGATCACCCTATTTATTTGGCGCTAAGTTCGTTTGAACACTTAATAATTCCGAATAAAAATGTGTCTAGATTAAGTGGGCTATATCGCCCTCAAACATCATTATATCCACGGTTTAAATATATTAAAGAGGTTGTGCCCGTAAAATCAATGAATAATTATCCTACTCTAGTAACATTTGAAGATATTAATGAGCCTGCGAGTGTGAAGCTGATTGATCCAGATGATTTGATCGCCACATTTGGCGAGGGCTATTTGTTTAAAGAAATGATATTGGAAATTACGGATGAAGACGTGACCCACAACGAAATTGTCAAAATATTGCCTTGGATTACAAACTCTAAGTTTGGAAAAAACCCAATTTGGAAAAACTTACCAAGGCTTGCACGTAAAGCGATAAATGAATTAGTAGTACCAACAAGAATGAATTGATATGATAATTTGACAACTTAAATGAAGTGAGAAAGTGGGCATAATGTTTTTTAGTTTAGATGCAGCACATTTTAAGAAGAGATATGTTTTTCTAGCGGCTTTTGTGCTGTGTGTTGTGGTGTATAAATTAGCTTACCCAACATTTTGGTGGAATCAGAAATTAACGGTTACCATTGGAACGCCCAATGGAGATCGGTGGGCTCGGCGGTTATGAGTTTGTCGATAACTTATACACCAACACTCGGGTTTCCTGGTGGCTCAAGCACGAAAATTCGTGGGGAAGCCACGGTGGTCGACTTAGGTGACGGAAAGTACCTTTTTGCGCTTATAAACAACCCCATTGACGTTGCGGAAAACACATTTAGACATTTGGTCATTTCGGAAGAAGTAAGGCAGCGAGGGAATTCAGGATATAGCGCCAAATATCTATTTATGAGATTTTGGTGGGTTAGGGATGTTGCGCTCGTAAAATCTAAATTTTATTACCCAACATTGGTGACATTTGAAGATATTAATGACCCTGCTAGCGTTAAATTAGTTGACCCTAATGATTTGGCTGCCACATTTGGCAAGGGCTATTCGCTAAAAGAAATGACCTTGGAAATCACTGATGAAGAAGTAACTATCGGGAACTTGAAAACGATCCTTGATTACTTTTGGTGGGAAGAAACACGAAAAGAAGAATATAGATGCAGGACACATGGCTGTTCGCTAACAGCAATGTTGATAAAACTACCGAACGGCGGTGCTCGTCCTTTAACTAAATCTAATTTTATAAGGACACAATAACATGGAATCTTCTAAAGAATTACAGTTCGCAATAATTTCTGAACGCCCTACGGTGCGGCAGATGATTGACCCTGATGCTTTGAAAAGTATGGATAAAACCTTGTTTAATAGTGAAGGTGAAGTTTGAGTATGAAACTTGGAGTAAAAATTAGAATTGGTGTTGTTGTTGTTATGATGCTTGGGTTTGTTGTGGCGACGATGTTGAATTGGAAGACAAGTTATCCGACATATGTTTGGCACCAGAAGCTTGAACTGGTGATTGGAACGCCTGACGGTGACAAAGTTGGTTCGTCAGTTGTGAGGGCTAGGATTGCGTTTAGAACTGCCGCATTTCCGGGGCAAATTTCAGGGTTTAAGGGTTGGTCTGGAGAAGCGACCGTTGTGGATTTAGGTGATGGTAAATATTTATTTGCTCTTGTGAAAGAGCCAGTGTCTCTAGCGCAAGACACGTTCCAATATTTAGTACCAGCAGTTACTAGGTTTAAAGAAGGCAACGGAAACCGTTACCCAACGAAAACACTTCTCCCAAGATTTATTGAAGAAATTCGTGAAAAAGCGCCCGTGGTTTCGGAGTATGAATACCCGATGTTGGTGACGTTTGACGATATTAACGACCCTAAGACAGTGAGATTGGTCGACCCTATTGATTTGGCAGCGACTTTTGGCAAAGGATATGCACTTAAAGAGATGACCTTGGAAATCACTGATGAAGAAGTAACTATCGGGAACTTGAAAACGATCCTTGATTACTTTTGGTGGGAAGAAACACGAAAAGAAGAATATAGATGCAGGACACATGGCTGTTCGCTAACAGCAATGTTGATAAAACTACCGAACGGCGGTGCTCGTCCTTTAACTAAATCTAATTTTATAAGGACACGATAACATGACAACTTCTAAAGAATTACTGTTAGCAATAATTTCTAAACGCCCATGGTGCGGCAGATGATAAGTGCCGAAATGTTGAAAGATATAGGCGGAAAATCTGCTGATGTTGATGAAGTGGGTGATGTTTAGATATGAAAAAGAGATATATTTTTTTAATTGTTATTGTGCTGTGTTTTGGGCTTTATAAATTAGTCTATCCGACATACTCGTGGAATCAAAAGCTAACTGTTACCATAAGCACACCTGATGGTGATAAAACTGGCTCAGCAGTTGTGGGTGCTCGGGTTATTAAGAGCCCAAGGATAATGCAATATGTTGGAGGTGTTAGCTTTGAATGGCTTGGTGAGGCGACTGTTGTTGATTTGGGTGAGGGACGGTATGTTTTTGCGCTGTTAGGTCACCCTATATACTTAGCTCTTGGATCATTTGAACATTTGATAATTCCGAACAATAATGTGCCTAGATCAAGTGGGCTGTATCGACCACAAACTTCTTTGTATCCAAGGTTTAACAATATTAAAGATATTGTGGCTGTAAAATCAAGAAATTACTTTCCAATATTAGTGACCTTTGATGATATTAGGGACCCTGCGAGTGTTAAATTGATCGACCCTAATGATTTAGCGCCGACATTTGAGGAAGGTTATTCGTTTAAAGAAATGACATTGGAAATTACAAATGAAAAAGTAACAGAAGACAAAATTAATTTATTATTGGCTTGGCTCAGCGAGTATTCAGAAAGTCATTATAGATTAAATGGAGCAAGATGTATTTCCTGTCCCGTTCAGATGGAGCCATTAGAAGATTATTTGGCACCTGCATATTTCAAATTAGGAGAATTGTAATGACAACTTCAAATGAATTATTATTGGCAATACTTTCAATGGATTCCTATAATCTAGGATATGCTCGAGTTTTAAAAAGTATGGATAAAACCTTGTTTGCTAATGAAGGTGAAGTTTGAGTATGAAACTTGGAGTAAAAATTAGAATTGGCGTTGTTGTTGTTATGATGCTTGGGTTTGTTGTGGCGACGATGTTGAGTTGGAAGACAAGTTATCCGAAATATGTTTGGCACCAGAAGCTTGAACTAGTGATTGGAACGCCTGACGGTGACAAAGTTGGTTCGTCAGTTGTGGAAGCGATTATAGAATATGTTGATGGGTATGCACCCGGGCGACCAGTTGGTGATAAAAGGTGGTCTGGAGAAGTGACCGTTGTGGATTTAGGTGACGGTAAATATTTATTTGCTCTTGTGAACGAACCGGTGTCTCTAGCGCAAGACACGTTCCAATATTTAGTACCAGCAGTTACTAGGTTTAAAGAAGGCAACGGAAACCGTTACCCAACGAACACACTTTTCCCAAGATTTATTGAAGAAATTCGTGAAAAAGCACCCGCAATTTCTGAGCATCACTACCCGACGCTGGTGACGTTTGAAGATATTAAAGACTCTAGAAGCGTAAAATTGGTAGACCCAAGTGATTTAGCAGCAACCTTTGGAGACGGATATGCGTTAAAAGAAATAACGTTAGAAATAACTGGCGAGAATGTTCGATATGGAAAGATTAAGAATGTTCTTGACTGGATAGATGACCCTTATGCACGGAAAATTGGACGTAACCCAAATAGAACATACGGTGATCCCTTATATGGGTTGGCGCACTGGGATTTCATTAAAAAACAACGGAATGAAAAATGACTATTACACAAGAATTATTATTAGCGATACTTTCAATGGATTCCTATAATCTAGGATATGCTCGAGTTTTAAAAAGTATGGATAAAACCTCGTTTAATAATGAAGGTGAAGTTTGAGTATGAAACTTGGAGTAAAAATTAGAATTGGTGTTGTTGTTGTTATGATGCTTGGGTTTGTTGTGGCGACGATGTTGAGTTGGAAGACAAGTTATCCGAAATATGTTTGGCACCAGAAGCTTGAACTAGTGATTGGAACGCCTGACGGTGACAAAGTTGGTTCGTCAGTTGTGGAAGCGATTATAGAATATGTTGATGGGTATGC
>JAOPTR010000025.1:0-10578 GCA_051531935.1 Hyphomicrobiales bacterium
TCGTTGATGAACTGCCAAAATTGGGGGTCGCGTTTACGTGAAGAAATTAACAATAGCCTCCGAAGCATCCGCCAAAGCCTTACAGGATTTGGAGAAAAGCACAACCAAGTTGATAGACAAGAAGATAGGCACCATAATGAAAGCAGTCGATCAGATAGCAGCATCTCAACTCGAATTAGTGACTGGCTTAGAGGACTTTCTGAACGAGTCGCAGGATTACGACGAGATCAATCAGAGGTTGAGCAACAGCTTGGAGCAAGTTTACAACGCGGAGCAAAGCTTGAAGAATCTATAGACGCCAAACGAAATGAGCAAGGGGTGGAAAGGTGAGTGGTGCAATTAAATCAAAAATAATTGCAAATCTGTGAGGTATCTTTCAGGCTTATAAAATGTGTGATATGTGTTGATTTGAAGATTTCATAATTGTAATACTTCTCTACAAGCCGACTTACTTAAAAAGGCATTATATATGTATCAGATCACACCAAAATCAAAAAATAATAAACATCAAAAATTTAGCCAATTTAAAGCCATATCTTTTCTAATGCCAAGTTTTTTATTGACCGCTTGTGACAGTGAGAGTGGTGGAAAAACAAACGATAGTGCCGACGGTGGAGATGTTGTTATTCACAATGGGGACTTCGGAAACAATTTATTCTATAATGTAGATCTTAACGACATCGTTAATGCTGGTGACGGCATAGATCATGTAATTTTTGACCTCTCAAAATACAACAATGGTGTTACAATAGATTTAACGGGCAACAATAATAATTGGTGGAATGGAGTTGAATCCTTTAGCGGCCTTTTTACAAATAAAGATGATATTATTATAGGCAGAGTGATATTAGCTAACATTGATGGAGGAGATGGAATAGATAAAATTTATCTAGATTATTCATCTGCTATAATTGAATCTAACCCTCAAGTTTATAAACTTTACTTTCATAAAATAACAAATGGTGTATCTGTTACTTACAATCCAGCAGGCGGATCTATAGCTGATAGAATAAAGTTCAATATTGAAAATTTTGAAGAATTTAATATTATTGGAACAAATACATCTGATTATATATACACATACAACGTTGGTAATTTTAGTGACTATATAGAGGGTAGAGGGGGAGATGATTATATTAGTACTGGAAACGGTAATGATATTGTTAAAGGTGGCACTGGTGGCGATCAAATATATGCAGGAGACGGCAATGATATAATTTATGGTGAGGAAGGAAATGATGCTCTTTACGGCCAAGGAGGTGATGATATTCTCGATGGCGGCAAAGATGCTGATTATTTACGCGGCGGAGATGGTAACGATATCTTTAAATTTTTGGCAGGTGATAGCAAAATCACAATAGGTGGCAGTGGAGATGCTGGCACTATTTTTGGGTACGATAGAATTTTGGATATTAAGCTTGGTGATGGCACAAATGGTAGTGAAATTTATGAAATTATAGGCAATCAAACTATCGTTTCGAATGGCACTACGAACGGAGATAACAGCACCTTAACTATAAACGGTGAAGAGGTTAACTCACATACAGTAGCTGAGGGGATAATTACATTTACTGATGCTGGTGTTCTGACAACTCAAATTGAGATTACTAGCAATGCTGAAGTCGCTGCCGTAATTGAATATTTACATGCCCAAGATTTGGGTGCAGAAGGTGCTACAGTAGCATTTGATGTTGGTCTTGACACATACATATATACTCAAGGGAGTGAAAGCGGGGCTAATAACGATTTAGATATTATTGTACAACTTGAAGGTGTGCAAGTTGATAGTCTCGTATTGGTCGATGGAACTAGTTATGGAGATCTGCTATTAGTTTAACCAAGCTTATTAGCAGCAATTCTTCTTATCTATACTATACGCAGTCATTGACTGTCCGTCTTCGAATGCTTTGAGATAAATTGATGTTTGAAATAAGCTAGAGTTTTGTTCATCTTTGCTGTTTAATCATGCATCATTTTGATGAACCAAAGCCCTATTTTATGCAACAGCGCCAATCTGTTCCATAGAAGCTGACGATTCAAATTATTGGCGTGATTGTCCGACGAAACGGGCCAAGGTCACTTCAATGTTTTCAAGATATCCTCTGGGGGAATTGCCGAGAAAATCCCTAAATGCGCGGGTGAAATGAGCCTGATCTGAGAATCCTGTTTGGACAGCGATCCCGGCTAAATTGCCACCATTACTCATAAGAAGCTGATTTAGTGCTCGATTAATTTGTAGGGTTTTACAAAAACTCTTTGGCGTTAGCCCGATCAGCATTTTGAATTCCGTTCGAAACTTTCGTTCGGTTAGCCCAAGTTCATTGATTAGATTAGCAATTCGTATATCGCCATCTACAGCTTCAATGAGCTCAATCGCAGCAATAATCCCTTTTGGTACAGAGTGTTTTGGAAGGTGAGACAAAACGTCAGTTAATAACGCCATTCGCGCGCTTATGGAGATATTTTCAGCCTCGAGTATCTTTTCAAAATGTGGCTTTAATGCAGGGTTCAATAAATGTGGAGCCTGTGCGTCCTCTAACATTCTCTCACCAGTTATTCCCAGAAGTTGAAAATGACCAAGCGCTGAAAACTCCAGAAATATTTGTCCAACATCGCGTTGCATTTTCGCGATGACCTCCGCTTTTTTAACTTGCCCAGACAAATGAAGAGGCCCGTCGTTGTCGCTGTCAAACCGAATTTCACCATTGACTTGCCCTTGCCAACGACCGCGCCAAATCCAACCAAAATAATGGTAACCTGTAGCGTGAACGTCTGGCGACATATCCACCAGCTGATTGCTGTCAGCAATAAGTGCTCGACGTATGTACGGCTTTAAACTATCGGGAACGTGTATAGGGCGGTAGATATCAGGATTGGGTTTTTGCGTCATTATTAAAATCCAATATTTAGTACAGCTCATTATGAACTGCCGAAATGTTCAATACAAGCTAAATTGAACCGATATAATCACTAATTCAAAACAACTAAAGACTGATTCTGTATTTAAGAAGCTAAATCAGCGCCAAGTTATTGCGAAGCCGTTTTTATTAACACTGCCAAACGGCCATGTTTTAAAGGTAATACAAGGAGTGAAAAATATAGTTTGGGGTTTGGTACTAAATTTGCTCGCCACGACTGCATCATTTGCGGAAGACATATTTCACATAAGCCAGCTATTCGCAATATTGGTTACCAAAAAAACACTTAAATATCACCCGAAATTTTTAAAAATGATTGGAATATAAAATATGTCAATTCCAGACAACGGATTTGCGAATAGTAGAAAACATTATGACAAAAACGGCAATGAGGTCGCTCAACGTATTAAAGTGACACGAATTATGGGCCTTATTGGTGGAACTTTGTTCGCGGGTTTTTTGTTCATGATTAGGTATTCAATTATTTAAAAAATCAAAGGCAATTGGTGTTTGTGGAATTGTTGTTTCGATCCAAGCCATGGTTGATAAATCCAATAGATCTTCTATTGGCTAGACAGGAACAACAACCTATCGTCATACATTTAAATTTACGGATAGGTGGATATCGAACATATTGCGGCCGCTGTAGGGCGGGCGCGTGATTCAAGTTATCGTCGGTAGGATGTCGGTTCAATTGACACTTTTCGATCTTAGTATTTTATTGAATATTTATCCATTTTGAGGGTGAATCAGGTCAGAAATGAAGAACAGTAAAATATTGAATTTGTCGATAAGTGAAGGCTACAAAATGATGAGAATTATTACTATAATCGCGATTATCTTAATCGATTTTTAAATTTAAATTTATTTTTTTGGAGGAGTACTGAATATGCGTGAGCAACTTGAAATTAGCCCAGATACTGATATTATTAATCTGGCATATTCACTGGCGGTTGAACCGCAGCGCTTAAATGAATTCACACTTCTTTTAGATGGTCAGGCAAAAAAATTGGGTACCAGCGACCTTGTTTCATTGCAACCTATAAGTAAAAGCTTAAGTAATATAGCGTTACATTTTCAACATGCACTTGACTTAATTGAACGCCAAGGTAGGCGGTTTAATTATGCAACGGGTTCGATGAGATTTATTGAATTTGATAGCAGACCAAGCGCCTTGTTGCATAAAGACGGAGTTATATTTCATGCCAATAAACCAGCGTTTGATACGCTTAATTTTACAAATAAACAAAAAATTTCGGGCCGATACTTTACTAAACCCGAATATGATCGCCTGTTGGGCGACCTTGCTAGTATTTCAAAACATGAAACGGACAAGATTATTTCTGTTTATAGCCTAACAAATTTTGAGAATAATATAACCATGAAAATGGCACTTTCAAAGACCATTGACTATAATAACAAGCCAATTGGTAGACTGTCTACATTTCATGTTAAGTGGCTGGACGAGCACGGTAAATTATTCCGAGATAGTTTCGGTTTGACGGATGTTGACATTGATATTACTAAGTCGATTATTACTGGGGTCAGTTTAAAAGACCTATCTGTAAAAAGAGGGCGATCTATCGCTACAATAAGAAATCAAACCAAAGCATTGTTTTCAAAATTGAACCTACATTCGCAAGTTGAGCTTGCTTGTCTATTCTCTGGTTTTACTCATTTTAATTTGAATGTTTTGAAAAATGTAAATATCAGTTTGCGCAAACCCCAAAGCGAGCCATGGCGGTCGATTCATAAAATAGAGGTATCCGATGGCCGAAAAATACAATATGAAATTGTAGGGCCTGCGAACGGTAGGAGCGTACTATTTTTTCACGCCATAATTGGCGGTATGATGATTACCAAGGCCATGCGAGAAATGCTATTTAAACGAAATATTCGATTGATTATGGTGTGGCGGCCTTTTTTTGCGGGTTCTACCTTTGATGACGGAGAAATAGAAGATTTGCTTAAGAATTTTTCGAAAGATATTGAGATTGTTCTTGATGCGTTGATGGTGGATACCTGTCAAATAATTGGTCAAATTGAAGGTGCGGTTTTTGCCTATGCCTGCGCACATTATTTACCAGAAAGAATATTAGGCATTGTGAGTTGCGGTGGATCGTTTCCGATAATATCGCTTGAGCAATTTAAAATTATGCCGCCTAAATCGAGGGCAACACTAATGATTGCGCGTTTAGCACCTATTTTACTACCAATGATGACCAGAGCTATTTTGGCAAAAGTAGACGCTGGGTATGATGAAGAATTTGTTTTGCACTTTTATGGTCTATCTGCCAATGATTCGGCGATGTTTGATGACCCAGAATTGAGAAGTTTGTTTCGGGATGTTTATCCAATTTCTTCATCTCAAGGCTATATTCCATATGTAAAAACGGCTTTGGTGGAAGTTAGCCAGTGGGAGAATATCCTTAAAGATATCAAAACACCAGTCACTTTGCTTTATGGCGAACAAGACCCCGTAATTTCTATTCCGATAATTAAGAAGTTTATAAAAAGCAATGCCAACATCACGTTATCTGTAATGGAAGACGCTGGGCAGATGCTTTTTTATCAGCATTCTTATGTGGTGTTTGAAAAGCTAGATGAGCAGTTTTTGAAGTTGTCAAAAAATTTGAATAGATTCTCAGGAATTAAGCCCAATGATCATAGTCATCCGTGTTGATGCTCTCATCATTTTCCATGCCTAAATATCGTTCGATTTTGCTTTCTATGTACGCAGCTTGCTTACGTTTTGGTATGCCAGATATTAACTTTTTATCCGTTTGATTTACCAAAATATAACGCACTTCATAGCTGATGCGCTGCTTTTCTCTGGGTCCTTTAACACGTCTTTTATTATAAAACTGAGTTATATTATTGGTTTGAAGTTTTATGTTACCATACCATGGAAAAGGGCCAATATTTACCTCAATTTGACCTTTATTTACAAAGATATCAGTTTTATTGAACCAGTGGGCGATGGTGTAATAAACTATGAAAGCAGCGCCTGCAATGAAAACTGCTATAAATGCAATGAGTGCAAATTTACGGTTAAAACTATCAAAGTTTTCAACATACATTGTGCCGACTATAATCATAAAAATTACGGTGAACAGTGTTAACCCAATGATGCCCCTACTACGCCATGTATAGCAAACATGCATATAATTATCATAATAATCTACGGAAAGTTGCCTTGGTAGGTCAAAATCGGCATCTATATTCTTGGTCATTATTTTTCCTTACTACGCGCTAGTAAATCATACCAACCTTGATATGAAATATTACGCATTTCCTAAATAACATGGTCTTTGTGAGTGTTTGACCCGTGGGTTTTTAAAAGCTTCAACGTGGGTAATATAATATAGAAAATAAAAAATTTCTGAATAGACCATATGGGGTATTAATTTTAATAAGCATTATTAGTAAGTTTGATCAGAATATTTTTTGGAGAATAATCTAATGAAGCTTACTAAAACTAATAAATATAAAAATTTAAATGTTGTAAAATTGGCTAGTGTTGGGGTTTTGGGTTCTATCCTTGCCGCTTGCGGCGGCAGTAACAGTACTGTTGGTAATGCATCGGTAAAAATTACTGGTATTGCAAAGGAAGATGAAACTTTAACGGTTGATTTTAGTGGCTCTGGTACAAGCAATGTTGCTTATCAATGGCAACGTGGCGGGGTGGATATTGTGGGCGCAAACAATGCGATATATGTTTTAAACCAGGTAGATGTTGGTGCTGAAATTACGGTTTTGGTAAATTATACAAATGCGGACGGTACGTCCGATCATGTCAATTCAAGTGCGACATCTGCAGTTGTTAATGTTAATGATGCTCCGGTTAATAATTTAGGCATTTCTGGTGTTTTTACTGAAGACCAGACTTTAAGTGCTTTTACCAATATTATTGACGAAGACGGGTTACCTGCAACCTATGCTTATCAATGGCAACGTGGTGGGGTGGATATTGCTGGCGCGACTAACAAAAATTACGTGTTGGTACAGGCTGATGTTGGTGAAAAAATTACGCTTGTTGTATCTTATACCGATGGACAAGGCACGCCAGAAATTGTTAGCTTTACTGATACTACGCTTATTGCCAATGTAAATGACACAGGTGAAGTTATCATATCGGGCAATGCAAAATTAGGCGAGACTATAACCGCAAATGTTAGTGATGAGGATGGTGTTGGTACAATGAGCTACCAATGGCAACGCGGTGGTGTGAATATTGTCGGCGCGGCTGATGAGGATTATACGATTGTGCTGGCGGATGTTGGTGCTGATATTAGTGTAATCGTTACTTACACCGATGATAATGGTACAATAGAAACTGTAGATAGTTTAGATACCGACAGCGCCACCGTACCAGTAGGTTTGATCAGTGTTCTTGACTTAAACAGTCTTGATGGCAGCAATGGTTTTCGAATTGATGGGGTGAATATTAGTGACCGAAGCGGTAAGTCTGTTTCCAATGCAGGTGATTTAAATGGAGATGGCTTTGACGACATTATTATTGGTGCAACTGCTGCTGATAATGGTCCAAGCCCAGCTAATCTTAGTAGTGGTAGTGGCTATGTGTTATTTGGTTCTGCGGATGGTTATACACCAAATGTTAGCTTGTCAGTTTTAGATGGTACTAATGGCTTTAGGCTTGATGGTGCTAAAAAAGATGATGATGCAGGTTATTCTGTGTCTAGCGCAGGTGATGTTAATGGCGATGGTTATGATGATATTATTATAGCAGCACCTGAAGCAGATCATAATGGTAAAGCCAACAATGGTAGTAGCTACGTGGTATTTGGTGGGAGAGAAGGTTTCCTTGCCAATAAGAATTTATCGACCTTAGATGGAAGTGATGGGTTTAGGTTAGATGGTGTTAATATTAATGATCAAGCTGGCAGGCAGGTTTCATCAGCTGGTGATATAAATGACGATGGTTATGATGATATTATTATCGGAGCGTCTAAAGCCGATAATAATATCAATGGTAGTGGTAGTAGCTTTGTGGTGTTTGGCAAAGCAGGAGGATTTGCAGCGGGTATGAATTTATCGACTTTAGATGGAGAAAATGGTTTTAGGCTCGATGGTGGTGGGATCGCGGATTATAGTGGTGTTTCTGTAGCAAATGCGGGCGATGTAAATGGTGATGGCTATGATGATATTATCATTGGTGCTAATGGTGCAGAAAATAATAGTGGTAGTAGCTATGTCGTGTTTGGTAATAAGAACGGGTACGATCCAACTCTTGACCTTGATAACCTTGGTCTAAATGGTTTTGAAATTGGTGGCGAAGTAGGTGCTGCAGGGCATGACTATAGTGGTGGCTCGGTTGCAAGTGCGGGCGATGTGAATGGTGATGGTTATGATGATATTATTATTGGCGCAACGCATGCAGATGGTTCTGTTGATACGAGTGGTAACGCATATGTTATATATGGGCGGTTTAACAATACAGATATCGACCTCTCACTGCTTAATGGCTATAGCGGTTCTAAAATATCGGGTGTTAGTGTCGGTAACCTTACGGGTGGCTCTGTTTCCAGTGCGGGCGATATTAATGGCGATGGCTATGATGATATTATCATTGGAGCGGCGAATGCCGATTATAATGGTAGAGCAAATAGTGGCAGTAGTTATGTGGTATTTGGTCAAAAAAATGGCTTGGGTCCTAATTTTATTTTATCTGCAATGGACGGTTCTGATGGCTTTAGAATTGATGGTGGTAAAGCCGTTGATTTAAGCGGCACCTCAGTATCTGCCGCAGGTGATGTGAATGCCGATGGCTATGATGATTTAATTGTTGGCGCATATGCAGCAGATGATGGCGGTGTGACCTCTGGAAGTACATATATCATATATGGTGGCACGCAATTTTCAGCTTCTGCTCAAGATGCAAGTTTTGGTGATGATATTGTAACAGGTACGGTATTTAATGACGTTTTAAATGGTGGTGATGGTGACGATGTTGTAAATGGGTTAGGAGGACGTGACGTTATAAAAGGAGGCAATGGTACAGATAACATTACTGGTGGTGAAAGTGGCGATAGAATTTGGGGTGGTGGAGGCACTGATGTTTTTAATTTTACCGCAGGTGACAGTTCTCCTGCATGGTTCTTTGGCGGTGGTGGAGCGGAGATATACAGCCATGATATTATTTATGATTTTAAAACGGGTGATGGCACACATATTAGTGAAACTATTAATATTACTGGTGATACCACAATAGCCTCCAATACGTTAGCTGTTAATGGTACGGACGGCATTTATGACATTGGTGGGACATTTATTAAATCCCATACCATTGCTGATGGACTTATTACTTTTGATGACAATGATGTGTTCGGAGCAAAATTAGAAATCAGCTCTAGAAGCGATGTTGCCGCAGCCGTTAACTATCTACAATTACAAGATTTTGGGGATGCAGGCACGACGGTTGCCTTTAATGTCGGTGCCGACTGTTTCATTTTTACGCAAGGCGATGACACAGGAACCAATAATTTAGATACGTTGGTAGAGCTAGAAGGTGCCTATGTGGATGCATTAGTTTCCTCAAACGGTATAGGTGAGTTCGATTTACTTATTGCATGAATAAGTTTCTTCAATTTCAAAATAATTCAGGTGAAATATTACAAAATTTACAAAATTTACAAAATTAATAAATATAAAAAATCTAACGTTACAAAAATAGCAACCGCTGGCGTTTTAGGTTCTGCGTGTAAATCGTCGGCTTCCATGGAACAGATTGCCAATCTGGCATAACACTCTTTGTCAGTCTGATGTGCATCAAAATAGGCAAAATTGACTCATATTCTTCATTCATATCCCCAATATTATAATTAATTTTATCTTTAGAAGTCTCCAATACACCTTGATAATTTTTTCTATTTGAGATGGCTTTGACTGTAAATCGTCAGCTTCTATGGGACAGATTGGGTTAGTTGCATAAGATATACGACCATTCCTTATCTAAATTGAATTTCAATCAAATCAATGAATTGAAGACAGCTCAACGGAACTGGATAAAAACCAGAAATAAGCATTGTTCTGAACTAATTGGTTTGGTTGTTAGTTTTGAGATGACAAGGGATGGAGCTCTTTGTTTATTTAACTACAATGAAGATCGAATTTATGAGTTAATTGATGTTATTACAAATTCCTAGCTTGCATTTTGGGTTCTTCAAATAATTTTGATAGCTTATATTCGCCAAACCACCAAAAAGGGCAGAAGGAGAGGTTATTACACTCTGAAACGAACAATAAAAGTTGCTGAATATGCGGTTATTAATGAATTGTTATTTAGAGAGTTTAACGCTGCTCCAGTTGCTGTTGGAATGGATATTATTGCCCATAAAGATAATAAAACATTTCATATACAAGTTAAAACTTCAATACGTTCAAATTCTGGGAAACATGCCGCAACTATAAAACAAACGAAATTTGCACACGCCGATGACATTTATTATATCGTTGTATTAAGAATAAATGACATACAATTTCATTTTTTCTAGCCCTAGTTAATATTGTATGCTTGTTCTCGATGTTAACCAGAATAATTTACGATCAAGTTTCGTTAATAATTTGATTTTATAAGTAGAGTTTTAGATTCTGCCAATTTGTCCATTATATGAGTCTACTTGATACATTAATATAGATA
>JAOPTR010000026.1:0-56463 GCA_051531935.1 Hyphomicrobiales bacterium
GGCGAACTTGCCGACTGAGGCCGCCCGTTAGGGCGCAGCAAGAGAGCGGAGCGAACGCACGCCAGTGCTTACTAGAGAGGCGAAGCCGAACGTAATCTAAGCCGCAGAGGCTGATCTATTTTGGGTTAGCACAGCGAACAGGCTGTCTACATTATCTGCACCGCGGATGCCTGCCATGTTTTTTTCGTCTCGCATAAAGCGGGAAATGCGGGCTAGGGCGGTTAGATGGTCGGCGCCTGCATTTTCGGGCACCATAAGCAAGAAGACAAGATCAATCGGTTTGTCGTCTATTGATTCAAAATCAACTTCATTTTCTAATGTAAGGAAAATACCGACAATCTCATTTAAGTCTTTGAACTTACTGTGAGGGATGGCAATGCCTTTGCCGACGCCAGTTGAACCAAGGCGCTCGCGCTCTAGCAGGCTATCGAAGATTACACGGGCATCAATTTTGGTGATTTTTGCCGCTTCGTCGCTTAAAAATTGCAACACTTGTTTCTTACTTTTTGCCTTAACATTGGCAAATACACTGGTAGGTGCGAGAAAATTATAAATTTCCATTTTACATTAAGAATGCAGACAAATGTCTGCATCCAACTCCGTCAAATTTAGTGGCTAGCGAGGCTAGCCTTTAGGGTTAATCCACCCAATATTTCCGTCTTCGCGACGATACACTACGTTTATATCATCACCACCACCATTTTTGAACAACAAAAACGGACTGTCAGAAATATCCATTTGCATGACCGCTTCACCTACTGATAGCACGCTGATTTTTGTGGTATTCTCGGCCACAATAACCGGCGATAGGTCAACAGGTTCGTCCGTATGATCGTCCGAGGCTGCAATGATAATATCTGCCACTTCCATCATCTTAATAGGGTTTAAGTTACTTTGATGATGGTTTTTTAAACGCCTTTTATACCTTCGTAGTCTTTTGTCAAGTTTTTCTGCCGCTTCATCGAAACTTGAATAGGCATCACTATCTTTAAAATGGGAGTTTAAATTCATACCAGAGTCTAAATGCAGTGCGCATTCAGCAGTGAATGTACGCCCTTCTTTAATGACTGTTATTTGTGCTGACGCACGATCGTCATCAAAATATTTTGATACGATATCGGTTATGGCCGTGGTGATATGCTCACTGAACGCGCCGCCAATATCCATTTGTTTTCCGGTAATTTGTATTTGCATAACAACTCCTTAATAGGGGCCCGTATGAAAACGGACAATGAAAAGAGCTCAAATATTGTATTTGAGAGGGCGTGAACTAACCACGCCCTAGAATTAGGACTCAGTCATATTAAACGGCAAACCTTGCAGGCTAAGCGTGGTGGTTAAGCCCCGAAAAGCTGTGCGCTTTAATTTGCGCGCCACACAAGAGGCAAAACATAGCGAATGTATAAAACTTACTATTGTTTGTGGGGCGTGTATAAGCTTTTGGACAAGCGCAATAAGCTGTCTGTATTGTGTTGAATTGCAGTAATTTTGACCGCTATATTGCGGTTCAATTTGCAAGCTGCTTAACATGAATGAATCCTAATCCTTAAACAGAGAAGTTTAAGACCAAAACCACTTTATAAGTTAAAGCGAATTTTGTGCCTCGCGCGTCAACTGTATGTATAGTTTACGCCCAAAAAATAGATTTGAGCAAGTAGGAAATGTATTTTAGGTCGATAATATTGCTATATTGGGCTAAAAATCGTGTATTTTGACACAGGTCAAATATAACAATAACAAAGGCTTAGTTGTTAATGAAAGTGATGTTACTTAATTAGATGTTTTTTTTGCTTGCGACGGTTGATTGACGATTCAAGCTTGAGAGCTTCGCGGTATTTTGCCACTGTGCGCCGTGCAATGTCGATGCCGCTCTGTTTTAAAATGGCGGCTAATTTATCGTCTGAAAGGATTTTCTTAGGGTCTTCATTGTCGATTAGTTTTTGAATGCGGGCTTTGACGGATTCTGAACTATGGCCTTCACCACCATCGGCCGATGGCACGGAAGAATTGAAAAAATATTTAAGTTCAAACAAGCCGCGCTCGGTCATCATATATTTATTATTGGTGACGCGGCTAATGGTTGATTCGTGCATTTCTACAGCATCGGCAACGGTTTTTAGGTTGAGCGGGCGTAGATATTCGACCCCGTAAACCAAAAAGGCGTCTTGCTGTTTTACAATTTCGGTGGCAACTTTAAGTATGGTATTGGCGCGTTGCTCTAGGCTGCGCACCAGCCAATTGGCATTAGATAGGCATTCGGTTAGAAAGCTGACATCGGTTTTATCGTTCACAGTTTTGCGAATGTCGGCATAATAATTTTGGTTAACCAACACCCTCGGTAGGCTTTCACTATTCAGCTCAATGCGCCAAGATCCATCTTTATTTTGGCGAACAAAAATATCGGGTATGACGGTTTGCACATTTGTAGTGCCATATTGCAGGCCAGGTTTAGGGTTTAGCTCGCGAATTTCGGCAAGCATTTCGGCCAAATCTTCGGCATCCGCACCTGTTAGTTGTTGCAATTCATCTAATTTATGCTCGGCCAAGAGGTGGATATTTTCAACGAAGCTTTGCATCATTGGGTCTAGCCGATTTTGATCGGCTAGTTGCAGGGCAAGGCATTCAGAAACATCGCGTGCGAAAACTCCGATTGGGTCTAATGTTTGTAAAATCTTCAATATATGGAGGACTTTTTCGGGGTGGCTGCCTAAGCGCTCGGCTGCGCCTTGGATTGTGCCACTGAGATACCCGCCTTCATTGAGCATATCGACCAAATGTAGCGCAATAGATTTTTCGACAAGGTCGGTGAATGTATAATTGATTTGATCGGTAATGTGATCTTTTAAGGTGACCTCGGCACTATTGAGGTTTTCTAGGGCTTCTGTGCCGCCATATTGGTCTTCGCGCGTTGTGCTTGAAGCGCCAACCGAAATATTGTCCCAACTCGTGTCGGCTTGGGCTTTATATTGCTCTTCGGCCTGGGCTTTGTCGGCAATTGACTCGTCTGCATAGATATTTTCAAAGCCTGTATCTAACTGGCCTTCCTCACGTGAGGGAAGTTTTTCTTCGGTTAAATTTAGCTCGGCATTTTGAGTGTCTTGATTACTGTTGGCCTCATCGAGCCGCGCATCATTGGTATCATTTGGTGAAGTGGTGCCAGTATCTGTTTGGCCCAGATCAATTTCGAGTAAAGGATTGCGCTCTAATTCGGCTTCAATATGTGCGGATAATTCAAGGTTAGACAATTGCAAAAGCTTGATGGCTTGTTGCAATTGCGGAGTCATCACTAACGACTGACCTTGGCGTATTTCTAACCTTGGAGTTAAAGCCATAGTTTGCTTTTATCCTATTGTCCCTTGTGAGAGAAGATGTCGTGATCTTCCCAGCCTAGTAAATCTAGTTCGGCGCGGGTTGCCAAAAATTCAAAACAGCTTTTGGCGATGTGAGTGCGGCCTTCACGAGCCAGCATGACGTCGAGTTTTTCCATAAGGCCATGTAGATAAAAAACATCGCTTGCTGCATAACGCTGTTGCGCGTCTGAAAGTTCATCAGCGCCCCAGTCGGAGCTTTGTTGGCCTTTGTCGAGTGACACGCCAATAAGCTCGCGGCATAAATCTTTAAGCCCATGATAACTTGTATAAGTACGCACCAATTTAGACGCGATTTTTGTACAATATATAGGTGCGCAATCAATATCGAAATATTGTTTCAGAACCGCTACGTCAAATCTGGCATAATGGAAGATTTTTAGAATTTTAGGATCGGCCAATAGACGTTTTAGATTTGGGGCATCATAGGTATCACGATTAACTTGTACCAAATGGGCTTCGCCATCGCCAAAACAAAGTTGAATGAGGCATAATTTATCACGCAATGGGCGTAAACCGAGTGTTTCTGTATCGACTGCAACACTGGCGCCAAATTTTAGATTATCAGGCAAGTCGCCTTTGTGAAAATGTATCTTTTGGCTCATTTAATTATCCAATTTGAATTTGTTATCTGAACTTGTTTAACAGTTTGGCTTTTAAAGTCAATTAATGACTTCTGGAGCAATAACAAGTTTACTTTCAATTTATATTGACCCTGTAATTGTTCCTAAATATACTAGGCTAAATTAGAATCGCTAAAAATAAGGCGCAACATGCAAAAACCTTCAGACAAAATTGTCACTATCATCGGTGGATCTGGCTTTATTGGCCGTTATATTACACGTCGTTTGACCAAAGCGGGTTACCGGGTACGTATTGCAGTGCGTCGCCCAGATTTAGCTGTTTATTTACAGCCTAATGGTGGTGTGGGGCAAGTGTTCCCCATTCAAGGTAATGTGCGCTATCCGAACTCAATTGAAGCTGCGGTTAAAGGTGCAGATTATGTTGTTAATTTAGCGGGTATTTTAGATGAAAGCGGCAAACAGAAATTTGCGGCAATTAATACATTGGGCGCTAAAACGGTTGCCGAAATGTCTGCCAAGCATGGCGTTAAAAAGCTTATACATTTTTCGGCCTTGAACGCTGCACCGAAACAAGATGTTGATGCGCCTGAAACTTATGTATCGTCTAATTATGATGGTGAATTGCAAGTGAAAGCAGCTTTTGATGGCGCGATTATTGTGCGCCCTTCATTGGTATTTGGCCCAGAAGACAGACTATTTAACGTAATTGCTCGCTTTGCCAAGCTGCACCGTTATGTGGCGCCAATATTTAGTGACCTTGATGTAAAATCTGAACCTGTTTATGTGGACGATGTGGCCAAGGCTGTTGTGGCACTTATTGAAAGTGACCATGAAGATGCGACGTTTGAACTGGGTGGGCCAAGAATTTTGACCATGCAGCAAATCACTGAATTGACTTTAAATGCCATTGACCGTGACATTAAAATTGTGAGAATACCTGCTTTATTAGGCAATATATTTGCATCTGTTTGTACGATGCTGCCATATTCGTGGATCACCCGTGGTGAAGTGGAATTGCATGCAAACGATCAACTGATTTCGGACAAAGCGGTGGTTGATGGCCGCACACTTGAAGACCTTGGCATTGAAGCCACGCATTGCGAAGAGGCAATTGTTCAATATCTACAACATTACCGCCCTGAAGGTGACTATGGTTTGCATGACTTAAGGCAAGAGTAGTTTCTGACCATCATAACTTCTAAACTTATCATTTACATATATATGTAAATGATAAGTGCAAAACCTAGTACCAGACGATAGATGACAAATGGCAACATGCTCATACGCTTGAGTAATGCCATTAAGCCCCAGATAGATAAAAACGCCACAACGAATGACAGCGCCGCCATAATGAGCGCGTCGGTTTGTACGCTTACGTCTGTCTCTTTGCTTAAATCTACCAATAATAGTAATGATGCACCCAAAATGGTTGGGATGCCCATAAGCATTGAAAGCCTTGCTGACTCGTCGCGTTTATAGCCTAATTTACGTGCCATTGTCATGGTTGTGCCGCTGCGGCTAGAGCCTGGGATGAGTGCAAAACATTGCGCTATACCGATTAAAATGGCATCTTTAAGTGTAAAATCTTTTACATCTTTAACTTGTTCGCCAATTTTATCGAACCAATATAAAAACACTGCGAAAATAATATTTGCCCATGCAATGACCTCTAGGCTGCGCAGATTGTCGATGATGCCGGTTTTTTTAAGGATAAAGCCGACCGCAAACACGGGAATGGTGCCGATGACCAACAATAAAAATAGATTGCGGTTTTGGGTGGCTTTTCCGCGGAAAATATCAAAAAAACCTAGGATAATGTTCTTAACATCCCGCCAAAAGTAAATAAGCACTGCCATAAGGCTGCCAAAATGCAATGCAACATCGCTCATTACGCCTTGATCTGGCCAGCTGGTTAATAATGGTAGCATGGCTAAATGGCCAGATGAGCTAATGGGTAGGAATTCGGTAATGCCTTGAATTAGCGATAAAATAATGATTTGTTCTATGGACATATTGAGCCTGAATACCTTGTTAAATGACTGTTAAGCATAAATTAAACTAAATCTACTGCCTTACTATTAACATATTGTTTGATTTGATATATAATTAACAAAATTTTATGAGGCTCTGATTCAATGATGAAATTATTGCAATTTCCACTCTGCCCGTTTTCGCGTCGTGCGCGGATGACACTAGATGAATATAATGTGAGCTATGAAATGCTAGAAGAGCATCCATGGGCTTGGAATGACGAGTTTTTATCGCTAAACCCTGCGGCCAATTTGCCTGTTTTGGTTGAAAATAAGAATGTTATCTTATGTGGTATTGTGCCGATTGCTGAATATATTGACGAAACAGTGGCAAAAAGCAGCCCTGACCATATATCGCTTTACCGAGGTGTGGCGGCAGACCGCGCCGAAATTAGGCGCTTAATAGAATGGTTTGATGTTAAATTTAACCGTGAAGTGACTGACCTCGTTGTCACTGAAAAAGTCTATAAAAGGTTTATCACCGTTGCAGAGGGTGGCGGCTCGCCTGATATGGAAATTATTCGTGCTGGCAAAGAAAATTTGAATTATCACCTGACTTATATTGACCATTTACTGGTGAACAGGCATTGGTTGGCGGGTGAACATATGAGCCAAGCTGATTTTGCTGCAGCTGCACATTTAAGCTGTTTGGATTATACATCTGACGTGCCATGGAAAGAATTTCAAGAAGTGAAAGAATGGTATGTGCGGATAAAATCTCGGCCTAGTTTCCGTGGTATTCTTGATGATAAAATGTTGGGTTTTCACCCCGCACCGCATTATTCGGATTTAGATTTTTAATACCGAGGTGATTTTTGTCTGATCAAAACCAACAAGTTGCTGAACGAATTAAAGCAGAAGCACTGCGCTTGGGCTTTGACGTTGTGGGTTTTACCCGCCCTGAAAAAGTGGCTTATGCAGGGGCACATTTGCAAGAATTTGTTGACCGTGAATTATATGGTGAAATGGATTGGATGCGCGAGACTTTACAGCGCCGATCGCAACCTAATAATCTATGGCAAGAAGTTGAGACGGTGATTATGTTGGGCATGAATTATGGCCCCACTGACGACCCTTTATGGCAGTTAGAGCATAAAGACAAAGGTGTGATTAGTGTTTATGCGCGCGGACATGATTACCATGATTTGATAAAGAAAAAACTTAAGGCATTGGCGCGTTATATTGTTGGTGAATTGCCCAAAGAATATGAGCTAAACAATGAAATTGGTGTGAAGGTGTTTGTTGATACCGCACCCGTAATGGAGAAGCCTTTGGCTGGCGCTGCGGGATTAGGCTGGCAAGGAAAACATACAAATTTAGTGAGTAAAGATTTTGGTTCTTGGTTATTTTTGGGATCGGTTTTTACCACATTAAAATTGCCGCAAAGCGAGCCGTTAAAGGACAATTGTGGTTCATGTACCGCTTGCTTGGACATATGCCCAACCGATGCTTTTTTGCAAAGCCGCCAGATAGACGCGCGTAAATGTATTAGCTATTTGACCATTGAATATGGGGGGCATATAGCACGTGAATTACGTGACAAAATTGGCAATCATATTTATGGGTGCGACGATTGCCTTTCGGCTTGTCCATGGAATAAATTTGCTCAATTTTCAGCGGAAGCTAAATTTCATGCGCGAGTTGAATTATCCATGCCAGAATTGGGTGATTTGGTGATGTTGGATGACCCGAGCTTTCGTGAGTTGTTTACGGCATCACCAATAAAACGCATTAAACGCCGGCGGTTTATACGCAATGTGCTAATAGCCATCGGCAACAGCCAAAACACTACTTATCTACCAAAAGTTGAAGCCATGCTTGAAGATGAAGAGCCGTTAATACGCGGGGCCGCAATTTGGGCGGCAGAGCAGTTAATGCTTGCGCCAGAATTTGTGCAATTACATGGGCGTTTGGCGGAGCAGGAGCAAGATGAAGACGTACGGCTTGAATGGGCGGCATCAATAGAGGCAGTGGCATGACTAGCAAACAGAAGAAGAAATTACTGATTTTTGGCATGGGTTATGTGGGTACGCAACTTGCTGCAGCTTTGACTGACGAATTTGAGGTGGTTGGCACTGGACGTGAAGTTGAAAAAACGGCGGTGCTGAAATGGAACGGAAGCGAATCAAGTGCTAAAATAGAAAGTGAAATCGTCCAAGCTGATGCAATATTGTGTAGCATTCCACCCCATGAATTTGGTGATGTTGTTTGTGCTCAATTTGGTGAGTTAATTAAAAACTCTGGCGTTAAATGGCTTGGTTATTTATCGACCACGGGCGTCTATGGAGATCATCAGGGTGGGGACGTGGATGAAGACACGCCATTAAACCCGCAGAATGCGCGCGCGAAAAAACGTGTTTTGGCCGAGAATCAATGGGCGAGTTTGATGAATTTGAATGGCACCCCTGATCGCTCGGTGAATATATTTAGATTGCCCGGCATATATGGTTTAGGCAGATCGGCATTTGACGCGGTTAAGGCTGGCCGCGCTAAGCGGATTGATATGCGGCTTGAAGACGGGCGAAGGCACTTTTTTTGCCGTGCGCATGTGGATGATATTGTGCAGGTTATATCGGCATCATTGATGAAAAATATACTTGATCTGAATATATATAATATTGTTGATGATTTGCCTGCACCGCAGGCTGACATTGTTCAATACGCATCCGAAATAATGAAGGTAGATCAACTACCCTTGGTGAATGAACAAGATGCCAATATGAGTGACATGGCGAAAAGTTTTTATGCTGAATGTAAAAATATGCAGAATGATAAACTTAAAAATACGCTCGGTGTGACGCTTAAATACCCGACCTATAAAGAAGGCTTAACGGCTATATGGCAACAGATAAAAACGTAAAAAACCTGTGCGTTTTGGCAATTGGTAAGGGCATTACTGATGCAGAATTTAAGCAGATTGCCACGCATTATTGTGCTGCGGAAATAACCATGATTGCGCCGCGTTTTGACGGGGACGGTTTTGGGCGGCTTGATTTGTGGACTGATGGTGCGCGTTCCGGATTTTTAAAGGTTTTGACGATTTCTCGGCGCATGTCGTGGTCTAGTTTTGATTTGGTGATTAACTGGGAGCAGGGCGGCTTAGAGAACGCTTTATGCTTTATGTTGCTGCCCAAGCCAAAAATCATCACAAAAGCGGTATTCTTGGCCGAAAATACTTGACTAATTAGGCATTTTAACCTTATGTGCTAATTGCAGGGATTAGATAAATCTAACCCATATATTTTAGGCCATAAAAGGAATGTTTCCATAGCCCGTAGACCAATGAATAAAATGCCAGAACGTACTGGCCCAAGAATTAATCAATTGATTAAAGTTCCCGAAGTTATGCTTGTTGGCGCCGATGGCGTGAATGTAGGTGTTTTAACCACTGCAGATGCAATTAAGCAAGCTTTCGAAAGTGGACTTGATTTGGTGGAAGTTTCGCCAAATGCCAAACCACCTGTTTGTAAAATAATGGATTATGGCAAGCACAAGTTTAAAGCTCAGAAGAAAGCCTCTGAAGCGCGTAAGAGACAAAAGATTGTCGAAGTTAAAGAAGTGAAAATGCGTCCGAACATTGATACGCATGATTACGACACTAAAATGCGTAACTTAGAAAAATTCATTAGCAAGGGTGACAAAGTTAAAGTGACTTTGAGATTCCGTGGACGTGAAATGGCCCATCAAAATTTAGGTATGGACTTGTTGCAACGTGTGAAAGCTGATGCTTCTGAATATACCAAACCAGAATTAGAGCCAAAACTTGAAGGCCGCCAAATGATTATGATTTTGACGGGTAAATAGTTTTTCACTCATATAAATACATAAAAGCCACGCATGATAGCGTGGCTTTTTTTTGCCTAAATTTTGAAAATTGGGATGTTTGAAAGTTAGTGAGCATCTTCATAGAATAATATGGGGCGGATTTCTAATTTTTCGCAGGGCGGAAGCATCTTGGCCAAGGCAACCGCAGCGTCCATATCTTTTGCTTCGAATGAATAATAGCCTGTATATTGAGGGTTGGTTTGAGCGAATGGGCCTTGGTTGAGACTGCCATCTTTTGCCAATGTCATGGCGGTTTTGGTTGGTGCGAGGCGCGCAAAATTTATCAACTTACCAGTTTGCTCAAGGTGGGTTTGGAAGTTAGTGTGACCGTCGCGAAATGCTGTCATTTCTGTTTCACTAAGTGGAAATCGGGATTCGTCATCATATATAAAAATTGAAAATTGCATTATTTACCTCTGGTTATTTGGCCTTTTTCTTCTTTTTTGGCTTGGTGATGCTTTTGACATATTCCATGCTTTCTAGAATATAGCCTTCATAATCGTCTTCATCTTCGGAAGGGATCATCACCCATTCTTTGAATTTTCTGGAGGTGTAGTTAAATTCTAAGCCTTCGCCACTATCTATTAGCTCATTAACCCGATCGGGTGATACCTTGATGATGAGGGCATCGGCTTTATCGAACATCATGCTCATAAAGCCGCCTTTATAACGCAAGCATTTCGTGCCCATCATGGTTGAAACCTCAACACCATCGTGATCGTGCGGGAAGTTGTCGCAAATGTCTTCGAAATTCATAGATATACTCCTTTTGAATGACTATAACTGAAATTTTACGACTAATCATCTTTTGATTTTTTGATTATAAAAGAAGAAGCCATACTGATGGAATTAGTAATATCGCATATGTTGCCGTCATGCCGATGATACGCAAGGCGGGGTTATAAGGGTTGGTGAGCATGCCAAATGCGTGCGAAATACGGCCAATAACAAAGGCAATGCCTAAGCCCCAAATTAGAAATTGAGGGGCATGATTTAGTTCGAGTAGTGCCAACATGATGAGGCTTAACGGTGTGTATTCGGCAAAATTGCCAAAGGCGCGCATGCGGTGTTTGAGGCCTTCATCATTAGCATCTTGAAACGGATATTTTGCAGGATCTCCTTGCGCGGTGCCTATTTTGATGCGGTACATGGAGACATTAAGCGAAAGCCCAAACATGATAATGGCCAATGGAGCTGCGATGAGAATTGTAATTTGTAGATCTGGCATGGTTTTACCTTCGTTTTAAGTTGATTATACTAGGTAGACGTGTGGGGTTTGGGGAATCGACATTGAAATCGAAATTTATAACAAATTAAGTTGCTGAAACTGTGTGGAGTGGGTTATTCTGGCTGTAAATGGTGCTTACTGGCGAAAAACTGGTGCAAACCTTTAGAATCCGCTTGCGTTGGGAGGGAAACCATTTTATAAACCGCAGATCAGTCGGCTGGCTCGTATGGGTTGCCATGTTGATTGTTAAAGCTTAATTGAACAAAATGGCTACGGCCATGAAAAGAAAGAAGAGCAAAATGCCCAAGTTGAAAACAAAAAGCGGTGTTAAAAAACGCTTTAAGCTGACCAAAAATGGCAAAGTTAAAGCCGGCCAAGCTGGCAAACGTCATGGTATGATCAAACGTACTAACAAACAGATCCGTAACAAACGTGGCACAACAGTATTGTGTGCGGCTGATGCGCGTATCGTTAAACAATTTATGCCGTACGGCTGAGCTTAAAGGAATTATAACATGTCAAGAGTGAAAAGAGGCGTAACAACTCACGCCCGTCATCGTAAAATTATTAAGGCCGCCAAAGGTTATTATGGCGCCCGTAAAAATACGTTCCGTATCGCTAACCAAGCTGTTGAAAAAGCTGGTCAATATGCATATCGTGACCGTCGTAACAAAAAACGTGCTTTCCGCGCATTGTGGATCCAACGTATCAACGCTGCAGCGCGTTTGAATGGTCTTAACTATGGTCGATTTATCAACGGTCTCAGCGTTGCTGGCATCGAGGTTGACCGTAAAGTTTTGGCTGACCTAGCTGTTCGTGAACCTGAGGCCTTTGCTACACTCGTAGAGAAAGCCAAAGCCGCGATTGCTGCTTAATTAGCCGCATTAAAGCTAAAGATTTGAAGCTCTATGAGCGTTAGCGTAAGCTGCGTTGATAGGGCTTTTTTTATGGGTTGATTTTTGAATCCGCTCCTATAAAAATATATAGAAAACAACATTCGGGAAAATTGGAAAAACAATGGCAGACCTTGCTGAATTGGAACAAAAAATAACCAGTGAAATTGAAGCCGCTGACGGCTTAGACGCGCTGGAAAATATTCGCATTAATGCTTTGGGCAAAAAGGGCGAAATTTCTCTTTTGCTGAAAACCCTTGGTAAAATGGAACCTGATGAACGTAAAACCTTTGGCGCTGCGGTCAACCAATTAAAAGGCCGTGTGAACCAAGTTTTAGCAGCACGCAAAACCGTGCTGGAAGACATTGCGCTTGATAAACGCCTTGCGACAGAAGCGATGGACATTACCTTGCCCGTACAAGCTGACCCCGCCAACCAAGGCCGTTTGCACCCACTTAGCCAAGTGTGGGAAGAAGTTGTGGCTATTTTTGCTGATATGGGTTTTGCGGTTGCCGATGGCCCGCATATTGAAACAGATTTTTACAATTTTACCGCGCTTAACATCCCGCCTGAACATCCTGCCCGCCAAGAGCATGATACATTTTATTTTGCGCCTGATGAAGATGGTGCGCGTAAGGTGCTGCGCACGCAAACATCTAATGTGCAAATTCGTACCATGCAAACACAAGAACCGCCCATTCGTATCATCGCGCCTGGCCGTACATACAGAAACGACAGTGACTTAACGCATACGCCGCAATTTCACCAAGTTGAAGCTTTGGTGATTGATAAAGGCACGACATTGGCGCACTTAAAAGGCACTTTGGAAGAGTTTTTTAAAGCATTTTTCGAGATTGATAATTTGAAAATGCGTTTTCGCGCAAGCCATTTTCCGTTTACTGAAGTGAGCTATGAAGTTGACATTGGCTACACCAGAAAAGGCAACCAAATTGTAATTGGTGATGGTGACGAATGGCTAGAAATTTTGGGCAGCGGCATGGTGCATCCCAATGTATTGCGCAATTGCGATTTAGACCCTGATGAATATCAAGGATTTGCTTTTGGCATGGGTATTGACCGCATTGCCATGCTAAAATATGGAATTCCAGATTTACGCGCATTCTTTGATGCTGACTTACGTTGGATTGAGCATTATGGATTTGCCCCCTTTGACATTCCGTCTTTGACGGGAGGATTAAGCCGATGAAATTTACATT
The DNA here is from genome assembly GCA_051531935.1 of Hyphomicrobiales bacterium. Lineage (GTDB taxonomy): Bacteria > Pseudomonadota > Alphaproteobacteria > Rhizobiales > OSC116 > OCS116. The sequence continues at coordinate 13,146 of JAOPTR010000026.1, forward strand.
AAGCTGGTTAAAAGACCATTTAGATACAGATGCAAGCCTTGAACAGATTTGCGAAACATTGACACTGATCGGCCTTGAGGTTGAAGAAGTGATAGACAATGCTGCCAAGCTAGCACCTTTTAGAGTGGGGTACGTGACGGACGCTGTTCAGCATCCGAACGCTGATAAATTGCGCCTATGCACGGTGGACATTGGTGACGGTGAATCGATGCAAGTGGTATGTGGTGCGCCCAACGCGCGTGCTGGCATTAAGATTGTTTTTGCGCGTGAAGGCTTAACAATACCAAGCAACGGAATGGTGTTGAAACCAACCGAAATTCGTGGTGTGAAAAGCTGTGGCATGATGTGTTCTGAGAGCGAAATGGGCATATCTGACGACCATGATGGCATTATTGAATTGCCAGAAAATGCTGTGGTTGGTGAACCATTTGCACCTATTTTGGGCATTGATGACCCTGTGATTGACATTGCAATTACGCCGAACCGCCCAGATGCTTTAGGCATTTATGGCATTGCGCGCGATTTAGCAGCCGCAGGACTTGGCACATTGAAAAATGGTGACATTAAGCCTGTGAAGGGCAGCTTTACGAGCGAGCAGAAAGTACGTTTAGAATTTGATAGTGCCGCTGATGCCGCTTGTAAGCAGTTTGCAGGCCGGTTGATTAAGAATGTAGAGAATCGTCCAAGCCCGAAATGGTTGCAACAACGCTTAATTGCCATGGGCATGAAGCCAATTTCTGCACTTGTTGATATTACTAATTTTGTATCTTACGACCGTTGTCGCCCGTTGCATGTTTATGATGCTGACAAAATCACTGGTGATATTGTTGCCCGTATGGGAACGAATGATGAGAGCTTTACAGCGTTGGATGGTAAAGATTATACCGCCAACGAAACAATGTGTGTAATTGCCGATGATGCCCGTGTATTGGGCTTCGGCGGTGTGATGGGTGGCGAACATTCTGGCACACAAATGGACAGTAAAAATATTTTCATTGAATCGGCTTATTTTGACCGTATTGCTGTGGCCATTTCTGGCCGTCAATCGGGCATTGAATCTGACGCGCGTTACCGCAACCAACGCGGTATTGATACGCAATCTTGCGTTGAAGGTATTGAGCAAGCCACCCAACTTGTACTTGATTTTTGTGGCACTGATGCTACCGAAGTGAGTGAAATTGTGGTTGTGGGCGAAGCGGCGACACGTGATAAACGCATTGAGTTTCCGATTTCAGAGGTGAAGCGCATTACATCTGTTGATGTGCCAAAAGATAAGATGATTTCTATATTATCTGATCTTGGTTTTGAAGTTTCTGGAGCGGGTGGTATATTGGATGTATTGGTACCTGAATGGCGCCCCGATATTCATGGCAAACAAGATTTAGTTGAAGAGATTATACGTATTTTTGGCTTTGACAGTGTTGTGGCGACAGCCTTGCCACGCATGGACGTGGTGGCCAAACCTGTATTGAACAGCTTACAAGATAAAACCGTGCGCAGTCGCCGTATATTGGCATCTCGCGGTATGAAAGAAGCTGTGACTTACAGTTTTATTCCGCAAACACATGCTGAAATGTTTGGTGGTGGCGCTGACGTTTTGATTTTGGACAATCCGATTAGTGTTGAAATGTCGACCATGCGACCATCATTATTGCCAAACCTATTGGCGGCATCTGTTCGTAACGCGGGGCGCGGTATTCATGACCAAGCCATGTTTGAAGTGGGGCAGATTTTCTTAGGTAGTGAAAATGCCGACCAGAAAATATCGGCCGCGGGTATGCGCCGTGGCACAGCGACACTTGCAGGGCAGGGACGCCATTGGGCAGGCAAAAATAGCAAAGTTGATATATATGACGTGAAGGCCGATGTGATTGGCATGTTAAACGGCATTGGTGAGAAAGCTGAAAAATTCCAAACCGTGGCGAATGCGCCTAGCTATTATCATCCTGGCCGCAGTGGTACTTTGCAACTTGGGCCGAAAAACATCATCGCGCATTTTGGTGAAATTCACCCGCGTATTTTGAAAGCTTTTGGCATTAATGAAGTGATTGTGGCGTTTGAAATTAATTTAAACGCGATACCTTTGCCTAAGCAAAAGAAAATAGGCAAGGGCGCTTTGAACTTATCTAATTTGCTAGAAGTGAAGCGTGACTTGGCTTTCATCGTTGATGAAAAGGTTGAAGCGATTAAACTGCTAAACGCTGTTATTGGCGCGGATAAAAAGCAGATTAGTGGTGTGAGCTTATTTGATGTTTATGACGGCGCAAATATGGAAGACGGTAAAAAATCACTCGCTGTAGAATTTAGCATTAAGCAAAGCTATAAAACTTTGAATGATGAAGAAATTACCGCGATTATGAACAAAGTGATTGCCAAAGTGAGTAAAGCCACTGGCGGCATATTGCGCGATTCTTAAGTTGATTTACTGAACTTAAAAACAACATGAAACGGGCTGCTTTGGCAGCCCTTTTTAATGTGTGAGATGTTTAAGCTCTACGGTTAAAACGCGAAAGAATAATCATACTGACACCCAAAATGCCAAACACAATTGCGGCAGTTCTTTTGCCAAGCCACGCCATAAATTGGTCGGTAACGCCAGGGATTAGGTTTTCGAACCCGCTTAAAGAAGTGTGCATGCCGCTTGAAAAATAACGCGACCAAGCTTGCTCGACGGTTCCAAAATAGAAATAATTATCCTTCAGGCCATTCATAACCGTGAAGCCAACATCAGTGGCGGCAATGACAAAACAAACGACGCCCAATACGGCAAAAAATATCTTCATAATATCCAACATATAATATATTTAAGTCTGCATATCATAGTGTGCAGAGTTAAATATTTATATAAATATTTGAGTTAATGAAACCTGACTATAGTCGCGTGCATGATAATTTTGTCGAGCTATGATGACGCTCGCTTAGATGAAATCGGCTTTGTCTTTGCGGTTTTTACGTTTGCGAAACAAAAAGCTAAACACAATGAAAAACAGGCCTAAAACGCCTAAAGTTGCGAATGTGGGCATGGCCAGAACCCATTCGATATAAGGTAACCATTGGCTGTTGGCCAATGTGACATCGGTTAGCTGCTTAACAGATGCTGCCAGTGAGGGCAGATATTCCGACAAACTTGCAAAAAGAGCTTCAAATTTAAATTGTGCGGAGGCGAACATTCTAACCATATCAGCAATAAGTTGAACAATGGTTGCCACGAGAAAAGCGAGGCCAGTGATGATGAAGGTGATCTGCATTATTTTTGGCCTTGTTATGAATGAGCAAGCTTTTGTTTAATTTGCGCAAATTGCTGATGGTCGGTTTTAAAGATATATTTTAAATCCGATACTGAAATAAAGTCAACATTTTTGGACTTTAGAAAAGTGACGATGTTGAAAATATTGGCTTTATCGGCAATAAGGGTGAGGCGATTGCCTTGTGCATCAAACGGTGTTGAACAGCCCATATTATTTGTCAGATATTCAATGTCTTTTTTAGCGAGTGTCTTGCTAGTGCAATTAATCTCTTGCATTTGACGGGCGGTTTGCTCGGCTGCGGTGAGGTTAAGAAGTTTTTCTAGCGCGGCTAATTGTTGTTCATCCCATTGGGCTTGATACGACAATGTAAGGTTGGCTTGGCTGCGCAAAATAACGCCATCTGACAGGATTTTGAGGTTATTGGCAGTTAACGTAGAGCCTGTTGATGTGATGTCGACAATCAGCTCGGCACTGCCCGCAGCAGGCGCACCTTCGGTGGCGCCCGCACTGGCAACCAAGCGATAATTCTCGATGCCATTGGCAGCAAAAAAGTTTGCCGTTAAATTGTTATATTTTGTTGCAATGCGCAAACGTCGACCATGTGTTTCACGAAAGCGATTGGCGACTTCGTCTAAATCGGCCATCGTGTTTACATCTATCCAACTTTGTGGCACGGCCACAATGACGTTGGCGTGACCAAAGCCTAATGGGTTTAGAATCTCGACTTTATCATCGGCATTTAATATATTTTCACGCAGCAGATCTTCGCCTGTTACGCCCAAATGTACTTTGCCCTCATCTAATGCTTTGGCAATTTCGGAGGCGCTTAAATAGGCGATCTCGATATTATCTATGCCAACCAATGTGCCGCGATAACCGCGCGCGCCTTGGGTGCGTTTTAATTTGAGACCAAGCTTTTCGAAAAAGCCTTGAGTGTTTTCTTGTAAGCGGCCCTTGCTGGGTATGGCAATAATCAGATTAGACATTATTCATCTCCTACGTTTGGGGCTATGAGCAGAGCGAGGTGCGCATCCCACATAGAAGCGCCAACTGCGTTGATCGGTGTGTTTGCGCCCAATTGGGTGGCTAAAACATCGTATCTGCCGCCACCAATGAGTGGTTTGTCAGTGCGGTTTTTTGTATCGACAATTTCAAACACCATACCCGTATAATATTCAAAGCCTCGGCCATGCAGGTTGTTGAAATAGATGCTATCCTGCGTATATCCGCTAATATTAAGCGCCTCGATAGTGCTAAAGCGTTTGGCAAGGTTTGCAATATTGTCATCTAGCTTAAGCGCGTATTTTTTATTGAGCGCCTTAAGTTGAGTGATGCTATTTTTCGCACTGCCTTGAATGGCGAAAAACTCGCTAATGATTTTGATAACACTTTGCGGTAATTCTGGAGTTGCGCTTAAGGCTGCTTGTTCTAAAAATCGCTCAGCAATTTCGCCTGCGCTGCGGCCGCCAATAAGATCTATGCCGCTAAAGCTTAAAACATTTTCGACCAACATTTGTGCGGCTTCGGTTTCGAGGCCTTCAATAGCATTTAAAAATGCCACACGCTCTTGGTTGATAGGCGCAATTTGTGGTTTGTTAAGTTGGGTTAGTAAATCGTCTAAATTATTTTGCGTTATAAACATGCGTTTAAGCTTGTTGCGCCAGATTTCGGATATATCTAAATTTTGCAGCAATGTGGAAATGAGCTCGCTATCGCCCATTTGCAACTGCACGTCAGTTATTGACAAATCATCCATCACTTTTAGGGCATATTCGACCACTTCGATGTCGGCTTTAAGGCGGTCATCTGCGGCAAAAATTTCGATACCAGACTGAGTGAGTTCTGTGCATTCATGTTGATCATTAGACCGAAATACCGAGCCAGAATAAGACAGGCGGCTGTTCATTGGATTGTTATATTCAAGACTTTGAATGTAATCTTGCGCAATGCAGATTGTAAATTCGGGTCTGAGCACATAATCTTGGCCTGCGCTGGCATTCATGCTGCTTTGCACCACATAGAGGCGGCGGCGCAAGGCATCGCCAAGCAGGTCGAAATATGCCGTTGCGGGCTGCACAATGGCAGGTGCTGTTGGTGTGTAGCCCAATTGAGAGCTGAGGTTTTTTATTTTTTGATTTACAGTTTGTTCGGTCATTTTATTACCCTTAAATATCGTCATTGAAAATTTTATAAAAAATCAATTTTGATGATGGGGTTTGTTTAAAAGTTCTTGAATGGTGGAAACTAGATCGGCGGTTTTAACGGTAAGTTGCGCAACTTGTGAGGTGCGCCATTCTTCATTATCTGTAATGTCTTTTGAAGCTTTGGCACCCACCACTAAATCTTTAATGGTGATCTCGTCATTTATCCGCTCATCTTCACCTTGGATGACCACAAGCGGTGCATCGCGTTTGTCGGCATATTTAAGTTGAGCTTTCATGCCGCTGCTGCCCATATAAACTTCTGCCCTGATGCCTGCAGCGCGTAGATCCATTGCCATTTTTTGGTAAGTGCTACGTTCAGATTTATCCATAACACTGATGATAACTGGTGCGCGGACGTTTGAAGCTTTGTGCTTGCCTAACTTATCAAGTGCTGCATAAAGGCGACTGACGCCAATGCTGATGCCTGTTGCAGGCACTTCAATGCCTTTAAAGCGTGCGACTAAGCCATCGTAACGGCCACCACCACCGACAGAACCGAAGCGCACTAGATTGTCTTTTTCGTCTTTGATTTCGAAAGTGAGTTCGGCTTCCATCACGGGGCCTGAATAATAGCCAAGGCCACGCACGATTGATGGGTCGAAGCAAATGCGATCTTCTTGATAACCTGCTGCAGAAATAAGTTGGTTAATTTCGGTGAGTTCGGCAATGCCTTCTTCGCCAATTTCACTGCCTGCAATTAATGCCGACAGGGCGCTTAATGTGGCTTCATTTGTATCTTGACCTGCTTCCACAAAAGCAATCACTTTGTCGATTGAAGCTTCATCTAATTTGGCGCCTTTTGTATAGTCGCCACTTTCATCTTTACGGCCATCGCCCAATAATAGGCGCACGCCTTGGCTGCCCAAGCGATCGAGCTTGTCCATTGCACGCATAACGATGAGGCGGGTATTGACCGACGCTTCATCATCGCCAAGCATATCAATTTTATCGAGCACGCCATCGAGAATTTTGCGGTTGTTCATGCGGATGATATAATCGCCGCGGTTGATTTCGAGTTTCTCCATGACGTCCGACCACATCATTGCTAGTTCGGCATCGGCGGCCATTTCTTTGGTGCCAATGGTGTCGGCATCAAATTGCATAAATTGGCGAAAACGGCCTGGGCCAGGTTTTTCGTTGCGCCACACAGGGCCAACTTGATAGCGGCGGAATGGTTTGGCAAGGCCGTCATAATTTTCGGCAACAAAACGCGCTGTCGGGGCGGTGAGGTCATAACGCAGTGACATCCATTGCTCGTCATCATCTTGCAGCGCAAATACACCTTCATTAGGACGATCGGCATCGGGTAGGAATTTACCGAGACATTCGGCAAATTCTAGAGCGGGAGTTTCTAGTGGTTCAAAGCCATATAATTCATACACTTCGCCAATGGTTTTAATCATGGCTGCCATGGTGCGCACTTCATGAGCATGAACATCGCCAAAACCACGGGGTAACCTTGCTTTGGGGCGGAATATTTTTATCTTTTTCTTGCTCATGACAGACCTGTTTTATATAGAAAAATTGTTCAACAGTCTTGTAGCGCAGCACGGGCGTTTGGGCAAGTGATTAGGCGTTTGGCCTAGAAATTTTTAGACACGGTCATAATGGTTGGGCCTAAAATTACCACAAAAATAACAGGTAAGAAAAACAGGATCATTGGCACGGTGAGTTTTGGCGGCAATGAAGCGGCTTTTTTCTCGGCTCTGGTCATGCGTGCATCACGGTTTTCTTGGCTGATAACCCGCAAGGCACTGCCCAAGGGTGTACCATATTGTTCGGCTTGTACGAGACTTGTCGTTAAGGCTTTAATTTCCTCCAACCCTGTGCGGATGGCAAAATTACGATAGGCTTGTTTACGTGATGACAGGTAAGATAATTCAGCAGTTGTGAGTGCCAATTCTTCGGACATTTCGGCGCTTTGTGCTGAAATTTCTTGCGCCACTTTATTAAACGCTGCTTCAATCGCCATACCAGATTCTACGCAAATCAGTAATAAATCCATAGCATCGGGGAATACCGCGCGTAAAATTTCTTGGCGTTTTGAAATGACATTAGATAAATACATGTTCGGCAGATAGAAACCAACCAAAGCGATACCAAAAGCATAGGCAAATAACATTGTGTCATTTTGCTCATGGCCATTGATGAAGAAGAAGTAGATTACCGCCGCAATGAATAGAATGATGGGCACAACGAGGCGGAAAAACAAAAATACATAAATGGGCGTTTGGCCACGAAAACCAGCATTACGCAATGTGTTGACGGTTTCTTCGCTTTCAAGTGCTTTACGCAGATTGAATTTTTCGACCACGGATTTCATAAACCCAACTTGGCTGCCTGTAGTGCGTTGCAAGGTTTTTTTGTTGATTTCATCTAGCTGGCGGTTACGCAGGCGTTTGCGCTCATCGGCAACCGATTTCATACGGGTATCTAGGCTGTTGCCCGCAATGATTGGCCCTGCCAACACCATAATTGTAATGAAAGAAGATATGCCAATAACCAACATAAGCAGGTTAGCAGGATCTGTCATGAAACTAATGAAACCACCCATAATACTATCCTTAAATTTTCATATTAATCATTTGACGCATCACCAAAATACCGCAAGTCATCCAAAATATTGAACCACCAATGAGGAAATGACCTGTCTCGGTTTCGAATAGCGGGTCCATATAACCTGGCGACATGGCGGTAATTGCCATGATAATTAGTGCTGGTAACGAGCCAATGATGGCTGCACTTGATTTGGCTTCGGTTGACATGGCATCAATTTTTGCCCGCATTTTATGACGGTCGCGGATGATTTTTGAGAGGTTTGACAATGTTTCCGAAAGGTTACCACCCATTGATTGTTGAATGCTTACGACGATGGCTAAGAAATTAAGCTCTGGTAGTTCAAGGCGGCTATTCATACGGAATAGACCTTCTTGTACATTAATACCCATTTTTTGCTCGTTAATCAGCAATGCAAATTCACTTTTAAGTGGCTCGGCAGACTCTTCGGCAATCATTTTAAGGGCATCATTAAGCGGCAGACCTGAGCGCACGCCACGCACCACTACGTCGATGGCGCTTGGTAATTCTTTTAAAAACTTGGTTTGACGGCGTTTTTTTAAGAAATTAAGCACAAACCTTGGTAAACCAACTGTGCCCACGAATAATGCACCGCCTGAGACCATCAAACTGGCGCCAAAACTGATGGCACCAATGGCACATGCAAACCCACAAACCACAGATAAAACATAAAAAGTGGTGATGGAAATACCCAAGCCAGCTTGCAATAAGCGCTGTGGCATGGTGAGTTTTTTTTCGAGCTTGTCTTTTTCTTGCTTTTTAAGCTTATTTTGAATTTCTTTACGTTTTTGCTCAGTTCTTTTATTGTTGAGCAAATTATCAGCATTGACGTTTGATGCAGGTTTTTGGCCTGCAGTGCCAATATTTTGGGCGCGTAAATCGGCTTTGGATTTGCCAAACACACTGTTTAAAATGGTATAAACCACCGCCAAAACAATGGCGGTAACAATGACAATAGTTGCCATTTGGATCATTTGCGGGTCTAGATTAAGCAAAGCCACCCTCCTCAGCAGCGCTGTTTGTCAACGCTTCAGCAAGTTTTTCATGCTCGTTATAATATTTGGCTTTATCCCAGAAATGTGGTTTCACAATACCTGCAGATTGATGTTGGCCGATTAATTTGCCATTTTCATCTTCACCTAAAATATTGTAGGTAAACAAATCTTGCAAAATAACCACATCGCCTTCCATTCCGACAACTTCAGTAACATGCGTGATGCGGCGCGAGCCATCGCGCAGACGTGCCGCTTGCACGATAATATCAACTGCGCCTGAAATCATTTCTTTAATGGTGATACTGGGCAGATTATAACCCATGGTGATCATACTTTCCATACGAGACATGGCCTCACGGGGGCTGTTAGCATGGAGTGTGCCCATTGAACCATCATGGCCTGTATTCATAGCTTGCAATAAGTCAAACGCTTCGGGGCCACGAACCTCACCCACGATGATGCGTTCTGGACGCATACGTAGACAGTTTTTAATCAGATCACGCATGGTGATTTCGCCTTCGCCCTCTAGGTTAGGTGGGCGGGTTTCAAGGCGCACAACATGGTCTTGTTGCAATTGTAGCTCGGCAGTATCTTCGCAGGTAATTACCCGTTCATCATGGTCGACAAATTGCGTCATACAATTGAGCAAAGTGGTTTTACCAGAGCCAGTACCACCAGAAATGAGCACGTTACAGCGTGACTTGCCGATAATTTCTAGAATGGTGGAGCCATCGGGTGTGATGGTGCCAAATTTTACCAAATTGGCTAATGTTAGTTTGTCTTTTTTAAATTTACGAATGGTCAGTGTTGGGCCATCAATTGCCAATGGAGGCGCGATGACGTTTACCCGTGAGCCATCCATAAGACGCGCGTCACAAATTGGGCTTGAATCATCGACACGACGGCCAACTTGGCTCACAATACGTTGGCAGATATTCATTAATTGGGCATTGTCTTGGAATTTGATATTGGTCAATTCCATTTTGCCTTCAACTTCAATATAGGTTTTATCTGCGCCGTTGACCATAATATCGGCAATGTCATCACGTGCTAATAATGGCTCTAATGGGCCATAACCGAGCACATCATTGCAAATGTCTTCGAGCAATTCTTCTTGCTCGGCAATGGACATTACGCCACCCTGAATGATCAGAATTTCGTTGACCACATCGGCAATTTCGGCACGGGTTGTATCATTATCCATCTCGGCCAATTGAGACATGTCAATGGTTTCGATTAGGGTGTCGAATACAGTCTTTTTGGTCGCATAATATTCGGGTGTTTTTTCGCTTGTCACTTGCGTTGCGGCTTTTGGCTGCACAGTAATATCGGGTATATGTGTCGCTTGCATTGCAGGTGCATTATTAAGTTGAGTTTGCTCCACCGCGTTGCGAATGGCACTGCCACCAACAGCTGCCCTCATAGGTGCGGGATCTGCAGTGGGTGCAGGCGCTGCAGCAGGTGCAGGTTTTGACGCATTTCCGAATTCGTCGCGTTTTCCAAACATAGGATTACCCTCGAGCTTTTAAGCAGATTTCTTTTTCATAAAAATATCTAGCAAGCTTTTTTTATTTTGAGTTTGTTGAGTTTTCTTACCCAGCATTGATTGAGCCAAATCGTTAAATTGGGTCAAGATTTTATCACTATTTGCGAATTCTTGAATCATTTGACCATTATTAGCGGCCGTGCCAAAAAGTTGCGGATTATAAGCAAGTTCAATATCAATGGGCACACCAATGGTATCGGCAAAATCTTTAGTTTTGATTTCTGGCTTTTTAAGCATACCGACTTGGTTCATAATGATGATTGGGTTTTTGTCTTGCACCCTTGAATTTTTTAAGTAATCCACGATGTTTTTGGTATTGCGCAAACTGGCTAAATCGGGTGTGGCGGTGATGATGATTTGATCGCTTTGCACCAAGGTAGATTTTGTCCAATCATTCCAAATATGTGGTAAATCAATCACGCTATTTGCCACACTTTGTGACATGCATTGCATGAGGTTTCCAACGGCCATCGGTGTGATGTCGGTGTTTTTTTCGATAGAGGTGATGTTAGGTAGCAAGTTTAAATGCCCGCCATGTTTTAGCAGCATTTTATCAATGGTGGCTTCGTCAATTCTTTCGGGTGTTTTGAGCAGATCAGCTAAATCTTGCGACGGATCTTGATTGAAATTTAGCCCCAATGTGCCAAATGCAAAATCCATATCCACCACGGTGACACTGTCATTCATATTATAGGCAATAGAATAGGCAATATTATGCGCTAATGTGCTTGAACCTACGCCACCCTTGGCACCAAAAAACGCGAATTTTTTGCCCAATGGTTCACTTGCGGGGTCGTGATATATATTAAAAATGCTTTCAATAAGCTTGAGCGGAGACGTTGGCAATACCAAATACTCACTCACACCTTTTGACATTAACCCACGGTAGAGCAAAATATCATTTTGATGCCCCATAATACATACTTTTGTACCCGCATCGCAAACGCCTGCTAGATCATCTAATGCAGCGAGTAGCTCATTTTGAGGTAGGCGGCTTTCGATGATGATGAGGTTTGGTGTTGGAATGTTTTGATAAAATTCCTTGGCAGCGACAATGCCGCCCGCTTGCATTGTGATATGCGTGCGAGACATGCGTCTATCTGTGGCGCTTAATTGTAGCAATTGCGCGGTGGTTGTGGTTTCGTAGAAAGCCTGAATAGAGATTTGCGGAATGTGCAAAACTTTTTGATAGGATTCTTCATCCATCACGGTTGCATGTGCTGTGTGGTTTTGTTCCATAGCTTGGCTTCGTGTTTGATCGGCAGCGGGTGCCGTGGGTGCAGGCCCTAAATTATTTTCAAATGTTGGGTTTGGTGTTTGCGCACCTTCGCTACGAATAATGGGAGTTGACTGCTGAACGTTACTTTGGCTGATATCCATATCAGTCGGCAGTGCATCAAAAAAATTATCATCACTCATTTCGCGACCTCACTAATGGTTACTTTTTCTTCTCCGGAGCGGGTGGCGCCAGTTGGAGAGCCTTGAATATATTTAGCCCAAATGATTTGGCGGCGTTCTGCTGAAGCATTGCTTAGACGTTCTGGCCCGAGCAAATCTTTAGGATTTGAAACCATTTTGGCAATGTTGTTTTGCTGAGAGCAGCCAAAATTTGCATAATTTTCATTTTTGAAATTTTGGGCAACATTTTTACTAAAATCACCACATTTTGATGCGGTTGCATAATAACGATCAAATTTAAGACCTAATGAAGCACCGTCGTCACCATAGGCATCATATTTATGATATTGAATGGCGGTGGCCGGAATGGCGGCTTCGCTTAGAATGCGGCGCACTTTTTGATGCGCTATGTTAACTGCATTTGCATTTAAATGGCCTCTTGGACGCCAAATTTCGAAATAGCCTTCGCCTTTGTCCATGTAATCTAAGACAAATTGTGCGGCTGTTGCTGTTTGATTTGGCGACATGCCTTTAGCGGTTCTGGACATGACTAAATTAATTTCGGCTTTGCTCTTTTTAACCTCAATCGGGTGATTGCGCCTAAATTCGGGCTGGCTTAAATCGGGTTGGCTTGTCGGTGCTTGCCCCATTTGAAAGCAAGCTGTTAAGCTTAGACTTGCGGTAACGAGTGCTAATGTTTTAACCGTTTTATTTAGATTAATATGTTTCATATCACTCTCCATCCACAAAGCCAAAGTTGCCGGCTAGACTGTTGTTGCTGGCGCTGCCACTGGCATCGCCATTGCCGTAAATGGCGTTAATTTGACCCATAAATGTACCATTGAAATCATCGGCAATTTTAAAACCGTTATCGGGGCGTTCCAAATCCATCTCGGCGACAGGGTCGACAAGATATGGCGTTGCGATGATAACCAGTTCGGTTTCATTATTGATGAAATCGACACTTCTGAAAAGTGAACCTAAAATAGGTACATCTTTAAAGAACGGAATGCCTGAAATGGTTTTTTTGGTTGATTCTTGAATGAGGCCAGCCAATACCAATGATCCGCCTGTCGGCAGTTCGACCGTTGTGGTTGCGCGCCGCACTTTAATGGCAGGTAATGATATTGAAGTGCTGATGGCGAACGAGCCTTCTGATGTGATTTCACTCACTTCGGTATTCACTTTAAGGCTAATGCGACCACGATCTAGCACCACAGGGGTGAAGGTAAGACCCACGCCAAATGGTTTGTAATCAACTGTCACAGTATGGGTGTCAGAATCGTAACCTGCTGGAATTGGGAATTCACCACCTGCTAAGAAGTTTGCAGATTCGCCTGAAATAGCGGTAAGAACTGGTTCGGCAAGGGTTTTAACCACGCCAATTGATTCTAAGGCTTTGATAACAGAAGAAGTGCTGCCAGATGGTGTGAAAGAACCAGTAAGTCCGCCTGTTGCATTGCCCAATGTGAAGGGGTTGCTATTTGAGAAGTTAATAATAGATGAGCCAATGTTTGAAATGGCTGAAAGATCTATGCCCAATTGTTTAACACTGTTGCGCTGCATTTCGACAATCGACACTTTAAGCATAACCTGTTCACGTGCATTATATGTGAGCATGTTAATTACGTTTTTTGTATCCAACTGTTCTTTAGTTGAGGTTGAACCTGGGTTGATATATTTACCAGCAATCGCGACCGCGCGGCCAACTTGTGCAGCACTTCTTACCCGACCTGAAAGAACGATGTTACCATTGATGGCTTCGACATGAATGCGAGATTCGGGCATTTTGGTGTCGAATAAATGCGAAAGGGCCGCTACATCTGGTTCAATATTAATGACGATATTGGCAATGCGATGATTGCGAGCATCGAAATAGATAATATTGGTAGAGCCAAAGGCTTTGCCGATGATATAAGATTTACGAGCGCTACGGGCCACAACTTCGGCAATCTCGGGATTACCAATGAGGATGTCACGCGCGTTACGCGGCAGATCTAAAACCATGGTTTTATCTTTGCCCAAATTTACAGTGCGGGTAACCACACTGTTTGAGGACTTGATTTTTATATAATTTTCTTCGGCTGCATGGGCGCTTATATTGTTTTGAAAAACAAGCACGGTTGCGACAGCAAGTATGACTGATGTCTTTTTGAAATTATGATATTTTGATTGTATATTCATTAAGTTCACCATTTTATGACTTCCCATGACGGAGAATGGTTAATTTTCTTTTGACTTTACGCGGACTGTCTGTTGAGACATTGCGATCTGCCAAGCTTCTTAGGCTGAGTGTGAGACTGCCTTCATTGTTAGCCAAAGCCAGAATTTCGGATTGTGCAGAGCTAAGCTCTAGCGTAGCGGTTTTACCCACCACAACCTGTTGGCCATCTTCTTCTCTAAAAGTTTGATCAATGGCCAGAACCTTGATATTGACCAAAATTGTATTGGTTTTATTATGGCTGTTGCGATCCTGCTTGGTGAGCAGCACATCGACTTTATCATTTGGCAGAATAAAGCCGCCAGCACTTGTTTCTGGTGATATAGGCGTGCTGATTGCGCGCATGCCTGGTGCCAAGAGAGCTGATAACAGCCCACCATTTTTAGGGTCGATTAATTTTGAAAAACGAATCGGATCACCTTCATCTATTTGAACTTTAACGATAGAGGCAATGGCTTCGGCCATTTTATCTTCGTTATCGTCGCGGGTGATCATGTTTTCACGCACCATTTCTTTTGGCCATTCTTGCCAGCTAACATCATCTTCTGTTACTTTATGCCCCATCTGCATGAGATTGCTTGCAACAAGGATGTCGGTTTTTTCGATAGTTTTAACGACTTGAACCTTAGCTACTTGTACAGGTGCGGGGGTGAGTAAATTTTTGGACAGCATCATTGCACCAATGGCCGCGCCAAGGGCAATTACGATTATAAGTATTTTCGACAAATTCATTTAACTATCCTTTTAAACATGGTTGTTTAAATTTTAACTTTACATTAGCCATTTTTCTGGCGAATACATGATGAGCCCTGAAGCCCCAATTGCCACGCCATAAGGCATGCGCATTTCAGGGGTAACAATGGCTTTAACCCATTTAATATTGCTTATTTTTTCTGGTAGCCAGTCGCCGACATTTACAAACCTGATGATTAATAAAACCAGCGCAAATACGCCGCCGAGAACTGCCATAATAAGTATGAAATATAGTGTATCTAGGCTCCAACCGAACCAAACTGCAATGGCAGCGATGCTTTTGGCATCTCCACCACCAAACAGGTTGGCAGCAAAAGCCCCAAAACCAATTAATAATGTGATGAAAGCGGCGAGTATATGCCACCCCACAACAGGTAACGGCAACGCAGTTGCAATTGCCACAAGTACAAAGCCCGCAAATAGCAGAATATTCAGCCAATTGGGGATGAGCATTGTGAAAAAATCATATAAGATTATCGCCACCATAAGGGCGGGGAAAAAATATTTGATAAATAGAATTAGAAAATCGCTCATTACTGCCTCAAAAAATACATTTGAGGGAAATATCGCATGTTATGGTAAACCATTCCTTAACAAGACAAGATATAGTGGATTCTCTATGGGGGCTTGGATAAGTAAATTTGGGGTTAGAAACAAAAAAAACGACACCAGAAACCTGGTGCCGTTTTAAACTGTGAATTTCACAAGTTTCTAATAATGGCTAAAGCCATATATAAAAACTATTAAGAAACAGCTTGGCTTTTACCTAATTCAGTAGAAATAGTATCGAACTTAGCGTCCAATGTAGAGCCCAAAGTGTTCACTGCTGCGATGATCGCAATAGCAATACCAGCTGCAATTAGGCCATATTCAATAGCAGTTGCACCAGATTCGTCATTAATAAAACGTGATACTAAATTTTTCATAATATACTCCATACACAATATTTTTGTTAAGCACCGTCAGGGCTAAATCATTTAACCGCTGAACAACCTCAATATAGAACTGAACTATTACGGAGTCGTTAACAGCAACATTAAATATAGATTGATTGTTACAAAGTCTAATATTGATGTATATTATAATATATATTGTGAATTACTAGAATATGTTAGTTAATAATTGGTTTACACAGTCAATTGTGACAGTTTAGCTAGGTTAATTAATTATTAATGTTGTGAATAGCTAAATTTTAAACCCGTCAATAGTGGCTCAAAAACCCGATTTGGAGCTAAAATAGTACAAATTGGCCTCTAAATTAATGTTCTTTTGTTTAAAATTAGAACGAAATTGCAAATATGTATTGAATTGAGACATTTCGGTAAAAAATTTCCTTTTCGTTCACCTTTAACGGTTACAGCTAGAGGGTAATAAATTTAAATTATATATATTTATAAAGGGCGCTTTGATGTCATTCACAAAAATATTGAACATGTTATATATAAAGAAACATGCAAAAAGAGCTTTGCTTGCAGCGACGGTTATATTTTCGGCTTCTGGATTTGCAATGGTGAGCCAATCATATGCAGAGACGTTACGTATTGAAGTGAATAAGGCCAGTATATTAAAACTAACAGAAACACCATCGACCATTATTATTGGTAACCCTGCTTTGGCAGATGTAACACCGCAAGATAATAATGTTTTGGTTTTGGTTGGTAAAGCCAGTGGCAGAACCAATATCATTATTCTAGATGACCAGGGCGATATTTTGCACAATTATGATATTGCCGTACAAGAAGAGCAATCTGGTAATTTGACATTATATAAAGCAGGGGCTCAATGGAGTTTTTCTTGCGCGCCTTATTGTGAAAGAGTGATCAACCCTAATGATGCAGAAGATGCGTTTGGCATTAACTTGAACCAAGTGAGTGCAAAAAGCTCGCAGATGACACAGGCGGCAAATGATGCGGCTGCATCTATTGATTCAGAAGTTGGTGGTTCAAGCGGGTATGGATTAGGTGGTGGCGTTGCCATTAATAACACCGCGGGTGCTGGAGCTGGCGAGATTGATCCTGCGCAATTCCAAACCTTTACGATATTGCCACCCCAACAATAGACTTACATTTCAGTGAATAATAAAAAGCCTTTCTGTTTACACGGGAAGGCTTTTTTAGTATGGCTAGTGTTTATCATCCTTGGCTATAAATAACGGATCATGAGCTGTAAATGTATAGATATAAGCTAACAATCGAATATAATGGCGCGGCATTTTATGGCTGGCAAATTCAAGATACCGGCTGCACTGTGCAGGGACAGATTGAAATTGCATTGGCTAAATTTACCAAAGAAAACCCTAAAGTGAATGGTTCGGGGCGTACAGACTCTGGTGTGCATGCTTTGGGGCAGGTGGCTCATATTGACTTGAATGTAGAATGGGAAGCCAATAAAATTCGCGAAGCGGTTAATTATCATTTGAAGCCAGATGCTATTTCGGTGACCCATGTTGAATTGGTTGATGAGGAATTTAACGCACGCTTTGCGGCAACGGAACGACATTATATATATAGAATTGTAAACCGCCGAGCGCCGTTGGCCATTGATAAGGGCCTTGCATGGCATGTGCAAAAGCCACTGGATATTAAAGCCATGTCGAAAGCTGCGGAGTTTTTAGAAGGTCATCATGATTTCACAACCTTTAGAAGTGTGCATTGCCAAGCGAAATCGCCAATTAAAACCGTAAACCGTGTGCATGTAACAGCGGATGGTGAAAACATTGATATTGAGGTTTCAGCACGTTCTTTTATGCATAACCAAGTGCGATCATTTGTTGGCAGTTTAAAAAATGTTGGCGAGGGGCGGTGGCAGCCAGAACAAATGCAAGTGGCGTTAGAAGCTTGCAATCGCCATGAATGTGGCGAGGTGGCCCCTGCAGCGGGATTATATTTGGTGCAAATTGATTATTGATTATTTTTTGCAATAATTATCGACAATTTTACACATGTCTGATGATTTTTCGCTCATTTTAACATTTGAGTGATCTACTAATTTGTAGCTTATTTTATTATCTTTGGAAAAAATCAGTATAAATGCCTCGTGCCCTGAAGAGCAAATTAGTTTTTTATAGGCGGTTGCGTTATTTTGTTGAGATCTTTTGGTATTAACATTCCATTGGTTGGACATATAAGTGGCTGTAGGGCAATTAACATGTTTGGGTAAATTTAGTTTTTTAGGAATATCTGCCGCTTGAGCCACGCCCAGCACCAGTACCACCGAGGCACATGCGCGCGCCAAATTTTTTACCAAATTATATTTGTTTAAATTGACCATGTCAGCGTATTTATCCAGATTGAACGAATATAAGTATTATTGACTAAATATGTCTATAATATGGGTTGGGCTAAGATAATTACAAGTTTTAAACGGTTTAGAGTTAATTATTTCTGACTATTCAACTGCTTTAATTGCGCGATATTGGCATTCACCTGTGCTATTGGCAAATCTTGCAAAAACATTTTACGAGCGGCATCATATTTACCTTGTAACCCAAGAGTAAACGCATAGTTTTGACGCATTTTTGCTGTGGCCTTTGGATGCTTAACAGCCATTGCCAGATGCGTCTCGGCTAAGTTAAGTTGTTTGTTGAACATATAGGTAACGCCCAAATTAGTATGAACGCTTGGATTGTTGGGGCTTAGTTTTAAAGCGCGTCTAAAGCTATCGACAGCTAATGCCTGCTCGCCCATTTTGCTATGCAGCCCGCCAATATCGTTATAAATATGCCAATCGTTTGGAGCATATTTAAGCGCTTGTTGCATTTTGCGTAATGCGGGGCCAACAAGGCCTTGCTTGGATAATAATTTTGCATGAGTGCGGATAATACCTGCATCATTGGGGTGTTTAGTCGCGCCATCGGTTAATATTTTCATCGCACGGGTTTCGCTACCAATGCCCGAAAGCGCTTTACTATAACCAATTATGTTGATGACGTTATTAGGATCGGCATCATAAGATTTGCTCCACATTTGTACATTTAGAAAAGACTGAGCTTGCCTGTCTGTAGCGGCATTGCCCGTGGATTTTATGGCTGGAGCAGCTTTATTGGCGGGATTGGTTAATGAAGCGCAGCTTGATAGCAATAAACTAGCGGCGCACAAACTTGCCATAATAAAATGATTTTTAGATTTTACATTTAATATAGGGTTTTTCATAACAATGAACCGATTTAAGTGCGAAATGGAGTGATTTCTTAACATAATGCCTATTGTTTGTTTACAAAGCGTTAACCATGATTAAATTATGAACATAAGATATCGCTCGCCATTGGTAGGCACATAAAATTAAGGACTAAAAATGAAGCTCATTGAAAAAACGAAAAATGCCATTCCCATTATTCTTATATCGGCAAGCCAATATAAAGAAAATGGCGTAGCCGATGAGACGCAAGCGGCATGGTTGCAACTAAATGATTTTGCCGCGGCTGAAGGCGAGTTGGTTGTTATATCTGACGCTGTTGGCGGTGTGAAGGCAGTGTATTTTGGCACGGGTGTTGGTGATAGCGCTTTGAGTGATCCGTTTAATTTGGGCAAGTTGAATAATTTACCTAAGGGTGATTATGAATTAACGGGCAAATTAGACAATGCTGAAATTGCTTATTTTGCCTGTGGCTTAACGGGCTATAAATTTGACAAATATACTCAAAAACCAGCCACTGATAATGTGCGTCTGGTTGTGCAAAAGGGCTTGGATTTTGCAGCGATACAAGCGCAAATAACCGCAATAAGCCTAACCAGAGATCTGATAAACACGCCTGCAAACGACTTAGGCCCTACGGAACTAGCTGGGGCTGTTAAAAACTTGAGTGATGAATTTGGCGGAAGCTATAGCGAAATTATTGGTGATGATTTATTAAAAAAAGGCTTTAACCTTATTCATACAGTGGGGCGGGCAAGTGATGAGGGTAGCGATTATGCGAGCAGCCGAGCGCCACGTTATGCTGAACTGAAATGGCGTGGTGGGGCAGAAAGTAAAGATTTACCAAAACTAACTTTGGTGGGTAAAGGCGTTGTTTTTGATACGGGCGGGCTTGATTTAAAACCAGCGGCTGGCATGGTGACTATGAAGAAAGACATGGGCGGCGCGGCGAATGTTTTGGGCTTGGCATATATGATTATGAGCGCAAACCTACCTGTAGATTTAACGGTTATGATTGGCGCGGTTGAAAATTCCGTAGCTGCAAATGCGTTTAGGCCATCGGACGTTTTGACATCTTACAAAGGCACGACCATTGAAATTGGCAACACTGATGCGGAAGGCCGTTTGGTATTAGCCGATTTATTGGCTTATGCCGATGAAGCCAACCCAGATTTATTAATTGATATGGCTACTTTAACTGGCGCAGCACGTGTGGCTGTGGGGCCAGAAATTGCTGCATATTTTACTGATGATGCAGATATTTCTGTTGAGTTGAATAAGCATTCCGCCGCACAATTTGACCCGATTTGGCAATTGCCACTGCATGAGGCATATCTTAAAACCATGAAAAGCCATGTGGCAGATATGAATAATTTATCATCCATGCCACTGGCGGGTGCATCGACTGCAGCCCTGTTTTTAAAGACATTTGTTGAAAATGCACAGACTTACATTCATTGGGATTTAAACGCTTGGAACGTATCTGACCGTATAGCACGGCCCATAGGTGGTGACGCACAAGGCATAAGAGCCATATTTGCAATGTTAAAACAAAAGTTTGTATAGTTAATATTACGTTAACTCGCTAGCGAGCAATGTTGTCTTGGGGCAAAATATGAGTCTTGCTAGCGGGTGATCGCAATCATCCTTGCTAATGAAATTGCCATTGAACAAGCTATGATTTTATTTTGTAGCCGACTTTAATGAGGTAGAAACCCCATATCCAAAGCACAACACACGTGCCAACACTTACCAAAATTGTTAAGTAAATGTTGCTTTCACTATGGCCAATAAATCCAAATCTAAAACCATCTATGAGATAAAAGAACGGATTAAAGCGGGTGATGATTTGAGCAAATTCGGGCAATTGTTTAATGGAATAAAAAGTACCAGAAAGAAATGTAAGTGGCGTGATGACGAAATTGGTAATCATGCCCATTTGGTCGAACTTATCGGCCCACAGGCCGCCAAGTAAACCGAGCAATGCCATAACCATACTGCCTAAAATTCCGAATAAAAACACCATGGCAAAATGCTGAATTTCTATATCCACCACGAACGCCATAACAATGCCTGTTGTTATGCCTACGACAAAGCCGCGGGTTGCACCGCCCATTGTGATGGCAAACATCATTTCGCCGGCAGAAATTGGCGGCATCAATATATCGACAATGTTTCCCTGCATTTTACCCATCATTAATGATGAACTATTATTGGCAAAGGCATTTTGCATCATGGCGTTCATTATAAGGCCAGGTACGATGAAAACAATGAATTCGATGCCGTTGATTTCGGCACGGAATTTACCGATACTTATTGTGAAAATTGCTAAAAACAACATCATTGAAACCACGGGGGCAATGATTGTTTGTAGATAGATAGACATGAAGCGCATAACTTCTTTGCGATAGAGCGTATAAAGACCCAACCAATTGACCCGCCCAAATTTGCGTATGCCAAATTCCTGCGTCGTTGGGTTTGTCGATTTGCCGTTGATGCTGTTGTCGCTCATATCTAAAGACTCACTATTGTATATTGGAACTTATCTATCTGCCTGAATGCAGCACAAGTCAAGATCTGCCACTTGCTTAGTTGCCAAATAATATTGGAGAGAGAGTGGGGGGATGCAGTGTAAATTAACAGGCTGCCTGTGCATAAAACCCATGTTAATTGAGCATTAGAAGCATAATAACTTAAATTACAGGGTTAATTGGGGAAAAGCGATTTATTTTGTTAACCAACCTTGCCACGGATTCAGCATATGGTGTAGTTTACTATTTGTTAACCACATTATGTGGGGGTGGGGTTGGCATAAGCGGCAACTATATTTATGAGGGAGGTCTTCATGGCATGGACTGACGATCGAGTTGAATTACTCAAGAAATTATGGAATGATGGATTAAGCGCAAGCCAAATCGCAAATCAAATGGGTGGTGTAACCCGT
Organism: Hyphomicrobiales bacterium; assembly: GCA_051531935.1. Taxonomy (GTDB): domain Bacteria; phylum Pseudomonadota; class Alphaproteobacteria; order Rhizobiales; family OSC116; genus OCS116. The sequence goes on from JAOPTR010000026.1 coordinate 35,166, forward strand.
AATGCGGTGATCGGTAAAGTGCATCGTTTAGGTTTATCTGGACGCGCAACATCGACACGCGGTAGAGCCGCAAAAGGTGCTGGTAAAACGGCTGCATCGAAGCAGCGGAGCCAACGTCGCGAACCAAAAATGCCAAATTTAAACATTGGCAACACAGCATTAAAAGCAGAACCGCAAGCTAAGGCTCAGCCTATTGCGGAAGAAAAAATTGCACCAATGAAATTGATTAATACTGTATCTGGTGACAATGTGTCTATTTTTGATCTTACAGAATTTACATGCCGCTGGCCTGAAGGTGACCCAAGCACAAATGATTTTCATTTTTGTGGCGGTAAGAATAATGGCTCTGGCCCTTATTGTGAAACACATGCTGCGGTTGCATACCAACCAACTATGCGTCGTAAAATTAAAAAGGCAGGCTGATAGCCCACCTATTAATGAACGAATAAGATTTAAAAGCCTCACTTTGTGGGGCTTTTTTTATGGGTGAAGGAGATTTTTATTAAAGGCGGTCGTTGAAACTATAGCCGGCACCGCGAATGGTGCGGATAGGGTCATGATCATCGGGGTTTAGCTTTAGCGCTTTGCGTAATCGGCCTATATGCACATCGACTGTGCGCTCATCTACATAGACATCTTGTCCCCATACATTGTCTAGCAACTGTTCGCGCGAGAATACTCGCCCTTTGCGCTGCATTAAATATTGTAATAATTTAAACTCTGTGGGGCCGAGGTCAATTTCGACATCGCCACGAGTGACGCGGCGCGTACCTACATCGAGCAAAATATTGCCAACGAGCAATTGCTCGGTCATTTGGTCGGGTGCGGTGCGTTTTAGTACGGCTTTAATTCTTGCCATCAATTCTTTCATGGCAAATGGTTTGACCAGGAAATCATCCGCGCCAACATCAAACCCGCGCAGTCTCTCTTCTTCTTCACCGCGTGCGGTGGCCATAATGATAGGCAGGTTCCGCGTTTCGCTTTTAAGCCTTAAACGGCGGCATATTTCAACACCTGAAACGCCTGGCAGCATCCAATCCAGTAAAACAAGGTCGGGCATTTTTTCGGCAATGAATAAATCCACCTCATCACCACGCGTGCATAAGCGGACTTCATATCCTTCATTTTCTAGGTTATAGGTCAATAAGACACCTAGACTATCTTCATCTTCGACAATGAGAATAGAAGCTTTCATGTGACTGATCCGTCAAATAGTTAAATATCGGCGCTTTCATCAAAATCAAATTTTGATGTGCTTGTATTGTCTGATTTTGGTCTGTCTTCTGCCATCAATTGGCCTGTGACCATATAGTGAATGTTTTCGGCAATATTGGTTGCATGATCGCCAATGCGTTCAATGTTTTTTGCGCCAAACAGCAAATGTGTTGAAAAACTAATGTTACGTGTATCTTCCATCATATAGGTAAGTAATTCGCGGAAAATACTATTATAGATTGCATCCAAATCTTCATCGCGACGCCACACTTCAACCGCTTGGTCGACATTTTCATCGGCAAAGGCATCGAGCACGTCTTTAAGTAATTTTTGTGCCATTTCGCTCATGGCATGGAAGCCAGTGATAAGGCTTTTAGGAGTTTGGCCATCAATGGCAATAACTCGTTTGGCAATGTTTTTTGCCAAATCACCAATGCGTTCTAAATCGGCACTGATGCGGATGGTAACAATAACGCGGCGTAAATCTAGTGCCATTGGTTGGCGCTTGGCGATGATGAGGATGGCTTCTTCCTCAATCTCTAGCTCCAATTTGTCAATTTCTTTATCGGATTTAATGGTTTTTTGCGCCAATTCGAAATCGTTAGTTTCGAGCGCTTTAATGGCCATAGATAATTGGTTTTCGGCCAATCCGCCCATTTTTGAAATTTTACTGCCGAGATTTTTAAGCTCTTTTTCAAATGCGCTTACAATATGTTTTTGCATAATATGTCTCCTAAAGTTTCAAAAAAATCAACCGTAACGGCCAGTAATATAATCTTGGGTTTGTTGATTAGTGGGGTTGGTGAAAATTTGATCTGTCTCGCCAAATTCAACTAATTTACCCAAATGGAAGAAAGCTGTTTTTTGTGAAACACGAGCTGCTTGCTGCATACTATGGGTTACAATGGCGATGGTGAAATTTTCTTTCAACTCGTCAATAAGTTCTTCGATAATAGCAGTGGCGATAGGATCGAGCGCACTGCATGGCTCATCCATCAAAATAACTTCAGGGCTAACCGCAATGGCGCGCGCAATACATAGACGCTGTTGTTGACCGCCAGAAAGGCCAGTGCCAGGTGAGTCCAAACGGTCTTTCACTTCTTTCCATAAACCTGCACGTTTAAGGCTGGTTTCGACAATTTCATCGCCATCTGATTTGTGATTAATCATGCCATGAATGCTAGGCCCATAAACCACATTATCATAAATGCTTTTAGGGAATGGGTTTGGTTTTTGAAACACCATGCCCACACGAGCGCGAAGCTCTACAACGTCGATGCCATCATCGTATATATCTTTGCCATCTAGTTTAATATCGCCTTCTATGCGGCAAATATCAATCACATCATTCATGCGGTTTAAGCAGCGCAATAGAGTGGATTTACCACAGCCAGAAGGGCCAATTAATGAGGTGACTTGGTTTTCATGTATATCGACATTGATATCGAAAAGCGCTTGCTTATCGCCATAAAAAACATCTACACCACGTACCAAATATTTGGTATTTATACTATTTTGATCAGTCATATTTATATCCATTTTTCAATCTATTTGACTACCATCTACGTTCATAACGGCGGCGTAACATAACAGCTAAGCCATTCATAACCACCAAGAAGAATAACAATACCAAAATCGCGGCACTCATTTTAGCTTCAAATGCCCGTTCTGGGCTATCTGCCCAAATGTAAATTTGTACAGGCAATACGGTTGCGGGATCGGTTACATTTTTGGGAATATCTACAATAAAGGCCACCATGCCAATCATCAGCAATGGAGCGGTTTCACCCAATGCGCGCGCCATGCCAATAATGGCACCTGTCAGCGCGCCAGGCATTGCTAACGGTAAAACATGATGCAATATGGTTTGCATTTTAGAAGCGCCAATACCCAGTGCAGCTTCACGAATAGACGGAGGAACTGATTTTAGCGCTGCACGTGTGGTGATGATCACTGTTGGTAATGTCATTAATGACAATACCATACCACCAACAATGGGTGCACTACGGGGCAAACCAAAAAAGTTAAGGAACAGTGCCAGACCGAGTAAACCAAATACGATGGATGGCACGGCTGCGAGATTGTTGATATTGACTTCGATAAAATCGGTAAAGCGGCTTTGGGTTGAATATTCTTCTAAATATACCGCTGCTAATACGCCCAATGGGAAACTAAGTACCAAAGTTATAAGTAAGGTGAAGAATGAGCCCATCACCGCGCCTCTGATTCCTGCATCTTCCGGAGAACGGCTATCGGCAAATTTAAAGAAATCCCAGTTAAAGCGACGTTCTAATTTTCCTGCAGCAGTGAGTGTATCAACCCAATCCAACTGGTCGTCATTTAAGCGGCGTTTGCTTTGATCTACATCGCGGCGGATAAAGCCTTTTACATAACTATCAACATCATCTGAGGATTTGACCCAAACATCGGCTTTGCTGCCGATAAAGCTAAGGTCAGGCGCATCACCTGCGAGCAGCGCGCGCGCCATATGATAACCCGCTTCACTTGAGATGATTTTTTTCAGACGTTTTTTAACTTTGCGTTTTTTTACATCTGGGAATTGCGCATAAATACCGTTGCGAACTATCTTTTGGAAGTCGGATTTGGCAATGATAGCGGCATCACGTGTGGCATCCTCATCAATGATGTCTTCGGAAAACTCGACAGACACTTTGATGTAGGTTTGAGTGAAGGCAGGCACAGCACTAATGGTGATTGTGACCAACATTAAGGCCAAGAAACCCAAGGCAAACATAATGGCGGCAAAGCCATAAGCTTTAAAGCGTCGTTCGGCTGCATAGCGTTTCTTTGTGTGTAGAGATATTGAATCAGTCATATTTTTCTCTATATTTATTCACGATTTTTAGCGCCAATATATTCAGGGCTAATGTGATGATGAACAGGACAAAACCAAGCGCAAAAGCTGCGAGCGTTTTGGGGCTATCAAATTCTTGATCACCAACCAAAAGCGTGAGAATTTGCACGGTAACGGTGGTGACGGCTTGGAAAGGGTTGGCGGTTAAATTTGCCGCAAGGCCAGCAGCCATAACCACAATCATAGTTTCGCCAATGGCGCGTGATGTGGCTAATAAAACAGAGCTAACAATGCCAGGTAGGGCTGCGGGTAAAAGCACCAATTTAATGGTTTCGCCCTTGGTGGCACCCAAAGCATAGGAGCCATCGCGCATGGTTTGTGGCACAGCGTTAATCACATCATCTGATAATGACGATACGAAAGGAATGATCATCACGCCCATAACCACACCTGCGGCCATGGCGCTTTCTGATGAAATTTCGAGGCCAAATTCTACGCCCCAAGACCGTAGTAATGGTGCAACACTTAGCGCGGCGAAAAAACCGTAAACAACGGTGGGAATGCCAGCCAAAATTTCGAGCAATGGTTTTGCCCAAGTGCGGAATGTCGGGGTGGCATATTCGGACATGTAAATGGCTGAAAATAAGCCGATTGGCACGGCGATAACCATCGCAATAGCAGTAATAAGTAATGTACCCGCAAAAATTGGTACAGCACCAAAAGAGCCCGAGCTTGCCACTTGATCATCACGCAAAGCAATTTGAGGAGACCAATGTAGACCAAATAGAAATTCGGTAAATGAGACCATGCCGAAAAAGCGGTAAGTTTCGAATACCAGAGAGATAACCACACCGAATGTGGTTAGAACCGCCACTAGAGACGACAACAGCATGATAACAGAGAATATTTTTTCGACTTGATGACGGGCGGTGAAACGTTGTGCAATTTTCTTTTGACTGAAAAATAAACCAAGAATAGAACCTGCAATGATTAATACCATGCCGCTAATATTGGTGATGCTGACAAGGCCTTTATAACTCTCGACGATGGGCATTAGATTTTCGGCAACTTTTGCATTGTCGTTTTTGGCAGCGCGACGGATCGAAGATTTAAGTAGCTCCAATTTATCACTAGACAGGCCACTAACTTCGGTGCTTAGATCGCGTTCTAGCATTGCCGAAAGGATTGTTGGTTCTAAAAACCACCAAACAAGTAATAGTAAAAGGCTAGGAATACCACACCATAAGGCTACATATGTGCCATGAAAACCTGGCAAACTGTGCAGTTTATGCTCGGGTAATTTGCTTAGGGTAGCAGGTTTAACTGCTTTAGCGCGCGAAACGCCAATATAATAGCCAGCAACAATCAAGCAAATGATAATGATGGACAATGTAAAATAAGACATAAAATACTCTATTATTCACAAAACGATCGTTAGACTATATACAAAATAGTAATGGGTAAAAATCGAAAAATCAACTTTTACCCATTATTGAGCATTATTCAGCTTCAAGTTGAACAGGTGTCATGTTTTTTGCAGCGTCAATAATTTCTTCAAGCGCATCTTCATCCAAGGGAATAAGGCCTTTGTCGAGCAAGTAACCATCTTCACCCATAGCTTTATCGCTCAAGAATTCTTCCGTGAATTCTTCTAAGCCTGGAATGATACCGATATGTTCTTTTTTAACATAATAGTATAAAGCCCGTGAGATGCCATAACTGCCATCGGCAATATTATCGAAATCAGGTGCGGCACCGCCAATGGTTGCGCCTTTAATTTGGTCTTCATTTTGATCGAGGAATGAGAAACCAAAGATACCCAATGCACTGCTGTTGGCTTTTAGCTTTTGCACGATGAGATTGTCATTTTCGCCAGCCTCAATAAACGCTCCATCTTCACGGATACCGTGGGCAATGGCTTTAAATTTTGACTTATCTTCTTTGCGAATGGCAGCAAGTGATGGGAATGTTTTTGCGCCGCCCTCCATTGCCAATTCAACAAATGCATCACGTGTGCCAGAAGTTGGTGGCGGGCCTAAAACTTCGATCTTAAGATCAGGTAGGCTTGAGTCGATGTCTGACCATTTGATGTGTGGGTTGTCGATAAGTGAGCCATCTTCGGCAGGTACTTTAGCAGCAAGTGCTAGGTAGATTTGCTTTTTGGTAAGCTCGAATACTGGTGCATCGCTAGCATTTGCCAAAACAATACCATCGAAACCAACTTTAATTTCAACAGGGTGAATGCCATTGGCTTCGCAATTTTCAATTTCTTTTGCCTTGATGCGGCGAGACGCGTTAGAAATGTCTGGGTGGCCTTCGCCAATGCCAGAGCAGAATAATTTCATGCCGCCGCCAGTACCTGTAGATTCAACAACAGGTGTTTTGAAACCACTGGTTTTGCCGTATTTTTCGGCCACTAATGATGAGAAAGGAAATACAGTAGAAGATCCAACGATTTGGATCTGATCGCGTGCGATTGCAGTGCCAGCCATAAGTGGCAAAGTTAGTGCAAGGACGCTGAGTAGTTTAATAGATTTTTTCATAACAAACTCTTTTATAATTATTTCAAATAGTCTTTAACTTACAAATTTTTTATATTATGCTTATATTACAGTTTTATGACAGTGTTATTTTGTTTAAAACTTATGAAAGTTAATTTCGACCTTAGTGCCTTTATCTAACTGACTTTTAAACAATATTTCGCCTTCATGACGTTGTACAATATGCTTTACAATGGCAAGGCCAAGGCCTGTGCCTTTTTCTTTATGCTGATTTGATACGCGGTAAAACCTTTCGGTAAGGCGTGGTAAATCAGTTTTTGGGATGCCGTGCCCAAAATCAATAACCGAAACCATGATTTGGTCTTTGAACGGATGATCTCTGAGGCGTAAAATAATTTTGTTATCCTTGCCGTTTTTAAGACCATATTTAAGCGCATTATCAACAAGGTTGCTCAATAATTGAGTGAGCTGATCGGCATCGCCTTTAATATAGGCTTCTTCCGTTTCATTTTCGAATATAAGCTCTACGCGTTTGTTGCTTGCCTTCGGGGCAGCACTGCTAAGAACATGTTGAGAAATTCGGGCTAAATTCACTTTGTCTTTTGGTTTACTGTGAATATTCATTTCAATTTTGCTGAGTGACAATAAATCATCAATCATCCTTGTCATGCGTTCAGCTTGTTCGTGCATTATGGGTAAAAATACACTGCGGGCTTTTTCATCATCTTTGGCAGAATTTTGCAAAGTTTCGATGAAGCCACTGATGGAGGCGAGGGGTGTGCGTAATTCGTGGCTGGCATTGGCCACAAAATCGGCACGCATTCGTTCGATTTTTTGATCTTTAGTCAGATCTCTAAAAGTGAATATATATAATGTGGCATGGTTTTTTGATTGGGTTGACGAAATATGCGCCCAGAAATAACGATCGCCATCATGCTGAGGTTCGAAATGAAACTCGGTATTCTCTTTGGAAAGTGCAACTTGCTCATAAGCATCGAGTACTTGCGGATTGCGGATGAGAGTGGAAAAATGCTGTTCTAAATATTGATCTTTACTGCGGTGGCTGCCCAAATTAGCAAAGGTATCGCACATGTTTTGGTTTAGATGGACTATTGAGCCATCTCTGTTCACGACCATAGTGGGGAAAGCCTGTGCCTCGATAAAAGCGGAGATGTTAAGCTGTGAGGGCGGAGTTATCACGCGCGCATTAGGTATGCCGCGAAGGCCATCGGCATAGGTTCGATAAAATAAAAATGCCACAACGGCCAATATGACGTTGAAAACCAACACGACGATGGGTTGGTTACCCCACATATAATGAACTCCCGCCACAAGGGTTGCTATGACGACGAGATTGAAAAAGTATTTTTTAAATGAGATAAACAAAAATATACACCTAACAAGTTTTTTTCATAATCTAGCACAGAGTATTTAACAGTTTTATGACAAGGCAGGTTTATTTATTAGAAAGTTTCTAAGCTTATATATAAGTGTTTGAATTATTGCAGCTATCAATTAGTTAAATTTTGCAAACAAGTGAAATTTATTAAATAATTGATTTTGTTGTTAAATATAGACTAATTTCAAACTAAGACTTATCCAAAGCTAAATGGTTGGAATTAGCAGATTCAACTTGCATGTCATTATCAACATCAAATAAGATGCGATCAATTCTTAAATTGTGACGAAATATTAGCCACCTTAAACTCGACATCACATACAACTTGAATTGGACAATATTATGAAAAAATTCACTCTTGCAGCGGTTGTAGCTGCCTCCCTTTTGACTAGTACAGCCATGGCAGCAACTGCCCCTTCTGTTGAAGATATTATGGCAACATATGCCAACATTGCAGAAGCTGGTTACCAGGATAGCTTGACAACAGCACAAACACTTAAAGCAGCAATTGCTGCATTTGTAGCTGCACCAACAGAAGACACAATGAGCGCTGCAAAAGCGGCTTGGTTGGCTGCTCGTGCTCCATACCAACAAACCGAAGCTTACCGTTTTGGCAATGCCATCGTTGATGATTTTGAAGGTCTTGTGAATGCATGGCCGCTTGATGAAGGCCTTATCGACTATGTTGATGCATCATATGGTACTGAATCTGATGAAAACCCATATTACACAGCTAATGTTATTGCGAACCCTAAGCTAAACATTGCTGGCACAATGGTTGACGCAAGCAAGATCACTAAAGATCTATTGGCCAATACATTACAAGAAGCTGACGAAGTTGGCTCTAATGTAGCCACTGGTTATCATGCCATTGAATTTTTGCTATGGGGCCAAGATTTAAACGGCACTGGCAAAGGTGCAGGCACACGCCCTGCAACGGATTTTGACACTGCAAATTGCACAAATGGCAATTGCGATCGTCGTGCTGAATATCTAGTAGCAGCGACTGATCTGCTTATTGATGATCTAGAAGGTATTGTTGGCGCATGGTCTATGAAAGGCGAGGCACGTGCTGCTCTTGCTGAAGGTGGCGTAGCGACAATTTTCTCTGGTCTTGGTTCTTTATCATATGGCGAACTAGCTGGTGAGCGTATTAAGCTTGGCCTAATTGTGCATGACCCTGAAGAAGAGCATGATTGCTTCTCAGACAATACACATAACTCGCATTATTTTGATATTTTGGGCATCCAAAATGTTTACACAGGTAGCTATACACGTGTTGACGGAACTGTTGTTGAAGGCGCTTCTATTGAAGACCTAGTGGCAGCTAAAGATGCTGCTGTTGCTGAAGAGCTAACCGCTAAAATTGCAGCGACGGTTGCCGCTGGTGCTGAAATGGTGAAGCGTGCTGAAACCACAGAAGCTTATGACCAAATGATTGGTGAAGGCAATGTTGAAGGCAACGCAGTTGTTCAAAATGTTGTAGATAGCCTAGTAGCTCAAACAAAATCGCTTGAAAAAGCAGTGAGCGCACTTGGTTTAACTGCCATTGAATTTGAAGGTAGCGACAGCTTGGACGCTCCTGAAAAAGTTTAAGCTATATGCTTAAAATAAGGTAGGAAACTACCAGACATTCGTGTCCGAATACATTGTGGGGGTGTGTTTGGGCACGAACTCGTTTATATGGTGGGTTATGTTAAGAGTCATTGCCATAGTTTTAGTATTGTTTAGCACTGCAAATGCGGAGCCATTGAGCAAGCGTGAGCGTTTGTTATTGCCAACAATAGACTTTAGCAAGCCAGAAAAATTAGAACATTACCCCGGTGGCACAACCGGTAAATTTGTGAAATTGGATGCGGGTGCGTTGTCTGTGCCTTCGGCCTCATTAGGCAATTCGGGTGACATGGATTTTAACATTGGCAAGGCCATGTTTAAAAAATTATGGGCATCAGCACCAGCGGCCACAAAAGCTTCTAATGGGTTGGGGCCATTATACAATGCGCGATCTTGCTTGAGTTGCCATATAAAAAATGGCCGTGGGCATGTGCCTGATGTTGGTTTCCCCAATGAAGATGCCAATAGTATGCTGATCCGCTTAAGTATTGAGCCACAAACTGTGGAGCAACAGGATAAATTAGCGGCGGGTTTAGTGAATGTGATTGTTGAACCGACATATGGTGGACAATTGCAAGATGTGGCTATATCGGGTTTTGCGGCCGAGGGTAAAATATCGGTAAAATGGGCATATGAAAATATAACATTTGATGATGGTGCGGTGGTTGAATTACGCAAGCCTGAATTTACCATTAATGCCCTTGGTTATGGCAATATGCATAATGATTTGATGACATCGCCACGCATTGCCACCCAAATGGTAGGCATGGGATTAATTGATGCCATAGATGGCGCGAAAATTGCCAAAAATGCTGACCCAGATGATGTAAATGATGATGGGATTTCTGGCCGTGTGAATATGGTGTGGGACAAGGAAGCGCATGGACTTTCTGTCGGGCGTTTTGGTTGGAAAGCAGGGCAACCAAATTTACGCCAACAAGTGGCATCGGCCTTTAGCGGTGATATTGGCATTGGTAACCCGATATTTCCTGCGGGTGCGGGCGAGTGTACAGACGGGCAAGCAGAATGTTTAGACGCGCCTACAGGCAATAGTAAGGCTATGGATGGGTTTGAATTGTCGGATGAATTGTTAAACCTAACCACATATTTTAATGCAAATTTGGCGGTGCCGCATCGGCAGAATGCAGCGAATGATAATATTTTATTAGGCAAAAAGGAATTCTATGAGGCGGGTTGTATTTCTTGTCACATCCCCAAACACATTACGAGTGAAAGATCGCCTTATAAAGATTTACATAACGAGTTGATTTGGCCGTATTCAGATTTTTTATTGCATGATATGGGCGACGATTTGGCGGACAACCGACCAGAAGGACAGGCTAGCGGCAATGAATGGCGCACCCCACCTTTATGGGCGTTGGGTGCCGCCAGAAATGTAAGTAAAAGCTGGCAATTGTTGCATGATGGCCGCGCGCGGTCTATAGAAGAGGCCATTCTTTGGCATGGTGGCGAGGCGGCAGGTGCAAAGGCTATATTTATGACGCTTTCGGCTGCACAACGTAAAGCATTAACGGATTTTGTAGAATCGCTTTAACCGATTGAATGATACGGAGTTAGATATGAAAATAGTTGTAAAAACATTGATTGCCCTTGGCTGTATTCTGTCGGTCGCGCAAGCTGATGACAAGCTTACCAATGAGACGCATCAGAAATTTATTGACGATTATATACTGGCGCATTTGCAAGATTTTAAAAGCAAAGCACATGTACTGAACCAAGCCGCTGGGCAAGCCTGCCAACAAAATAATGATGCCAGTTGGCATTTAGTGAAACAAGATTTTGCGGTGGCTGTGGAAGCTTGGATGCCATTGCAATCCATGCGTTTTGATGCGTTTGAAAAAAATAGCCGCGATTTACGAATATATTTTTGGCCCAACAGCCGTGGTGAAAAACAAGCGGTTAAATTTTTGCCTGCTAAAGACCCGTCTAAACTTGTGCCGAGCTATTTCCCCAACCTAAGTGTGGCCTTGCAAGGCTTGCCGATTGTTGAATGGTTGCTGTATCATAAGGACAGTAGCCTAAGCAGCAAAGATGCGAGTTTAAGCGCATATAGTTGCGACTTCTTAATGGCCGTGAGCCTAAATATTGTGACTGTGACCGACGAGCTTATTGGCGAATTTGGCCAAGATGGCGCTGCGCGTGTAGCATTGCTTACGCCTTCTGAAACCAATGATTTATATAGCGCATTGCCTGAGGTGACGTTGCAATTTTACAAAGTGATTCATGCTATGGTAGAGGTTGTACATGGGCAAAAACTTAGCCGCCCGATTGGCACTGAATTTAAAAATTTAAGACCCAAACGTTTAGAAATGTGGCGCGCAGGCGTGACCAAAGCCAATATGCTTGGCAATATTAAAAGCATATTTAATGCATATAAGATTTTTAGCCCGATGGTATTGCTCAGTGAGAATGGTGCAGCCGTTGATGCCGAGATTATTGGACACTTTGAGGCGACGTTGGTGGAAATGGATGGATTGCCGATAGATTTTTATCAGCAGCTTAATGGACAGAATTCTGAAAAAACATGGAAGCAAGCCCGGGGCTTGATTGCAGCATTGGCTCAACTTAAAAATGCGCTTGGCCTGAGAGGTACGGAAGCTTTAGGCATTCCGCTTGGTTTTAATGCTTTAGACGGTGACTAGGCAGGGGTGATTGATGATAAATCGGCGGACATTGCTTAAATCAGCTGCTATGCAAGCGCTTATATTGCCTGCATTATCTGCGCCTGCATGGGCGAATGATGCCGAATTGCAAACACAATTTATGTTATGCGCCAGAAATGCTGATGGTCAATTTGTAGCGGTCAAAATAACTGACGATGGGAAGATAGCGCAACAATTTACTTTGGCAGACAGAGGACATGGCCATGCGAAGAGCCTTAATGGTGACATTGCGATATTTGCCCGTAGACCCAATAATCAGCTTTATTTAATTGATAAATTGGGTCAAATGCGGGTGGCTTATGCGCCAGATGATCGGCATTTTTTTGGTCATGGTGTGTTTTCTGACGATGGTAAATTGCTTTATACTTCGGAAAATGATTTTGATAACGAAGACGAGAACGCCACAGGTGTGATTGGCATTTGGGATGTGAAACAGGCGCAGAAAATTGGCGAATTTTCATCTCACGGCATCGGGGTTCATCAAATTACTTTATTGCCCGATGGTGAAACACTGGTTGTAGCCAATGGAGGTATATTGACCCACCCAGACCATCCACGCCAAAAGCTTAACTTAGCGCATATGCAGCCGAATTTGGCCTTGGTGAACCGAAAAAATGGGCAGCTTATTGAAAAATTCAGCCTACCGGCAGAGTTTCACCAATTGTCGATACGGCATTTGGATGTCACTGCAGATAGTGAAGTGGTGATAGCGATGCAATATCAGGGCGGGCTAACCGATGATGTGCCGCTTTTGGCGCGTATCAGTAAGCATGGTGAGTTAATATTTACCCAAACGCCACCGAAAATTTTAAAGCAAAATAGACAATATATAGGTTCAGTTTGTTTTGATAAAACGGGCACTTATTTTGCTGCTACCTCTCCACGCGGTAATATTGTGTCAATTTATGCCGAAAATGGCGTGTTTTTGCAGCAGTTTTTGATGCAAGATGTATGCGCAATTGCTGCCAATTCACAGCCATTTGAGTTTATTTGTGCCTCGGGAATGGGTGATATTTGGCTTTATAACGCACACAAAAATACAGTGCGAAAACTGCGTAATCAATCTTCGAAAGCTAGCCTATATCAATGGGACAACCATATGTTTGCTCTGTGATATGCCGTTAAAAATGGCTCAGTTTATAATTTTTCCACAGTAAACGTAATAAAATATAAAAATAAAAAAATGACACTCTAATTTCGATAAGTATCTATTATGTCCTATGCAAAATATGCATAACTATTTCAAAAACCGACTTAACGGTGTTGAGAGGCAAATGTTTTTGCACCAATTAAATGAGTGAGAAAAATTTTAGAATCTGGAAAGTTTCGGTAAAACTTCAAAAATCTCCCCTGGGCTTGTTTGTGGGCATTGTGAAGTACAAACTTATTGGACATTTGGCTTATATTTTGCTATTTATCAGCAAGCGATTTGGTATAGCCAATGCCGAAAAGGCATAGAGTGACAAAAAATATAGGCTCCCAAAGTTTAATCGCTAGCCATAAATTGGCACAAATGAAACAGGCATAAAAATAACCCCGAGCCGTGTTTTAAAAAGTTAAGTTTCGACTGAACGTGTTTACACAACATCCTTTGATGAGGATAATCTTGTGTCCCCCACATGCTCAGTAGTTGATGAGGTAGAGAATATGCGCAATAAAAACAACGATTTCACCGCTGATCTGAATGACCGTAAGTTATACGATCATGATGTATATAGTGACTCATGTGGCGTGGGCTTCATCACCAATAAAAAATCTATCCAAACCCATGATATTTTGGTTAAAACTCATGAAGCTTTATGCACTATCCCGCATCGTGGTGGTATGAGTGCCGAAGGTATTGGCGATGGCGCTGGTGTGAACTTTGATTTATCCGAACGGTTTTTCCGCATCGTCACAAAAATTGACGATTTAGAACTTGGCCAATTTGGTGTTGCCAACTTCTTTTTACCCAAAGAAGCTGAATATGAAGAAGACGCTGTGACATTGGTAGAAGAAAAATTGCGTCGCCACCGCTTGCCAATTATTGCATGGCGTGATGTGCCGGTAAATAACAGCATTTTAACCGACGTTTCGGTGCGCGCTCAACTGCCAATTAAACAAGTTATTTTTGGCCGCCCTAAAAGAATGGCCGATGCCACTTGGCATGAATTTGATATTGAAATTGCAAGTTGTTTGGCGGATATCGAAAAAGATTGTTATGACATTGCCGAGCTTGATGGTTTTTACCCTTGCTCTATGTCGGCACGCACTCAAGTGCTTAAGGGTCGTTTGAATTCAAATGAAGTGATCCCTTATTTTGAAGATTTACGTGACCCAGATCATGAAATTCATTCTATCTTTTTCCATACGCGCTTCTCGACCAATACTGAGCCTGCCACTATGATGGCGCAACCATTCCGCCGCATGGCGCATAATGGTGAGCTTAATACCGACAAGAAAAATAGATTATCAGAAGCATCAATTGCCAAGCAACAAGGCAAGACATTGCATTTTCCAAAAGGTCAATCGGACAGTGCACGGCTTGACCAAACCATTGCCCGCCGCATTGTAGACGATGGCATGACTGTGGTTGAAGCGATTGTGGCTATGATGCCGCCTGCTTGGGAAAACCAAGTGGATATTAACCCAGATGTGCGTGCCATGCTTGAATATTTCAGCTTGTCCGAAGAAAAAAATGATGGCCCAGCAGCGATTATTTTTGGCAATGGCCAATTTGTTGGCGCACGGCTCGATCGCCTTGGTTTGCGCCCGTTGCGTACTGTTGAAACAGATGAATATTTAGCTGTGATGTCTGAAGCGGGACAAATTAATTTCCCTGCCGAAACGATTTTAAAACGTGGCCGTATTGAAGCGGGTGACATGCTGTTTTGGAGCCATGTTGAAGGCCGTTCATATACGGGCGCTCAATATTTAGAGAAACTCAGCAAACGCCAAGATTATGCTTCACTGCTTACTGATGCCAAATTAGACATTGAACAAATTGCAACTGTTGATGAAAATTCACTCTCATCCAGTGTTGATTTGACTGTCGACCAAGCCCATGTTGCTTATTACATGAATGATGAGAGCTTTCGCTTTTTGTTAGACCCCATGCTCGAAAAAGGCGCAGAACGCGTTTATGCAATGGGCTATGGCTTAACGCCAAACGCCTTAACTCGCACCGAAGGCGGCATGAGCCAATATTTTAGCCAACGCTTTGCACAAGTGACCAACCCGCCATTGGATAGCATTCGTGAATCTGACGGTATGACGTTACGCGTGGCATTGGGTGGCAAGCCTGGTTTTGTTGAAGACCAAAAACAAATTATTGTTCAATCTCCTATTTTGCTGCAACAAGATTTCGCTAAAATTTGTCAACAAGATACGGTTTCGACTCGTATTTTGGACATTCTTTACACACCAGATTATGCTGATGCAAAAAACAATACTGATGTGCTAGAAGATGCCCTTGATGACTTTAGAGATGAAGTTGAAGCGGCTGCACGCGATAATGTGGGCATTATCATTTTAAGCGATCGCAATTTATCTAATGACAAAGCGGCAACCCCATTATTGCTTGCGGTTGCGGCTGCGAACCAACGCCTTATCCGCACTGGTTTGCGCTTTAATTCGAGCTTGATTGTGGATAGTGGTCAACTTGCATCGACCCATGATGTGGCAACTGCACTTGGCTTTGGTGCCGCTGCAATTTTTGCCATCACTGCGCAAAACCGTGCTGAGCAAATGGATGCGGCCAATGCCAATTCATTGATGAAGAATTTTAAGAAATCTATCGAAAAATCGTTGATGAAAACCATGGGTAAATTTGGTTTATGTACGGCTGAAAGCTATATTGGCGGCGAATTTTTTGAATCTAGCTTTTTAGACACTAAAGAGCCACACCTAAAACGTATGTTCCCTAAAATTGACGCACCTGTTGGCGGCGTGCATTTTAGCGACATTGCAACATCGGCAGCCGAATGGCACCATAAAGCCCGTGAACTTGGCGGTGAAACAGACTTGCCAAACCTTGGTCTGTTTAAAGAACGTGGCGATGGTGGTGGGCATAGTTTTGGTGTTACATCTGTGCGCGAATATGGCAATATGATGAACGAAAAAATTGCTTATATTGAGCAAGATGAGCCTAAACATTTGCGTTTGCTTGGTGATGAAGACGAAGGTAGTGATTTAGCCTATAGAGATTATGGCTATGAAGCTCGCACGCCAGAGCAAATTGACGCGCATAAAATTACCAAAGGGTATAATCAATTCGCCAGCGAAATGACTAAAGAACGTGACGCCCGCCCTGCGACGTTGCGTGATGTTATGGCTTTGCCTGTAGACATTAGCGATGCCCAGACCATTGCTGATTTTGACGCTATTTTGGGCAGCCAACATATTAAAGGCAATCTGAATTATTATATTCGTGGATTAGAAGTTGAGTTCCTGACTGTTGGAATTTATAAAATTTCATTCACGGGTGATGCAAAAGCCAATGGCAAACAGCGCCTTAAAGAGCTTGCTGCTCATTTTAAAACACGCTTTGCCGCTGCAGATTATAAAATCAAACGTGAAGACGGATATTTGTCGGTCGCTGCCGCGCATATCTTCTTACATTATCTAAGCCATATCAAGACTGCGCACAGCGCAATAGGGCTTGACGAGGTGCAACCAGCTCACGAAATTACGCGCTACTTCTCCTCAGGCGCTATGAGTTATGGTGCCCTCGTCAAACCTGCCCATAGGGCAGTGGCACAAGGTACAAACATTGTTGGTGGTCTGTCTAACTCGGGCGAGGGTGGTGAAGAATTTGCCCGCTCAAACTCTATTTTGGCAAGCCGTATTCGCCAATTTGCTTCTGGTCGTTTTGGCGTGTGGGCTGGTTATTTGGCCGACCCATTGTTAGAAGAAGTAGAAATTAAAATCGCTCAAGGTGCAAAACCTGGCGAAGGTGGGCAATTGCCTGCCAAAAAAGTAACTGTTGAAATGGCCGCCATGCGTGGTGGTACACCAGGTGTTGAACTTGTTTCGCCGCCGCCGCATCATGATACATATTCAATTGAGGATTTGGCACAACTTATCCATGATTGCAAAGCTACGCGCCGCCGTGTGATTGTGAAACTTGTTTCATCTGAAGGCATTGGCACCATTGCTGTTGGCGTGGCCAAAGCGGGTGCAGACGTGATTAACGTAGCTGGTGGTACTGGTGGTACTGGTGCTGCGCAAGTGACAAGCCTTAAACATACTGGCCGTGCTGCTGAAATTGGCATTGCCGAAGTACATCAGGCACTAGCCGCAAACGGATTGCGCGACAAAGTGATTTTGCGTACATCTGGCGCGCATCAAATTGGTGTTGATGTTGTTAAATCGGCCATATTGGGTGCTGATAGTTTTGAATTTGGCACAGCGGCATTGATGATGCTTGGCTGTGTGCAAGCCAAAACTTGTAACATTAAATGCCCTGTTGGCCTAACAACCAACCCAGAAGTTTATGATGGTGACGCCCGTATTTTGGCGCAATATTATATGAACTTAGCCCATGAAGTGCGTTTGGTTTTGGCTGATCTTGGTTATAGTAGCTTAGCCGAAATTAGAGGCAGAACCGACCTATTACATTTGGTTGACCATGACAAAATGGTGGGTGCTTTAGATTTACGTGGCTTGCTAAAACAAGTTGATGAAGTGAAAGTTGATAAGCCTATTTATCTTGAAGCAGAATTTAGACGTGATGAAAGATCGTTTGAAAAAGTGAAAGAAAAGATTTTTTCTGGTGAGCAATCTGAATTGTTGATTGAAGGCAAAAGATATACTTTGACCAACCGCCACAAAACAGTGGGTGGCCAGTTGGCGATCGACATTGAGCGCGCTTTGAATTACGAATTGAGTGACGAAGAGCTTGGCAACATTAAATCTCTTTACACTGGGCATAACGGCCGTCGCCATTTAGGTGAAAATACCATTAAAATTAAAACCACTGGCAGTGCCGGCCAAAGTTATGGCGCATTTTGCATTGTGGGTATGAATATGAGCCACGAAGGCACATGTAATGACGGTGTTGGCAAAGGCTTAAGCGGTGGCACAATTGCGATTACCGTGCCTAAAAACGATGGCGTAAAAGCCGATGAACAAAATACATTAATTGGTAACTTTGCCCTATTTGGCGCGGTTGGCGGCATGTTATTTGTGCAAGGTGAAGCGGGCGACAGGTTTGCTGTGCGGAACTCGGGCGCAATGAGTGTGGTTGAAGGCGTTGGTGATTTTGCCTGTGAATATATGATTAATGGTTCTGTGCTGAACATTGGCGCATATGGCAAAGGTTTCGCCAACGGAATGTCTGGCGGTAATGCCTATCAGTATGATCCTGAACACAAGTTTGAGAATCTATACGATGCCTCATCCGTACGTTATGGATATCTGAATGATGGTTCTGACGAAGCTTTAGGTCATGAGCAATTTATTATTTATATGCTAGAGCAGCATGTGGCTGCAACAGGCAGCGCTAGAGCGCAAAACTTGCTAGACAATTGGGCAACGCAAAGCCAACATTTTGTTTACATGCAGCCTTTGGCGCTTGAGCAAACACAGAGTAGTGCGCATTTACAAACACTTGGTCGTAAAGTATTGGCTGATGAACTTGCATATGCCATGGCTGAATATCAAATTAAACCATTACGCGAAGCTTTTGCTAAAGGCGAGAGTGTTTTGGGTGGTAATGTGCCTGCTTATCAAGAAGTGGATACGGGCCTAAGCTTTGAACTGCTGAACGCTTATGGCGTATTGCGCATTGCCAAACAGGTTGTACATTCATTAGCCAAAAAACAAGGCATTGATGTGAACCCGATTTTCGAAGTGAAAGCTGCTAAAAACTTGGTGAAGACCGAAGATTACGCGTTAATTGAAGCTTTGTCGAAGGAGTGCAAGAAGGCTCTTGAGAAATTTAGCGAAGAAGAATTGGCGATTATGTTGGCCGATAAGCGGATTCGGGATTACAAAAAAAGCTTGATTTTACGCGATGTTCAATCTATTTACTCGCTAGGATCGACCGCTTGGATTATGGCTCAAGATCGCTTGAACCGTGAGAAAATGGGTCATATACCAGATTTCAGAGAAACTCTTGCCGAGCAATTGGTGAAAGCCGTATTAAAAGCCAACAAAGCTGCATAAGTGACAGGGTTATATATGTCTAACAAGAATAATAATGATGGCCTGTTTAACGACAAGCAAGAGCAATGGTTAAGTGGTTTTTTTGCCGGTGCGAATACTCGACTTTTGGCAACAAGTGGTGATGAAGCCGCTGCCACCACCCGCCCACTAACAGTGGTTTTTGGCACCCAAACAGGCAATGCCGAAAGCATTGGCGAAAATATTGTATCTTTGGCGGGCGATTATGGTTTGGCCGCTGAACTTGTTGACATGGATGATATTGAGCTTGACGGTTTAGCATCAATAGAGCGCCTATTGGTAATTTGCTCGACATATGGCGAAGGTGAAATGCCTGATAATGCCGAAATTTTATGGGAAGCATTAAGCGAAGATGATGCGCCTAAATTAGACCAAATGAACTTTAGTGTTTTGGCTTTGGGTGATAAATCTTACGATGACTATTGCAAAGCGGGTATAGATTGGGACGTGCGTTTGGCCGAATTGGGCGCCAACCGTGTTGCCAACCGCGTTGATTGTGATGTTGATTTTGAAGATGATGCTGACAAGTGGGTGGTTGCTGCGCTAGATGCGATTAAAGACACGGGTTCTGCCCCTGCTGCAGGGGCTGCGCCTCAACAGCCAGCGAAAGCACCAAAAGCTGACAAGCCTGCTTTTGACCGCAAAAACCCTTTCCCTGCCGATGTTTTGGTAAATAAAGTGGTTTCAGGTAAAAATTCGAGCAAAGAAATTGTGCATTATGAGATTAGTCTAGAAGGTTCTGGTTTAACATATGAAGCAGGTGACGCTCTGAATATTGTGGCACAGAATGACCCTGAACTTGTGAAGCTATTATTGGCTCATTTGGGCTTAAGTGGCGATGAGTTGGTTGATGGTGAAAAGCTATCAGCCGCTATGCAGGCCATATATGACATCAAATTGCCAACGGGGCCGTTTTTGGATGCCGTGGCCGAGAAATCTGGCGATGAAGAATTGAATCGCATGCTCGAAAATAACGATCGTGAAGCATTGAATAGTTATTTGTGGGGCAGGGATGTTATTGATTTTATCATCGACATGAAAGTGACATTCAATGCCGATGAATTTGTGAATTTATTGCGCAAGTTGCAACCGCGTGCTTATTCGATCTCTAGCTCATCAAAAGCGCATGAAGATGAAGTGCATTTAACCATTAGCTCTGTGCGTTATGATAGTTTTGAACGCAAACATGAAGGTGTGGCATCTTGCTATTTAGCCGACCGTGTTGGCAGTGGCAAAGTGGGTGTTTATTTTAGCCCCAACAAAGCTTTTAGAGTGCCAGAAAATGGTGATCTGCCAATTATTATGGTAGGCCCAGGCACAGGCATTGCACCCTTTAGAGCATTTTTAGAAGAACGTGAAGCCACCAATGCGCAAGGCGATAATTGGCTATTCTTTGGCGACAGAAAAGCTGAAGATGATTATATCTATCAAGACGAGCTTGAAGCTTGGCAAAAATCGGGTGTTTTAACGAAGTTGGATTTGGCGTTCTCGCGCGATCAAAAAGAAAAAATATATGTGCAAACCCGCATGAAACAAGCAGGTGCTGACTTGTTTAATTGGCTTGAGCGCGGCGGTTATTTTTATGTATGTGGTGACGCAACATATATGGCCAAAGACGTGGACCAAACACTGCAAGATATTATTGCAGAGCATGGCAAGCTTGATGAAGCAGGCGTGAAGGCGTATATGAACGCACTCAAAAAAGCCAAGCGTTATGTAAGAGACGTTTACTAGTACGTTAGCAACAACGGAAAAGATCGAATCATGCACGGCCGTTCGTTAGGACACAACAAGTGCGGCCGTTGTGCGCCATAGCCACACCCGTGTTCCCACCGGAACCAAATAATCAACCAACATGGGCAAAAAAACTGAGCCATCACTTTGGCGAACTTGCCGACTGAGGCCG
>JAOPTR010000027.1:0-12951 GCA_051531935.1 Hyphomicrobiales bacterium
TCAGTCGGCAAGTTCGCCAAAGTGACGGCTCAACCTTTTTATCCATTTAATGTCATTAATGTGTTTGCAGCTGAGTGGTGGCAAGAGTGCTACCCAGTATCTACATCACAAACCCAATTGCTCGCTTGTGAGTGTTTTGCCAAAAACGGATGGTGGAATCGGAAATCTTGGGTTAATGTTTATCCATGATAAAAACACCCAAACCCACGCTCATACAAAACGGCTTTGAAATTTATAAAGAAGCTTTGTCGCTTGATACCCAGAAATTACTTGTTGAGACCGTTCGTCAGATGGTGGCTTTGTCGCCGCTTTATCAGCCGACAATGCCGCGCACGGGCGTGCCGCTGAATGTGAAAATGACCAATTTGGGGCGTTTTGGTTGGGTGAGTGATAAAATAAATGGTTATCGGTACCAAGACTTTCACCCTGTTACCAAACAGCCTTGGCCCGAAATACCGCGTGAAATAATGGATATTTGGCAATGTTTCACGGGAAACAGCTTAACCGAATTTAACCATATAAACCCTGACACAAAACAAACCGCATGGCCATTGCCAGAATGCTGCTTGGTGAATTTTTACAAGCCCGATAACAAGATGGGCATGCATGTGGATATGGATGAAAATGACCATATAACCCCCGTGCTTTCGATAAGCTTAGGTGATGATGCAATATTTCGTATGGGTGGCAAACAACGCGGAGGCAAAACCACGAGCATAAAGTTGCAATCGGGTGATGTGGTGGTTTTTGCCAATGAAGCGCGGATGCATTACCATGGTGTTGACCGTATTTATGGTGGCACATCAAGCTTGCTCAAAGGCGAGGGACGGTTGAATTTAACTTTAAGGCGGGTGAGTTAATCCATTCATATATCTGACTTTACAAGATGTTTATATTGCCCGATATTGCCTTATAGGAAATTTAACAATGGATAAAAGATGCACCTACCGTCACTTGAAAATGTAAAAGCCGCGCAACTTTACTTAAAATCATATGTTGAACAGACGCCTTTGTTACATTCGCCGTTATTTGCCCAAAAATATGGCGTGAATTTATACGTGAAAGCTGACAGCTTAACCCAAATTGGGGCGTTTAAAATTCGCGGAGCTATCTATGCGGTTGGTCAGTTGAACGCGGCAGAAAAAGCCAATGGCGTTGTGGCATTTTCGACAGGTAATCATGCGCAGGCGGTGGCCTATGCCGCAGCGCAAATGAACATAGCCTCAGTGATCATTATGCCCAAAACCGCACCACGGGTGAAAATTGAAAATACCAAAGCGCTGGGCGCCAAGGTGGTTTTATTTGATATAAAAGCCGAAGACAGGCAAGCCATTGCCAATAGCTATGTGACAGATCAAAATATGACATTCATTCATCCATTTGATGATTTTAATGTGATTGTCGGGCAGGGGGTGAGTGGGCTTGAAGCTTGCCAACAAATGCAGGCTATGGATTTAAAACCCGATGCCGCGATATTGCCAATTTCGGGCGGTGGATATATTGCGGGCTTTAGCCTTGCGTTGAATCATTATTTTCCTGATGCAAAATTAATAGGAGTGGAGCCGCACGCCACCGGCAGTTGGGCAAAATCATTACAATTGGCTGCGCGCACGGCGGCGGATATAACTGGCACGTCAATTTGTGACGCCATCATCCCGCCAAACCCAATGCCTGGTGCCTTAAATTGGGCGGTGGTTGGTGATAAAATATCATCTATGATGGCGGTTTCGGATGAAGATGCGCTATTGGGCATGGCTTGTGCGGCAAAATATTTTGGCCTGACGTGTGAGCCAAGTGGCGCGGCTTCAATTGGTGCATTGATGAAACATAAAAATGACTGGCAGGGCAAAACAGTGATTGCCGCGATAAGTGGCCGAAATGTTGATGTGAAAATTTTAAACCAAACCGCGGCCTTTATGGACATAGTGTAATATTAATCTAACAATTTTGCTTTGATCAACCCACGCACACTGTTGCCAACATAAATGGTGTCTGTGGATTTAAGGTCGGTAAATTTGATATTTTTGATTTTATATTTATCGGGCTGGGTATCGAGTAAATGCCTGCGCAATACGCCATTTAGCAAACCTGCGCTCAATGGTGGGGTGTAGAAAATTCCGTCTGACTCTATGAAGATAGTGGTAAAGCTGCCTTCGGTGATGAAGCCTTGGCGATTACAAAACATCACTTCGTCTATCTTATCATCGCGAGATTGGCTTTTGGCGCGTTCTCTTGCTTGATCTAATATAGCACGTTTGGTGGTTTTATGCCTTGTGAAAACATTTGATTTCTCGAGCATAACGTTGGATAGGGCAAGGTTATAAACCGCGTTTTCGGCAATTTCGGGCATCACATCATGGCTGAGGCTTATGGCGCCTGAACGATGTTGCAGCAACCTCACTTTATAAGTGTCATCGGTAATGAGTTTTTTTGCATAATCTTTAAGGTCTTGCTCAACTTGTCTTCGGCTGAATTTAAAATCAAAATATTGAGCGCTGTTGCATAATCTGTCTAGATGCGCGCTTAGATAAGCATATTTTCCATCTTTTAGAGCTAAGCTTTCAATCAGTTGAAATTCATCGGCCAAGCTGCTGATGAATTTCATTTTCAGCAGGCACTCGTCATATTCATCATTTGGCACGCTGTCGGCAACAATACCACCGCCAATGCCAATGTGTAATTTATTGGGTTCTGATTTGTGTGACGTGATGGTGCGGATGGCGACATTAAAATTGGCATCACCTTGAGGGGTGAGAAAGCCGATAGAGCCATAATAAACATTGCGGGCTTGGTTTTCTAACTCATTAATGATTTGCATGGCGCGAATTTTAGGAGCGCCTGTGATAGACCCACAGGGAAAAAGTGATTTAATGATGGTCGGAAAGCCAATATTAGGGCGTTTTTGGGCTCTTATGGTGGTGGTCATGGTGAAAAGACTTTTATAGGTCTCGACATCATATAATTTATCGACCTTCACACTGCCAATTTCGGCAATGCGCGATAGGTCATTACGCAGCAGATCGACAATCATTAAGTTTTCGGCACGGTTTTTCTCGTCATTATACAACCAGTTTTTAAGCTTGGCATCTTTGGCTTTGGTTTTACCGCGCGGTGCGGTGCCTTTCATGGGCCGTGCGGTGAGTTGGCCTTTGTCTAAATCGAAAAACAATTCTGGTGAAAGCGAAAGGATAGACAAGTTATCAAATTGCAAAAAGCCACCATGATGGGTGGGTTGATTTTGCTTTAAGGCACTATAAAGCGCAAATAAATCGCCTTCAAAATCTAACTCGACCTGAAAAGTATAATTGGCTTGATAAATATCACCCGCTTCAATGTATTTTTTTACCTTTTCGATTTTTTGAATATAATCGGCGCGGGTTTCGAGTGGGTTTACATTGCTGAGCGCAAATTCACCATGGGTATGGGCGCGGTGGTAAGCGGTAACTTCATCGGGGTTAAGCAATTGTGGTGCATCAAACAGGCCAAATTTAAGCAATGGCACAGCGCGGTCTTGCGGCATTAAGGGCGCTAAAACAGGTTCAAACGCCAAGCCTGCCTCATAAGATATAAACCCAGCAGCGTATAGGTTTTCACTTTGGCACTTGGTCTCTATTTGGCGCAGAGATTTCTCTAGAAGATCGGGGTTTTCGCATTCGATGATATATTTGAGATTGGTGAATAGATAGCAGGAGCCGTTAATGAGCGGATGATCTAACAATATTTCTGTCATATACCAACCTCCTCTTAATAATCTCGCCCTGGCCGACTTTTATAGCCCGGAAAAAACCAATTATATTTAAGC
Source organism: Hyphomicrobiales bacterium (assembly GCA_051531935.1). Taxonomy (GTDB): domain Bacteria; phylum Pseudomonadota; class Alphaproteobacteria; order Rhizobiales; family OSC116; genus OCS116. The sequence goes on from JAOPTR010000027.1 coordinate 3,803, forward strand.
GCCAAACCACGGATTATAAAGCATGATAAAAAGCCAATTATGGCGGCCATATTTTTATCGAAACCTAATTCTATAATACCTATATAGGCGCTAGCGCCTACAAAAATGGCAGATAAATATATTTCTTGGCGCAATAAAATGCTATTTTCGCCTGCCAGAACATCACGTATTAACCCGCCAAAACTAGAGGTGATAACGGCCATAAGAATGGCACTTACAGGAGAAATGCCCGCATCTAGCGCGATTTGCGCGCCTAAAACGGCAAAGGTCGAAATACCGATGGCATCGGCCCATAACAACGCTTTAAACCGTGATTGTGGAATATGTGCGGTGAAGAATACCAACACCCCAAATAAAGAAGCCACGATGATATAATTATAATCGCCCACCCAAAAAACGGGGGTGAGGCCGAGCATCATATCACGCACTGTGCCGCCGCCAATGGCGGTTATGTTGGCAAAAATAATAAAACCGATGATATCCATCTCTTTACGAGAGGCCGCCAATGCGCCCGAAATGGCAAAAACCACAATCCCGAACCAATTTAGCACGCTAAAAATGGTGGGGACTGTGGTCAATATAGTGTCGTCAATAGCCATAGTCATAGACATTACCTATAGGCGGTTGGTTAGGCGCTGGTGTCGATTTTGCCACCCAGATCTGGATCGGTATTTAAATCGACCACATTATCGGCAGGGGCAGGTTGTGGCATAAATTTAGGGCCGCCTTTTGAAACGCCTACAAGTGCAGGGCGCAAAACACGGTCGCCAATGGCATAACCCACTTGCACAACTTCGGTTACGGTGCCGTTTGGAATCTCGGTATTTGGCACTTCAAACATAGCTTGGTGGAAATTCGGATCGAATTTTTCATCAACTGGTTTGACTTGCGTAATGCCGTGACGTTCAAAAATGTTGAGCATTTCTTGGTTGGTCATCTCAACGCCAGTGAACAGATTTTTAATTTCATCAGCCGCTTCGTTACGCACATCATCAGGTAATGCTTGCAAAGCGCGGTCTAGATTATCGCCAACGCTAATCATATCGCGGGCAAAACCTGTAATGGCAAATTTATTAGCATCGGCTTTTTCTTTGGCGCTACGGCGGCGGAGATTTTCCATCTCGGCCATTTCGCGCAAAACACGGTCTTTAAGGCTTGCCACTTCTTCGGTTAAAGTTTCGATTTGTGTGGCAGCAGCTTGCAACGCTTCGGCAGCGGCAGAAGCTTCACTTGGTGCCATGCGAGCAGATTCGTCATTTGCTAACGATGCCGCTTCAAAATCTTCATCATCGTCAAAATCATCTTCCTGATAGTCGCGCTCAGCATCTTGGCGAGCTTGTTCTTCAGCATCAAATGGGTCGTTTGGATTATTCATAATCAATTCCTATATTTTGCGATTGGCAAAAACTATATTTCATATCAGTCTTTATCGGACAAAAATCAAGAAAAAAGTACAATTTAAGCTACTTTATCTAATGTTTTTACCAATCATTCGGCCAACAACCTTGGCTGTATAATCTACCACAGGAATGATGCGGCCATAATTAAGCCTTGTGGGGCCAATAACACCAAGCACGCCCACTACATTTTTTTCTTCGTCGTGAAACGGCGAAACCACTAAAGAGGAGCCAGACATTGAGAATAAATTATTTTCAGCACCGATGAAAATACGCACGCCTTCGGCATTTTCGGCCAAATCTAGCAAATTGACCAATTCTTTCTTGGTTTCTAAATCATCGAATAGGCGTTTGACGAGTTCTAGATTTTCGAGCCCTGCCACATCGTCAATAAGGTTAGAGCGGCCACGCACGATGAGGTTTCTTTCATCGACATTATCGCTTGACCATGTTGCCATGCCAGATGCGATTAGCTCATTGGTTAGTGAGTCTAAACTTTGTTTGGCAGCTTCCATATCTTTAGCAATGGCGCGTTCGGCCTCGGTAATGGTAAGCCCTGCCACATGGGCGTTTAAATAATTACTGGCTTGTTCTAATACCGATGCGGGCAGGCCAGCAGGCACTTGTAAAATTCTGTTTTCAACTTCGTTATCTTGATAAACCAAGATTAGCAAAACTTTGGCGCTATCGAGCCGCATAAATTGAATATGCTGAATGGGGCGGCTTTGCTTATGCGTGAGCACAACGCCTGCGCATTGGCTTAAGCCAGATAACAAGCTTGAGGTTTCGCCCAAAATATTATCGACATTATTTTTATGTTCGACCTCGGCACGTTGGGCAATTTGTTGCTCAATATAATGTTGGTCTTCTGGGTTAATGCTGCCCACTTCGAGCATGGCATCGACAAACATACGCAAGCCATTTTGGGTGGGTATACGCCCAGAGCTAGTGTGAGGAGAGGCAATAAGACCCAAATGTTCTAAATCGCTCATAACATTGCGGATAGACGCAGGAGAAAGGCTTTGCGGCAAAGCGCGGCTGATGCTGCGCGAGCCAACGGGGGCGCCATCTTCCAAAAAACTTTCGACCAAATGTTTGAATATTTCGCGCGAGCGACTATTCATCTGGTTTATATAATCAAATTCATCTGCCATAGTTTACTATATTGGTGCTTTGCTGTTGAGTTCAAGATAAATCTTGCGCTATAAGCTTATGGCGAGTAAACCATGAACAAGATTAAATCAAGCAGGATAAAATATGACCGACAATAATCACCGCCCTTCTGGCCGCGCCCTAGCCGACATTCGCGAAATTTCGTTAGAACGTGGATTTTCTAAACATGCTGAAGGCAGTTGCTTGGTTAAATTTGGCGATACCCATGTTTTATGTACTGCGTCTGTTGAAACCCGCATGCCACCTTGGTTACGTGGTAAAGGTTCGGGCTGGGTAACGGCTGAATATGGTATGTTGCCACGCTCTACTGGTTCACGCATGCGCCGTGAAGCTTCGTCTGGCAAACAAGGTGGCCGTACACAAGAAATTCAACGCCTGATTGGCCGTTCATTGCGCGCTGTAGTTGATCTTAAAGTTTTAGGCGAACGCCAAATTACCATTGATTGTGATGTGATACAAGCCGATGGCGGCACACGAACAGCGGCCATTACGGGCGCTTGGGTGGCATTATACGATGCGATTGAATGGATTAAGAAAAACACTGACCTGACTGAAAACCCACTGAAAGACCATGTTGCTGCTGTAAGCTGTGGTATTTACAAGGGTAAATTGGTTTCCGATTTAGATTATGCCGAAGACAGCAACGCTGAAACTGACGCTAATTTTGTATTGACTGGCCGCGGTGGTATTGTTGAAATTCAAGGCACTGCCGAAGCTGATCCATTTAGCGAAGAAGAGTTTGTTGGCCTATTGGGCTTGGCAAAAAACAGCGTAAAAGAATTGGTTGAATTGCAAAAACAAGCTGTTCGTTAATCAGTTTTCTTGCCCTAAATGATTGCACATTTTTGGCTAAAATATGGGCGGCATGAACTGCTGCCCGTATCTCTGTTATGTGCAAATAGTGGCCGAACAATTTGCCTGTATGGCAAGTGCGACTTATTGGAAAATATAATCAATGTCTCAATCACCCACCGCACCTAAATATATTGAAATTCCAGAGTGGGTGAAAATCTATGCGCTGCTGATATGCGTATTGAGTGGCGCCTTGGGCGTGGCGAGCTTGTTTATAGATGTTGAAGCAAACCAAACCGTGGCATGGGCAGGGCGCACAATTGGCTTGGCGATTGTAACTGGTATGGCTGTATATTTAAAAAGCCCAAGCCTTTATATGGGGGCTTTTGCTGGTGGCATTGCTCGAGATTTAAGTGATTTCTTATCAGAAATTAGCCAAACAGACGCCAATACGGGCATTATGTTGGGCAGCATTATATTTATTTTGTTAAATATTGCAGGTTTGATTGCAGCCAATAGCAGCCGTAAATCTGAAAAATACAAATAATGGTTATTTTGCAAACAAGTTTAAAACAGCCTTTTCGCCTTCACTTGTAAAGTTGATGATTCTGTTTTCTACGCTACGTTGCGCCCATCCGCGCGCTTCAAACTCATCTAATAATGCTGCGCCAAGGCCGCCTGCTAAATGATGCCTTCTCATGCTCCAATCTAAGCAGGAACGGCAAATTGGGCGCTTTTGATTGTGCAATTTATTTATGTCGATGCCGAATCGAGTGAAGTGTTCAGTGCCTTTATTGGTGAGCACTGGGATGCCTTCATTATTGTTTCTATCATTAACAATCAAGCCCTGTGCGATAAACTCATCGAACATTTTAACCGCAATTTCGCCTGCCAAATGGTCGTAGCAGCGCCTTGCTTTGCGCAATGCAGGTTCTTTTGGCCCTGTGCGCACGCGCTTTGGTGCAATGTCTGCCGCGACATTGGTTAGGCTTTCGAGCAATTCGGCAATCTCGTGGTTGGCAAGCCGGTAATATTTATGCCGCCCTTGTTTTTCGACACTTAGTAATTTGCCCTCGACAAGTTTGGATAGATGTGAGCTTGCGGTTTGTTTGGTAACGCCCGCTTCGGTGGTAAGCTCGGTTGCGGTTAACGCATAACCGCCTAAAAGTGCGGTTAAAATATTGGCGCGGGCAGGGTCGCCAATTAAGGCGGCAATGGAAGATATATCGGGTCCTAATTTCATAGTTCGACAATAATAGAACTATGTAAATTGTCAACGCGCCATTATGTTCACTCCATCATAGCGTTGTGGCCACAGGAAGTGGAATTATCGGACGGTTATATTGGCGATGGGTAAAATGGCTTGACTCGTTGTTAAATTCAACTATATTCACCCACATGGTTGAATATAAAAATGAACAAAAATTATCGGATATTTTAAAAGCAGCGAGTGACCCAACGCGTCGCTCTATTTTAACCATGCTTGTTCAGCAGGGCGCTTTACGCGTAACAGAACTTGCAGGGCATTATGACATGAGCCTAAATTCGATATCCAAACATATTAAAGTTTTGGAAAAAGCAGGGCTTGTGAGCCGTAAAACTGTAGGGCGGGTGCATTTAATTGAGGCGGAGTTAGAACCAATTGCTGAAATAGAAACTTGGTTCAAAAGTTTAAAATCCATTTGGGCATTGCGGCTTGAAAGCCTCGATGAACTGATTGGGCTGCCAGCTAAGGGAGATAAAAATGAGCGAATTAACATTAAACATTGAGCATGTTATAAATGCGCCCATTGAATTTGTATTTAACGCCTGGTTAGACCCACAAATTATGGCAAAATTTATGACGCCTGCACCCCATATGACGGTGAGCGACATTACCGCCAATGCCGTAGAGGGTGGCGGGTTTAAAATGAATATGGTCAATAACCAAAGTAGCATGCCACATTATGGCGAATACATTAAAATAGACCGATATAGCCAATTGGTTTTTAGTTGGTTATCCAAAGTAGCGGCAGATGACACAAGAGTGACGCTCGACCTTTCGGAAGTTGACGGCGGTACTTTGATAAAACTGTCGCAAATTAAGTTTCTAAATGAAGAATTACGAGATCGACACATCCAAGGATGGAATGGAATTTTAGGTTGTTTGGAGCAGGCTTTAAAAAATTAATAATTATGACAAAAGGAAAATGAAATGAATGAATTAGCAAATGTAAACTGGTTGGCGGTTATCGCTGGTACAATCGTATCTTTTTTAGTGGGTTGGGCATGGTATAGCCCTGCTTTATTTGGTAAAAAATGGGCAGAGGGCTCGGGTGTTGAGCTTGGTTCTGCCGATGAAATGCCGGTTAAAGCCATGGTGAGCCAATTTTTGGCATTGTTTTTATTGTCACTTGTTGTTGGCATTACAGCCACACAAGACATGCTAATAACCGCAATATTGGCGATTGTAGCCGCGGCCATGTTTGCCTTTTCAATGGGCGGATTTGTTAAAAAATCTAGCTATGCGACAATTGTAGATACGCTGTTTATCATTGTTTCGGGTGTGGTGATGATTGTGGCTCAGGGGTTGTTATAACCACTAATTTGCCTTTGGCCTTGCCGCTGATGAGTGCTGCAAAAGCATCGGCGGTTTGAGCCAATGGAAATGTTTGGGTAATGACGGGCAACACTTCGCCATTATTGAAACGTTCGATTATATATATTAAATCGGCTTGGCTGTGCTTATGCGCCAGTAAGCCGATTTTTTTTGAACTAAAAATTGTGCTGAAAAGCCCCATGATTATAATTGATAATATTGTAGGTATATTACCGCCCACTAGGACATAGCGGCCATTTGAATTTATAGCGCGCTTCACTTGTGAGGCACTTCTTGTGCCGACAAAATCTAATATTAAATCATAAGCTTGGCCATTGGTTGCGAAGTCTTGCTGCTTGTAGTCAATTACCAAGTCGGCACCTAATTTACGCATGAAATCTAGCTTGCCACTATTGTCAACGGCCGTGACATTAGCACCAAAGAATTTGGCGAGTTGGATGGCGAAACTGCCTGCACCGCCGCCGCCGCCATTAATTAATATGCGTTTCCCAGCAAGGGTTTTATCTGTACTGGGTATAGATTTTCGCAACCCCTGCAATGCAACAAGTGCGGCCTGTGGCATGGCGGCTGCCTGTGCGAAGCTTAAATTTTCGGGTTTTAACACCAGATCTTTTTCGGGTGCGCAAACATATGTGGCGAAGCCGCCAAAATGCTCAAAAATATCGCCCATTACCGCATCGCCAACTTTAAATTGTTTCACATCTGTGCCGATGGCCTCGACAATACCTGATATATCCGACCCCAAAATTTGTTTTTTGGGTGTAAATAAACCCATGAAGCGGGTATAGGCAGGTTTGCCATGCAGAAATTCGACATCGGAGGCGTTAAGTGAAGTTGCATATAGTTTGACCAACACTTGGTTGGCCTTTGGCTTGGGCATATCGACATCTTGAAGGGATAAAACTTCTGGATTGCCATATTGTTTATAGATGATTGCCTGCATAATATCTCAATTCTATAGTTCGAGCTGCATCGAACCAATTTTATAAATCAATATGCTATCTTAAAATCTGATTTCAAGAGGCAATTATGTTGTTAAACTACCTATACCAAAATTATTTAGAGCGTGCAGATTTTTGTGATGCAGGCAATATACCCGAGCAAGCATTGGTTTTGCTAGAAGCAAAATCATTTGTTCCGAGGCCATCTTATGTTGTGGCGGTGGGCTTGCAAGCCAGAAGCTTTATTGCAAAACATGATGAGCAAGCCGAGTATAATTTTTATCGAAAAGACCAGCTTAAATGGGTGACGCAAATACGCCATGCGGAAATAACCACCAAAGATGCCGCACGTAGATTGTTTGATGCGCAATATAATGCAGCGATTGTGGGTTTTAAAGCATCTGAAATTGGCAAAGAAATCATAAAAATATATCCACCATCAGAATGGAAATTGAGTGATTATGCCGAAACTTGGCGGCACTTTACCAACGGTACATATGGCCTATGCACACGCACTGGTTTGCCGCGCGAGATATTTTTAAAGCATATTTACATCCGCTTTATAGAATATGTAACGGCAGCGAATCGACCTAAAAATATACCCCAAAACTTAAAGGCATTATTGTTAGCCGTGGTGGATGATTTAGACACCAATATAGAATCTGACTTTGCCCCCCACGAAATACAAAAATCCAGCCGCCAACGCTGCATTATTGATGTTCGAAAAGATTATCTGACCTGAGTTTTAAAAACCATAAACTATTACAGCTCGTAACCCACTGGAAGCAAATGAGAAAAGGCTCCAGCCAATTTATTGGCAGAAAGACAAATATGATTACCTGTTTTATAAAATATGAAATTGATCCGTTTAAACGCGAGCAATTTGAGAAATATGCGCAAAATTGGGGGCAGGCGATACCACAATGTGGAGCAGATTTAATTGGTTATTATGCCCCACACGAAGGCTCGACCACCACGGCATATGGGTTTTATAATATAAAGGATTTAGCGGAATATGAAGCTTATAGAACTCGGTTAATGGCGCATCCATTAGGGCAGGAGAATTATGAATTTTCTAAAAAAGAGAAATTTATTATTAAAGAAGATCGCATCTTTTTACGCAACGTATCTTTGCCGCATCATGAATTGATAAAGCCATGATTGCGGTTATATTTGAAGTGCAGCCAAAGGCCAATAAGTATGATGAATATTTAGAAATTGCCGCACAGCTTAAACCATTATTGCAAACCATTGATGGGTTTATATCTATTGAGCGGTTTAAAAGCATGGCAGTTGAGGGCAAGGTTTTGTCTTTGTCGTTTTGGCGAGATGAGGGCGCAGTGAAACAATGGCGAAATTTGGAAACTCACCGTGCAGCGCAAGCCAAAGGGCGAAAAAATATATTTGACGACTACCGCATTCGCATTGCAGAAGTTGCAAGAGATTATACAATGGACAAAAGAGCCGAAACACCACAAGATTCGAAAGTGGCACATAATTAAGGGATTTAAAATGGAACAAGTTTGGGTATATTTACCGAGCATCATGCTTGCTTATGCAGCGTTTTTATTGGGTGCTATGAGCCCTGGGCCAAATATATTGGCTGTCATCGGTACATCTATGGCTGAAGGGCGAAAATCGGGCACGGCATTGGCAATGGGCATTGCCATGGGCTCATTTTCTTGGGGCTTATTATCGGCCATTGGCTTAACAGCTTTGTTGGCAACATATGCTTCGGCTTTGTTTGTGATTAAAATTATCGGCGGCTGTTATTTGTTGTGGCTTGGTTACAAATCACTGCGCAGCGCGGCCTCTAAATACGACCTGAATGCAGTGACGCTTGATGGCAAAAAAAGAACACCGCTTAGATATTTCACCCGTGGGTATTTAATTCAAATGACCAACCCAAAAGCCGCACTGACTTGGGTGGCAATTATAACATTGGGCTTAGCGCCAGATGCCCCAATCTGGGTGGCAGGAGCGATTGTAACGGGTTCGACTCTATTGTCTGTTATTATGCATGGCCTATATGCGGTTGCCTTTTCGACTGATTTTATGGTGCGAATATATTCAAAAGCAAGGAAGTATATTCAGGCGACTTTAGGGGTGTTTTTTGTTGGGGCTGGTATTAAATTGTTGAGTGGGAAGTGAAGGCGGGCGCCAGGTGCGCCAACTGCCTTTGTGCAGCCTCCACTGGAGTTCCCAAATTAATGATCTTACATGGAAAAAAGGTTGAGCCATCTCTTC
>JAOPTR010000027.1:12965-14674 GCA_051531935.1 Hyphomicrobiales bacterium
GAGCGAACGCACGCAGTGCTAACAGAGAGGCGAAGCCGAACGAAAAAGATGAAACTTCCAGAGCCTCAACAAGCGCGCCAACTGTCTTTTATACGGCTAATACCGAGCAGCACCCCTTCCAAAACACTGCGAGTTTGCATCTATTTTAACGATGCTGATCAATCAATATTTCATTTCCATCAGGGTCTACTAGGGTAATACTTGCGGGGCCTTTTGTATTTGTTTCGGCTTCGCTTGTGAGCTCAATATCTGCCGCTTTCAATGTTGTTTGAATATCACGCACATCAACAAATTCGGCAAGTTCAGCGCAATCAAAATCCCAGCCTGGGTTGAAAGTGAGGATGTTTTTTTCGAACATGCCTTGATAGAGGCCAATATTGGTGGTGCCATTGCGCATAATCACATAATTATATTCCATATTACCTCCAGATTGGACAAAGCCAAGCTTTTCGTAAAAGGCTTTAGAGGCGTGAAGGTCTTTTACATTTAGGCTGGTTGAAAATAAACCGAGTTCCATTTTTCTCTCCATTTTTAAAATTCTAATATAACTTTAACCGATTTTGTCCGATCGCCCGCTGCGTCAAATGCGGCGACGGCATCATCTAATTTGTATCTACCTGTTATAATTGGTTTTACGTTTATTTTACCATCGTTAATAAGTTGAACAGCGGTTTCATATTCGGCGTCAAATCTAAATGTACCTTTTAGTGCAATTTCTTTGGCGACTAAAATGTTGAGCGGAATATTTGTTTCGCCACCGATTCCAACTTGTACGATTGTACCTTGAGGGCGGATGCAGTTGATTGCGGTGCTGAGTGCGATTGGTGCGCCACTGCATTCAAAAGCAATATCGAAATGACCTTTATTGTCGGTATATTTTACCATTTCATCGGGGTTGTCTGCGGTGTTAATGACCTTTGTTGCGCCCATGAGAGATGCAATTTTAAGCGTTGCATTTTGAATGTCCGTCACCACAATTTCGGCTGCGCCCGCTTCGGCTGCCAAAGCCACACAAAGCGCACCAATTGGCCCTGCGCCAGTGATTAGTATTTTTTTGTCATTAAGATCACCAGCCTGATTGCGTGCATGAGTGCATACCGCCAATGGTTCTGCACATGCCCCTTCGGCCAATGTGATATGGTTAGCAAGTGGAATACATTGCTTGGCTTTAACCACCATATGTTCGCGAAACGCACCTTGAACATGCGGCATGCGCATGGCCGAACCAAAAAACAACATATCTAGGCAATGATGATGCAAACCTTCATCACAATATTGGCAATTGCCGCATGGTAGTGATGGGTTGAGTGCAACTTTATCGCCAATTTTTACGTGAGAGACGTCTTCTCCAAGGGCTTGAACAGTGCCCGCAACTTCATGCCCAAGAATAATTGGCTCGCGCACTCGAATGGTGCCGAAACCACCATGATGGTAGTAATGTAAGTCCGACCCACAAATACCGCCAGCGCCAATGGCAACAAGAACCTCGCCCTTGGCGGGTTGGTTTATGTTAATGGTTTCAACCCGTAAATCATGTGCAGCATGTAACCGCGCAACCCTAGTTTTCATTCTTGACCCCTGTTTTTTAAAATAACCTACCATATTGAATGTAGACCACAAGGTGCAAACTTTGAGCGCGGTGACAAACCCGCGCAACAAAACACGCTTCGTCATTGCAAAAAAGGGTTTGAGCCGTCTCTTTGGCGAAC
>JAOPTR010000028.1:0-794 GCA_051531935.1 Hyphomicrobiales bacterium
GGCAAAGCCATAGTTTATTCCCTACCGACAGTGGTTTACACACCTAAATGCGTCATCCCACACATGGCGTTGCTGCGTCAGAGTTTCCTCCATTGCGCAATATTCCCTCCTGCTGCCTCCCGTAGGAGTCTGGGCCGTGTCTCAGTCCCAGTGTGGCTGATCATCCTCTCAGACCAGCTATAGATCGTTGCCTTGGTAGGCCATTACCCTACCAACTAGCTAATCCAACGCGGGCCAATCTATCGGCGATAAATCTTTCCCCAAAAGGGCGTATAAGGCATTAGCAGTCGTTTCCAACTGTTGTTCCCTACCGATAGGTATGTTCCCACGCGTTACTCACCCGTCTGCCACTGTCCCTGGAGCAAGCTCCAGTTCTCGTTCGACTTGCATGTGTTAAGCCTGCCGCCAGCGTTCGTTCTGAGCCAGGATCAAACTCTCAAATTGATGATTGTTTGATACCTGTCAATAACACTTATAGAATAATATAAGTGCACCATAAAATGGTTCGCTTTGCTGACGTTACATATCATTAAAATGTGATGTTCCGTCGTTGTCTAGTCGCTAAAACTAGACAGCTATGTTGTTGTTCGATTACTCAAAGTGGTCATTCATATAAATACAAACAACCATACTTTACGTTAATCTATGTATCCACCAAGGTATGATGAATACACGTTCATAAGAAAACGTCGACTTGATATCAAAGCGTTGAATAAATTCAACAGATCCTAAGATCAGCCAAAAATACCCGCCTACGTCTCTCTTCTAAAATTCACAATGTTAAACAGCAATAA
>JAOPTR010000029.1:0-5023 GCA_051531935.1 Hyphomicrobiales bacterium
ACTTGCCGACTGAGGCCGCCCGTTAGGGCGTAGCAAGAGAGCGGAGCGAACGCACGCAGTGCTACTAGAGAGGCGCAGCCGAACGTAAAAGATGAAACTTCCAGAGCGACAACAAGCGCGCCAATTGTCTTTACGTAGCCAATACTGGGTCCCGCACCTGCTCACACACTGGAAGTTTTCATTTATTTTCTGCTGCAGTCAGGCAACCTAAACCCTAAGCCTCAGAATGATCACCAACCAAGATTTCGCGTTTGCCTGCGTGGTTTGCCGCGCCGACTACGCCTTCTTCTTCCATGCGTTCAATGATGGTTGCTGCACGGTTATAGCCGATTGACAGTTTACGCTGAATATAGCTTGTTGAGGCTTTTTTATCACGTGCAACAATGGCTACAGCTTGGTCGTATAAGTCTAGCTCATTACCATCGGAATCTGTGGTGGGTGCGGGGCCGCCATCTGGGGCTGCGGTTTCGCCTTCTGGCTCGACATCAGTTGTGATGTCATCAATATATTGCGGAACGCCTTGGCGCTTAAGATGGTTTACCACGCTTTCAACTTCATCATCGGCAACAAATGCGCCATGAACACGGTTGATGCGGCCGCCACCAGCCATATGCAGCATATCGCCTTGGCCGAGCAATTGTTCAGCGCCCATTTCATTAAGAATGGTACGACTGTCAATTTTACTGGTCACTTGGAACGAAATACGAGTTGGGAAGTTGGCTTTAATCGAGCCTGTGATCACATCCACAGATGGGCGTTGTGTGGCAGTAATCATATGAATGCCTGCTGCACGTGCCATTTGCGCTAGACGTTGAATGACGCCTTCGATTTCTTTACCTGCGACCATCATGAGGTCAGCCATTTCGTCAATTACAATCACGATGAATGGCATTTCTTTATAGTCTAGAGCTTCATGTTCATAAACAGGTTGTCCAGTTTCGTGGTCAAAACCTGTTTGCACGGTGCGCATTAATGGCTCGCCTTTGTCTTCGGCGGCTTTGATGCGTTGGTTATAGCCTTCGATATTTCGCACACCCATTTTGGACATTTTCTTATAGCGGTTTTCCATTTCGCGCACGCTCCACTTAAGGGCAACGACCGCTTTTTTAGGGTCAGTTACAACGGGAGTGAGCAGATGTGGAATGCCATCATAGATTGAGAGTTCCAACATTTTTGGATCAATCATAATCAATTTACATTTTTCGGGCGACATTTTGTAAAGGATGGACAAGATCATGCTGTTGATACCAACAGATTTACCTGAACCTGTTGTACCTGCAATAAGCAAATGGGGCATACGTGCGAGATCGGCCACAACTGGAGTGCCGTCAATGCTTTTGCCCAAGGCCATTGGTAATTTTAGCTTATCGGCTTTAAATTCTTCGGATCTGATGATTTCGTTTAAGAATACTGTATCGCGATGTTCATTTGGCAATTCAATACCGATGACATTGCGGCCTGGAATGACGGCAATACGTGCTGAAACAGCGCTCATGCTACGGGCAATATCATCTGCAAGGCCAATAACTCTGGCTGATTTAACGCCTGGAGCAGGTTCTAATTCGTATAATGTGACAACAGGACCTGGGCGCACATTCATAATCTCGCCACTGATGCGGAATTCAGCGAGTACATTTTCTAGAATACGTGCGTTAGCGGCTAAGATTTTTTCGGAAATTGAATTTTGCTCATCGGCAGGGACTGGCATTGCCAATAGATCAACTGATGGTAGTTCGTAATTCTCGGGCGTGGGGGCATTTATAAAGCCTGTATTGCCTGATGTTTCTACCACACGACCTTTGCGCACATCAACTTGTGGGGCGCTTAGATCGAAGGGTTGTGGCGCTGCGTTGGCGACGCTATTTTCGGCGGGTTCAATATCTAACGCAGGGGCAGGGGCAATGGGCGCAGCTTGCGGCACGGGAATTGGTGCCACAGGAATTGGCGCGGCGGCAATAGGTACTGCCACAGGTGCGATTGGAGCAGTCGTTGGCGCAACAAATGGCGCAGGTTGGGCAGCTGGAATTGGCATTGGCGCAACGGCTTGAACGGGTTGCTCATATGTTGGATATTGATCATAAGCGGGCATGTCATTATACATATCTTCTGGATAAGCAGGTGCTGCTTGTGGTGCAGGTGTTGCTTGAACGGGCGCAGCTTGATATTGCATGTCTTGTGCTTGTGCTTGTGGTGCAAATGGGTGAACATCATGTTGCACGGGAGCTGCTTGTTGCAAAGGTGCGGCTTGTGATGCGAAACTTGGCTCAGCCACGCGCACGCTATCTGCCCAATAATCTTCGTAACTATTGGGGCCATCGTAAAAATCGCCCATGTCGGCATTGCCAACAACTTCGCTTTGTACAAATTCATTTTGTGGCATTTGCGATGCGGCTTGTTGCGGCATGTCTATTTGATATGGGTCGGCTTGTTGAACTTGGTAATGCTGTTGCACTTCTTGGTGTAGTGCAGGAATATGAGTTTCGGCCATCGCATCAGTTTGGGTATTGCGCGGGATTGGCTCAAAAGCATGAGGGTTAAAGCTTGGATCGACGTGATGATTTTCAGAGGTTTGAGCATCATTTGGTTTTTGACCACTTAAACCTGACATAATTTTGGAAATAAATTGGTTGGTTTTGGCTTTTAAGGGATTGTATTTAGCGCTGCGTTCACCACCTTGGCGAACTTTTGTTTGGGTATTGATTTTAGATAGGAATTCAGGAGCGTTTTTCATATCGGTCTCGTTTCTTGCAGCTTCGTCTGTATAATTATTTTCGGTTAGATTCTGATATTCTAGTGGGGCATTGTCATCGGGTGTTTTCCAAGGTCTTTTTGCGGGATCGAACGGGGTTTTATTTCGATCTTTAAGGCGGGCAATGTGGTTGGCAAGACTAATTGATTTACGCCCCAACATGCTAGATGTTTGGGTGGCATTTTTGACCATTTGCGCGCCAGAATCGAAACTTGATTCATTGATGAAAGTGACGGCAGCGAGCATTTCTTTGAACCGAAAACCGCAGGCATATAAACCCAAAGCCAAACCGAGAATAGCCAAAATGACAGCTGCAATGGTTATGGGCAACAGATGTACTGATGAACCCAATAAATCGGATGATGTTTTAATGGCGAGATTGCCAGCTATGCCACCAAGGCCAGTTTTAAGCGGCCAATCGGCAAATGTAGGCAATGCAGCCATGGCACCTGCGAGGAAAAAGCCTGCAAAAATCCAAGAAAGAGTACGCAGAATAGGACGTTTGATGGTTTGATGACGCGTGAGGCTGAAGCCCACAATGATGATAGGGATGAACAGAAAAATAACAGCCAAACCAAATGTTTGAATGAGAAAATCGGAGGTATATGCCCCTGCAAGACCGAGACGGTTTTGTGTGATATCTGATGTTGCGTGGTTGAGGCTTGGATCGGTTGGAGACCAAGAAACAATGGATGTAGCTGTAAAAAGAACCCCTGCAAGCACAAATAGGCCGAAGATTTCTAACACACGATTCAGCACAAAATGCTGCAAAGTTTTAGGCAAAATGCGGCTGTCATCTAGGCTATGATTCAGTGGTTCATAATCGTTTTCGGGCAAGAATTCACTCATGAGCTTGCCTCCATATTTTCGAAATATGTGCAAATTCTTTGAAGCGCTTCTTTGGTTTCAGTTAAATTACCGACCAAAGCCAAACGTAAATAATCGCTTGCGGTTTCATCTGCACGGCCTTGATCGACCAATGATGAAAGATATGCGCCTGGGAGTGATTTAATGCCGCAATCTGCCCATAATTTTTGAGCCGCGATTTCGCCGCCACCATATTGAGACATATCTAACCACAGAAAAAACCCGCCTTGTGGACGAGAATAGCCAAATTTAGAGCCTAATATTTGATCGGCAATATCGAATTTTTGGCGATACAGCTTGCGGTTTTCGACTACATGTTGTTCATCTGCCCATACTGCTGCTGATACTTTTTGCAAAGGTGTTGGCACTTGCGGTGCTGCAACTATGCGCATGGCTTTATAACGTTTGATAAATTCTGGATCGCCAGCACAAAAACCTGAGCGTAAGCCCGGCAAGCTTGAGCGTTTAGACAGAGAATAGAAGCTGACGACTTTCTCAAATCCGCCGTTCATAGCAGCGATTTCGAGTGCGCTTATAGGTGCGTCATCATTATAGATTTCGCTATAGCATTCATCGGAGAAGACATAAAAATCGTATTTACGTGCCATGGCGATGAGCATGGCGTAATATGTGGCATCGGCAAAAACGCCCTGTGGGTTAGCAGGGGAGCAGATGAAAAATACGCTCATACGTTGCCATTCATCCTCGGTAATTTGGGTGATGTCTGGCAAATATTGCGATGATTTAGGCGTGGGTAAAAACAGCAAATCTGCTTGTGCGGCCATAGCGCCTGAAGCGTAAACTTGGTAAAACGGATCGGGCATGGCGACGAGTGGTTTTTGAGCTGAATTGGTTTTATTAGCCACCAAAACAGCGTTAAACAAACCTTCACGTGTGCCATTGAGGGCGATTATATGTTCATCTTTGTTGATTTTGCCGTTTAGTGAAAAACGTTTATTGAGCCAATCGGCATTGGCGGCGCGCAATTCATCAATGCCAAGTGCATTGGGATAACTGCCAAAACCTGCCATGTTTTGTGTGATGATTGTTGATACAAAATCTGGAAAATCGTGCTGAGGGTCGCCAATTGACATGTCTAATATAGACATTTTGGGCGTGACACCTGAAATGAGCTGACGTAACCTAGCAAAGGGGCCTTGCGGCAATTTATCAAAAATATATTGTTCCATGAATACTCTAAACAGATGAAACGCTGGAGCTGCAACCCATGCAACCCTTACCTTACCAAGCTACCAAACTAGAGTTAAGAGCAAGTTAAGAATGTGCCAGAAATGCACAAAATATAATTAATGCACGGCTAAAACCACCGTTGCTTAAGCACACACTTTACAGCAAATAATGAATCACATGAGAAAAGAGCTGATCCAATTTATTGGCGAACTTGCC
>JAOPTR010000029.1:5061-5408 GCA_051531935.1 Hyphomicrobiales bacterium
AGCGAACGCACGCCAGTGCTAACAGAGAGGCGAAGCCGAACGAAAAAGATGAGACTTCCAGAGCCTCAACAAGCGCGCTTACTGTCTTTGTGCCGCAAATACTGGGCTGCGCTCCTGCCAAAACTCTGGAAGTTTGCATTTATACGGTCGCTTAAGCTCCCTGTTAGCACTTGCGTGCGCTCTGGTCACTGCGTTCCCGACGCTAGCCACCGCGCGTTAAATGGCCGCAGCTTCGAACGTCATCTTTCGCGCTCACCGAATGGCACGTTGTTTGGATGCGAGAGTTTGAATTTGGCGTTGGCGTGGGAAAAAGAGTTGAGCCGTCACTTCGGCGAACTTGCCGACTG
>JAOPTR010000030.1:0-464 GCA_051531935.1 Hyphomicrobiales bacterium
GGCGAACTTGCCGACTGAGGCCGCCTGTTAAGGCGAGCAAGCTTAACGGAGTTAAGCGCCCGCAGGGACCACTAGCCCACCTTTAGGTGGGCGTAATAATGCAAACTTCCAGAGCGACAGAAACCAGCTAAGTGTTTATTTGCAGCAAGCTCTGGTGGGGTGCTCCTGTTGGTGCTCTGGAAGTCTCATCTTTTACGTTCGGCTTCGCCTCTCTAGTGGCACTGGCGTGCGTTCACTCCGTTCTCTTGCTGCGTCCTAACGGACGGCCTCAGTCGGCAAGTTCGCCGAAGAGACGGCTCAAGCTCTTTTTCCATGTGAGGGCGGAATGTTTATTTGGGGCGCTCCTGTTGAGGCTCTGGAAGTCTCTTTGTTACGTTCGGCTTCGCCTCTCTAGTGGCACTGGCGTGCGTTCGCTCCGCTCTCTTGCTACGCCCTAACGGGCGGCCTCAGTCGGCAAGTTCGCC
>JAOPTR010000031.1:0-1013 GCA_051531935.1 Hyphomicrobiales bacterium
TTATATCACAAGCAAAATCCCCCACCCCCTCCTCACTCAACACAATATAACAATGAATCCTAAACCTTTCACACTACATGGGTGGCTTACATACATGTATTTAAATTTCTACTTGTTTCATAATCAACACTATGGTGTCAACTGGTCTGGTTGTTAAGAGATGGCTTAATGAAAACAACCCCTCATTGTGATCCATAATCTCTCTCTGTGTCAACCATAAGTCAATAACTGGTTTTCAGACATACTTTTACGCACGAGCGAATGAGCATTGCATGACCCCCTCCTTGTGATCCATAACCTCTCTCTGGTGTGTTAGTCATAGCTCACTGGTTTTCAGACCTACATTTGCAAGCGGTTTGTCACTATTATAATATCTAGCCCCTCCCCTGACCTAAGCTTTGAGGCAGCACGAGACCTTTACCTGTTCCTCCCTGGGCCATGTATGTGAGCAGATCTGCTCAAGTGGACAGCATAGTGCATGGTTGTGAACGCCATGACAGGAACCAGGGGTGGGGATGTCTATACCTTGCCTTAACTGTTAGTCAGGACACCATGAGCAGTTCTGCTCTCACTGGACAACTAGTGCCTGACTATAAAAGTTATGGAGTCCCGCCAACAATATCTAGGGGTGGGGGTTGTCGACATCTCTGCTTGGCCGTTGGTCTCAGCAATGTGAGTGTCTGAATAGCTCTGGTATATTATAACTATGGTAAATGAACTTACAAACGCTTAGAGGGGGTGGGTGATGTAGGGGCAGAGCTTATAGGGGAGGGTGGTCAGCCTTGTCTTGGAGGCTTGACTATGTGTTGTCACGTCATCCTGTGCATTTTTCTGTTTTCTTATTATTTTAATATTACATAGAATAGTACATGTTTGTGGTAGTGTTATTTAACCAAGAATAATTGTGTGATTTCACAACTGTGTACAATTAAACATCACCTCGCCTCGCATGATTCAGATGGACACACTGTATGGCATAGAAGATCTCTAAGCGATCATGCCTATGAGCCCCT
>JAOPTR010000031.1:1076-2742 GCA_051531935.1 Hyphomicrobiales bacterium
TTTGAGGCAGCACGAGCCAATGGGCATTGCATGACCCCCTCCTAGCGATCCATAACATCTTCCTGGCGTGGTAATCATAACTCACTGAATGTCAAACATACATTGCTCCTCCCCTGCCCGAAGCTTTCTCACAGCACAAGGTGTGTCAACCACCCGTGTGAGACCCTAACCTGTCCCTCTCCTGGGCCACATACAGGTATGTGAGCAGCTCTGATGTAAATTGGCATGTGCATGGCCGTGAACGTCATGGCTTGAAGATGAACCAGGGGTGGGGGATGTCCACCTTGCCTTGGCTGCTGGACAATAATTGGATGGTGCCTTACTATGAACGCCATGGTCACGCCAACAATATCTAGGGGTGGGGGATGTCGACCTCTCGGCTTGGCCGTTGGTCTTAGCAATATGAGTGACTGAATAGCTATGGCATATTATAACTACATGTACATGGTAAAGGAACTTACACACGCTTAGAGGGGGGTGGGCAGAGCTTATAGGGGGAGGGTGGTCAGCCTTGTCTTGCAGTTTTGACTATGTGTTGTCACGTCATCTTGTGCATGTTTCTGTTATTTGCATAATTACATAGTATAGTACATGTTTGTGATAGTATTACCAATTGAACCAAGGATAAATTGTTCCCGTGTTATAAGGTGATTGAGTGGTCAATTCCGATTCACTGTTCATATGTGTTCACAAATGTGTATTTAAACAACACCTCACGTGGTTCAGATGTACGTCATCACCCTATGATCGGTTTGAGGTGTAGAACAGTTGTCAACACCACAGCTGTTCCAGTATGTCAAACGGACACCCTCAGGCCTGTCAGACAAAGCAGAACACTTTGTCAACAGTTCTATGATCGATTTGAGGTGTAGAACAATTGTCAACACCCCAGCTGTCAAACAGACATCATCAGGTCTGTCTCTCTTTTAAGAAGACCTCTTTGTCAACATGCCTTACGATTCAGATTGA
This sequence comes from Hyphomicrobiales bacterium, assembly GCA_051531935.1. Taxonomy (GTDB): domain Bacteria; phylum Pseudomonadota; class Alphaproteobacteria; order Rhizobiales; family OSC116; genus OCS116. The sequence continues at coordinate 2,046 of JAOPTR010000031.1, forward strand.
TTTGAGGTGCAGAGCATTTGGCAAAACTTTTAAGTCAAACGGTCAACTTGTCATCAATATTAGACAACGTTAGAATAGAAGCATAGCTGTCTTGCCTCATCAGTTCACACAACAAGGAGAGGGGTTTGATAGAAAACCTTGTCATATGTACATTATGGTAACAATTATTATAATAATTGCAATCATACTCACTATAGTTCGAACATAAATATGTAATTATATATATTTGGTAACTTGACAACCAATAGGCCGATTCAAAAGATTTTTGAACACTATGTTCAGAGAGAAATATTATTTAGATTACAACAACATATGAATGTCGCAACAAACCTTCAATTAAATAAAAATTTTAGGATTGTATATCTGATACATGAATTCGGGGTGAATGTCAAAAGGGGTGTGGATAGATCCACATTTACTGTTGGGTAATGTGGCATGGGAGGGTCATTGGGGACATCAAAGGAGGTGTGATACTGCCTTCCTATAATATTTGAACAACCTGTTTACTATAGAAAACAGTTAAGTACTTAAGTACTTTTTGGATTTAAATACAAAATAAGTACATTTGGTACTGGTACTGGTACTTATAAAATAAGTACTTGAAAATGGTACTGGATACTTAGGTACTTAAGTGTACTGGGACCCCAAGTCTGGAACTTGATATTAGCACGAATCACCAAGAAGCAGAAGGTCCAAG
>JAOPTR010000032.1:0-3844 GCA_051531935.1 Hyphomicrobiales bacterium
AGTTCGCCAAAGAGACGGCTCAGCTTTTTTATCCATTTAAAGTCATTAATGTTGATGCAGTTGAGTGGTAGCAGGAGCGCAACCCCGTTTTTGCGCTACAAAAGCTGTTGGCGCGCTTGGAGCCGCTTTGAAAATTCATGTATTTAGTAAATTAGGCGCCACTCAAGGCCATCTTGATTCGTACAGTTAACAATTTATTCACATTTAAAAATCAAAACACGAGTTTCTACCACAGTTTTCACTTTGTGAAAATAGCTAATATCGCCCTTGCCTTACTTTTACCTTATTTGGTTAAAATCCGCTGTACATATAGAGAATAGGGGGATTAATTGAAAAAAAATCATAAAAAAATTGACCCCGCCCTTGCGACAGCATACACAGCTTCCTATATAAAATTCATGAAACGAATAATTTGTTTCCAAGCTTTAAAAACCAAGGTGTTTCTAAAGTGATGATTCGAAATATTCGTCCCCTTCAAACGCTATATAAAGCGTTTTAAACTTGGGGGCTTAAATGATGCTTTGTAAAAGGTTGTTTTTGTCCGCCACAAATAATGAGGTAAACTATGTCAAAAGTAATTGGAATTGACTTAGGTACAACTAATTCATGTGTCGCTGTAATGGACGGCAAAGAAGCTAAAGTGATTGAAAACCAAGAAGGTGGCCGTACAACTCCATCTATCGTGGCTTTTGCTGATGATGGCGAAAAATTAGTGGGCATGCCTGCTAAACGCCAAGCGGTAACAAATGCCGAAAACACATTATTCGCTATCAAGCGCCTAATCGGTCGCTCATATGACGATCCTGCAACTAAAAAAGATATGGAAATGGTTCCATATAACATTGTTAAAGCTGACAATGGCGATGCATGGGTTGAAGTGAACGGCGAAAAATATTCTCCGTCTCAAATTTCTGCTTTCACTTTGCAAAAAATGAAAGAAACTGCCGAAAACTATTTGGGTGCAACAGTAACCCAAGCGGTTATCACAGTGCCTGCATATTTTAACGATGCACAACGCCAAGCCACTAAAGATGCTGGTAAAATTGCCGGTCTTGAAGTGCTACGTATTATCAACGAACCAACAGCCGCTGCTTTGGCTTATGGCCTTGATAAAAAAGACGGCGCTACAATCGCTGTTTATGACTTGGGTGGTGGTACATTTGACGTATCTATCCTCGAAATTGGTGATGGCGTATTTGAAGTTAAATCTACTAATGGTGATACATTCCTTGGTGGTGAAGATTTCGACATGCGTTTGGTTGAATATTTTGCTGAAGAATTCAAAAAAGAAAACGGCATCGACCTCACTAAAGATACAATGGCACTACAACGCCTAAAAGAAGCTGCCGAAAAAGCTAAAATTGAGCTTTCATCTGCTGCCTCTACCGATGTTAACCTGCCGTTTATCACTGCAGACGCAACTGGCCCTAAGCATTTTAACGTGAAACTAACACGTGCTAAGCTTGAATCATTGGTTGATGATCTTGTGCAACGCACAATCAAACCATGTGCCGATGCTCTTAAAGATGCTGGCGTAAAAGCTTCTGATATTGATGAAGTGATTGTGGTTGGTGGTCAAACACGTATGCCTAAAATTCGCGAAGTTGTTGAAAAATTCTTCGGCCAAGAGCTTAACCACAGCGTAAACCCAGATGAAGTTGTTGCCATGGGCGCAGCCATTCAGGGCGGCGTATTGCAAGGCGATGTGAAAGACGTTCTATTGCTAGACGTAACACCATTGTCATTGGGTATCGAAACTATGGGTGGTATCTTCACTCGTTTGATCGACCGCAATACAACCATCCCAACGAAGAAAAGCCAAACATTCTCAACTGCTGAAGACAATCAAAATGCTGTGACCATTCGTGTTGCACAAGGCGAGCGTGAAATGGCATCTGACAATAAAATGTTAGGTCAATTCGATCTAGTTGGTATTCCACCTGCCCCGCGCGGTGTTCCACAAATCGAAGTTTCGTTTGATATTGATGCCAACGGCATTGTGCGTGTATCTGCTAAAGATCAAGGCACAGGCAAAGAGCATGAAATTCAAATCGCTGCTTCTGGCGGTCTATCTGATGCTGATATCGATCAAATGGTACAAGATGCTGAAGCAAACGCTGAAGGTGATAAAGCCCGCCGCGAAACTGTTGAAGCTAAAAACCAAGCTGAATCAATGATTCACAGCACTGAAAAATCTATCATCGACCTTGGCGAAAAAGTGTCGGAAGAAGATAAAGACGCTGCTGAAAAAGCCATCGTACTACTTAAAGACGCTCTAGAAGCTGACAATGTAGACGACATCAAAGCCCGCACCGAAGAATTATCGCAAGCTGCGATGAAAATTGGTGAAGCTGCTTACGCTGCTGAACAAGCCGCTGCCGAAGGCGACGCTGCTGCTGATGCAAGCGAAGATGATGATGTGGTTGACGCTGAATTTGAAGAAGTTGACGACAAAAAATAATCATCACTATAATTGTGATGATGTATACGATAGTTTAAGCCGACAGGATTGCCTGTCGGCTTGACGTTTTTTTAAAGTCCTGCTCAAAAATACCAGAATGTGGAATGTCAAATGTCGAAACGTGATTTTTATGAAGTGCTAGAAGTCGATAAAAATACCGATGAAAAAGCCCTTAAAAGCGCATATCGCAAAAAAGCCATGCAATTTCATCCCGATCGGAATCCCGATGATGAAGGCGCAGCCGAAAAATTCAGAGAAGCTTCAGAAGCTTACGATGTTCTCAAAGACCCACAAAAAAAAGCTGCTTATGACCAATATGGCCACGCTGCTTTTGAACAAGGTGGCATGGGCGGCGGCGGCCAAGGTGGCGGCGGTTTTGGTGGCATGGGCGATATTTTCGAAGATATATTTGGCGATTTTATGGGTGGGCGCGCGCGTCCCCGTGGGCCAGAACGTGGCTCAGACTTACGTTATAATATGGAAATCAACCTACAAGATGCGTTTGATGGCAAAAAGGTCGAAATTGAAGTGCCTGTTGCCGCAACTTGCGACGATTGCGAAGGCTCTGGCGCCGAAGCTGGCACAAGTGCAGAAAGCTGCACAACTTGTGCGGGCCACGGTAAAGTACGCGTTCAACAAGGCTTTTTCACTATGGAACGCACCTGCCATGTTTGTAATGGCCGCGGTGAAACCATAAAAACCCCATGCGTATCTTGTCGCGGTGAAGGCACAATAGATGACATCCGTCACCTAGATGTAACCATTCCACCTGGCGTTGAAGATGGCACACGCATTCGCTTAACTGGCGAAGGTGAGGGCGGCACAAAAGGCGGCCCGAATGGCGACCTTTATATATTTATTTCCATCGCCACACATGAATTTTATCAGCGTGAAGGCTCACACCTTTATTGCCGTGTGCCGATTACCTTTACCGAAGCCACTTTGGGTGGCGAAATGGAAGTGCCAACCTTAGAAGGCACCACTGCCAAAGTTAAAATTCCTGCTGGCACACAAACAGGCAAACAATTTAGGCTTAAAACCAAAGGCATGCCAATTTTGCGCAGCAAGAATGCTGGTGATCTTTATATTTTGGTCAGCGTCGAAACACCACAAAATCTCAACAAACGCCAACGCGAATTATTACGCGAATTTGCCGAAATCTCAGGTGAAAACGCCAAAAATACAAATCCCGAAAGCTTTGGGTTCTTTGCGCGTATGAAAGATATGTTGGGGAAGTAGAGTTTAGACAGTAGCCGAGTATCGGCAGGAGTGCTACCCCGTGTCGGCTGTTTAAAGACAGTTAGCGCGCTTGTTGGCGCTCTGGAAGTTTGCTTTTTTACGTTCGGCTTCGCCTCTCTAGTATGCACTGCGTGCGTTCGCTCC
>JAOPTR010000032.1:3981-15690 GCA_051531935.1 Hyphomicrobiales bacterium
CGCCAATAAATTGGCTCAACCCCTTTCCCATGCGGAATCATTGGTTTAGACTTGTAATTTTTTGCACAGCCATTAGATATAACTACATGAAAAAACTAAAAATTACGGCTTATATAATTATAAGCATCATCATCCTGCTTGTGGCCGCTGGCTTTGGCGTTGATTATTATATAAAGAGTGCCGAACCAATGAATAAAGATCGCATTAAAAAATCGGCACAATATAATGGCAAGGCCTTTGCCAATTCAGACCCGATGTCGCCACAAGGCATTAGCTTTTTCCCCAAAATGATCAATCAGGCAATTTTTGATAAGCAGCAACCAGCATCGCCTCAAAAGCCCATTCCTGTGATAGAAATCACGTCCGAACAACTCGCCAATTTGCCTGCCGACCAAACCATTTTCTTTAAACTTGGTCATTCATCCATATTATTATGGGTCGAAAATGAATTTTGGCTCATTGATCCCGTATTTTCAGACCGCGCATCACCATTTTCAGCCATCGGGCCAAAACGTTTTCACCCCACTCCCCTAAACATCGAGGCTTTACCCGCCATTAAAGGCGTCATTATTTCGCATAATCACTATGATCATCTGGACAAAGAAGCCATTAAACAGCTAAATTCCAAGGTCGAAAATTTCTACATGCCTTTAGGCGTTGGTGCCACACTGGAAAAATGGGGTGTTGATACTCAAAAATTAAACGAATTTGATTGGCACGAAACCATCGCGGTTGATGGCCTAACTCTCACCGCCACACCTGCACGACATTTTTCAGGTCGTGGATTGTCAGATCGCAACCAAAGCCTTTGGGCAAGTTGGGTCATTAAATCTACAAATCACAATATATTCTTCAGTGGTGATGGTGGCTATTTTGACGGCTTCAAACAAATTGGCTCAAAATATGGCCCCTTCGATTTAAGCTTTATGGAAACAGGCGCCTATAACCAACTCTGGCCAGATGTGCACATGACGCCCGAACAAACCGTACAAGCATTTATAGATCTAAATGGCGGCATCCTTGTGCCGATTCATAACAGCACATTCGATCTATCAATCCACACATGGTACGATCCACTAGAGCGGATCTCAAAAGTCTCGCAAGAAAAAAACGTCAACCTGCTCATGCCACAAATGGGGCAGGAGGTTAATCTTGGCTCACCACCGGCGGCGCAAAAATGGTGGCAACGCTTATTCTAAATAATAACTTACATATCACATCACATTGCCTTAACATAAATTTGTAAATAGGATGTGATATGCAAACCAAAACACTAATTTCTGCCCTTAAAAATCAATGGAAAATTGACGCCACCCTCACACCATTGGTTGGCGAATATGACCTTAATTTCGAAGTTAATACTGCCCAGGGCCAGTATATTCTCAAAGTCATGGCGGCAGATTGCAGCCTAGATTTCATGCAAATGCAGGCCGAAATTTTTGGTTTTTTAACACCCAAAATAGACTATATTCCAAGCCTCATTAAGACCCAAATCGGGCAAGATTTTGTCGAAATTAACGGCCGCTATGTCTGGCTCATTAGCCTTATTGAAGGCAAATTATATGCCGATACAATTGCCAAACCACTCTCGCTAACTTCCGAAATTGGCAATAAATTAGCACGCGTAGATATTGAAATGCAAAGCTATTCTCGTCCCTTATTAGATCGGAAAATGAAATGGGACTTAGCCAATGCCGATTGGATTGTTGAGTCAATTCAAACACTTGAATCAAATAAACAAGAACGCGTTATAAATATCATAAATGATTACACATCTCTAAAACCAACATTAGAGTCGCTACCGAAACAAGCCATACATAATGATCTAAATGATTATAATATACTCGTTCTAAATAAACCTAACGGCGCTCAATCTATTTCTGGATTTATAGATTTTGGCGATATGATTTCCTCGCCAAAAATATGTAATATTGCCATTTGCGCGGCATATATAATGCTCGATGTTGACAAACCACTAGCTCACTTGCAAGCTTTCATAAGCGGGTATCACACCCAAAACCCGCTCACCGAAATCGAGGTGAAACTCATTTGGAAATTGGCATTAATGCGGCTCGCTGTGTCGGTGGTTAATAGTGCACTTATGAAGCAACAAAAACCCGATGATGATTATGTCAGCGTGTCCGAAAAGTCGGCATGGAAAATGATCGACTATGCGCAAAAATATAGCGATCAATTTGTCACCGCCAAATTACTGCATGCCTGCGGGTTCAAAATAGATTCTGATGCGAAACGACTTAACCTTTGGCTCACGAAAAACCAAGGAAATTTTGCACCCCTTTTTAATATGGATTTGAGTGCCGCGCCCATTTTCGATTTTTCGGTCATCGGTAAAGATGCCCCAACAAATGCCATCAAACCAAACATGAGTGAGTTCCAACAAATTGTCGATGACATAGCCCCTGTGGGCAATCCATCTATCGGCCGCTATGCCGAACCGCGGCTTATTTATGCAGGCGAAGCGTTTTTCGATGGCGCAACACAGCATCAAGCCCGCGACCGCCGCACCGTGCATATGGCAATAGATGTTTTCTTGCCTGCAGGCACGCCTGTACATGCGCCCTATGATGGTAAAATTCACAGCGCCTCCATTCAAAACACCCCGTTCGATTATGGCGGTTTGGTAACGCTAGAACATATCACGGATGAAGGGCAAAAATTTTACACCTTATATGGTCACTTGGCATGGGATGAAGTCAATGCTCTAAAAGTGGGGCAGCCCATAAAATCTGGGCAAGCTTTTGCCAAATTGGGCGATTATGATCAAAACGGCACATGGCCACCACATGTGCATTTTCAGTTAGGGCTAACAGATTGGCACGGTGCTGATTGGCCAGGCGTTGTTAATCCCGATGATCTAGAAATATGGCGAAATCTATACCCCGACCCTGCACCATTGCTAAACCTAAAAACCAACCACGCCACGGCACAGATTCGCAGCCGTAACAAAGAACATGCCCGTCGCAAAGCATGGTCTGGTGCCAATCTAAGCCTCACATATGATGAGCCTTTGCTGCTACAACGCGGTTTTCAATGCCAAATGTATGATGAATGGGGGCGCACTTATTTAGATGCCTTTAACAATGTACCGCATGTCGGGCATAGCCATCCAAGGCTTGCCAAAGTTGCCGCACGGCAAATGCAAATGCTCAATACAAATACCAGATATTTGCACCAAACCCAGTCCGATTATGCCGAGACTATGTTGGCCAAAATGCCCGATCATATCGACACAATTTTCTTTCTCAATTCTGCCAGTGAGGCCAACGAACTTGCCATGCGTATGGCACGCGAATATACCGGCTCAAAACATACAATCGTTTCGCAAACGGGTTATCATGGCAATACCCTGACTGCTATCGACATTAGTGAATATAAATTTAATGGCACTGGCGGGCAGGGCGCTAAAGATTGGGTGCATGTTGTGCCTGTGCCCGATCCGTATCGGAGTGAGTTTAGTGGTGCCGATGCTGGCAAAAAATATGCTGAATATACGCGTGCTATTATTGATGAATTGTCTCAAAATGGTCAAAAACTAGCTGCCTTTATTACCGAAAGTTTCCCATCGGTTGGCGGGCAGATCATCCCACCCGATGGCTATCTAAAAACCGTGTTCGAACTCACGCGAGAAGCAGGCGGCATTGCCATTGCTGATGAAGTGCAAACAGGCATGGGCAGACTAGGCGCATATTATTGGGGTTTCGAGCAGCAAGATGCCGTACCAGATATGATTATTCTAGGCAAACCCATTGGCAATGGCCACCCCATCGGTATATTGGCAACCACTAGAAAAATAGCCGATCGATTCGCTAATGGAATGGAGTTTTTCTCCACCTTTGGTGGCTCCACCCTATCATGCACAATCGGTTTGGAAGTGCTCAAAATCATTGAAGATGAGGCCCTTCAAAACAACGCCAAAACCATTGGCACTCAATTATTAAACGCGTTCCAAAAAATGCAAATTTCTTACCCTTCAATTGGCGATGTAAGAGGCCTTGGTTTATTCATTGGCATCGAGATGATTGCCCCTGATGGCAGCCCGTCTAGAACGCGTGCCGATTATATTGCCAACCGCATGGCTACAAAACGTATTCTCATCGGCACAGATGGGCCACATCACAATGTGCTTAAATTGCGCGCTCCGCTAATTATCAGCCAAACAGATGCCGCGTTTTTACTGCTGCATATTGATCAAATTTTTGCCGAAGTCGAAAGCCTGGATTGGTGAGTTTAAATTTATCGCCAAAAACTCAACCGATAGAATTTGGTTTTTCTTGAATTTATCGCACATTTAAGGCATATAAATAAAAACTGAATTAGGGGCATTTATATGGCATCAATTATCATCAGAGACGCATTGTTGACCGACATGGAAACATGTCGCGACATCGAGCTAAATGCAGCAAAACGCTTTTCACAATCCAACATCCCCGAAATTCAAGCGCTCGCGTCAAGCAATGAAACAATAGATAACGAAACGCTCGCCCACGCCATTCAAAATGGGCTGTGTTTTATCAGCGAAATTGACCAAAAACCTGTCGGCTTTATTGCTTTGGCAAAATTTGAAAACAGTTGGTATATCCATGAGATCTGTGTGGTTGAACACGCACAAAGCCAAGGTGTTGGCAGTGGCCTGCTTGCTTATGTTAAAATGCTTGCCGAAATTCAGCGCATTCCCTCCATCAACCTCATCACTTTTAGAAATGTAGAATGGAACCAACCTTTTTACACTCAAAAGGGTTATATTTCGATGGCCGAAAGCCGCCTTTCAGAACAATTTCTAAAACTCTGGAAAAATGACAACCAGTATTTCACAGCTGATCTGCGTGTCTGCATGCAGCTCAGAATCAACATAGATAAATTTTAGCGATTATGGACATTATCTTTTTAAACGGGGCAAGTGGCGCAGGCAAAACCTCTATCTGCAAAGCCCTACAGGACATGTTGCCAACAGCCTATTTGCATATTGGTATTGATCAATTTATCGAGATGATGCCCGAAAAACTCAATGATTTTACGGGCGAAAGCCCTCAAGATGGCTTTTATTGGAAATCTGTTACGTTAGATGATGGCAGCCCCGCCTTTAAAATCGCCGCAGGCGAATATGGCAAGAAGATTAATGATGCCTATCGCCAAAGTGCGGCCAATTTAGCTGGCATGGGCTTAAGCCTCATCATAGACGACATTACCAATGGAAATGAAGAATTGCAATTGTGGAAAATCTTGCTTAAACCATATAATGTTATATATGTGGGGGTGTATTGCGATGTTGATATTTTACAAATGCGCGAAAAACAACGCGGCAATCGAAAAATTGGCACTGCAATAGAACAGAATCAACGTGTGCATAGAGATATTGATTATGATTTCTGCGTAGACAGTACAAATATGAGTGCCCAACAATGCGCTCAAAAAATAGTATCAGAATTAAAAAAACTCTGATTAAGAGGCAAAAATGGCAGATATTAAAATAGCAGTTATGGGTGTTGGCGGCCGTATGGGACGCACTTTAGCACGTGTCGCGCACGAAACTGATGGCTGCATCATTGTTGGCGGCATCGAAACGCCAAATTCAGATTTTATCGGCCAAGATATTGGCGAATTAGCAGGTGTTGGCAAATTAGACATCCAAGTGACAAGCGATGCGCTCGATCTATTTACTAAATGCGATGTGGTGCTCGATTTCACCATTCCTTCCGCCTCGGTTATGTTTGCCGAACTAGCCGCCCAAGTGCGTATAACACACGTCATTGGCTCAACTGGTTTTTCAGAAGAGCAAGAAGCACAAATCGAAGCTGCTGCGGCTCACGCCACCATCATCAAATCAGGCAATATGAGCCTTGGCGTTAATTTATTGATGGCCATGGTCAAAAAAACAGCTGCCGCTTTGGGTGAAGAATTTGACATTGAAGTGGTTGAAATGCATCACCGTCATAAAATTGACGCCCCTTCTGGCACGGCATTAATGCTAGGTCAGGCCGCTGCCGATGGCCGTAACATTGATCTTACAGAACGTTCGATTCGCAGCCGTGATGGCATTACAGGCGTACGCCCAAAAGGCGATATCGGTTTTGCAACATTGCGCGGCGGCACAGTTGTCGGCGAGCATAGCGTTATATTTGCAGGTCTAGATGAACGCATAGAATTAACTCACAAAGCCAACGACCGCAGCATGTTTGCCAGCGGTGCTGTAAAAGCCGCCATTTGGGGCGCTACAGGTGGCGATAAAGATAAAAGCAAAGTGGTTAGCCGCGGGCCAGGCTTATTTTCGATGTTTGATGTATTGGGCTTAGAAGACATATAGTTAGCGTTTATCATAACGCGTATAATTTTTAAAGGAGACTCATATGAGCAACGTAATGGTTCTTGTCCGTCATGGACAAAGCGAATGGAATTTACTCAACCAATTTACTGGTTGGAAAGATGTTGATCTTACAGAACTTGGCATCGAAGAAGCCAATGCAGCAGGCGAAAAAATCAAAGCCGAAAATATTAAATTCGATATTGCTTTTACATCTAAATTGATGCGCGCTCAAAAAACACTTAAAATCATCCTCAAAGTTTTAGGCCAGGAAGAGCTTGAGACCATCGAAGATCAACGCCTTAATGAGCGTGATTATGGTGATCTAACAGGTTTGAATAAAGATGATGCCCGCAAAAAATGGGGCGATGAGCAAGTGCATATTTGGCGTCGTTCGTTCGATATTCCTCCTCCAGGTGGCGAAAGCCTAAAAGGCACTGCCGACCGCGTATTGCCTTACTTCAATTCAGACATTTTGCCGCGTTATAAAGCTGGCGAAAACATCATTGTGGCTGCACATGGTAATTCGCTTCGTGCGCTGATTATGCAAATTGAAAATATTTCAAAAGAAGACATCACAAGCCTTAACCTAGGCACAGGCATTCCAATGATTTATATTTTGGATGAAGATGGCAATGTTGAAAGCGTTAAAAAACTCGACAAGTAAATAAAACAGCTCGTTTAATCGCCCCGTTTTTCACGATGTGATTGAGCGAGCTTCCCACCCTATAAGCGCGCGCTTGCGGCTTATGCCCCAATGGTAACCACCTAGTTCACCATTGGCACGCAACACTCTATGGCATGGCACTAAAAACGATATCGGGTTACGCCCCACCGCACTGCCAACAGCACGAGATGCACCCTTTTTCTTACCCAAATGCAAGGCGATATCGCCATAGGACACCGCTTGACCCATCGGGATTTTTAGTAAAGTCTTCCAAATCTGCACATCAAAATCCGAGCCAATCAATATAATCGTCATCGGTTTTTCGGCGTTCCAATTTTCAGGTGCAAAAATACTTTTCGCGCCCCGCAGCACAGTTTGTTCATCTGGCAAATAATTCGCTTTTGGCCAGCGCTTCTGCATGTCTTCAAATGCCAATTCATCCGATTCGTCCACGAAACCAATCCCGCATATGCTCATTTTTTTCGCAATATTTTCGGTCATCATTATTAACGCACGGCCAAATGGCGTGTGCATATATCCATAAATAATGTCCAAACCTTCACCACCGCTTTTATAAATTCCGGGCGGCATGGCCTCTACTTTGGTAAATAAATCATGCAATCGCGCAGGGCTAGATAGCCCCAAATCATAAGATGCGTTTAATATCGTTTCGCGGTCATTTAGCATTTTTCGGGCGTGATGGATTGTCAGATAATGCTGGAAATCCTTCGGCGACACACCTGCCCATTTGGTAAAGGTTTTTTGCACATGTCCCGTGGTCATACCCACATAGTCAGCAATGTCAGTCAATTTCGGCTGGTCATACTGGTTTTGGCATAGATATTCAATCACGCGTACCACAAGGTCATATTCGGTATTTTTTATATTTTCATCTGTCATACCCAAATTTAACATGTAACAATAATTTAAACACCCGAAATTGGTTATAGACTTGCAATTTTTTTAAAATGGCTTTCTAGTGAAACTCCCTACAAAAAAGACCTTTAAAAATGCTCAAAAAAAATATTGAAGAGATGTTCCACCGCTTCGAGGCACGCGACCCCGAGCCAGAGGGCGAGCTAGATTACCTCAATGTCTATACATTGTTGGTAGCAGTTGTATTGTCCGCCCAAACCACAGATGTCGGCGTAAACAAAGCCACAAAAAAACTATTTCAAATTGCCGACACTCCCGAAAAAATGGTCAGCCTCGGTTTAGATGGCATTACCGAACATGTGCGCACCATCGGCCTCTACCGCAATAAGGCCAAAAACATACTGTCATTATCACACAGGTTGATAGATGTGTTTAACAGCCAAGTCCCCGAAAATAGGGATGACCTAGAAAGCCTTGCAGGAGTCGGGCGTAAAACCGCCAATGTTGTGCTGAATCTGTTTTTTGGCCACCCGACCATTGCGGTTGATACTCATATTTTTAGGCTGTCCAACAGGCTTAAATTAGCCCCTTCTAAAAATGTGGTCGAAACCGAGCGCAAACTCGAAAAAGTCATCCCCGCAAAGTATAAGCGCCACAGCCATCATTGGCTAATTTTGCACGGCCGCTATGTTTGCAAAGCCCGCAAACCACTTTGTAACGATTGCATAATCGTAGATTTGTGTAAGAGCAAAGATAAAGTCATTTGACAAATGGCCAAAATATCCTATTTTGAGCCTAAGCTGGGAAGTTGGCGAAACTCCAACACTGCACCCGCAACGGTATTTATTTGTAACAATGTTTTATTTTGAATGTTTGTTTTAAATATTAAGTCCGATACCAGATATTTAAACGCTAATTTTCGGGAATGAAAAATGCAAACGACACAAATTAAAACTAATAAATCTTCTTCAGCCATTACAAAAAATGGCGAAATTTTAGGCGCTGCCATATTGGGCGCTATGATATTCCTTTTTGTTGGGTTCGCGCCTATGCAGGTTTTGCATAATGCCGCGCATGATACACGCCACGCGACTGTGTTTCCTTGTCATTAATCTAATGACAATTCAAAACCACTCCATCAAATAATCTGGAATTTAAAATGTTTAAAAATATCATTATCGCTGCCCTGCTTGTGGGCGCAATCACTGGCGCCTTATTGGGCGTTTTACAAATATTCACCACATCACCAATTATTATGGCTGCCGAGGCTTATGAAGTTTCAGAAGCGAGCGCAGCAGATACACATAATGGCGCAACCCAAGCGCATAGCCATACACATAGTCACGATGATGCAGGTGAGGCGTGGGCGCCTAGTGATGGCATCGAGCGCACAACATACACGATATTCGCGTCAATGCTCACAGCCGTTGGCTTTGCAATGTTGGTCATCGCCGCCATGGCCTATACCCAAAAAATCAAACCATTGCACGGTCTGTTGTTTGGTCTTGCCGGTTATTTAAGTTTTTTTGTAGCGCCATCTCTTGGCCTCATACCCGAAATTCCTGGCACATTGGCCGCTAACCTAGAAGGCCGCCAAGGCTGGTGGATGATGACTGTATTGCTCACAGCCGCAGGCCTTGCATGTTTGGCCTTTATGCCTAAATTGTTCAAACTATTTGGTTTTGCACTCATTGCCGTACCACATGTTTTGGGTGCACCTCTGCCTAGCCAACATGGCTTTGCCAATACAGACCCGCAAGCGGTCGCCGCTCTTACCGAGCTTTCTGGCCAATTTGTCATAATGACGGCCATTACTTTGCTGGTTTTTTGGGTTGTTTTGGGTGTGCTTTCTAGCTATGCCGCCAAAAAATACCTCTAAACCGTTTTATGATAAATATGCACCAACAAGCTTGTGGCAAATATCGGAACCAAAATATTTAAATAAGGGATAGTGGCTGCAAATGCCACTATTATGCCTGCTCCATAAACCAACATCGGGTTTTGCGAGCGTAAATATTTGGCTTCAGCAATGCTATGATGGCGCAATGCGGCTAATTCATAATATTCTCTGCCGAGCAAGTAACCGTTCAGCAAATATATAAATATAAAACCCACGCCACCTAACAGAATGAATGGTAATAATAACAAATTGCTAAAAATCACAATCAACATGAATTTTACGCCAGTCCAAATGGCTTGTCCCATTGGCAATGGTGTGCCTTGGGGGCGGTTTGCATAATGTTCGGTTTCCACTACATCAGCTATGCTATCTAAAAACAAACCAGCAAATAGAGCAGTAATCGGCACCACTAAATAACCCATCATCAAAAATGTGCCAATGCCAGCAAGCCAACCAAATAACACATCAGAATATGGAAACGGGTTCCATCCCGTATTCGCAGCCATAGTTGGCATTAAAAATAAAGCGCCAGCCAATAGTATAATTGTTAACCCAACCGATTTTATCACAACACTTCTAAAAGGTTTGGAAAATAAGTCAGAAATCGAGGTGGAAATTGCTTCTATCATCTGTTATCAGTACCAAAAATTAATATATGTCTTGTACATAAGGGGCTGAACATATAATTCAAGCCCTGTCGCACCAATTGAACCGAATGTGAGCCAATATGACCAAAAAATACGAACTTCTGACTGTAGGCAATGCCATTATCGACATTCTCGTGAATGTGGAAGAAGATTTTTTGGTGGATCAAAAACTAGATAAAAGCGCCATGAAATTGGTCGATGCCGATGAATCTAACGAATTATACAGCAAAGTCGGCCGTGCAACTGAAAAATCTGGCGGTAGTGCTGCCAATACAGCCGTAGGCTTTGGTTATTTTGGCGGCAAAGGCAGCTATATTGGCACCATTGCAAAAGATCAATTTGGTAGAGTTTTTAAACATGATATGGACGCATCTGGCGTGCATTACGATCCTATTTATGTTGAAGGTAAACCAACTTCACAATCCATTATCTTGGTCACACCCGATGGTGAGCGCACCATGAATACATATTTAGGCGCCTCTACAGACCTTGGCCCAGAACATATCAATTCCGAACAAATTTTGGCGTCAAAAGTCATCTATTTCGAGGGCTATTTATGGTATCAACCACCCGCAAAGCAAGCTTTTGACCATATCGCCAAATTGGTAAAAGATACCGATACAAAAATTTCAGTTTCTTTGGCCGATCAATTCTGTGTCGATAATTTCAGAGATAGTTTCAGAGGTCTCATCGAAGATGGCACGATAGAAATTCTATTTGGCAACGAAGATGAAATCAAAGCCCTATATCAGGTCGAAACATTCGAAGAAGCGATGGCCGAAAACGCAAAAACAGGCGTATTAAGCTTTATCACCCGTGGTGCCAATGGCGCTGTGGCGCAAAAAGGCGATGTGACAGAATATGCATCAGTAGACCCTGTGTTTGATATTGTAGATCTAACAGGCGCTGGCGACATGTTTGCATCTGGTGCATTATACGGCCTAGAAAAAGGCTTAAGCCTAGCCGATTGCGCACAATTAGGCTGTGTTGCAGCCCGCGAAGTCATCCAACATATGGGCCCACACCCAAAAGTAAATATCATTGATGTCGCCAAAACAGCAGGCTTGCTCTAAGCAAGCCTAGCAGTGCACCAACAAGCCAGCGAACTGTCTTTGTGCTGCCAACACCCTGCTGCATCGACGTTAATGACATTACGTGGATAAAAAAGCTGAGCCATCTCTTCGAGCGGCAACAAGCGCGCTAACGGTCTTTATGCCGTAAATACTGGGCTGCGCTCCTGCCAAAAATCTGGAAGTTTGAATTTGGCGTTAGCGTGGGAAAAGAGCTGAGCCATCTCTTT
>JAOPTR010000033.1:0-3000 GCA_051531935.1 Hyphomicrobiales bacterium
TTGTTTGACGCGTTGACCGCCGCAGGCGGCGTTACTGCTGCTGCTGATCTGAACAATGTTGTTGTGATTAGGAAAAGTAAAAAACGTAAAATTGACCTCTATTCTTTAGTACAATATGGGGATATGCGCCAAAATATTTTATTGCAAAATGGTGACCAAATATTTGTAGGGTCTCAAACACCCAAATATGTGCAAGTAATGGGGCAAGTTGGAGTTCCTGTCATCGTTCCGATTACATCTGAAGGCTTGAATTTAGCACAAGCATTAGGTACTGCACGAGGTATCAACGAATCCAGCGCTGATGCAAGAGCTATTTATGTGATTAGAGAGAGCGCAAAGCTTGGTAAAATTTCAAGCGTCTATTTGCTTGATTTGAGCAATATGGCAGCTATGGTTTTAGCCTCTAAATTTGAACTAAAAAGCGAAGATCTTGTTTATATTGCCAAAGCTCCTATTGTAAAATGGAACCAGTTCTTATCTGTAATTAATCCATCACTGGACATTCCGGGTAATTTGAATAGTGCGAAGGTCTCTGCATTAGCGGTGTTTGATTGAGTGTGAATTTTACCACAAATAGACCTAACCATTCATGGGGATTTTAAAACTAAATTTCCTAAGAAAATCACTTTTGCATCAGAATTCATCACTTAATATACGCGCCAAAATACATGCTTGTTTTGATGGAATTATTCTACAAATTCAGAATATATTGCAACAAACATCAATCTCGTTTAATGATGGGTAAATATTTAATAAACTAGACCTAGTGTTGGTTATACAAGCAGGGCAGCTTATAAGAATGGCCCAGAATTACTTGTTGGCTTTCAAAAATTTGAGTATATGAGATTATATAAATTATTTAGGAATTTACAACGTGAATGATGCAAGACCAGTAAATGATATAGAAGATGATGAGATTGACATAGGCCAGATTATGAGCTCATTATGGGCTGGCAAATGGTTGATTATGTTTGTATCTTTTATTACAGGTGCTTTGGGCATTGCTTATGCGTTCATGATTGAACCTATGTTTGAAGGCAAGGCGCTGTTGCAAATAGAAGTTAAGTCTTCTGGTTTTTCCGGTTTGTCTGAACTTACTGAAGGCTTGGGTGGTTTGGGTGGTGGCGGAGCTGCAACATCTACAGAACTTGAACTATTGAAGTCTCGCAAAGTAATTCTTCCTGCTGTTGAACATTTTAAGCTCGCTATTAAGGCCAAGCCTCTGATTTTCCCATTGATTGGCGGTTACTTTTATCGTAATTTTAGTGCCACAGAAGGTTTTGGAACAGCTTTATTCTCCAAATATTTACCATTTTCAAAAGATTACGCATGGGGTGGTGAAAGCATTGAAATTATTCAATTTGATGTACCAAACCAATATTATGGAAAGAATTTTGAAATTATCAAACTTGTGAATGATCAATTTATTCTTAAAATCGGTAATGAAGGAATATTCAAGGGTAAAGTTGGCCAAAAGCATTATATTGACGATTATAATATTGAACTTCACGTAAATTCTCTTATTGGCAGAACCGGGACTTACTTTAGTTTAGTAAAGGACAATCCGATATTGGCCGTTAATTCTTTAATCGAAGAGCTTTCTGTTGCTGAAAACGGTAAAACAAGTGGCATTGTAGGCATCAGCCTAAATGGTCCTGATAAGGATCTAATTAAACGAATTATTGATTATGTTCTGGTAACCTATCAACAACAAAATGTTGACCACAATAATATTGAATCTAGTAAAAACATTGATTTTGTAGCTCAATTATTACCTGAAGCAAAACAAAGAATGCAAGGGGCAGAACAAGCAATATATGATTACCGCCTAAACAATAAAACGATTGATCTGACCCTGAAAACTCAACAACTGTTGGATAAGTTGCTCACAATTGAAGAAGGTCTTAATGAGTTAAGGTTACTTGAGCCTGAGTTTTCTCGGAAATTCAAGAAAGAACATCCTCTTTATGTCGACTTTATTCGAAAATTCAAAGATTTGGAAACTAAGAAGGCTGAAATTGAAATCGAAACTGCAAAAATACCGACGGAACAGTTTAATGTATTTCGACTACAACGTGATGTTGAGCTTAATCAAACCATATATTTACAAATGTTGAATAGACATGAAGGTCTTAAGATCATTCAAGCAGGTACATCCGGTTCAATTCGTGTGATTGATTCTGCAGTTGTGAACCCAAATGCCGTGACGCCTAAAAAGCGAATTGTTGCAATCTTATCGGTAATAGTCGGTATGATATTGTCCATAGGATGGATATTACTTAAGTCACTGTTTAAAAAAGGTATTCGTGATGCCAATTCATTAGAGCAGTCTGGTTACGAAATATTGGCAAGCGTTGATAATAGCTTAAACCAAGTTAAGCTTGATAAGCAAAAACTTCGACCTGGAGAGTTGCGCGTATTGGCTTATACCAATTCCGATGATTTAGCGATTGAAGGATTGCGTAATTTACGAACCAGCCTTAATCATAGAATTAGCACTGCCAGTAACAAATTAATTATGATTGCCAGTGCAAATGACGGTGAAGGAAAAAGTTTTGTAGCGCAAAACCTTGCGGCTTTATTTGCGCAATCAGGTAAAAAAACCTTGCTTGTTGATGCGAATATGCGGCATGCAGCTTTGCATGATGTATTTGGTCTGAAATTAGGTGAAGGTTTATCTAATTATATAAATGACGACATTAAACTAGCTGATATTAGCAATAAAACACGCATTGATAACCTTGAATTTGTATCTGCTGGTAGTACAACAAAAAATGCAGCTGAACTGCTAATGAATGATCGGTTTGAAGGTTTTTGCAAAAAATCCAACGAAGCATATGAATTTGTTATTATTGACTCTCCTTCAATATTAGGTGTTACCGATGCAGCTATAATTGGAGCACATACAGCAACAACCGTTATGGTGGCGAGACAGTATATAAGTGAGCTAGATAACATTGACACCGCAGTTCAAAAATTAAAAATTATTGATATTGATAT
>JAOPTR010000034.1:0-28652 GCA_051531935.1 Hyphomicrobiales bacterium
AAATCAACCTTATCATAGTTATCAACCGATAACAAAATTTGTTAATAAAGGTTAACAAAACTGACCTTTTAAAAACCTTCTAAGAAGCGCCAAAAACCTCTTAAAAGCAATATTTTACCTGATTTAAAACTTATACACCGCTAAGAATTTATCCAAATAATTAGATAAAATTTTCCTAATTTTTTTATAAAAATAATTTGTAATAACAAAAAAGGAGCTGCGCCAAACGCAACTCCTTCTCAATCCATAATTTAAATGTAGTCAGTGGTTCTGTTAATGGCCACCTGCATCCGAAACACCATCAGGGAAATGCCCTTTATAATCAGCTGCCACTTTATATGAAGGGTCTTCAACACTTGAAACCTCAACCATTTGACGTGCAGACTTATTCAGTAGTGCCATACAATCGCTAGAAAGGTGACGCAAATGCAATGTTTTACCTGCCAGATGATATTTAGCCGCTAGAGCTTCTATGGCCTCAATACCACTATGATCACGCACACGGCTATCAATAAAGTCAATCACCACGTCATCATGTCCGTCTTCAAGGTTAAACAGCTCATTAAAGCTTTCAATTGACCCAAAGAACAAAACACCTCTTAATTTATAGATACGTGTTTCGTCTTCATCATATACCTTCGCACCCATGCGCTTTGCGGCTTCCCATGCAAATACCAGCGCCGATACGATCACACCCACAACCACCGCAATAGCCAAATCTTGCCATACAGTTACAAATGTCACCAAGACAAGCACCAAGGCGTCGGATATTTTCATTGTGCGAATGGTCTTAAGACTGTTCCAAGCAAATGTACCAATCACCACCATAAACATAACGCCGACAAGAGCAGCCAATGGTATTTGTTCAATCAGCCCCGAGGCAAATAATATGATAATCAACAAAAACGCTGCCGCTGCAAAACCAGATATACGCGTTGTGCCGCCAGATTTCACATTAATCATGCTTTGGCCAATCATCGCGCAACCGCCCATGCCACCAAAAAAGCCTGTCACAACGTTAGATGCACCCTGAGCCAAACATTCCTTACTTGCACCACCACGGCCTTCTAACATGTCATTAACAAGGTTAAGCGTTAGTAGGCTTTCAATCAAGCCAATGGCCGATAGTATCAAAGCATATGGAAAGATAATCACGAGAGTTTCCCACTCCAACGGCACCGTTGGCAAATGAAACTCTGGCAAGCCACCAGCAACCGAGGCTACATCGCCCACAGTCGAAACGTCAATATTACCAAATACAACAATTAAACTCACCACCAAAATCGCCACTAACGGTGCAGGGATTGCCTTCGTAAACTTAGGTAAAACAACCATAATTGCCATGGTCAAAACAACCAAACCTAACATCATATATAATGATGTACCGGATAACCATGCCGATCCACTATCAGATGGGTTGATTTTAAACTGGTTAAGCTGCGCCAAAAAGATCACAATCGCCAGGCCGTTCACAAAACCCAACATCACAGGATGCGGCACCATGCGGATAAACTTCCCTAAGTGAAACACCCCTGCAAGCAATTGTAAAACACCCATCAGCACCACGGTGGCAAACAGATATTCAACACCATGGCCCACAACAAGTGACACCATAACCACCGCCAAAGCGCCTGTCGCTCCCGATATCATACCAGGTCGGCCACCAAAAATAGCTGTAATCAAGCCCACAATAAAGGCAGCATATAGGCCAACCAACGGGTCAACGGTTGCCACAATGGCAAATGCCACGGCTTCTGGCACCAAGGCCAAAGCTACTGTGAGGCCAGATAAAACTTCTGTTTTAACTTTACCCACGCTTAACGGCTCAGCCGCATATATGAATTTTTCAAATTTATTCAGCAATGTCTTAAACCTTATTGATTCGCACTTAATCATGCGCAAAATATTGTATTCGCCGTTTTATATAGCAATTGCACCTAAGTTCAATCATTTTATAACCCACGCCTTAGCAATAGGAATAACGTTAATTTACCCTTTTTCATAAAACTGTAAAAAACGAGTGACAAACTATAACAATGAAATATATACTCGCCCGTTAAGGTGACAACCGAATGGTCGACTGTCATTACATATATAAAGAGAGATATTATGAGACTAGACAAAAACAATGCATCCAATTTTACAAACCTAAAAAAGGCCAAATGGTTTACCGATGCAGATGAGGCAGTCGCCTATTTACAAGAGGTATATGCCGACAATATCAATAAATTGAAAAACGGTTTTAACGCATTCACCCAAAATAACTTCAGTGGTTTCGACGAAGACCCATGCTACCCCTATATAGGCATTACAATTGATGCTGATCACGTCAATACCGACCCCTCAAAATCTTGGGGTACATTGCCTTCCGAAGGCGATTTTGGAACTACAATTTCCGCACCAGATATAATGGGCGATTATTATCGCCATCAAATTAAGCAATTATTGAAAAACCACAAAACCCCCATCGTAGTTGGCGAGAGTGAAGAGCCAATTCCAGTCACCTTCGTGATTGATAAGGTTGAAGGTAATTTTGATAGTAATATGATGCCCGAACTGCGCAAATATTTCCATCTACCCGATTTAAGTGTTATTTCAGATGAGATTTCAAATTCAACATTTGATAAACAAGATGAAGGCGGCATTGGCGCGCTAGCTCTATTCACGGGCCCGCGTATCGACTACTCGCTTAACCGTCTTAAACATTATACGGGCGTCCACCCACAACATTTCCAACGGTTCGTAATTTTCACCAATTACCAACGCTATGTCGACGAATTTGTCGAATATGCCGCCAACCGCATTATGGATGAAGGCTCAGACAGAGAGCTGGTTCTACCGGGCAATGTGGTGCTGAATAAAGACAACCTCAACAGCATGGATGATGTGCCAGACATCGAAAAGCTACCTCAAATGCCATCATATCATTTTACCGATGAGTATAATATGGGCATCAGCCTTATTAACATTGGTGTTGGGCCATCAAACGCCAAAACCATCACCGATCATGTGGCGGTAATTCGCCCCCATTGTTGGATTATGGTTGGCCATTGCGGCGGCCTGCGTAAAACCCAGCGTTTGGGCGATTATGTACTGGCACATGCTTATGTACGTATTGATAATGTACTCGACAACGATCTCCCGCCTTGGGTTCCCCTACCCACAATTGCAGAAGTACAGCTGGCGATGGCAAAAGCCACGGGCGATGTAACTGGTCTTGAAGGTCGTAAAATGAAAGATCGTTTCAGAACAGGCACTGTTGTCACCACAGATGATCGAAATTGGGAGCTACGTTATAAAGAGCTTTCTACAATTTTCAATCAAAGTCGTGCCATTGCTGTCGATATGGAAAGCGCCACTATTGCCGCTAACGGCTTTAGGTTCCGTGTGCCATATGGTACGTTATTATGTGTAAGCGATAAGCCTTTGCATGGCGAAATTAAATTGCCGGGCATGGCCAATAGCTTCTATGCAGAATCGGTAGCTCAACATTTAAAAATCGGAATTCAAACGCTCGATATCCTGCGCAAAGAACATAGAGGCGAAAGTTTGCATTCACGCAAATTACGTAGCTTTAATGAACCTGCATTCAGGTAAAATATCAAGCGGCAGACAATAACCTTTGTTTGCCGCTTTTTTTAAAACAACTCACCCCTAAAATTTAACAACCAAGCCGCCTATGCAGTTTCCGCATAGCTGCCGCGTTGTATCCATGCTTTTTATCCACATTAGCCTCGCCTATATAAGCCTTGTTAGACAGAAGCAAGGGCTTCGGTACAGTGCCAAATTAGGATTAACATCATGGCTATATTTACATTTGAAAAAAACAACACAATCAAAAAATCAAACGGCTTAATTGCCAAATATGACGCGACTGTTAAATTACGCCGCGCCGAAAACGAACTTAATAAAATGTCAGATCGCATGCTCGAAGACCTCGGCTTGTCTCGCGGCGATGTACATGGCAAAGTTTGGGGCCAGTTTTAATTGTCACCCCCCCAATAGACAATTAAATCCCCCCAATATAATACCCTCTCCTTTTGGAGGGGGTATTATATTGTCCTAGCATCTACCAGTAGTATGTCAAACCTTCAACCAACCATATAAGCCATGCCAATTGAATCTGGCGCAACTGGTTTAAACCCAAATTGAGCGTATAAATATTGCGCATCACCATCGGCAATCAAACTCACATAAGCACCTTTATAATTTTTGGCCAAATGCGTGGTCAGATTTTGCACTATGGCTTTGCCAATGCCTTGGCCTTGATATTCTGGCCTAACCGCAATATCGCATATTTGTAAAAACACCGCACCGTCGCCAACAATTCTACCCATGCCAATCAGTTCATCATCTTTTTTAACACTCACAGCATAACAACTATTAGGCAAGCCAATTGTCGCTATTTCTTGGCTTTTGGCGCTTAGGCCCGCGGCCACTCGCAGGTCACAATATGCCTCGATATTTGGAATTTCTGCAAATATTTTATATTTAATTGCCATTTTGCGTCTCCATAATCATTGACATTAGGCGCCAATAAATATCTATTCAAACTATAATCATATATTCAAAAAAGCCAATCATTATGACCCACAAAAATCTATTTTCGCCCCTCAGCTTCACACGCGGCCCTGCACATAAAAACCGCATATGGCTTGCACCGCTTACCAATAGCCAATCTAATGCCGATGGCACATTGGCCGATGATGAATTTAACTGGCTAAGCGGCCGCGCTCAAGCTGGCTATGGCCTGACAATGACTTGCGCTTCACATGTGCAAGCCTCAGGCCAAGGTTTTGATGGTCAATTAGGCTGCTTTGGCGATGAACATCTCGAGGGCCTCACAAAATTGGCGACCGCACTCAAAGATGCTGATTCAGTTTCTAGTTTGCAACTTCATCATGCAGGCATGCGCTCAATTGATGGCGTGGGCGAAAAAGTGTGCCCATCAGACGACGAAAAAACTGGCAGCCGCGCCCTGACAGTCTCCGAAATCCATCAATTGATCCATGATTTTGCACAAGGCGCATTGCGCGCACAACAAGCAGGCTTTGATGGCGTCGAAATTCATGGCGCACACGGCTATATTCTTTGCCAATTCCTATCACCAACCATCAACCAACGTACTGACGAATGGGGCGGATCACTTGAAAACCGCGCCCGCATCATCTTTTACATCCTCGATAAAATTCGCAAAACTTGCCGACCCGATTTTCAGGTGGGTCTGCGCCTTTCGCCCGAACGTTTTGGCCTGCGCCTTGCCGAAATTACTCAATTCGCACAACAGATTATGGACACCGGACAGTTAGACTATCTAGATATGTCAATTTGGGATGTTTTCAAACAACCCGAGGAAGAAGAATTTAGGGGCAAAACTCTTATGTCTTATTTCACTGAGTTAGATCGTGGTAATGTGCGCCTGGGCGTAGCAGGTAAAATTATGAGCGCACAAGATTGCGCCGATTGCCTGCAAAATGGTGCAGATTTTGTGCTCATTGGCCGCGCTGGCATATTAAACAAAAACTTCCCACATGATGTTGAGGCCAATCCACAATATACCTCGCCCGAAACCCCAGTGACTGATGAGTTTTTACGCACCAAAGCCGAACTATCTCCAACATTCGCAAAGATGATGCGCAATTTTAATGGTTTCGTGAAGGATTAACTCCTTCACGAAACCTCTTTATCGTCCATCGGCAATTGCACGTTTTTCAAAAAGAGCGCCAAAACAAAACAAATCGCAAAGAGGCCTGAGCCAAAATAAAACATATTGGCAAATGCGTTCTCAAAAATGCCAATCACAATAGTCGCTAATTCAGTGGGCATTGTGGCAATCACATCAGGTGTAACTTGGTTCACATCTTTGGGCAATTGCGCTGCAATATTGGCGTCTAAATTCGCCTGCCCGCTGCTTAACTCCGCGTTTATAATCGCGCCATTTACCGTTAACCCAAGCGACGCACCGATGGTTCGCGCTAAATTAAGGCTGCTTGTCACCGCGCCCATATCTTTTTTGGGGGCTGCATTTTGCACCGCCACCATAAAGGCCTGCATTTGTAAACCAATTCCTAAAGGAAAGCAGAACATCAATATAGCCAGCATCCATAAAGGTGTGTCAGCGCCTACCAATGCAAATAATTGCAACCCCACAAAGCCCATAATCATGGCCACAATGATAAAATATTTATAGCGTCCCGTACGAGAAATCATAGTGCCTGAGCCAATTGATGAAATCAAAATACCAAAGGTCGATGGAATGAACATCAAACCCGCCATAGCAGGTGATAAGCCAGTGATGGTTTGTAGCAATAATGCAAAATAAGTCATTATTCCCAAGGTGCAAAACCCAACAGCCACCGAAATCGCCAACGAAAGTGAAATGGTTCTATTGGCAAAGAAGTTCAGCGGCAATATTGGTTCATCTGCCTGTTTCTCTACCCAAACAAACGCAACAAGCCCCATAATTACCATGACAAACAACAAAGCTGATAAATAAACAGAGCCGTTAGTGGCGATTTGTTCAGCCCCAAATGTAACGCCAATGATAAGAAGCCCCAATAAGACACCACCCCAATAATCTATTTTTGCATCATTGTGCTTTTTAGCAGCAGGTAATGACATGGCAACCACACCAATCACCAAAAAGGCAATGGGCAGGTTTAATAAAAATATATACGGCCAACCTATTAATTCGGTAATGCTGCCACCCACAAATGGGCCCACAAAACCTGCTAAACTAATTGCCGCCATGCTCCACCCTTGGTATTTTGCGCGCTCTCTTGGTTCAAATATTTGCGCCAAAATCACAAAACAAAGTGTCATCAACCCGCCACCACCAAGCCCTTGCAACACCCGCGCCGCCACCAAGCTTTGCATAGACCAAGCAATGCCACAAGCTAATGAGCCGAGCGTGAAAAGCGATATCGCCACAATAAAAATCTTTTTTGTGCCAAACATATCAGCCAACTTGCCATAAAATGGTGTCACCACAGCCGTTGCCAATACATAAGATCCCGTCACCCAACCAAATAAATGCAAATCACCAAGTTCAGATGCAATAGTTGGCAAAGCAGTCGCCACAATATGCACATCAAGAGCCGACATAAATAACGAAGCAAAGATCGCAAAGTAAACCACCATTTTACGACGATGGCTCATTTCAACCACAATATTAGGCATATATTTTCCAAACTTTATTTGATTTCACGCAACTTTATATGTTACAGTAAATCAAATGTCAACTTTATTGTAACTTACTATGTTACAAACAATGACCAATGTAATTATTAGAGAGTTTTATGGGATTAGACCGCCGCCTATCGCGCTTAGCACACGCCCTCATTCACATGAATTTTCATGAAGGCGCACTCACGTCGGATTCAATCGCCAAAATGTTAGATACCAACCCCGTAGTGGTGCGTCGTATGATGGCAGGCTTACGAAAAAATAAAATAGTCGAATCCCAAAAGGGTCATGGCGGTGGTTGGCTTTTATCAAAAAATATTGAAAATATAAGCTTATTGGATATGCATGAAGCATTGGGTAATACAAACCTAATTTCAGTCAATTTAAGCGATGAAAAACCACAATGTTTGGTCGAACAAGCGGTAAATGAAGCATTAGAACAAAGCGTACAAGAGGCCAAAACGGTATTATACAACCGATTTAAGCAAATAAGCTTGGCCGATATTGCTAAAGAGTTTGAACGCAAATTACAAAATGAAACAATTAATATATTGGGTAGTGAGCAAGAGTGCCACTAAACCTCATTTATTTTAAAAACCCGCTCAAACCATCTTCAGGAAATTTATCAGCAAAAACCGAATAATCTCCATAATCACGCATCTCATCAATAATGTCTATCATCGTTCCGGCCATCGCTCGGAACAAAAACGGCCCCAAGCTCACCCGCGCCACACCCAAATCTTCTAATTGTTGGAGCGGCAAAGCATTGGGCAGCGCAATTATATTAATCGGCAATTCAATCTCCTCAACCAAACGCCTAATTGTAGCCGCTTGCTGCGCTCCAATCGGATAAATCACATCAGCCCCCGCAGCTTTATAGGCAGCAGCACGCTCAACGGTTATGTCGATTTTCTCACTCTCAGGCAAGTCAGCACAGGCAGTAAATACATCCACCCGCGCATTTATCACCATATGAATACCCATCTCTTCACAAACAGACCGAACGGTCGTTATGCGTTCGACTTGTTCATCAACACCGCGCAGCCCAACATCTAAACTATCTTCAATGTTAATACCCACAATGCCAATATTCAACAAAGCCTTTATATTCTCGGCCAGCCCCCGCAAATTATCGGCATATCCGCGCTCAACATCAGCAGTAACAGGCAAGTCGGTTGCATCAACAATCTGTTTTAATATAAATAAAAGCACATCAAACGGGACCTTTTCTCCGTCTTTAACGCCCAATTGTTCGGCAATGCCTGCACTCGGAGTCGCCACAGCACCAAAGCCGCGGCTTTCCAATATCCGCGCGCCCAATGGCATGGTGACATTCGGCAAAATCAACATTTTTTCAGCATGATGCAAAGCCAGCAGGGCTTCGGCTTTTTGAACTAAATTCATGAGGCTTCCCTAGATTCTACAAATATCAGTTTGATCAGCCAAGAAGCAGCGCATCATCAGCAAGCTCTTGCCCCTGATCCTTCTTAAACAAGTCCAATAAATCTTTCACTTCCATAGCAGCACGTTGTTCACCAGAAATATCAAAGATAATCTTACCTTGATGAAACATAATCGTACGATGCCCAGTATCTAAAGCTTGCGCCATCGAATGGGTAACCATAACCACAGTTAAACCCAACTCAGCAACCAATTTATTGGTCAATTCCATCACAAAAGCGGCTGTTTTTGGGTCCAAGGCGGCTGTATGTTCGTCCAATAACAACACTTTTGTCTCACCTGTTGTCGCCATCAGCAAGCTCAACGCTTGACGTTGCCCACCAGATAACAAACCAACTTTATCATTTAACCTATCTTCCAACCCCAAACCCAATATTTTCAAACTTTCGGCCGCCCGTTCGCGGATAGGTTGATTTACCGCAAAGCTAAAACCTCTGGGTTTAGTGCGGCCACAAGCAATGGCATAATTTTCTAATATCGAAAGGTCTTCACAAGTGCCCATTTTTGGGTCCTGAAACACCCTCGAAATAATCTGGCTACGCTTATATACTGGCCATTTGGTAATGTCAGTATCATTCACCACCACACTACCGCGTCCTACTGGCGCAATACCCGCAATCGAATTTAGCGAGGTAGATTTCCCAGCACCATTAGAGCCAATAACCGTTAAAAATTCGCCCTTAGGCACATGTAAATCTATGCCCTTTAATGCGCGTGTTTCAAGCGGGGTGCCTGCATTAAACGTCACATGAATATTGTCTAATTTAATCATTTTTTGCCGCCTTTTCTGGCTGCAAAATAACTTTTGCTATAATGCTGCACCACCAATACCAGTATCACCAATACCGCGGTGACCATTTGTAAATCCGAGGCATTCAACCCCGTGGCATCAGCGTTCAGCGCGGCTGCAATTGCCAGTCTGTAAACAATCGTGCCAACAATAACCGCAAAAGTCGCTTGCCATATAAGTCTCGATGGCATCAAGCTCATGCCAATAATCACTGCCGCAAGGCCAATGATAATCATACCCACGCCCGATTGAGCATCCGATGCACCAATAGTTTGTGCAAATAACGCCCCCGCCACAGCGGTTAAGGCATTGGCAACACCCACACCATATAATTTCATTCTGCCAACATCCACGCCGTTGGCTTCTGCCATGTCTGCATTCGCACCCGCAGCGCGCATAGATAAGCCAAGCCCCGTGGCTAAAAACGCATCCAAACCAAGTTTAACCACCAATACAAAGGCGCCCAAAAACAATGTTTTGGCTTCATATGATTTCATAATTTCAATGTTATCAAACACAGTGTAGATCGTATCCACACCTAGCAATGGTACATTGGGGCCATTCATAATGCGGATGTTAATCGAGTAAAGCGCTGTCGCCACCAAAATACCCGATAATATGTGCAGTATCTTAAATTTAACGTTTAAATATGCCGTTATATAACCTGCCGAAAAGCCGGCCAAAGCCGCTAAAAATGTCGCCACCCAAGCGTTGGATATAATCGGAATGCCCGAAACAATTGCAACCGCAGCAACCGATGCCCCAACAGGAAAACTAC
This sequence comes from Hyphomicrobiales bacterium, assembly GCA_051531935.1. GTDB lineage: Bacteria > Pseudomonadota > Alphaproteobacteria > Rhizobiales > OSC116 > OCS116. Next base: position 10,215 of record JAOPTR010000034.1, read on the forward strand.
CTTCAACCGTAAGGTCTGGAAAGTCCAAAATTTTAAAGGTGATATATGCACCCAAAGCCAATATCGCAAAGATAAAACTCAGCTCAAGCGTACCCATAAATTCATAATATGACATAACTGCCCTTAGTATTGTGTGAAATTCTATCCAAAACAAACCTGCACAAAACCTAAAGTTTTGTGCAAGCTAATTTGGAAACCACCACAATTGTGGCAAACCCGCGTAACGCCTAGCAAAGCAAGGCGTCAACACAAGCAATCTACAACTTATTTGTAAACATTTTGAGCAGAGTCAATAACGTCTTGTGGAATGGTCACGCCCATTTTCTTAGCGGCAGCCAAGTTAACGGAAACAATGAATTTATCCATAGTTTTATAAGCAACAATTGCATCAATATCGCCAGGTTTTGTGCCATCAAGAACTCTAGCAGCCATATGACCACCCATTCTACCGATTTCAAAATAATTCACACCAACCGAAGCCACAGGGCCAGATTCAACATCACTAGGTTCACCAGTAAATACAGGCGTTTGCGTATCTTGACCAATTTTCACAATCGCTGCTAAACCAGCAATCACTGTTGTGTCATTTGGCACATAAATAGCATCTACATTGCCAACCAATTTCTTAGTTGCAGCTAGAACTTCATTGCCAGTAGGTGATGGGCTTTCGACCACTTCAATACCAAGCTTAGCGCCTTCTTCTTTCATCCAACCCAATGTTGCAGCGGCACTATCAAGGCCAGGGTTGTAGATAAAGCCAATTTTTTTCAAATTGGGAACAATTTTCTTAAATAATTCTAGCTGAGTGCTAATAGGTGCCGCATCTGAAACACCGGTAACATTGCCACCAGGTTGCTTATATTGAGGGATCAACTTAGCTTTCACAGGGTCAGTTACAGTTGTAAATACCACAGGAATATTGTGATTGCCCGCAATCATCGCTTGCGATGTAGGTGTTGTGATAGGTAATAACAGATCAGGTGCATCGCCAATGAATTTTTTAGCAATTTGCAATTGAGTGTCCATTTTGCCATTGGCACTTTGGTAATCTACTTCAAGGTTTACGCCAACTTCGTAACCTTTTTCTTTCAAGCCTTGTAGTAAACCATCTTTGGTTGCCACTAAAGCAGGCACTTCAACAATTGTCGAAATCGCCACACGTTTCATATCAGCCGCAAATGCTGCGCCTGTAATCAGAGCACTGGCCACAACAGTGGTTAAGCCCTTCACTAATAATCTGTTTTTCATTCTATTCTCCCAATTACAGCCAATTATTTTTGGCTTTAAGCGCTGATTTTCCAATCGCAGACGCCACTTGTCAAGTTTTATCTAAAACTTGTAAGATGAAATTTAACCCCAGCGCCAAACATTGGCCCATTTAAGCCGCCTTTAACAGCTTTAATCCAGCCAAAGTTACTGGTCAGGCTCAGTTTTTCATTCAACTTATAATCCAAATCCACCTGTGCAGAGGCCACCAAACCACCTTTTACATTAATCGCGCCGCCCGCCGCCGCACCCATTAACAATTCGGCCGAAACATCAATTTTATCGGTCACGGCCATTTTAGCACCCACACCCACAAGCCCAATGGCAAAACCACCCGCTCCGCCCTCCGTAATGCTGAGCGCTTGCCCTGTCATATAAAAATTGTCGTTGAAAAATATGTCAGCTTTAAAATCCGTAAAGCCCAAAAACCCTGTGTCTTTATCATGCGGATAACGCATATTAGCATGCTCAGGAATCACCGAATAGCCTGCAGTAATGCTCCAATGTGTAGGGTTTAAATTACTGGCCTCAAACCCAGAAGATTTGTGCCCACCCAGTGGTGTGCTTATCTTAATCCCTGGCGAAATCGCATGAAAACCACCACCAGCAGCTGCAATATAGCCAATAGAGGCTTGCAAATCTGTTGTGCCAAATATTCGCCATTTCGCGCCCACATTAGCAGTGAATATCAACCCACCTCCCGTAGCAACATCACCGCCACCTGCAAACCCAATGGCCACATCAGCATAAATATTCATCCAATCCGTCAGGTTATACCCGTAACGTCCACCCACTTCAATTTCAGCATAACCCTCGCCATCCCCGCCCATAGCACCATGCGCGTTGATAAAGCTTTGCCAGCCTTTGCCCCACATATGGTCCATATTAAAGACAACACCAGCCCCTGCCAGTTGCATGGTTTTTAACTTAACACCACTTCGTTTTCCAACAGCCAAGTCATGTAATGGAATGTAATTTTTGTAAGAAGCGTTGATGGAGTCTATCATTGCAAAATCAGACAATGCTTTTACACTGCATGTCGCGCATGTCTGAATGTGTCCATCTTCATATAACCAGTTCAATGGCCGAGATATTGAAAATTCCACAGCAGGGCTAGATATTTTACTACCCGTCACATGCATATACGCCGCGCCAATTGCCAGTTCATAACCACCAATGGTTGCACCAACATTCACCCGCGGACGCACCAGTAAACCATCACCACCAACCACAGCTGCACCGCCGCCGCCGCCAAAAAACACGGCTGCCTCAGCAAAATAACCATCACCAAATTTAAATTTTTGCCCCAACTCAAAGCCACCAATAAACAAGCCGCCTGCATTACCTAAAGATGCCGAATAAACAGTACCACCAATAAATGTGCCGTTATCAGCTTCATATAAAATCGTTTTGGCAACATTACCTTCAAGTGTAGTGGTTGGGTTGGTCAACACATCCGCAGCTATGCGCAACTTCAATTCACCCGCATAGGCGAAGTTAGCAAATATCAATGGTAAAATAACAAATAGAAAACGCAAAACAATAACTCCTAATTATCCGCCAAATCGCCTGTGTCTGTTGGCATATTCTTCAATGGCATCAACCATTGTTTGATTGTTAAACTCAGGCCAAAACATATCTAAAAATATAAATTCGCTATAGGCGGTTTGCCAAGTTAAAAAATTGCTCACCCGTATTTCGCCAGATGTTCTAATCACCAAATCAGGGTCGGTAATGTCATGTGTCAACAATTCATCATCCATCATTTCAGCGGTAATGTCAGCTTCTTCAATCTCGCCAGCCGCCAATTTTTTTGCAATTTTCTTAGTCGCAGCTAAAATATCCTGTTTACCGCCATAGTTAAAGGCAATGTTAAGCTGCAAACCTGTGTTGTTTTTTGTAAGCTCCTCAGCTTCATTAAACAATGCTGCCACTTCTGGCGCAGCATGCTCTCTAAAACCAATCACTCTAAAACGGCAATTTTTCCGGTGCAATTCCGCAATTTCTTTTTTCAGAGCATACATAACAAGCTTCATCAAAGCGCCAACTTCATCAGCTTCACGTTCCCAATTTTCTGTACTGAAACTATATAGTGTCAAATATTTGACACCCAAATCATTGGCAGCATTAATGGCGTTTTTTACCGCATCTACGCCTTTTTTATGACCAGCAATTGCAGGCAAAAATCTTTTTCTGGCCCAACGTCTATTGCCATCCATAATAATCGCAATGTGTTCGGGAAATGCGGCTTTATCTTCACTCATTTTAAAACTTCCTAGCTATTCACAACCTATAATGGCCAAAAAAACATGATAGTTGGTATAGACACGATTACAACCAATATTTCAAGCGGCAATCCCATTCGCCAATAATCACCAAAGCGATATCCACCAGGCCCCATAATCAAAGTATTATTTTTATGACCAATCGGTGTTAAAAACGCGCAAGATGCCGCCACAGCCACAACCATCAAAAAACTATCAGGGTTGGCGTTTAAACTATTGGCAATATTCACCGCAATCGGTGCGGCAATCACTGCAGTGGCAGTGTTGTTCAAGACGTCAGATAAGGTCATAGTCACTAACATTAACAATGTCAGCAAAACCCAAGCGGGCGCACCATCTGCTAATGTTACAATGCCATTCGCCAAAGTTTCTGTTCCGCCCGATGCTTCTAAAGCGGCTCCAATCGGTATTAATGAACCCAATAAAACAATCACAGGCCATTCAATCGAGCGATAAACCTGTTGGGCGGGTACAATTTTAAGCACCACATAAAAAATCACCACGGCCGCCAAAGCCACTGCTAGATATAACAACCCAAACGACGCCAATAATATACCCGTAGCAAATATACCCGCTGCCCACATTGCCTTATCACGTTGCACAACAGAAAGGCCGCGCTCCGCCAATGGCAAACATTCAAGCCACGAAATCGTATCATCCATAGAATGTGCAGGGCCAATTAATAGTAAAATATCGCCTGCTCTGAGTGTTAGCTTTCTCACACGCTCACTAATTTTCTTACCTTGGCGCGAAACGCCGAGCAAAGTCACACCCTTACGTTGCAACAACCGCAATTCATAGGCCGTGCGGCCATTAATGCGCGAGCTTTCAGTCACCACCACTTCAGTTAAATTCAGGCCAACACCGCTCAGTCCCTCGCCATGTTGTTCCGAGCCAACATATTCCAAATCCAAATAACCTAAAAACTTGTCAATCGCTTCAGCCGATGCTTGGATGATAAGAATGTCGCCCGCTTGCACAATTTCGCGTCTGGCACGGCCAGATTTGCGACGGCCATTACGCACAAGCCCTACAATCACAACGTCATTTTCTTCGCAAATTTCGTCTAATTCATTAATTTTCTGATCAACCGCTTTGCTTTTATCCGAAACCCGCAATTCCGCCACATAATTTGCCATTTGCAATTCATCAGGCGAGTTATATTTCGTTGCCGATTTAGGTATAAGGCGCCAGCCTATTGTGGCAATAAATATCACACCGATGGTGGCAACCACCAAACCCACAGGGGCAAAATCAAACATTGCGAAAGCTTCGCCCTGTGTTTTTTCTCTAAATTGAGCAATAATAATATTAGGCGGTGTGCCAATTAACGTCACCATGCCACCCAGTATAGAAGCAAAAGACAAAGGCATTAATGTTAGCGCAGGGCTGCGTTTAGCCTTTTTGGCCGCATCAATATCAACAGGCATTAACAATGCCAAGGCGCCAACATTATTCATAACCGCACTTAAACCAGCCACTAAACCCGACATTACACCAATATGTGCAGATAATGACCGGCCAGATTTCACCAAAAGCTGTGCCAATAACTCAATCGCACCACTAGATTGCAAACCACGCGACACAATAAGCACCAAAGCAATAATCACCGTCGCAGGATGCCCAAAGCCCGAAAAAGCCTGATCGGTTGGCACAATCCCTAAAACCAAAGCAATCACCAAAGCGCTAAAAGCCACCAGATCATACCGCAACTTACCCCATATCAGCATTACAAATACAAAGCCCAAAAGACCAAATACCATAAGTTGATCGCTATCCATAGAGGTCTCCAATTGGTTAATATTTACCTAAAAGGTTAACATAAATTAAGCTTTGTCACTATATAGTTAAGGCTTATGGTTAACGAGCTATTAATAGTAAATTATTGTTATAAAACAAAAAACTAATTTTAATCATCATTTTAATATTTCGCTAATTATAGCATCATTTTGGCTTTAAACAACATAGTGACAGTAGATAATTTTGCAATTTGTTAATTTTTGTGCTATACATATAGCCAAGCTGCAAGAGCAATAGTAAATTATTTTTTATGTATTGAATACATATAGATTGTAGAGACCTTTATTTGACATTCCATTAAATTAATACGGATTAGGTTATACCTTTTCTTCGGGCAGTCATTTGTCACTTTCGTGCAACCCTCCCAAGAAATTCTTGAACCTAAGCGTGGTTTACTGTCATTTAAAAACACTTTTACGAAGCTTGCAAATATAGATCTGTTCACTCTATTTCATAAGTGAATTAATGGTTTTGGCGTCTTTACAAAGGCACTCAAAACTGTCGAAAGGTAATAAGCATGGCCACTAAAGCTAGCACTAAATTAAGCTTTACAGTAGATCAATTGATTGTATATCCAACACATGGTGTCGGTCAAATCACATCAATAGAAATTGAAGAAATTGCAGGCCTGGAATTACAATTATACGTTATTAAATTCGAAAAAGAAAAAATGACTTTGCGCGTTCCTGTTGCAAAAGCAAAATCTGTTGGCATGCGTCCATTGTCAACCGAAACAATGCTTGCAAAATCATTAAAAACATTAAAAGGCCGCCCACGTGTTAAGCGCACAATGTGGTCACGCCGCGCACAAGAATATGAAGCCAAAATCAACTCTGGCGATATCATTCTTGTATCTGAAGTTGTACGCGATCTTTATCGCAGCGAATCTCAACCAGAGCAAAGCTATTCAGAGCGCCAATTATATGAAGCCGCTCTAGAGCGTCTTTCACGTGAAGTTGCTTCTATCGAAGGTTTAGATGATGCTGGTGGCGTTGCACGCGTGCTAGAAAACCTAAACATTGGTGTGGCTTCCCGCCAAAAAGCTGCCGAAGCAAAAGCTGAAGATAATTCAGATGATGCAGCCGTAGCTTAAGTTAAAGCTTCATGCAAAATTTTAACCCGCATTCCTTTGGAATGCGGGTTTTCTTTTGTCAGAATTCACTCACCTAACCAGCTTCTAAATCCAATAAAAACTGCTTTCTTTGCAGTCCACCGCCATACCCAGTTAAGTTTCCATCGCTGCCAATCACCCGATGGCACGGCACGATGATAGATATTCTATTCATACCATTGGCACGCGCAACCGCCCGCACAGCTTTGGGCTTACCTAAAAATTCTGCCTGCTGTTTATATGATCTTGTTTCGCCAAAAGAAATATCCTGCAAGCCAACCCAAACCACTTGCTGAAACTCAGTCCCAGGCGTGTCCAAAGCCACGCTAAATTCAGTTAATTTGCCTTCAAAATATGCCGCAATCTCATCTTGCACTAGCTCCAAATGCCCATTATTTCCCGGCAAAATCACTGCATTCAAACGTTTGCATAAGTCTTTAAATTCACTCTCGAGCATGCGCCTGTCGGTAAATTCTAACAAGCATAGGCCTTGTTCTGTCGCACAGGCAAACATTGGCCCCAATTTTGTTGGAAATCTAATAATATTAATAACCGTCTGGTCTTTAATATTCTTTGGCGCAGCGCCAAATATGTTTTTATAACCGTCGTTGAAACCACTCAGGCTGTCATAACCCACCGCAAAAGCTGCATTGGTTACCTTATTACCACCCCTAATTTGGTTATAGGCTTGGTTAATGCGCAACATGCGCTGGTAGCTGTGAAATGTCATATTGTGGTTTTTCTGAAACCAACGCCTAATTTGGCTAGGCTCAATGTCCCGTTGGCGCAAGTCCCAATCTTTCAGTTTCAAAAATGGGTCATCATGCAATTCCTTAATGATGCGCTTCACATATTCAGGCGCTTCACCTTCCAAATCCATCGGCTTACAAACCTTGCAAGGCCTAAAACCATCTTTTATAGCTTGTTGTGGTGTGTCGCAAAATATCACATTTTTTGCCAATGGCTTTCTGGCACGGCAAGAGGGACGGCAAAAAATCCCCGTCGACGTCACACAGGTGATAAACATCCCTTCATAGAGACCGCTCTGTTGCCCAATGGCTTCGTACTTTTCTTCAAATGTCAGTTTCTGGTTCATATTTCATCCAAACATTGGTGCGAATGACTGTTCATCAATCAGGTTACCAATGGTTTTTTCCATATTATCTTGCAACATATTATATAAAAACGGCCCCATGCTAATGCACTTCACACCAATTTTCTCTAACAGCGCAAAATTGGGTAAGTCTGGCATACACATTACATTTAACGGAATGTTGACAGCGTTTACAAGTTGTTTAATGTCATCCATTTTGGTAATACACGGCACAAATATACCATCCGCACCAACACTTTCATAGCATTTCGCTCGGCTTAGGCTTTGTTCTAACGGGTTTTCGAGCCCCGTAATATAAGCATCTGTTCGGGCGTTCGAAAACACACCATTTGGCATGGTTTTCTTTATGTTACCAATGATTCCGGCAAAGTCATCCTCAGGTAATACCTACCGTATGCCCCGCTCAATAACACTGTCTTCTATATTAATACCCACCACACCCAAATCGGCCAGCTTTTTAATATTTGTATTTATAGTGTTCACATCACGCGCATAACCGGCTTCTATATCCACCGTTAAAGGCAAATCTACGCGGGCACTAATGTCAGCAACAATATGCAATAAGGCATTAAACGGCATGTCTTCGCCATCTTCATAACCAAGCGAATGCGCAACGGCCGCGCTCGATGTGCCAATGGCTTTAAACCCACTCTTTTGGTAAGTCTTAGCACTTGCCACATTCCAAACATTGCCCAACAGCAAAAATTCATTAAATACACTCATATTTCACTCCAAAAATTAAACCTATTTTAGGAGGATAAAAATTTTCAACTACCGAAAATTTAACAAGTAACTTTATATTTTTCGAACCAAGCCCTTAAGGCTGTCATGGCTAATCTTATTAATGCCCAACATGGCCATATTGCGGTCAATTTCTTGGCTCAACAAATCGGCACAATGTCTAATGCCATTAGCACCACCAATAGACAATGCAAACAAAAATGGCCGCCCGACAAATACAAAGGCCGCACCCAAAGCATAGGCTTTTAAAATATCCGACCCACGCCGAATGCCGCTATCCATCATCACGGGCATATCACCCGCAGCCGCCACGATAGCGGGCAAAGCCCGCAAGCTTGCAACTGCGCCATCCAATTGCCGCCCACCATGGTTGGATACAATAATAGCATCCGCACTATGCTCACGCGCCAACTCGGCATCTTGAACCGAAAGCAAACCTTTAATGATCAATTTCCCATGCCAATGTTTGCGAATATATTGCACATGTTCCCATGTCAAAGCCTCGCGCACACCCATATCACGGGTTAAACTGCGCGATAATATAGGCGGGCCGTCACCCACATCCATATTGTCAAAGCGCGGAACACCCGCTTTTACCAAGGTCTTAAACCAAGTGTTTATCGTCCATTTTGGGTGAATAATCCCCTGCCAAGCTAAGCTTAAACTCGGTTCTACAGGCGCTGTAAACCCATACCGCGATTGGTTTTCAGGGTTAGCGGTCACAGGCACATCAACAGTTAAAACCAAGGTTTCATAGCCAGCCGCCTCAACACGGTCTAGCATCAGCTTAATCCGCTGCGTATCACCAGGTTGGTAAAGCTGAAACCACTTACCATCCCCCTCATTTGCCACGCGTTCCAAACTATTTAGTGACGATGCACTCAATACAGAGGGTATGTTCAGCTCATTTGCTATTTTGGCAATCACAATGTCACCCTCAAAACAGCCTAATGCACTCATGCCCATAGGCGCAATGCCAAAGGGCGCACTATATTTCTGCCCCAAAAGCTCAATAGATTGGTCACGCTTCACTGTATCAACCAAACTATTAGGTATAAATTCATAATCACTAAATGCCGCACGGTTGGCATTCAAAGTCACGCGGTCTTCAACCGCACTGGCGTAATAAGCGTATATCGGCAATGGCAAATGCCTCTTTGCCGCCACCTGAAAATCATCCAAAGCATATATTTTTCGCAATGCCCGTGGTAATTTTAAGTCTGTTTTTATCGTAATGGTGTTAATTTTGGGCTTAACATCAGGCATCAAATATCACCGCGATGCTTGGCATCGTTAAGCGTCTTTTTAATTATAATTTTATGAACGGGCATGATGAAAAACAGATACAGCTTGCCAAAAAAATTATGTGTAAAAATAACGTCATTCATCAAAATTTCACATTGTTGCTTTTCAAAATCAACATTGCACCTCAGTAACGACATTTGCATGTCCAAATGCTTATCTTTTATACTGAGAATAATTTCATTTTCTGACAATGCCACCACCGTAAAAAAATCCATAATTTTACTAGGTCTTGTCGTGTTATTAAGCCCAAATGGCTTGCCTGTTTGCTCAAAAACAGATTCATAACCAGCCATATTTTGTGTCGATTTCAGCCCCAATAAACCAACAATCCGATCGCGTAAATTCATCAAAACATCAAACCATTTCGGCGTTTGAGACATTAAACGCGCATAAAGCTCTTCAATCGGCAATTCTATTTCAGCAGAGCCAATCGCAAAACAATCAATTATATATGCTTGCTTAGCAGGCTCAAACAATTGGCTTTGTGCAGGAATGTCCCGCTCGGTTGCATAAATCATTTTTCACATTGTCCTTTGCCGCTCTCAAGCGCACAAAATTCAATGGGGAAAAAATTCTTCATTTCACCAATCGCTTGCTCCACAAATGGCGGAAACTTATCGGGCGTAAAACCTGCGCCACGTATAGATTTATGCGCAATGTACAAATCGCGTTTGCCTTTAATAAATACATAATATGAAATTTCAGCCATGCCTTTTTTAAGGCCAGTTGGGTTATCTTCTGGCATGTCGGCACAGCCAATAATGGCTAAAAATGCTTCTTGGTCATTCAAAAAACGCGCGCCAATTTTCGTAAAAACCACTGTTTTAGGGCAAATTTCGGCAAAACTACTCGCCACACTATTCGCCACATCTTCAGGCTTAATGGCAGGGTCAAAATCTTTAACCCCTTGCAAAGAAAATAGGTTTTTCCAATCCGACAACCCTTCACCTTTAGGAACAAACTCAATTAAATAAGTTTTTTCATTCTGGCTAGTATTGGCATGCTTCCAGTCTGTAGGCAGCTTAAACCTCAGTTTCTGCGAATATATCGGCACTTCCACGGTTAAAAAATTTTGTTGGATTGGTGCAGGTTCTGGCACCACCTTTTCATCCGCAGCTTGCACAATTAATCCGCTCGATAAAACAAACGCCGCCGCTAAACACAATTTCTTAAACATACTACCCCAATAAATCTTTAATTATGAATTCGAGTCTAACTCAGCTTTAATCAAATTGATAGCCTCTTCACTCGCCCATTCCGCGGGACCAAAAATCCGCCCCACTTCTTTGCCATCCGCATTGAGCAGCATGGTCATAGGTAGGCCGCGCGCGCGTAAACTACGCATCGCATTGGTTGTAGGGTCAGCGTATAAAGCCAAGTTTTTAACGCCTATTTCACTAAAAAACGCTTCAGCGCCCGCTGTGCTTTTGCGGTCAACATTCAAAGTCACCACTTCAAATTTATCACTACCCAAATCGGCTTGTAATTTGTCTAAGGTGGGCATTTCATGGCGGCAAGGGCCACACCAAGTCGCCCATAAATTCACCAAAACCACCTTGCCTTTAAAGTGACTAAAGTCAATTTCCTGCTTACCGCTTAATAATTTATCGTCTTCAGATGCGTTTAAAAATGTAATTTTTGGCAATTCTATGGGTGATGCGTTAAATAAAAATGCCGCCACTTCACCAGTTGCCAGCTTTTGTTTGCTGTTAAACGCTTGTTCAACCGCGAGCTTTTGCTCATTTTCAATGGTTTTATAAACCAAGTATCCACCAAAGGCAGCCATCAGTAAAAAGCTGACCATAATAATGGGCTTGAGCAAAGATTTTTGTGGCATTTACATCTGTCCTATTCTATTTATCTTTATATAAGCAACATATATGCAATATAGCGAATGAGGGCAATGATATGAGCGATAAAAAATCAGCTAACCAAATGTGGGGCGGCAGGTTTGCCAGCGCACCCGATGCACTAATGGAAAAAATAAATGCGTCCATTGGCTATGATCAACGTTTCTACACTCAAGACATTGCAGGCTCCAAAGCTCATGCTAAAATGCTTGCAAAATGTGGTATTATTACCGCCGATGATGCCGCAAAAATAGATGCAGGTCTAGACACAATTTCGCGAGAAATTGCCGCAGGTGAATTTGATTTCAAACCTGCCCTTGAAGACATTCACATGAATATCGAAGCCCGCCTTAAAGAAGTGATTGGCGAAGCCGCCGGCCGCCTACACACAGGCCGTTCGCGTAACGACCAAGTGGCGCTAGATTTTAAACTATATATCCGCGATCGTGTTGATGGCCTAATTGAGCAAATTTCAGCTCTTATGGCAGTCACTGCCCAAAAAGCCGAGCAATATGCCGATTATGTCATGCCAGGTTTTACCCATTTGCAAGTGGCACAGCCTGTTACATTCGGTCATCATTTATTGGCTTATGTCGAAATGCTCGCCCGCGATAAATCTCGTTTCGAAGATGCCCGCAAGCGCATGAATATTTCGCCTCTAGGCGCTGCCGCATTGGCTGGCACAAGCTTTCCAATAGATCGCCATATGACAGCCGAAGCCTTAGGTTTTGACGGCCCCGCTGCCAATAGCCTCGATGCCGTTGCCGACCGCGATTTTGTGATGGAAACTCTTGCAGCCGCCTCTATCACCTCAATTCATCTGTCACGCTTGGCAGAAGAAATGGTCATTTGGTCAACTTCACAATTTTCATTCATCACCATGTCGGACAAATTCTCAACGGGTTCATCCATCATGCCACAAAAACGCAACCCCGATGCTGCCGAGCTTATCCGTGGCAAACCGGGTCGTATCATTGGCGCACTAACTGCCATTATGATCGTGATGAAGGGCCTGCCGATGACCTATGCCAAGGACATGCAGGAAGATAAAGAAATGACTTTCGATGCACTAGACAACCTAGAAATCAGCCTTGCCGCAATGGGCGGTATGATTGATGACATCACCGCGCATAAAGAGACCATGGAAAAAGCCGCTGCCAGCGGTTTTGCCACCGCAACCGATCTTGCCGATTGGTGCGTGCGTGTGCTTAACATGCCGTTCCGCGACGCCCATCATGTCACAGGCAGCATTGTTGCCATTGCCGAAAAGCAAGATTTGCGCATTGACGAGCTAACCCTTGCCGAGATGCAAACCGTAGAGCCGCGCATCACCGATGAGATTTTTGATGTGCTTTCCGTACAAAACAGTGTGAAAAGCCGCACAAGTTTTGGTGGCACAGCCCCTGCATTGGTTAAAAAATCCGCGCAAGCATGGCTAGCAACACTGACATAAGTTAAATCGACACATATTAGAATGATATGCCTAATGTGCCAACGAGATAGAGTAAAACATGCATTATTTTGATTATAAAAATGGCGAGTTATTTGCCGAAAATGTAAGCTTAAGTGAAATCGCGGCACAAGTTGGCACGCCTTTTTACTGTTATAGCGCTGCCACTTTTCGCCGCCACATTAAAATGTTTCAGCAATCTTTTGCCGATCGCGATGCCCTTATTTGCTACGCCATGAAAGCCAATAGCAACCAAGCCATTTTAACGCTCATCGCCAAATTAGGCGCAGGGGTCGATGTGGTTTCAGGTGGCGAGATCAAACGCGCCATCAAAGCGGGCTTCCCTGCCGATAAAATAGTCTATTCAGGTGTAGCAAAAACCCATGCCGAAATCGAATATGGTTTAGAAGTTGGCATCCATTGTTTCAATGCCGAAAGCGAACCCGAGCTAGAACGCATAAACCAAGTGGCAAAATCAAAAGGCGTTAAAGCCCCCGTTTCTGTGCGTGTTAACCCAGATGTCGATGCTGGCGGACACGAAAAAATCATGACAGGCAAAGCCGAAAATAAATTCGGCATTCCTTGGAAGAAAATCGACAAAGTCTATGACTTAATCGGCACGTTAGATCACCTAGAAGTGGTTGGTATAGATTTGCATATCGGCAGTCAAATTACTGATTTAGAACCATTCGCCGAAGCCTTTGAACGCGTCGGAACATTGGTAACATCTCTTCGCGCAGCAGGCCATAAAATCCAACATGTCGATTTTGGTGGCGGCTTAGGCGTGCCTTATAAAAACGATAATGACATCCCCCCTCATCCAGATGAATATGCCGCCATGATTAACAAAGTCGCCGGTTCTTTAGGGGTAAAATATATATTCGAACCTGGCCGTATGATTGCCGCAAATGCAGGTATATTGGTTGGCACGGTCGAATATGTAAAACATGGCGATGGCCGCGATTTCCTCATTTCAGATGTTGGAATGAATGACCTCATCCGCCCGACATTATATGACGCTTATCACGACATTCAGCCTGTAAAACAAGCCACAAACAACAAAACACAACTTGTCGATGTGGTTGGCCCCGTATGCGAAACAGGCGATTACAGCGCCAAAGACCGCGAGCTGCCAATATTTGAACAAGGCGACATGTTCGCCATCATGAGCGCAGGCGCATATGGCGCTGTGCAAGCAGGCACTTACAATACAAGAGCATTAGTGCCAGAAGTATTGGTTGATGACGATCGTTTTGCTGTCGTGCGTCCACGCGTTCAGGTCGAGGATATTATCAATCTCGATCACGTACCAGACTGGCTCTAAAAACTGGATTTAATATGTTAAATTCTATTACGGAATGGTTCATGCAACCGACAGTTTATATAGCTGTCGGGGCATTTACCGCATTCATTTTAGTCAAACTTCTTGTCTCATTCGGCATATCTCTGTTTAAAAAGCATGTCATTGATGCAGATGATAAAAAATAAACACGGCATTATTGCTGCGAAATAATGCCCGCAAACATATCCATATCAATATTACCACCACTTAATACAGTACCAAGTCGTTCATCTTTCGCGCATTTCCCTGCTTTAACCTCTTGCATCAGGCCTGCCAAACCAACAGCACCCGCACCTTCAGCTAAATTATGAGTGTCTGTATAATAAGTACGAATTGCCTCTTTAATTTCATCATCAGACACCTGCACAATATGGTCGGCGCCTTGCTGCACCATCTTAAATGCCTGTGGGTCGGGCTGTCTACACGCCACGCCATCTGCAAAAGTATTGGCCGTTTCGGTTTGCACAATCTCGCCTTTAGCAACCGACAAAGCATATGCAGGCGCATTTTCCGAGATCACAGCAACAATTTTGGTTTTCAAACCCATTAAATCTCGTGTTTTAATCATCCCACAAATGCCACTACCCATGCCAATCGGCACATAAACACGGTCTAAATTGGGAGCGTTGTTAAAAAACTCATAAGCATAAGTTGCCACCCCAACCACTAAATCCGAATGGAAAGATGGCACCGATTGCAGCCCTCGGCTTTCTGATAAAAAAGCCGCATGCGCGCGCGCTTCATCAAAGTCCGCTCCATGAATAATCAATTCAGCACCCAGTGCTTTCATGGCTGCATTTTTCTCGGCACTATTGCCTTCTGGCACAACAATGGTCACAGGAATCCCCATTTTCTTGCCTGCCAAACCGATAGATTGCCCGTGGTTGCCGCGTGTGGCAGTCACTAAACCACCTTTAAACCCACTAGCTTTTAGCCTTGCCATAAACAACAAACCGCCACGCACTTTAAAGGCACCTGTTGGTGTGTGGTTTTCGTGCTTAATCCATAATTCCTGCCCCATACGCTCATTTAGCAACGGCCAACTATATTGTGGCGTTGCAGGCATGTGGTTATAAATTTCATTCTGGGCTTTGTGCAAACAATCTAAAGAAAACATTTCAACATCCATAAAAACTATATTTCACAAATAATGTTGTATTTTATTGTATGACGCAATATATACATTGTATGACAAATAATTTAATGGTGGAATTCTATGTGGACACCCCAAATTGATAAATCAAAACGAGGTGTTTATCGCGCCATTGTCACCGCCATGCGTGCCGATATCGAAGCGGGCATTCTAAAATCAGGCGATAAACTCCCCCCACAGCGCGATTTAGCATGGGCGCTGCAAGTTAACCTCACAACGGTCAGCCGCGCATACCGCGAAGCCGTCAGGCAACATCTCATCGGTGGCGAAGTGGGGCGCGGCACATATATATTGGCCAACAGCGCCGAAGCCAGTCTATTCACGTTAAGTCACGAAACTCATCATACGACTGACGACCAAAGCATTTTCATCGACCTATCGACCAACATTCCCGCCCGCAACCAAGCCGATAGGCGCTTCAACACCAGCTTAGCCAGCATAACGGCAGCGAATCAAACATCTATATTCGAGGAATATCATGCCCCCCAAATGCTCAACAAATTACGCATTGCCGCATGCAAATGGCTAAATTGGCGCAAAATGCCCGCCCAACCACAAAACATCATTCCCACAGGTGGCGCACAAGTCGCACTACAGGCCGTACTCATTGCGCTTTGTAACGCAGGCGATTCAATTCTGGTCGAGCAATTTACCTTCCCAGGCATGAAAGATTTCGCCCGTCAATTTGGCCTTAAACTGATAGAAGTCAACATGGATGAGCAAGGTCTCCTACCTAGTGAATTAGCCAAAGTCGCGCAAAAATCAAATGCAAAATTCATCATTTCGGTGCCGAATCATCAAAACCCAACAGGTGCGGTTATGTCTGCGCAACGCCAAACCGAAATCGCCCAAGTCATCAAAGCGCAAAATCTCACACTTATTGAGGATGATGTTTATGGCGGCTTATCTAACATGCCGCCACTTTCAACTCATTTACCCGATCATTCAATCTATCTCACTAGCTTGTCAAAAACCGTTTCGTTCGGGTTGCGGGTTGGCTTCATCCATGCAAAATCCGCTTATTTAGATGCCCTAACCCACGCCACCAACTTAACCCAGTGGACACTTAGCCCCATTATGATGCAAATGGCGATAGATTGGATCGACAATGGCACTGCCTTTGACAAAGCCGCATGGCAATTGGATGAAATAACCGAAAGGCGAAAAATAGCCGATAATATATTGCCAAAACATTTTATAATAACGACTGACAAATTCAGCCCGCATTTATGGCTGCACACACCAAATGGCATCGACATTCAACAGTCATGCAAAGCCCAATCGCTCAATGTTGCCACAGCTCCGATTTTCATCCCGCAGCAACGACAGCAGGCCAAAAGCAACCACATACGCATCAGCTTAGTCGCACCCTCAACCCGCCAAAACCTTGCAATTGGCCTAAAACGACTGGCAAATATAATAACCCAATAAATTAATTCACTGGCTTAATAATCGTAAAAACCGCGGCCAGATTTAATGCCAAAATAACCCGCATCAACATATTGCACAAGCAATGGGCAAGGCCGATATTTACTATCACCAAACCCTTCATATAGTACATTCAGCACAGCTAAACAGGTATCGAGGCCAATATAATCGGCCAATTCTAATGGCCCCATTTTATGTGCCATTCCCAATTTCATACTGGTATCAATAGCTTCTTTGCTGCCAACGCCTTCATAAAGCGTAAAAATCGCCTCATTAATCATCGGCATTAAAATACGATTAGCAATAAAACCTGGAAAATCCTTAGCCGTTGCCACTGTTTTGCCCAAGCTTTCAGCAAATGCCTTACTGGTTTCATACATTTCGTCACTGGTCGCTAAACCCGAGATTAGTTCAACTAATTTCATCATCGGCACAGGGTTCATAAAGTGCAAACCAATAAATTGTCCCGCACGGTCAGTCGCTGTGGCTAATTTGGTAATTGATAAGCTCGAAGTGTTACTCGCAAACAAACATTCAGACGATACATATTGTTGCGCCGCATTAAAAATCTTCACTTTCAACTCAAAACTTTCAGCCACCGCTTCAATCAGCAAGTCAGTATCTGTCAAAGCGCTCATATCAACATTAATGGCAATGCGCGCCATAGCGCTGTCCATATCCGCCTGAGTGATCTTGTCTTTACTTACCTGACGTGCCATATTTTTGCCGATGGTCACAAGCGCATTATCCAATGCAGCTTGGCTCAAATCAATCAATATCACATTATAGCCTGCTAGAGCCGATACATGCGCAATCCCATTTCCCATTTGGCCTGCACCCACAACACCAACTTGTTCAATTTTCATAATTTCTCTCCCAATTTACAACAATCAAAGTTGCACGTTTCCTGCGCCCGCAAGGCTTATACAAGCCATACGAGCGTATCAATATCAATTTATAAAGCGTTTATAATGCTTTGTTAAAGTGCTTTTTCTAGTTCTGGTAATACATCAAACAAGTCAGCCACAAGCCCATAATCAGCAACTTGAAAAATCGGTGCGTCTTCATCTTTGTTAATGGCAACAATAATCTTACTGTCTTTCATACCCGCCAAATGCTGAATAGCACCCGAGATACCAACTGCAATATAAAGGTCTGGAGCCACAACTTTACCCGTTTGCCCAACTTGATAATCATTCGGCACATAACCTGCATCAACTGCAGCACGTGAAGCACCAATAGCCGCGCCCAATTTATCAGCCACAGCTTCAATAAGCGCAAAGTTTTCACCAGAACCCATACCACGACCACCAGAAATGACAATCTTAGCCGATGCTAGTTCAGGACGCTCAGATTCAGACAATGCAGCGCTTACAAATGCGCTCGATGCTACATCTCCAGCACTTGGTGCCGTTTCAATGGCTGCACTACCTGTTAGGTCAGCACTATCAAATGCCGTTGTACGCACGGTGATAACCAATTTCTCATCAGTTGAGTCAAGCACCTGAATCGCATTACCCGCATAGATAGGTCGCGCAAAGCTAGTTGCCGATTTCACTTCAAGAATATCAGAAATTTGCATCACATCTTGCA
>JAOPTR010000035.1:0-731 GCA_051531935.1 Hyphomicrobiales bacterium
AATTTTGGCAGTTCATCAACGAATGGATGCAGAAGAAATCCAACCTCGCAATGTTTGGACAGTATTTGGATGACGTGCCACTTGAAAGTTACAGTCCCTTCGAAGCACCAATCACGACGATAGCCAAAGATGAAATGTCTGACCTAAATAAAACTCACCTTGATCGTCTTATATATGATGCCTTAAACGAAATGGACGGAATCTTTGTGGCCGAACAGGTGCTAAAGCGTATCGCCGAAATCGAACTTCAAAGCAGCTTTAAGCTTCCTGACCATTGGCAAGACATTGCGAAAAAGAAAATACGTTCAAAAGCACATCCTGTCCTGTCCGCCAGTAACGGTGAAAGGATACGGCCACAAATAGGTGGTAAACGCTACAATGTGCTTCATATGGATAGTAAAAAGGCCAGACAATTTTCTGGCACAAAAAAAGTGCGAAATTCTCTATTTCGTAATGGTGATGTTTTTACAGTCAATAGTACTGTTCAAAACAATACTTCTGCCTATCTAAGACTTGTAAAATTTGAAACCAAAGATGAGTGAAACGAGCTATATTTCCAAATTCACCCGAATTGTCAGTAACTGCCCATAATAGTGGACAGTCCACTACAATAAAAGGCGGTATTAAGTAACTGTTACATAAAAGGTAATTTAAATATATACCCAGTTATCAACAATATTACTAACAAATATAAGATAAGATATATCTCTATCTATATTAATGTATCAAGT
>JAOPTR010000036.1:0-675 GCA_051531935.1 Hyphomicrobiales bacterium
AGTAGGGTTAAATTACCTGTTACGGTTACAGTATTAGCTGTCGATTTAGTTACATTTTGGAAAGTCTGATTATTTGTTGCAAAAGCCTGGGCTACACCGTCAAAGTTTACAGTTCCACTATTATGAGTTAAGACTGTTACATCCCAATCTCCTGCAACTGTTGTAGTTGTCGCTGAAGTAAAATTGGCTAGTACTGTTCCAGAAGTTCCTAGATATCCATCTACATTTAAAGAAGTCGCACTCACAGCGTCTAACTCTCCAGCTCCGGAGATGTTTCGAGTTACACTAGAAGCCCCAGTATCAAGTACTATTGAACCGCCATTGATTATTACGTCTCGATCAGCAAGAAGCAGTCCTGTAAAAGTTGCTGCTCCTACTCCAGATTTTGTTAAATCATAAAAAGTTTCATCATTACTTATTACGCTTTGTGCTAATGCACTTGATAGTAGCACTTCTCCATTATTATGAGTTAAGTTGGTTACATCCCAGTTTCCACCCACTGTCATTAAAGTAGGAGCTGATAGATTTGTTAAAGATCCTACATTTCCCGTTACAGTAAATCCATCAGTAGTGTCTAATAGAGCATTTAATGTTCCTGAACCTGTTATATTTCCACCGACTGAGTGGGTTCCATCTGGGACAGTTATTGTTCCAAAAGGTTACCAAGTAGGGTTA